>JBNKVS010000101.1:0-17430 GCA_050299315.1 Polyangiaceae bacterium
TCGAGTGCGATGGAGGACGCGTGCGAGCTGAGCTGTGGAGGGCTACTGGGCGGTCTGCTCGTCGGACTCGCCGCCGATTGCCCACAGGTGGGGCAACAGCTCGCCGAGCCTGGCGTGGGGCCAGGTCTCGAGCCGCGGCAAAGTCGATGTCGAGTCGACCATCGACGGTGAAAGGGACGATCAGCTTGTCCCATTGCCCGAGGAAACGGAGCTAAGCCTCGGACTGAGGTACTGGCGCACGGCGAAAGCCGCGAGCAACAGCTACTCCCCACGGGCTACGGTCACCAAGTTGGCCAGAATCCGCCCGGACCGCACGCACTGGGTTCGTGGAAGGAGCGATATGTCAACTCTGCGTCGGGAGTCCGAGGATGCTGGCGCTGGATCGCTTTGGAATCCCTAGTCTCGGGCTCCCCGTCGTCGGCTTCGACGTACCGATCGACCGCCGTCACGATGGCCGGCGCCCCCCGAAGAACGCTGTACGCACCGGACAGTACGACCTTGCCAGGCGCTCGGGCCCTCAAGGGGCCACCGTTATTCGGGTTGCCACCGTTATTGGGGTTGCCTGGGTCATCTGGGGGGCGCCGTCGGGGGGCACGAAGGGGAGCAGTTCGACCCCGTCCTCGCGCGGGGCGCTGGCGAGCGGGCCTTTCTGGATGAGGCCGCTCGTTTCGGGGCCCGGACGGCACACGATCACTTGTCGAACGCCCGGGGCACTTGCGAGCCAGCGTGCGGTTGCCTCGGCGTTCGGTCCTAGCGTGAGTACTTTGACGTTGGGACCGGCGTCCATCGTGTAGGCGACAGGCTCTCCCGCCGCACGTCGGGCGGCAATCTCGTGCATCAACTCTACGGTCGCACCCCTCAGGTACAGGACGGGGGGCAACGTGGTCATCATCGTGGCGTGCATGAGCCTCGTGGAGTGTTCCATGCCATCGGCAACACGATCGAAGTCCCGAGTGAGCACTCCCACGCGGATCGACTCGAACGCGGAGCGCGCGGCCGTCGTCCAAGTCGAATAGTAAGGACAGCTCTCCTGGGTGCGCAGCATTCCACGGGTTGAGCTGATCGGCTTGGGCCCACCTTGCACGATGGCCACGACCATGGCCACGTCCCAGTGGCTCGGGGAGGCAAGGGCATGGCTCTCGTCGGCTTCGGCCTCGAGAACGGAGAAACCTCCGAAAAGACTGCGCCCCGCCGATGCGGAGCTTCTCCTCGCAAGCGAGGACAGGCGCTCTCGGCTCAGCGAAAGGTTGGCTGCTCGAGCGGCAGCCATCGCAAGAGCGGCGAAGCCGCTCGCACTCGAGGCCAGTCCAGCCGCGGTGGGAAAGTTGTTGTAGCTATCCACCCTCGCGTACTGGCGAACATCGGCCAGTTGTCGCACTCGGTCCATGAGCTGGGTGATGCGCTCCAGGGGGCGACCGGTGACGAGCTCGCCCCCCACCCACGCCTGGTCGGCATCTAGATGGGCAGAAAAGGTGACTTCCGTCCGTGTGCGCAGGGCGTCGAGCGAGAGCGACAGGCTCGGCACTGCCGTGAGGTTGTCGCCCTTTTCGGACTTGCCCCAATACTTGGCGAGGGCAATGTTGGCGCAGCTCTCGGCACTACCCGTGAGCGCTGCCGTGTCTCCGTGGGCGGAGGGGGGGAATTGGTTCATTCGCGTCCGCCTGAGTGAATCTGTCGATTGCTTGGGGGTTCGACCGTCGTACAGAAGGCGGGAATCCCGAGCCGCAAGAGTGCCTCGAGAATTCGCGCTTGGTCCTCGTCCCCTTCGGCCAGTGCGCCCACGCATCCGCCTCCGCCCGCGCCGGTGACCTTGGCGCCCAAGGCCCCCGCGGACCGCGCGGTGTGGCAGGCCCGTTCAATGTCGGGGGTCGAGAGATCCCAGCTGCCGAGCAGTCGGTGATTTTCGTTCATCCGTTCGCCTACCGCTGCGAGCTGGTCCTGCTCGAGATGCGTCGTGCCTTCGTCCACCAGGTTGCCGATTGCCTCGAGGGTCCGGTGAAAGCGATGTGGGTTTCGCTGCCGGTGAGAGGCCACGCGTTCGATCATCGCTTTCGTGCTTGCTGGCGGCCCCGCCCGGGCAACGACGAGTCGCAGGGGTCGGGCAAACTGGATCGCGCGTGGGGCGGCACCGCGAACGAAGCGAATCGCGCCCCCCGACTGTGCGGCAGCAACGTCAATGCCGGAAGGCGTGCCGTGGAAGATCCGTTCCCAGGCTTGGGCGGCTTCGAACACCGCCTCTTCCGTGCCGCCGAGGCCGTGACCGCTGGCGAGCAAGGCCCGCGCCGACGCCACGGCCATCGCGGCAGAAGAGCCCAGCCCCGCCTCTGGCGGAAGGCTCGATTCGAGGTGCAGTGCGCAGGGGGGGGCTCCGAGCGCTTCGCGCAGCGCTCCAAGGGCTTCTAGCAGGAGGTGACCGGGCGGGAGCTTGGTGCCGTCGACCACGATTTCGTCGCGGTCTGCGGGGGCGCAGCGGGCGCTGACACCCCGACGGATCCCGACGGCGAGCGCCGCTGTTCCGTGAACAACGGCATGCTCGCCGAGCAAGATCACTTTGCCGTACGCGTGACTCACTTTCGCTCCGGCTCCGGCCGCTGGGTCCCGTTCAGTTGCCGGGGGGAGCGATGTATTCGAGCGCCTTCGCGAAGGCCAGCTCGCCTACGCGCTGTCCGATGATGCGACCGTCGAAGTCGTCTCGCTGGATGTGAATTCCGCCCCACAGGCGAGATTGGCCCGCTTGATCCGAGGCGTCGTAGTAGGTGCCCCATTGCAGGGCGAGCGGCTTCGACGGCCCGTATTCGAAGAACAGGTAGCCGCTCTCGACGTTGTATGTTCCCAGGCCGCCGGGGAAGTATTCGCTTCCCGTGAGCTGGTGCATGACCACCGCTGCCGCTCGGCTGAAGGTGCTGTGCCCGGAGACGTAGCCTGGAAATGCCGGCGTCACGAAGAAGCTTCGCTGATACGGGCGAAAGTCCTTCGCCCGAACCCAGCCAATTCCGCCGATCTCGTTTTTCGGATCCCCCGGTTCGCCGCGCCAAGACCAGATCGCGACCTCTCCCACGTATCGAGCGAGTTGAGCGTGCCGCTGCCCTGGAGCCGAGCTTTCCTCTGTGATCAGTTCGATCAGGCCCGGCTTCAGCGGAAGGCCGTTTTCGTTGTAGGAGGGCAAGGTCTGGTCGGTGCTTTGGCCCAATTGAGCGAAGTATCGGATCAGCGTGATCGGGCGCGCGCTGGTGTAGGTGCGTTTGAGCTCCCAGGCTGCGATCGCCGCGTCGTGCACGGCACCGTTGAGTGCGAGATACATGCGCACGTCCCACGCGAGCGGGTCCAGCGGTTCTCCTTGCCCTTGCAGCCGCCGCTCGAAGAGGGGGTTGGCAGCAACCGCGTTGGCAAGGGTGTTCCAATGTCCGGGGGGAGTCTCCGACCTCGGACCATCCGCCCAAAACTCCGCGAGCACCCGGGTGAAGTCGCCTCGTAGGACCATTTCCGGCTCGTACGGTTGACCCGTCACGGGGTTCATCGGGTGCCCCTGACCGTCGTTCGTTCCGAGGCTGTTGTTGCCGTAGCCTCCGGGAGAGATGTCCATGAGCGCGCCGTCGGAGATGACGAGTTCCGCCGTCTTCTCGATGACGCGGACGGCTTCCTCGACGAGCTGCTGGTTCACCGCGACCGGCGGATTGCCGATGTCGAGGTAGGGCTCGTTGGGAGCCGGCCTCTCGAGGGCAAAGGGCGTCACGTTTCGCCAGTGAGCACCCACGTAGTTGCGCACGCCCGAACCTTCTACGATTCCGTTCTGCGTGATAGCCTCGGCAAGCTCGAGTTGCTGCCACTGCAGCGGATCCGTGGTGCGAGTGCCGGGCAGGTCGACGACCAGCAGCGGCGCCGGGGAGGCGTATCGGTCTGGGTCCGCGTAGCCGTTCTCTTCGTTCGACCCGTCATTGCTGTACGCATCGAGGACGGCCTGGCCAATTCGGTTGCCGAGCGCAGCCGGCCCTTCTCCTTCGACGGACGCTTCGCTTGGATCCAAGCCCAAGACGCCCATGAACGCGTCGAAGCACGCGATGTCAACCGCCCCACCCACCGCGTTCCGGTATCGAGCGGAGAGCACGCGATGCGCCGCATAGGACAGGGCGACGTCCCGGTCGTCGGCAATATCTGACGAAACCGCCTGCTCATTCGAAATGTAGCCGCGAGCGCTCTCGTCATAGGCTGCCCACGCGTCCCACAGGGCAACAGACGTGTGGAAGAGATTGCGAGCGTGCACGGTAGGTGCTGGGGTGTCACGGCGAATCGCATTGAGCATCTGCTCGTTCCAGCGCCTGGCGATCGAGCCCTCCGGGGCGGGGTCAATGGCTTCTCGGGGGCACTCCGTGCTCGGCTGTAGCGGCACCGTTACCCACTCTTCCGGAGAGACCGCAGAGCCCGAATGGATGGCCACGCCCTGGTCAAGCGCTGGGGAGAGAGCGTTGCCGCCGACGGTCCACACGTCGCCCTCGGGGGAAACCCAGACCGCATGCAGCGTCTGCGTGCTGATCCCCGTGTCGACCAACTCCCAATCGCCTTGACCGGAAGCCCTGCGGTAGACGGCTCCGCCGAGACCGGTTGCCCACTGCGTGCCGTCCGGGCCAAAGACCACGCCCTGGAGCAAGCTGCCGCCCGCCGGGCCCGAGCTGACCAGCTTCTGGTCAGAATCGAGCTCGAGCTGTACTGCGCCGCTGCTGCCGCCGACGATGGACACTTCTCCGTCCGTGCCATGAACCGTGAACAGTCGGTCGTCGGAGGGGGATTCCACCAGTGAGAATCCGTCTTTCGCGTTCCCTCGCAACACGGTCCCTCGATCTCCCACGACCCAGACATCGGACTCCGTTGCGCCCCACACCTTGAACAACCCGGGGTTGTCGTTGTTCTCGTCGAGCGGCATGTCGCTGGGCAGCGAAACGTCCGACCATTGTTCGCCGTCGAAGTGCCACATGAAGCCATTTCGCCCCTGCTCGGATCCCACCGCGTAGATGTCATCAGCGGAGGTTGCCCACAATCCGAAGATCAGCTGTTTGCCCAGGCCTCGGGTAGGCAGGCGACGGAACTCGCCGTTCTCGTAGCTCAACACGGTGGCACTTTCTCCGGCCATGAGAACTTGGCCGTTGGGCAAGGTGTAGACCCACCACAGGTCACCGGACGTTCCCGTGTCCATGTGGCGCCACTCGGAGCCATTCCAGTGCAACACCAATGGCCCTTCTCCAGCGTCTGCTCCCACAATCCAGACATCACTGGAGGACGAACCGTGAACGGACAACATCGCCTGGTCGGGCGCTGTTGCCACCTGCATCCACTTCCGCGATTCGGGGGTTTCCGAGGGAGTCGAACCGCCCTTCGAGTCGTCCGAGCAGGCCGTCCCAAACGCTGAAAGCAATAGGGCGAGTGATGAAACGATGATTGTTCTAGTTGAAAGCATAGTCGCGCGTCGAATGGATTGGAGTGATGGTGGGCGAGCGTCGCCGCGGCCCCGGTGCCCCCGGTATTAGCAACGAGAACGCTCGCGTGAATTGTCGTGACGGGCCCGGTTTCAGCCGCCGGTGGGCTGCCACCGCAGGCACAGCCCGCACCAGGAAAGACCCGCGCCGAACCCCGCCATGATGACGGTGCTGCCGGGCTTCAGTGCGCCGGAGCGCGCGGCCTCATGCAGAGCAATCGCGGTGGAGGCGGCCGCGGTATTCCCCTTGTCTTTCACCGTGCAGAGCAGCTTGGACGAGGGAACGTTCAGGCGCTCCGCGATTGCGTGCAGCATCTTTGCGTTGGCTTGGTGGGGGATGATGAGGTCGACCTCCGAAAGGGATACGCTCGCTCGGTCGGCCACTGCCCGGATGAGCTCGGGGACCCGTTCGACGGCAAAATTCCAAACGCGCCGTCCGTCCATCTGGAGAAAGCGTTGCGCGTTGCCCTTCCCGTGACCTGGGAGGCGAGAGCCTCCTTCGGGAACCACGATGAGCTCTCCGAGCGAGCCGTCCGAACCGCTTACGACCGCCAAGAGTTGATTGGTTCCTTCCCGCGGTGCGACCACGGCGGCCCCGGCCCCGTCCCCGAAGAAGACAGCCGTCCTCCGATCTTCGGGATCCACGATGCGGGAATAGGTATCGGCCCCGACGACCAAGATCGGGCGATCCGGACTCTGTCCGGCGAGCGCGTAGCCGGTGGCGAGTGCGTGTACGAAGCCACTGCAACCACCGTTCAGGTCGACCCCACCACACGTCGCTCCCAGCCGGCTTTGCACGAGGTTCGCCGTCGGAGGCAAGAGGTGATCGGGGGTCGAGGTGGCGCAGAGGATGTAGCCTAGCTCGCTGGCCGCGATGCCGGCGTCTTCGAGGGCCCGCTTGGCTGCTCCCACGGCCAGATCAGAAGTTGCTTGCTTGGCATCTGCCATGCTGCGTGCGTGGATCCCCGTGTGCGAGACGATCCAGTCGTGCGAAGTGTCCAGTCCGCGGGCTACGAGAGCCTCGTTCGTGGTGCGTGTTTCGGGGAGAAATGCCCCGGTTCCGACAATCGTAGGAGTCATGAGTCAGCAGATGTCCTAAAAGCAGACGCGGTCAAGCGCAGACGAAGTCGTAGTACTCCACTCCCAAGTCCTGAAAGGCCTCTTCGTATCGATCGCCAATCCGTGAAATGACGAACTCGTCTTCGGGATGAACGCGAATGTCCGTGGTGTCTCGGTGATCGTGCCAAGCTTCGTATTGGCCGCGACTGAGGTCCACGGCGCCGCGCAGTGCCGCGTCGAAGCCAATCCGAGTCGCGGCATTGCGCCAGCCGGGAACGGGGCACAGTGGCAGGGCCTCGGCGGCGTCGCCGCTGCCGTAACCGATCGCGAGCAGCTGCCGACCGGTCCAATCGTAGTCCGGAGTCTGCGCCGCTTGAAAGAAGCCCGCGGCCAGCCACGCCGGCAACGAGGCGCTGTAGAGGTTGCCCAAATCCATCAGCGCGTCGCTGCCCCAGCTCGCCTTCCGCCGCACGTAGCGCTCGAAGCTCTTCGAGCGGCGGAGTGCACTGGCTACTTTGCTCGTCGCTGGATAGGGGTTGAATGCGGAGGTCGAATCATCGCCAAGCCGCGCATACAGGTCGGGTGAGGCGTTCGCTTCGCGAGCTAGGTCCTCCTCGCGTACGCCGCTCTCTTCGCACAGTGCCCGCAGGTGATCATCGCCGGGCCGCGACTCGACGAGACCCCTCGTCAAGAGGAAGCTGAGTGCCTGCAGGGGCATCAGGTGATACGGGCGATGTAGGAACACGGCTTCGGCCTCTTCCAGAGCGGCGAGAACACTCTGGGCCGAGCGAGCGGCAAGATGGCGCAGGGCGTGTGCGACCTCGTCGATGTAGGCCGCAGTGGAGTACTTCCCGCTGAATACCGGGAAGTCGCTCCTCCTGGAGGTGCCGGCCGCGTAGCTCGCGTGGTCGTGTCGTGCACTGGGTTTGCGAAAGTCCGGTCCGCGGTAGGCCGAAGCAATGCCTCCACGAGACAAGTCGACTTCGAATAGTGTTGGCCGCTGTTCGACCAGGGCCGCGACTGCGCCGGCTCCTTGGGTGGGCTCTCCGCTGCTTCCCCGCGGGTACTCCGCCACGTCGGCACAGACCACGATTGCACATTGCCCTTGCCCGTCGGCGGCCACGTAGCGGAGCGCTCCCTTGAGCGCGTAGATGCCGCCCAGGCAGGCGTGCTTGAACTCAGGAACCTCGACTTGGCGTGAGAGACGGGGAAGGCCGTGCATTTCCAGCGCGCGGTCGACCATTCCTCTCACGATAACGCTTCCCACCGCGTTGTCCGTGCTCGACTCCGTTCCAAGCCCCAGCCAACCGACTCGAGCGGGATCGACCGAATACTGCCGGATCAAACGAAGTGCCGCGTTGGCGGCCATGGTGTAAACGTTCTCGTGGTCGGCAGGCACGCGAAAGCTCCGGCCAATGACGTTCTGTACCTTATCCGGCGAGCTTGCCGTCCATTCGCACCAAGCATCGAGCGGCACCCGTAGCTTGGGGAGGTACACGCTCAGTCCGCTCACGCCAGGAAGGTTCTTGCCCCGACTTTGGGTTTGCCCGTTGGGCTGTGCTGAATGCATCTCTCTTCTCTCTTGCCTTGGAGCCGCCCGCTCGGTGAGCGCTTCGGGCGGGGCCCGCCGAGCGTCTAGCTCGGTAAGGGTGGGATGCGGAAGGCTTCCCCCGACTCCTTCCGCGCCACCGTAGCTCGCCAGATGTTCCTGTCCAGCAACTTCGTTTTGCTCCAATGACTACTTCGTCTGTGAAGCAAGTACGTGACGGCTTCGCCTCTGTGATGAGCGGTATCGAACCACGGCGATGTTCGAGTCGAGAACAATCTTCGTCGAAGAAGGTCTCGGTGCTCGCTTTGGCGCAAGCGATCGGCGCGTGTGGTGGTAACGGGTTAGTGAACCCTTGGTAGGGGTGAGAAAGGCGCGGAGGTTGGCCTCCGTCAGTGGCGTGTTTGCGCAACTTCGCGGTGCGGAGCGTCATCGATTTGGCGCGCTTCTAAAGGGCGAAACAAGTGTCAGTATTCGCTATGTGCGGTCATGGCTTTGCGCTTGACCGGTTCAAACGGGACGGCCATATACAGCTCGAACTTGGAGGGGCACGCACATTGGCTGCGTCCGATACGAGTGTTGCATGGACGAGTGGACGTTGAGCGCGGTTCGAACCCAAGAATGGTTGGGCCGCGCACAGGGGTGTCATCCTGTGAGTATGGGGTTGCCGAGTTTCGGATTGTCGACGGTTGGAACCGTGAGTCTTGCGTTACTGCTCGCGTGCGGCGGCGGCGAAAGCCAAGACGAGCCGCAGCCGGACTGCGTGGGGGAGGAAGCCCCCGCACTCCGGGCTGGACGCAGCTCGCAGGGCGAGTTCGTCGCCTTCTCGAACGGGGCGGAAATTGCGCTTCAATACGCCGCCCAGGCAGGCCCGGCTCTGCCCTTGAACGTCGAAACCCGCGGCTTGGCGAGAGGAGAGGCTCATCCCCTGCAGCTGCGGCTGAACCTGGCGGTCGACGGGCAAGACATTGCCGAGCTCAGCGCGAGCGCCTTTCGAGTCGCTTGCACAGAGGGCGACGATGCGGTCGTGAGCTCGGTGGCCCTCGCCATGCACACTCGTCCCCCGATCCCGGTGGACGGTCTCGAGGCCACGCTTTCGGGCGACATCGAAGATGTCGACGGTCGCAGCGCGGAATTCTCCCTCGCCGTCCTGCTCGTGCCTTGAAGTCTGGATTGTTCGAGGTCCCATCGCGGGGTGCCTACCGGCAACCAAGAAAGTTGATTGAACATGACTCTTGAAGCGTCTGAGGCGTTTTGCCTCGCTGTTCTGCCGAAGGTTTCGAGAACCTTTGCTCTCTCCATTTCGCAACTCCCGAGCGAACTGCGTCGGGCCACGTGCGCTGCGTACTTGCTCTGTCGAATCGTCGACACGATCGAAGACGACCGGGTGATCTCCTGTGATACGAGAGAGTCGTTGTTCGATGCATTCGACCGTTGCTTGTTGGATGACGCTTACAGTGTGGAGGAGTTCGTCGAGCTCAGTCGTCGCGCTCGTGTGGGCGAGGCGGAGCCCGTAGAGCACGCGCTATGCGTGGACTCCGAGCATGTTTGGACGGTGTTTCGCGCGTTGGCTCCAGCCGCGAAGCGGGCCATTCGCGGGCCGGTCTCGGTGATGTCCGCCGGCATGCGGGAATTTAGTGCGCGTTTCGACATCGAGGGAGCGCTGCGAATCGTGGACGAGGCGGAGCTCGAGAGGTACTGCTTCTACGTTGCCGGTACCGTGGGAAAGCTCCTGACCGAGCTCTTCTTGCTAGAGGTTCCCGGGCTTGACTCGCAGACGCGGGCCCGTTTGCGCAGCTCCTCCGTCCACTTCGGAATCGGTCTTCAGATCACCAACATCGTCAAGGACGTGGCCAGTGACTACGAGGGCGGAGTCTGCTTTCTTCCCCTCAGTCTTGCCAACGCCCGGGGGCTGCGACTGGAGGCTCTCTTGTCGGCGGAGGAGCGGGCGTCGGGCTTGGCGGTGATTACAGACTTGTGCTGGCGTGCCCGCAGACACCTTCGCCACGCGGTCGAATACGCTTCGTTGTGGCCCGCGCGGGAAGGGGCAGCCGTTCGGCTCTTCTGCGCCGTGCCACTGGCATTCGCCTTTGGCAGTCTGGACGAGGTCGAGCGAGGCGCGGATACTCTCGTGCCGCACCGGACCCCGAAGATCTCGCGGGAGCTAGTGGCGAACATCATGAATGAGGCGGTGAGAGTCACCGCCGCGCGAGACGGGCTCGAAGCCTTCTTCGCCACGTACTGCAGTCCTCCTGCGCGCAGCACCGCTGCGTAAGTGTTGCAGGGGATGATCCAAGAAATCGGAACAAGGATAGTTCAATGAACCTCGGTTTGACTCAGTCTGTTCGCCCACATGCGCAGATGGCTCCCTTTCGCCCGCGCGAGCTCGCGTTGGGGTATGCGGCGTTGTGGCACGCCCGCTACTTCTCCCGCTCGAGTGAGCCAGGTCAGGGCTTCGAGCGCTGGCTCCAGGAGCGGCTCATGCGGTACTCGCGGCCATACGGCGTGGCACCCGTGCTTCCGGTGCCGCGAGTGCACTTTTCTGATCTTACGCCGCGGCTGTTTCAGAAGATCTATAGCAATCGTCCGGTCGTCATCCAAGGCGCGCTGGCCGGCTCAGCTGCCGTTGACGGGTGGAGCTTTGACAGCTTTCGCAAGCGGTTTGCAGATACCGTCGTCCCCGTCGCGAGCCAGGCCGTAGAGGGCAAGCCCGTGGAGGACATGAAGGTTTCGGAGCTCATCGAATCCGTTCGGCAGAGCACGGGCAAGCCGCGCTATCTCATGGCTTCGTCTTCATTGTTCGAGGCTCATCCAGAGCTGCTTCGAGAGCTCGACGTGCTGCGGCTGCAGAAGCTTTTCGGCAAGACGGTGATTCGGGCGGAGATGTTTCTAGGGACCGAGAAGAACGGAAGCCCTTATCACTGCGCTTCCAGCGGGAATGTCTTCTGCAATGTACATGGTCGCAAAGACTGGCTGCTGGTGGCTCCGCAGCACTCCATGTGGATGTACCCGCAGATCGGCAGGAACGGCTTGGCGGTGTACGTCAATAGCCCCGTGCTTTCCGACCGGGAAGAAGAAGTGGATGCCAAGTATCCGCTCTACCGCTACGTGCCCAAGCTCGCGGCGCAGCTGGTGCCGGGGGACATTCTCTACGTGCCCCCGTGGTGGTGGCATGAGGTCACCAATCGCAGCGAAACGATCGGCGTTCCCGTGCGGCTGCTGGATAGTGGCGGAGGGAACCTGGCGTTTTCTCTGTTGCAGGTCTCCATGTTGGGGGTCTCTCCGCGCTCGGCAGCGGCGCTCCTGCCCGTGGTGCGACAGTTGGCTCGGCGGTCCATGCGGCAGAAGAGTCTGGACAGTCTTTACCTGTCGGACGACCTTACGCGGCTTTCGCATGCAAGCTCGCGTCTGTACGACCGGGGCTGGTCCCGCTACCCAGAGTCGAAGGGCCAGGGTTCGGAGAGCCGGGAAGTTGAAGTCTTCGATGCCGCTCAGGCGGTCTGAAAAGTAGTGAGGAATAGTTCCATGAAGTGGGTTTTGTGTTTTGCGATCGCTTTGGGGGTTTTGGGGTGCAGCGGGGAAGATGGCGAGGCAGCGCCGCCCCACCTGTCGGAGATGAGCGTCGAGTCCATCTCGTTCGTCGCCGATGGGGCCTACACACCTCCCAATGCAGGGGATGCTCCGCCATCGGTAGATGCAGTGTACGTCGACGCGATGGGACTGACGCCAGAGGAGGTTGCTGAGCGACAGGAGGAGGCCGCGCGCCACTTCGCTCGCGCGTTCGGGGCCGATGTCGCGGCTGCGGAGAATGCGGGGCGGTTGCTGCTCGTCCCGTTCGTCGTTCAGCCGACGGTGGCGTATCGAGCGACGGCGGTGAACGGGGAGAATCTGGCCGAGCCGCTCGTCGTGCAGGACGCCGGATGGCTCTTGACGGTGCTCGATCCGAACGGGTTCGAGCTGGGAGGCGACTTTGCGGGGCAAATGGCGGCCCCCGGCGTAGTCGGATCCGTTGGAGACTACGGCATCGAGGACGGAGATGCGGTGGTGCGGATCAAGTACCAGGCTGCTCGCCCCATGATCGTTTCGGGCGCAGGAGATATCGACTTCGAGTGTGAGTTGGATAGCGCCGTGTTGGGAGGCGGATTGGCGCGGGGAACGCAGCGGCTCGTGCCGGACGAGACGGGCGCGCTGTTGATGATGATTCAGAACGAGTTGGGATTCGATCGATGACTGCGACACCGCCCTTGCCCCCCGGACCTCGGGGGCGAAAGTCTCTTGGGCTCCTTGTGGGAATGAGGCGCGACGTTCTCGGGGCCTTTCGGGGATTGATCGAAGAGTACGGCGACGTCATTCACTTTCGTCTCGGTACCAGGCCAGTCATCTTCGTCAATGACCCGGAGTACGTGAGCCAGGTATTTCGAGCGCGGGCGGGGCGGTACAGTCGCGATACGTACATGAATAGCCTGGCAAAGCGGGTGCTGGGAGAGAACGGCCTGATCGCCAACGATGGGGCCGTTTGGGCCCGGCAGCGCCGGATGCTGAAGCCGGTTTTCGGTGCGGATCAAATGGGGCGCTACCACGGCATCATGCGCGAGGAGGCAGTGCGCATGCTGGATTCCTGGGAGGCGGGGGTCGACGGTGGGGTGACCCAAGATGCCGGCGAGGCAACCGGGGAGCTATCCCTCAGAATCGCGGCTCGGGCGCTCTTCGGGGTTGAGCTGACCCCTCGACTGCACGACGCCGTTCATGGGGACTTTCTCTGGCTGAACGAAGATCTCACGTGGCGGCTGACGTCGCTTTTGCCGCTTCCCCCCGTGCTTCCGACGCTTCGGGACCTGCGCTGGCATCGACGCATGCGCCGTTTGAATGCTGCCCTGGAGGAGGTCATCGTCGCCCGCAGGCAAGGGGAGGCCACGGGAGACCTGGTGTCCCTGCTGCTCCAGGCGCGTGACGAGGCGACGGGTGAGGGCATGGCGGATCAGGAGGTGCGCGACCACGTGAAGACCTTCATGCTCGGCGGGTACGAAACGACGGCGCATGCTCTCGCGTGGAGCATCTTGCTGCTCGCCGAGCACCCGCATGTCGCCGAGCGGCTCGAGCGGGAAGTGGACACGGTGCTCGACGGGGCTCTGCCGCGAATGGAGGATCTCGAGCGGCTCCCGCTCGCGCGCGCCGTCTTCGAAGAGGCGATGAGGCTCTATCCTCCGGGGTGGATGACGGCGCGGCGCGCGGAAGAGGAGGACACGATAGGCGGCTATCGCGTTCCCTCGGGGGCCGACGTCTTGCTTTGTATGTACACCGTACACAGGAACTCGAAGCTGTGGGACCACGCGGAGGAGTTCCGCCCCGAGCGCTTCCTGGATACCGGGGAGCGTCCCCCGCGCTTTGCGTACTTTCCTTTTGGAGGTGGGCCTCAAGCGTGCATCGGTCGAGGTTTTGCCATGCTTCAAGGGCAGACCGTGCTGGCGATGGTGGCACAGAGGTTCCGTGCGGTCGTTGCCCCGGAGCACGTGACCGAGGTGGAGCCGCTCTTGACCTTGCGTTCTCGCCATGGGGTAAAGGTGCGGTTGGTGCGGCGCCGCGCCCAAGAGAGAGCGCTCCCGTCGCCGACCTACTCGTCTGCCGCACTCGGTTCGGCGCTGGGAGGTGTGTCGTGAATTCCTTGGGAAGTGTCCTTGTCAGGGAGGAGGGCGTAGACACACAAGAGGTGCGCCGAGCCGCGCGTCGCAGTGTTTCGTGGCTGGGAGCGCTGCAGCGGCCCCAGGGCTACTGGTGGATGGAGCTGGAGGCGAACACAACGCTCACCAGCGAGTACGTTTTCCTGCGCAGAATGTTCGGCTTGCGCGACGAGGTTCGCGACGAGAAATGCCGCAACGAGCTTCTGGCCGAGCAGCTCCCGGACGGAGGATGGGGCATTGGAGACGGCAAGGGGGCCGAGATTTCGACGACGGTGGAGGCTTTCGTCGCTCTGCGCCTGCTCGGCATGTCCGAGGCTGCTCCGGCGCTCGTGGAGGCGCGAAAGGCGATTCTGCGCCTTGGCGGGCTTGCTCGCGTGAGAGTCTTCACCCGGATCTACTTTGCGTTGATGGGCCTGTGGCCACACGAGGCGCTGCCGGCAATGCCGGTTTGGTTGAACTGCCTCCCGCCCCGCTTTCCTCTCAGCATCTATCGGATGAGCTCGTGGGCGCGCTCGTGTGTCGTTCCTCTCAGCGTGATTCTCGACCGAAAAAGTGTGTACCCCGTGGAGGCCAATGAGGGCGAGCTCACGCTCGACAGCTTGTGGGCCGAGGGGGGGCCGAACCTCGCATTGCCCGTGGCGGGGGGAGCATGGTCGCGGTTCTTTGGCGCCGTCGACAAGGTGCTGCGCGGAGCGGCCCGAAGAAACTGGGTGCCCCTGCGGAAGCGCGCGCTTCGGGTGGCGGAGCGCTACGTTCTGTCGCGACAAGATGACGAAGGCGATTGGGGGGGAATCTATCCGGCCAAGGCCTTCTCGATGCTCGCTCTGCGTGCGCTCGGTTACCCCGAGGAAGATCCGTCGAGCGTCCGCGGGTGGGAGGCGATTGAGCGGTTCGCGCTCGAGTCGCCCAAGCGCTATCGAATGCAGTCTTGCGTGTCACCCGTGTGGGACACGGCGCTCGTAGTTCGAAGCCTGTCCGAGGCGGGAGAGGGGGCCGGGGAAGCCGTACGTGTCGCGTCACACTGGCTCCTTGGCAAGCAAGTGCTCAACTACGGAGACTGGGAGGTGCTCGGGAGTCGGGCCGCGCCCGGCGGATGGTCCTTCGAGCACAACAACCGGTACTTTCCGGATTGTGATGACACGGCGGCATGCATTTTGGCGCTCCGGGCGACACACCTCGGTGAGGCGGGCGAACGCAGAAAGCTGGCAGCCCTCCGCCGAGCGCTGAATTGGGTGATCTCCATGCAGTGCACCGATGGGGGCTGGGGGGCGTTCGACAAGGACAACGACCAGCGCCTGTGGAATGCGATTCCCTTCGCCGACCATGGCGCGATGCTCGACAATAGCTCCCCCGACGTGACCGGACGCGTGTTGGAGGTGCTCGCCGACACGCAGGGTGCCGATTGCCAAGCCAGCGTCGCTCGCGCCATTGGCTACCTGCGCCGAACCCAGCGAAAGGATGGATCCTGGTACGGGCGCTGGGGTGTGAACTTCGTGTACGGGACCTGGGCGGTTCTGTCTGGGCTCACCAAGGCCGGGCTGGCCGCAAGGGACGCAAGCGTGAGCGCCGGCGTGAACTTTCTGAGGTCGGCGCAGAACGACGACGGAGGATGGGGCGAGGCATGCACGAGCTACGATGAAGATCGCTTCGTTGCCAGTGCATCGACCGCGTCTCAGACCGCCTGGGGCGTGTTGGGACTGTTGGTGACGGTTGGGGTCGCGGACCCCGCTGCGCGCCGTGGTGTACAATGGCTGGTTCGGCACCAGTCGGTCGATGGTTCCTGGCAGGAAGAAGCGTTTACAGGTACGGGATTCCCGCAGCACTTCTACATTCGGTACCACGCGTATCGAAACTGTTTTCCTCTTTTGGCTCTGGCGGCCGCCGCCCAGCAGCTGGAGGTTTCTCATGAGCGATAGTTACATCCGCCCGCTACACATACTGCGCCCGAGCTCCAGGCGCTACCCGATGACTCAGAATCCGAAGGGGTGGTACGTGCTGCTGCGGGCGGCCGAGTTGCGGCGTGGCCAAGTTCGCCGGCTGCGGCACTTCGGCCAAGACATCGTGGCCTTTCGCGGCAAGGACGGGCGTGCCCGCTTGGTGGGGCCCTACTGCCCTCACCTCGGGGCGCATTTGGGCTACGGAGGGAAAGTCAGGGGCAACGAAATCGTGTGCCCCTATCATCACTGGCGCTTCTCCGGGGATGGGCGTTGCACGCACGTCCCGGGCGTTGGTTCTCCGCCCCGGACCGGGCTGCCGTGTTGGCCCACGTTGGAGCGAAACGGGCTCATCTACACGTACTACGACCCCGCCGGGCAAGATCCCGATTTCGATGTCCCGGAGATCGAGGAATGGACTTCGCCGAGCTGGGTGAAATACAGCGAGCTCACCTACCGTACGGGAGGCCACGTCCTTGAGCTACAGGAGAATCTCCTCGACGAGGCCCACTTCGTAACCATCCATCGGCGGCTGGAGCCGCTGGTCTGGGACTTCGAGCCTCGCGGCCGGCTCGCGAGGGCGACGGCCCAAATGAAGGTCGGGACCAAGAGGTGGCACACCTTGTTCGATGTGAGCGCCGATTTCATTGGTCCGGGAATGATCATCCTTCGAACTCGCGGATTGATCGAACACACCGTACTTTCCCTGGGGACACCGGTCGACGAAACCACCAGCCTGTATCGCATCCTATTTCTCACGAAGAAGCCCAAACTGCTTGGAGCTTCGGCCAACCTGATGAACTTCTGCCTCCGAAGGTATGCGCGCATCGACTTCATGAAGGAGGCGCGAATCTGGGAACAACGGCAATACCCGACGCGTCCCGTCTATATGAGGGGCGATCGATCGATTCCCAAGTACAGAAAATGGTATCGGCAATTCTACTCGGAACAAGAGTTGAGTGCGCCAATGGTCCCACTGCTACCGGAAGTCGCAGCGGCCGGCGCCACACAGGTAAACGGAGTAGAATGAGATGAAGAGCGAACACTCTCGCTTGGCACAGGGGGATGCCGCCCCCGAATTCGACGTGACGGATCTCGAAGGGCGCCGGCGGCGGCTCTCGGATTACCGAGGTCGAAAGGTCCTCGTGTCTTTTTATCGCTATGCGGCGTGTCCGCTGTGCAACCTGCGCGTCCACGAGTTGAGCAAACACCGTGAGGCATTCCAGCGGAGAGGCCTGGACGTACTTGCGTTCTTCCACTCTCCGGAAAAAAGCATGAAGAAGCATCTCGAGCGTCACCCCATGCCCTTTCCGATCGTGGCCGATCCGCACGGCGCTGTCGCGGGTGCCTATGGAGTCGAGTCCTCTTTGGCCGCGGTGGCGGTGGCATTCGTGCACCCTCGTGCGCTCACGGCTCTGGTCAAAGGGTTCATGCCCGGCAAACCAGAGGGCAACAAGCTCCTGGTCCCTGCCGACTTCCTGATCGACGAGGGGCAGCGGGTTGCCGAGGCCTTCTACGCGCCGAACATCGTGCAGCACATTCCGATCGAAAGGATTTACCAGTTCATCGGGCTGTCGATGAATGGAGAAGCGCTGGGGCCGTCCGCCTGAAGCGTCCCCTCAAATAGTGCCGAAAACATCCTCGAAGATCGACTGCTCACGCACGACCTGGTCGAACAGGCCCATCAAGTACGCCAGTCGCTTGTCGTCCATGGCCGGGATCGCGCTGTACCAGTAGCAGCCCTGC
>JBNKVS010000102.1:0-9650 GCA_050299315.1 Polyangiaceae bacterium
GCCACTCGGTGAATCTCTGCCACGTGCTGTCGAACCAACCGTTCGATTTGCGCCGTGAGCTCCTGCGTGTTCGTTGGATTCGTCATGCGCTTCGAATCCCACACGGCATTCGCCTGTTCAACCAGGGGGGTGAACGGTTACTCCGGCGACAGAGTTTCGCTCGCCGAGCGCGAGTCGAGTTCGTGTTTTCTACGCAACTGGCATCGACGTCGGATCGATAGTTGGGAAGAGCGACAAGTGAAGTCTAGCGCTCTGAAAGGATGAATTATGAAGATCGCAAGTAGCCTCTCCGACATCATTACCAGTGGACTCGTCCACGACAGTTGCACGCCGAACGGCGAGCCAGATTCTCGCCTTCTCTCCGTCGAGGAGCTCGCGTTCGTTCACGGGGGCTCGGGCAAGGGCAGCATTCCCTTTGCCGATGAACTCGGGGAATTGGCTCTGGAAATCTTGCGTCCTCCGGCGCGTGAGCTTGGCCAATATCTGGGAGATCAGACACGCGAGGCTCTTCGTTCAACTCCCCCGGAACCGGCTCCTCCTCCCCCTCCGCCGCCGCCCCAGTACGAGGCTCCCATCCAGAGTGGCGAAGCCAACATGTCGATGGCTGGCGGGGGTGTGGGCCACAACGGTACGCCCGTGCAAGACAATGGCAGTCATCTCTACTATCTTCCGCCGGATGCCAACATGAGCTCAGCGGGCGGCAACGAAACTGGGTACTGACTGGTTGGGGGGGGCCGCAGCTGGAGCTACTCTGTGCCATCAGGCGGCCTGCTCGAATCAAGGAGTTCGCCGGCGGCCCTCACCCCCCCCTGAGTCTTCAAACCTGTTACCGTTGCGTCTTCGATGAATATTCCGCGAGCACAGAATGCGCCATTGCACGCGCGAAGCGCTTACGAGCAGCAGCTCGGGGCCGTCTGGGCGTGGCCGGGACTGGCAATCTGGTACGGAGTCGTCGTACTGGCCACCGCCTTGCTCTCTCTCGCGGCGGAAGAAGGGCCGACCCAGCTCTACCCCCCTGTAGTGGCTTCGTTGGCCACCATGTTGTGGTGGTCCCGCAAGTTCCGGGCGCGCGGAGAGCCCTTGACGGCTGTGCTTGGCACGGGCCTGAGCATGTCGGCATTCAAGCTGGTGCTACTGGCCTTCTTGGGGTCGATGTTGGTGGCGATAGCCACTAAAGGCCTCTTTGCCGCGTTCGCTGCCGAGTTGCCGAGCGCTGCCGAGTTGCCGAGCGCATCCGTGGGGACGGGTAGGGGGGGGGCGCCATCTCCGGAGATTCCCGCTTTGGTGGGGGGCTGGCTGCAATCCGCCCTCCTGGGGCCGATCGCGGAGGAGTTGCTGTTCCGCGGCGCGTTGTTTCGAAAATGGCGAGTACGCTTCGGTCCGGTCAAGGCTGCCGTCGCCAGCAGCGTACTGTTTGGCTTGCTCCACAGCACCGCGTGGAACGCGACTCTGTCTGGTCTCCTGATGGTGCTGCTCTACACGAGAACGAAAACGCTCTGGGCCCCGATCGCGGCTCACGTGCTCAACAATGCAACCACGAAAACCTTGCTGCTGTTCGACGTGAACTCACTCAACCAGGCCTTCTCCCGCTCTCAGCTCGTGGCTGGGCTGGCCGTCGCCGGGCTGCTTGGGCTTGCAATGGTTGCCCGGTTCGTTTGGACGAGCTGGTCTCACCTGGGGGGGCAACTCCCGCCCGACTCGAACCATGCCCCGACATCCTCCGCAGCTACTGTGGTTCCGCAAGGGGGCGCCACCGCGAGTCGCTGAGTGAATGAAGGCGGCCGGAAATCGAGGAGCTGATCCATGCGCTGCAGCAGCAACTGCTACAGCGAGTTCCTACAGAGCAGTGGCTGGCGCGTATACTGAAGCGCAGAGCACCCAAGGACGAAGGCGACCTTGCGCAATCACTGGACGACGACTGGATCGAGTGACCGCTCGAGCAAACGCGCGGTGCCTTGCTAGGTAGGTGGCTACGGATCACTGATGCTCGGACTCCGGATGCAGGGGATGCTGGTCAGGCAGAAGGGGGCAAGCGGTGAGACCGACACTCCAACCTGGCCCGAATCCGCCCGAACTGCATGCACACTGGCTTCGCGGAATGAGCGATATGTCAACTCTGCGTCGGGAGTCCGAGGATGCTGGCGCTGGATCGCTTTGGAATCCCTAGTCTCTCGTCGTTGGGAAGTCGGTCACCGCAGGTTCGTCCACGCTCACCTCCCCGGGATCGAGGGCGCAATGTGAGCGTCCACGCGATCTGATGGCGACGGGGGCACCTAGGGATCAGGCCGCGTGAGGGAGAAAGAGAAAACCCCATCAGAAGTTTGCCCGAAGGCCTCCTGATGGGGCCGGGTTCCAGTTGTCGAGAAAGGAGACCGGGTCATGTCGTGGCGTAACTGGAGGCCAACGCGCAAGTTTTTTGCTGCATCTCGAGCGATGCGATCAGGAGATCGCCAGCCAACTGTCGGAGGTGGCCCGCTGCGTTCGGGGACTGCACCGAGCGGATTTTCCACGCAAACCGCTTGGGTGCACTGGACTGGGTTCTGGGCCCTACCGACGAGTGAGCTTCTGCTGCCGCGAGCGGGACTGCCGTCGGCGGTTGACGCCCCCCTCGTTCCGATTCCCAGATCGAAAATGGTACGTGCTGTTCGTCGTGCTGCTGGCGGCCGCAGTGGGGCCCTCGGGCTCGGAGCACGTCACCGGAGTGGTGGAGGTTGCCGGAGCCTCTCCGTCGCTCCGCTCCGTTCGGCGGTGGCAACGGCATTTTCGCGTCGATTTTGCCGAGAGTCCGGCATGGAAGTTTCTGCAGGCGCGGCTGCTGCCGTCGCCGTCATCCCGTGAGTTGCCCGGCAGCCTGCTGCGATGGGTCGATGCGCGAGAGAATCGGGGACTTGGGACTTCCATCGCCCAGTCCATCGACTTGCTCGCCCAGGCGAGGTTCGCCCACCGGAGCGGGCAAGTCGGTGGCTCGATCACGATCCGCAGAGAGTGGCACTGCTGAGCCTGACGGCTCGCCGGTAGGGATCCGAGAGGTGTGCGGCACGGGGCCGTGCGCGTCTGCAAAGGAGTTCCCAATGACCGAAAGCAACGGCCGCGGTCGCCGCCGAAGCTGGGCAACTGAGCTCGAGCTCGGAACTTTGGCCGGGCGCATATTCGGCAGCGCTGGCCGTGCCGTCTCCGGATGACCAAACGGTGCGGGTTGGGGCTGCTCAGCCGTTGCACCCAGGGGCCGTGGCAGGTACCGTCTCTCGGTGGCGCTGAGCGGGGACGAGCTGAGTCGGGATCTGACCTCCAAGTCGAGGGGCGGGGCGACTGACCATGCGCCTCGGGACTCAGGTGTCAGGCCGCTTGACGGCCGGCCATCAGCGGAGGTCGCCCGGCTTCTCGGTGCCCTGGTGGCAGAGCTTTGCCAGCTGCGCAAGCAGCATCAACCCCACCGCTATCACCCTGCAGTCGAGTGGATTCGTCGCTGGGGGTGGCTGCTCGGCGGGTTGGCGGCGGCCGCAGGGACCGCGTTGACGTATTCCTCGTTGGAGGAGAGCCGGCGACAGTTTCGCATTGCTCAGAATAAGGCTCAGGAGCAGCTGGAGGAGAGCCGGCGGCAGTTTCGTGTTGCGCAAGACAAGGCCAACGAGCAGTTCAGCGAGACGTTAGAGGCTGCAAACGAGGACCTCAAGCTCACCCGAGTGCAATTTACCGCGAGTCAGCTCCACTACGAGGCCACCCGAAGGGCAACCCTACTCGCAGTTCTCTACGACCACACAGAGTGCGGCCGGGCGCGCTGCCCGCCGAAGAGCTCGGCCCGGGCTCGTGCCGAAGCGGTGCGTTCGCTCAAGACCCTTGGCGTTGACGACTTCGCGAGAGCCAACCTCTCGCGCGCGAAACTAACCGGATCCAAGCTGCACGGTGCTGACTTTCAGGGTGCCGATTTGCGTGAGGCCGACCTTCGTGGGGCAGAGCTTACGTTGGGCAGTTTCGTTGGCGCCAAGCTGATCGGCACCGACTTGCGCAATGCCGACTTGCGGGGGGTTGACTTCCGAAAGGCCAACGTTATCGGCGCCGACTTTGATGGCGCCGACCTTCGCCGTGCCAACCTCAGCGGCGCCCTGAACGTCACCCAAGAGCAGATGAAGCGAGCTGCGGGGGACTCTAGCACCGGGCTTCCGAAACACCTGGAGCGCCCCAAGCACTGGGTAGAGGAGGAGAAGTCACTGTCTCCAAGTATTCCCTGAGTTGTATCCGTTCGGTAGACCCTGTTCCTGACAGGCTCCCCGTCGCAGCGGACATCGCCATGGATGGCAGAAAACAGACCGCGAGTGTCGCGAGAGGAGGGGGCGAAGCGGGTTCAGCGCTGGCAAGATAGCGGACTGACCGCGCCGGAGTTTGCCCGGGAGCTGGGCATCAATCTCAGCACGCTGACGTACGAGCTGCGGAAAGGCGCCGGGACGACGACCGGCGAGAGCAAACCGAGGCGCTGTCGCGCGAAGCTTGCCCCAGCGTCGATGCCGGGAGGCTCGCTCGTGCAGGTTCATGCGGGGAGCGCCACCGACGGACGCTTCGAGTTGGAGCTGCCGAAAGGGAGGCGCCTGCGGATCCCGCGGGACTTTGACGACGCCGTGCTTCGCCGTCTCCAAGTTGGCCAGAATCCGCCCGGACTACACACACACTGCCTTCGCCGAATGAGCGATATGTCAACTCTGCGTCGGGAGTCCGAGGATGCTGGCGCTGGATCGCTTTGGAATCCCTAGTCTCTCGGCGGAGGCAACGCTTCGAGGAAAACAGTATTGGCTGCCAGTCTTGGAAGGACGTTGCGTCGCGGACGTACGGACGGCCCTCCTTCTCTTCGTCCCGCGTCGCCCGTTGGTGCACCCGACTGGACGCGGTACTCGACCGCATCATCGTCTTGCTGAACCGTGGCGCCTCTCCACTGGATTTGAGCGTCCCTCGGTAGAAGCGCCGCGGCGCGCACGCCGGTCGCGACGCTGCGTACTTCCTCGGTCATCACGGCACCGCGATCGGGCGGCCGCGAGGGTCCGCCGAGCGTCGCCCAGATCGCGGCGATAGCGGCTGCCGAGGTCATGGTGTCCCAAACACGAACCACCGCGCGCGCAGTCCGGACGGATTCTGGCCACCTTGGCCCGCATGCTGCAGTGGCTGGGAGAGAATCTGGGAGCCGCCTCCTTGCAGTCGACAGCCGAACAGGTCGCTCGATTGCAGGAGGCGAGCGCCTTCGAGGCGGGCTCTCCGGTTGCGATGATTGGCAACATTCCTGCAAGGTTACGGGTCACTGCTCCGGCCGATACCCCACCTTCGCGACGTCTGCTGGCTTCGCGGTGCGTCGGCGTCCGGGTTGGAGAGTGCAGTTCATGGCCGGCGAGCCGTTTCTTGTGTGGGGTTCGCACGCCGGAGTCCCTCGCGGGGTCCGGGCGTCTGGGCTGCGCACGGCACCGCGGCGGGTTCTCTCGTGCACGGCGCCGTGGTAGTGCAGCGTGTGGCTGCGTTTGAACCGGTTGGCCTCATCGAGCGGGCAAGTTTTCTTTCTCCCCGCGCGGCGACGAATGTTCCCTTCGGCCGCGTGCGCATGAGGGGAGCACGGTCCCGATGGAAGCGCGTCGGCGCGCGCTCGTCGCTCGAGCAGTGCCAGCTTCTCGTCCTGCCGGCCGTGGCCTCCGTCGCGGGGATGGTTTCAGGTTGTACGGAGTTTGCCCCGGCAGACGAGCGACTCCAGGAGCTGCAGCAGGAGGTCGATTCCGTCGCAGCGGCCGGTGCGGCTGCAATGGACGAAACGATCACGGCGGAGGGCGCGGGCACCGCGGATTGGTCGTGCCTCGGCCAGCCCGACCAGCTCGAGCCGGTTCGGATGGTGGACGAAGCCGTACCGGTAGACCTCAGTATGGTGATTCGATCCTTCACGGGGGCAATCATCGACGACGTGTCCGTCGACGTTTGCGGAGCCGTCGACGTCAACTGCATGTTTCCCCTCGAGGAAGGCCTCACGACAGGCGAGACCGGCCAGATCCTCCTGCCGATGTTTCAAGGGTACAGTGGCTTCCTCCAAGTCATCTCGGACGGGTTCATCTCCACGGTGTTTCACGTGCGGCGACCCGTTTGGGAAGACCGGCAAGACCCGCGGCCCATCTTGTTGTTGCCTCAGCAAGCCCTGCTCCCCCTGGCGATGGCGTCGAACGTGGAGTACCGAAACGAGCTTGCGATTGCTGGAGTCAGCGTGGTCGATTGTTCGGGGCAACGCGCACCCGATGTCGAATTCCGCAACAGCGTGGGCGGGTTGAGCTTCTACGTAGTCGATGGCTTGCCCTCGGCCTCGGCAACCACCACGGACTCGTTCGGGCTGGGAGGCTTTCTGAACGTGCCGGCTGGTGTCGTCACGTTCGAGGCATACGAGACCGACCAAGGTCGCTTCATCGGCCGAAGAGCGGTCACCATGCGCGCCGAGTGGGCTACCATCACGGAGATCAATCCGCGACTTCGCTGATCGAACGACCCGCGTTGCGTGGCCCGCTTTGGGCGCTCGAGGGACCGCAGGAACGCGAGCAGCGCCTGCCGGGTCGACTCGTCCGCGTCGGCAAAGCGCCGGCGACGCGACGTCGTGGGCGACGATGGCCGTTTCGATCGTGGAGGCGCTGCCGTCGTGGAGGTTCGGCGCCAAGCTGGGCAGAATCCGCCCGGACTGCTCACACACGGGTTTCGCGGAGCGAACGTCATATCCAGTCGACTTCGGGTGCCCCCCGGATCGCCTTGGAATCCCTTCGTGCGGGCGAAGATCTACATCCCCGGTGTCGAGTCAAAGCTCGACGGGCGTGATCGTGATGGCCGACAGCGGTCGGTCGTCCTCGTCACGCGCGACGGTGGCGATGGCGTCGACCACGTCCATCCCCTCGATGACGTGGCCGAAGATCGTGTGCTTGCCCAACAGCGAGGGCGTACCCGCTTGCGCCTGAACGATGAAGAACTGGCTGCCGTTCGTGTCGGGGCCGCGGTTGGCCATGGCAATCACGCCGCGATCCATCGTGAAGCCGTTGTCGAACTCGTCCGCGAACTTGCCGCCGAAGACGCTCTCTCCTCCCGCCCCAGTGCCGAGCGGATCTCCACCCTGGATCATGAACCCAGGGATCACGCGATGAAAGGTGACGCCGTCGTAGTAGCCGCTCCTCGTGTGGAGCACGAAGTTGGTCGCCGCAAGGGGTGCCGCGTCCGCGTCGATTTCGAGCGTGATGGTGCCGAGGGAGGTCTGCAGCGAGATGTCGTGGGTGCCGGTGAGGAGCTCCACCTCCACCACCTCCACCACCTCCACCACCTCCACCACCGGCTCGGAGCCGCTCTCCGCTTGGGAGCCATCCGGACCGAGCCCATCACCGGCTTCGGCTTCGGCCCTGACAGCGTTGGCGGCCGAGCTGTCGGCATCTTCCCCGCCGCAGGCTGCGGAAAGCATGGCCGCGGAAAGCATGGCTGCGGGGGACACTGCGAGGCGGGCGAGCACTCGCCTGCTGGCATGACCGAGATCGATCGCTGGACTGGGCCGCATCGTGCGCTTCATTCGCCGAAGGTAACACCCTTCGCTCGGGGGAGGGGCCGGAGTCGGGGGAGCCGGTGCGGATGATGCCTCGGTGCTCGCCGGGAGCCCCAAAGGAGTCGAGACGAAGGCAGTGCCGGCACATCGGCCTCTGAGGGCAGTCCCACCCGATCGGGCGGCATCCGCCTCGTTCGGAGCCGTGCTCTGGCGGAACGGCCGGCGTTGGATGATCGGAGTTGCGGCGGGGTTCGCACGGGGGCGGGGAGCCTGTGGGAGTCGAAGGCCGCGAGAAGAATCAGCGGCTGCTATCGAGATTGGCTCTTCGGCTCCAACTCCTGCTCGGTAGCCGCTGCCGGGCGGCGCGTTGTCGAGGACGCTCGTACTGGCCGAGAGCCCGGTTGCTCGTCGTTCGTCGGCGTGTCTCTCGGGGCGCGGATTGCGCCCAGCCGACTCGATCGCGAATCTGCAGCGCCCCGGCGCGCGACCACCCGACGCGCATCAGCGCTCGAGGCACACCTCGTGGGAGCAAGAGATCAGGCAGGCGCTCTCGTACAGCACGGAGCATTGTCGGCACGCCACACCGGAGAAGTCCCGAGCTGAGCAGGTCGCTCGAGCTCTGGGGTTCGATGGGGTGGCGCCGCACGCTCTCTACCGACGGCGTGCTTTGTTCCAGAGACATCTCGGGCGGCGGGTGCCGCGCCCGCCCCGTGGCATCACCGACTCCAGTGGGTTGCGCGGGGTCAGACGGGTTCGGTCGGCCGTGCTCGGGGCGGGACTGGGAAGCTCCCTCCGCCGACGCTTCTGGCGCCGTGCGGGGCAGGGGCGGCGATTCACCTCGCTCGATGAGCGGCGCCCCTTGGGGATCCTCATCGGGCGAAGCCTCGTCCCACGATCGCACGTGCTCGACGGTCGTTGCCCCCGTGCGCGGGGGGGCCGCCCGATCGGCATCGCTGAGGCCGACGGCAACCGTGCCCGCCGCGAGCAGCCACCTCGCGGGTATTTCGACCTCCACGTTCCACTTGCCGCGAAACTTCACTCGCACCCTTTCATGATGCAAAGCCACGCGAGCCGCGCAGGCTCTGGTGTTGCCAAGTTACGGAATACAACCGGTCAAGTGCCGATTGTGGTCGCTGGCCGTCCCATCTCGGCTCGGGGGGTGCGCGAAGCGGTTGGCGCGATCGTCGCCCGTGGGTCGGCTGCCGGCCGTCGACCGAACACCCGCAAGGCTCGCTTTCTCGACCGCCGGGCGCCCAGTGCGCGACCCAGCCTCGGGGCGGACCGGACGGGATGTGCCGAGCCCGTCCTGCAAGTCTTGGTCGGTGCGCGAGACGGTTGCGTTTCGTCGGCTCTCGGCGTCGAGTCGAGGGCTCGTCCTCTTCGCCCCTCGAGGAACACAAGGGAGCGAGCTCACCCGGCGCCGGCGTCGAGGCGCTCAGCGCGGGCGCAGGAGGCGTCCGAGCTGTACGCAGCCTTCGTCGCTGCCCGCAGCGCAGGCCGCCTCGAACAGCTCGGAGGCGCGTTGCTCGCTGCGCGAGACGCCCCGGCCGCGCAGGTACATCATGCCGAGGGCGAGGCAGGCGTCGGCGCGCTTGGCTCGACACGCTTTTTCGAAGGAGGCGACCGGGTTGCGCCGGCCCCGGGGGCCGCCCGTGCCGGGAGGCTCGGAGACGGCCGGGGAGTGGCAATTTTCGCCGGAGCACTCTGGGTCGCAGCTGCCGTCGCCGTCGGCGCAGCCTTCGGCGGCATGGTTCGGTGCGTCGACGCCTTCGCCGAGGGGCGGCCGCGGCTGCGGGGAGTCGGCCGCCGCTGGCTCGGGGGAGACGGCCGCCGGGGGCTGCCGGGATTGGGGCAGCCCGATCTGTGACGGGGTCGAGGTGTAGTCGAGCACGAGCATCGCCGCGACGATGACGGCGAAGATGGCGACCGAGAGCCACCCGACGGGCAGGCTCTTGTCCCCGGGGGGAAGCAGCGATGCGGGGGGCTCGCCGACCGGCCGCGGCTCGCGCTCGACCGCGGGGGCGCGCGGCTCGGCCGCGACTTGCCCGGCTGCGACTTGCCCGGCTGCGACTTGCCCGGCTGCGACTTGCCCGGCTGCGACTTGCCCGGCTGCGACTTGCCCGGC
>JBNKVS010000103.1:0-5346 GCA_050299315.1 Polyangiaceae bacterium
GCCACTCGGTGAATCTCTGCCACGTGCTGTCGAACCAACCGTTCGATTTGCGCCGTGAGCTCCTGCGTGTTCGTTGGATTCGTCATGCGCTTCGAATCCCACACGGCATTCGCCTGTTCAACCAGGGGGGTGAACGGTTACCCCAAACAAGTCCTCGCTCAAGAAGGATCGCGTCAGCCGTAGAATGGCACAACCCGCCACGCTCACGTCCCCGTCAAGTACGCCGTCAGTCGTTTCTGCAAGCCGGGGCGCAACTCGGTTCGCCGTAGCTTGGGCGGGTTGGTGCTGGTGGGAGCAAAGTAGAGTGTCTCTCCGTCCGCCGGGATGTGCGTGCGATCGCCAAGGCCCTCTCGGGCGAAGCGCGCAGCCAGCTGTGCGCGGGTGGTTGGACGATGGTCCAGCGCTTCGAGGTGATTGAAGACCCCTTGGCCCCGCGCCACGCCCATCATTTCCACCAGATCGTCCACCGAGAAGAGGAGATCTCCACCCATCCCTAGATTCGCCGCCCCCGCCGGAGCCACAATGAGTAGGGCGATTACGGGACTGCGCTCGGCACACCCCATGCCGACGATGCGTGCCGTCCCGTCGGCGCGCACTCCCGCAATCGCCCTACTCAATATGTCAACTCTGCCTCGGGAGTCCGAGGATGCTGGCGCTGGATCGCTTTGGAATCCCTAGTCTCTATGGACGCCGGAACGTCGGTCGCGTCGGGATCGGAAGGTCTGGCGAGGGCAAGCTCTGGCCGGGCCTCGCGCGGCTCGGCGGGTAGCTGGGCGGCCGGCGAAGGGCACCGGCGCGGGTGGATCCGCCGGCGGTGAGTGTCAACTCTGGCGGACTGGTGCCTTCGATGACCTCGCGAGCAATGCTCCGACTCGCCATGCCAGGGCCTCGACTCAGCCTACGTCGCGTTGAGGGAAGAGTAGTGCGGTCACTCGTCGGCTGCTAGGGTGACCGCGCAATGCGGCGCGTGCGATTGGGCGTTGATCACCTGTTCGCACGGGGGGCAGGGGCCGCGGTGGTGGCTGCTGTTTCGCTGTTTTGCAGTGAGCCGGTGATCGCCCAGCCCCGAGCGTTTCACTGGAGCGCGCCGCAGGAGTGCCCGAGTCCGGCCGCGGCGACACTGGAGCTCGAACGCGCCATGCGCGTGGCTCCAAGCGGAGGGGAGTTGCGCGCCGAGGTTCGGGTCGCGGTCACTGCCCGGAAGAGGCGCTACGTCGCGGTCGTTTCCCAAAGCGCCCCCGCTGCGGAGCGCAAGCTGACCGCTGGCAGCTGCGAGGAGCTGCTCGAGGCCGTTGCGTTGGCCGTGGCGATGTCACTGGCAGAGGGGTCCCTGGCAGAGCCAGCCGGCGGCAATTCTGCGCCGGCAAGCGCCAGCGCGTCGACGGGCCCCGCAGCGCCGCCAGCGGAGCCTGCGGCGACTTCGCCCGTCGCGGATTCTCGAGCTCCCGCCGAGTCGACTGCTGTTGCGCCGAGCTCGGCTCTTGCTTGGGGGCTCGAGGCGGAGGTGCTGGGCGACGCGGGTTCGCTGCCCGCGGCAACTGCTGGGGGCTCCGTCGGCGTTTGGCTGAGTGGTGGGCCCCTCGAGGGCAGCCTTTCTGTGGGAGCGCTCCTGCCCCGAGGAGGTAGCGGAGCAGGAGCTGGGGGCGGCTCGGCGGACGTGGGGCTCAGCTACGCACAGCTGACGTTGTGTACCCCAATCGCGGCGGGGTTGTGGCCGCTGTGGGCATGCGGGGCCCTGGAGGCGGGGCGCATGTGGGGCCGAGGTCGAGGAGTCGACCTGTCCCGCACCGGGAGCGGGCTATGGCTCGCGCCGGGAGCTGGGCTCCACGCCCGGTGGGCGCGAGTAGGCCCTGTTTCGCTGCGCGTGGGGCTTTCTCTCTTGGTGCCCACGCGGCGGGATGACTTCGTGCTCAACGGTGCCGACCGGGTGCACCGGGCTCAGTCGCTGGTCGCCCGGCTGAATCTCTCGATGCGGATCCCGCTCTGACCCGGCAACCGTTTGGACCTCGGCTGCCAGTGGCGATGGCGAGCCTGGAACGGCACGAGTTCTCTGGACTCTCCCTCGTTTTTAGATCCTTTTTTCCCGCCATGCACGGAAGTGCGCGGCCCGGACACTCAAGCGGGGGTGTGACGTTCGAATTGCGCGCAGGTCCGATCGCGCCTCCTCAGCAAGTCGCCGTGGGCCCCCAAAGGAGGCCCAGGGCAGAGGAGCATTGCGGCCGAGTCGGCGAGGGCGGCTGCCGCGAGCCGCGCCCGCCGATCGGGGACTTCAGGGAACTGTACGAGCGCCACTTTTCATACGTCTGGCGGTGTTTGCGGCTGTTGGGAGTGCCCTTCCCAGCGCTAGAGGACGCGGCGCAGGAGACCTTTCACATTGCGGCCCAGAAGCTTTCGGAGTTCGAGGGGCGCTCGAGGGTGGAAACGTGGCTCTTTTCGATCGCGCGCCGGGTGGCGGCCAACACGCGCCGCACCCATCGGCGCAAGGTGGCGCCCCTCGCGCATTCTGGAGTCGATCTTCACGAGAGCGAAGCGCCCAACCCGGAGCAGCAGGTCGAGGTTCTGCGGGCGCTTCGCCTCATCGAGGGCTTCTGTCGCACTCTGGACGAAACGGATCGCGAGCTGTTCGTCCTCGCCATCGTGGAAGGCGCGCCCGCGGTCGAGGCGGCAGAAACGCTGGGCCGCCCGCTGAACACCGTGTACTCGCGAATTCGCCGCCTGCGGCTGCGCTTGAAGGGCCATTTCGAAGCCGCCGAGTCTGGGGGAGGGAACCAATGACTGGCTGCTTGAATGCTTCGACGGGAGAGAACCGATGAACGCCGATTTCGACGACCCGTCGAGCTTGCAGCAAACGCTACAGTTGGCTCGCCGCGGGCTGGAGCCGACCGAGGGTGCGCGGGCTCGGGTGCGCCTCGGGCTGGAGCAGGGGCTGGTGGCGGCGGCGGCCAAGTCGGGGCCTCTCGGTCTATCCCTCTCGAAGCTACGAGTGGGCGTTGCCGCGCTTGGGCTCGGCGCGGCCGGGTTTGCTGCGGGGTGGCTTTCCCGAGGTCTGTCGGACGCGCCGCCCCAGCCTCAGAGTGCCGTTGCGGCTCCCCAAGCTCCGCAGGGGGCGACGCGGCTCGAGCCTACGCTGGCGGGGAAGGCCCCCGGGGCTGCTCCCGTCCTGTCGCCTGACGAGGGGAGGTCGCCGGGCGAGCCACCGTCGGCGGCTCGGCTGCCGGGTGCGCCGCCGGTGCAGCCGTTCGCGTTTGCAAAGCCCGCTGGGCAATCGCGGGCCCAAAGCGCAAAGGCTCCGAGCGCGCGGGCACCTGCCCCGGCTGGCTCGGATGACGCGCCGCGCGAAGGCGCCCGCGCTATCGAGCGTGAAACTCCATCGAACGCGGGCGCGCCCGCACACAACGAGCTCTCTCTGCTGCGTCGCGCCGACCGAGCTCTGCGCCGCGGCAGCCCGCGGGTGGCGATGGCACTGCTCGGCGACATCGACCCGAGCTCTGCGCGCCTCGGGCAGGAGCGTTCCGCTCTGCGCCTCATTGCGGGTTGCCAGCTGCAGAGTACGGGTTCGAAGGTGGAAGCAACGCACTGGCTTCAGAGCTATCCCGAGAGCCTGTATCGAAAGCGGGTGGAAAGCGCATGCCGCATGCACGGAGGCGGGGATCCGAGGACACCCACTAGGATCGAGGAGGCAGAAAGCCAATGAGTACCAAGAGCGAGTCGCCCGAGAGATCCGTGTTCAATCCGCCGTCGTCACGCGAGGGGCGTCTGCCCACTGGGCTGTCTGCAGTTTTCGCGCTCACGCTCGCTTGCAGCGGGCGGCAGGTCGATCTGGGCAGCGACCTGGGCGGGAGCGACGTAGCCAATGAAAATTCTCCGCCCTGCGGGCTGACGGAGGAGGAGCTGCGGGGGTACTACGTAAGGTCGCAGGCGCAGGCTGACGCGCTGGAAGGGTGTCAAACGGCGGGCTCCCTGACGGTGCATTTGTTCGACGGTCTCGACCTCACGCCGCTGCGGTTCTTGAGGGGCGCAGACGATCTGTCGCTCCAAGCCGGCTACGAAGAGGAGCTAGCGGAAGCGCAGCGGGAACGAGGGCTTCCCGTCGAGAGCAAGCCTTGGAGCGGCCCGCTTTCGGGGTTCGATTCCTTGGCGCGGGTCGAGTACTTCTCGTTGAACGGATTGCCCGGCGCTGAGCTGACGGGACTCGAGGGGATTGCGTCGGTCACCCAGCTCACCGTCAGCGGCTGTTACGAGCTTCGAACCCTGTCCGGTCTTTCCAACGCCACGGTTTCGCGCTTGCGGTTGCACGACAATCCCCGCCTGGAGTCCCTGCAGGGCCCGGAAGGCCGGGGGCCGAGGCTGTCGCGTGTCACGCGCGTGGCATTCACAGGCGAGCAACACGTGCTAGAGCTGCCCGGGGACCCATACGTCGAGGAATTGGAGATTCGGGGAGTTCCGGACGAGAACCTGGATGCGCTGGCCAGCTCGAGCTCATTGGGTGAATTGGTTCTGTGGGGCAATCCCAACCTCACGCAAGTTGATGCGTTGGGCAACGTGGAGGGTCTGACGGTTCTTCATGTCGAAGGCAACCCCGAGTTGTCCCACCTTCCCAACTTCGATCGAGTCGAACACGTGCGACGCGTGAGTATTCTCGACAACCAGCGGCTCCAGCGGCTTCCCACCTGGCCCTCGACCGTCCTGAGCCCCGTCTATGCCAATGGCGATTCGGCATTGTACCCGGCGGGCGTTAGTCGCAAGGACGGGCGGTTACCGAACGAAGGCGTGTTCGAGGTCGAAGACAATCCTGCTCTGGAAACAGTGCTACTGCCCGACCGCTGGCGAATGGTTGGCTACGTGTCGATCGACCGCAATGCCAGCCTTCGACAAATTGGCCCTTCCGGAATTCTCGAAGCCGATATCTTGAGCATCGCGGACAACCCGCAACTGCAGTCGATCGATTTCGACGACCTACAGTTCAGCGACTGGTTGGAGATACTGAACAACCCGATGCTGAGTGAGGTAGAGCTTTCACTTCAGCAGGTCAACAATCTTCTCGTTGGCGGAAGCCCGTTGCTCTCCCCGACCCCGTTCGAGGAGGTGCAAGCCTTTCGGAAGAACCTGGGGGAGCTCGCCGAGCCCTGAAGGGCGCCACGAGTACGCCGCCAGCCTCGCGAGGGGTGCTCGAGAGTGTACGCGGTCACGTCAGCTGATGCCTCGGGCCCAGTTCTCGCTCACGTAGCGTGATGGCTCTGGCGCGACGGCAGACCGATGCCCATCGCCGATTTCTTGGACGCGCGGGGGGCCAGGGAGTAGCTCGACGCCATGGAGGCGGAGCATCGGCAAGGGGCCGGCCAGCAC
>JBNKVS010000104.1:0-33318 GCA_050299315.1 Polyangiaceae bacterium
CGCGGTAGTCGAGGTCCATGGGGTTTTGGGTCGCCACGACGACGCCCACGCCGTAGGCGCGAGCCTGCTTCATCAGCGCGACGATCGGGGCCTTGGTGGAGGGATTGGATGGGTGAGGGGGGAGCAAGCCAAACGCCTCGCAAGTCCACCGCGATCGCCTGCCGGGCGCTGCGCTGCACCGCCTCGATGCCCCGTCCCGCGCGGCCTTCGACGAATACGTCTCGCTCGTGCCGATGGGCTCGTGGTTCTCCGCCTTCAAAACGAAGTAGGGCTCGCCCGCCTTCGAGTGGAGCCGCACGAAGCGCTCGGGCGCGGGAACATCGTGCCTCACCGATTCGATGCCGCGCGTCGCGCCGGACTTGCCGACGTAGAGCTCGCTGGTGACAGCCACCTCGCCATTGGCCGCCTTCAGGTTGAAGTAGAACTGCCCGTCGCTGCTGCGCTTGATCTCGAACTTGGCTGCCACGGCTGCCTTCGGCTGGGGTTGGTGCCATGGCAACGCTGGGAAGCAGGAGGTGTGCCAGGGAGAGGGCGGGTGGGGCAGGGAAGACGCCGCGGTGTCGATGTCTCCGGGATACCTGTTGAATTCTCCCGCCTGGTTCTGCTCGCCGTCCGCCGTGATGGCTGGCCGCTGCCTGGCGAGCGGGTGGCGACCGGCGGCGCTCCGCCACCCGCGTGGTGCATTGCTGGGACGAGAGAGAATCGCGGTGAGACCGAGGCCGTCGCCACAGTCGCTACTCGAGCCACTCCGGTCGCAGCTGCCCGTTCTTCGTCGCCCCCACGTGGGCCAAAATTCCAGCGAAGCGCCCCCCGGGGATCAATTCGACCGGATAGCGGTCAGCGTACATCTCGTCCTGCGCCTGAGGCGTGAAGTGCGAGGTCGTCACGAAGACGCCGTGCTCGCCGCGCTGCAACCTGGCCACGAGCCGAGCCACGTCTTTCGGCCCCACGCCGCCCCCGCTCAAGTGGTAGCGCTTGACTTCGCCCTTGAGGGGAATGGTGTAGCCGAGCGGAGGAGGCAGACGGAAAGAGCCGTGGAAGTCGAAGCCCCCATCGCGAACGTTGCGAGTCTGGACGATCTCGTGCCCAATTTCCGTCTGCTGAAATGCCCGGACGACGAGGCGCTCGAAGGCGAAGGGATCGATCTTCGTCAAGGTGGTCAGCAGCTCCCGCGCGGGGCCTGCGGCTGGCAGCTGATCTTCGGGGCGCTGGATGCGCCGCGCGTGCACGATCAGGCGTTCGTGCTGACCCGTCGCGCGATAGCGGCGCCACTCGGATGGGGCACCCGCCTCCACCCCCTCGATGCGGCTGTGCAGCCACGAGAGCGGGATGCGATCGATCGGCAGCACGTCGAGGAAAGCTCGGTAGTTTCTTACCCGCGCCCCCTTCTCTTCCATCCACGCGTCTCGCAGATCCGCCAGCACCGCCACGCCGTTGAAGCACACGTAGCCCCGCTTCGGCTTGCTGAAGTGCAGGATGGGAGGCACCTGCGAGAAGCGACCCTCGTTGACCGCAGCCCAGACGAGCTGGAGGTACTTGTTGCCCTCCCAATCATCGCGCAACTTCGTATCGTGCAACTTCGCATCCCCCCAATACCAGATCCGCCCCTGCGCGGGATCGAGCACGTCTTCCCACGGGTTGTATGTCGCAACGCTCACATGGGAGCTGACCAGGACGAGGTACGCGATGCCGCCGTCCCGGGCGCGCTTGGGGCGAATTCCGCCGGAGTTCTTGACCTTCAGGCGTGTGTAGAACTCGTTCCGGCTCAGGTCCGTGGAGTCGCGGTAGACACGATCGATGAGGAAGCCGGGGTACTGGGCTTCGAGCGCGGGATCGCTGCGGAGCGTTGGAGCGCTGCCATCTCGTACGCTCCAGTCCTTGGCCATGGCGTGGAAGGTACCATGACGATGGCGGGATGCGCATCGCCCGACATGTCGCGAAGGGTGCGAGCGAGCGCGCCAAGGCTTGCACTAGCCCGCTGGAAGCCCTGGGCTCGCCAGTCCTCGCCAGCCCAGCCGAGAACCTGCGGCCTTTCCGCACGCTTCTGCGCGAGCCCCTCGAGCGGCGGAGCGCGGCGGAGCGCGGCGCATGGTACGCTCGAAGCCGGTGGGCTCGGTTCAATACAGCATCGAGGGGAGCCAGGTCTTCTACACGCACCACTACGTTGGCAGGCAGCTCGTCATCGGAGCCGACGCCGCGACCTTCACGCCGCTGACCGACCCAATCCTGTCGAACACTGACAAGCAGGACTGGCACTTCGCGGGCCGCGACCGCGCGTCCATGTGGTTCGTGCACACGCGCATCGACGAGGCCGACCCGGCGAGCTTTCGGTACTTTCACGGCAGCCAACGCCGTTGGTGGACGGACGCGTCGCACATCTTCTGCCTCTACGTCAGCGAGCGGCCGCGCGTGAAGGTCGTAAAATCGAGCGCAGCCGGCAGCTTTCGCTTCCTCGACGAGCCGCTGGGGGCATACACGCGGCAGTACGCGCTGAGCGACCAGCGCGTCTACTACTACTACTACTACTACTACTACGGGCAGCTGGGTGCGGGGCGCCGACCCACAGACTCTCGGGGCGCTCAAGTCGTCGACCAGCACGTGCGGAAGCTCGAATGCGCCAGAGAGCCCGCTTGGTCATCGGGGAGAGTCTCCTCGGCGCTGGGCGGGCGGACCGCGGGGCCGCGCGGCGGGGGGCGGTGACGGAGCTCGGCCGAACCAGACAGGGTTTCACTCGCGCTCATGCGGCGCTCGAGATCGATGCGCGCCACGACAGCCAACGAAGGAAAGCGAGGGATCCCCACGAACTCCCCCGAAGGCTGCGACGAACAGCGCTCGGACCAGCTGCGAAACAAGCGCCGCACGTGAATGGTGAGGAGACGAGAGCGTTCGTGAATGCGACCAAGGCGCGCCAAGGGCTCGCCAACGACGCGGTGGAGCCCCTGCTGGAAGTACTGGCAAAGCAGCCTCCAGTACGCAAACTTGTCCCAGTAGATCTTCGCCGTCATGACCCGAGGGTTGCCGTACACGTTGCCCATGTCGCGGAAGATCTCGAGTCCGCCGGCAACCAGACCTCGATACTGCTCGTTCAGCTCGGCGGTACGCTGCTCGACGTCTTCTCCGGCTTGATCAACACGGATTGGCTCCGAGGTGAGGGAATTGACCAGGGCGATGGAATCCGATCCTGGGCTGTAGAGCGGATCGACGAGATCGAATCCTCGTGCGTCTTCCAGCCGTAGCCGTATTGAGACCACTGCCCCGAGTTGAGCCGGGTGGGAGAGAACGCCCTTTCCAGTGCAGCCGACGGCAGGAGCGCTTCGGTGTACAGCGCGCGGTCCCAGCGAAACAGATCCGCGGCGCTGGAATAGACGCCCCCCGCGCCCGTGGTGAGGATTTCGTAGTCGTCCAGCTTTCCCGAAGCGTCGTAGCCGAGCACTCGATGGGCGACTGGCTGCTGCGCCCGCTCGAAGACGAGCGAGTGCCTCATCGAAAGGGGCTCGAAGATCCGAGCTTGCAGAAATTCTCCCAAGGATTGCCCGGATACCCTTTCCACTAGCAGAGAGAGGAGAACGTAGCCCCCGTTCGAGTACGAAAAGCGCTCGCCGGGCTCGAAGTCCAGTTCTGGCTGCCTTGCGAGCAACGCCAGCACCTCCTCGTTCGTCAGCCCGGGCTCGTAGGCTCCCAGACGGAAGTGATCCGGTATCCCCGAGGTGTGCGTGAGCAAGTGGCGAATCTCGACGCGCTTCGCGTAGTCGGGGAACTCGGGAAAGAACTTGGCCAGCGAGTCCTGCAGGGACAGGCGCTCCTGCTGCTCCAGGAGCAGAACGCCCATCGCCGTGAATTGCTTGGACAGCGAGGCGAGGTAGAAAACCGAATCGACGCTCAGCGGCTCTTTGGTTTCGCGGTTCGCGTAGCCGAACGCCCCCGAATACACGATCTCGCCTTGCTCGGCGACCAGCAGGGTGCCGAAGAACATGCCCTGTTCGTGGCTCTTGCGCATCAAGTGCTCGATCTTCGCGTGCTTGGTTTCGAGGGCGGCGGAGCGTGCGGGCGGCCGAGCCGGAGCTTCAGCTCTTGGCGGAGCTTCAGCCGTTGGCGGAGCGGCAGTCGTTGCTGCCGCTGGGCTGACGCCTGACGCAGCCCCGCCGGGAACACAGCTCGCCCCCACGCCGGCGCTCAGTGAGTATCCGAGGCAAGCGATGGCTCGCCAGCTCGCCGGGGTCCAGAACAGCACACTTCGACCGATTCTCGATGGCACGACGCAAGAGTCGAGCATTGGCCGGCGCGGGGCAAGGCTGGGCTTCAGCCACCGGAGGGCCGCCGGATCCAGCACCGGGCGCGCGTGGCCGCCGCGGACGGCTTGGCGACTCGGATTGACGAATGACGCCGGGCCGAGGCTCCGCCCCCCGGAGGCTCCGCCCCCGGGAGCTCTGCCTCGACCAGAGCCGGGTGCTCTCCGCGGCGTCTGCCAGCGGCGGCTCGAGCCCTGTGCGCCGCTCACTCGCCGAGCCGCCCGTGGAGCGGCGTCGCGGCGTCGCGGGGGCGCGCTGCGCGGCGCGTCCGCTCCGCTTGTTTCTCCGCGACGGCTTGGGTAGCGTCGCCGGGCCCCGCCATGAACCGTGAAGTCCTACTCGCCGCCGAAAAGAGCTTTCTCGCCTCGTATCCCGCTGGTTTCGACAACCCCGATTTGGTCGCCTACGGCAAGAAGTTCAAGATGGCGCAACACGAGGCTTTTGCTCGCGAGCGGTTCGCCAAGGGGTGCTTCGAAGATCCCGACCAGATCCTGGCGGATTTCGCGGGCCTGGTGAGCCGTTCCGCGCTGGTGTCCGTGTTCGAAAAGCCAAAATTCAAGCAGGCTACCGCCGGCTTGAAGGGGCGGCTGGCGGAGCCGTGGGCGGACGCCGTGTACGATCTGCTCCACGCCAAGCAAAAGGCGGGGTTCGAGGCGCTCGTGCAGTTGCTGGCCGAGCACAGGTTGGCCAAGTGGACGTTGGTTTCTCTCTTGCCAGCATACTATCGGCCGCAGCGCGAGCTGTTCGTCAAGCCGTCGACGGCCAAGCTCATCGTGCGGCAGTTGGAGCTGCCGCTGACGTACCACTCCAAGCCCACCTGGGATTTCTATCGGGATTTGCGTAAGGCCATCCACGCCATGCGCGAGGTGACGGATTCGAGTCTCGCCCCGAGCAACGCAGCCTACTGCGGCTTTCTGATGATCGCACTGCGCGGTGGGGAGCGGATGTGAGGTCGACGCGCCCTTCGATGGGCAAGGCCGGTGATGGGCAGCCGCTGCGGCGTATGGGAGCCCGTTGCTGCCTTGCCGCCTGCAGGCCCGCAGTCACCACCGCGCCAGGTGGGTGTCGAGGCCACCGTTCACCGCGGCGAGCGGCCGTCCACGCTTCGGTCGAACACGCATCGAGTCCCAGCATGTCGAGTAGTCGCCAGGCTCGACGCTTTGCTGACCCGATGACGATCACGGGGTGCGGACCCCGAGCTGTTCATCTTGCGTATGAGCGCCAGGCCGTGGATGCCTGGCAGATCCAGGTCCAGAAGCACACCCGCGATGGAGCCCTGCTCGAGCGCCGCCAGACGCATCGTCGCCGAGGAAGCGACGATGGGTCGATGGCCGAGCTCCGAAAGCCGCCGGGCGGCAGCCTTGCTGAAGGGGCCATCGTCGTCGATCACCAGTACATTGGGTGAATTCGAACATCACGGGGCAGTGCCCTCCTCGTCGCGCACGCGCTCGCTCGCCATCTCGGGACCGCCGGCGTTCTCCCGCGTCGACAGCTCTGCGCAGACGGCCACGTAGGCCAAAAGCCCGCTGAGGCTGCAGTCGAGATTGCTGCAGATGTCCTGGAGGTCGCCGAGCCGTTTGGTCGTTTCCGCTCGTGGGGCTGCCAGCCCCTCGCGCAGCTCTCCCAGCTGACGCCATGCGGAGTACACCTCCATCGAGAGCGCCGAAAGTGGGGTGCTCTCGTCATGAGCCAGCTGTCGCAAGAGAGGGCCCACCCCAGCGCGAGCCGCGCCTGGTAGCGAGTCGACCAGCTGAGCGAGGCTTTGCTGGGTCGTTCATGCTTGCTTGCGACAGTCTTGGCGCACCAGGGGAAACGCAGGACCGGGTTTGGCGAAGAGATAGCCCTGCAGAAAGTCACATCCGAGCTCGACGAGTGTTTCGCGCTCTTCGGGAGTCTCGATGCCTTCGGCAACCACGGAGATCTTCGCACGACGAGCCATGTCGACGAGCGCTGCGATGATGTCGCGCTTGAGCGGCGCCCGGTCGACGCCCCGAACCAGGGACATGTCGATCTTTGCGATGTCGGACTGAAGATGGACGAGGCTCGCGAGCCCGGCATATCCCTCCCCCAAGTCGTCTGCCGCCAAGCGATAGCCGATCTCTCGGATTCGAGCCAGCTCGTCGTCCAACGTCGGACCCACTTGAAGGTGGGCGCGCTCCGTGACCTCCAGGACTACTCGGTGGGCCAGCGGCACGAGGGGGTCAAAGGCTGTGGCGAGCAGATCGGCTCGTACCTCCGACGGGTGGAGATTGACGAAGATGAATTCCGAGCGGTCACGATGCTTTTGCATCGTCTCGGCCACGGAAGCTCGGACGGCACGCCCCACGTCATGGACTCGGCCCAGGACCTCGGCCGCTGCCAGCAGCCGCGGAGGCGACGCCAGCAACGGCTCGTCGCACCGCAGCAGCGCCTCGTATCCGAAAATCGACCCGCCCGCGCCATGCACGATCGGTTGAAAGAACATCTTGAGCTTCTTCAGCGCCCGTCGGAAGAGCCGCTCCGTCGTCGGCAGGTCTCTGAGTAGCTCGTCGCCACCGAACCTGGAGGCCAACAGCTTCGCTCGCAGACGCGCAATCCTTCCTGCGTCAATCGCCGAGCGCACCGCTCGAAGCAGCTTCCCGGCGGAAAAGGGCTTGGGAAGGTATTCGCTGACCCGCTTGCGAATCGCCTGCGCGGCAGACTGCACGGAGGGGGCGCCCGTGATCACGATCACTGGAAGGTCGGAGCAATTTTTCTGCAGCTCCGCAGCAAGCTCGAGACCCTGGCCGTCGGGCAACGCCACGTCGGTGACGAGCACGTCGAACCCGCCAGAGGCTAGAGCACGGCGAGCCGCTGCCAGCGTGCTGGCGACGACCACCTCCAGTCCACTGCTCTGCAAGATGCGCACGCTCGCCGTCGCGAATGCCGCATCGCCGTCGACGAACAGCACTCGCTCCGAGCGTGGCGGGAGAGTTGCCCTGGCGAGCGGGGACGGTCGATGGCTCGGTGTCGGCAGCTCCAGCGCCGAGGGGCGCAACTCGGACACGGGCCGCGCGGATGACGATGGTGGAGAGCTTTCCACCACCACCACCGGCGGCGGGGGCGCCGCCGCCGCCAGCACTTCGAGTAGGCGCTGCGGATTCAGCGGTTTCCTCAGGGCCTGGAACACTCCGCTCGCCACGACCTGCTCGGCTTGTCGGTCGAGGGCACGCCCGGTGAGGAGGAAGACTCGCGAGCACAGCCCGGGGCGACGGGCGCGCAGCCAGCTCAGCAGCTCGCTACTCGAGCCATCGGGCAGCGAGAGGTCGCACAGAACCACGCGCGGCTCGGACTCGCGTTCGAGCGCTTGACGTGCCGAGAGCAGAGTCGGAGCCAGCTTTACGCGGTGGCCGATGGCCGACAGCACTCGAACCACGGCCTTGCAGGTCGCTTCGTCGTCCTCGACCAACAAGACGTCCACGCCCTGCTCGGCGGCGCCGGCTGCGCTCGGCGGGCCCGAGGTCGCCTCGCTCGAGATCGTCCGAGCAACCGCATTCACGAGCTCGCGCGGCGACACGGGCTTCCACGACATCGGCAGCTCGTCGTTGCGGTCTTTGGCGCCTTCGTTGGGGTAGCTCGACGTGAGGACCACCGCCGCCTGCGGCGCAAAGCGGGCCGCGTGCTCGACGACCTCGTAGCCGCCGCAGCCCGGCATGACGATGTCTTCGAGGCGCTCGAGAAGGTCGGTGGGGCTCCTCGCTGCCGGCTGCTGCCGAGAGAACATCAGCAGTTGCTCGGTCAGCGCAGCTCCGCGCTCGGCCGCCTTCAAGACCTCCACGAGGTCGCTTCTCCGCGAGTCCGCCTCGGCCAGTTGGTCTCGAACGAGGCTTGCATGCGACAGAATGACCCCGAGGATGTTGTTGAAGTCGTGAGCGACTCCGCCCGCCAGCTTGCCGAGAGCGTCCATCTTCTGCGAATCGATGAGGGCCTCTTGGAGCGCCGCTCGCTCGGTCACATCGAGCACGACGGAGGAGAAACCCAAAGGCGTTCCGTCCATGCTTCTGAGTGGAGTATTGTACCACTCGCAGACGATGGTTCGGCCATCTTTGGTGACGTTGTCGCTGGTCGAGCCCTTCGCGGATACCATCGTCAGCTGGGTGACGGCATCGGCATGGGAGCTCCGACTGTCGGGCAGGATGAACGCCGCATGTCTTCCGATGACTTCGGAGCGACGGTAGCCAAACAGCTTTTCGGCGGCTGGGTTCCAATCCGTCACGCGGAAGCTCGCATCCCAGTCCATCGTCACGACGGGCGACTGTTCGAAACGCAAGCGCAGCCGATGTTCCGACTCCTGCAGCGCGTGCTCCACCGCCTGCACGGCCGTCTCCCGCAGATTGCCCAGCTCGATGCAGGACCGGATCCGGGAGACGACCTCCAGCCGATCGATTGGTTCCGAAAGGAAGTCGACTGCCCCGGCAGCCAGGGCGGCCATGCGAGTCTCGCGATCTTCGTGCGCCGTCACCACGACGACGGGCAGGGCCGGCAGGGCCCCCCGCTGACGGAGTTTCGTGAGCACCGCGAGTCCGTCGACCTCGGGCATCATGATGTCGAGCAAGACCAGGTCGAAGCGTCTGCGCTCGAGCACGTCCAATGCCTCCTGACCTCCGGAGGCAACGGCGCTCGAGTACCCCTCGCGTGTCACCAGGTCGACCAGGAGCTGGCGGTTGGATGCGTCGTCGTCGACGACCAGGACTCGGGGGTTGGATATTGTCAGGCTTTCGACGCTCCTTCCATGGGGCAGTCACTGCCCAGCAGGCGAGCGACGGCAGCCAGCAGCTGCTCGTAGGCAATCGGCTTGGATGCGTATTGGCTGCAGCCTGCCGCCAAGATCCCAACGACCTCACGGCTCACCCCTGCGGCGACCAGGTCTTCGTGCTCGCAGCCGAGCGTCAGCGCGGCGTGCCGTTGTCGATGGTCCGGCGCAGGTCTCAACGGGTCGACGTCCCCGCCGAGGACCTCGGACTTCGAGTAGCCAAGGACTCTTACCGCGCCGCGGTTGAAGCTCGAAACGAGGCCTGCCGTGCTTCTGTTCGTGCTGTGTCCTGAATGGGCGACATCGAGGGGGAGCGAAAGAAAAGCAAAGAGGGAGTGGGTGTTCGGAGGGGAAAGGGGGAGAGGGAGGATAGCGAAGCGGAGGGCAAATTTTTACCTTCGCTGAAAAATTGTGGCTAATGGTGGAGCCGACATGACGCATCAACCTCGAACCAATCGCTCGTGCAGTCCGGGCGGATTCTGGTCGGCTTGGCGAGGTCTCACGGTTCCCCGGACAATCCTCCCAGCATCGGCCGACGTCAAAAAAAACCTCCGCACCACCGGCGCCAGTCTCGGGCTCGTTCGAATGAAGCGGCCGACCTTTTTGGCAGTGGGCCACGCCGATAGCTGCGACGAAGCGCTGGATTCGGCGTCTGAGTCGTTGGAAACGCCCGCGGCGCCGTGTTTGGTGCGCGCTGCCAGGCCCTGGCCCTGCCGAGCTCCACCCGGCGCAAGAAGGCATCGACAGCGTGCCTGGGGCGGTCACGATCACGGTCGCCCCATGCTTTCGAGAACGATTCAGACATGAAACCGATGAACTCCACCGCAGTGATGACTCGCAACGCCGATTGGTCTTCCGAGAGGAGCCCGTGCGCTCGACAGAGCGCCGAACGAGCAATAAGCTATCAGCCATGAGTGCCGCCCCATGGGCGTGGCCCCTCTTGACTGCTGCCGTGATTGTCACGGCCGGCGGCTGTGGGGGCAGTAGCGATGACAATGAACGGCGCTGCCCAGAAGGGGCGTATCCCGCCTATGTCGTATCAAAGGAGGATCCGGTCCAAGGCGCGGTGACCTTCGACCCCTGGATTGCGTGGTGCGTCAGAGTCAGCGAAACGGGCGAGTGCCTGGAAACGGCCATCACGAGCGTCCCCTCCCCAGAGCGGCTCGAGGGCGGGGGAACATTCGACCCCTCGGTCCAGTTGTGCGTGAGAACCAACGAAATGGGCGAGTGCCTGGAAACGGGCATGACCTCCACGGAGCCACTCGTGTCGGTCGAGGCTGAGGGTGCAGAAGCGGATTCGCCCGAGGAAAGGGTCAACGCGTTACTCAATATTGCGGGGCAGACGCCAGGCGAGGCTCTTACAGCGATGCTGTGCAACGAGTCGCTGCCCGGGCAATACACGGCGATGGTGGACGAAGAGGGAAGTTACCGCTGCGCCAACGGCGTGCGCCCACAACCACTCGCCATACCGCCCCGGGGAGAAACCTTCTGTTTGCCGGCCGCTAGCGTGGAACCACGTGTCATGTCGCCCGGCGACGAGTGACGCTTCAGCCGAGCCCGGATGGATCGATGGACCCGGGCGAGGCTACGGCGGAACGTGCAGGCTCGCCATCGGCCGAGCCTCCCTCTGCCCGGGTCTGGGCGAGGCCCGCCCCGTCCCTCTGCGACGGGATCGGTGTACGCGAGGCGAAGTCCACGGTGCCGGACTCCGTAGCGAACGAACCTTCAATCTGGCGCGGGGGGCGTGCGAACTGCCCTTGCTGCGAAATAGCGTGGCTTTCAGCGGGCGTTCGCTCGGCGCACACCGATGAGCGAGGCCTGAGTGCTCGGCGGGCCGCACGCCTCCCAAGTGCTCTCGGCAACACCATAAGCGCGCCTCCCCCAAGCGCGAGATTCGCCCGAGCTGTTCGGGCCATTGCTATCCCACACGCCCGGTGACTCCTTCCGCGACTCGGGGCGGTTCGGCCGACGGCGCGTCGAATAGCCGTAGCGGACCGGACCGCGCGGAGCCCGTGCGCCCGAGTGGGCTCCACGCTCTCGTGGCGACAATTCATTCGGCCCCTTGCGAAGTAAACCTGAGAGGGATACAATGCGACATGCATCGGACGGTGAGGCTCAGCGTGCCGAACAAGGCTCTGGGGAAGCTGCCGAAGCACGTTTTGGTGAAGCTCCACCTTTGGGTGAGCCTCGTCGGCGCGCACGGACTGGAGAACGTCCGCAAAATTCCTGGATATCACGACGAGCCACTCAGTGGGAAAAGGCAAGGGCAAAGATCGATTCGTCTCAGCCGCAGCTACCGAGCGCTCTACCGACTCGTGGGAGATGAGCTCGAGATCGTCGACGTTTTCGACGTGAACAAGCATGAGTATTGAGGACCATCATGGCGAGAACCAACGATGAATCACTGAAGAAACTCGAGAGCCACATCGGAGAGCCTGTGACGCTGGCCCTGTACATCCGCTCTTTGCGAGAGGCGGAGGGGCTCACGCAGCAGCAGTTTGCCGAAAAGCTTGGTATCTCCGTGCAGCACCTGAGCAATGTGGAAAACGGTCGAAAGCAGGTGAGCGTCGAAAGAGCCGACGCCTGGGCACGTATGCTGGGCTTTCCAGAAGAAATGTTCGTGCTGCTCGCTTTGCAGGACCAATTCGAAAGAGTTGGCCTGCAGGGATACTCGATCAGCGTCGAGAAGGCGTCCTAGGTTGACTTTGGTGTGCACAGGGAAGAGATGCGTTCTCGTCTGTGCGCGCCCGACCACGTGAGCCCACGACTGGTCTGGGCACCGCACGTAATGGTACGTTTCCCTCGAACGAAAGCTGACATGAAGAATACGGACAAGTCTTGTCTCGAGTGTGGGGCCCCGATGCAGTGGGCCTGGCGAGACGAAACCGTGGAGTACGACGGGCACACGAGGTCATTGAGCGAAAGAAAAGCAAAGAGGGAGTGGGTGTTCGGAGGGGAAAGGGGGAGAGGGAGGGTAGCGAAGCGGAGGGCAAATTTTTACCTTCGCTGCAAAATTGTGGCTAATGGTGAGGGAACTCGATGCACCTCCGCCGTCGCGGCCGGGCCGGATCCCGCCGCCGTGGTGGCTGACGCGGCCGTGACGACGGGCGCGCTCTGAGATCAGGGGTACTCGTCCGCGGGGTGCCCTCGCGACGACGGGTCGAGGATTTCGCTCGCGGCCGATGGCGATGCAACCAGGGGCGGGTCGGGGTCGAGCCCGAGTCGGACGAGAATTGGTTTCGCCACGGCGCGCTCGGTAACGACCTCGAGGAAGCATAGGCGCCCTCCGCACGGGCAGGCGAGTGCATCGACGTCGTGCACGCTCTCGAGGAGGGTGCGGTCGTCGAGGCGCCATGGGTTCTCGCGCGAGGCGCCTTCGCGCTGTCTCGGGGTGGCAGGGGCGGCAGGCGTCGGGGCACGCCCAGCGGGACCCCGGGACAGGGCTGCCATCGCCTGCGCCGGATCGGAGGTGCTTGCGACGCTTGGGTGGCTCTCAGGTTCGGCCCCTTTCGAGCTTGGCTTGGAGCATGGCGCGGTGCCGAGCTCGGCTTGGCGCCTTCGACCTTCCACGTCCGAGTTGATCTTGCCAGGCGGAACTGTCTGAAGGCAAGCGGCGGGCGGTGACCGGGACTCGGAAGCGCCCGCGACGATGCGCACGCGGTGGCGACAGTCCTCGCGCGATGGGGGCCGCGCGGGTCGATGACCCGAGTACGGTGGACGCGGTGGTGGCGTCGGCGAACGATCGTCAGATTGTTGACTGCTCTCGTGCCCAGGTTCGAGCACGAGGCCGCCTTTGAGGATTGCGGCATCACCGAGCACAGCGACGATTCGGGTTAGGAAGCGGTCGAAGACGAGAAGCTGGCGTCCGCGCGCGAAGTCGGTGCCGCCGCCTGCGGAGGTGCGAAGGCGCCGTTCCAGAGCTTGTTTGAAGGCTTGGGGAGAGGCGTACGTTCGAGTCGTCACGCGGCGAGCCCTCCGAACGGCTCGAGGGATTCCACCACGGCACCCAGCTCGGCCCGGGTGACGAGGCCCCGGCGAAGGGCTTGCCCTGCCGCCTGGCGGAGCAGAGCGGGTAGGGTCGCGCGAGCGCAGTCGTTGAGCGAACGCGCCGGGCCCGTTGCTGGGACGGCACCGAACCAGGAGCGCTCGTCAGCGGGAACGTCGGCGTGGTGGAGGACGATTCCGGCTGGAACCCGGCATCGACGGCTCCTCCAATCGTTCGGGAGGGTCAGGTGGATTCGTGCGGGCAGGGCGTCCGAGAGCCCGTGAAGGGCTAGCGCGGTCTGGTGGGAGACGACGGCGGTCTGCTCGGACCAGAGCCAAGCGACGACGAGCTCCTCGTGTTCGCCGGCCGGGAAGTGCACCAGCCGATAAACTCCGCGGCGCAGGCGCGTGATGCGGCCCGCGCGGAGGTGCTTGACCAGTAGCTGCGACGAGTAGCCGGCCTCGGCAGCCTGTCGAGTCGTGAAATAGCCCTCCTGCGCGGCCGCCGTTTCGAACAGGCTGTCCCAACTGGGTCCGGATACATCCGCCTTCACGCACAAAACTTAACCCATGGTTTAGTTGTGTGCAAGCCAGGCCCCGGCGCGTACACGAAACCAGACGATTGGTTTGGTTTTGTGCGGCTCGGCAGGTGCCCAGCCCAACCGGTAGCAGGCCGCGGTCGCCAGTCGTAGGCCCCACGCTACGCCGCCCGCCCGCTCTGCCCACGCCTGATCATCGCCGCCCGCCGGATCTCCGCTCGCGTCATCGGGCCGCGCAGGAACGAATACGCCCAGCGGGGGCGAGGCGGCGGCCGAGCCGCTCAGCGAGAGGCCTTCGATGACGCGGGCTCGGTCGGCGTCGGTTTGGAGGCGACCGATGCACCACAGGCCGGCGTTGGACAGGGCGCGGTAGTCGAGGTCCATGGGGTTCTGGGTGGCCACGACCACTCCGACGCCGTAGGCGCGGGCTTGTTTCATCAGCGCGACGATCGGGGCCTTGGTGGGGGGATTGGAGGGGTGAGGGGGGAGCAGACCAAAGGCCTCGTCGATGACGATCAGCGCGCGCAGGCGGCGGGTGCCGGAGAGGCCGCGCACCCAACTGAGCGTTTCGTCGAACAAGAGACTCAGCACCAGGGCGCGCTCCTCGCTTTCGAGGTGCGCGACGCTGAAGACCACGCCCGGCGTGCGCCCACTGCGCGGCGTGAGCAGCTCGCCCACGTCGAGGGAGACGCCCTGGCGCCAGCTGGAGAAGGTGGGCGCGACGAGCAGGGCGTTGAGCGCCGCCGCCAGCTGGCCGCGCTGGTTCGCGGAGACGAAGCCGTCGACGGGCAGGGCGCCCACGCTCTGCAGCGGGGGCTCGAGCAGGTCGCGGATCAGGGTTGCGAGATCCGCGGGCTCGCGGGCGGCCAGGCGCCGCTCTGCCAAGACTGAGAGCAGGACGTGTTCGCGGCTGCGGGCTGGATCGCTCTCGCGGCCCAGCAGGCGCAGAAGCAGCGAGATGGCGGCGCTCAGGGACTGCTGGGCGCGCTCTCGTCCGGCGCCTGCCCCGTCGCCGCCGGGAGCGCCGCGGTGTTCCCCCTCTCCCCCTCCTTCCACGCGACTCCGTGCCCAGCCGCCCTCCGGGCGACCCCGTCCCCACCAGCCTTCCAGGCTGCACCGTTTCCCGCCGCCTTCCAGGCGGCGGCAGGGCGTTCGAGCGCCGAGAGCAGGTGAACGGGTTCGCCGGCGGTGGAGCCCGGGGTGAGGATGCGCACCTCGGTCGCCGCGTTGTAGCTGCGCACGTGCTGCTCGGTGACGCCCCAAGCCGTCAGCCCGCGGCGGCGGGTGTCGGCGAGTTCGGCCGCAACTTGCTCCGCCGAGCGCGGATCGGTCGGCAGCCGCAGGCTCTCCGCCCACGGCCGCATCGGCTCGGGGCCGAAGTCGCTGAAGGAGAGGGCGAGGTTCGGCAGATCGCCCTTGAGGTCGACCATCAGCACCGGCACGCCCGAGCGCAGCGCCTCCTCCACCAACACGAACAGCAGCCCCGTCTTGCCGCTGCCCGTCATGCCCACGACCACGCCGTGGGTGAGCAGGTGGTGCGGGGGCAGGGTGAGTCGCCCCATCGGGCCTTGGGCGAGGCGTCGATAGGCCCCGAGCTCGAGCTGCGCCATCGTTCACTCTCCCAGGGGGCTGTCGCCCGGCAGGCCCGTGCCACCGGGCGCGGCCGGGTCGCCCGGCGTAATGCTTCCGCCTAGCTCGCTTTGCTCGCTGGCGAGCTCCGAAGCGTCGTCCGCAGGGGTGTCGTCGTTCGGACGGCGACTGCCCCGCGAGGCGAAGCGCGTGTGCAGCGAGGGCGCGTAGACGCGTGCGTCCCCCTGACTCCAGCGCACGTAGTTGGTCGCGCGGCGCAGCTCCTCGTAGGCCTCTACCAAGAGGCGGAACGCCCGGGCACGCAGCGCCGGCCAGTCGAAGCTCGGATCTTTGCGCACCTCCCCGACCTCGCGCGTGCCGACGGCTTGCAGCAGCTCCGGGCCGAGCTGCGCGGCCTGCTCCACCAGCTCAGCACCGAACGGAACCTTGCTGCCCACCCGCTCCCAGTTGGCCTCGAACAGCGCCGCCAACAAGGTCAGATCCTGCGCCGTGTCGATGTTGCCGTGCCCGGCGCGGATGGAGGCCACGCTCGACTCCGGCAAGAGCCCAAAGCCCGCCAGCGACTCGGCCACACGCAAGAGGTTCTCGCGCAGCGGCCGCGCGCGCTCGAGCAGCAGCACGACCTCGCTGTCCTGCGCCTCGGGCAGCGCCCGCAGATGGGCGAAGAAGGCCGCCAGGGCCCGATCGCGCAGTGAATCGAGCGCCTGCACGGCCGCGCCGCCGTCGCCCAGCCGGGAAAACTCGGGCCGCAGTTGTTCGAGGTTCGGCAAGGCGCCCAGCGCGATCGACGCCGCCTGCGCCACGTCCGCCGTCACCCGCCCGATGCGCTCCTCGGGCAGCGCGACAATTTCTTCCTCCAGGCGCTGATACGACTGCAGCGCCGTCTCCGCTCGCTCCAGCCGCCCTGCGGCCACCGGCACGCTCGGCGCGCCACTCGTCTCTTTTGCGATGTCCGTCATTGGTTCGTCTTCCTCAGGTTCGTTTCGCGGTTTGATTTCGGGCGCACGGGCCCATTCGAAATGGGTTATGGCTCGGGGCGTCGAATGGGCGGCAACGCTCAAGCCGTTGTCGCGAGCGCGATTTGTGCCGCCGGCAACGTCCCCGGGGTTGTCAGGTGTTCGAAACGGACTGTCGACAACGGTCTGACCGTTGCCTTGCATCCGTGTTGGTCTTGCCCCAACGGTCTGACCGTTGTTCGCGGGTCGCGGGTGGCTCGAACGCAACGGTGTGACCGTTGGGATCGCGCCCGCGGAGGTCCCAAGGGAACGGTGTGACCGTTGTCGGGTGCGAAATTTGGATGCGAAGGAACGGTCCTACCGTTGCCTGCTGACCGTTTTGGACTTTGACAACGGTCTGACCGTTGCCCGGGGCTGCTGGCGGCGTGCTGGCGCCTAGGTCAAGTCCAGCGTCGTCGCCTGCGAGGCGCTGCGCTGCACCGCCTCGATGCCGCTGTCCCGCGCGGCCTTCGACGAGTACATCTCGCTCGTGCCGATGGGTTCGTGGTTTGCCGCTTTCAGCACGAAGTAGGGCTCGCCCGACTTCGATTGCAGCCGGGCGAAGCGCTGGGGCTCCGGAGCATTTTGTTTCACCGCCTCGATGCCCCGCGTCGCGCCCGACTTGCCGACGTAGAGCTCGCTGGTGACAGCCACCTCGCCGTTGGCCGCCTTCAGGTTGAAGTAGAACTGCCCGTCGCTGCTGCGTTCGAGCTCGAACTTGGCTGCCATGCCTGCCTCCGCTTGGGTTCGGTGCCATGACGGCGCTGGGGAGCAGGAGGCGTGCCAGGCGGAGTTGGGGGCGGGGAGGGCAGGCGGGGTCGAGCTCGTCGGGGGTTGGGTTCGTTGGCAAATCCTCTGGCGCGGGGCGCGCAGGAGACAGCGGCGTTGGTTCAAACGTTGGGTGGCGAATGGGTGGCGATGGCCGGCGGGTGGCCAGGGCGATGCAGACGGGTGAGCCGCGGGCCTGGGCGCCAAGGTGCGGTCCCTCGCGCGCGGGCCCCGAACACGGCTTCATTTTCGCCGCGAACTGCGGGGGCCGCGAACTGCGGGGGCTGACTGCGAGCGCTGCGCCTCCAATCGCCATGTATTCGCAGCTAGTTCGTTGAAATAATTGACTAGTCATCATAGGCGGCTCATGTTTTCCGAGTGGACCGAAGCGTCAAGGAATACCTCGCGGCTCTCGGCCGGCGTGGGGGGCGGAAGAGTCGCCGCAGCCTCGACGCGGCGACCGCGCGCAACATGGTCAAGGTTCGCGAGGCCCAGCGCGCCTACCGGGCCTTCCACGCCCAATGCTTTTGGTCGTGCGATCCGGACTATCGCGTCACGCTCGCAGATGTCCCCTGGGTATCGGAGCAGCTGATGCGCCACGGCGATCGCTCCGCCTGGCAGATCGGAGCTCGACTGTGCCGCTGACCCCGTTTCAGGCGGCCATCGCTCGACTGCTGGCTGTCAACCGCACTCCGGACAGCTACCTCGCCGGCGGCGCGGCGCTCCACATCGAACCAAACTCGAAGCGCTTCAGCAACGACCTCGACTACTTTCACGACTCGGAGGAGCGAGTCGCCTCCGCTTTCGCCGAAGATCGAGCATTGCTCGAACGCGCCGGCTACTCCCTCGAGTTGTCGCTGCGTCAGCCGGGCTACTTCCGCGGAGTCGTCTCGAAGGAAGGTCAGCAAACCAAAATCGAGTGGGCGCACGACTCTGCCTGGCGGTTCCTCCCACCCGTTCGAAACGATACGTCCGGCTACCAGCTTCACCCCATCGATCTCGCCATCAACAAGCTGCTTGCGCTCGTCGGGCGTGACGAGCCGCGCGACTTTCTCGACACGCTGGAAGTACACCAAAACGTCCTGCCCCTCGGTGCGCTGTGCTGGGCAGCAGCGGGGAAGGATCCCGGCTACACGCCGCTGTCCTTGCTGTCGCTGCTCCAGCGCCGAGGCAGGTACCACCCCGAGGACTTCGCCCGGCTCTCCTTGCGCGAGCCGATTGACCTCGTCGCCCTGAAGGCGATCTGGCTGAGCGCCATCGCTGACGCCGAGGCCTTCATCCGGTCTCGTCCCCCGGAAGAGATGGGCTGTCTGTACTACAGCCGATCCCTGCAGAAGTTCGTGGGCGACTTCGACCCGGCCGAGGTAGGCCAAGACATCGCCCTCCATTTTGGCCGTCCCGGTGGCGTGCTGCCACGCCTGACGGACGCCCGCTGAGCCTCCGCAGTGGTGCGCGGCGCAGTCGTCGCCGCGGGCTCTTGGCGGGCGCGCGCGACCAGCCGCACACATGCCGAGCGTGGCAGCTCCACGCGCTCCGGCTTCGCCCTCGGTGACGACCTCGAGTAAGTGTAGGCGCTGTGTTGGCTCTCGGACCGTGCCCGACCGAGCCTCCATCGGCGCTCTGGCGGGCCTGGGCCGCGTCTGGCTCCGGCTGCTCGAGCAGGGCGACGCCGACGAGCACCGTCACCGCGAAGACCGGTTGCGCCGCGCGCTACTCACCCTCGGTCCGGTAGGTCAGGCCGCCTTCTCCCATCGCGTGGCCGCGCGCCTCTCGCAGCTCGACGGCGCGGCGGCGATGCGCGTGGTGGAGATTCAGCAAGCGCTGCGCTTCTGGTCCGCCTGCTTCGACCGCTCGGATGCGGCCTCGTTGCTGCGCATCGGCCGCACCCTGCGCAGCGACAGCGTCGACAACCCGGACCACCTACTCGAGGTCACCACCACGCTCTCGATCGCGCGAGCCGCCTGCCAGCTCGAACAATCGTGCGTCCCGGGGGAGAGCTGGCAAGCCGAGTGGCGCTTCGCCGGGCGCCGCCGCGCCGAGCTCGCGCTGCGCTCTGGGCCGTTGCGCTGTACCATCTACAAGGGTATTCCCCACCCCGATGCTGAGCTCGAGGACCGCCTCAACCGCAGCCTGCGCCTGATGGGGCTGGAGGTGCGAGGCAACCAACCCGACGTCGTCCTGCGCTTCGAGCGTGAAGGCGCCCGAGGCGCCGTCTACGCGCTTGCCGACGCCAAGCGCAATTGGACGGGCGATGGCGTGAGCTACCTCCGAGCCTCCGTAGAAGTAGGCGCTGCGTATGCGCACTCGTACGCTCACCTGCTCGGCGCCACCTACGACGCAACCTCGCAGCACGGCTTTCGGGCGACGGTGCACCCCGCCGTGACGCTCTTTTGCCGCCGCGCTGTCCACCGCGTGCTGGGCGCCGAGCCCGCTCTGGACATCGTAGACCGCCTCGAGAACGAGCCGGATCTACCTCCGATCCTGGCCCTCGGTCTCGACCGGCACTTCGGACCGGGAGGCACTGCTTGGAGGGCATCCCCGCCGGGTTGGGCGATTCGTTCATCGATGAAGTGGAGGCGATCGTCAATCGGATCGAAGAATCGCCCGTTCGCGCATCAGTTCGCCCCTTGGTCGAGGCCATCACGGAGAGAGCCACGACCAGCCGTCGTGGTTCCAGGTGGCTTCGAGTCCTCCCGCGAGCACGGGATCGAGAAACCTTTTCGCGGCGGTTGCGACCTCGCCGAGGGAGCCCCACTCGAGCCGGTCCTCCCGAGCCATCGCAGCGTAGGGGGCTTCCCAGGCCGTGGGTGGATCGGGCAGCGCTGCCGGGAGTGGGTGAGTTCCGCGGAACTCGAAGGTTTGGTCGAGGGCTTGGCGCAGACGCCTCGCCCGGATCGGACCAGCGGTTCTCGAGGAGAGCGATGTCCGGCAGGTCTCGGACGCGGGAGTTGGGACGAGGACGAGGCATCGTGTACGCATGAAGCTTCTCCGCGACGTGGGTCTCGAGCGGATAGATGCGCAGCGTGGGCGGCGCGATTCCAGCGAAGCCGAGGAGGTCTTCCGCGACGACGACTTCCGGCGGACCCAGGATGGGCTCGCCGAACGCGACGTCGACGCCGAAGGGCTGTCCGTAGATTTTGCCGGCGAGCCTGCACTCGGCGCGGAAGCGCATGCCGTCGTATCGCATGGCCTCGTTCTGAATGACGGGATGGTCGGTGTCCGGACCGACCTCGAAGGTCATGAAGTCGTTCAGGTTGGTGCGCGCTGCATCCTGGAGCCGGGTTAGGACGTCTTCGGGCGAGCCCATCATGCTGAGGTCGATGTCCTTCGTCGTTCGGGCTCGCTCGAGCCGGTACTCGAGCACGAGGCCCCCTTTGAGGACTGCAGTGTCACCCAGCACGGCGACGATTCGGGCGAGGAAGCGGTCGAAGACGAGAAGCTGGCGCCTGCGCGCGAAGTCGGCGCCGCCGCCCGCGATGGTCCGAAGACGCCGTTCCAGCGCCTGCTTGAAAGCCTCGGGAGAGGCGTACGTTCGAGTCGTCACGCGGCGAGCCCTCCGAACGGCTCGAGGGCGTCGACCACGGCGCCGAGCTCGGCCCGGGTGACGAGACCCCGTCGAAGCGCTTGCTCTGCCGCCTGGCGGAGCAGGTCGGGCGACATGGCCTCGCGAGCGCAGTCGTTGAGCGAGCGCGCAGGGCCGGTTACCGGTACCGCGCCGAACCAGGAGCGCTCGTCAGCAGGAACGTCGGCGTGGTGGAGGACGACGCCGGCCGGAACCCGGAATCGCCGGCTCCTCCACTCGCTCGGGAGTGTCAGGTGGATTCGTGCGGGCAGGGCGTCCGAGAGCCCGTGGAGGGCCAAGGCGGTTCGATGGGAGACCACTCCGGCCTGCTCGGACCAGAGCCAGGTGGCGTTCAGCTCTTCGTGCTCGCCCGCGGGGAAGTGCACCAGCCGATAGACTCCGCAGCGCACGCGCGTGATGCGGCCCGCACGCTGCAAAATTGTGGCTAATGGTGAGCGACCTCTACCAAGAGGGCTCAGCTTCTCAGGGGGCGCCACCGAGCGGCGCCGCGCGGCGGTGTTGATAAACGGCCCCCTCGGCGTCCCTTCCGTGGCAGCCGCCGCCGAGCCCCGCGTGGTGGTCAACCACAGGACCGGCAGGTCGATTGAGAGCAACGTGCCCGCCGCGGTGCGCAGATTGCCCGGAGTCGCCCTGTCGAAGATGGGACAGCGCGGGGGTGAGCTCCCCGCTGCGCTCGACTCGAGGCGCGCCGCGCCCCTGGCGGTTGCAGTCGCCGGGCGCCGTGGTAGCTCATCCACATGAAACGTTCAGAAGGTCTGCTTGGAGGTTCTCGGAACCACCCAGCGCGCTGCCGGGCATAACGAGGCGGCCCGCGGAACTCTGCTGCGCGTTCTCGAGATATCGGAAGCTCAGGAGTCCCCCGAATTCGTCCTCGAGCGCGTCCGCAAGGAGTTGGCGAAAGCCGAGGCAGCTCTGGGACTGCGCCCCCAAGGACTTTGATCGATCGATCGAGCGAGCAAGCCCCCCGCTGTGTGGTGAGGGGCTTGTCGCCATGCTGCAACTTCTCCACCGCAAGCTGGCAACGGGAGAAGTGACGCCGATTGGCATCAATCCGCAGCCGCGGATGAGGAGCTTTCGCGCGGAGCTACGCCTACCAGCGGCTGGCAGGCAGTGGTGGCGCCGGGGCGTGCTCACTTCTCGCAGGACAGCTCGTATCCGGTGTTCCAGGTTGCGCCGTTGTCGAGGGAGTACTGGCCGAGCATGGCCATGGCGCCGGGCGAGGGCGTGCTTTCGGTGTCTCGGATCCTCATCTCACCCATGGGGCTGCTCGACGTCCCGGTCCAGGTGATACCATCCGCGGACCGAGAGACGGTGCGCCCGCCCAAGTTGTCGACGATGAGGTTCACCCATGTTCCGGATGAGGCCACAAAGGTGCGGTATGCGTTGAAGCTGTATGGGTAGCTGCCGGTGACCACTGCGAAGTGGGTTCGCAGCCAGGCGCCATCGAGGACGAGCCCTACGTTGAGGGTTACCCTACTGGGGCTGGGCCCTTCAGGGCCGGAAACCGACCCATTGCAGTCCCACGTGCCCGCCAGCGACTCGGCTGCGTCCGCCAGCGCGGACGCGGCGGTGAGCGCTGGCTCAGCCGGAGGGGAAGTGGCTTTCGCGGCTTCGGCCGTGGCGGGAGCCAGGGCGGTGTGGCGAGGCCCGCCGCAGCCGAGAAGCGTGAGTGAGAAGACAATCGCGGCGAGAAGTGCGGGGAAGTAGCGAGAAACGCACATTCCCAATGTGAGGTTGCAATGCATGCGGACATTTGGCACCACGACCCAGGAGGCCGCCAGGGCGCCGATTGCTGGTGCATCGGCGGATCTTTCGATTGCTCGAAGCGGACCGGAGAAGCGTGTTTCGGCGCCCCGCGCGGTCTGTCACCGCGTGGCTTTGATGCCACGCCGCTCGGCGCGCCATGCTGCCGGCGTACAGCCGTATGTACGACGAAACAGGCGAATGAAGTGCGTCGCGTCTGCGTAGCCGACGCGCTCCGCGATGATCTCTACCATCTCGTCGGTGTGGAGCAGGCGATTGCGCGCTTCGGAGAGTCGTCCGGTGATGATCCACTCCACAACGGTCTTCCCGGTGGCTCGTTTGATGGCCGTGGTCAGGTAAGCAGGGGATCGGTTGACCGCCTTCGCAACATCGGAGAGTGAAATGGGCTCCAGACACCGGCGTTCGATGAAGCGGAGCGCATCGGCTACGAGGCTGGTGTGAGAGGTTGCGTCCAGGTCGCTCGTGGCACGCGTGATCTCTGCGAGCAGCAACGCGAGCAGGCTCTTCTGAACGAGCTTTTGGTGCGCCCGGCCACTACGAGTTTCGGCGTGAAGCTCCGTAATCAGCCGATCCACGTGATCGTGACGCTCCTTTGCAAGGCGAACGATTGGCGAAGCTCCGGAGCGGGCTCGCTCGAAGGGGTCGAGAAGACTCGCCAGCTCGGACGGCGCGTAGCACGGCGCGCAGAAGCCGACTCCCCAAGCGGTCATCCGCCCCGATTGGAGCGCGCGATGTTCCTCGCCCGCGGGAACGAGGAGCACGTCGCCCGCCTGTGCATCGAAGAGCCCCCGTTGCTCGTGCACGACGTGTCCGTCGAGCACGTAAAGCAGCGCCGCATGCTCGTGAACGGCGAAGTGAGTGGCTCGGTGGGTGGGTTCGTGCGTGACACGCTCGACCCAAACTGGTCGTGAGTGCGGAGTCGAGTCGTCCATGGGCTACTCCTCCATGTGGGCGATGTCGCGCACGCGCGCAAGGGGCAGGAGTGCCCGAACTTCGCCCCCAAGGACTTCTATCGAGCGAGAGAGGTGTTGGTTCTCGCACTATTCCACAGGGCAAATCTCACGTAGTTTCGTGACGGGCGGGGCGCGATTTCCCGCATTGGTCTCTGCGTTGGCAGGGGTGGGATGATGGCCCAAAGCGAAGAGCCCGTGAGCAATGTGGCTCGCGGGCTCTTCGTTTTCCCGGCTCAGAGGGGCCTGTCAGAAGGGCGGATCGTGGGGTTGCTGGAAGTGGTCGATGGTGTCGTTGTAGCGCTGGACCCAGGCGTCCAACTCGACGCATTGGGCGGCGAGCAGTTCGGCCAGGACCTCGGAGGCGGGCAGGCCGGGGTTGTCCTCGATTGGCTCGTAGGTGAGTCGGGGATGCTGGCGAAGGACGGCCTCGCGAGCCAAGGCGAGGGCGGACTGCAGCAGCAGGAGCGCTTGGCGCTCTGGCGGAGGGCGGAGGGCGGAGGGCGGAGGGGACGGTGGCGAGGCATCACTTCACCTCCGGCAGGGCGCGCTCGACGTGCTCGGCACTGACCGTCTTGGCTCCAGCGAGGGCGGCCGCGGTCAGCGAGTGATGGACGAGCAGGTTGACCTTGCGCGGCAGCCCACTGGTGGCCTGGTGGAGGGCCTCCTGGGCAGCGGGCTCGAAGAGCTCGAGCTCGGTGCCGGCGGCTTTGAGCAGATGGGCAAGGTAGGCGCCGAGCTCGTCGCGTCCGAGGCCCTCGAGGTGGGCGCGGACGACGATGCGCGGGGAAGTTCGTCGAGCCCATCACTCGTTGGGAGCCGGGGCGGCGTCTTGCTTTCGACGTAGCGGCTCAACCCGAGCCGCTGCGCGAAATCAGCCCGTACAGTCGCGTATTCGCGCCTCACCTCTCGGGAGCTCTGCGATGTCGGCGCGGGGAGTTTCGGCTGTCGCCGATGCCGGGCGGGCGGACGCTTCTCGCGGGGTCGAAGTGGTACTCGCTCGAGCTGGCCCCCGGTCCTCACTGGGCAGCGTGGTCAAACGCGATCATCCACCGCATTCACGAGCGCGTGCTCAACCACGTTCGCCGCCAGGCGGAGCGCGACGCGATGCTTGCAAGCCGACGAGATCAGCCCAGGATTGCCGAGTCCCCCACGTCCGCTGGAAGCGGACGGCTCGCCCTCAGAAAGTCCCCTCGAGCGAAGCTCCCCAGCCGTTCGGCCCGGCGGGGTCAAGTGCGATGTGAGCCTGGCCACGCCAAAAAGGCGGCGGCGGGGCATCGTGCGGCAGCGGGTCGGGGAAGGTCCCGATACTCGGGCGAGGTCGAGACACGCAGCACCACAGATGTTGGGGGTGCCGGCGCAGCGACTCTCAGCGCCCCGACTGACCGAGGCTTGCCGTAGCCGCCAAGGGCTCGTCGTTGCAGTGCCGGCACCGTCTCGTGTCGAGGCCGAGCGCCACTCCCGAGTGATTGACTCGCCCACCCCGGCCAACTAGGCTGAACGCCTCGCAGCCGAAAGGAGACGCATTGGCCGAGCTCGCCTTCCGAATCTCGAAGCACCCTCGCGCCGCCGGCTGCCGCGAGCTGGCGCTGCGTGCCGCGCTGAATATGGAAGCCCTGTACTCGAGGCGTCCTACTGGACGCCATCTCGCGGCACTTGGCGTCCACCTCCATGGACTGGATCTGACCGGCGTGAACGTGAATGAGCCGTCGTCCGGCAAGGTAGCGAGCGCCGGCAGGGCATCTCGGTGTTGAAGGCCCGCTGGGAGCGCGAGAGGGGGCTCCTCCGCTGGAGCCGACAGCTCACGCTCGCCCTTGCCTGGTGCTGCGGAATGGAAGCCTGCGCGCGGCCGCCTTCAGCGCCCGCTTCGGCTGCGGTCGTCGCGGCTCCCGAAGGCGACGCGGTCGCAAGCGGTGCCGCCGCGCCGGATACCGCCGCTCGCGACGCGGTCGTTCACGGGCGACGCCTTCGTTACCACCTGCAATTGGCTGAGCAGCCCAACCTCGTTTATCAGCTCGATTGCGTCGCCGGCGTCGTCCTGTGTGCGCGACCCATCTTTGTCGAGCTTTGGGATACGTTCTCGCTGGATGAGGAGGACCGTTCCTCCCTCACCGTGTGGAAAGCCCTGCGCACTCGTTACGGCGGGCAACTGCAAAGAGTGGCGGGTTTCTTGGGGTCGTCGGGCGCGTTCGACCTGGCGGAGAGGCAGCGGATCGCGGGGCTGCGTGCCCGAACCCCTGTCGATTTCGAGCAAATGGTGGCAGTGCTCTGCAGCAGCGAAGACGCGCGGGCGCTGCACACCATTTTGCAGCGCTTCGCGCCTCGCTTTCGCGTTTGGTGGAGCGAGCACGGACTGGTCGCTGGCGCCGAGTCGTTCGCTGGGTTCGAGCGTCTTCTGGCCGATCCGTTCTTGGATGGAACGATTGACAGGGTGGCGGCGTTCTATGAAGCCCACCTGCCGGAGGGAGTCGTTTTTCCGATTCATCTGGTGGTCCAGCCACGGTCTGATCGGCGGCTTTCCGTGGCGTACCAACTCGAAGGGGACGCGGTGGTCGAGGTGAGGGAAGACACCCGGCCCGAGGCAATGATCGAAATCATCGCGCACGAGCTCTTCCACTATTTTCTGTTTCGCATGGAGCCACGGCGGCGCGCAGCCATGCTCGAAGCGGTCACCGCCTCCAAGGTTCCGTACGCGGCGGTGTCGTTCGGTATGTTCGACGAGGCGGTGGCGGCGGCCTTGGGCAACGGGGTCGTGGGCAGTCACTATCAGCCACCCGCTCGTTTCGAGGCGCGCCGCGCGCGCGGGTTCATTCAACAGTATCGAGCGGCGGGCGCGGTTGCCCGCGACCTGTATGCGGTGTTGCCGGATTTGTTGGAACGCGGCACGCGCATCTCCAGCGAGGAGTTCTTGAACACGTACTTCCAAGCCGCGCTCGCGACGTATCCCGAAGGACGTCCGCGTCCGCTGGATTACCTGCACAGTCAGATCAGCGTTTCCAAGCCACGCTTCGCGCCTGCCGCCGAGCAGCTGAAGGAGGCTGCCTCCGCCGGGTTTCCGTACTTGCGCGAATACGCCGGGCTCGATGCGGCACGCGATTTCTTGTTGGAGCACCCTCGGGTCAACTCGGCCTTGTTCTTACCAATCGAAGCCTCGCTAGCCCAAAGCCTGAGGCCGTTCGACACTGAGGGAACGCACTTGTCTGCGGTTGGCGCGCTCGCCGAGCGAGGGCGGGCTTTCGTGTACGCGCTCCCCCGTGCCCAAGATTCGTACGCGTTCTTGTTTGCTGGCAAAACCTCGGAAGCCATGCGTGACTTGGTCGAACGGTTCACGGCGCTGGAGTCGATGCAAGCGGGCTTGCTCGTCGAGTAGGCCTCGTGGGTTGCGAGGCGCCACGAGCTACTCGCTCGCACGACACTTCCGTTGGCTTCAGACGACGCCGCGACGTGCAACGCTCACGACTTCCTGGTGGGCGCGGGCGTCATCGGACGGGGTCGCCGCTGTAGGCTCGCATTTCTCCTCGTCGCGAGCGTGACCGCCTGCGACCGCGGGTCGAGATGCGCTTTTGACCTGGCGCAGGTATTCGTCGACGATGCGGTCGTAGTCCGCCGCGTCGTAGCGCCCGAAGTATTCGGCAAGCGGGTTCGGCTTGCGGTGAGGCCGGAGCCCGAGGTCGCCATACAGGCGATCATTGTACTGTTGAAACCGCGCGTTGACCCCGCAGCCGCGAGATCCTGGCGTGAGCCGCGGAAGAGAAGCTTCGACATCGACCGGCTCTGTCCGAAGTGCGCCGGCCCCCTGAGGCTCAAAGCCTTCCTCGTCCGACCCCAGAGCCTCGAACGACTGCTCGCCACCCTCGGCGAGCCCACCGAGCCTCCCCAGCGAGCTGCACCTCGGGCACCGCCCAACTTCCGCACCGCGGCGGTTCGACGGCCTGCTGACAATGACGAACAACTTCAGGGCGAGCTGTTCGAGCCCTCCGCTCGACCCCTCCGCTCTGCTCTCCGGCCAATGGGCCTTGTTCCCGTCGCCGAGAGGCCAGTGCGAGCGTGCGCCCGCCATCGGCCAACTCTGCCTTTCGGCTCCGGCCCACGCTTCCCTCGGCCTCGATTTCAGCCCGGCCTCGAGCCCGCCGCCTCCCCAAACGGCCCCACTCTGCGGCCGGGGTCCCCCTCTCGCGCTCCGAGGGGCCGTTCGTATCATCTACGCGCGCGGAAATCCTCACGTTCCCTGCAAGAATGCAGCGAGAGGTGGTGGCTCGACGCATGGCTGATACCGGGGTGCACTTGGAGCAGCGAGTACCGCCGGAGGCGCTCCTCGACGGCGGCAGGGGAGCCCTTGTTCACTTCGCCGCGCGCTGTGGCCACGCTTCCGCGAGACACACGATACTGCCGTCGGGATCGCGCAAGGCGACGAACCGCATGGGACCGATGCGGTTCGTTGCCACCACGGGCACGTTGCATGCGGCAAGAGTTTGCGTTGCATCGTCGATCGATTTCACGTCGAAGCTCACGAAGCTCTTCTGCTGTTCGGTCGGAAGCCAGAACTCTCGGGCATCGTGGACGGCAAAGTGCTGGTCGCCCTGACCAACCATGCCGGCCCAGTGGGGACCGACACCTCGATGTCGCTCGAGCTCGAGTGGGAGACCGAGGACGTCGCGGTAGAATTCAGTGACGACCTGCGGTTGTCTGGAGGCTAGGACTACGGACTTGAAGTTGCTGATCATTGATGGGCTCCCGTGGTTGAAGACCCACCGAATCTGCTCCGGGCTGGGCTGGGCGGGTAGGGCGCTGGGCGCAAGCAAAGTAGGCTTCAGGCGCCACGACGTTCCGAGGCGGCTGTGGTATGGTTCAAAGTCGTGACTCGTTCGACGCGTGCCGTTGCGGTACCTCACCACGTGGTCCCGCCGCTCATCCGCTACCTACGGTCGCGGGGGGCGGATGCCGACGGCCTGTTGGAACGCTTTCGGTTGTCGTGCGACGTCGAAGCGGCATCGCACGCGCTGGTCACGATAGAACAGTTCGGCGCGATGTTGGAGCGGGCCGCCGAGTTGGTCGGCGACCCCTTTCTCGCACTGCGGCTGCCCGGCGAGCTCGAGTTCACTCGCTACAACTTCGCCGAGCTCGCAGCCTCCACCAGCGCTACGTTTCGCGACGCATGGGCGCGAATGGTGCGCTACGCGGCACTGGTGAACCAGCACGTCGTATTCGCCTTCGAGGAGCGTGGCGACGAGGCGATTTGGACCCAGCGCACCGTTGGCCACCCTCGCGGGATTGGTCGCGCAGCGGGGGAGTACGCGTTGGCGTCCGTGCTCTTTCATGCACGGCGGCAGTTGCAACGGGCGGTTCTGCCCGGGCGCGTCTGGTTCCAGCACGCTCGCCCTCCTGACGTCGAACCACTGGTTCAGTTCTTCGGAACCGGCGACATCGAGTTTGAGCGTGAGGATAACGGTATCACTTTCGAACGTTCGCTTCTCGACAAACCGCTACCCGGTTTCGACCCACGCCTCCTGGCTACCGCAGAAGCGCTCGCCAGCTCACGACTCCTCGAGCAGCCGCGCGACCTCTTGGCCCGGGTGCGCAGCGCGATTGGCGAGCAGTTTGGGACGGGCACCGCCCCCAGCGCGCCGGCGACGGCAGCACGACTCCGGTTGAGCGAGCGATCGCTCCAGCGCCGTCTCGCCCAAGAGGGGACGACCTTCTCCAAGTTGCTCGATGGATCCCGATCAGAAACTGCGCGCGAGTTGGGGCGCGAGGGGAAGCTTTCGGTCTCGGAGATCGCCTGGCAGCTCGGCTTTTCGGAAGTAGCGACGTTCGGGCGGGCGTTTCGACGCTGGACGGGGGAGTCGCCGGCCGCCTATCGCAACCGGCATGCAGCCCGGTTCTGATCGGGAGGGGCAGCGTCGACTCGCGGCAGCCAAACTGGGCTAGACTCCCGTTTGAGTTGGCGTTGCATGTCGAGCTCGCGCCACAAAAGCTGCGCGGACGGACGAGACGGCTCGGAGAGCTTAGTCCCACGCCGACCTCGGTCGATCCGGAAAGGGCCACAGGCCCGGCGAACGCACGCCGTCTCTGAGGGGAGGAAGGCCCGGTAAGCGAAGCAGCTGTGCCGCGCGCCTTCGCGCGCGCTCACGGGATTCGTTGCGGTGGAGGGTGGTCGCTGAGCAAAGGAGCCCCAGAATCACTTTCCGAGCGCCGTTGGCTGCTGGTTGAGCGGGGCGGCCAGGCCGACGGGCGGGCGCAGGGGTGAGGCGCGGACCACTCGCCCTCAGGTCTCCCTCATGCAATCCGAACATTCGACACGGCAACCGGTCGCTCGCGGCGGCTGCTACATCACCTTTCCGCCAGGTGACGAGCTCTTTGCGATCCCGGTCGCGCAGGCGCGGGAAGCGTTCGACGCGTCCATTCGAAACTGGCGGTTCGCCCGGTCCACTGCCGCGCCCTGGGCTAGCCGCCGCCCCGCCCACCATCCCGCGGCGGCCAGCAGGGCGAAGGCCGTGAGCAGGACCGTTTCGAAGTCGACCGCCGCCTTTGCCTGGACGGGCTCGGGCGCCGCGAGGGATCGCAGGGTCTCGATGAGGAGTGCTTGCTCGCGCGGCGCGAGCTCCACCCGGGGCATCACGCCCGCAGGAAAGCCGACACGCACCTCCGCGCCGGGGTCCTTCAACGCCCGAGCCACGAAGGCCTCGTCGACGACGACGCTGCGTTCGTCGCCATCGCGCCGCACGCGAACCGCACTGCCGAAGAGTCCGCGGAAGCTCGGCCCCACCCCGGAGCTGCCGTCTACCGAGTGGCAGGCACGACAGCCCTTTTGATGGAGGAGCAGGAGCCCTTCGTCGAGCGACGACGCTGCCGCGGCCCGTTGCACGAGGCCCAGAGCGGCGACGCCCACGAGTGCCGCTGCGACGGCGACTCTACTGCGCCGCACCGACCGGCCAGGACGGGTAGATGGAATGCGCGGGGACCCTCAAAAGCGAGGAGGGTCGCAGCGAAACCGCTCGGTTTGGTGGCACCGCACGGGGGCTCCCCAGTGCAGCGCGTTTGAAGTAGAAGGTCCAACGCGTCCCTCGGCCGGTCTCACTGACCAGCTCGATGCGACCCCCGAGGCGCTCCACCGCCGCCCGTACGGCCCCCATGCCCACGCCCCGACCCGACACGTTGCTCACCTCGTCTCGAGAGCTGAAGCCATCCGCGAACAGGACTTGCTGAAGGCCGTCTCCTTCATAGCTCATGCCACGCTCGTCTGCCTTGGCGCGAACTTTCTCCCACTGGATCCCAGGACCGTCGTCTTGGATGGCCACCTCGAGCTCGTCGTCGACGATGCGGGTCGAGAGCTTCCATTGGCCCTTTTCGGGCTTGCCGGCGGCCCTGCGCTCGTCCGCGGCTTCCAGGCCGTGATCGGCGGCGTTCCGCACCAGGTGGGTGCAGGCGGCCCAGAACGGGGACCAACGATCGGACGGCAGACGCAGCCCGTGAGCCTCGATGGTGAAGTCGATGCCGGCCCTTCCGAGACGCTTGGCCAGCGCATCGCCCTGCACGGCCAATCGCTTGAGGTGAAGATGTGTGGACTCGAACTGCCAGGTGCGCAGGATGCGGAAGAGCTTGTCGTGCGGGACTTGCTCGATGACCGCCTGAACGAGCCGATCGTAGTCGGCGTTGTCGACTGCGAGCTCGGTCGCCTGCTCTTTGCCCAGCAACGCCGACAGCATGGTCGAAAGCCCCTGCCAAAGACGTTCGAGTTCGAGACGGTCTTTGTCCGTCATGCGGCCCGTCGTCTCCGAGAGCTGGGTCTCGAGGTCGTGGCAGAATTCCGCCACCGATCGAACCCCGAAGACGCCGCAGTTGCCCTTGAGCGTGTGAATGTCGCGCAGCTCCTCCCTGCGCGTCGCGTGCTTGGCGTCCCGCAGGTTCTGGATCATACGAGTCGCTTCTTCGTAGAACGCCAGCACCCCGGCTCGGTCGGACATGCTCTTTTCGAAGACGGCGATGACCTCCTTCTGGAGCATCTCGGCCCGCTCCTGCTGCAGGGCCACGGTGACGTCGTCGATGACGAGGAGGATGTGTCTCGTCGTGTCCCCTTCGTGGATGGGGCGATACGCGAGCTCGAGAGTGCGTTCGCCTACGTCGATATGCCGCGGCATTTGCTCGAGCGCCAACTCGATGGGCATGAGGTCGTCCGAAAGCATCTCCCAGCACACCTTGAGCCACTCTCGGCGACCCTCGTCCTCTTGGCTGAGGTAGTCCCAGATCTTGTCGCCGTCCTTCCCCTCGCCTCCGAGCCACTGTCGGAGCACGAGCGAGCGATGGCCCGACATGCTCCCTGCCATGTCGACGGTGATGAAGCCCTGGCCCATGTTCTCGAGCACCAGCTGCATCTGCTGGTTCTGAAGGTCGACCAACTGCTTGGTGGCGCTGAGCTCGCGATTGAGTCGAACCGCGGCGAAGGTCACCTCGAAAGGCTTGAGGTTCCACGCAAAGTGCACCGCGGCCCCGACGAGCACCACGAAGAAGAGCGCATTGAGCCGGTACCCCGGCCAGAACCACAGCGCGATGGAAAAGAGGTAGCCCGTGGATGCGCAGATGAAGAACAGATTGCCGAGCTGGCGCAGCTTGACGTTGCGGGTCGACTTCTCTTCCGCGAAGTAGCACTTCATCCAGAAGGCGTAGATCCGCAGGTAGGCTGCGATCACGACGACCGTGCAACCGATCAGAAAGCTGATCCAGAACCAATCCGGCGTACCGTCCGCCTTCATCAAGCAGTGCGAATGCGGCATGTACTTGCCGTGGTTCGTGGCCCAATCCAACAGGCCCCCGTCGGCCGCCTTCGCCCCGGTGGCCGTCAGCCACGCCGCCGCGCCGATCCCCACTCCACTAGCGCCTCGCATGGCCGTGGCGAACGACTGATTGGGGGAGCCCTTGAGCCGATTCACGGCAGGACCGTAGACTTCGTGTACGGCGGCTCCGAAGGACCCCGCCCCCCTCTGCCGGCGGTACCGCGAAGTCGACGACTTCGGCGAAGTCGTGCCGGGACCGGAGGTAGGCACGTCTGGTCTACCCTGACCTCTCTAGTCTGACCGCCAGTCCCACATGCCGCGCTCGAGAATAGCCCACCACATGGTCTCGCTCCCCGCAAGCACCTTTGCATAGGACTTTCCTAGCTCCTAGCGCCAGAGCCATAACCCGGTGCAGCAACGGCGTCTGGCGGACGCGCGAGCGTCGCCGTCGGTTGCTGCCGGCGCTCGAGCTTCCGCTGAGCCGTCGCGTCACACTCCCTGTCGAGGGCCCCTGCACCCGACGAGCCTGATTCGCCGTCAGGATGTGTGGAAACGGCGACATGCGCAGCCTGTGCGACAGCCCGCGCCGAAACTCGAGAATGAAATGCTGACCTCGTTGCATCGGGGTCTGCGATTTCGAGCTCCAGCCGCTTTCGGCGGACGGGAGAGTGGCCGACGTGCACCAGGAGCACGGGCTGATCGGGGGAGCCCCGGGCTCGCTGCAGGTGGGCGACCGCGTCCGGGTGCTGCCGAACCACGCCTGCGTGACCGCGGCGACCTACCGTGCGTGCGCGGTGGTCGAGGCCGGCGCCCGCGTGGTCGCCGAGTGGTCGCGCGACAACGGGTGGTAGCTGCCGCGCGAAGGGGGCTACCTCCGCACGGCGTAGATCCCGCGCACACTGGACTGGAAAACCCACTCGGTAGGAGCCGAGTGCGGTAGTTCCGCTCGCTCGGATCTGTGCGGGGGGCGGCCCGAACCCAAGCGCTAAGGGCCGTCCCTACCGCCGAGCGAGTGAGCGAGTCGGTGGCGCGGGCGCGTTCGGCACAAACGGGCCCGCCTCGTTTCGAGACGAGAATGCTCCGGACCGTCCGTTGGTTCTGAAGGCGTGACGAGACGCGGAGAGGCGGCCGAGGCGCCTCCCGCGAGGCCGTCCGGGCGCACCGCGCAACTTCCTTCGACCCCGATGACCACGAACCTCCGGGATGCCGAGCGAGCCAGTGACCGTGTCGACCCGAGTCGGTTTGCCATGGCTGCTCCTTTCGCTGGGTTGCTGCGCGGCCGCCTGCGGGGGCACCGAGCCGCTCGACCCGGGC
>JBNKVS010000105.1:0-8150 GCA_050299315.1 Polyangiaceae bacterium
AGCCCAGACTCTCGAAGCCCAGACTCTCGAAGCCCAGACTCTCGAAGCCCAGACTCTCGAAGCCCAGACTCTCGAAGCCCAGACTCTCGAAGCCCAGACTCTCGAAGCCCAGACTCTCGAAGCCCAGACTCTCGAAGCCCACACTTGCGCAGCCCTCGCTCGGGAAGCCTGGCGCCCGCCAACCCCACCGGAGGGGGAGGCTCGTCTTGACGGGCTTGCTGGCTCAGCCCTGCCAGGCTCAGCGTCGACCGGCGGCCCTGAGCCATCGCTCCTTGAGCCATCGCGCCCTGAGCCATCGCTCCCTGAGCCATCGCGCCCTGAACCATCGCGCCCTGAACCATCGCGCCCTGAACCATCGCGCCCTGAACCATCGCGCCCTGAACCATCGCGCCCTGAGCCATCGCTCCTTGAGCCATCGCGCCCCGCGCCCGGGGGCTCCCCTCCGCGGAGCGTTCCGACGTCTGGCCCGCCCTCGTGTGACACGACTGCATCTGGCCCACCCTCGTGTGACACGACGGCGTCTGGCACGACGGCGTCGAGACCACCCCCGCTCGGCCGACACCCGACGTGCGCCCCCCCGCCTCCGACGCCACCGACCGCCGACTGGCAAGCTCGCCGAGCTCGACCCCCTTGCGAATCGAGTGCGCGGACGGCCCCGGTTCGCGACATGAAAGCGCGCGAGGCACTTCTCCGTCGAATGAAAGTCTGCGGGAAGAGGGGAAGCCAGGCGCCTCGGGCTCCCGATCCGCTTTTCGTGGTGCCTGCGGCGGCGGTCGACGATTCACCCCGCAATCCTAACGAGGGCCCAGACACTATTCAAGCGTTCAGTTTCTAGACGACGAGACCGAGCGGCGTACGAGCCGAAAGGTCGACGCTCGAAGGGACAGGACGGCGCGACGAGCCGCGCGAGCCGAGGGCGGCGAGGAGCCGCGGCGAGGGCCGCACGAGCCCCCCACCCCGTCGCGACTCCGCCGGCCGGCTGCGGGCCCCGCGCCGCCACCGGGCCCCGCGCCGCCACCGGGTCCCGCGAAGGGCCTCGCGATAGGAAAGCCCCCGAAGTGTGCCCGCGCGGACGCGCCCCGCGCTCCGGCCCGAGCGGCTCCGACGGCTATCGCCCCGCAGCGCGAACCCTGCGACCCTCGCGTCGATCCGCCGCCGAGTCGACGCGAGGGGACCCGGCTCGGCGGGACTTCGAAGGCTCGGGCGCGCATCGGGCGTGCCGGCCGGCACGCTCGGACACCGGGGCCGGCGCGAGCTCCTCCCCCGACGCGCCCACTTCGCCGGGTTCGCGGCGGACACCGGGGCCGGCGCGAGCTCCTCCCCCGACGCGCCTACTTCGCCGGGTTCGCGGCGGCCGGCGCTTGCACGTAGCGGCACAGCCGGAAGTTCGCGTAAAAGGCCTCCGCAGCAGAGCTCGTCCCGTCCGCGTCGGTGAGCAGCGCGATGCCGCCCGGGCTGCGCCGCCCATTGCCTGCAAAGGCTATGTCGTGGTGCCGGCCTACGTCCACGGAGACCCTCCGCCACTTGCCGAGCTGGCGAGCACCCGACTGCTGCACGAACACGTGATGGTGCCCGAAGGTCTTCGACAGGTGGGTGCCCTTGGGAAGCGTGGAGCTCCAGCTGAACTTCATGCTGTCGACGTAGAACGGAAAGCCCACGTCCCAAAACGCGTACACGGAGGCAGCGCAGTCGTTTGCGCCCAGGCTGTCTTCGTTGCCGCCCGCGGGCAGCTGCACGGCCCGCCACTCCCACTGGAGCACCGCATGGCGGTCGAGATCCCAGGCGCCCAAAGCCCGCCCGATCGTCACGGCGGCCTGCCCGTACTTGGCGTGCAGCGCGCGCCGCCCGTCGACTTGGCGCACCGCGTAGGAGCGAATTGCCACGGCCCAATCGTCGTCGTCTTTGGGTCGCCAGCCCCTCGGGAAGGACCCGAGCGGCGTGCTACGAAAGTCCTCCACGAGCCGATCGCAGATCATTTGCCGCGCGGCCATGGCGGGAGCCACCTCGAACCGCGACGGAAACAGCCACGCCACGAGGCCATGCAAGGCCACGCCCAGCCACGCGGCTCTCCTCGAGCGAGGACGACGGAAGACTGCGAGCATCATGAGCGACCCCTCGCGGCACGCCGACAAGCCGCGGGAAGAACGAACCGCGTGAAAATGAAACGGCCCTCGGCTGCGATCGACCCCGCCAAGGGGGACGATAGCAGCTACCGGTCGGGGTGGCGAGGCTCTTCGAGGAGCGCCCCGCCCGCCAGGCAGACGGCCACCGCGCTGCACGACGCGCCCCAGGCGCGGAGCCCCCAGGCGCGGAGCCCCCAGGCGCGGCCGCAGACGACGGACGAACCGCGGCAATGGACGAGCGATCGTCGGCCACGAAGCCCTGCAACGGACCGACGAGCGGGGCTCCCACAGCCCGGACCGTGCCCGCCGTGACCACGCACCGCCGAATCACCGCTCCGAGCGCTCGGGGCAACGGCTCGGCATCGAGCTCGGCGCGCGCTGCCCCGGCGCCCACAGCGGCGACCTGCGCCCCTGTGGGGAGCCTCGCGCAGCTGCCACACTGGAGAGAACGGCGGGGAAGTCTGCCGCGCGCGGGAGCAGGCTCGACGACGAGCGGCACGCCCTGGCCTGCCAGGCCGCCGCCGCGGCTCGCGACCCCCGTGTTGCTTCCATGCTACACAGCTCTGCTGGAGCGCCGCTGGCTCACGAGGTCGATGGCGAGGCGCCCAGTCGGGCCGGGCGCGCTCCCGCGCCCCCCCTGGTGAGCCGACGATCCAGTCTGCCCTGCCGGCAAGTACGTCGCCCGCTCAGGCTGCGAGCACGGTGGCCCTGGCGGAGAGGGGACGGTAGGCCTCGCCGCGAAACAGGCGATCCCCCAGAGCGTTTCCGCAGCGCAGGCGACAGAGCAAGCGATGGTGCACCGGGGCGGGCGGTGGATTGACCTTCACGACGGAAAGCGAGAGCGACCGGAGTTGCGCCCCGGCGCTGGCCAGCTCGTTGGCGAGGTAATCGGGGACGAAGCCGACAAGGCGCTTCTCCTCGCACCTCAAGAGGAGCGCCGCAGGGTTCACCTCGTTGTGAACATCCGCCATGATGCGCAGGGGCGCGCCCGGCGCGAGCTGCTCGAGGGCCGCCTCCGCACCCGGAACGTGGCGAATGCCGCGGACCAGAAAGAGCCCCTCGGACTCGTCCCCCAGCGAGGCGAGCGGCGCGAACACCTCGAGCCGATCGGTCGTGCGGCGTCCGCCGCTGCGCGCGAGCACCGTGAAAGGCTCCGCCGTCTCTTCCGAGAGGTCGAGCTGGCCGACGTAGTCGGGGAACTCCGGGCGCGACTTGGGCATCAACCGATTCGAAAGCAAAGGCGGCAGCGCCTTGCTGCGGTACACCTCGGAGATATCGGGAAACGCCAAGAGGGGCCCGAAGCCCAGAGCTCGGGCCTGCTCCACCGCGCCCACGTAGGCGAACTCGTACTCGCCGCCCACACGCAGCAGGCGCGCGATCGGAACGATGCGCCGAGACTCCGCATCCTGCCAGGCGACGAAAAGAACGTTGGGTACACTCATGAAAGCTTCAAGATCTCGGCGCGATTATAGCGTAGCAGCTCCAGCGTGAACCGCTTTCCCAGGGCGCTGAGGCGGCCGGCAGGCACCCGCTCGATCACGGCAGCCAGGCGGTCCGTCGAAATCGCGTGGAGGCGCCCGAGCCAGACCGAAAACGCCTCGGCTCGCCGCGTACCGGCGGCCGCGAGAGCCTGAAGAGGGGTGAGCTTGTGGCTCTTATCGTCCGCCCAGAACGCGGAAACGGCTCTTTTGGCATAGTCCTCGAGCGTGCCGCGACCAGCCCCCCCGAGCCGGCGCGCGCGCTTTTCGTCGCTCAGCTCTCGCCCGAGCGAGGAGGCGTGGTCGTAGCTCGGGGAAAGGAGCGTCACGGGCGCGGCCCCGGCCGCCCCGGGACCGGAGACGACCGCCCAGTTCTCGTGGTGCCGGTCGGTGTTCCCGATCAGGGCGTCGAGCAACAGGTACCCCACGAAGGCAGAGAATGCGTCGCGCCCGCTCGCCAGAACAGCGGGTCGGACGCGGTGCCCGAGCCCGCGGAGGGCATGGGCCACGGCGCCGATGGTGTGCTCGGACACCTCGTAGGTACCCGAGGTGGGGTAATCTGGATCCTTTTGCAGCAGCAATTCGTTGCCGTGGACCAGGCTGAAGGGAGCCCCGTGCGCCCGAGTACGCCCCAGAAAATCCCAGCACAGCACCGCATCGCGCTGCCCGGAGCGGGCGAGCTCGACCCGCGGGCAGGGCACGCCGAGAAGACGAGCGATTTCGTACGCCACCTTCTCACTCCAGTCTTCGCCACTCCCTTCGCGGGCAAGCTTGAGCATGACGTAGCGACCGCTGTGCAGATGGCGTAGCCACACCTTCTCCTTGCTTCCCATCACCTCGGGGATGAGCGTGCGCTGGGGCGGATCGGGAAGCGGGAAGATGGGGTAGTCGCGGGGCATGGTGCGGGAGCGGCTCACCGGTCATGTGCACAGCCACGGGCCGCTTGCCAATCGACAAACGACAAAAGCGCCGCGAAGCGAGCGACTCGACCCCCCGCGCGCCGAGGCGCCGACGCCGGGCCCGGCCCCCTTCCCCGCCCGATCGAGGAGAAGGAGGTATCGACGATCGCCGCCGCTCTCGCCCACTGGCTCGTCGAAGGCGCCGAGTCGGCCGGGAGCGACGCGGCGCCCGACCCTCGGGTGAGCCATGGCGCGCTGACGGTGGGACGCGACATCGTGCTGGGCGAAAGCTGAGGCGCGCCGGGCGTTGGGAGTCGTCTGCCCCCCGCCGGCCGCCCTTTTCGCCCCCACGCTTCAGGCCACGCCCGCCGCGGCTACGATGACGGGCTGGCGGTACGTGCTGCGTACCGGGTCGGGCAGCTTCAAGAGCTGAATCAGGCGCCGCTCGACCTCCACCATCTGGGCGACCTCGGGCTTGCCCCCGCCCGCACGCCGCACGCAGAACACGTCGATCGCGCGGTGTGCCTCGGTGTTGATCTTGGCGGCGGAGACGAACAAACCCATCGACTCGAAGACGTGGGTCACCAGGCAGAGCAGCCGGGGCCGATCCTGAGCAACGACCTCCACGACCGTGTAGTCGTCCGACGTGCGCGCGTCGGTCAGCACCTTGGTACGCACGCGCGGCTCAGAAGGCTCCCAGCGCTGCCTCGATGCGGAGGGAGGCGGCGTGTCGCCCTCCAAGACGAACAGCTCCTGTAGCCTGGTCTGCAGCCGGCGCAGGCGGGCTTCGACGGGGCCGCGCTGAAACAGCCCCCGCACCCACAAAAGGTCGAGGCAACGGCCCACCCCCCGGCTGTCAGCCCACGAGTAGAGGTTGGCGCGCAAGACGGGAAGCCCGCAGTCGTCCAACCCCGCCGCCAAGCGGTGCAGCTGCCCCGCGCGGTTTTTTCCCGTAACCCACAGCTCGGCGTACGGCCCGCGGCGCCGGCCGAGCGAAACACGCACGGGCTCGTCCCCCGCCTCGAACGCGAAGCGAGCGTGGGCCAACACGGATTTCGGGCTGTTGGTGCGAAGGTACCGGCGCGGCGCGCAGCGCAGAAACTGGCGAACGAACGCGAGCTCGGACTCCCCGGAGCAGCGCCGCAGCACGAGCTCGCGCGTGGCGACGTGCCCTTGCGACCACAGCTTCGGCGACCCGCTGAGGTGCCGCAACGTCGAGCGGAAGAGGTCATCGATGACTTGCCGCTTCCAGCTCGTCATCGACGTCGGGCTCGTGCTGGTTACGTCCGCCATCGTGAGCAGGAACAGCTCCCGAAGCGTTTCCGCGTCCCGCACGTGATGCGCGAGCCCGGCGATCGTTTCCTCGGCTTCCACGTCCATGCGCGTCGCCATGTTGTACATGCGCAGGTGGTGGAGAATGAGCACCTGAGTAGCCAGGACCTCCTCCGGAGAAAGGCCCAGCCGCTTGAGGATGACCCCCGCCATCTCCGCGCCTCGCAGAGCGTGACCCGCGCTTCCCCCACTCTTGCCGATGTCGTGCAGGAGCGCGGCGAAACAGACCACGCGCACCCGCCCGATCTCTCCGGCGATACGGCACGCCAGGCGAAAATCCTCCGTCTGCTCCCCCCGCCGCAGCGCTGCGAGAAAATCCAGCGTCGCGATCGAATGAACGTCCACCGTGTGGACGTGGTAGGCGTCCAGGTGAACGCGACCCACCACCGGACTGAACTCCGGGATCATGGCCGTGAGCAGCCCGACCTCGTGCAAGTCGGTGAGCACCGAGCCGCGCTTCAAGCGCACGGGCCGGGCGGTGCAAACGAGCTTGTTGAACCAACTCGCCGCCCGCGGATCCGCCCGCAGGCGCTCGCCGAAGCCGGGCGCCGCCGTGGCGCGGCTGATCGCCTCGCGCGATTTCTGGCTGACCTTCGCGTCGCGCTCGACCGCCTCCCAGTAGAGCCGTAGGGCGATGCCCGGCTGCTCTTCGAGCATTTCCGGCTCGTCCAACCAAACGGTGCCCGCCGCCGTGCAAACGCCGCCCCCCAGGGATCGCACGGCGCTTCGGACCGGTTGCCGCGGGCTACAGCGGGTGAGCATCATCTCGCAGGCGTGGGCGATGAAGCGCGCATGGCCGTAATACCGCCGCATCATCAACTCCACCGAGGCAGCCTGGTTGCCAAAGCCCATCAACGGGGCCAACGCCTCTTGGTGCTCGAACAGCAGATGATCGGTCCGGCGCTTGCCGCTGAGGTGCAGCCGCGAACGCAACCGGTGCAAGAAATCCTTCGCCGCCAGCAGCTGACGCAGCTCCGAATCCGTCAACACGCCCTCGCGGGAGAGCTGGGAGATGTCCGCCACTCGAAAGCAGGCGCGAGCGAGCCAGTGGATCACGTCCAGATCGCGCACGCCCCCGGCGCTGCTCTTGAGGTTGGGCTCGAGCAAGTAGACCGAATCGCCGAAGTGCCGGTAGCGGGACTGGGTTCGGCTCTGCATCCGCTCGACGAACCGACGAAGCCCCTCGCCCGTGAAGACCTTGCTGAAGATGGCCGCTGCCAGCTCGCCACCGAGCGGGGTGCCGCCCACGATCGACCGCCAATCCAGCAACGCAGTGGCGGTCTTGACGTCTTCGAGCGCCAGATCGGTGACCTGCTCCACCGTGACGATCTGATGCCCCAGGTCGAGCCCGGCGTCCCAGATCGGATACAACAGCCGCTCGGAGAGCCCTCCGACCGCCCGCACGTCGCGACACAACAGACGCACGTCCAGATCGCTGCGAGGCGCGAGACTGCAACGCCCGTAGCTGCCAACGGCGGCGAGCTCGATCATCGGCGGCTTGGAAGGGAGCCCATCGAACGCCCGGAACAGGAGCTTCGAGAATAGATCGTCGAACAGCTCCGCATACGCCTGCCCGACCCGGCGCCCACTGGCGTTGCCGTGAACCAGCGCTTCCAAGTGGGCGCTCTTGGTAACGACCTGCTGCCGCAGCCAAAGCGCCATCGCCCGGCCCTGCTTGGATGGATCGGGGAGAGAAGAATGGGTCGAGCCTCGTTGGTGCGGTCCGGAATTCATGCTTCAACCACTCGCCAGCCCGCTCTCGCCCTCTCCGTCCTGCTTCGAAGGGAAGGAGCGCGCGGAGAACTCACGACCCCTCCGAGGCATTCTATCGCGCCTCGTAATGCTGTGCTTGGAAGAGTTTTCTTGGCCCCTCGAGGCGACTGCCCTCTTTGCGGGGAATGGCGACGACACGCACTGCGAACACGACCATGCCTGAAGACGGGGTCGCTTGTCTCCCTCCTCGATGAAAAAATCCCGGGAACTTCAGCAATGAAAGTAGGCGCCGCGAAAGTGCTTGGACAGCAGTCGCTGCGCATCCCCTACCGCGTGGAACAGACCAACGGGTGGCCTGGTCGAACGAATGAAATTCGTGTCGCGGACCGCCCCGCGCAACGTTCACGAAACATACTCTCCGGGGCCCCGACGGGAGGCAGCGAATCCAGCCCGGATTTCTCACGACCGCAGGACCGAGGGGGCGCGGAGGAAGTGGATTTTCAGTCGAGCTGCCCGCCGGGCGCGCGCAGGCCGACTGGCTGTCTGCCCCGCACGCGCCCGGCGGGCCGCTGGGGGAAAAGACATGACTCATCGCCCGCTCGGGA
>JBNKVS010000106.1:0-147707 GCA_050299315.1 Polyangiaceae bacterium
TAGCCGGCCGGCACGCGTCTTGCCGAGCCGCGCCATCGGCTCCGTCCAACGCGACGATTACGGGACTGCGCTCGGCACACCCCATGCCGGCGATGCGTGCCGTCCCGTCGCCGCGCACTCCCGCAATCGCCCTACTCATTAGGTCCCCTCGTAACCCCCGTAGCTCCCGTAAGTGCGTGTTGCATAGACCGGTCATGACGCCCAGGGGGTCGGGGGCCCCCGGTGAGTCGGCCGTCTACCCCCCACCTCTCCCTTTTACCCCTTTCATGAATAGGGGGGTTACGGGGAGTACTGCGGGGAATACGCAGCAGGGGAGCTGGAACGGCGTAACCCCTGAGGGAGTACGCGTAACCGCCTGCCCGGGGTTACGACGCTCCGCTGGGCTCCCGAGGGGCACCTCAATCCCCGGCCGGCCGGCAACCAAAAAGCGCAGGGCCCAAAGCTTCTCCGCGTCCGCCTCGGTGAGACACGGATGGAACAGTGAGTGCCGGTTACCCAGACCGCCGCTCGCGGGCCAGAAGCCGCAGGCATTCCCCACTTTCGCGACCTCTCCCGGTCGCTGCGAACCGTGATTCGAACCGGTTCCGACCTCAACCCACTCACCCAAAGGACCCATAACCCATGAGAATCGATCAACTTCTGGTCTCCAAGCGCATTTTCCGTCACAGCGAGGCCGCTCCTTCGCTCGCGGACTCGTCCTCCATTGAGCTGCTCATTCGGACGCCGGCCGAATCGGACAGCTTCCACGCCGCCCGCCTCACGGTCTCCGCTCGGGCGACAGGGTCGGCGCGGTTCTTCCTGTTCGAGGCGCCGGTGGCGAACGTCGACGGGACGGCGCGGACGCTCCGCTGCGGGAGTCGGCTCGACCCGCTCTCGTCGCTCGTATCCGCGTTCTCCGGGCCTACGACGAGCGACGACGGGACCTCGCTTGCGGAGTCGCTCGTCAGCGCCTCCCTGGGGCTCCAGGCGCCGCCCTGGCTCCTCTCCGCGGGGACGGACTACCTCGTCCGGCTGACGAACGTCTCCGGCGGGTCGGTCGCCGCGGTCGTGGGCCTCGCCTTGGACATCTTCCCGACGGCGGACTACTTGTTCAACGACGCGAGGCTGCGGTGACCAGGCCCGGCCTCGAAGACCAGCTCGCCGCCAAGGACGACCGCGAGCCACGGAAGCGCCGGGTGAAGAACGCAGTCCGTCGCGTCTCCGACTCACCCCATCCCAACTCCATCCAGGTCCTGAAGCCCGGCCTCAAGCTCATCCGCCGCATGGCTCGCGACGGCCACTCCAACGCGTCCATCGCCGCCGCCCTGGGCGTCGGAACGTCGGCGCTCCGCGGGGCGATGCGTCGCCAGGAGGAGGTCCAGGAGGCACTCGAGGTCGGCCGCGCTGGGCTTGAGGATGAGCTGGCGAACATCCTGCTCGAACACGCTCGCGGCCACCGCGGCGACAACAAGACCAGCGTCGTCGCGGCCATCTACCTGACAAAGGCCCGTTGCGGCTGGCGCGAGGGCGACCAGCAGGAGACCAAGCCCAACATCGTCATCCAGCTCCCCGCCGCCCAATCGCCCGAGGCCTGGGCCAAGGCCATCACCGTCTCCCAGAGCCCGAAAGGAGAGCAGTGAAGCCCACACCGTTCCAAGCCAAAGCCCTCTCCGTTCCGGTGGAGTTCAACCTTCTCTTGGCGGGAGGCCGCGGGGGAGGGAAGAGCGTCGCGATACAACTCGCAGTGATTCGCCACTGCGAGTTGTATGGTGCGAAGGCCCGCCCGCTGCTCATCCGCGAGACGTACATCGCACTGGGCGAGCTGTGGGACGCACTGGTCATCCTGCTGAAGCAGGTCTATCCGAAGGGGGTCAAGCCGAACCTCAGCCAGCGCACCATTCGCTTGCCGAACGGCGCCATCATCGAGCTGGGCCAGCTCGAACGCTCGACGGACTACTCCAAGTACCAAGGGCGCTCCTTCACGATGCTCGTCATCGATGAGTTCGGCCTCATCAAGGACCCGAAGTGGGTCGCGCTCCTCAAGTCCAACCTCCGCGCCGTCAAGGGAATCCCCCTCCAGGAGATTCGCGCGGCGAACCCAGGCGGCGCCCAGCACGCCCACCTGCACAGCCGGTTCATCGCCGCCGCCCCTCCTGGGCACCCCTTCGAGGTCGACGGAGAGACGTGGGTGTGGTTGTCCAGCACGCTCCGGGACAACCCCCACATCGACCGGAGCGACTACGAGCGGCGCCTGCGAGCGTCGGCGGGCTCCGATGAGGAGCTGGCCCGGGCGTGGATTGATGGCGACTGGAACATCGCGCGGGGGGCGATGTTTGCTGGCGTCCTAGACGAGCGCAAACATCGACTCACCATTGACCCCCAACATCCCCGCGACCTCGGTCTCTACCCAACGCTGGCCATGGACTGGGGCACGGCTCGCCCGTCGGTGGTCTATCTGGTTGGGAGGAGCAGAGGAAACTGCGGGTTTCCCCGCGGCTCCCTCTGCTTCCTCGACGAGATAGCCACCTGTTCCCCGAACGACCTCAACGAGGGCCTCCACTGGGCTCCGGGGAAGCTTGCCGAGGCGATACATGAGATGGCCAGTACCTGGCAGCTCCGTGCGGTGCCCCCGGGTATTGGTGATGACGCCTACGGGCTCGACGAGAGCCTGCTCCAGGTGCTCCAGCGGCACGGCATCTACCTCCGCACGCCCAACAAGGGCCGCGGCTCGCGGGTCTCCGGCTGGGCCAAGATGCGGGAGCTGTTGCACAACGCCAAGGAGCGCAACGGCAAGCCCGGCATGTGGGTCAACTCCCGCTGTCGCTACTTCTGGGCAACGCTTCCGTTCCTCTCTCGCGACGACAAGCGCCCAGAGGACATCGTTTCCGATGGGCCCGACCACGGCGCAGACGCCGCGCGCTACGCGGTGTTGGACCTGTACGCCGGCCCCTCCACGTTCAACGGCCGAAGCTACGGCCTCACATGAAAGGAAAAGCAATGACCGAACTACATACCAAAGTCTCGTTGGACCTCCACCCCGACAACATGAAGCGCTACGAGGATGTGCTGAACGTCGAGAAGACTCACGGCGCCGCCGCCTACCACTCGGCGCGCGAGGCCCTAGTGCACATCTACCAGTGGATGGCCCATGTCGAGGATGCCGACCTCGCGTTCCAGCAGTACGGCATCGAGGGCGCCCGCGACCACCGCAGCGTCAAGTACCTCGCGGGGGGCGAGAGTCGCGTCTACCACGGCGCCGAGTCGGAGGTGTTCGAGGCCGCGGGCAAGAAGATGGAGCAGGTCCACGCGCTGTACGTGCGCCGGCTTGGTGAGGTCGAGCGAGCCGCCGACAACCTCCTCAAGGACATCGACCGCGCGACGGACAACCCGGAGCGGAAGACTCCGGAGGGGCTGGGGCTCGCAGCGGAGATTCGCCGCCACGTCGCGTCGCTCCCGCAAAAGAGCGACCGGCTGGAGTTCATGCACAAGGCCATCAGCTCCGACGACAAGGAGACGGTCGCCGCGGTTCTCCGTGCCCCCGCCTACCTCTCTGGGCTCGACAACGAGACAGCGAAGGGGCTCGATGTCGCCGCGAGCGAGCGCTGGGCTCGGGACGAGTACCGACAGGTGCTCGCCATCCACAAGGTTCGCGAGAACATGGGGCGGGCCCAAGACGCCATGATCAAGCGCCACGACCGTCTCAGGGGAACGCTCGGAGTCGCGGAGAAGGCCCGGCGGAAGGCGCGCGGGAAGCTGGCCCTCCTGAAGGGAGGTACGAAGTGAGCGCGCTCGGACCCTGGTGGCGCCGTGGGTTCCACCACAGCAACGGCATCCCGGCGAACGAGGAGGTGGCCGCTCGGAACGCCCAGGTGAGGGCGTTGTCCATCCGGATCAACCAGCTGCGGAAGACCCAGTTTCAACAAAAGAGCCGACCCGCAACCGAGGTTGCCGCGGAGATAGAGGACCTGGAGGCCCAAATCCGAGCCTTGGGAGGGATGCCGAGGGTCGGCCCGGCGTCGGGCCCGGCGGGGCCCCCCGCGTCCCACGCCGAAAGTGCGCGGTCCATTCGGGAGAAGGAGGCGGAGCTGGAGCGACTGAAGCGGTTGAAGCTTCACTACTCGCTTCGACACGACGGAGCGAACGCCGACCTCGTCAACGTACAGGTCGAAGCCCTCTCGGCGGAGATCAACGCGGAGCGTGCGGCGCGATGGCCCACGTCGTACTGATCAACGCCGCTGACCACATCGGCCTGGTCCACTCGGTCGTCCGCCGGCGCTTCGAGCGTTGGGTACGCGGTCGTATCGAGTACGACGACCTGGTCCAGGCCGGATGTGAGGGCCTCATGAGAGCCGTCGAGAAGTTCGACCCGGAGCGGGGGTGCCGGTTCTCGACGTACGCTGAGTGGTGGATTCGCAACGCCGTCGGTCGATACATCGAACGCAACCATCGAGCGGTGCGAGTGCCCCCGCACGTCAAAAACCCACCGCCCGAGTGGACCGTGCCCGTGGACGAGGAGATGAGCGACAACGAACAAGACCCGGAGCGGGTGGTGGCCCGTCGGGACGGCGCGAAGCTCCTCGCGTCGATAAAGAACGAGCGCGCCCGGGCGATCATCGCCGGGCGCCTCGGTGGGCTGACGCTCGGGGAGGTCGGGAGAGCCCTGGGAATCAGCCACGAGCGGACCCGACAGATAGAGAGCGCGACGCTGGACCAGCTTCGCGAGAAGGTCGGGGGCAGCCGCCCCCCTGGGCCTAGCCCGTTCGCGAGCCAGAATCGTCGGAGGGGCCGGCGTGCTCCGGGCGCAACCTAGACCCGCCTCGCCTTGACACAGCACTGAATGTCCGTGTAGATTCGGCGGGCCTATGGAATACACTGAAGCCGAGGAGCGGTTTCGTGCTCGCAGTGCGGTGATTCGCGGAACTTACGTGCTCGCAATGCGGCTCGAAGGAGCGGGCTTCCTCGACAAGCCCACCTTGCTCGGGCGCGCCGTCGTCGCAGTGGGCGTACATGGGCTGTTGCCCATGCGGCTCTACGCGTGGCCCGTCGCGAGGCGCGCGGGCGCCTTCGGGTGGGAGCACAAGATGTTCTTTCTGGGGCTCGTCGCCTTGATAGTACAGATATGGAAGCTGATGAACTGATGCCCGCGTTCCTTCGGGGACGCAGGATGAAGCGGTGGTTTCGAAGCCACCGAGCCCTTGAGCTTTGGCTCGTCCTGGAAGTGGACTTGTGGTGTGGGATGGTGAGACCCATTCCGGGGCGACTATGGTCCCTCGCCCCTCGCGGCGACGCACTGCGGGACCTGGGAATCGCCGTTGGAATTCTCGTCGGCCTGCAGAGGCTCTGCGCTTGGGCTGCCGAGTTCTATTAGAACAGATGCAGGCTCGCCAGTTGGGCGAGCAGGTTACCCGCGGCGCCGCCAGCGGCCGCCTCAAGTATACGCCCGAGAGATTCCCCCGTTTCCTGGAGGATTGACTTCTTGGGGTTCGGGGAACTGGCTTGGGCCTCCAGAGTCGTTAGGTCCACTTCGAACTCTTGAACCTGGATTGGAGCAAGGCCCAGGCCCCCCGCCTCCTTCCGCGCCGCCTCCACGAAGCGCCGCACGGCGTCGACGTCCAGCTGCTGGTTCACGATTTGGGTTGCGCCGGGGGAGTGCTGCGCAATCTGGGAGCGGTCAACAGAGCCGTAGAAGTTGTTGACTGTGTTGTAGTGGTGTCCAGCGGCGACAACCGCGTCCTTCTCTTCAGCTGAGAAGCTAAGTCCTTCGCCGACCGCACCGTCCTTCTCCAGTTGAAGGGCCCACTGCAGCAGGGTGTGGCGAACCTTGTCGATGATTGCGACGACGGATGACGTCGAAACTCTCTGGGAGGTAGGGAAGTCCCAACCTGTGTGCTGAGCGATCCGGAGTTGCCACGCATCCTCCAGCGGCATCCTGATGGTGCCTTCGCGGCTGGCCAGGTGTTCAAGCTCCGAGATTGGGTTCGTGAAAGCGTGCTGTCCGAAGGCCTGAGCGTCTGCGGGGTCGGTTAGCAGAACCGGGATCCATCCTTTCAGCGGGTTCCGAGCCTGCAGTTCGACGTTCACGCGCCGGTACGCGGGCACGCTCTTCCCGTCTGGGTACCCATTGAGTTCGCCGTTGACCCACTTCTCGAACTCGGGAAGGCCGAGCTTGCTCGCGACAACAAGCCCTTTCCGAAGGAGGTCTACAACGGTCACCTTGGAGTCGAGGGCACCTGATTGCAGCTGGTGTACCAATGACGACATACGGTCGCTGATACGGCTGCATCTGCGAGGGAAAGTAGGCCCGCCAGCCCGGTTCGGGAACCGTAGCCGGTTCGCATCTCCGAACCGGTGCCCCCTCGCTAACCCCTTAGAATCCCTTGCGCGCCCGGCACGATTCGAACGTGCGACTTCCGGTTCCGTAGACCGGCTTGGACCGTCTACGCGGGGTGTCATGAGTTGTCTTTCGTCGATAAAATTCGGGTCTAATGCGTCGGCTCATGTCGCGAGATTTCACCCGCTACGGTCCGAGAACCGTCCAAGCCTCAGCCTGGCCTTGTTTGGACGGTGCCAGTACAGTGCGCCCGATGCCCAAGCTCACCAAGGCCGTGCTGTCTGCTTTGAAGCCAACTCAGATCGTCAGAGACACGGCCGTTCGAGGTTTCTTCGCCGAGGCAGGCCGCACCGGGCGGATTGCGCTTCGCGCGAGCGCGGACCTGCAGAACCCAACTCGCACGCGGAAGAAGACGTTTGGCCACTGGCCCGAGCTCTCTATCGATGATGCCCGCGCCCAAGCCATGGTGTGGATTGCCGGCATCCGCCAGGGAGTCGACCCGAGCGCCCCACAGGCCCCGGCCGCCGAGGGCGGGGCGCTCACGGTGGCGCGGATGTTTGAGCGCGCCCGCGAGTACCTCGCCGCCCAGGGTCGGGCGGAGCGGACTCTGGCCGACTTCGACGACCTCAGCTCGCGCCACTGGGCGCACTGGGCGAACCGTGTTGCCGTCGAGGTGCGGCCCTCGGAGCTCCGCGCCGAACACGAGCGGCTGACCGCTGCGAGCGGCCCCGTCGCTGCGAACAAGGCGCTCCGCTGCTTCCGGCAGGCGTGGAACATCATGGCGAAGCAGTCGGACGACCCGCTGCCGAGCAACCCAGTGCGCGGCGTGACCTTCCACCGGCAGCGGGCGCGCGAGGCCGTCATCCTGCCCGAGGATTTGGCGGACTGGTTCGCCCGTCTGCAGACGGTGGCCAATCCGGCGAGACGCGTCATGCATGAAATCGGACTCTTCACGGCGCTTCGCCCCGGCGTGCTCGTCGCAATCGAGCGGAGCTGGATTGACCTCGACGCGGCGGCGCTGGTCGTTCCGCGGGCGCGACAGAAGAGTCGCAGAGACTTTGCCCTACCGTTGAGCGAGCACCTCGTCGGCTTGTTCAAGACGGCCCTCGAGCTATCGCGAGTGACGCACGCCACAGGACCCTGGCTTTTTCCCACTCAAGGCAACGCCGGCGAGTGGAAGGCGACGACCGTTTGGCGCGAAGGAAAACTCCCGAGCGAGACTGGCCATCTTTTGCGAGCAACCTGGAGAACCCAAGCGCTTGCGTGCGGCGCCGACCACGTGCTTTGCGACATGTTAATGGATCACGCTGTGTCCGGAGTCCGAGGCGTCTACGTACGGCAGGGCGCTTGGAACGCTTTGGTCGAGACTCAAGAGCAAGTGACGCGGCATTTACTATCACTGACTCGGTGATACTAATTCACCGATGCAACATCCGGCTTGACGTTCGGTGCAAGATGGTGCATACTCTTGACAACAGTTGAACCCGCGCGCCCAAGCCGGGAAGCAACCAGTGAAGCCGAAGAATAGCGCGGCGTAGCCCGCGCGGGAAAAAGGCGTAGAGGCATAGAAAAGGAAAGGGCGCGCACTGCGCCGACCATGTTGGTCGGCAGGAGTCCTTTTCTATGTCCGAATCTACGCCCGCGGCGGCCAGTGCTGCCCATACTTATCTCTCCACCGCCGAGTGCGCCAAGCTGCTCGGGCTGACCACCGGCGCTCTGCATACGCGCCGCTGCCGCGGCAGCGCACCACCTTGCGTGCGGCTCGGCAGGACAGTTCGCTACCGCCTGAGCGACGTTGAACGTTGGCTCGACGCGTGCTCCGAGGGAGGTGCGCAGTGACCCGCTCGTTGACCGTGGCCGACTGCCTCGAGGCGTGCCCGAACGTTAAGCTCTGCACCAGCGCACTGCAGTACGTCGACCTTGCCGCTTCGCAGGGCGACGACTCTGGTTTCGTCCGCGAGCTGCGAGCTACGCTGGTCGAGTGGCTCCGTGCCTGCGAGGAAGCGCCCCAGCGCGCCCAGGCAGCGGTCGAAGCCGACACCTCGCGAGTCGGGCCGATGACGATGGGCGACACTCTCGGCAGCCCTATCGAGCCGGCCAAGCTCGAGCGGGGGTTGCGCGCCGCATTCACGGCCCGCACCGCTTCGAAGATCGAACGGCTCGTCCACCGCCATGGCGCGGCCGACCTCGCCGCGGCGTGCCAGGGCCGGCAAGTCGCCTCGGCGGGTGAGTTGAACATCCGGCAATCGATCGCCTCGAACGAGCTAGCCGCCGCGCGAGCCGAATTGGCTCAGGTCCGGCTGAACGATGACGAAACCGACGACGAGGTCGCCGACGCCCTGGTCGCGGCGGAGCTGGCCGCTGCGAAGGGCGGTGTGCTGTGAGTTGGCCTACTCCCGAAGAGCGCAGGGCCAAAGAGCGCGCGGAAAACGTGCAATGGGCCGTGGATGAGCTGCTGCGCCGGAGCGGCTACCGCCAAATGAAGAATAGGCGGGACCCGCAGTATTGCTGGGTCCACCCGCTCGACAAGTACCCGCACTTCACACGAGAGAGCGCACTCGCCGGGCTGAGAACCGCGACCGAGTGCGCCGCGAAGGACGCCGCGGAACGCGCGGCGAGGACGGAGGCCGTTCAGTGACCCACCAAAATGAAAACCCCGCCGCGACGGACCAGGTCGGGCGGGGCGAAACAGCGCGTGAGGAAAACGACTGTATCACTACAGTGACACAGATCGCCCCGCGCGTCAAGTCGGGCCCAATTGTCCTGACGTTTTTTGCCGGGGACCAAGCCTGCGTCGTGCCGCACTCCAGCGAAACGTTCCGTGGCCTAGATGAGCTGGAGGCAGCTCTGCGGGACGCGGCGAAAGGCGCACCCGGTGCAACCAAATCCAGCCGTGGTTTTTTCATTCCGTGCACGCTGCGCGGGTCGGCGGAACACCCCGGCGGTTATCGCAACGGCGAGCACGTCGAGGCCGTTCACGCGGTCGCGATCGACTACGACGGCACGCCTGAGGTCGAGCCCGACTGGCGCCGCACCTCGTGGCCGTGTCGAGTGCTGGCGTACTCCAGCCACAACTATGACCCGGTGACGGCGCCGGGGAAGTGGCGCGTCATCCTCGGGTTTTCTAGGCCGACAACGCGCGAAGAATACGATGCACTACGGCGGGCGCTTCAAGCGAAGGTTCCAGCGGGGTGCATCATCCGCTCGGCGGTGCAGCCTGCATATCTTCCGACCTGTCCGCTCGGGCGAGAGGTCCAATTCCACAACGTGGTGGCGGCCAACGGCCGGGAGACGCTCGACGTGGACGCGCTGCTGGCGGAGGCCGACGCCATCGTCGCCGCTGCGGCGCCCGCGGCGGCTCCGGTCGCGGTCGAGCGCACCGCCGGCGACCCGCCTGCGGGGGTCATCACCGAGTGGGCACCAAAGGTCGCTGCGGCGCTGCAGGGCGGCTCGAAAGAAAGGGCCGCTTTCGCCCTCGCTGGGGTGTTCGCCCGCGCCGGCGTCGGGCCGGCGTGGGCTCGCGGTTTCGTCCGGGCTGTGTTGTCGCGGCGCCCGGACGTGGTCGACCTCGAGCATGGCGTACGGCAAGTAGAGCGCGCGTACGAACGCCACGCCGCCGGGGACCAGGCTTGCGGGTGGCCGGCGCTGGTCGCAGCGCTCGACCCGGAGGTCGCCGACGAGCTCGCCCGCGGACTCGAGGCCGCGATCGAGGACCCCGCGGCCGTCGCCGACCGGCAGTCGATCGCGGACGCTACACGCCAATTCCAGGCCGACGCCGCAGAGGCAGCGAACGACGTGACGCAGCCCATCCCGGACCCGCTCAGCTCGCCGTCGCTCGAGGCCGTATACGAGCGGCGCGACTGGTGGATGCGGCGGTTCAACGCGCAGCACACCATCCTGCAGAACGAGGGAGGCCATTGCCTCGTGACGTGGGACGACACGTCGGAGGTCGACGGCCGAGCGAAGGTCGTAGTGTTCCAAAGCCCAGGGCAGTTCCGGGCCGCGCACGGCAACATTCGTGATGCGCTCATCGTGAAAAAGCCGCCGGATGAGGATAGCGGTCTGCCGGAGGTGGGATATGTGAAAGTCGCCGATTGGTGGCTCGAGCAGCGGGAGCGCGCGCAGGCGCGGAAGACCGTATTCCGGCCTGCGGTGGACGAGCGATTCGTCGATGGGTGCCTGAACCTGTGGACGGGTTTCGCCGTCGAGCCCCGAGTCCCCGGGGCAGCGGCTCGGCGGTTCCTGCGGTTCGTGACCGAGGTCGTCGCCTCCGGCAACCACGAGCACGCTCGCTACATCCGGCGGTGGATCGCCTGGACATTCCAGAACCGCGGCGAGCGCGCTGGCGTGGCCCTGGTCCTCCGGGGCGCGAAGGGCGTCGGCAAGAACACGCTGCTCGACGCCGTGCGCGATATTTGGGGCGGGCATGGTCTCACGGTCACCCGCCCCGAGCACGTCACCGGGAAGTTCAACGCGCATCAGATTGGCAAATGCTTCCTTTTCGCGAATGAGGCGATCCCTCCTGCGGACAAGGCAGCCGAATCCGCACTGAAAGGCATGATCACTGACCCTTCAATCGCCATCGAGCGGAAAGGCATCGACGTGACCATCAGCGCGAATTGCCTAAACGTCGCGGTCTCCTCGAACGAGTCGTGGGCGGTGCCGGCCACGCCGGGTGAGCGGCGCTTCGCGGTGTTCGACGTGTCCAGCTGTCGGAAAGGCGACGTGGGATATTGGAACGCGGTTCACGGCTCCGCGGCGGACCGCGAGGCGCTGCTCGGCGAGCTCTTGGGCTGGGCGCTCTCGGTTCGGCTGCCTCGGGGCTGGCATCCGCGCTGGCATGTCCCGCAAACCGAGGCGCTCGGAGACCAGATCTTCCGGGGGCTGCGGGGCGAGGCTCGCGCCGTGGGCAACATGCTTTGGAGCGGAGAAGCCATCGGGGACCAGGTAGTGCATGAAGCTGACGGGGTGTTCATCGCGACGCGCGGGTTCCTAGCCGCCCTCGGCAAGAGCCTGGATTTCGAAACCGTCTACGGGCGCGAGCTCGCGAAGTGTTGCCACTCCGGCAGCAGGCGGGGGCGCCCGCAGCGAAACGGCATCCGGTACGGCAGAGGCTACTGGCTCCCATCGCTCGAGGAGGCTAGAGCCCGCTGGGCCGCAGCCAGCGGGTTCACCTCTGAGGTGTCGTGGCCGCATGTGGGAGGGTGGCTCGGCTCAGACGACGACGGAGCCGAATAGCTTCACCCTGCGGTGCGATGGGTGATGAGCCGAGCTCCCGAAATGGGGGCTCGGCTTTTTGCTTCTGTGGCCAGGTGTTGCCTAAAAAATGGCCAGGTGTGGCCGGGTTGGTGGCCGGGTTTGGAGGGCAAAAACCCCGGTAAAACGAAGAAATGGCCGGGTTGGCCGGGTTAGAGCCCAATATCAGAGAGAAGAGACTCTGAGTGGCAGTGGCGGCGCGGCGCGGTCTCTCTCTCCCCCTCAGGCGCGATTCTGGAGTGAACACCCTGTCCACACGGCCAACCCGGCCACAACCCGCCTTTTCTCGGGGTTTTTGCCCTCCAAACCCGGCCACCAACCTGGCCAGGGGTGGGGTAGTGCTCGCTGGCACCTTTGGCGTAGCGCCCCGAATCAGTCCGCTGGCAGCGCAATCCCATCTGAGCGCTCGGCAGACCTCCCTCCGGGCCGCCGGCACTGACCCCATCAGGCTGGGTCACCAATGACCCGGTCCGCCCGGTCAGGCCCGATGGCCGCTCCCGCCCGATCCGGGGCGCCCGGCCCGAGAAACTGGCACGGTAATTAATTCCTTGCGGCCGCGGCGATGATGTGAATCGCGGCGTCCCGGATCACGACCCGCCCGCCCGCGCAAGGTAAAATCACCACCGGCCCGAGGGTATCTTTGCTATTGCGAGTTGGAATCAATAGCCCTGCCCCGCTTCAGGTCGGAGACGCGTCAACGCCAGCCCTAGCCTTGACGCGCTCCCGTGCCGCGCCCACGCTGAAGGGTGCACCTCGTTCCCTATCTCCGCGTCTCCCCTGGCGAGGATCAGTCGATCGACTCGTCCGGCCAGCTCCACGCCCTCCAGAAGTGGGCCGCTGCGGCCGGCCACACGCTCGCCCCGCCCTGCCAGGATGAGAACGTGTCGGGCGCCCTGCCCCCGTCGCAGCGCCCGGGGCTGGCCGCAGCTCTGGAGGCCTGCCGCAGGGGCCGTAGGCGCCGGAAGGGGCAGCCCGACGGCATTGTGGCCTGGGATCGGTCGCGTCTGTGCCGTGACGTGAACGTCTGCGGCTACCTGGCAGTCCTGGCGCAGGAAGGGCGTTTCGTGCTGCTGACCTGTGACGGCTACGATTCCCGCGACCCGAGCACCGAGGCGCTTTTCAGCAACGGCCTGCACGGGATTCTAAACCACGCCCAGCGGCTCGCCGTGGGGGCTGCTACCCGCAAAGCGCTGGCCATGCGACGGGAGACCGGCAAGGCCTGGAATCACCCGCCCTACGGCTGGCGCAAGGCCGCGGATGGGGCGCTCGAGCACGAGCCCCGGGAGCAGGCCTTGCTCACCAGGATGCGCGCCCTGCGCGCCGGAGGGGTCACGTTCGAGACCGTGGCCGCCGAGCTCAACGAAGCCGGTGAGCGCAACCGCGCTGGTGGGCGCTGGGCCCGGGGCAGCGTGCATCGAGCACTCACGAAGCCGGAGCCAAAAGATGGGAAGTAATAGCGATCGCCGAAAGGATCTCGTGGCGTACTGGGCGCTGCGGATTGATGAGTGCGGAATGCCTGTCGATTGGGGAGATGCACACGAGGCTTGCTGGGCCTGTGGGGTGCGCACGAGCCAATTGGAGTTGGACAGACGCACACGTTGACCTCTGGGCGAGTGACATTTGGGGGACTGTCTGGAAGTCTTCGTAGCTAGATGCCCAGCGACAAGAAGCCGCCCCGCCTTCGAAAGGAATTGCGAGAGCTAGTTCTAACCTCCGGCGGGCAGCCGCCAAGTGTTCTGTATCACTACACTTCTGGAGAGAGTCTGAAGAAGATTCTCGAAACGAAGACCCTTCTCGCAACGCACTACGGGTTCACCAACGACGCGACCGAGTTACACGCGAGCCACGAGTCCGTTGTGGAAAGCACGACTTCCGTTCGCGACTCACAACGGGCGAACGCGCCCTGGCTGCGGACGATTTTTGACCGAGTTCTCGAGAAAATGGAAAGCGAGGGCTTTCATGATGACGTTCCCAACTTTGTGGCCTGCTTCTCGGAGGATGCCGACAACCTAGGGCAGTGGCGCGCTTACGCCGACGACGGACGCGGGTATGCCATCGGCTTTGACACGAATCGTTGGGAGTGCAACGAGAGCAACGAGCCTGAGTTCGGGACCATTCTAGTTCAGTGTGCGTACGACTCAGCTGAGCTTGGGCGAGAAACGTGTGCCCAGCAGGAAGCGGTGATTCGACGCGGCGGAGAACTTCGTCAGCATCTTTCGAGCGAATCGGACAGGTCCGCCCTCGACTTTGAGATTGAAATGGCGCTCTTCTTGGCGGGGGCGATGAGTACTCTACGCCTGAAGCACTCAGGTTTCCGCGACGAGAAGGAGTGGAGGCTAGTTGCTCTGCCCAATGAAGCACCCCGAGGCGGAACCGGTGCCCAACTCATTGGCGAGGTGGGCGGAGTCTTCGTCCCGCGAGTCAAGTTGAACCTGTCTCGTAACCGCGCTAGCCTTCCTCTTCGCCGATTGATGATTGGGCCCACGCTCGCCCGTAGCAACGATCACTGGGTCGAGCATGGTCTTAGAGAATTGCTCCGGCTTACCGGCAATGACGTGAACCGGCCGGGCTTCATCAAGAGAAGCAAAGTTCCATATCGCTCCTGGCGCTAGTCGGTCGAGGGCTCGGGCGCTGTCCAACTCGGACGTTGAACCTAACAGGCTTGAAGGGAGTTGAGCCTGCATGATGAGGTTCGCGGGAAGGCCGCCGATGAGGGAGTGCGGATCATCGATGTAGGTGCCGCGATAGAGCTATCCGCAGCCTGAATCCAGGCGTCCCCAGCCCGCAGCTCGCCGCACCCGAATCGGCGGCCCCGGCTACAGTTGCCCCCAGGGCGAAAACCGCTCTAGCTGCACGACTCGCCTGGCCTATCGGCCGGTAGTGTGCTAGAATAGAACGGTGTCACGTCCTGAAAAGCCTGGTATTTGCGTGCCAGACCCGCGGCCGCCGGCTCCACGGCGCCCCGTAAAGCCCGTCTCAGATCGCCATCGGGCCGATGTTCGCCGTATCCGGGCGCTGCGCGCACGGGGCCTCGGCGGCCCGGCAATCGCCCGTCAGCTCGGCGTGCCCCACCGGCGGGTGAAGCACCTCGAGGAGCAGTCCCGAAACCGGCCGCTCCTGCCCCTCACAAGCATGATGTGCGAGCATGTGCGCGCGGTTTGGGGTTTGGGCCAGCACGCGAGCCCCGAGCTACTCGCCGGCGACCTCGGGCTGCTGCCAAACCAAGTCCGCGCCGTCCTCGGCCGTGCTCCCGGCACGGAGCTCGACGACGGCGGTCCCGACCTCCGGTTCCCGCAAATCGACGACCTGCGGCTTCGAGTCGGCCTTTGGGCTGCGCTGAAGCGATTGAATCGACTCCGGGGAGGCGCCAGTGGCAGCGACGAATAAGCAGCGCCGTGCCGCGAAGGTCCTGCAAGGCGACCGCGGCCCCGAGCTTTTGGCGAAGGTGGCCGAGGGCATCCCGTTGCGCGATGCGCTATTGATCCTCGGGCTCCCGACGGACCTCCAAGACGAGCTCGCCGACCGCTCCGAGGTCCAGGCCGCTCGAGCTCAACACCGCGTCGCCTTGCGCCGGCAGATCGCCGATCCGGCAAAGGAGCGCAGGGACGCGGCGCAATACCTGCTCGAGGTCGACCATGGCGTACGGCGTCCCGGCACCAAGCCTGCGGAAGAGCGCTTCGCCGCGGTGCTCCAGCGCTTTGCGGAGAAATGCCCGGACGGGTACCGCATCCTGCACACGCTGCTCGCTGAAGCAGGGGAATTGGCCAAATGAAGCGGCTCGAAGGGCCGCCATGGTGCCCGCCCAGCAAGCGAAGGGCCCGGCGATGATTGCTCGACTCGTGGCGCTCGCTGCCTTGTACCTCCTCGCTGTGCCAGTCAGCCTCGTGGGCCGCACCTTGGCCACCCTGCTTCAGGTCGTGACCTGGCTGAGCGAGCAGATCGCGGACCTGGCGGAGCGGGTCGCGCCCGCCGCCCCGTCCGCCGTCGCGCCGTCCGCCCCGCGCGCCCGCCGCGTGGAGGCCGACTGATGGCGAAACTATTCGCACCGGCCGTCGCCGCCTCGGGGGTTCGATTCGAGCCGAAGTCGACCGCTGATGTGGTGGAAAGGCTCCGGCTCCGCACGGGCGAGTTCCACGAGCGCCCGGTTTGGCTGCAGCAATACGTTGACCTACTCGACAGCGCCGTGCTCGAGGGCGACGTGCGGGCGACGTGCGCGGTCGGGCCTCAGCACGGAAAGTCGACCGTCGGTTACGGCGCGTTGCTCTTCGCGGCCATTCGCCGCCCGGGGTTGCGGCACGCGTTCCTGAGCTACGCGCAATCCCGCTCCGACGACGCTGCGCTCGACCTGTACCAGCACGCCCAGGACTTGGGGCTCGCGCCCTGCAAGTCGGGGCCGATGATCACCCTTCGCGGTGGCACGACCATTTTCTTTTCGTCAATCGACGGGTCGCTGACCGGGCGGGGGATCGACGGCCTGGCGCTGGTGGACGACCCCATCAAAGGCCAGGCCGAGGCGCGTTCACCTACGTTGCGGCGCAAAATCAATCGGTGGTTCTGGTCGGACGTGGAATCCCGCCTTCACCCCCCGAGCGCCGACGGCAGCCGCCCCGGCGCGAGCATCGTCGTGGTGGCCACGCGCTGGCACCCGGACGACTTGACCGCGACGCTGAAGAAAGACGACCGCTTCAGCCACATCCGCCTCGCTGCGCTTTGCGACGACGAGGACGACGGCACCGGGCGCAAGCTCGGGGAGCCGCTCTGGCCTGCGCAACGTCCTTTGCGCGAGCTCCGAGCGCGGCAAGGGAAGTCCCCGAGGATGTTCGCGGCGCTTTACCAGGGCCTTCCGGTGCCCGATGAAGACCGCATTTTCGGCGACCCGGTCTTCTACGAAGAGCGCCCGATGGCGGGCCAACGGTGGGGCTGGGGCCTCGACGTGGCCGCCACGGCGAAGCAAACGGCCGACTATTCCGTGCTCGTGGGCGGGTGCCTGGTGGGGGACGTGCTGTACGTGACCGACCTTTATCGCGTCCAAAAGGAACTCACGGTGTGGATTCCCGAAGCCGCGGAGCTGGTGCAGCGCCGGAGGTCGCCAGTCATGTTCTACGCTTCGGGCTCGGGCGACGCGGCAGCGGCTCAAATGCTCCGCGCAGGCGGGGTGCCGGTCATGAGCGTGCCCGCACGAGAAGACAAGCTGGTCCGTGCGCGGAAGTCCGGCCTGGTCGAGGCGTGGGCGGAAGGCCGCGTGCAATTCCCGCTGAGCGCGAGCGGCGGCGCCAAAGGCGGAAGCTGGGTCGAAGCGCTCGAGGAAATCGCTTCGTTCACCGGGCTGGGGGATGGGCACGACGACGTAGTCGATGCGCTCACGGCGCTGTGCGTGGCCGTACGGCTGCCGTCCAGCGCCGGGGCGCTGACTGAGAGCAAGCCGTTCCTGCGGCGGACACCAGGGCTGCGCGGCGATCCGGGCGGTGTGCAGCGCGGCGACCGCGACCGGGCCGGCGCCGGCCGCTACTGGTTGGGCTGAGCGCGACGCCCACGATGGCCGTTGGTGGCAACATGAAGAAAAACCCCATCCTCATCAACGTTGACGATCCCTTCGGCTGTACGAGCTCTGAAGCGTCCGAGATTCTCAGTCGGCTTTATGAGACGTACCACCCGGGCGACGTATCCGGCGACTTGAAGCCGCTCAAGGTGCTCCGATCCTGGGTTCAAGCTCGCGTCGAATACGACAAGCTTCGGATCAAACACCAGGCCACCGACATCGGTTTGGCTGCCGATGGCGAACGATTGTTCGCGCTCGAAGCTGAGATGAAACACGACCTCGAAGTTTTGATGTGCGCTTACTACCGCGCGGTCTACGACGAGGAGGCGGAAGGCACCCTTGGCGATGGCTGGCCTCAAAGGGATGCCGACGGCCGCTATGTGCCGATCGAAGTCCCCGACGACGCGACGTAGGCTCGCGCCTCGGCGCCCGCACCAAAAGCGCCGATTTCCGCAGTTTCCCGTGTCTTCTCGCTTGACCGGTGGGCCGAACTGTGTCAGTATGAGACTAGGCCAGCGGGGTGCATTTGGTGTCCTCAGCCTCGCTGGTCTGAGTTTCTATGAAGACCAGAAAACCCCTACCCGAAGGCGCCCGTCGGCGCCTCGCACGGTACCTCGATGTAACGGGCACGCCGATCGCGTCGGCGACGCTCGGCTTGCATTGGAGCACGCTCGTTCGCGCCGCTCGAGGCGAGGAGCTCAATACCCGCCCGCGTGCTCAGCTGCTCGCTGCCTCGCAAGCGGGCGCGCTGGCCCCGCCTTCGTGGGCCACGGAAAGGACTAGCTGACATGTTCTACCGTCTCTCTGAGCGCAACCGCGTCGCGTTGCTCCAGCGCATCGTGGCCGTCGGCCTCGAGCGTGTCTGTCGCGATGCGTGCAGCGCGCATCCCAGCGTCGTGATTGCGGCCTGCGACGGCGGCGCCGTGCACAGCCACGATTGGTCGACCCTTTCGAAGCTGGTCGGCGCGGAGGACATGCCTCCCGCAGACCAGCCGGCGCCCGTGCTCCCATCCCATGGCATTCGGCTAAACCCGTTCGTGCGCGATCCCGTCAACGTCGCGGCTGCTCGCGAATACATCAAGGCCGTGGCTCCGCCGGAGCCGGAGCGCGAGCCCACGCCCGAAGAGCAAGCCGAGGCTGAGCACCACGCCAACTTCCGCGCCTTTTGGGAGTCGAACCGAAACCGCGAGCCCGTCGACCTCGGCGGGCCCGTGCAACTCGTCGAGGCTCGCCGTGGGTGAGTCAGTATCGGTGAGGCTCGACCCGATGCCTATCTTCCCGGGCGAGAAGGCGAGCACGACGCCGCCGACCCGGAGGCGGGCGGCCCCAGCGCCCCGGGCCCGCGCCGGCAAGCCCACCCGAGGAACTGGGCAAGTCGCCCTGGCCCAGCGCGGCGGGCTACATACCGTGCCTGCGGAGCGCGACGACGAATGCAGCCCGGCCCAAATCACCGTCTGCGTCGACCTGAGCGGCGGTCCCGCACCGAGCGAGGTGCAGCTCCTTCGCCCACGGACCGCGACCGCCGTCGGCACGATCTCCCTGCCCAATCCCAACGACCTAGTCGCGGCCAGCGGTGAACGCGAACTGGACGTGCTCGACCTCGGCGGAGGCGTCATCGGCTGGGGCAAGCTCGGCACCGACCCACGCAAGCGCTCCAAAGCCACGACCGGCACGCGCGGCGGGTTGTGGCTCCGTGGCCTTACATGGCCACCCGGAGCGGTCAACAGCCTGCGGGAAGGCAAGCTCCGTTGGCTCGGGGCCACGTTCGAGGTCGGCAATCAGCACGGCGAAGAAATCTACGTCACGTCGCTGGCGAAGCTGCAGTTCGTTCGCAAGGTCGAGGCCACGCCTCCGCCCCCAGTCGTGTTGCCGCTCAGCAGCGCGGCGCCGAGTCCCACCTACCAACCCAACCCAAAAGGAATCATCATGCCTTCCCCCGGCCGAGAAATGACCGAAGCGGAGCTCGCCGCTTTCGCCAAGCGGATTGAGCGCACTGAGCCCGAAACCGTGGCGCTGTGCGCGCAAATGAACGTTTCGGTGCTCGACATCGCCCGCGACCGAATGCAACGCATTTGCAACCCCGGTCACAACCCGATGACCGTCGCCGATATCGACGCGGAGCGGAGGCGACGGTGAGGCTCGGTCTCCCGCTCCCGCTGCCCAAGCCGCTCCCGCTGCCCAAGCCGCAACCGCAACCGAAAGGCAAGTGAATCATGGCTACCGACCTAGGACCTTTCGGCGACGCCAGTCAGTACACCCAAGTCGTCTCCAGGCTGGATGATGGTGAAGCGTTCAACGCCCAGGCCATCAACAATTTTCTACTCCCGATCATCAATCGGACCGAGTATTTAAAGCAACGGCTCGACGAGCCGACGGCTTCGACGCTCATCTTCGACGACTTCCTGAACGGGCGTTTGACATCGGACAGCGACCTAGCCACGGCGCACTCCTATTGGCAGCAAGCCGAGTCTGGAACCCAGTGGACCGAAAGCTTTGCTGGTCGCGACGATGGGAGCATCGGGCAAATGCTGCTGTCACCCAGCGGCGCGGCCATCGGCAACTACCACCTGTACCACGCTTTCACGAACTACAACCTGGCCCAGGTCCGCGAGCTGCAGATCCGATTCAAGGTGCAGGACGTGTCGTTGTCTGGGCTCCGCGTCGAGTGTGGCTTCTACACCGAGCTGATCAACGACACGGAGTATCAGGACGCTGCCGAGCATGGCGTCGGGCTGCTCTTTCGCGGCGGCTCGGGCTGCTACGTGAGAAGCACGACCGGGGGCGCGAGCTCGGCACTCGCAATCCCGTCCAGCTCGGGCACGAATGATACGTACCTCACGCTCAAGCTGACCCACGACGGCGCTGGGGTCTGGCAGGGCTCGATCAACGGAGGCACACCGGTGCAGGCCGCAACCAATATCCCCGCGAGTTCACTCGGCACGACGCTGCACCTCAAGGTCGAAGTCCCGAGCTCCGGCTCGAGGATCGTCACGACTGATTTCGTCCTCGCGCGCGTGGACGGCTCTGCGAGGTTCATCTAAATGGCCAAGCGCTGGTACTCAACGGCCGAAGAGCAGTACCGCGGCGAGGACGTGAGCGAAAAACCCCGCCTGCAGGCGCGCATCGACGCGCTCGTCGCCCGGGGCCCGGACCCTGCCGCTGCCAAAAATGCGGTGCTCGGGCCCGCGGGGCCAGGGAACTTCCTGCGCATCCACTTCGACGCCGGGGAGCTTTGATGTTGCCGACTGCACAATGCGAAGTCCTCGACCCCAACGCGGCGTCGTCGCTCGTCGCGCCGGGCGGGACGTTCAACCCGCTGCAACAGCCAAAGGTCGTCGCTTGGGGCGACCCGAACCTCGCGGGCGCCAGCGGCGTGCCCGACCTCCTGGCGGGCGGTTTCTGGACGAGCGCCAACCTTCCTGCCGTAGTCACGGCGGGCTACCAGCGCGTGCTTTCGTTCAATGGTACGGGCCATTTCATCCGGAAGGATACGAGCGCCCTGCCGAGCAGCGACGGCGCGGGCTTCGCAGCGTGGTGCAAGCTGCCGGCGTCGGGCGGCACGGAGCTACTCTTCGACGCTGGTTCCGGCGCGCTGCGTGTGTTTCGGGGCTCGACGACCACGACCGTGCGCGCCGTCGGGACGTTCGGGGGCGACGCCACGAGCCTGAATTTCACGTTCCCCAACGCTGCGCTCGAGGGCGGATGGCACTTCCTCTACGCCGGCATCCGAGGCGCAGCCTCCGTGTGCCTGGTCGACGGCGAGCCCCCCGCCGGGCTGGCCACTGGCGGCGGGACGGGCGAAGGCGTGTTCCCCGACGCGTTAGGGGCGTTCAGTGCCAACACGACGATCGGCGCAGACACGGCCGGGTTCAACCATGCCGCTATGCAGCTCGCGCAGTACTACGGCCTGGCCGGGGCACCGCTGACGGCCGACGAGGAACTGCAACTGCGCTCGTTCCGCACGATGCTCGGGGTGCTTTGAGCATCCGCGTCGAAGACCACGTTGGCCTCGCCCGCCTCGCCGCCGGTCGTTTCCGGTGGGCCGTCGGGCAGGGCGGCATCGACAGCGACGACCTGGTCCAGGCCGCCATGCTCGGGCTGCACCGTGCTGCGCAGACGTTCGATCCAGACCGTGCGAGCTGGTCGACCTACGGGATGACCTGGGCGCGATCCTCCGTCCGCCGCTACATCTACCAGCACCGGCGCACGGTGTCCTACCCCGTCTATCGACAGGAGCGGAGCAACGCGGAGACGCCGCCTCGAGAGCTCAGCCTCGATGCGCCCGTCGGCGGCGAGGCCGACGGGCGCTCGTGGCACGAACGTCACGCCGCGAACGCCACGTGTCCTGAGGAAGCCGCGGCCGCGAACGAGCGCAACGAGCGCCTCGAGGCCGCGCTGGCGGAGCTCCCTGAGCGTCAGGCTCGAATTATTCGAGGGCGCTTACGTGGGCTGCGACTCGTGGACTTGGGCGAAGAGCTGGGCGTCTCAAGAGAGCGCATCCGCCAGCTGGAGGCCAACGCGCTCGACGCACTGCGTGCTAGGCTAGCGTCATGATTTGGCTCGCGACGCTCACCGGCTAGTTGCCGCAGAGCGAAGCCCCACTTCGAAACGCTCCCTGACTGCGCCAAATTGGGCGGATAGCGCCTGAGGTCAAGTTTTGCCGCCATGTGTCGATCATCGAAACAGGGAGACATGCTACGATGAACGCGGCTGCACGAGATTCAGGCGAACATTCCTCGCACGTTCTGGATACCCAGCAGCCTCAGAACGACACGTTTTCCGCTGACCAGCGCAGCATAGCGAATCACGAAAAAGAAATGATGAGCACGGACACAAAATGGCTCCTAGGGGGCATCGGAGCTGCGACGGCGACAATCGTGGCGGCCGTCATCGCAGTCGCCGTGCCAGTCTTTGGCGATCTCCAAACCGCATCGTCCGAAAGGCGGGAGATGAGTGAGAAGATCGGCGAGCTCAATGGTTCCTTGAAAGGCCTGCCCGACAAGATTGCAGCGGCAATTGGCAAGTATGACGCTGCTAGCAAGAGCCAGGCCGAGACGGAGGCGAAGCGCGAGCGCGCTGAGATCCTCGCAATTGTGAAAGATCTTCAGCCCGAGCAGCATCGACGTGAGCCATGAGTGAAGGGGCGTCTGCCTATTGCTTCACGAATGTATGGCAGGTGGCGATGAGATCCTCGATTTCGGTCGTATCGGTAGTGACTTGCGACCGCGGTGCATTGCTGACACGACCGCGCATACACACCGGCCAATACGCATCTGAAACGCCGTCTTTCTTCTCAACGATCGTTGCCTGGTGCTCACCATCTTGGAGCTTCACGACCACCTTGTCACCAGGGCGCAGGCCGCCCCTTGCCAAGCGCCGCTGCTCTTCCTGGAAATGGGCGAGTATCTGTTCTCCGAGCGTGGCGTCGAGCGAATCCGCCAAATCTGCTCCGATCTTGGCAATAGCGGCGTCCGCGAGCTCGCTCCGCACCGATTTTCTACTGCGGAGGTGCTGAATGATGGTCGCCTTGGCCTCGAAACGCGCCAGCTCTTTCATATCGAACCAGACGCACTCGCCCACTTGAGGTCGCACAAGTTTCAACCCCGAGCGCACATTCGCTTTGGGCAGGCGCGCGAAACGCCCGTTCGTTCGACGGATGACTTTGAGCAGTGGCACGACTTTCCTCATCGACGACGAGTCAACGTGGCCAGTGCGCGTGCGCCAGCTCATTGAGGACAACTCGGCGACGTTCCTGAACCAGCGGCGGCGAGACCGCGACCTCGACGCGCGATACGCCGAGGGCGACGTTGCTGCCCGCTGGAATCCGCCACCGAGTCCGTTTCTAGCGCAGCAGGAAACGGCCCTCGAGCAGATCCAGAGTGAGCTGCTGAGGCATCGAATTGTCGGCTATCACTGCTGCAGGTTGCTGCCCGCGGAGCTGGACGACATTTGCAGACGCGGGATGCGTGTTCTGTCGCCCGAACTCGTGGAAGCTAAGCTCGAGGTCGCCTGCAAAGGCGGCTATTTGACCTCTGAGCAGGCACAGGTGCTGCGATCTGCCGCTCGAGTGAAGGGCCGGGAACTGCTGAGCCGAGGCGGGCAAACCTGGATGGTGTTCGGGCGCTCGACCTTGAGGCTCGACCAGTGCGGCCTTTTTCGGTTCTTCGGTCGATGGGGAGGCGAGGCGCTGTACTTCGAACACGAAGAGACGGAGCTCGGGCGCCACCTTTCGGCGATTGGTCAACCGGCGATTCTCGAGGTTGAGGTCCCCGTTGCCGACCTCGGGCAGCCCCCCCGGCTAAGTGAGCACTTTCTTCAGCTGTTCCTGTGGGGACACGGCGCCGTAGAAGTCGACGACCCGGATGAGTTGATGCCCGAGGGGCACACGTTCGCCGACATCCCCCCGGAGGGCGTGCGGCGAGTATACGTCGAGGGCGAGCCCGAATTCGAGGCGCTGACGCAATACAGCACCTGGGAAGAGCGCTGACGGGTTCACGGTCCGGCCCTTTGCTCTTCGAGCAGCCAGCGGCGCGAGCCGCCGAAGCTGCGCCGCGCCGCGCCGAAAGCAGCGAGCGCGCTCCGTCCCGCCATTGACCGTCCAGAAAACAGTCCGAGGCCACCGTCCAAGCCCCCCGACTCGTGACCCAACCCCCCGACTTCCCTTGCGCGCCCGGCACGATTCGAACGTGCGACTTCCGGTTCCGTAGACCGGCGCTCTATCCAGCTGAGCTACGGGCGCCCGCGGCCCTCCTTAGCATGGTCGACGAATGCGCAAAGGCTGAATTGTAAAAAGAGCTACTTTGACCGGCCGCAAGTAACGCGCCGAGCGGCTATGCAACTTTTGCGGAGGTCGAGCCGAGGTGTGACACGGCTGCCCCGCCACCACGGTGACGGGAGCGCGCCCCGCCCAGGAAGCGCTTCGATTTCCCCCTTTTTTGGCGGGCAGAGCGCTGGACGGTCGCGCGGCGCGCAAGCCTGGCACGTCGCCTGCAATAGTGGGCGTGCTCGCTTAGCAAACTCACACAGTCGCTTGTCTTAGCCCCCCTTAGACGAGGTTGCTTAATTCCGCCTGGAAGGGCTGCTTGTAGGCTTAACTTACTTCGCTTCTTACTTATTACTTATCTCCATTCGGCTGTTCTCGAACCCGTCGTGCGGCTGCGCCGACCCAGTCGAAAGCTCTGCCCGGGCAACTTCCTCCACTGTGGGTAAGTGTCCGGGCAGTGATCTTTTGTGGCTTGCGAAGGCGCGGCCCATCGAGGGCGCTCCGAGGCGAGAAGTTTCCGCGGGCTCGCCGACGGCGGCGGGGCGCGTCGTTTGGCGTCGCGAAGGCGGTGACGCGTCGCGGCGAGTGCGCCGGTGGTTGGAGCAGCCTGTAGGCGCGGCGCTGCAGCGCCGTGATACGTTGGGCAGATGAGATTCTCCGCCCCCGACCCCAAGGGCAGGCCGCTCCGGCCCGGCGCGCCCTCCGCGAAGCTCCGCGCCGGGGTGGGGCAAGTGCCTCGCTGGCTTGCGGTGAGCATCGTCGTCGCCCTCGGCTGCGCGGCGAGCGGCCCGGCAGCGCAGGGGGGGGCGGCGGCCACGGCGAGCCAGCTGCCCGAGCCCTCCGGGCCGGCGGGCGCCCGGGAGGGAGGGCCGAGCTCGCTGCAGCCGGAGTCGCCGGTCGACGCGCGGCCGGCGGAGGCTGGCGAGCCACCGGATTCGGCGGAGCCCGCCCCGGGGTGGCTCGGAGTTTCCCTGAGGGATCGGCCCGCCACGCAAGCCGGTGTCGTGGTGGCGGGGGTGCTCCGGCGCTCCCCCGCGGATCGGGCCGGGCTTCGCGCGGGAGATGTCGTGCTGGCGGCCAACGGCGCTCCGGTCGTCGGGGGGCGCGAGCTGTCGAGCATCGTCGCGGGAGTGGGCGCGGGCGGTCGCTTGAACCTCGCGCTGCAGCGCGACGGGCAGGCCGTGTTGCTGGCGGTGGAGCTGGGGCGCAATCCCGGGGTGGAGGGCCAGCTCGAGCTGGGCTTCGTCGGGGCTGCCGCGCCCGAGTTCGAAGCCGTCGAGGTGGTACAGGGCGCGCTCGAGGGTCGTTTGCAGGCACTTCGAGGCAAGGTGGTGGTGGTCGAATTTTGGGCGAGCTGGTGCGGCGCATGTCGAGCGCTGATGCCGACGCTCAATGCCTGGCAGCAGCGGTTCGGCGCGGCGGGCGGTGCGGTCGTGGTCTCCGTGACCACCGATCCCCTGGAGAAGGCGGCGCGGGACGCGATGCAGCTCGGGATTCGCTACCCGGTGCTTTCCGATCCGCAGGGCCTCACGACGCGAGCCTATCAAGCGTACGCTCTGCCTACCCTGTTCCTGCTCGATCAGCAGGGTGTGGTTCGGGACGTCTCGGTGGGCTTTTCCCCGGAGCAGCTCGGTCGTTTCGAGCAGCGGATCGCCACGATGCTGGACGAAGGCTGAGCGCTCTCGAAGGGGCGACCGCCCGGGCAGACTTTACAGGGAGCGATATGCAGGAGCGAGAACTGGAGTCGATCGACGCTGTGGTCCGGGCTGGGGGGGCTCAGCGCTATCATGAAAAGAACGCGGCACGAGGCAAGATGTTCGCGCGGCAGCGGCTGGAGACGCTGCTAGACCCGGGGTCGCTGTCCGAGCACGGGCGCTGGGCGAACTGTGCAGCCGAGGGGTTGCCTGCCGACGGGGTCGTTACCGGGCTCGGGCGCGTCGCGGGGGCGACGGTGGCCGTCATGGCCAACGATTCCACCGTGAAAGCTGGCTCTTGGGGGCAGCGCACGGTCGAGAAGATTCTTCGCATTCAGGAGCAAGCGCAGCGGCTCGGCTGCCCGATGCTATACCTGGTGGACTCGGCCGGCGCCCGTATCACGGACCAAGTCGAGATGTTCCCCGGCCGCCGAGGCGCCGGTCGCATCTTCTTCAACCAGGCGCACATGAGCGGTCGCGTGCCACAGGTGTGCCTTCTGTTCGGCCCTTCCGCGGCCGGTGGCGCCTACATTCCCGCGTTCTGTGACCTGGTCGTCATGGTGAAGGGCAACGCCAGCATGTATCTGGGCTCTCCGCGCATGGCGGAGATGGTGATTGGGGAGAAGGTGAGCCTCGAAGAGATGGGCGGGGCCAAGATGCACACGTCGGTGTCCGGATGCGGCGATATCCTCGTGGACACCGAGCAGGAGGCGCTGGATTTCGCCCGCCGCTATCTCGCCTACATGCCCGGCAGCCCGGAGGTTTCCGCGGCGGAGCCCGTCGCCGGTTTGCCTCCCCTTTCGGAGATCGTCGCACCCGAAGAGAACAAGCCGTTCGATATGCGCAAGGTCATCGCGCACGTGGCGGACGCTGGCAGCGAGCTCGAGATCAAGCCGCGCTTTGCGAGGGAAATTCTCACGACGTTCGTCCGCCTGCAGGGGCGCCCGGTGGGCGTCGTGGCAAACCAGCCCAAGCACCTCGGGGGGGTGCTCTTCGCCGATAGCGCGAACAAGGCGGCCCGGTTCATCGACATTTGCAACGCGTTCGGATTGCCGCTGCTGTTCCTCGCGGACGTGCCCGGCTTCATGATTGGCACCAAAGTGGAGCGGCAGGGGATCATCCGCGCCGGCGCGAAGATGATCGCGGCGGTGAGCCGGGCCACGGTTCCCAAGCTGAGTGTCGTCGTTCGCAAGGCGTATGGCGCCGGGCTGTACGCGATGTGTGGTCCGGCTTTCGACCCCGAAGCTTGTCTGGCGCTGCCCACGGCGTCGATCGCGGTGATGGGGCCGCAGGCGGCCGTCAACGCGGTTCACTACAATCGCATTCAGGCAGCGCCCGAGGGACCCGAGCGACAGGCGCTCGTGCAGCGTCTGCGCCAGGAGTACGAGCAGGATATCGACCTGAAGAAGCTCGCCAGCGAGCTGGTGGTCGACGCGGTGATTCCCTTTGCGCGGCTGCGCGGCGAAGTCGTCGAGCGCTTGCTGCTCGCCGAAGGCAAGCTGCGGCCCGAGCGAAAGGAGCCGTGGATCGCTCCGATGTGAAGCGCCTCGGGGGCTCCCTGCGGGGGCTCGCGCTCGGCGCGGTAGCCCTCGCGGGCCTGCTGCGTGGCTCCCCGGCCCACGCTCAGATCCCGTTGCAAGGCTTGGAGGCGTTTTTCGAGCGAGACGGTGGCCGGCTACTGCGCCGCGGAAGCGTGATGGTACACGGCGAAGCCTCGCAGCTGACCAAGGCCATGGGCTCCTCTCCAGCCGGGCCGTGGGCACTCGTGGCCGCCGGCTCGGGCACCCGCGCCGAGCGAAGCGTGCTGCGCTTCTCCACGCGTCGACCGCCGGCCTGGGGGCGCTTGGGGGGAGTGAGGTTGCGCTGGAGCCCGCCGAGGCACCTGCTCGTCGATCGGGCAACCGAGGCCGCGGGCCTGCCGCGCGCTCGGGCGCGCGGCGCGGGCTCCGGCGCCGGCGTGGTGATCGGCATCGTCGATACGGGCCTGGATGTGGCGCACCCCGCCTTCTTGGACGCCGAGGGCCGCTCTCGCATCGCCTACTATCTCGACTTCAGTGCCGACCCGCAGGGGCGTCAACCCGCCCTCGAGCAAGCCCTCGGCTGCCTGCCGGAGCCGGGTCTGCGCTGCGCCGTGCTGGCGGGGTCGGACCTCGACGAGCGGCTTTCCGGCGGCGCTGCCGAGCCCGTCCCGCGTGACCTCTTGGGTCATGGCACCCACGTCGCGTCGATCGCGGCGGGAGCCGATGCCGGGCTCGGCCCGTATGCAGGGGTCGCGCCGGAGGCCACCCTGGTCGTTGCGGCGGTGGCCGGACCGGGCGGCAGCGTGACCGACGGGGACGTGGTTCTGGCGACCCAGTTCGTCTTCGATCGCGCCGCCGAGCTCGGGGCGCCGGCCGTGGTCAACTTGAGCCTCGGCGGCGATTTCGGGCCCCACGATGGCAGCTCCGACCTGGCGCAAGCGCTGGCCGCCATGGTCCCCGAGGAGCAGGCGGGGCGTGCCCTCGTGGTTGCGGCCGGCAACAGCGGAACGCTGTTCGCAGGGGTCACCCAGCCCGAGCTGGAGCCGCTCGGGGTACACCGCGAGCTGCGGGTCGACGGCGAGGAGCGCATTCCGCTGCTCGCGACGAGCCACGCCGGTGCCTCGACGCTCGCGGGTAGCCTCCTGGTTTGGCTCAACCTCTATCCGGACTCCGAGCTGCGCGTCGGGCTCGCGGGGCCCGGGGATCTGACCATCGAGCCGCAGCTGCCGGGCGCCGCGCAGACGGCCGGGGAGGGTGATGTCGCCGCCGCGGTCATCACGGGCAGGGAGGCCCCGCCGACGGGCTCGCCGGGCAGCAACCTGTCGCGTGCCCTGCCCGCCTCAGCGCTCCCCGAGTCGGGAGCCGCGGTCGTGCTGGTGGATGGCAGCTGGCCAGCCGTCGAGCGCTTCGAGGTGGTCGTTCGAGGTCGGGGAAGGGTGGAGATGTGGCTGCAGGCCGAGGGCGCGGTGGGGGCGGGCGCCCTGCCGTTCGCAGCCCTCCTGCCATCGGCCACGGCGGCGCAGACCATCACGATCCCGGCGGTTCATCCCGACCTGATCGCGGTCGGCGCGACCACGAACCGCACGGATTGGATCGACGATAGCGGCCGCCGCATCGATCTCGGCGAGCTGCCCGACACGTTCTCGCTGCTGCCCGGGAGCACCGCGGAATTCAGCTCCGGCGGGCCGAACGCGACGGGTCACGTCAAGCCCGACGTCGTGGCGCCCGGGGCCTACGTGGTTGGCGCCCTTTCCGCGGCAGCGGACCCGAGGAGCAATCCTTTCAGTGTGTTCCACGCCGAGGGGGAGTGTGCACCGAGCAACGCGTGTCTGGTGGTGCAGGAGCGCTACGCCATCGGCAAGGGGACGTCCATGGCCGCGCCCGTGGTGACGGGGGCCGTGGCTCTCCTACTCGAGAAACAGCCCGGCCTCACGCAGCGAGAGCTGCGCGATTTGCTGCGCGCGGGAGCTCGGCCGCCCGAGGAGCCCTCGGATTCGGCGCGTGCGGGGGGGGGCCACCTCGACGTTGCCGGCGCCTTCGAGTCACTCGCCGGCGCCTCGTCCGCGCCCGTTTCGGCGGAGCGTTCGCGGTGGGTCTTCGGGCGCGAGTTCGCCGTGCCCGATCGGCTTCGTTCGGTGCACGGTGCCGTCGTGCTGCGCGACGAGCAAGGCGACGTCGCCGGAGTCGATTTCCGCCGCCTCCGGCTGACCGCGGTGGGTGGGGTCATCTCCGAGCCGCTGTCGTCGACGGCGGCCGGGCTTCTGGCGTTCGCGGTGGCTCCGGAGCGCACGGGCGTCGAAGGGCGCATCGATATCAGGTTGGAGCTGGATGGGCGAACGCTCATGTCGCACCGTCTCCCCGTGCTTCACCAGGCCGCCGCACCCCGGCGCGATTCCAGCGGTTGGTGTAGTCATTCCACGGCTCCGGGTCGCTCGGGGAGCCTTGGGAGCGCGCTCATGGCGGCGCTGTGGCTGTGGAGGCGTCGCCGGCGGGCTCGGGTCGGGGGGGCTGGAGCGAGAAGCACACGCTCCCATCCGTGGCGGGGTCGAACGAGAGCGTGAGAGCGGCCGTCTCGGCCAGGTGGGGAGCGGACACCCCCGCCCCCCGATCGTTGCCGGCTGCACCGCGGCATTTTTCGAATCGGCGCCGGCTGGGGCCCGCCTACGGCTTCGGCTGCCCCGACGCGGGCTCGGGAGGCTGCTCGGGCGCCAGCTCCGCCAGATACACCGTGTAGCCGTGGGGCTCCCACGGCCCGTGGTCCACCTCGTAGGGATGCGCACGGTCTACGCCGCCGAGGCTCACCCCCACGATGAGCAGCCCCGCCGCGCCTGGAGTCTCCGGCACGGTTCGCTCCGCCGAGGTCGAGCCCAGCACCGGCGGCAGGTCGAATCGCCGAAGGAGCGCTCCGTCGTCGCTCAGGGCGAGCACTGCCCAGCGCATCGTCGCGGGCGGCTCCCACTGCGCCTGGAAGGCCAGGGTCGAGCGGGGAGCCCGGTCGAGCTCCAGCCAGAGGTAGGTCGAGCCGTAGGGGTCGAGCGGGTGGCGGGGGGCCACCCGGCGGGGCAGGCTGCTGCGCCGGATCACCCATTCGAACCGGGGCGAGGCCGCACGCGCTGCCCAGCGCGTCGCCGGGTGCTCTCGGTGCGTGTCCCGGTCCCCCCAAAATGCCCGGGATACCGCGAAGTCGAGCAGTTGTTGCGAGGTGGCGCGCTCGCTGCCCCACGCCGCGCGCAGCACGTCCAGCGCGTCCGGCTCGTTCTGCCACTGCAGCGCGCCGGGAGCGGTGCGGCCGCGCGCCAGCTGCAGAAGGGCGACCGGCAGGTGCCCTACGGCGGTGCCCAGCTGGGCGTCCACGTGAGCGAAGAACGGCCAGCTGCTGGCAGCGCCTTGCGGCGAGAGCAAGCCGCGCTCGGGTCGCGCCTGGAGGTCGTCGAGGCCCGTCAGGTCGAGGGATTCGCCGCTCCAGAGCGTCCAAAGGTACTCGGCGATGTCGCGGCGAACCTTCGGTCGCGACGCCGCGTTCACCCCGAGGAGCGAGGCCTCGGCCACGCACAGGGCGGCGATGCGTCGTGGGCTTCCGTGCCCGCGCGCGGCGACACAGAACGACGGCGCGCTGTCCTCGGGCTCCAGGCGTGGCTCGGGCAGCGCGCGCCCCGGCCCTTCCCCGCTGAAGCCGAGATACAGGTCCAGCGCTGGCGGCCGCCCTGCTCCGTAGCCGAGTCGAGGGGCGGGGAGGCCGACGACCCGCACCAGCCGGGTGTAGGCCTTCGCGAGGGCATCGAGCTGCTCCTCCAATTCCCGGGCGCTGGCCTGCGAAGCGTTGGGCGCGGCATTCTCCGTGAAAAGGCAGACGGGCTCGACCGCCGAGCAGCCCCATGGCTGGTAGCCGGCCGGGCGCGGGGCGGCGCGAAGCGCATCGCCCGTCGGGAGAAGGGGGTCGATGTCTCGGGGGGGGGGGAGGGGGCCGCCGAGCCTCCCCGAAAGCAAGGGGCCGGCGGTCCTGTCTTGGGCGGCACCGGTTGCCACTAGAGTCAGCAGCGCGCACGCCGCGGCCGCGCGGATCCCCCGCCACGGCGCTCGGCGGTCCGGGTTCCGGCTGGGCCCCCCGCGCTCCGCCGCGTGCCGGCGCCGCTGGCGTGGCGCGTAGTGAAAGGTAGAGTGGCTGTCCCCCGAGCGCGCTTTGGTCACGGCTGGCTCAGGTTGACACCGGCTTGCCGCAGGCGTCTATACTTCCCCGACGAGGCGCACCGTTTCGCGTCGCTCCAGCCTCGCTCGCTTCCGCGAGTTCCGCGTTCTCACTAAGGTTCAACCCGGTCGCCGCCGCTTACTGTCTTCGAGCCATGGCTAATTCATTCGATCCAGCAGGATCCGTCGTCTTCGATTTGACCGCGGGTCGGGTGGCCCGCGAGGGCGGAGGCGCACAGCTGATGTTCTCGGCGCGGGCGCTTTCCCAGTTGTGCGGGAGGCTGCAGCAGGAGCCGCTCGAGCAGCTGGGGGCGTCGCTCGGTGAGGAGGCTGCCGCGGCGCTGAAAAAGCGGAGGCCCGAGACGAATTCGCTGGCCACCGAGGAGGTGGCCGAGGAGCTCGGTGGGGAGCTGTCGCTCTGCGGTTTGGGATCGCTTTCGCTGGAACGGTGGGGCGAGGCACTCGTGGCCCGTGTGGAGGGCTGCCCGCTCGGCGCGGGCAGCGGCCCGGTGGTCGGCGCCTATCTACAAAAGGCGGTGCGCGCGCTGTGGTCCGACGCGGCGTGTGTCGTGCCCGTCGAGTCGTCGGGTCAGTCGCTGCGGTATCTGTTCTGCAGCGCGCCGGCGGCCGAGCGCGTGAGGAAGTCACTGCAGAGCGGGAAGGGCTTTGCGGACTCCATTGCTGCCTTGCAGGGCGCTGGAGGGGCTCATGGCTAATTCGGCCATCGCACGGCTCGAAGTGCTGCTCGAGCGAGTCCAGCGGCGGGCGCAGGAGCCGCGCCCCTTGCGAGTGCTCGGCCCGGCGGAGGCAGAGGCCCCCCTCGAACCGGTCGAGGTCGGCGTCGGTGCGGCCGCCATCGATCCGCGGGATCGCACGGTCGCGCGGGCGCTTCCCCGCGTTCGGGCGGTCGAGCCCGACCCCATCGAAGACGAAATCGAAGAGTACGACGACGAGCTCATCGAGATCGTCGACGACGGGGACTCGGAAGAAGACATCAGCGAGGTGGAGACGATCAGCGAAGTCGAGCCGATCTCCGAGCCTCCCGTGGCCGCCCACCCGGTGCACGAGGCTCCGAGTGTCCTCGTCCAGCCCAGCGCGTCGGCGCCCTCTCTCGAGCGGCGCGCGGGGGCGCCCCTCCGCGCGGTCGCTGCGCCGGCTGCTCACGAGCCCGAGGTCGTGGGGCGGCCCCTTGCCGAGGCCGTTGCGGTCGCCCGCTCCGTGGGCCACAAACGGCCGCTGTCGGCTACTTCGTTCCGCGAGGCGCTGATGAAGTCGCTCTCGCTCGGTGGCTGACGGCCCCGAGCTCCGCAGCGGAGCGCCAAATCCTCGATCGGGGTGAGGCCCCCGCGCGCACCCGTGCCGTTCGTCACTCGCGCGGGGGCGACCGCCTTTGGGGCGGCGGGGACGCTAGGTAGCTCCGCGGGCCAGCGTGGGGCACTCCCCCGCGCTTCGGACCCAGCGCACGGGTTGGTCGCGGAGCCACGTCATCTGGTGGCGGACGAAGCTGCGCGTTGCCTGCGCCACCCGCTGCTCGAGTCGGTCGAGCGCGTCGCCCTCGAGCGATTCGCCGCCGAGCACGGCTTCCACCACCTGCCGATACCCGACGGAGCGCAGCGGCCGGGCATCCCCCAGCCCCTTGGCCAGCAACCCTCGCACCTCTGCGACGAAGCCGCGCCGAAACATCTCGCGCGTGCGAGCCTCGATCCGAGTGTACAACTCGCTGCGGCTGCGCTCGACCCCACAGAGGGAGGCCTCGTAGCGGGGCGTTCGAAAGCCGTGCTCGGCTTGGATGTCGCTCAACCGGCGTCCACTGAGCTCGTGAACTTCCAGCGCTCGGCTGACTCGTACGAAGTCGTTCTCTCCCAGCCTTCGATGGCACTCCGGGTCGACTCGCGCGAGCAAGTCGTGCAGGTAGGGGCGCCCGAAGCGCTCGGCGAGCTCGCGATGCCGCTCGCGGATGCGAGGATCGGCCGGTGGAGCCTCCGCGAGCCCATACAGCAGCGCGCGCACCCACAAGAAGGTCCCCCCGCACACGACGACGGGTCGATCTCGGCTCACGATGTCTTCGATGGCCGCGTCGGCGAGCTCGACGAAACGGCGAGCGTCGATGGCCTGTCGCGGATCGGCGCAGTCCAGCAGATGGTGGCGAACACCGCCCATTTCAGAAGGCGTCGGCTTGGCCGAACCGATGTCGAGATGCCGGTAGATCTGCACACTGTCGGCGCTGACGATTTCCGCGCCGTCCCGCTGCGCTAGCTCGAGCGCTAGCGCGCTCTTGCCCGACGCCGTCGGGCCCACGACCGCCGTGAGGCGCGCCTTCATCGCCGGCCGACCTTGCGCTCGAGCTCGCGGAACGAGGTAAATGATACGATCGGCCTGCCATGGGGGCAGTGTCCCGCGAACTCGGTTTCGTCGAGCCCCTTCAGTAGCGCCTCCGCCTCCTGACGCGAAACGGGGTCGCCGGCGCGCAGCGAGCCATGGCACGCCAAGGTGGCCAAGGCGCGGTCCACGGCCGCCGAGAAGTCGCGCCCGCCTTGCCGCTGCGCCTCCGAGAGGACATCCTGCAGCAGCTGCTCCGGGGCCAGCTTGCAGAGGAGCTGCGGGATTGCGTGAACGCTCACCCATCGCTCACCCCGGCGACGCAGCTCGATGCCGAGCGCGGAGAGGTCCGAGCCGTGCTCCTCGACGAAATCGGCTTCCGAGAGGCTCACCTCCACCTCGACGGGCAAGAGCAGCGCTTGGCTGGCCACGGCTCGGCGCCGATGCTGCTGCTTCAGGCGCCCGAACGTCACGCGCTCGGCCGCGGCATGCTGATCGAGGATGTAGAGCCCCTCGGGGCCCTCGCAGATCAGGAACGTTCGGCGCGCCTGAGCGATGAATTGAAGCGAGCTCCACGCGACTTCGTCGGTCTCTCGCGGGGGGGGCGGCCGATCGCCGAACGAGAGCGTCGGCAGGGCGGCCTCGGCCACAGGGGGAGAGGCCTCGGGCGCGCCACTTCGCGGGCGCGCCGGAGCGCCCGACGGGGGTCGAGCGGCGCCGGGTACGGCGGGCGCAGAGGTCGGAGCCGGGCGGCGCACCGTTTCGGGGGGGCCTGATGAGGGGAGCGGGAGGCGAGGCGCCTCGCGCGGCTCCGGCGCCGCCGCCGGCTGCGGTCTGGCCACGGTGCTGCGGCCCCCGGGAGGCAGCGAGAGCGCCGCAGCCAGCTGTGCGCTGAGCACCTTGTAGAGCGCCTCGCTGACTGCCCGAGGGTCGGCGAAGCGGAGCTCGAGCTTCTGGGGGTGGACGTTGAAGTCGACGAGCTGCGGCGGCAGGTCCAAGTACACGACGCCCTGTGGGTAGCGACCCCGCTCCAGCACGCTGCCGTAGGCCTGCGCGACGGCTACGGCCAGAGCGCGGTCGCGCACCGGTCGCTCGTTGACCAAGATCTTCAAGCCGCCGGCGCCGTTTCTCGCCCGCTCCGGGGGAGACAGGAACGCCTCCACCACGAGCGGTCCTCGCTCCCCGCGACAGGCCGCGAGCTCGACGCCGAGTGTGGCCAGCACCCGCTCCTCCCGGCTTCGGGCGCGGTGCCAGTTGCGGATTCGGCGACCGTCTCGCGTCAGGCTGATCGCCACCTCGGGGCGGGACAGCGCCAGCGCTTCGACGACATCGCTGATGTGGCCCGACTCGGTGCCGGTCGAGCGCAGGAACTTGCGCCGCGCCGGCACGTTGAAGAACAGGTCCCGCACCTCCACCAGTGTCCCGACGGCGCAACCCGTCGGACTGACCTTCGGATCGAGTGAGCCTTCGAGCCGCAGCTCCACTCCCGCGCTCTCTTCCCTCGTCCGGGTGCGGACGAGCAGGCGGCTGACGGAGGCGATGCTCGGCAGCGCCTCCCCCCGGAACCCGTAGCTGCTGAGGTCTTCGAGGTCCGACAGCGCGTGCAGCTTGCTCGTCGCGTGGCGCTGCAAGCTCACGCGTGCGTCTTCCTCGCTCATTCCGCAGCCGTCGTCGAGCACGGAGATGCGCGTGATGCCGCCACCTTCGACTTCGACACTGCAGCGGCTGGCGCCCGCATCGACGGCGTTCTCCAAGAGCTCTTTGAGCGCGCTGCTGGGCCGCTCGACCACCTCGCCGGCGGCAATCTGGCTGGCGAGGTCCGGAGAAAGGACGGATACCTTACCCATTGGCTACGGTCGCTCTGCCGACCCATTCGCCCGCGTGGGGCGTCTTCACGCGCCCGTCTTCTTGCGGCGCCTCTTCTTTCGCGGCGCCGCAGCGACGAAGGATTCGATCTTGGGGTGCGGCGAGCCGAGCAGCGCGAACACTTCGCTGGCCGGGTCGTACAGAGAGGTGCGAGAGAAGCGGCCTGGCTTGCCGATGTAGAGCCGCGGCAGAGCCGCGACGATGCGCCGCACGGAGTCGGCGATGCGCCGGGGCATGTTCAGCCGCTCGATGATCGGTTCGAGAAACTCCATTGCCGCGTTCGTGCCATCGATTTGCCCTGCGCAGGTCTCGAGCAGGGGCTCGCACAAGAGGCAGCTCCACAGGACCACGTCGTCGAACGGGCCCTGGTCGGCCGTGGCGTTGTCGAGCCGGCGCAGCACGCGCCAAAAGGAGTCGTCTTCTTCCGGGCGATCGTAGAGGTAGGTCGAGATTTCCGGCAGCAGCACGTCCAGCACGCCCGTTTCCCAGGCAAGCCAGAAGCTCGTGCAGGCCGCGCCACCGCGCAAGAAACGCAAGATTTCCTCGAACAGCCGAGGGCGGGCGGCCATCGCCAGGGCGCCCCGGCACTGCACCAAAGCGTGGTAGAGCGGCGGCGTCATCCCCAGGTCGAGCCGAGCGCTGAACTTGATGGCGCGCAGCATTCGGACCGGATCCTCGAGAAACCGTACGATGGGATCCCCGATCGTGCGCACCGCGTGGCGCTCGAGATCCTCCAGCCCTCCGCACCAATCCAGAACCTCTTCCGTTTCGAGATCGTAGAAGAGAGCGTTGATCGTGAAATCGCGGCGATGGGCGTCCTCACAGGCCGTGCCGAAATAGTTGTCTCGTCGGATCAGCAACTCGTCGTCCGATTTCTCTTCGGGCGTCGGGTTGCGGCGAAAGGTCGCTGTTTCGACCACCTTGCCGCCCGTGAAGAACACGTGCGCGAGCCGGAACCGCCGCCCGATGATTCGACAGTTGCGGAATAGCTGCTGCACGTCTTCGGGGCGCGCGTTCGTCGCCACGTCGAAATCCTTGGGAGTGCGACCCAGGATCAGGTCACGCACGGCACCGCCGACGAGATACGCCTCGAAGCCGTGGCGCACGAGACGCCGAACGACCTTGGCGGCATCCCCATCCAGCTTGGCCGGGTCCAACGGGAAATGGTGCCGGACCTTCTCCGTTTCCTCGCGCGTGGACACGGGCAAACGCTCCGTGCGCGCCTCATCGGAGGGAGCGGACTGGCCGGGCTTTCCCCTCGCCCGAGTGCTCTTGCCGGGCTTGGCAGAACCTTTTCTGGTGGTAGGACGAGGCAGGGCTTTTTTCGGTACGGGGCAAAGTCGGGGCCGTGCTGTCCCCGAGAACGGTGAGGCTGCGCCTCTGGCGAGGCGAGCGCCGATGAATGAATGACCGGCCGATACCCAACTCGGCGCAGGGAGGCTCTAGCAGGCCAGCCTTGAAATCACCAGCACGACTGTGCAAGCGCGAAACAATCTGTCCGGCCGCGGGGACTGCCGACCTTGCGCACCCCACCGCAGCGCAGGCATGCTAATGCCAACTCGGAAGTCGCACTCGGCAATGTACCGGATTTTTTTACGTGGTCGGCCGAATGGTCTATGTCGACCGGCCATGCGTGTGATCGGGCTGGCGAGCCTGGTCGTTGCGGGTTGCGTGCTCGACCTGCCGGACGAACCCGTTCTGCCCTTCGGGGGGGCCGGGGGGGGCGGCGTCGGGGGATCGGCTGCGGGCGCCGGGGCCAGCTCTCAGGCCGGCAGCTTCATCGTTCAGGGGGGGGAGGGCGGGAGCAGCCCGGGTGGCGAAGCGGGGTCCGGCGCGGCCCAGAATCCGTGCGTCGGCGATCAAAAGCTCTGCGGGGGGGTCTGTCGGCCCCGGACTCCGGAGTTTGGCTGTGCCCGGGAAGGCTGCGACCCGTGCCCGGCCGCGGCCAACGCGATCGTGGGCTGCTCGGGCCAGGGGGAGTGCATCGTCACGCAATGCGCGGAGGGTTTTGCGGATTGCGACGCCGATGCTCTGCCCGGGGCTCTCCTGTCTGCGAGCACTGGCTGCGAGTATTCGTTCGGCAGTGTGGCGGATTCGACGCCGCCGCTGAGCGTGCCGGAGAAGACGGTGCAGGTCGACGGGCAGATCGACGACTGGGGCGGGGTCCCTGCCTACGCGCTGCGGGAGACCTGCGGCAACCCGGGCTGCGAGGATCCGGAGTTCGCTCCGGTCGGGGCGTTCGAAACCCTGCCTTTGCGCACCGATTTGGACGCCTACTTCCGCGTGGCCTGGGACGCGGGATCGCTGTACACGGTCATCGAGGTCTTCGACCCCGACATCTACTTGGATCCGCGCGAGTCTCCCGGAGATCCCGTCCCCGCCGATCCAGGGTGCCGGTCGATCGCAGATTGCGAAGAGTCGATGACGTTCTTCTTCGATGCCTTCGACGACCGGGCCCAAACGAGCAGCTATGGCAACGACGATCACCGGATCTTCTTCGGCGTCGGCAGTGATTTCTTCACCACGCGACGGCCACCGCTGGACAATCAACGGGCGTTCCGCGCCGCGCGGATCGGTCAGGCCTGCTACCGAATCGAATCCTCGTTGACCTGGCGATTCCTCACCGGCATCCAGGGGGATCAGTCGCAGCCCGACCAGTTCCCCCCCGAGAGGGGCTTCACCTACGGCTTCGACATCTCCGTCAGCGACTGGGATCCGGACCCTGCCGACGAGACGGTGGTGTCTCGGGAGTCTCAGGTTTTCTGGGTCGATCCCGGGCCTGATTACCGGCTCCAGACCTCCGGATTCGGGTCCATCGAGCTCGGCGGGCCACCGCAGTAGCCGTCGGCGCGAAGCGCGGAGCCGTCGGCGCGAAGCGCGGAGCCGTCGGCGCGAAGCGCGGGGCCGTCGGCGCGAAGCGCGGGGCCGTCGGCGCGAAGCGCGGGGCCGTGAAGGCGAGCCCGTCGACGAAGCGGCCCGTGGGGAGCAGCAGACGAGGTGCTGCGATCAGCCGCCCGCCTTGGCTTCCTTCTTCTCTTCTTCTTCCTCGGTCTCGATCATCCACTTCTTCAAGATGGCCTTGTCCTCGTCGCTGAGCCAGGCGTCGGGATGCGGCGGGTAGTAGAACCACGGCGGCATCGTCCCCGCCTCGATTTGCTCCCAGGCGCCCTCCTTGTCGATGGCCTTGTCCTCGTCGTCATAGTCGCCCCACTCGGAGAAATTGAGCACGCCGCGCCCTTCCTCGACGTCCTTCATCAGCAGCCACGAAGGCGGCGCGAGGCGAGCGTAGAAGGGCCACCGGGTCTCGTTGGAGTGACAGTCCATGCAACTGCGGACCAAGATGGCCTTGACCTCTTCGGGCGCTTCGAACTCGTAGTGGGGCTCGGGGTTCTCCCCGATGCCGGGGTTCGGCACGTACTGAACCGCGATACCGGCGGCGAAAGCGGGAGGCACCACGACCTTGGCGAGGCCGACAAGGCGCTCCACGAGAGACGGGGAAGGCTGTTTGGTGGATGGGCTCATAGCAAGTGCCTGTTCGTGACGAAAACTGGGAGCCGGGGCTGCCGGTCTCCGCGGCGAATCCCTATAGCGCGACCGCGACGCGTTCGTCATCCTCCCCGGCGTCGCTTTTTTCTGGTCCTGGCGGGCGCGACGCGCAATCGATTGCGGCCGCGGCGGCGTCACAATCTTTCGTCTACCCGCACGATTTCGTTCAGCGCGGAAACGGTCGCGACGGACGGAGGGAAGGAGGGCGCGAATTTCCTTAGAGTTGTCGACTCGGCTGACCTACCGTTCGTGGGCCGATGCTGCTCGCGGTCGACATTGGAAACACCAACCTGACCTGCGGTCTTTTTGCCGGAGAGGTCCTGGCTCATACGTTTCGCCTCGGCACGCGGCGTGGTTTGACCTCGGACGAGTACGCGGCGGTGCTGCACCAGGTTGCGACACTTCGGCTGCCGGCGGGCACGCGGGTGACGGGCGCCGTGGTGGCGAGTGTCGTCCCTCCGCTGACCGCGTGCCTCGTCGACGCGGTGTCCCTCGCCTTCGGTGTCCGAGCGGCCTGCGTGGGGCGGGATCTCGAGGTGCCATTGCCGGTAGCTTGCGACAATCCGAAGGAAGTCGGGGCCGATCGACTGGTCAACGCGGTTGCGGCGTGCCACCTGTTTCGCAACGAGCCCCCTGGTCACGGCGTCGTCGTGGTCGATTTTGGCACGGCGACGACCCTCGACTGCATTTCTCCGGCGTCGGAGTACCTAGGGGGCATCATCGCCCCCGGCCCCAGCGCGGCGCTGGAGGCGCTGATCGGCCGTACCGCGCAGCTGCCGGCCGTGGAAATGGCCGCGCCACCCCACGCGCTCGGTACGAACACCCGGCACGCGATTCAATCCGGAGTCGTTCTCGGTCACGCCAGCATGGTGGACGGGCTGGTCGAGCGGTTGCGCCAAGAGCTGGCCTTCCCCTGCCGGACGCTCGCCACGGGGGGCCTCGCCAGCCTGATTCGCCAACACTGCCGGACGATCCAACGGGTCGAGCCGGATTTGACCCTGCTGGGTCTGCGCCTGCTCAGCGAAGGCGCGGGCGCCGACCCTCGGTAGGTGCCGAAATCTCCCCCCGGGCGCGCCCCGCAGCGTCGGCGCGCCCGCGCGCCCCTTCGGTTCAGGGGTGCTCCGGTACGGCGGGTCCGCGATCGGGCGGTCGGCGCCGGGCGTGCCGGCTTTCCGTCTGACCGATGGTCACTTCACGAACACTTGCGCGGCAGCCAGCCCGGAGCCGCTGCGAACGGAGACGGTCACCTTGACCGGCGCGGCGATGGGCCAGGCCCATTTGTAGCAGTTGGGCTTTTCCCCGAGCGTGGCCTCCGCCCCCGATGAGTTGTCCACGGCCAGAACGGGAGCCATGCCCGCCATGGGCATCGTGGCGATGAGCTTGATGTCCACCTCGGCCACCGGCGGGAGCCCGGCCGCAACGACGGTGTAGCACTTCCCGGGCTCCATTTGGATTTCGGCCTCGAGCTGCTGGCCCTGCTGGAAGTTGCCGGCCAGCACCGCACCGAGCGGCTGAGCGCCAGCAGGCGCGCGCGCGCTGGCCAGCTGCGTGATGATCGGTTGCGCCGCGGCGACGGCCGTCGCGTCGATCGGAGTCGCCAAGCTCCCGGGCGCGGCCGGCGTGGCGAGCGCGCCGCCAGTTCCGGGGGGCGGCAGCGCCGCGGCCGCCGGCGGAAGAGCGCCCGGGGTGGCGCCGGGCGCAGGATACGCCCCGGGCTGCGCTGGCTGCTGTTGCGGGTAGGGCTGCTGTTGCGGGTAGCCGCCCGCCGCCGGAGCCCCTGGCTGCTGTGCGGGGTAGCCGGGCTGCTGCTGGTATCCGGGGGCGCCCGGCTGCGCCTGGTAGGCGCCTGGATACTGCTGCTGCTGGTACTGGGCGGGGTTCTCGGGCTCGTTTTGGTCGCTCGCGCAGGCGAGCAGAGTGGAGACCGAGAGCGCGCTGGCGGCGCAGAGAGAGAAACGACGTGTGGTGAGGGTAGCGGGCATGGTGAATTTCCTTGGTTCGACAACGTTGCAGTGAAGCCTGGCCCCGATGCCGGCGAAAAATGCGCCCGCCCGCCGACAGCCCTCGGGTGAGGGGCGCCGTCGAACGGCGTTGGCGGCACTCTTCGTCATCTGGTCTTGGTTGTTGTCTGGGTCGCGGTGGTCATCGTCCGCGAACTATCCTCGCGATCGCCGGCTGCTTCTCCCCTTCGCTACGATCGCTCGGCCGCACCGGTAAAGGGGGGGCGCCGGCGCCGCCACAGCCAAGTGGTCGCGGCGAGCGCAAGCCCAGACACGACCGCTGCGTGTAGCAGCGAGCGCTGGTTTGGCTCTCGCAGGGGATACAGTGCGAGCTGGAGCACCAGGTAGCCAAGTGTGACCTCGAGAAAGAGCTCTCCGCCGAATCGCTTGCGGAAGCCCGTCGCCCACGCTCCACAGGCGAGCGCGCCGAGCGCGGAATACAACTGCAGGGGGTGGACGGGCGGAGCCGCGCTCGCCTCCCAGGGAAGCGCGCGCTGGGTCACGTAGAATGCCCAAGCGGGCGACCCCGCGCCGCCGGGCATCGAGGTGTCGGGCCAATGCGGGAAGCGCCCCAGCTCGGTCCACCACGAGTCTCCCGCCAGGGCGATTCCGTACCCCGAGCCGAACGCATATTCCCCGAGGTGCCCGAGGCACAGCGCCATGCACAACCCGGGCGCGGTCGCGTCGAGCCAATGGGGCGCACGGCCCGTGCGCGCGACGCGGTGGTAGCAGAGCGCAGCGAGCAGGCCGGCGACGACTGCTCCCGGCAGGCAAAGCCCGCTGTCGGAAAGCGAGGCGATGCGCTCTGGAGAGGCCGCGGCCTCGCCGTCGTGGGCTCGGCCGTGGGTGAGCAGGAACCCGACTCGGGCACCCACCAGGGCGACTCCGGCGCAGACCATCGAGCAGGTTGCCGTCCGCTCGGCGTGCAGGCCGAGACGGGTCCCCTGACGCTGCGTCGCAAGGACCCATAGCCCGCCGCCGCAGGCGAGCGACACCCCGAACGTCGTCATCACGATGGGCCGAGCGTGCAGCTGCAGGGCGGGCATGGCCAGCCACACCAACGCCATGGCCAGGGCGCCACCGAGCGCAATGCCGGCCGCGGCCCGGGCGGCGAGCATCGCCAAGGCGGCCGCGCACGCAAGCAGGGCGAGGGCCAGCCCGATGAGGAGGTCGGGGGCGTACAGTGTGTCGAACGGGAGGTAGACCCGAAAGAGTACGGGATGCACGGCAGAGTGAAGAGCCTCTCTTGCGGGCCAGTTTCCGGTTGTCGCTCGACGAGATCGAGAGTTTCCTGCCGCCATGCTTCAGTTTTTTCGGTTTCGGAGTCTCCGCCGCATGCCGCGCCTCCCGCGGGCGTGCGTGGCCCTTGCCGTGGTCGCCGTTGGCTGCGTTCCGCGCGAGCGGCCGAAACGCGAGTCTTCCGGGGCGCCGGCGGCTCCGGCCAACGCGGCGCTGCCGCCGGCAGGGGGGGCGCTGGAGCAAGGATCCCCTCCGGCTCCTTCGTCCGAAGCGCTGCGCGTGGCCTTTTTCGACGACTATCAGCGCGCCGCGCTCGGCCCGGCCTACGCTGCGCTTTCCCCCGTCTGGCGGATCGAGGAGGGGCGGCTGTGCGGGCGTGGAGCACGCAATCGGCCGGTTTGGCTTCGCCGAATCATGCCGATCAATGCACGCATCGAGTTCGAGGCAACGAGTTACTCGCCCGAGGGCGACATCAAGGTGGAGGTGTGGGGGAGCGGGCGCAGTGCCGCGACGACCTCTTCCTACAATGACGCCACGAGCTACCTCGTGATCTTCGGCGGATGGAAGAACTCGCTGCACGTGCTGGCCCGCCTGGACGAGCATGCTCCGGATCGACGCGAGATTAAGCTGCTTCCGGGAAGCGCCGATTTCGTTCGTAGAACCGTGGCTCCAGCGCAAACCTACCGCTTCCGCATCGAGCGCAGCGACGGCAAGACCGTAGGCTGGTGGGTCGACGACACGCCGATCCTGCGATTCGAGGACTCCGAGCCACTCGCGGGTGTCGGTCACGATCACTTCGGTTTCAACGACTGGAATGCGAAGGTCTGCTTCGACAACTTGAGGATCACTCCACTTCCGGACTGATGGCGGGCCGAGCTACCACCCGGGATGCCCTCAGTGAGGTCGACATCGAGCTTCAGGAGCTCGAGACGCGCCTCGAGCGCTTGCGCGCCCTCTACGAGCAGTACTTCCTCGGCATCGAGCGCCTCGAGCCGAGCGTCCCCCGCAAAGACGTCGATCGACGCATTCAGAAGCTCCGCAAGGCGAAGATTCGCAACACCGCGAAGCGCTTCAAGCTGCAGACGCTGATCCAGCGATACAACGCGTTCCAGCAGTACTGGCTCAGGGTGTGTCGCGAGATGGAGAACGGCACCTACCACCGGCACGTCGCGCGGGCCAAGAGTCGCTTCGGCAGTGCTCCGGCGGAGCTCGATCGCAGGCGCAATCACAAGAAGCGCGCGGAAAGTGCCCTCAAGGAGGCAGAGGAGCGCGCGGAGGCGACGCGCAGGGCCGAGGACGACCTCGATTCTCTGCTGCAGGAGGATCCGGACGAGGCTTTGCGAAAGGCGCTCGCCGACGCCAATGCGGCCGTGGAACGGGCTTCGAACCTGCCGCCCGGCTCGGTGCCTGCCGGTCGCAGCCGCAGCTCTCCCGCTCTGCGAATCGCCGAGGACAGGGAAGCCGCTCGGGTCGCAGCCGCTCCCTCGGGCGACGCCTCCGCCCCGCCTTCTTCGGTGTCCGCGGCTCCAACCAACCCGCTCCCGCCGCCGCGCCGTATGCCCTCTCGCCAGGAGGTGGTGGCGCTCTCCGAGCACACGGCACCGAGCGTCCAAGACATTGCACCGCTCCCGCCGGTGCCGGGCGATCTAGCGGCTGGGCAGGGCTCCGCAAAGGGGGCCCGAGGGGCGGGGACGCCCGGTCGTGGCGGGGGCGCGGAGGCCGAGGCGAAGGCGCCTCCGCGCGGCGTGCCGGAGAGCCGGGCCAAGGCCGAGCCGGAGGCGCGGAGCCGAGCCAAAGTCGAGCCGGAGGCGCGGAGCCGAGCCAAAGTCGAGCCGGAGGCGCGGAGCCGAGCCAAAGCCGAGCCGGAGAGCCGGGCCAAGGCCGAGCCGGAGGCGCGGAGCCGAGCCAAAGCCGAGCCGGAGAGCCGGGCCAAGGCCGAGGCGGCGCGGCGGCGAGCCGCCGCCGCGTTGGAAGAGGCGAAGGCGGCTCGCGCCAGCGCCGAACGCGTCCGCGCGGCGGTTTCTGCCGCACCCGAATCGAAGGCCGCCTCCGACGAACGAGCCAGGGCGGAGGCCTCCGCACGTCGCGCGGAGGCCAAGGCTCGCATCGAGGCCAAGCGAGCTGCGGCGCTGGCGAAGGCGGAGGCTAGGCGTGGCTCTGGGGGAAAGGCGCCCCTCGCGACGAACAAGCCGACCTCCGCCGAGGACCTCGATGCCGCCCGCAGAGAGCTTCACGAGCGACTTCGGGCTCGTCGAGCGGAGGCGACCGCCGCTTCGGAGGGCCCCCGGGCGACCGCGGGCAGCGGCAGGGCGGTCCCCGGCGCTGGCGCGAGTCCGCCCGAGGCTGCGCGGGTGGGTTCCCGGGCGGCGCAGAGGCAGGCGCGGGAAGAGCGCAAGTCGACCTCGGCAGGCGCTGCGGCGCATCCGGCGGCGAGGCAGGTGAGGCGCGCGGACGCAGCGAAGCGCGCCGAGGCCGACCGACGGCGGGCTGCCGAAGCCAACTGCTCGCAGGCGCGCCAGCGCGTGGAAGCGGGGGCGGCCAAGCGTGCGGAGCCGGAGCGCAGACGCACGGAAGCCAAGGTTGCGCAGGAGCGCCAGCGAGGGGAGGCGACGGCCGAGCGTGCGGAGCCGGAGCGTCAGCGCGCGGAGGCGGCCGCGGCGGCGGCCAAGCGTGCCGAGGCTCGGCGTACCGAAGAACAGCGCCGGCGTGCGGCGGCGGAAGCGAAACGTACGGAGGAGCGCCAGCGCGCGGAAGCGGCGGCGGCCAAGCGTGCGGAGGCGGAGCGCCAGCGAGCGGAGGCGGAGGCCGCCAAGCGCGCCGAGGCCCGGCGTGCCGAAGAACGGCGCCAGCGCGCGGCGGCGGAAGTCAAGCGTGCGGAGGAGGAGCGCCTGCGCGCGGAAGCCCGACGTGCTGAAGATCTGAGGAAGCGAGCCGAGGCTGCCGCTCAGGCCGAGGCGAAGCGCGCCGACGCGGAGGCGAAACGGGCCGAAGCGGATCGAAGGCGAGCCCAAGCGGCCGAGCGTGCCGAAGCCAAGCGGGCCGAGGAGGCGCGCGTGCGGGGGGCGGCCGCCGAAGCCCAACGCGCAGAGGCTTGGGAGGCCGCCCAGCAGCGCGCCGCGGAGCAACGGAAGCAGCGCGAGCAACAGGCTCGAGCGCACCAGGTTCGCAAGGAGGCAGGGCGCTCCGAAGGAGCCGCTTGGGAGGCGGCGAAAGCTCGCGCCACGGCGCGCGCGGAGGTCCAAGAGCGGCGCGCCGTGGCGGCCGCCAGGCTGAGCGATGATCGTATGTCCGAGCTCCACGGTCTGCTGGTTCGGGAGCGCGACCGGCTCAATCAAGCCGGAAAGGTTTCGCGCGCGGCTCTCGAGAAGAGCCTACGGGCCACGGAAGCCAAGCTGCGTCAGCAGTACGCCGGGCGAAACGTCGATTTCGAGGTCGTGGTCAAGAACGGCAAGGCAATCGTCAAGCCGGTCGTCGACTAGCCCGGATTTCTCACGACCTGGTCCCGAGGGTGCGATGAGTCGTGTTTTTTTTCGCCCAGCTGCCCGGCAGCGCGTGCGGGGCAGACAGCCAGTCTGCCGGCGCGCGCCCGGCGGGCAGCTGGACTGAAGATCCACTTCCTCCTCGCACCCTCGGTCCTGCGGTCGTGAGAGATCCGGGCTAGCCGCCGCGGCGGCACCGCGCCGCCACCCCTCGGCAAGAGGCGTGGCGGCGACGTGGGTTGGTCAGCCCAGGCGCGTCTTCCGCGCGCCGCCGGCACCTTCGCCACATCGCGCGACCGCGCTCCGCTGGTCCTCGGCGAAACGGAGCACACGAACCACCGCTCGCCCCGCGGTGAGCCGCCTGGCGGCGGCCTCCCCGTGTGCATCGATGTCGAGGCTACCCTTCGCTGGCGAAGCCCGATTCGGGCACCTCGCTACCCACCGAGCTCGCTGCCGGCGTCGGCTCCGGATGCTCGATGAACACCTCACCGGAACAGAACAACACTGCACAGGAGCTTCGCCCCATTTCACGCATGCGACGGCAAAGGTCGGTGAGATCCTCGTCGGAATCCACCACGTCCCCTTCGATCGGTTGACGCGTGACCGGATCGTGACGGCAGTTGTCGAGCGCAACCCAGCTACCCCGAAACTGTTCGGTTCGGCGCACTTGCGACCAGCGCATGGCGGTTTGCTTGCCCATTGAGGGCGATCTACCGGGTCGCAACCCAGGGCGTCAAGCCAACATCCAGCCACTGCAGCCCCGCTGCAATCGGTCCCGCATACTTACTGAACTCAGCGTGCAATTCTCCGAATTCTCCTACTTGCATTCTTTGGTCGCCTTCGAGAAACGGCTCGCGGGTATTCCCATTTGCTGCCCAGCCGCGATGATGGCCTTCGCCTCGGCACACTTGCCGTTGAAGGCCATCTGTTTCGCGACCGTCGGGGCCAATCGGGTCGCTTTCGCCTTGCACCGCGCCTTCTCGCCGGAGCTCGTGCACTGGGCGTAGGCTCGGGCGGCGCCGAGCACGTCGCGGTTGGAGATCGCTCGGTCGCAGTCTCCGCACGGATCCGCTGCGGATACGGTCGTGGCGGCGGCCGCGGCGGCCGCGGCGGCTGCGGCGGCTGCGGCCGCCGCCGCAGCCGACGGCGGCTTGGGCGGTGGCTTCGCCGGGGCCGGGGGCTTTGGCGCCGGTTGCGACTTCTTCGCGGGCGCCTTCGGCTCGGCGGTTGCCCGCGGCCTGCGGGTCTGCTTCGGTGGCGGCGCGGGCGGGGGCGCCGGCTCGGGATCGAGGATGGGCTCCACGGGGGCCAACTCCTTCTCCGGGGGAGCTTCGGATACCGGAGGGGTCGGCTCCTGGTTGGGTGAGGTCGCCGCGAGAGAGGAATCATTTGGGGGAAGCGGGTCGCTGGAGCTCCCTTGGCCGGCGGCGACGATCCCCATGGCGGCGACCAGCGCGACCCCGACCCCGCTCAGGGCGTAGATCAAGCCGCGACCCTGTGGAGCGCGCTGGCCCGGCCCGCGCCCGGGCGCCGCGGCGCCGGGCGCGGGCCGGGCGGCGACCGCGACCGGCATCGCTTCGGTTGGCGCAACCCCGACGGCCATCGCAGGAGCCTCCTCCATGGCCATCGTCCGGGCGGTGGCGGCACCGGGCTCGAGTGCGGCTTGCCCGCTCATGGCCGAAGCCGCCGCCGTCATCGGGGGCGAAGCCGCCGCGACCCCCGCGCCTCGAAACGCGTCACACAGCTCGCTGACGCTCCCATACCGCTTGCTCGGGTCCTTTTCGAGGGCCCGGTGTACGGCAGCTCGCACCGAGTCGGGGACCGGACGCGTGGAGACCGCTTCCAGCGGCTCCGGGCTCGTGGTCATGTGGTGAGTCGCCCATTGCCACGGTGTGTCCGCTTGAAACGGCAGCCGTCCGCTGACGAGCTCGTAGAGCATGACGCCAAGCGAGTAGATGTCGCTCCGCCGGTCCAGCGACTGCCCCGTGAACTGCTCCGGGCTCATGTACGGGGGCGTGCCGAGCACGGTGCCCTGCTGCGTCAGTTTCTGTTCGCGCTCCGCGTCAACGGACTCCGTTCGCGCCGCGATCCCGAAATCGACCAGCTTGACGACGTCTTTTTCTCCGGCGCGCTGCACCAGCAGGACGTTCTCCGGTTTCAGATCCCGATGAACGATTCCCTTGTCGTGCGCCTCGTCGAGCGAGCCCGCGATCTGACGGAGGATGTGCTGGATGCGATCGAGCCCCAGCACCTCGCCGCGCTGCAACAGGTCGCCGAGCGATTGTCCGTCGAGGAACTCCATCGCGATGTAGAGCGTTCCGTCACCGGTCGAGCCAAAGTCGTAGACACGCACCGTGTTCGGGTGCTCGAGCGCGGCCACCGTGCCGACCTCTCGATGAAAGCGGGCGGTGATGGATGGGTCCTGCGAGAGCTGCGCATGGAGCGTCTTGACGGCCACTTTGCGCACGGTCGAGCCAAGCTTCTGCTCGGCCGCGTAGACGACCCCCATCCCGCCTTCCCCGATTCGTTCGACGACTCGGTAGCGACCCCCGACGACCTGACCCAAGAAGGGGTCGTCTCCGGCGGCCGGAATGGCGAGGGGCTGGCCGCATCCGGCACAGAACTTCGCGCTGTCTACGTTCTCGTGTCCACATTCGCTGCACGACATGATGTGTCGGGATCCCACGGCCGAAGCGGTCCGTCACCAAAGGGGGGCGCCGCCGGGCTCGCCCCCCAGAGGGGCCGCGCGCTGGAGAAACGGGCCACCGCGCGCGCGCCGCGGGGGCTACCCTCGCGATCTGGCGCCGGTCCGACCGTCCGCGGGGCTGAGGCACTGGAAAACGGGCCACCGCAACCGGTTCCCCCGCGCCGAGCCCCCCCGCGCCGGTCGCGCGGGCCGTCAGAATCGCGGCGAAGTCTGGACGCCCGGGGGGCGGGGGTCGGGCGGGGGCGCGCCGAGTGGCGTTTCCCGGGGCTGGTCACCCGGGCCCAGGCTCTCGGCGCAGGTAGCGAAGACTCGCGCCGAGTCGGCCGGGGGCCAGGCGACGCGTACTCGTTCCCCCGACGCGCGATCCACGATCTGCGCGCGAGTGGCGCGGGGGCTGTGTGGGACTTGAATCACCGCCGACGTGCGGGCACCGGGCCCGAAGGATATGGGGGGGGGCCGACCCGGCTCTCCCGCCGCGCTCGGAACCTCCCCGCCGAGCAGGGGAAAATCGAAGCGCAGTCGTTCGAGCAACTCTTTGCCCACCCATAGCTCCAGCGCAAACCGGCCGAGCTGACGCTGGGTGGGGCTGGCGTGCGTGAGGCACACGCCTCGGACGGAGCTGGCGTCGATTTGGCCCCGATCCCAAATCAGCTCGTAGCGCCACTGGCGCCGCGCCGAAAGGGGCGGAGGGTCCGAGGAGAGCCGCACGCCCGGCGCCTCGGGGGCCGCAGGGGGGGGCGCCTCGCGCTGCGCTGGCGGTGGGCGCCCGACCACCGGCGTCTGGGCTGGGTCGCCTCCGGGCAGGTCGGCGGCTGGAAAGGGAGCCGGCGCTGGCGTCGTGGCGGCGGGGGGACTCGGCGGACGGCAGCTCGGGGCGATGCCGAACGCTGCGGCCAGCCAGAGCCGGCGCGCGGCGGCCTTGGCTCTCGCTCGCTGCCTGGAGCAGCCCGGGGCGTCCGCCCGTGGGGGGCGGCCGAGAGTCCACCTCCCGGGTCGTTGCCCTGCGCGGCGACACACCACGTCAACCCTCGGAGCCGGAGACCGCCTTGCCCGTGGCGCGTCGCACGAGGTCCGCGAGTACGGGATCCTCCTGAAGCTGCTGACGCAGCTCTCCTTTGATGAACTGCAGTTGCTCGGCCGTGAGCGATCCCTCGAGGTGGTGGACGGCCTGCCCCACTCGAATGTCGAGGTAGGCGTCGAGGCTGACTTCCCCGCTCTGCACCTGACCGAGCAGCTCGGCCCCTTTCGCCTCTTCTACGGACCCCCCCGCCCGCGCGGCAGGGACCTCGAATTTTTCGCCGCTCCCTGCGTCTACCGCAGGAGACTTGCCGCCGATCTTCGGAGGACCTCCGCCGCGCCCGATTCCATCGATACTCATTGCTGGGTTCCGTTTCCCCGGGGCCGCTGCCGGTGGCACCCCGGTGAGCTCGCTCACTCTCTCGTATTATCCCAGGCCGGCGAGGACTTCAGCCCACAACCGGCCATTTTCGGGGCCGTGAGGCCCGACGTGCCACCGCTCGACCCGCGCGGGCCGCGGCCCCGGCGGCTCGTGCCGCGGCCCCCGCTCGCTGCGATCGCAAGGCCGCCGCGCGGCCGAGCCCCCCGGGGCCAAGGCCCGGGAAGGGGTCGGTCCGCGTCCCAGTCGACGGGCGGCCACCCGAGGCATGGACGGCGATGGAGAGCACAGAAGTGTCTCGGTCATCCGTGTGGCGAGTTGCCTCGAAACGTCCGCTGCCTCGCGTCGAGAAACAGGGCTACCGGCCGACCTCGTTCACAGGCCGAACCACTTCGGCGTGTCGAGCGTCTCTTCGCCGCGCCGAATCTCGAACAGGAGCTCCGTTCGGCCGCGCCACGCCCCCAAGGTGCCAATTTCGGTTCCTGAGCCAAGCTCGTCGCCGGCGTGAACCGCGAGGCTGCTCAGGCGCGAGGTCACGCTGAAGTGCCCCTCGCCGTGGTCGATGATCACCGTCTTGCCCAGGTCTCCGTACTCGTCCGCGAAGGCGACGTGGCCGGCGTGGACGGCGCGCACTCGGCTGCCTGGGCTCCCGCTGAGTGCGAGGGCCTTGCCGGAACCCGAGGGGCTGGTCACCGCGCGAAGCTGCGCGCGGCCCGCCAAGGGGAATGGAAGCCTTCCGCGGCGCGCGGTGAACGCCCCCTCGTTCGCTTCGCCCTGGTTGGACGTCGCGCCATAGATGGTGGTCGTGGCGGGAGGCTTCCAGTTCGTTTCGAACGCCTTGTGAAACGCGGCCTCACGCTCCTCGGCGGCGAGGATCGCGTTGCGTGCCCGCGCGAGCGCGGTGCGCTCGGCCGGGGCGAGGTTCTGCAGCTGCTCGAGCGCGCGGGCCGCCCGCACCTGCTCCTGCTGGATTTGCTCCTGCCGACGCAGATCCTCGGCGATCCCTCGTCGAAGCCTCTCCATGCGCGCCGCATGGTCCGACAGCGCGCGCATGCCTCCGCTGGCCGGCAGCAGCCCTGCGCGCGCCAGCTTGACGTAGCTACGCCCCCGCGCCACGAGGAGGCGCCTGCGCCGCTCGGACTCCGTTCGAAGGTTTGCGAGTGTGCTGTCGAGCTGCCGCGCTCGTTCGTCGACTTGCTCCGGCAGCAGGTCTGCCACCGAGCTGGCGGCAGGGCTGGCCTCGGTCGCAGGCGTCGACCAAAGCCGCTCGCGCTCGGCCTCCGCGGTTGTCGTCGCGGCCAGAAGGGTCAACAGCGCTGCCAGCGCGACGTGTTTCATGCTGACATCAACTTTCGCAGGCTGAGGTGGGCCGAGCTCGCGCCCAACAGCGTGCCGAGGAGCACGAGCCCTGCCACGCCGTACCAAGGAATGAATGCAAGCGGCGAGCCGAGCATCGTGGAGAGTGGCCCCTGTAGCTGGCGGGTGACGACCAGGAACAGAACCACCACGATGCTCAGCGCGCCCAGGGCCCCGAGGGCGCCCTGCGCTGCTCCTTCGATGATGAACGGCCGCCGCACGTACGAGTCGGTGGCGCCCACTACCTGCAACACCTCCACCTCGACCTTGCGGTGTTGCAGGCTGAGGCGAATCGTCGATCCCACCACGGTGATCACGGTGGCCAGGACGACGAGGGTCAGCACTCCGGCGGCAGCCACGGCAGAACGAAGAAGGGCGGCGAGCTTATCCCCCCAAGCCTCGTAGGTCTGAACCTGCTCGACCTTCGGCAGGAACTCCAGGCGCTCTGCCAACCTCTTCAACGACCCGCTGCCATGCGGGTCGAACACCTGCACTTCGAGCGAGGCTGGAAAGGCATCCGGCGGCAGAGAAGAGAGCACGTCGTCCCCCCCTCCAATCAGCTGCCGCCTGGCCTCCTCGCTGCTGATGTGCTCCACGGATGTGACGCCGGCGGTGCCCTCGAGCGCCTTGGCGATGGCGCGCACGTCCTCCGCGGTGGCGCTCGCATCGAGGAAGACGGACGCACGACCGGAGTGGGTCCAGCGAGTTTTGAGTTGCTCGACGTTCGTCACGACGAGCAGCGAGATGGCGAGGCACACGAAGGCCACGCCCACGCTGAACACACTGAGGACTTGAAGTTGCCAATCATGGCGGCCGCCGCGCAGCGCTCGTTTCCAGGCATTCATCGGTGGGAGGGAGGGTACGGGTTGGAATCTGGACTGCAGCCGTTCGTCGCCCCGCAGGTCGACGGTGTGCCGAAGCGACCTATTCCCTAGGCAACGGTGTCTCGTGGCAACGAGGGCTCTCCCAAGCCCTGCGGTGCGTCAACCGTACGCCCGTCGCTCAGAACGAGAACCCGCCGTGGCCGAATGTCCAAGAGACTTCGGTCGTGCGTAGCAAACATTACGGTCACCCCCGTCTCGTTAATATCCTCGAAGAGGCCCAAAATATCGACCGCGAGCTGTGGGTCGAGATTTCCCGTGGGCTCGTCCGCCAAGACCAGTGCCGGCTCTCCCACGATGGCCCGCGCCACGGCAACGCGCTGCTGCTCGCCTCCCGAGAGCGTGCCAGCGAGGTCATTGCCGCGCCCCGCAAGCCCCACGCGCTCGAGGACCTCACCGATACGGGGGCGTATGAGACGCGGGGGCACGCTCAAGACCTCGAGCGGAGGTGTGAGGTTCTCCGACACCGTCCAGTTCGGAACGAGCCGAAAATCCTGAAAGACCACGCCAATGTTGCGCCGAAGAAACGGGATCGACTGGGCCGTCAGGTTGCCCACCTCGCGCCCCATGAACAAGAGCCGGCCCGAATCCACGCGTTGCGCGGCGTAGACGAGGCGAAGCAGCGTGCTCTTGCCGGCGCCCGACGGACCGGTGACGAACACGAACTCTCCTCGTTCGATGCGCAGGTTCAATGCCCGGAACACGGAGCGCTCTTCGAACGACTTGTAGACATCTTCGAAGATCAACAGCGGGCGCCTGGCCGCGGAGGGATCGAATCGCTTACCTGCGCGCAGAAACGCACCCAGTGTGCGACTCCGCGTGGCATTGCTCATCGCTCTGGCGTAGCAGCGCGCAGAGACGCGCACCAAGTTTTTTTGACCGGGAGCGGGACACTGGCGCAGGCGACGGATCCCATCAGTGCCCCCCCGTTCTGGCGACCCGCGCCCAGCCAGCGTGGGCCCCGGGGCGGAAATGGGAGACCGAGCGGGTCGGAAGGTTCGGAATCTCTGCGAGCTTGCCGTTGCCATTCGAGAGCCCGCCGCGCGGCGTCGGGTAGCCACCACCACACACTCGAGGAATCCGTTTGGCAATGACCGCAGCGACCTTGGCGCGACAGGCGCGAGAGAGTTTGGCGAAGGGTCTGCAGGTCTTGCAGGCACCCGATTCGCCCGGCGAGCTGCTCACCGTGACTCGTCCGCTGGCGGCGGCCATGGAGCGGCTCGCGGACTTGGAGACGCAGGTCGAGCTCGGCTCGCATCGAACCGACGGCGTGCAGGAAACCCTGCAGGCGCTGCGAGATGCTCTTCAACTGCTACAGGCACCCGAGTACGAGGGCCATTCCGCCAGCAAGGAAGGGCTGAGCTCGATTGCCAATACTCTCGGCTTGGTGCGAGAGCTCGCCAGCGCGCTGCAGGCGGACGCAGGCGAGGTCCCTCCGCCCCGAGCCGCTGGCGACGCCGCGGGGGACGCAAACGCCGGCGACGCGCTGCGTGTCGAAGCCTCCCTGGGCGCACACAGTGCGACCAACTTCTACAAGGGGCTGTCGCCGGGCGACGTGGTTGCCTCCGGGGGCTTGTTCGTCGAGACGTATGCGGCGATGCAGGTGGGGCAGAAACTGCTGCTCGATGTGACGCTGCCAGGCGGCTACAGCTTCCAGGCCCCGGCAAAGGTCGAGTGGATTCGCTCGGCTGGGCCCGGCGGCGGACCGCCGCCCGGGTTCGGGGCGAGCTTCTTGGAAGTGGACGACGACGCGAGGAAGCTGATCCAGCGCTACGTCCGAAATCGGGAGCCGCTCTTCCACGATGACTTGTAGGGTGGTGCGTGTGCGCCACGTGGGCTCGACTCGACCGCGCACCCAATTCGACGACCTGACGCGGGCGAGCATTATCCATGCATGGTTGGCCGCAGAGCGGCTATGATGGCTCCGTGCTAACGAGTGGGCCATGGGCTGGCGCTTGTCTCGGCGCCGCGTTCGCCGCGCTACGGCGGGTTTGCTCCCGGCGCCTCGTCGAGGGCCTAGCGCTCTGGGGGGCCATCGCGTGTTCGGCGGCGAGCTCGCCCAGCGCGGACGTGTCTCAGGTGGCGCGGGATTTCAACGTCGCAACTCGGTTCGGGCGGATGGATGTCGCTTCCGAGCACATGGCTGCGGACGTGCGCTCCGAGCTGCTCCAGAGCCGCGCGCAGTGGGGGGGCGCGCTTCGCGTCGTCGACATCGAAGTGGCCTCGCTTCAGGTCGAGTCGTCAGAGCGCGCTGAAGTCCTCGTGGACGTGGTTTGGGTCCGGAGCGACGAGACTTCGGTGCAGGGAACTCGGCTGCGGCAAGTCTGGGGCAACCCAGGTGGTGGTTGGCAGTTGGTCGAGGAGTCCCGCCTGGCGGGGGCGCCCGGGTTGCTCGGCGAGCCCGTGCAGGTGCTCCGCCCTGGCCGCCCGAGGGACGTCCACCTACCGAGTAAGACGATCCGCTGAGGAAAATGAAACAGCGCCCGGAGCATCTCGCTCGGGCGCTGTTTTGGTGAGGCTCCGGGGCCGCGGCGGCTCGCTGGAGCTGAGGAGAGCTGCCGGCACCGCCCTGGGACGGCTACTGGCAGCGCGGGGCTCTCGCCGTCCGTGCGCCGCTCGGCGCCTAGTCGCGCACGCGCAGACGCCGAGCGCGTGCCCTCGGCGTTGCTCCCGACCCGGAGGGCTTGCACGCCCTCGTCGGGCGTGGCGCCGAGTCGAGCTCGGGCGCCGAGAGCTCGGTCTCAGCTGAGCGCGCGCTCAGCCGTTCGAGCGATCCTTGCGAACCTGCTCGGCCTGGCGCGCTTCGCGGGCCTTCTTCTTTGCCTGCGCTTTGCGCTGGCGCATCTTCTTCGAGTTTCGGCTGTCGAATCTTCCCATCGTGTTCTCTGCTAGCGGTGGTTGGAGGGCGGCTCGATCGACGCCGCGCGCGGGCCGTCACGCCTACTAGCTCGCCGATTGATAGTCAACCCGGGAGTGAAGGCCCGCCTCGGCGCGAAAGGCGTTGCCGGGGAACTCTGCGCCCAGGTTGGCCGTTTCACCATGTGGAAAACGGAGGCTGCGATCTCCCTGCGTCGGGGCTGGGGGGACGGGTGACGGCGGCGCCGTGAGGCGGGCGCGCCGCGCGCGGGTCATCGAACGCGTTGGCCAGTGCGCCCCCGGTGCCCGAAGCCGTGGGACCGTCGCGCCTGCGATGGCGTGCGCCGACGGAGCCGCGCCGCCCGGCGCGTGAGCTTGCACGCAGCGCGCCGCCGCTGGCTAGAGCACGGCCCGCGCGGCACCATCCGGCCTGGGTACGCGGCACGCCGCATGGATGGGTCGCCGAAGCTCTTTGGGACGCAACGGGTGCACCGGGCGCCGCTGCCGTCGCACGGGGACGGACGAGCGTGCGCGCTTCGACAGGCGGAAAGACGACGACCCGCCTCGGCGATGGGGGCTTCAGCCGGCGGAAGCGTCGTCGAGCGTGCGTTCTCGGTCGCGTATCTCCAGCCGGTATCGGCTGTTGACGGTCTCGATGTAGAATACGTCCTTTGCGGCCATCCTCAGGACTCGCTTTACCGGGGTGGTGACGTATTCGTGCATCCCGTCTGGGAACTCGATGACTACGACGGAGCCTTTGCGCGGGGCCCGAACCAGTCGGCCCGAAACGGCTCGCGATCCGCGTCCGAGCTTGCGTAATACGACCTGCACAGATCGAATGTAGCAACGCAGGCGTTTGTGCGCACCTCAATCCCCCGCAAAGCGCTGATTTTTATCGCACCCTTCAGACCTTGCGGCTGGGAGTAGTACAGTTCGGGACAGGCCAACGGACAGCCTCGTGACAGATATCCCGGGTGACTGCTTTCTAGCGACTTTTCCCGGTGTTTTCGGCCCGGATACGGATCGCGGGGCAGGCGTCGTCGCCGCGCTTCGCGGCTACGAGGCCGGCCGTGGCCGGGAAAGCAACTCGAGCGATCCGGGGCGTCTGGATCGAGCCATCGTCGGCCCCGTCCTCGGGCGCTCGGGAAGCGCTGACGCAGCGCTCGGCTCCCGCGCCCGCCGAGCTCTCGGTCCGACCTGAAAACACCCTTTCCCGGGGTCTCCGCACGAGCCCCAACCAGAGCCGAGGCTCCGCTGCCCGCCCCCCTCGAGTCCGTTCGCCGCGGCTGGCGTCCCGTTCGATTCGACGACCGTCCGGAGCCCCGATCCGTGGCGACCTGGTCGCGGCGGAACGCGGACGCGTGCTCTTGCGCGCGCTCGGGCCCAGGTCACGCTCGACGCGCGGCTGCGCTGCCGCGCACCCGGAGCGCGACCCCAGCGAAAATCCAGGTCGTTGCCCCGTCGGTCCGGCGGACGTGACGAGTCCGGGCTGGGGGAGGGCTAGGGGTGCGTGACGCCTTTGCGCCCCGCGTTGGAGAAGTAGGATCGCAGCACCTCCCGGGCCAGCAGAGGAGCCTTGATTCGCCACACGGGCGTGTTCACCACCAGCGCCGAGATGGCCACTTCGGGCGCGTCGGCAGGGGCAAAGCCGACGAACCATGTGTAGTGGCGTCCGCTGGAATGGCGCGTCAACGTGCCCGTTTTGCCGGCCACCTGGATGTGGGGAAGAAAAGGCACGCCCTTGGGGTCGTGGAAGGCTTTGAACGCCGAGCCGCTCGCCACGGTCTGAACCATCATCTTGGTCAGCTCGGCGGCCGGTCGCCTGTCGATCGCACGTCGTACGACGCGCGGGGCCTCGTCTGCCTCCCAAAGCAGCTCCCGCTCGCGACCTCGTGTGACCCGTCGTACGATGCGCGGCCGAAATGTCACCCCGCCGCTGGCGATCGTTTGAGCGATCGAAGCGGCCGCCAGCGGGGAAAGCTGGGTGTGCCAGAAGCCCGCCGCCGCTCGCGCAAAGCCAACGGGGTCGGTCGGGAGATCGACCGTGGGGACATCCGTCGGCACGTCGAAAGGGGTGGGGGCGCCGAAGCCGAATGCACCCGCCTTCTCCGTGAGCCCTTCGGGTGTGAGGTGTTTGCGCGCCAGCTTCGCGAACACCAGGTTCAGGCTTCGGCCCAGGGCCACGGCCAGGCTCGCGCACCAGCGGTCGAGCTGCGGGTCGTCGCGCAGCTGGTCGGCTTCGATCTTGCTCTGCCCGCCGCGGTAGCACTGCTCCGTCGCAGCCGTGACGCCCGGCTGTTCCACCAGGGCAGCCGCGGTGACGAGCTTGAAGATGCTCGCCGCCGGGGCTTCCACGCGCGCGTTGACGTCGACGGGGGGCCCCTCCTGGATGTGGCTCGCGTACGCGAGCACCTCCGCGCTGCGGACGTCCATCAGCACCACCCCCGCTTCGGGGATCGTGTACCGCTTCATGACGGAGAGCGCAGAGCGCTGCAGGTCGGGGTCTAGGGTCAGCTCTGCGGTTCGGCCGTGTCGCAGCGGGGTGGTGACGCGGCGGGGATGGAGCTTGAAGCGCAGTAGGTTCAGCCCCTTCAGGTCGGGCTCAGGTTCTTCGGCCGGACCCGAGGGAACGAGGCGGCCCAGCAGGCTGTTCGCGGGAGGCTGCGGTTGCGGACCAGTGCTCAGCAGGGGGGAAAGCGCTGCGATGACGCCCAAAGCGACGCCGATGCCAATCCATCGCTTCCAGTCTTGCATCGCGTCGACCGTTAGCAGCGACCGCGTGGCTGGGCCAAGATCCCCGGGCCGAGCCGGCCCGGCCTGCGCGCGTTTTCACGCTGCGAGGCTCCCTTCGGCTGGCAATGGTGTAGGCTCGATGCGATGAGCTCAGCTCCCTGCCAAGAGCAGTTCGAAGTTTCCGACACCGCCATTCTGGTCGCCCTGACGACCCCCCAAGGCCGCCTCCTCGAAGAGCTCTCTCGGTGCTGCGAGGCGGATGTCAACTTTCGAGGAAACTGTATCTTGCTGGCCGGGGAGGAGAGCAACGTTCGGCTGGCGCAGCGCTTTCTGGCCGATACGTGCGGGCTTCTCGCCAAGGGCGTGAGAGTTGGGCCCCAGGACGTGGCGAGCGCAATCCGCGCGCTCAAGAAAGACGAGTCCGCCTCGCTGCAAGACCTGCTACTCGATTCCATCGTGGTGGGTCCTCGCCGCCGACCCGTGGTTCCGAAGACGCCGGCCCAGCGAGACTACGTTCGCTTGATCGGACAGAGTGATTTGACCTTCGGCATCGGGCCGGCGGGTACCGGCAAGACGTACCTGGCGATGGCGATGGCAGCCTCGGCGCTGACGAGGCGAGCCGTGAAGCGCGTCGTCCTGACTCGTCCGGCAGTCGAAGCCGGCGAGCGCCTCGGGTTTCTGCCCGGAGATCTCGCCGAGAAGGTCAGCCCGTACCTTCGGCCACTCTACGACGCCCTGCATGACATGCTCGAGTACGACAAGGTCGAACAAATGCGGGAGCGCGGTCAGATCGAGGTGGCGCCGCTCGCGTTCATGCGCGGGCGAACGCTCAACGACGCCTTCGTGATCCTCGACGAGGCGCAGAACGCCACGTGCGAGCAGATGCGCATGTTTTTGACGCGCCTGGGGTACGGGTCGAAGGCGGTCGTGACGGGAGATGTCACGCAGACGGATTTGCCGCGGGGGGCGCCCTCGGGTCTGAAGGAAGCCGAAGCCCTACTTGCCGGCATCGAGGGTATCGGGCACTGCCGGTTTGGCGACGCCGACGTCGTACGGCATCCGCTCGTGCAGAAGATCGTGGTGGCGTACGAGCTCAGCGATAGGCGGCGGGCCGAGGCGGCGCGGTTGCGCCGGGCGCGCCTCGCAGACGAGCCGGATCTCGACGCGGAGGCGCCGCCTCCCGGGTCGGCCGCCCCCTGACCCCGGCGCGCGTCGGGGGGGGGGGGGTGACGCGGCGCCGGCCGTGACGGGGACCGACGCATCGCTTCCCGGAACTGAGAGTGCTTGCTCCCTTTTGTTTCCGCCCCGTGGCGCCGCGCGGCGAGCGATCCGCTACCGCTGCACCGCGGCCGGCGGAGCCGCGTGTCGGTACCGTGTCATTTGGGTCGGCCCCTTTTTGGTGGGGGACAGTCGCCTTGGTTTCGTGATACTTGCGCCGGCATGCTGGAAATCATCGACGTCAGTGCCCGGGAAATTCTCGATTCCCGCGGGAACCCCACCGTAGAAGCCGAAGTTCACACCAACGGCGGTTTTGGCCGTGGCGCCGTGCCGAGTGGCGCTTCCACCGGGGAGCACGAAGCGATCGAGCTTCGCGACGGTGACAAAGAACGCTTTCTCGGCAAGGGCGTGACGAAGGCGGTGGAAAACATCAACTCGGTGCTCGGCCCCGAGATCGTGGGCATGTCCGCGGCGGATCAGGCCGGTGTCGACGGGCGCATGCTCGAGCTCGACGGCACTCCCAACAAGGCGAAGATGGGAGCCAACGCGGTGCTCGCCATTTCGATGGCGGTTGCCCGCGCCGCCGCCGACACGCTGGAGATCCCGCTGTGGCGCTACCTCGGTGGCGTGCAGGCCCGCATGCTGCCGACGCCCATGATGAACATCATCAACGGGGGCGCGCACGCGGACAACGGTCTGGAGTGTCAGGAGTTCATGATCGTTCCGTGGGGGCTGCCCACGTTCGCCGAGGCGCTGCGTTGCGGTACCGAGGTGTTCCATGCCTTGAAGGCCGGCCTCAAGAAGAAGGGCCTGGCCACGTCCGTGGGTGACGAGGGCGGCTTTGCGCCGAAGTTGGGCACGAACGCTCAAGCGCTCGAGGAGATCGTCGCGGCGATCACGGCCGCGGGGTACAAGCCCGGCGAGCAGGTCGGCATCGCCCTCGACGCCGCGTCCAGCGAGTTCCACAAGGACGGGGTCTACACCTTCGACAAGAAGCCCCTCAGCTCAGCGGAGATGGTCGACGTGTACGCCGAGATGTGCGACAAATACCCGATCATCAGCATCGAGGATGGCCTCGACGAGAACGACTGGGAGGGCTGGAAGCTGCTGACGGACAAGCTGGGCAAGAAAGTCCAGTTGGTGGGTGACGATCTGTTCGTGACCAACAAAGAGCGCTTGCAGCGCGGTATCGACTCCGGCGTCGCCAACTCGATCCTGATCAAGCTGAACCAGATTGGCTCGCTCTCCGAAACCCTCGACACGATCATGACGGGTCGATTTGCGGGATACAACTCGGTCATCTCGCATCGCTCCGGCGAGACGGAGGACGCGTTCATTGCCGACCTGGCGGTGGCGACGAACGCCGGGCAGATCAAGACGGGCAGCCTCAGCCGCAGTGACCGCATCGCCAAGTACAATCAGCTGCTCCGCATCGCAGAGGAGCTCGAGGGCGGTCAGGTCTACGCGGGCAAGACGCCGTTCAGGCGCTGAGCGGCTTCGTTTCGAGTCGATGATGGGGGCCGAGCCCCTTCCCCCCCGCGCGCGGGGGGGGGGCCGTCGAGCCGCCCGCACGCGCCAATGGCGTCGAGCGGGCGGCAACATCGTCAGCTCTCGGGCGGGCCCTCTTGCACGAGCCATATTCGACCCACGATGCTCGGCCAGCCCGGGCGCGCTTGCTGGCTACCAGCCCAGTTTGAAGCGGTAGAGCCGCGTGAGGTGCCGAAGATAGAGTAGCTGCTGCCGAACGGTCAGCTTGCTTTCGCCGTGGAGCCGGTTCGCGAAGTGGATCGGGAGTTCCACCACCTTTTCACATCGACAGCGCACGAGCAGCTCGAGGCCGATCTTGTAGCCCAGCGGGCTGGGGTCTTCGGCCTTGTCGAGGGCCGCGCGCGGCATCGCGAAGAAGCCGCTCATCGGGTCCGACACCTGGGTCAAGGGTCGCGCGAGCAAGGTGGCGAGCCGACTGTTGAGCCATCGGAACAAACCCCAGCTATCGTCCGTCTCGCCTCCTTCGACGTAGCGGGAACCGAGCACGAAGTCCGCTCCTCGGTCGATGGCTCGGAGCATGTCGGGAATCACTTCTGGGGGATGGCTCAGGTCGGCGTCCATCACCACGACGATCTCTCCTTCGCTCTGCGCGATCCCAGCGAGCACCGCCTGGCTCAGGCCCCGATCTCGGCTTCGAACCAGCAGCTTGACCCACGGACGCGCGAGGCGCTCGACCAACTCGACCGTGCCATCCTGGCTGTCGTCATCCACGAGCACGAGCTCCAACGTGGCGAGCCGCTGCGCGAGGCTGGGCGCCGAAGCCTCGCGTTCTGCGTCGGGAGGGGGGGGCGGCGTGGAGGGGCTGCAGCCGCGCAACCCCTGAATCCGCCCGATCAAGGCGGGAATGGATTCCACCTCGCAGTACGTCGGAACGATGATGGATAGAGCCGGCCGCGACAAGATTCGAAATCTTATCGCGCAGCGGTGGCGGCTCGTCTACAGCCCATTTTCGCGGGCTCGTCACTCGGCGACCTCGGCTGCCCCACCGAGGTCTTCGGCTCGGCGCGTCGAGGGCGTGCCTCCGGCGGGACGCCGAAGCCAGGATTGACGAGGGCCAACCGATCCGGCTCCGCTACTGTCTGCCCCGCACGCGCTGGCGGGCTGCTGGGCGAAAAGGCACGACTCATCGCACCCTCGGGACCAGGTCGTGAGAAATCCGGGCTAGGGCAGGCCAAAAGCCTGCCCGAACGTCGCGATGACGGTCGTTTCCCCGGTCGCCGCATCGAACGGGACCGGAAAGCCCAGGTCGACGCGGAACACGTCCCGATCGAACTGCGGAATCAGGAAGCGGAGACCTACGCCCACGCCTTGCTTGAGCGACACCTCTCCAAATTCGTCGAAGGCGTCGCCCACGTCCTGAAAGAGCACGCCGGCTAGTTGCACCGAGTACAAAGAAACGGGGCGCGTCCGAAACTCGAGGTTGTACGAAATGGATTTGTCACCGACCGCCGCTGGGTTGATGTGCCCGCGCAGCCGGTCGGGGCCACCAACCCACAGTCTCCCTCGAGTGAAGTCGTTTCGGTAGTACGAGACCAGTCGTGCGTCATACACGAAACGACCCAGCGCCATGCGCGGTGAGGTGAATCGCAGCGCGAGGCTTGCCGACGCCGCCGTGCGCTCCGGGCTGCTGAGCTCGACGTTGTGCGAGCCGGCAAGCTTCAGGTACCCGGTTCCGATCGACGCCGCGTAGCTGACGCTGGCCCGCGCTCCCAGCAGGTCGTACGTCGAGCCGACGTGCTTCGAGGCCGGGTAGAGGCGCAGGCTGGCGATGTGGCCCAGGCGAAATGAGAAGTCCTCCTGCAGCGCCAGCGTCTCGGAGTTCACCGCGTCGTGAAACTTCGTCGTGAACGACGTAACTTGAAAGAACGGGCTGATTCGTGTTTCTCCCCGAGGAATCACGCGCAGCTGGTAGATTCGCAGCGCTTCGAGTCGCTGAGCCCCGGTGAGTGAGTCGAGCGGGGCTGGGTTATCCTCCGCGGCGGGTGCGGGGCGGATGTCGTCCGTGGCCACGGGCGAATAGCCTCGGCGTCGCGCCTCCAGGCCGAAGCTGAGGTTCGTCTTGTAGGTCACACCGAACGAGCGCGTGAACGTCTGGCTGAAGCTCTGGCCATTCGTGAAGTAGGCATTGGGGATCAACACGAGGTTGTCGTCACGCAGCCGCCCCCGCACTTCCTCGACTCCCGCGGATTGGCAAATCGCACCGGAAAGGCCGCCCTCCACCGTTCTCACGACGCGCGCGCTGTTCCAGGATGCGGAGGTGGAATAGGACCACGGCGTCGTCGTGGCGTAGAGGGGCTTCGAGTAGAAAAAGCCGCCACTCGAGCCCTCCAGGTCGCCCGTCTTGCAGTTGATCACCGCCGACGCGTTCAGCTCGATGCGCAGCCGGCTGCCGGAAACCCGCGGCTCCACGTACCCCGCGCCGACGGAGAACGTTCGGCGCGCAAAGGCCAAATCCGCGTACACTCGCCGTGCGGTTCCGAACAGGTTGATCTCGCTCGGCCGCAGCGAGAGCGAGTCGATGACGCCCCCGTTGAAACGGCCGTCCCAACCGAGGCGCAAGCTCCACAGGTCCTTCGTGATCAGCAGGTAGCGAACGGTATCTTCCGTCGTGCCCACGAGCGGAACGGCGACGACGACCGAGAACAGGAACAGCGAGCGCAGGTTGCGCTCCACCTCGTTCGATCGCCACTGCCGATAGCGGGAGCCGACCCGAAAGAGCAGCTCCCGCTCGATCACGTTCTGCTGTGTGGTGGTGTGAAACCAGTTGAGGAACGTGGGCGTGGGATCCTCCGGCTCGAAGATGTCGAGCCGCACGATCTCGATTGACTCGATTGGCTTGCCTTCGGGGGCTGGGTGGGGCCGGCCCCCGACGCGCTCGAGGGCGCGGCAGATTCGCTCGTGCTCGTAGCTCGAGTACCTGCGGGTTTGCAGCTCTTTCGGGATACATCGGCGGCTCTCGATCAGCCGCTTGCCCAGTCGCGCGAGCCCCGACCCCAAGGCGCTTTGCCCGAGTGCGGGAGTAGCTGGCGTCGCGCCCGCCGATGCCGCGCTGGCCGGATGCGTCGCGGCGATGACGGAGGCGGGCGGGGCCCCTGCCTGCGCGGCGCTCGCCGGCACCAGCCCCGCTGGCACGGCCGGCCCTAGAGCAGGGATGACGGCGGGCGCTGGAAGCGCCGGGATGACCATCGACTCCGCGCCGGCCGGGGCCAGGCCCGCGGTGGACCCCGAGGCGGGGCCGGGCGCCGCGCTGGCGGGCGCCGGCCCCGCCTCCTGCGTCGATTCGGCGGCCTCGACTCGCGCGGGCGCGAGCCAGAGCGCCAGCGCGACCCCGAGCAGTCGCCCTCGCTGCTCCTGCGCCCGCGGACGCTCGCGACCTACCGAGCGGGGACCATCGCCTGGCGTCAAGGGTTGCTCGCTTCGGACTGGACTTCCGAGGCTCGTTCGATCTCCGCGGAGGGAGGCGGTGGCGGTTGCGAGGGCATTTGGACCCGGCGCTTGTTGAGCCCGAGAACACACAGCGGCTCCCCCGAAACGCCGCAAGTGACGCGATCGCCGAGCGCGACCGGGATTTGGCGAAAGGGCCCATCGAGATACAGGCGAGCGTCCTCCATCTTGCTCAACATGGTAACGGTGGCGGGCGGTTCGACGATGATGCGACCCAGTGAGATTCGAAAGCCTGGGCGGCAGTACGGCTCCCGCACGACGACTTGAAGCTTGTGTGAGCCGAAGGGCAGCACTCGACCGCCCGCGGAGCGGGTCGCGGCGGTCGATCCGGCGGCCGTTCCGACCCACACGCCGCTGGAGCGGTGCTCTTCGCTTTCTCCGCGGAAGCTCAGGATGTAGCGGGAGGTCGCGGCTGGGATCGCGTGGCAGAAGAGCGCCTCGTTGAGCACGCGCCGGGAGCAGATGAGGTTGTTGACGCTCACCTGCATGCGCGAAAGCACCACCTGCGGCAGGCTTCCTTCGAGGGCCGCCGACAAGGTTTGCTCGAGGTTGTCGGTGTGGGCCGCACAGAAGAAGCCTACGCTGTGCTCCGGCGCGCTGTTCACTCCCATGATCGGCGTCGGCCCGACGTGGTGGGAAGCCGCGAGCAGCGTCCCGTCGCCTCCCACGGTCACCACCAGGCTGGCGTCGCTGGCGTCGAACACCACGGCCGGGCTGTTGATGACGGTGATGCGGGCTCCCAGCCCGCGCAGCACCGCCTGCACCCGCTTGACCGTGCGCTGGTGCAGCGTATGGGCCGCGCGCCAGTTCGAAACGCTCAGGTCGCGGCGCTGGAAGAGAGCCATGGCCTTCGGCTCGCGTTGCTCCTTGATGAAGCGCTCGTACAGCGATTGCTTGGCGACGACGACGACCAGCGGGCGACTCACGGCGCCTCCTGCCGCAGAAACTGCAGGAGGCGTCGCAGCGCGAGCTCGGTCTTGGCGTCGGGCAACCCGCCCTGCTCGCAACGGCGCAGGGCCTCTCGCAGCGGCGCCACCGTCACGCGCCCGTGGTGCTCGAGCGCAGAGCCGTCGAGGGTGGGCTCGCGCCGCTCGTCGGGGTCGACCTCGATCCGAAAAAAGTACTGGCGTTCGGCGAGCGCCCCGGGGCAGGGCAGCGTCGGCGGGCCCAGCGCGTGAAAGCTCGCCTCGGCGGCGGAGAAGCCGAGCTCCTCGAGCAGCTCGCGCCGCGCCGCCCGAACGGGGCCCTCGCCGCCGCTCTCCTCCGCCTCGACGAGCCCGGCCGGCAGCTCCCAGAGCTGACCGCCGGCGCTCGTGAGCCGCGCTCGGCCGAGGTCTTGGGCCAGGGCCGGGGGCGGTCGAAGCGCCGAGCGCAAGAACACCCAGGGCTCGCCGGATCGATGGAAATGCGCGGCGATCACGACCGCATCCATGGCTCGCCGCGCGATTTCGTCATAGGCGAACGCTTCGCTCGCCTGCCCCCCGGCCACCACGATCTGCAGGCGGTGGCGCAAGACCCCGAGAAATCCCGACTTTCCGTCTCGTGCCGGGGGAGCGACCGACCTCAGGGTCAAATCCGCCAGTGCCCAGCGCTCCTCGTTTTCGGGGACTTCCGACATGAGCGGGAGCATTGTTGACCGGGCGGCACCGAAAGGGAAAGAGGCCAGGGCCGCATTTCCTCGCGCCCGGCGCGGGCGCATCCGCCCGGTGGCGGGTGACGGAGGGGCTCGCGCCGCGGACGAACGGGCCCGCGTCGCACCACTTTTTCGTGCACCGCGCGTCTCGCCGGCGGCAGCGCTTCGCCCCCGTCGGCTGCTTGGGGCGGCTAAGGGTTTCGTCGGGCCGGGGCCGGCCTGTATAAACCCGGCCAGTGACTGACGACAGCCTGCCTTTTCTACTCCGCCTCGGCGTGGCATTCCGCCTTTTCTTCCAGGTCCTGTTCGACGGTCGGCGCGCAGCCGTGCTCGCGGCCGCGTCCACGCGCGCGCTCGCCGAGCCCGGAGCCGCGGAGCCGGGGCGCGGCACCGCCGAGCCGCGCCCGGCCCAAGACCCTGCCCGAGCCGCGAGCGACGAGGAAATTTCCCCCGACTCGGCCTTGCTGCTGCTGAGCTTGCTGCAGACCGAAGGTCGCCTCGTCGATTTTCTTCAGCAAGAGATTGTGGGGTTCGAAGATGCCGAGATCGGCGCCGTGGCGCGGGTGGTGCATGAGGGCTGCCGCAAAGTTCTGCGCGAGCACGTCGAGCTCGCGCCGGTCCGGGTCGAGCCCGAGGGTCACGCCCTGACGCTGGAGGAGGGCTTCGACGCCCGCGCGGTCAAGCTCACGGGCAACGTCGGCGGCTCCGGGCCCGTGCGCGGCACGCTGCGGCACCGCGGTTGGCGTGCGGGCGAGCTGACCCTTCCGCGGGTCGTCGATCGACAGTCTCTGGCCGTGGTGTGCCCGGCCGAGGTAGAGGTCTGAGGGGCCAGAGCATGAGCGAACCTCACGACTGCGTCGGAATCGACCTGGGGACCACCCACTGCGCCCTCGCGCGGGCGCCTCTACCGGGTCCCGACGAGTCGGCGGCCTCTCCAACCAGCGTCCCGCTGGCTCAGCTCGTCGCGCGCGGGCGCGCGGATTCCCTCTCGCTCTTGCCCTCCTTCGTCTACTTCCCGCACGAGAGCGAGGGGGCGGCGAGTGTGCCCTGGGGCGGAGAAACGGATCGAGCCGTCGGCACGTACGCCCGCGTGCGAGCAGCCGAGGTGCCCGGGCGGGTCGTCTCCAGCGCCAAGAGCTGGCTCTCACACCCGACGGTCGACCGACGCTCTCCCGTGCTGCCTCTCGGTGCGCCGGTCGATGTTTCCAAGATCTCCCCCGTTCAGGCCACCGTGTCGGTCCTGGAGCACCTGAGCGGCGCGTTCGGCGCGGCCCAGGGTGGGGCGAGCCTGGGCGAACAAGAGGTCGTTCTCACCGTGCCGGCCTCGTTCGACGCCGGCGCACGCGAATGTACGGTGGAGGCGGCCCGAGCGGCGGGGATCGAAAACCTCACCTTGCTCGAAGAGCCCCAGGCGGCGTTCTACGCGTGGCTCGAGAGCTCGGGAGAGTCTTGGCGGTCTCAGCTCTCGGTCGGCTCCGTGGTGCTGGTCGTCGACGCCGGGGGGGGCACCCTGGACTTCGCGGCCATTCTGCTCACCGAGGAAGGCGGTGCGTTGGCCCCGAAGCGGATCGCCGTGGGCCAGCACATCCTGCTCGGGGGCGACAACATGGACCTGGCCCTTGCGCACGTCGTGCGGCAGAAGCTGGACGCCCGCGGGACCTCGATCGACGCGTGGCAGCTGATGGCTCTGACGCACGCTGCGCGCGTGGCCAAGGAAACGCTGCTGTCCCCGGACGCGCCCGCGAGCGCCGGAGTCGTGCTTCCGAGCCGTGGCTCGCAGCTGCTCGGTGGCTCGATTCGCTCCGAGCTGACGCGCGAGGAGGTTCACCAGGTGATCGTCGAGGGGTTTTTTCCTCTCGTGGAGGCCTCGGTGCAGCCTCGCCGGCGCCCTCGGGCGGGCCTGCGGCAGCAGGGGTTGCCGTATGCGGACGACCCCGCCGTCACGGCGCACCTCGCGGCGTTCTTGCGCGAGCACGCCGGCGCGCAGGGCGATGACGCGGCGCTGCTCGCTCCCACCCACGTCTTGTTCAATGGCGGTGTCTTCCGGGCGGCAGCCCTGCGGCGCCGGGTCATGGAGGCGCTGCGTGCTTGGCTCGGCGCCGCGGGGCGGCCGCCGGCGCGCGAGCTCACCAGCGCGGATCTCGATCTCGCGGTGGCGCGGGGGGCCGCCTATTATGGTCTGGTTCGGCGGGGTCGAGGCGTTCGAGTACGGGGCGGCACGGCCCAGGCCTACTACGTGGGGATCGAGAGCCCGGCGCCGGCAGTGCCGGGCATGGACCCGCCGATCGTGGCGCTCTGCGTCGCTTCCTTCGGCATGGAAGAGGGGGAGCGGCTGCCCATCGAGGGCGCCGAGCTCGCGGTCGTGGTGGGAGAGTCGGTGACCTTCCGCTTCTTCGGCTCGACGGTGCGGCGTCGCGATGAGGTCGGTCGGATCGTGGAAGCTCCGGAGCGCGAGCTCGAAGAGTTGCCGCCGATCGCCATCACCTTGCCCGCGGAAGGGCGTCGCGTCGGTGATTGGGTCATGGTGCGGCTCGAGGTTGCCTTGACCGCGATCGGTACCCTGGAGCTCGTCGCCCATCCCCTCGAGCCTCTCTCCGAGCACGAGTCGTGGAAGGTGGAGCTCAGTGTGCGAGAGCAGGCCGGGGAAGGGTAGGCAGCTGCCTGGGCGGGGATGAGGAGCCGGTGAGCATCGTCGTCGGTATCGACCTCGGTACGAGCCATTGCAGCCTTGCGTGGTGCGAGGAGAGCCCCGGGGCAGCCCCGCGGACTCTCGAGCTCGACCAGTGGGTCGAGGGCGGGCGGCGCGCCGCCGACCCCCTGCTCCCCTCCGTGCTGTACCGGGCGATGGAGGGCGAGCTCGTGGGCGTCGGCGCAGGCGAGTGGATTGCGGGGCGCTACGCCCGGCAGCGAGCCGGTGAGGTCCCGACCCGAGGGATCGCCTCCGCGAAGAGCTGGTTGTGCCACGGCGGTGTCGACCGCCGCCGCGAAATTCTCCCCTGGGGCGAGCTTGGGCAGGACGAGCCCGGGGCGCGGCTGTCGCCGGTGGAAGTGAGCCGGCGGCTCCTCGTCCACCTGCGCGAGCAGCTGGCGGCGCACCGGCCTGGGTTCGGGGCGGAGTCGGGCGAGGTGATCCTGACGGTCCCGGCCTCGTTCGATCCGGCGGCGCGCCAGCTCACGGTCGACGCCGCCGTTTCGGCGGGTCTTTCGGTACGCCTGTTGGAAGAGCCCCTCGCCGCCTTCTACGACTGCGCCGAGCGCGCGGCCGGAGAGCTCACGTCCTTGCTGCAGGGGCGCTCGACGCTGGAGGTCTTGGTCTGCGACGTGGGCGGCGGAACGCTGGACCTGTCGCTCGTCGAGGTGCGCCTCGAACAAGGCGAGCTGCGCGCCACGCGCGGCGCCGTCGGCGACCACCTACTACTGGGCGGAGACAACATGGACCTTGCGCTCGCCCGGCACGTCGAAGCCCGTTTGGGTGCGCCAGCACTCGAGCCGGGCCAGCTGCCGTCGTTGCTTGCTGCCTGCCGCCGAGCCAAGGAGGTCCTGCTGGGGCCCGATCCGCCCGCTCGCTATCCCATTCGATTGGCGTCGCGTGGCTCGAGTCTGCTCTCGTCGGGTGTGCGCGGTGTGGACGTCGAGCGCGAGGAGGCCGTGGCGCTGTTGTTGGACGGCTTCTTTCCAGAGGTCGCCCTTTCGCAAGAGCCGAAGCGTGGCCGAGCCGGGTTGAGCGCCGTCGGCCTGCCCTACGAGCGCGACCCGGCCGTAACGCGCCACGTCGCCTCGTTCCTTCGCCGGCGCGCCGCGGGGCGGCTGCCGGATGCGCTCCTGCTGACGGGCGGTGTCGCCGGTAGCCCGGCCGTGGTGGAGAGGTTGCGGAGCTGTTTCACGAAGTGGGGGGCGACTGTGGCCCTGCTTTCTCCGGGGAACGTGAGCCTCGCCGTGAGCCGCGGCGCCGTGTTTCACGGGCTGTCTCTGCGGGGCCTTGGGCGCCGTATCGAGGCCGGGGCCTCGCGGGCGTACTACGTGGGTTTCCAGGCGGCGGGGGACGCCGCGCACGCCGTATGCGTGCTGCCCCAGGGGAGCGTGGAGGGGGAGCAACACGTGGCCCAGGGTACGGGCTTCGAGTTGCTCGTCGATCGGTTGGCTCGTTTCGACCTGTACAGCTCCGATGTAGCCGAGCACGCCGTGGGGGACCTGGTCGCGGTGTCGGAAACCCCGCTCACGCGCTTGTCGCCGCTGGTGGCCCGCGTCGCCTCGGGCGCCGGGGTCGGGCACTTGCGTGTCCACCTGCAGGCCGAGCTGAGCGCCCTGGGGACGTTGCAGCTGCGCTGCCTCCCCGAGCCCGGGAGCTCCGACGCGCCGTCGGCAGCCCCCATCGCGCTCGACTTCGACCTGGGCGGCGAGGGCCCCGTCGCCGCGCCCTCCGCCGCGCCGCCTTCCGCGGCGCCACGCTCGAGCGGGCGACTACCAGCTGCCGCCGACGAGGCCCTCGCGCGCGTCTTCGGCAAGGGCAAGAAGGACATTTCGGAGCGAGAGGTCAAAGACCTCCCGCGCAGCTTGGAGCGCGCGCTCGGGCCGCGCAGCGCTTGGGATCTGCTCCTGCTGCGGCGCCTGGCGGCGCGGCTGGTGCAGATGCGCAAGGGGCGCGGGCGTTCGGCGGACCACGAGCGCGTCTTCTGGATGCTGACGGGCTTCTGTTTGCGCCCCGGTTTCGGCTACCCGGGTGATGAGGAGCAGGTCGCCGAGCTGTTTCGAGAGCTGCGCTACGGGCCGCGCTACGCGGATTCGGAGCGCGGCTGGCAGCAGTTCTGGATCGCCTGGCGCCGCTTGTGCGGGGGACTTGCCGAGGCCGAGCAGACGCAGCTGCGCACCCTGCTGGACAGCCACTTGGGCCCGGAGGGAGAGCGCCCCAAGCGTCCGAAGGGCTTCCGCCCGCGCGCCGCATCCGAAATGCTCACGCTCGCCACCTACCTCGAGCGTGTGCCGTCCGAGCGGCGCCGGCGGCTCGGGTCGTGGATCGTCGAGCGCACGTGGACGGACCGCGATCCGTCGCTTTGGAGTCAGCTCGGCCGCGTCGGAGCCAGGCAGCCCACCTATGCCAGCGCCCACTACTGCGTCGACCCGCGCCCGGTAGAGCGCTGGGTCGGTCAACTCCTGCAGGAGCGCTGGCAGGAGCTGCCGACCGCGGCGGCGGCGGCCGTGAGTCTGTGCCGAGTGACGGGCGATCGGGCTCGCGACTTGAGCTCGTCGGTGCGGCAGGAGGTGGCTCATCGCTTGGCGCAGCACGGGGCGCCCGAGCCGTGGCAGCGCGCCGTGCGCGAGGTCGTGCCCATCTCGCGGGGCGAGCGAGCCACACTGCTCGGAGACGACTTGCCGCAAGGGCTGCAGCTGTCCGAGTGGCCGCGGGAGATCGCGTGACCTCGTCGGAGCGCGCCGGTCTCGCCCGCGTGGTCCGCTCTCGGCGGTCGAGTGGCGCCGCCCCGACGGCTCCTCGAGCTGCGAAGGGGCTCCATGCTTCGGCGGGCCGGCGGCGGAGCTCCGGAGTCTTGGCGGCCAGTCGGTGGCCGGCGTGGGCGATCGGCGATTCGAGCCGGCGGATCGTGTGCTGCCGGTGCGCCTGGTTGCATGCGAGGGCGAGTGCCGCCCTGCGCCGCGGACCGTTGGCAGGCATCGAAGAACGTGCCTTGCGCGCTGATCGGACGGGCTTATCCGCCTCTTTTCGGTGACGGCGTGCCCCCGAGAAAAACTCGACGGCGGGTGTCCACAAAAGTCGCCTCTGGGGGTGGAGTTTCGCTTCTATTGGGGCGGCGAGAAGGCTAGGCTCGGCCGGTGCATCTTGCCACGCTCGACCCGTCGTCGCTGGTGCAAGGCTTCCGATTCGGACCCTACGTCGTCCGGCAATGTGTGGGGCGGGGGGCCATGGCACGTGTGTATCGGGTGACCCACACGGCCCTCGAGAAGGATTTCGCGCTGAAGGTGTTGGACCACGCGTGCCTCGAGAAGCCCGCATCCCGGCGTCGGTTCCTCACCGAGGGGCGAGCCGCCGCTGCCGTCAAGCATCCGAACGTGGTCAGCATCACGGACGTGGGCGTTTGGGAGGGGTTGCCCTATCTCGTGATGGAGTTGCTCGAGGGCACGGATCTGCAGGGCTACCTGGAGCGGCACTCGCCCGTACCGGGGGCCGAGCTGCCCGGGCTCATGTTGCCCGTGTTCGCCGGCCTGGCGACTGCGCACGAAGCGGGCGTCGTGCACCGAGATTTGAAGCCCAGTAACATTTTTCTCGCCCACGGCCCGGATGGGGAGGTCGTGCCGAAGCTCCTCGATTTCGGGATCTCCCGGGTCACGAGGCGACCCGAGGTCGAAACGCGTGCCACGCCGGACAGCGGCCTGATGGGTACCCCGCTGTACATGTCGCCGGAGGCCGTTCGTGGCGCGCGGGATCTGGACGCGCGCAGCGACCAGTATTCGCTGGGCGTCGTCCTTTACGAATGTCTGACCGGTCGCACCCCCTTTGCGTCGGACAGCCTGCTGCCGCTCCTCGAGTCGATCGCGGCCGGCCGGTTTCCAGCGCCATCGACCGTCCGCGGTGCGATTTCCCAGCCGCTGGAGCGGATGATCCTGACGATGATGAGCCGGGACCCGGCCCAGCGCTATCCGAGCGTTCGAGAGGCAGGCGCCGATTTGATCCGGTTGGCCGAGCCCCGCACCCAGCTGATTTGGGGCAAGGCGTTCGGGTTGGGCGGCTCTTCCCGCGAGGAGTGGCCGTCGGCATCCAGCGGTGGGGCAATCGGCGCAGGATTGGAGCCGGTATCCCGTTCCGGCGCGACGCCACGGCAGGGCATGTTCGACTCGCCGCCCGCGCTGGTCGAGGGCTCGATGCCCACCAGCACGCTCCCGGCGGCGGGAGTTGGGTCTCCAGGTCGGCTGAGAACCGCATTGCGAGCGGTGGCCCTGGGCCTCGTCACCGTCGCGCTTGCAGCCGGCGGATGGATGCGGTGGGGCCGCTCGGGTCCCGACTTGCCGATGGCCCCGATGGAAGGCTCGGTCGGGGTCGCGACGGCAATTTCCTCTTCTCTCAGACCTCCGCCCGGCACAGCGGAGGCCCCGGGGCCGCGCGTCGAACCGGTGCGGGCGAGCGAGTCGGCCGAACGTCTGTCAGGCGCTGCCGAGCCGTCCGGCCATGAGGCGGGCTCCAGTCCGCCTGCCGCCCAAGCCGCTGGCCTCGAGGAGGCCGCCGCGGAGCAAGCGCGGACCCCTCGCACCCGTGGCAGAGCTCGCCGCTCCAAGCGCTCTGGCGCCCGGTCTTCGGCGCGCCAACTGCGAGTGGGGAAAGCGCCCCCGAAGGCAGCCCAGAGCCAGCTCGCCGCTCCCAGCGCCCCTCGGGGGGGGGCGCGGCCGGGCTGGCGGCTCACCGATCCCTCCGAGGACGAGGACGCGCCAATCTTCGACCTGTCCGACCAGGTCTCGCGACGCAAGGGGGCGTCGGGCGTGTCGTTTGGAGCCAACGGAGCCCCGATTCTGGATACCGGCCGTGCCCCGCGCGCGCCCCGCGAGAGTCAACCATGAGGTTTGCAGCTATTCCCATTATCCCCATGCCACGCCGTCGTTCCATCGTGTCCCGCTTGGTCTTCGTGGCGGTCCTGGGCGCCGCGGTTGCGGCCGGCGGCTCAGCGGCGGCGCAGGAGCAATCTGCCGGAGCGGCCCTCGGCGACGAGGAGGAGGCGATGCTGCTCGAGGGCATCGAGCTGAGGCGAGCCGGCAAGGACGAGGAGGCCCTGGAGGTGTTCTTGGCGTTGCTTCGCCGGTCTCCGGAATCGGTCCGGGCGCGGGTCCACCTGGCGACGGCCTATCAGGCGCTGGGCCGGTGGCTCGCTGCCGAGCTGCACCTGGACCAGGCTCTCGCCAACGAGGGCCACCCCTTCATCGAGAGGCACCGCGAGCTCCTGGAGGAGGCGAGCCGGGTCGTCAAGGGTCACATCGGTCGCGTCGAGGTCGCGGGGAATCATCCGGGCGCCACCGTGAGAATCGACGGGCGCGTCGTGGGCACCTTGCCGCTGCAGGCCCCGGCGCGGGTGCTGGCTGGCCGGTATCAGCTGGAGGTCACGGCCTCTGGTCATTATCCCGTGAGCCGCCGCATCAGCGTCCAGGGCAATCAGCTCGTTCGCGAAACGGTGGAGCTCTCTCCGATCGCGAGCGGGGAGCTGCTCGCGGGGGCGTCGGCCACCCCCGCGGATTCGCCCACGGCGCAGCGGCTGGCACCGGCCTGGGTGCCGTGGACGCTCGGCGGTGCCGCGGTGGCCGCCGGAGGATTGAGTGTCTTCGGCGTCGTGCGCCGCGAGCAGCACGCGGACAAGTGGAATTCGGCGGACTGCATCAGCACCACCCAGACGCGTGCGGAGCTTTGCGCGAGCGAGCGTTCGGATGGGCGCCAAATGGAGCGCTTGGCAATTGCGGGCGGCGTCGGCGCGGCCGTGTTGGCTACGGGCGCGCTCGTTTCGGCTCTGTGGAGGGCGGAGCCCGTCACGGCGGCGGAGCGTGTCGGGGCTGCCGAGCGCGCCAAGGCTCCGGAGCCGGAGAGGCTTGCCGTCGAGGGATGCACGCTGATGGGCGTGGGGCTGGCTTGCTTCGGGGCTTTTTGACGAGCCCCACCCGTCGAGCCCCCACGCGGTACCTCTGTCCTGAACGCCGAGCTGCGGCCCTGAACGCCGAGCTGCGGCCCTGAAGGCGAACCCGCCTGAGCCTGAGAAATGCGGCAGTCGCCTTTGACCCCAGCCGCGTGCTGGGCTCGAGGTAGTCGGGGCCGACTGGCCAGCCATATTCCACTGGCGTTGCCTCCCGGGCCATTTCTGTTGCGGCGTAGGGTTTTCGCGCGCGTTCGGCCGTGCGATTCTCACGCAGTTTTTCTTTCGCGCCGTTCTGGGCGCGTGGCGCTGCGCACGGTGCGGCCGCTCCGGGGGGCGGAATGTCAGGCATGCGTGGCGGGTAGCTGGAGGTTTCATGCCGGCGCTTCTCCGCAATTTACGTCTAGCTTGTTTCACACTGCTCACTGTGGCGGGCTGCGGTCCGCTGTTCGGGCGCGGTGATGAGTTCGTCGTGGAGCCTATGGATGGGCCCGCGCAGGAGGAGGGGGCGGCAAACCCCTCGAGCGAGGGCGAGGGCGAGCCGGATGATCGGGCCACGGGCAGCGGCAGCCAGGCCGGGGAGCTGCCCTCCGAGCGTCCCGACGAGGGCGCGAGTCTCTCGTGCCGGCCCGGAGAGCTTCAGTGCAACCAGTCGAACCTCGAAGTCTGCATTCGCTCCGACTCGCGCGCCGCCCCGCGCTGGGTGGTGCAGCTCGACTGCGGGAGCGCCGAGCTGTGTGTTCAGCAGCCCGACCCGCACTGTGTTGCACAGGCCTGCTCGCGCGGGGATGCCACGTGTGAAGGCCCGATACCGCTCGTCTGCGACGAATCGCAGACGCATTGGATCGAAGGGGAGCCCTGCCTTTCGGCGGCGCACTGCTCGAACGAGGCGCTCGATTGCCCCAACGGGCCGCCGTGCTGCCTCCAGGCGCCTTGCGCTACGGGCGAGGTACGCTGCAACGGGGAGATTCTCGAAGCGTGTAACGGCGCGCGCACGGCTTGGGAGCCCGTGGAGGCTTGCTCGACGGTTTCCCTGTGCAGCAGCGGCTTGGCCGCCTGCGAGGCCGGAACGGTCGCCGAGTGCGCTTGCGAGCCGCCGGCCTGCGACATCGGGGAGATGCGCTGCGACGGCGCCGTGCTGCAACGCTGCAACGAGGCCCGGGACGGGTGGGACTTCGTCAACGAGTGTGCATCGGAAGCCCTGTGCGAACTGGGTCTCGAGCGGTCCCCCGTGAGCTGTGAGCCGCCGCGCTGCTTTCCCGGTAGCCACGCTTGCGACGAGGCCACCCTCCAGCGTTGTGCCGAAGACCAGACGGGCTTCGTCTTCGACGAGCAGTGCGTCGGGCCGCCCTTTTGCAACGCCGCAGCTGGAGTCTGTGAGGACGCCCCATGCGAAGTGGGAGAGCAGCGATGCAACGCCGCGCAGATCCAGACCTGCCGGTCCGATCGGACCGGGTTTCAGAACTCGGGAACGCCGTGTGCCAGCGCCCCACTGTGCATCGACTTCGGTCCGGGTCCCGCCCGCTGCGACCCTCCCCAGTGCTTCGCCGGGGACTTCGTTTGCAACGACAATCAGCTGATGCGCTGCAACGATGGGCTGACGGCCTTCGAGAACTTCGGAGCCCCTTGCCCGCGTGGCGATTTGTGCAGCGTGGCTCGGCGCCGGTGCGATTTCTGCGTACCCAACCGTCGCGAGTGCAACATCGAAGCCACGGCGAGCCGAACCTGCGCCCCGGACGGCAACTCATTCGGACCCGAAACGTTCTGTCCGCTCGGTTGCGAGCGGTCCAATGGCCTTTGCAATACCTGCCCGATCGGCTCGTACCGCTGCCAGGGCAACACGATTCAGCGCTGCAACGACGGGTTCAGCTTCACTTCGCTCGGTCGCGGCAGTGACTGCTCGAGTGGCAATACGGTCAACTCGTGCGTCAACGGCCAGCTTCAGCAGTCCTTTTGTGGTCTCGGTTGCAATTTCCAGCGCTCACAGTGCAACCAATGCTCGCCGGGTCAGAGCCAATGTGCCGGTGGTGGCGCTTTCCAGCAGTGCGTCAACGGGCAGTTCGGTAGCCCCCAGGGGTGTGCTGCTGGGTTCCGCTGCCAGCAAGGAGTGGGGCAGTGCCGGTGCTCCGGCGCCGGGCCCCGCTGCGCGGGCGCCACGCTGCAGGAGTGCAACGCTGCCGGTACGAGCTACGTAGCGGCACCGCGGTGCGATGGCGCGGTGCTGCGGACCTGCGCCGCCGGTCAAGTCGACACCGACGTCTGCGACAGCGCGGCCGTCTGCGAAGATTCGGTCGGTGCGACGTGCGAGTGAGTGGCTGCGCTCGGGGCGCTGGCTATTGGGCGCCCAGGCTGTCGTTCGAGTCTGCTTCGGGCGGTGGCGAGTCGCAGGCGCCGGCGGCTACCAGGGCCAGCCCGCGTGCGGCCCAGGCGAATGCCACGGGCAAGGGGAGGGCTCCCGCCCGGGTCGGTGAGCCCACGGGTCTGGGCCTGGCCCATTGCACCGCGAACTGCTGCCGGCTTGACATGGGTCGAGGTAAGGCGCCGCGTGCGACCCGATTCTCGGTCCTGCGGTCGTGAGAAATCCGGGCCAGGCCGGCAGGAAAGTGACCGCTCGCTCGTCGAGCAGCCGGGAGCCGAGGTGCTGTCGACAGGCCTTTGGTGGATGCGCAATGAGCCGGGCCGCCCGCGCCCGGCGGCCTGAAGCGCGGTCCGGCCGCTCGGCGCTACTCGTCTCCATCCCGGCTGGGTCCCTGCGGCACGGAGCGGCAGCGGGTCCCTTCCCGGTGGGCTTTTCTCCCCGTTCGGGCGCGGCCGCCTCCCGGAGGGCGAGGAGGGCCTGGACCTCTGCCGGGTGAGTCGGCAGACAAGACGGATGCCGGCCAACGCCACCCGCGCTTCCCGTCCACGCCGCCCACGGCCTCGGCTGCGGCCTGCGCACGCGGTGGAAAACATCCGCGAAGCCGTCCAGATTCGGCGGGCCGCGCTGGGGTGGGGGAACGAAACCTCCGAGCAAAGCGCTGCGAGCTACGCTTTCGCCATGTGCGGCGCCACCTCGGAGACACTCGGCGGAGCGCCCACCAGCCCCTTCCAACGCAGGGGCGGGGCCAGCCCTCGGTCCCTTTCGCGGAAGCTCTGCGAGCGGGGCGAAGGAAACGCGCTCGCCGTCGTTCGGCGTTGCGTTTCGTTGCCCCGAGCTTCGGCTCGGCCGAGGCCGCTCCAGGGAAAGATCCGGTCGTGATCACCGAAGCGCTGTCGGGTTGGATCCCGCTTGCGATGGCGGCCATGGTCGCCGGCGCCGTCGCCGGCTTCGTCGCGGGGCTGTTCGGTATCGGCGGAGGGTTCGTCGTGGTGCCCGCGCTGACGCTGGCGCTTTCGAATGTGGGGGGCACCGCCCCGGACCGCGTCATGCACGTGGCGGTAGGGACTTCGCTCGCGACCATCATCGCCACCTCGCTCCGCTCGGTGCAGGCTCACGCGCGCCGGGGGGCCGTCGACTTCGAGCTGCTGCGGGCCTGGGCGCCGTTCGTCGCGGCCGGAGCCGTGGGGGGAGTGCTGCTCGCGAGCCGAATGGATGGCGGCGCGCTACGCCTCGTCTTCGGGGCGGGTCTGTCGGTCATGGGGGGCTACCTTTGTGTGCCCCGTCGGGTGCGGGCGCCGGAGCATGGCGCGACGGCGCGTTCGCTGCCGACGGGTTGGGCTCGTGCCGCCATCGCCCTTGGTTTGGGAGCGTTCTCCGCGTTGCTGGGCATCGGGGGCGGGACTCCGGCAGTGCTGATCCTCACCTTTAGCGGCGTCTCCATGCACCGGGCCGTGGCAACGGCGGCCGGCTTCGGCACGCTGATCGCCGTTCCTGGTGCCCTCTGTAACGTCATCGTGGGGTGGGGGGAGCCGGGGTTGCCCGTCGGTAGTCTGGGCTTCGTCAATGGTATCGGCCTGCTCGCGATCGTCGCGCTCTCCGTCGTGACGGCGCCACGCGGCGCCGCGCTCGCTCACCGCTGGGATCCCGTGCGCCTTCGCCGGGTGTTCGGGGCGTACTTGCTCGTCACCTCGGCGCTGATGCTGAAGAGTCGTTTGATGCCCAAGGAGGCGGAGGCAAGGTTCGAGCGCGCCGGTGTCGGCGCGTTCTCAGCTCGAGGAGTCGTCATGAAGAAGCAAACCGAGCGCAGTCGGCGTTGGTTTTTGGAGAGTGCAGCCGTCGGCGGCACTGCCTTGCTCGGGTCGTGCGTGCGCGGGGCAGCGGCTCCGATCGGATCGCCGAACAAAACGCCCAACGCCCCCACCGAGTCGGTGCTGCCGCCGGGTCTGTTCGGGCCCACCCCCGGGACGGCGCAGCTCTCGAGGAACGAAAATCCGTACGGGCCGGGCCCTCGCGTGATGGCCGCCGTCGAGGAAGCGACCCGAAAGGGCGCCTACTACGTGAGCCCGCAGTACCTGGAGAAGATGATCGCGGAGCGTCACGGCCTCTCCTCGGACCAAGTCACCGTCTCGCACGGCTCCGGCGAGAGCTTGTCTGCGGCCGCGCTGGCGTGGGGGCGAACCGGGGCGATCCTCGTTCCGGACTTGTTCTGGGATACGACCGCCCGGTACGCCGAAAGGCAAGGGGCGGCGATTCGCAGGGTGCCGATGGGGGCGCAGCTGGGGATCGATCTCGAGGCCATGGAAGCCGCGGTCGAAGAAGGGGTATCGCTCGTGCAACTTTGCAACCCGAACAACCCGACGGGTACGCTGCTCCCGCCCAGCTCCCTCCGCGGCTTTTGTTCACGAGTCTCTCAGCGCGCCACGGTGCTGATCGACGAGGCCTACAACGAGCTCACGGACGAGCCGGAGGCCAACTCGATGGTCGACTTGGTTCGGGCCGGAAGAAACGTGATGGTGGCGCGCACGTTCTCCAAGATCTATGGGATGGCGGGCATGCGCATCGGCTACATGATGTCCACGCCGGCGAACATCGCCCGCGTGAAGAGCCATCAAATGAGTTGGATGTCGGCCCCCGCCGTCGCCGCCGCGGTGGCCGCCTATGACGATCAGGAGTTCTTGACGCACTCGAAGGCCATGGTGCTGGAGGCGCGGCAGCGCGTGGTCGCGGCGGTTCGCGCTGCCGGGTTGACCCACTTGCCGTCGCAGACGAATTTCCTCTACGTCAACGTGGGGCGCAGCGCGGACGAGTTTCGCGACGGCATGGAGCGACGCGGAGTGTTGATTCGAGGGATCTATCGCACCTACGACTCGTGGTCTCGCGTGAGCATGGGCCGGATGGAGGACGTTCAGCGCTACGTGGCGGCGCTGCCCGAGGTCGTCGGCACCTGACCTGGCGGCGCGCTCGCAGCGGGGCGAGGTCGAGCGTCGCGGAGCCGCGACGGGTAGGCGCGCGGGGGGAGCGGCCGCCGCGCCTTTCGAAATCCGAAGGCGTCGTGGTTTTTTCTCTCGGGGGGTTTGACGAGGGGGCGCTCCTCCCCCATCATTACCCTCGCTACGATGAAGAGCTGAGCCCCACCCCCACAAGTCCCGCTCCTTGCGTGCTTCGCGATGGGCCTGCGGTCTGCAGACGCGCTGCTATCCAGTGGGCGCTGTCCGGCCGCGCGCCGCCCGGCGGGATCGGCGCGATGCCGGGTGCGGGGTGCTTGTCGGTCAGCTCACCGAGCAGCGCTTTCGCGCGTTCTTCCGCTGCTTGGAGGGCTGTCCAGCCGCGCCCCCTCGCGCCTGTCTTCGCCGCCGGCGGCTGCGTGCTTTCGGGTCACGTCCATGCAGATGGGGGTCGTTGTCGGACCTTGCCTGCGGGCGCCCGACGGTTTGCAGCACGAGTGCGACAACCCCGTTCGTTTGCCCGCTCATTCCCTCGAGCTCCGCGAAGACCCCCGGGGCCGCTGCGGAGCCGATACCTTCCCTACGAGAGCGAACGCGCAGTGAAAGGAGACGTCATGACCGTGACACGCAACCGCAACCGCAACCGCAACCGGACCGAGCCGAAGAGCCCCGCGGGGCACAAGCCGCGGCCGGTGGCCGAGGATCGTTTCGCCTGGATCAAACACCCGAAGCAGCGGCTCGATCGAACGGGGAATCGGTCGAGCGCCGTGGGCGGCGCGATGGTACGCCGCAAGACCTCAGCGAAAACGGGTGGGCGCCGCTGACGAAGCGGCTCCGTCGGGCGCCGATCCGGAGAGGATCGTAGCTCGTCGGCCATTGCACGCTCGCCGAGCGAGGCCTTTCGACTTGGAAAGGCTTCGCTCGGCGCCGAGCGTCAGACGGCCCGAGGCACTCCAACAGGTGTTACACGCCGCGGAAAAGTGGTTGACCGCGACGGCGCGCAGGACAAGGTACACGCCGGAAGCCGTGTCAGCAGGGCTACGCCGCGCGCGGCGCGCGCCTTCCCCAAGGGTCCTCTCCTCGTCGGCGCGAAGCGCCGCGTCAAGCCCCGCTCGAAAGGAAGATACCGATGCCTCAGTCCGCGCCCAAGCTTCGTCTTTTTCGCTCCTCGTGCGCGTCGTGGTCGACGGCTGCGCTAGCGATGGCCATCTGCCTGCTGCCCGGCGAGGCTGCGCTTGCGGAAGGGAAGTCGCGGGGGCACCACACGGGCAAACACTCGCAGGCGGCGTCGCCCACCCGCCCCGCGGACGAGGCGTTTCAAAAGGTGACTCTGAACGCCGCCCCCGGAGAGCCGATTGGCCTCGCCGTCTTGCCCGATGGCAGAGTCCTGCACACCACGCGCGGAGGGATCGTCTGGATGCACGATCCCGTGGCGGGCTTCAACACGGTGGCCGCCGAGATTCCCGTGTACTCTCACGATGAAGAGGGGCTGCAGGGGATCGCGATCGACCCGGGGTTCGAACGCAATCACTGGGTATACATCTACTATTCCCCGGTACTCGACACACCCCTCGACGATCCGCGTACGCCGACCATCAACGAAGGTGACGCGCCGCCGTTCCCCACGCCGCAGCAGCTGGCGGCGTTCCGCGGGCACATGCAGCTGTCTCGCTTCCGCCTGCGAGGCGCTCGGCTCGACCTGGAAAGCGAGCAGCAGATCCTCCAGGTGCCGACCGACCGAGGGATCTGTTGCCATGTCGGGGGGGACATCGACTTCGATAGCGAGGGCAACCTCTACCTGTCCACCGGGGACGACACGAATCCGTTCGAGTCGAGCGGATATGCTCCGCTCGATATACGACCCGGTCGCCATCCCGCCTTCGACGCGCAGCGAACCTCGGGCAACACGAACGACCTGCGCGGCAAGTTGCTGCGCATTCGGGTTCGTCGGGATGGCTCGTACGGTATTCCACGAGGCAATCTCTCCGCGTTTCTGCCGCGGCGTCTGCGCGGCCGAGTTCGACCCGAAATCTATGCCATGGGTCTGCGAAACCCATTCCGCTTCGCCGTGGATCGACGCAGTTCCGCCGTATACGTGGCGGACTATTCGCCCGATGCCACCGAGCCGAGCCCGGAGCTTGGACCGGCAGGGCAGGGCAAGTGGATGGTGGTGGCCGAACCGGCGAACTATGGCTGGCCGTTCTGCGCGACCGCCGAGCTGCCCTATGCCTCGGTCGATTTCGCCACCGGTCAGGCAGGCAACCTCTTCGACTGCGAGGCGCCGCGCAACCAGTCTCCGAACAATACGGGTCTCGTCCAGTTGCCGGCGGTCACCCAACCGGAGATTTGGTACGGGTCGCTGCTTTCCGAGCAGTTCCCCGAGTTGGGGGAGAATGGCGTGGCTCCGATGGCGGGCCCGGCCTACGCTTTCGATGCGGGGCTCGCCTCCGCTCGGAAGTGGCCGCGCTATTTCGATGGCCGCCCCCTGTTCTACGAATGGACGCGGGACTACATCAAGGAGCTCTCGCTCACGCGCCGGGGTGAGGTTGCGGGCATTGTGGATTTGATGCCCCAGGAGGTCTTCGAGAACCCCATCGACATGGAGTTCGGCCCGGATGGAGCGCTCTACGTGCTCGAGTATGGCGAGGGATACTTCGGAGAGAATCCCGAGGCTCGACTCGCTCGAGTGGACTACGCCCCCGAGAGCCGCAGCCCGGTGGCCGTGGCCACCGCCGACCGGGAGTTCGGTCTCGTGCCCCTGACCGTCCAGCTCTCCGCGACCGGGAGCTCGGACCCGGACGGCGATGCGATCACGTTCGAGTGGGATTTCGACGCCGACGGCGTGGTGGATTCTACGGATCCGTCGCCGACGACCACATTTTCGACCGTCGGCAAGAAGGCACCTGCGGTGCGTGTGGTCGATGCCACCGGTCGATCCAGCACGGCGGCTGTAGTCATCGTGGCGGGCAACCTGCCCCCGGCGATAGAGTTCGTCACTCCGCAGCCCGGGCAGCTCGCCATCTTTGGCGAGCCCATCTCGTACGAGGTGCGGGTCACCGACGACCAGCCAGTCGATTGCGACCGAGTGGAGGTGCAGTACATCCTCGGGCACGACCAGCACGGGCACCCTCTGTCGACGGCGCGGGGGTGCAGTGGGCAGTTCGACACTACCCTCGACGAGGCGCACGTGGGAGCCGAGGACATTGCGGCGGTATTGGTCGCAACCTACGAAGATGCGCCCGCCGAGCCGGGGGTCCCGCCGCTCTCGGCACAGGGCTTCGTCGTCCTACCGCCGGCCCCGGCTCCTTGAGACGGGGCGCGGGCCAGCTCGCTCCGAGCCCCGGCGGGTGAAAACTCGGATCATGCAGAGCGCCGCGCGGCGCGGAGCCCTCTGGTCGGGCGGCTGCGGCGCGCGCGGCCCCTCCGGGCGGGGCTTCCCTCCGGCCGCAAGGCTTTCAACCCGTGCACTGCTCCGCTTCGCTCAGCGCGATCGTTTTCCAGGCCAGCATCGTGCCATCGTTCAGCCGCTCGTAGTCGACGACGAAAGGGGTGGGGTCGTCGACGCCGCGCAGCACGTTGTCGCTCGAAAGCCGCGTGTCCGGTTGCCCTTTGTCGACGTAGCCCGGCGCGGCGGCGAAGACTTCCTCGGTCAACTCCTCGGGAAAAAACAGCTGGGATATGGCCATGGCCCCACTCGAGGTCGCCTCGCCGACTCGCTCGGGCGGACGAATCAAGAGGTGAATGTGGATGGCGCGCCCCGGGTACCACCCGGGGTAGCAGCCGTGAAAGGCGAGCTTTCCGTCCCCGTCGGCGATGGCGCGGCCTCGAAAGAAATAGCCAGCCAGCGCTTCCTCGTTGCCGCCCGTGCAGAAGTTGCCTCCTTCTACGTCGGATGCGGAGTAGGCGCCTTCGAGGTTGCAGTACCAAATTTCGACCTCGGCCCCCGCGACGGGGGTGCAAGCGTCGGCCTGCACGACGCGCAACGCCAGGCGCATGGGAATCCCAGGCTGCCCTTCGCTCACGTCCTGCCTCACGGGAGCCGAGGGGGCCCAGCAGGGCCCCAGCGTGAGGGCGCACGTGAGCGCGCAGCTCGCGCTCGCGGGGTCGTCGAACGGGTCGGGAAAGGTCTCGGCATCGCGCAGGGCCGAAGTGCCTCCGGTCGCCCAGCGCGAGCCGTCGGGCTCGCCCGCGGTGCCGGTCGGAGCGTCTTCCGTCGCTCCATCGGAGCAACCTGCGAGCAAGCCCGCACCGAGCCGCTGCAGGGCCAGGCGCCGCGAAATCGGCTCGATTGCTGGCGCCCCGCTGCCCTGCGGGGTCGTGGCTCGCCGTGTGGATTTCATGGTCTTCCCTCGTGGTTGGAAGCTGGCGCCCGGCCGGGCCTCGCCGGCAGCGCCCGGTGTCTCGACTCATCTTACGGGCCGCGGGCGGTTCGGGAAGGGGCATCCACCCTGGTGTAGCGCCAACTGCGGGCCTTGCGGTCGGCGCCCGGAGCTGCCACAGCACCTTGATGCGACCGCTCTACGAGCACGGCGCCAGCGCTCTGGCAACGCTCGTCGCTCAGGGAGAGGCGTCGAGCCGCGACGTCGTGGAATGTCACCTGGAACGCATTCGCCGCTTCAACCCGGGGCTCGGCGCCGTGACCCGAGCGCTCGAGGCGGAAGCGCTCCAAGTCGCCGAGAGGCAGGACCGTGAGGGGCAGCGAGGTCCGCTCGTCGGCGTTCCGTTCACTGTCAAGGAAAACATCGATTGCTTCGGATCGCCCACCACGAGCGGTGTGCGCGCGGCGCGCGACCTGCTGCCCTACCGGGACGCACCCGTCGTGGAGCGGCTCCGGGCGGCCGGCGCAATTCTCATCGCGCGGGGCAACCTTTCGGAGATGGGTCTGCGCCTGTGCACGACGAACCCTCTGCACGGCCGCACCCTCAACCCCTTCGATCGAGGGCTGACTGTTGGCGGGTCGAGTGGTGGGGATGCTGCGGCGGTCGCCGTCGGCATGGCGCCGTTCGGCGTCGGGGGGGATATCGGGGGGTCGTTGCGCGTTCCGGCCCAATGCTGCGGAGTCGCGACGCTCAAGCCCACTCCCGGGCGAATCCCGATCGCCTCGTCCGTGCCGCCCGAGGATCGCGGTCTGGCCAGCCAACTGATGCTTTCTTTGGGCCCGCTCGCTCGCTGCGTTCGGGACCTCCGGCTATTCTTGACCGTGACGGCCGGGCGAGACGCGCGCGACCCGCACTCCATCGACGTTCCACTCGAAGGGCCGCGGCCGGACGCGCAGCGCGTCGCGCTCGTGACGACCCTTCCCGGCGGCCCCCTGCCTGCGCCGGCGCGCGACGCGATCGCCGCCGCCGGCCGGATTCTCGAGTCGAAAGGCTACCTGGTCGAGGAGGCTTCACCGCCGGAGTTGGCCAGCGTGGCGGAGGTATTCGAGGCGCTGCTGGCGGCGGATATCGCGGTCGTCGCGGAGCAGATCCGTCCCGTCGTTTCCGAGGCGCTCTACGAGCACCTCGCGCGCCTGTGCCGCCTGGCGCCCCGGCTGAGTGGCCACCGCCTCCACCTGCTTCGCAACCGCCTGCTGCGTACCTGGTCCGGTTTCTTTTCCGAGTACCACGTCGTGGTGGGACCCAACTGGGCGGTCCCGTTTTGGGGGGTCGATGCCGACATCGATCCGGCGCATGGCCCAGACCTTTTGCGTCGAACGGTTCGATTCATGACCCCGGGCAACGCGTTGGGGTTGCCCGCCGTCACGTTGCCGATGGGGTTCGAGGGTGGCCTTCCGGTGGCGGTCCAGATCTACGCCGACCGGTGGCGTGAAGACCTCTGCCTGCGGGCTGCGGAGGTCGTTGAGCAATCCGTCGGTGAGGTGACGCCGATCGAGTTCTAGCCCGGATTTCTCACGACCGCAGGACCGAGAGCGCGAGGAGGAAGTGGATTTTCAGTCCAGCTGCCCGCCGGGCGCGGTGGGGTGAAGACGACTGCGGGCGCCTGGCCACGACCCCGGCTCGCGCCGCGGAAGCGGCGGGCGCGACCGCACGGGTGCGCTGCGCTCGGCGGCGGCTCCGCTTCGAGGTAGGCGCCCCTCCGTCAGTTGTTCGGGGGTGCGAGCATCGGCGCTTCTGGCTGAGAATGCCTTCCGCCAGGGCCGAAGCTGCGCACGAGCGACTGCAGCTGATCGCGCGACATCGCTTTCGGTGCCGGATGCTCTTGGGGGGGAGCTTGGGATTCGACGTGCAGGGTTTGGGTCGGGAAAGCGAACCGCACCTCGAGCTTCTGCGCGAGGCGAAGGATCTCCAGGTATACGTTGTGCCGTTCGCGCAACTCCGCGGACCAGCTGTCCACGCGAAAAAAGAAATAGAGCATCACGTTCAGCGAGTGCGCGCCGAAGCCGCTCATGTGGACCTCGTAATAGTCCTTTCGCGTGGTCGGGTTGGCCTCGATGATCGCGCGCACGCCCTCGACGAAAGCCTGCACCTTGTCCGCGCTCGTATCGTAGGTCAGGTTCAGGGTCACCGACGTGCGGCGGTACTGCCGCGCCCCGTAGTTGTCGATGTGGGTCTCGGTAAAAACGGCGTTCGGAACCGTCACGAGCGAGTTGTAGAAGGTGCGGACTCGGGTCGACCGAAACCCCACCTCTTCGACGATCCCCTCGGTTGGCCCGACGACGATCCAGTCGCCGATCTGAAATGGGCGATCGACGAAAATCATGAAACTGCCAAAGAAATTGGCCAGTGTGTCCTTCGCCGCGAGCGCGAACGCCAGCCCGCCGATCCCGAGTCCGGCGAGCAGTGAGCCCACGTCGACCTCGAGGTTTTGCAGCACCAGCACCCCGCCGGCGGCTACCGCCAGCGCCTTGAGCGACTTGCGCAGCAGCGGCACCAGCTGATCATCGAGCCTGCTGTCGGTCGCCGCGGCCCGCTCGGCGAGGCGGTCGCCCACGACGTCCACGGCGAGGTACGCCGCCCACGAGATGGCGATCGCGATGAGCACGCCGACCAACTCGGACAGCGGGTGATATACGCCGTCCGGGAGATCGAGCGCCGGAAAGCTGGCCCACAGCAGGGCCGCCATCACCAGCGTGGCTCCCGGTGACGCGATGAGATCCACGAGCCGCATCATCCAGTGATGGCCGAGCGCCTCCGCCAGCTTGCGAACGCGGTTGAATACGATCAGCCGAATCACCTTGCGGGCGGCCACGGAGATCGCGACGACGCCGGCCAGAGCCAGGTACTGCCAGAGCTCCATCCCGAGCAAACGCTGCGTCAGCAGTGCCGGCATGATCGACCTGAGATCTCCCGCCCACGCCGAGGTGAGGGCCAAGACGACGGTGGTAGAGCGCATGGCCGTCATCCCGAGCTTGCTCGAGAGCTCGCCTCGGCCACGCTACCGGCCGCACCGGGGTCGGTCTGGCCCGGAGAAGTGCCACGCCGCTTTGCCAACCATTCGATGGCGAACACCGCCGCGAGCCCGGCGAGACCGAGCGCGATGACGCCCAACTCCAGCTGCTCGGGCCAGTAGGCTTGCGCGGAAACGACGCGAATCTTGTCCCGTATCACCGCCGTTTCCACGTGCTGATACGGCCAGATTCGCCACAGGCTACCGACGAGCAACCCGGCCAGGCCGGCCAACACGGGATCGTAAAACCGATCGAGGGCCTTGCCCAGAACCCGCGAGAACGACAAGAGCCCCACGGCGCACCCGAGAGCGAAGGGCAAGACGATCGAGAGCTCCAGGCGAACGACGGCGCCGATGATGAACTCGTACTTGCCCAGCACGAGCAGGATGAAAGCTCCGCTGATGCCCGGCAGAATCATCGCGCAGATCGCCAGCGCTCCCGAGAGCACGATGAACCACGTGGCGTCCGGCGTTTGGGTGGGAACGAGCGTGACGATCGAGTAGCCGAGTGCCGCGCCTGCCGCGAGGCCCGCCACCTCGCGCGCGGACCACGAACGGATGCTCTTGGCGAGCAGCAGCGTCGAGGCCAGGACGAGGCCGAAGAAAACCGCATAGACGGGCTTGGGCGAGCTCGTCACCATCTCGTGGAGCCCCACGAGCTTGCCCATGATCACGACGGCGGTGACCATGCCGAAACCCAGACAGGTGATGAAACGCCAGTGAATCGTCGAGAGGGCTCCGGAAAGGTCCCCGCGAAGAAGCCTGCGAGCCGCGGAAAGCCCGATCGAGGAGATGGCCGAGAGCAGCTGGCGATAGATACCCAGCGCCACGGCCATCGTTCCTCCGGATACGCCGGGCACCAGGTCTGCCGTTCCCATGCACATGCCGCAGGCGATGAGCCTCGGGGCGCTCTTCCAGTTGGCGTCCCCGCTGGTTTGGATTCCGCCCGCGCCGGGCGGGGTGCCGTGTTCGCTCTGCTCGGTCATGTTCCGTTGCTTTCGCAGCTGTGGCTCCAGCGACAGCCACCGACTTGGCGCGCGGCGCCGTGGCTCCACGCCCCGCCGCGCGCGCCGTGGCGCTCAGAGGACACGCGGGCGCCCCGGCTCCGCATTCGTCGGCTCTACCATCTCCGGTCGGCCCTGTCGGATCACCGCGACGCGGTGGCCCATCACGCTTCGGCGTCGGGCGTCTCGTCCTTGTCCGATTCCGTATCCTGGACGTCAATCAGCGTGGAGAGCGCCTCCAGCTCCCGCTTCGTCCGGATTTCGCGCTGGCGCAGGACCTTGGCTTCTCCCTGCAGCTTTCGCTGCTCGGCCTCGAGAGTACGCAGTGCCTCTTTCAAATGATCCCGCTCAGACTTTAGTGTTTCCACGTCGATGGCCACGTTTGGTCTCCTTCGTTTCTGGACTCGCGACACTACTTTCACCGCGTCGAACGCGCAACGTCCGAAGTCCGTGGGGTCTCGAGTGCAGTGCGCGGCCGACATTGCCCTACTGGGACCCTGTTTGCCGCAAGTCGGGCGTGGCTGCCTCGGCCCGTCGATTGGAGGACGGCTTTGCCAGAGCCACCTCCCCCCGCTGCGACGGGCCGAAGAACGGGTGTGCCTCGATCGGCGCTCGGTCCGCGTCCGAGAGCCCCCTGCCTGGCGCTCGCGCCGGGCGAGGCGGGTCTTCCCGGGCGGGGAAGCGCGTCGGGTGCGGCTAGTCCGCGCCGACGACCCGGTTGCGGCCGGCCTCCTTGGCTCGGTACAGTCGTCTGTCCGCCAGGTCGAGCAGTTTCTCGGGGCTCACGTCGCCCTGCAGGCAGACCACGCTCGCGCACCCGAAGGAGGCGGTGATCGGAATCGACGTGTCTCCGTGGTCCACCGGCGCCGCCTCCAGGCGCACTCGCAGCCTCTCGGCGAGCGACGTCGCCCCCTCCAGATCCGTGCCGCGGAGCAGCAGCACGAACTCCTCACCGCCGTAGCGGGCCAGCAGGTCTTCGGCTCGCAGGGCGGCCTGGAACTCTCGACACAAGTGCTGCAGGGCGGCGTCCCCGCCGAGGTGACCGTGGGTGTCGTTGACCTTCTTGAAGAAGTCGATGTCCAGCAGCACGACCGCGAGGGGCACCTCGTGGCGAGCCGCGTAGGCCACCTCGCTGACCAGTTGCGAGGAAAAGTAGTGGCGGTTGAACGCCCCCGTCAAGGGATCGCGAACGCTGGCCTCGTAGAGCTGCTTGAGCACCTTTTCCTCGTGCTCCGTGGCGGCCGAGAAGCGGAAGGCCACCCGGGGCCCGAGGTTCAGTGTGTCGCCGTTGCTCAGCTCGCAGGAGGTGATCCGCCGGCCGTTGATGTAGGTTCCGTTGCTGCTATCCAGGTCCTGAACCCAGTACTGACCGCCCGCCACGGTGATGCGAGCGTGGAATCGACTGATGCCGTCGTCGTCGATGCAAGCGTGGTTGTCCGGGTGGCGCCCCAGGTCGAAGCGACTGCCTTCCAGCTTGATGACCTGACCGGCGTTGCTCGCGTCGGTGCGAACCAGCAGCGCTCGGTCCCGCTGCTCCGGTGTCGCCAGATGGCGCTGCGTCGCTCGCAGGTTGTTCTTCGTCGACAGGGCGGTGGTCGCCTTTGCGGCCGAGACCTTCGAGAAAGTGTTCTGCGGAGGAGGACTGGATTTCGCGGGCCTATTCACCACACCACCGGGGGAAAGGGTTTGTCGGGCTTGGCGAACAGGTAGCCTTGCAAAAGGTCACATCCCAGCTCGACGAGCGCTTGCCTCTCTTCGAGGGTCTCCACCCCTTCGCCCACGACCATCATGCCCATGTCGTGTGCCAGCTGCGTCATGGATCGCACGAGCTTTTGCTTGGTCAGGCTGAGGTGCACGTCTCGAACCAGCGTCATGTCCAGCTTGACGATCTCCGGCTCCAGCAGCGCGAAGCTCGTCAGGCCGGCATAGCCGGCCCCCAGGTCGTCGACGGCGATGCGGAACCCGATTTCCCGGAGCGCGGCTACTCGGGCCCGCACGTCTTTGACGCGATCCAAGGAGGCTCGCTCGGTGATCTCCAGCACGACCCGATCGGCGATGGCCGACAGAGCCGCGTCGGGCGACATGAGTGTCGGATCCAGGAGGTCGGTCGTGTGAAGATTGACGAACAGGAACGTACCCGCCGGTGCGGCGCTCATCGCGCCCGCCGAACGCATACGGATCGTGCGCCCGAGCTTGTCCAGCATTTGGAGGCGCTCGGCGGCGTCCAGCACGGCTCCCGGGTGGGGTAGGGTCTCCTCGGCGCTGCGCAGCAGCGCCTCGTAGCCGTAGACGGCGCCGCCGTCAGCGCGCACAATCGGCTGGTACGCCATCCACAGCGAGTCCAGGGCGCGCTGAAAGCTCGCCTCCAGGGGTGCTCGGCTGTCGCTTGGCAGCGAGTGGCCCAGCAGCTGTGCCGCTTCGCGCTTCACTCTGGCCATTCGGCGCAGGCACGCTGCCTTGTCGACGGCCTCCTCCAGATCGTCGGTCGGGACGGGCTTCATCAAATAGTGGAAAGCGCCGAACTCGAGCGCCTTGACGGCCGTCCCGATGGCGGGCTCGCCCGTGATGAGGATTACGGGAACCTCCGCGTCGTGCTCTCGGAGCCGTTGCAGTAGCTGGATTCCGGTCATGCCCGGCATGGCGATGTCCGTCACGATCACGTCGAACGTGCCCCCGAGGAACACGTCCAGGGCGTCGAAGGCGCTGCGCACGCAGGTGACGCCGTAGCCGCGGGAGGAAAGCATCCGGCCCATCCCGCGCAACAACGCGGGCTCGTCGTCGACGAGCAGAATCTCGCCGCGCTCGCCCGCTTGGCCAAGCCGCTCTCCAGTCTTTCCGGCTGGCCCGGGGCTCGAGGAAAAGCCTGACAGCGGGGCGGCGAGCACCGACTCGTCGACTGCGGTCGTCATTGCTCTCCGTGAACGGCGTGAAAGGGGGCACCTGAAGCCGCCGCCCCGCGGGCTGAAGCGCTCCCTGGATCAGCTGCCGCTGCGGCGTGCCGGGGTAGGCGGCGGTGCGTCTCGCCGCAGCGTTCCACGCGGACACACCCGGAAGCGAGTGCGGACGGTATCGGGTCGGTTGCCGCGGCCCCCGAGCAGAACCTCCATGGGGTCGCCGGTTCGAGCCCGAGCGGGGCGCGACTCGAAGCGGAGCACGGCGGTCCCCGTCGGGAGGCGCAGGAAGGTGCTGCGGCGCCACACCGTGCCCGGTCGGAAGTCGGTCGCTTCGACGCGGGCTCCGGGGTAGCGCTCGGCCGCTGTCCAACGCCCTTCGTACTCCAGCTGCCACGTGACCCGCCGGACGCCCCCGTCCACGACGGCCTCGAAGCTCTCCAGCACCACACGGTGCTGGCGCGGGGGCGAAGTCGCCCGAGAAGGAGCTGGGTCGCTCACCGCGAGGCCTCCGCGGCCCGGACGACGAGCTCGAACGCGGGCGCCTCGTCCCCCGCGGGGGGCCGATCGACGGGAATGCGGATCGTGCGGCCACTCCGCGGCGGCAACGGACCCGCCAGGGCGAAATCGAAGGACGACGAGATGGCGGGAGGGGCGGCCGTCGGCCTCTCCGGGCGGAACGGCTGGGCGAGGCGGGAAAGGTGCGCCTCGAGGCTCGCCTGGGGGGCATCGCCGCGGTTGTAGGCACAGGCCTTCACTTGTTTCGTTCCGTCGACCTCGACCGCGCAGGTTATCACCGGCCCGACGGCCGTCGTCAGCCTCTGGAGGTAAGCCCGCTCTTCCGCGCGCCGCGCGGCCCCGAGCTCCTCGGCGACCCGGCGGGCGCTCTCGCTGCCGCGGAACGCCAGCAGACGGGCGGCGTGCAGCCGCACCGGCCGATGGTTCGCCAGCGTCAGCTGCGTGAGGGCCTCTTCGGGCGCAGTGTTCGTTCCCCTCGGGTCGAGGCTGCCGAAGTCCGGTGCGACCACGTCGAAGTCGTCTCCCGGCGCGACCACGTCCCACTTGATGGCGTGGCCGGGTCGCAGGGGCCCGTCGAAGTGCACGTACCGCCGCACCCCTTCGTCCCTTCCGGACTGCCGAAACACGATGGTGAGCTCCAGGTCACTCAGCAGCTGATCGCCATTGTTGACGGCGGCCACCTGCAGCTCCGTGCGAGGGGCCTCCTGGTCGGTTCGAGTCTGCGCGGACAGCACCAGGGCGGAGAGGCGCGGTATCGGCCGTGCCCACAAAGGCGACTCCGCTCGCGCGCAAGTGCAATCCTCCCCGAGGGAGAGCTTCTGAGGCGTGTTCCCGTTCCCCGAAGGGGGGACGGGCGGGGGGCCGCCGCGCCCGCCCTCGGGGGGGGGATGCACGAGACCTTGCGCTGCCGCGCCAGGCGCCGGGGCCCGCTGCGCCGGCGCGGCCGCTGCTTGTCGGGTCTCGGGGGCTCGCTCCGCCGGGGATTGCGCCTCCGTGGGCGAAACGCGCGTCGGCCGCAGTGCGACGCTCCCTTGCTCCACGGAGCGGGCCGGAGGCAACTCGGCGGAGATCGGGTCGAGCCGTCGAAGCCCGTCGGGTTTGACCACGCCGATGACGACGCCGACCACGGCGGCAGCCACCGCGGCCAACGAGGAGCCGAGCAAGAGGCTGGGCAAGTGTCGACGAAAACGCCGCCCGAGCGAGGGGGGGGCCTCCTCGGGAGCGGGCGCGACGCGGCGTCGTAGGAAGCGGTCGAGGTCTTCGATGAACTCATCGACCAATTGGGGTGACCTGTCGCGGCTCGCTTCCAACCAGAGGTCGACGGCCAAGCCGACGACGAACAGGACGGCGCTGCCCGCCGCGGCCAGGCCGACGGCGGTCCAGACCCCGACGTGCCCGAGCGCTTCCGGGAATGCCCGCCAAGCCCCCAGCGCGCCGAGCCCGAGCAGCCCGGCGCTCGCCAGCCTCAGCACCAGACCTCGCGAACGCCGCGCCTGGCCGGGTATGTCCGCGCGGCGAAACTCCCCCAGGCAGAGCTGCGCGAAGGGGGTCAGCGTCGAGTCGACCCGCAGGAGGAGGCGCGCGTCTGGCTGCCGGCGCGCCGAGACCGTCTCCCACGGCACCATGCACCCGGTCTCGGCCGTCGTGCGCGGCGGAGCGCCTTTCGCCGGATGCTCCGTCAGCCGCTCGTGCCATATCGCGAGGCCGCCGGGGAGGCACTGCACTTCGACGCTGCCCACGGCGTCGCACTCGCTATGAGCTAGGGCAGAGCAATGGTATCGCATCGTGCGGTGGGACTATCCGATTGCCGGCCCAACCAGGCTCGGCGCGTTGTTGCCGGCTTCCCCGAGCTCCACGTCCGCCGTGGTCGACCCGCGACGATGCCCGGGAGGGGGGTTCATGGGCCCCGGGCCGAGCTGGCGAGTGCCGAGCCCGGGGGCAAATGGCGCCAGGAAGTACTGTCGCAGCCAATACCACCACAGGCTTCTTTCCTTCAGGCAGGGGTGGATCCGCGGCGCGATGCGCTCGTGAATCTCCCTCAGCTCCGTCCAGTGCGCGCCGGGACGCTCGTGGTGGGCGGCGTGCAGCCCGTTGTTGAACAGCAGGAAGTTGAGCACTCGCCCTTCGAACGATCGGGAGTGGTTTTGGCTCCAGGGGTCGGTGTGAACGTGCTGATCGTAGTTGAACAGCATGATCGTCCACAGGGCAAAGAAGGCGGGTAGTGCGACCGTGATTGCGTACACCTGCAGCCCGAGCCAGGGCCCGTGAAGCAGCGTGGCGAGCCCCCAGAGCGCCGCGTTGCCCCCGATCCAGACGGCATACTGGAGCAGGATTCGGCGGAACAGGGGGCGGTTCGTCGCGCGGGCCTTGCTGATGAACGCCGAAATGGGACCTGCCTGGTAGTAAGCGGAGACGAAGAAGTACGTCGCCGCCACCAGGAGATTGTGCCGGTTGGTGAATCGCCACGTGATCGTCGCGTCTCCTGCCGTGTTGACGTACCGATGGTGATTGAGATTGTGGGTGGGAATCCACCCAAAGGTCGGATACCCGTAGAAAATCGACAGCCAGCCGCCGAGCGCGTCGTTGGCCCAGCGCTCGGTGAACGTTGGGCAGTGATTGTGGTTGTGGGCGATGACGCCAAAGGAAAGGGCGAAGTAACAGCTCACCCACCACAGCGAGGCGATCCACTCGGGTCTGGCGAATTGGAGCGCGACGACGGCTGGCCCCACCACGACCCACAGGAGCGTTCTTCGGTCGGCCCGATTTCGAAGTCGCATGCTCGCTGTGCCTACTCTGTTCCGCATCCAAAAACCAGTTGTAGCGGCTCGCGCGGAGCGCCTCGACGGCCGAGTCCCGGGGCGCTCGCGTCGGCCTTCCCACGCTGGCTCTCGCCGCCGGGGGGGGCGCGGTGACAGATCGATCAGGCCCCAGCCGCCTGGGGCACACATTGAGCCACCCACGCCGGCCGGCGCCCCGCCATCTCCCCTTCCTCGGGGACCCAGCGCGGCGCTCTCGACGGCGTGTGTGATGGGTGCGCCCCCTTGACGATCGAGGCCGGGGGCACCACCTGAGACAAATGGCCCACTTTGCCCGTTGGTCCAGGAATGCTCGCAGGAGCCCGGGCGTTTTTCGACAGGTGGGCTCCTGCCATTAAATGCCCCCCTGCGGCAAGCCGTTATGTGGATCGGGTACTGGCTCGGCGCCGTCACCCGGCGCGCCAGTCAGCGGCTGGCTTGGGCACGAATTTTGCTACGCTTTTTTGCGACTCGTTTCGTTCGCCAGCAGACACACACCTTTTTGAGGCCCGCCATCAGCCCTTCACGATCATGTTAGCTCATTCGAACCAAGCTGCACGTTTCTTCCCACGGGCTGCGCCGCGCAGGGCAGGGGGGTCGGGGCCTTCGTCGCCAGCGGCCGCCCGAGCACCGGGCGCTCATGGGGTGACAGCCGGCTGTCCGAACTGGCTCGGTGCTCGACTTCCGGCCGATTCGGAAACCTTCTCGGGGGGTGCGCCGCTTTGTGTGGTGCACGCCTCGATCCTCGCCACGGAAGCCTAAAGCGGGGGGGGGCCCCGGTCGATACTGACTCATACACGCACCGCAGAGAACCCACCACAATGGCATCACACAGCACAGCATCCGAGCCCCCGTACGGCGTCGACGACTCGATCGAGGACACGTCGGTGCGTTATTCGCCCGCCTTTGCCGCGCCTCCGGACTCGGAGGCATCGGGGATGATTCGGCGCTACGATAGCGGCCCGCCGCCGGCGCCGCGGCGGGCGAGCTCGCTGCCCCCGCCCAATCGGGTGAGCAAGAGTGAGGGTCCCAGCGACTCGACGCTCTCTCGCTACTTCCGCGACATGGCGACTCACCAGGTCATGGGTCAGGAAGAGGAGCTGAGCGCTGCGCGTGAGGTGGAGGATGCCGAGGTTTCGCTCTGGGTCGAACTGCTTTCGTTCGTCCCGGTGGCAGAGCGGATCCTCGAGGGGTTGGAGCGGGACATCCAAACGCTCGCGGAGGACGCGCGGCCAGACGTCGCGGCTCTCCAGAAATTGCGCGAGTTGACGGTCACTTATCGCGACCAGCGTTCGAAGCTTCACGCCAACCAGGCGCGGCAGTGGAAGAAGCTCTCGGAGGAGCTCGCTTCGATCGTCCGCCTTCCGGACTCGGACCGGATTTGGATGGGCCGCGCGGTGGACGTGGCGGCGACCATCACCGACGGAGGCGGCGAAGGGGCCGAGCGTCCAGCGGTGGCCGCGACGCAGGCGTATCGAAAGTTCTCACAGCGCGTCCGCAGGGCGGACTGCCGCCAGCGCGAGGCCAAGAACCGCTTCGTCAAGGCCAACCTGCGACTCGTCGTGAGCATTGCGCGTCGCTACAACCGCGGTCGCTTGCCGCTGATCGACCTGATCCAAGAGGGCAACATCGGCCTGATGAAAGCCGTGGAGCGGTTCGACCACTCTCGCGGCTATCGATTCTCGACCTACGCCTCGTGGTGGATCCGGCACGCCATCAGCCGCGCTCTGGCGGACAAGGGCAGGGCCGTTCGGATTCCCGTGCACATGCTGGACACGTACAATCGGGTGTCGCGCGCGACGCAGACGCTGATCGCCCGGACCGGCCAGGAGCCCACGCCGGAGGAACTCGAGAAGGAGACGGGCGTCCCCAAGGAGAAGCTGGACAAAGTCCGTGAACTGTACGCGGACACTCCATTCTCGCTCGACCGCCCCGTGGGCGACGAGGACGGCCGGCGCTTCATCGACTTCCTGGTCGAGGACGATTCCCTGTCGCCCTACGACGATTTGGCCTCGGCCCGCTGGGTAGCCGAGGTTCGGCGACTGCTCGGCACGCTCACCCCGATCGAGTCCCGCATCATCCGCTGGCGCTTCGGCCTGGATAACGAAGACGAGCTGACCCTCAAGGAAATCGGTGACAAGTACAACCTGTCCCGCGAGCGGATTCGCCAGCTCCAGGAGCAGGCGATCGGCAAGATTCGAAAGCAGATGCGGGAGTTCTGACCCCACCCATCGAGTCGGCGCGGTCGCGCACCTCGTACGCCCCCGCCGGTTGCTGATGAAGCAGGCGTTCGGCCCGTCCCCCGTTCGGAGGGCGGCACCGAGCCTGGCAACCGGTTGGGGCGTTCGTGCGTTTGGCCGACCCTGGACGCCGCAGGCCCCATGTTTCACCTGCGATTCCGCGAGGCACCTGGGGCGGCCTCCGAGCGGGACGCGACGACGCCGCCGTGCCGCGCTGCGTGGCGGCGCGCACCGCGGTGCGTTCTCGCATTGGTGTCGACCGGCGTCGGCGCTGGCTCACGGGGCGAGTGGAGCCCGAGGCGTCGCGTACGTTTCGGGCGCGATTCGGTCATTCGACGCCCGGTGAGCCAGGCGGACATCGCAGTTGCGCGTCGGGAGGACGCCGAGCGGCTCCCCACTCGAATTGCGAAGCTTCCGTAATTTGGGGTGCTTGTTCGCATTTACATCCCGCGGGGCAAGGAGCATAAGCGCCCGTGCGTTCGTTGAATTCTTCGTCACCCCGCGTGCGGTACCGATTCTGAGGTCAACGGATTTGCGGAAGCCTTCGATGATGAAGCGACAGACTTTTGACGACCTTGCTCTTTCGCGCTGTAGTCTGCTCGCCGTCATGCACGCACGTGGGGGTCGGGAAACGTGGCCAGACGTTCTTGTCATTGATCGCGACCTTGCCTAACAAGCGAACAGTACGAGGTGCCGACTTCGCGGCGCCCGCGACCCTTGCTTAGAATAAGTACGATGCAGCGATTCGTTTTTCCCCGATGGGCGAACAAGATCGTGCCGCTCGCCGGCGCGGTGATGGGTCTGGCGCCCATCTACCTGATCGGATTGGCGTGGTACGGCGCCTCGCCGAAGACGACGGACGTGGGCTACGCCCCCGACCAGCCCATCCCGTACAGCCACGCGCTGCACGCCGGTGAGCTCGGGATGGACTGTCGGTACTGCCACACGACCGTGGAAACCGCAGCGCACGCCGCCATCCCGCCGAACCAGACTTGCATGAACTGTCATCAGCGCATCAAGACTCGCAGCCCTCGGCTCGAGCTGCTGCGCGAACGGGCCGCGAGCGGTGCTGCGGTGGAGTGGATCAAGGTGCACGACCTCCCCGATTACGCTTTCTTCAACCACAGCGTTCACGTACGCGCCGGCGTGGGCTGCAAGTCGTGCCACGGGCGCGTGGACACCATGGATGTGGTCTACCAGAGCGAGCCGCTCAGCATGGGCTGGTGCCTCGACTGCCACCGTCAGCCCGAAAATCACCTTCGGCCTCCTTCGGAGGTAACCAACATGGCCTATGCGCCGCCTCCGGGCGAGTCGCAGTTGGTCCACGGCCTGGCTCTGCGCAAGCAGGGTGACATCAACCCGCCCAGCGATTGTTCCACATGTCATCGATGAACGACCAACACGGCTATTGGCGCAGCCTCGCCGAGCTAAGGCAGGCTGCAGCCGGCGAGGCCTCGGAGCCATCTCCCGAGTTCGATGCCCCGGCATCTCCACCGACATCTGGCGAGCGCCGTCGCTTCTTGCAGCTGATGGGTGCTTCGACGGCGCTCGCCTCTGCGGGCGTGGGGTGCCGCTGGAAAGAGGACAAGATCCTGCCCCTCAACGAGCGTCCGGAGGGCGTGACGCCGGGCGTCCCTCGCACGTTCCACACCGCCATGGAGCTTTCCGGGACCGGCTTCGGCTTGCGTGTCAAGAGCTTCGACGGGCGCCCAATCAAGGTGGACGGCAATGTCAGGCACCCCGACAGCCTCGGGGCATCCACCGCCTTTCACCAGGCCTCCGTGCTCGAGCTCTACGACCCGGATCGCAGCTCCGGCTATGCTCGGCTCGAGGGCGGGCAGCTGGTGGCGGCAACCGAGATCGACTTTCGGGTATTTGCCCGGGGGCACTTTCGCGAGGTCCGCAAGAGCCGGGGCAAGGGCTTTCACATCATTTCGGGCGCGACGAGCTCCCTCACCGTCGCCGAGGCGAGGGCCGAGCTGCTCGAGCGCTTTCCCGAGGCCAAGTGGCACGTCTACGAGCCCGTCGAGACGGACAACGCACGGCTCGGCGCGGTCGCAGCCTTCGGCTCGCCGTTCCGCACGCACCTCGACGTGTCTGCGGCCAACGTGATCGTGGCGCTCGACGCCGACATCTTGGGCAGCGGTCCAGCGGCCCTTGCGGCGGCGCGTGGCTGGTCTCAGCGGCGCGACCCCGCGGGGCCGATGAACCGGCTGTACGCGATCGAAGCCTCGTTGAGCGAGACGGGCATGGCGGCCGACCATCGGATGTCGCTGCGCAAGGAGCACATCAAGGCCGTCGTCGGCCATCTCGATGCGGCCATCGACCGGGAGCTTGGACCGGGAGCGGAGTTCGGCCCGCCCCAGCCGGAGCCGACGGCGGCGATTCTGGCCGATGCGGACGTGAGCAAGTTGCTCGGCGCGATCGTGAAAGATCTGGTGGCCCAGCGCGGAAAGGGGCTGGTCGTCGTCGGGCCCGATCAGCCTCCCGAGCTGCACGCCGTAGTGCACCGCATCAACGCTCGGCTGGGAAATGTGGGCACCGCGGTCACGTACAGCGCGGGGCTGGCGGAAGAGGCAACGGCCCCAACCTCCGCCCAGGCGATCCGGGACCTGACCCAAGCCATGTCCGCGGGCCAGGTGGACACTCTGCTCGTCCTCGACTCCAACCCCGCCTATACGGCGCCAGGTGATCTCGATTTCGCCGGAGCGCTCACGAAGGTGAAGGCCAAGATATCGCTGAGCCTGTTTCGAGACGAGACGGCCCGCCTGTGCGACTGGCACGCCCCCTTGGCTCACTTTCTGGAGAGCTGGGGCGACGTCCGGGGGTCGGATGGAACCTTGACGATTCAGCAGCCGCTGATTGCTCCCCTGTACGCTGGTCGGACGATTCCCCAGTTCCTGGCCATGCTCAGCCGGCGTCCGGACACCAAGGGGCCGGCGCTGGTTCAGCGGGCGCTGCGCGATCAGGCGAGGGATCCGCGGCTCTGGCGCCGGGCGGTGCACGACGGAGTCGTTCCTTCCACGTCGCACCCGCGCCAGGCGCCTTCACTTCGTGCGATTGCGCCCTTGCAGCTCTCGAGCGCCGAATCCTCGGGCCTCGAGGTCGATACGGCGGATCTCGAAGTCTGCCTCGAGCCCGACTCCAGGCTGTACGACGGTCGCTTCGCCAACAGCGGTTGGCTCCAGGAAATGCCCGACCGAGTCACGAAGCTGACCTGGGACAACGCCCTGCTGGTCGGCCCCAAGACGGCGCAGGCGCTCGGGGTCACCGACGGCCTGGTCGTGACCGTCACGGTCAAGGGAGCGTCCAAGGCGGTGGATGCGCCGGTCCTGGTGACGCCCGGTCAGGCGCCGGGGTCCATCAAGCTGAACTTGGGTTACGGCCGCACCGCGGCCGGGCACGTGGCGGGAGACACCTCATCCCGTGAGCGGGTCGCCCCCGTCGGAGTGAGCGCCTATCCGCTGCGCAGCTCCTCGCTTTGGAGCTTTGCGCGCGGTGGATCCGTCAAATCCACCGGCCGCAAGCACGCCCTCGCCACGACGCAAGACAAGCACAAGATGGACCGCATCGGGCGGGACGGAACGGCGGAGCGTATGCCCCAGCTCGTGCGGGAGGCTACGCTGCACGAGTTCGAGAAGCACCCGGATTTCGCTCAGCACGTCGTGCACCACCCCCCGCTGCTCTCGCTGTGGCAGGAGCCCGTGAAGTACGAGGGGCACAAGTGGGGGATGAGCATCGACCTCAACAAGTGCATCGGGTGCAGCGGCTGCGTCGTTGCCTGCCAGGCCGAGAACAACATCCCGGTGGTCGGCAAGGAGCAGGTGTCCGTCGGCCGTGAGATGCACTGGCTGCGAATCGACCGGTACTTTCAGGGGGACCCGGAGCAACCCGAGGCCGCCAATCAGCCCGTGCCGTGTATGCACTGCGAGCATGCGCCCTGCGAGCAGGTTTGCCCGGTCGGGGCCACGATGCACAGCCGCGAGGGCCTGAACGACATGGCCTACAACCGATGCGTGGGCACTCGCTACTGTTCCAACAACTGCCCCTACAAGGTGCGTCGATTCAACTACTTCAACTTCCACGAAGACTTGAAGCGCGAAGACCATACGGTCAAGAGCATGGTTTTCAACCCGGACGTGACCGTTCGCTCTCGCGGGGTCATGGAGAAGTGCTCGTACTGTGTGCAGCGCATTCAGAACGGCAAGCTCCAAGCGGCTCGCGAGGGGCGGCCCCTCGCCGATCAGGAGGTCACCACGGCCTGTCAGGACAGTTGCCCGACGCAGGCCATTACGTTTGGCGACCTCAACGATGCCGCGAGCAAGGTTGCCCAAGCCAGCCGGAACCCTCGGGACTACTCGCTGCTCGAGGAGCTCAACGTACGCCCGCGCACGAGGTACCTGGCGCGAGTTCGAAACCCACACCCGGAGCTAGGTTGAGTCATGGCGGCGGTTGGTGACATCAAGCAGTGGCAGGGGGCCGAGGAGCCCTCTGCTGCCGAAGAGCCGAGAGATTTTCGGGTCTGGCAAGAGGAGCCCCGCGGGGACAACTCCTTCGCGCGGATAACGGACGCCGTCATTCGCGTCGTCGAGAGCCCGAAGCCTCCGCGCGCCTGGTACATCGCTCTCGCCATCTCCCTGTGTTGGCTCAGCCTGTTCGGCGTCAGCGTGGGGTACCTCGTCTGGCAGGGCACGGGCATCTGGGGCAACATGAACCCGGTGGCGTGGGGGTGGCCCATCGTCAACTTCGTGTTCTGGGTCGGTATCGGCCACGCGGGCACGCTGATCTCGGCCATTCTGTTCCTGTTGCGTCAGGATTGGCGCACCGCAATCAACCGCGCGGCAGAGGCGATGACGATCTTCGCAGTCATCTGCGCGTTGATGTTCCCGCTGTTGCACATCGGGCGCCCCTGGCTTCCCTACTGGATGGTCCCCATCCCCAACCAGATGTCGATGTGGCCGCAATTCCGCAGCCCGCTCGACTGGGATGTTTTCGCCGTGTCCACCTACTTCACGGTGTCGGCGATGTTCTGGTTCATGGGCCTGATTCCCGACGTGGCCTCCATTCGCGACCGGGCCACCACGCGGACTCGGCGCCTCGTGTACGGGCTCTTGGCCTTGGGGTGGCGTGGCTCGGCGCGCCAATGGCACCGCTACGAGCGGGCCTACCTGATGCTGGCGGCCCTATCCACGCCGCTCGTTTTGAGCGTCCACTCGGTGGTTAGCTTCGACTTCGCGACGGCTCAGCTGCCCGGCTGGCACACCACCATCTTTCCACCGTACTTCGTCGCCGGGGCGATCTTCAGCGGCTTCGCGATGGTGATCACCCTGCTGATCCCTGCGCGACAGTTTTTCGGGCTCAAAAGCATCATCGAGATGCGTCACCTCGAGCTGATGGCAAAGGTCATCCTCGCGACCGGGACGATGGTCGGATACGCGTACGGAATGGAGTTCTTCATCGCCTGGTACGGGGGCAATCCGTACGAGCGCTTCACGTTCGTGAACCGAGCCTTTGGCCCCTACGGGTGGGCGTACTGGACGATGGTCAGCTGCAACGTTCTGTTTCCTCAGCTGTTTTGGTACCGGAAGATTCGCACGAGCCTCCCGGCGCTGATGTTCATCTGCGTGCTCGTGAACGTCGGCATGTGGTTCGAGCGGTTCGTCATCATTTCCACGTCGCTCTCGCGCGACTTCCTGCCGGGCGCGTGGGGGTACTTCGTTCCCACGTTCTGGGATTTCTCGACCTTCCTGGGCACCTTCGGGCTTTTCTTCACGCTGTTCCTGCTCTTCTGCCGCTACCTGCCCATGATCGCGGTTTCCGAAGTGAAGGCCATTCACCCCGACGCCCATGGGCACTGACCCGCGAAGTGTGAGCAAGCGCCATGAGTAACTCTTCCGATAGACCAGTGACGACGGAAAGGCCCCGGCTTCACGGGCTGCTCGCGGAGTATCAGACCCCGCAGCAGCTCATCGACGCGGCCAGGCACGTGCGGGACGCCGGCTACAAGCAGTGGGACACGTTCAGCCCGTTCCCCGTGCACGGAATCGACCCGGCGATGGGCATTCGAATGACTCGGCTTCCGTGGGTGGTCTTTTGTGCCGGCCTCACGGGAGGCCTCACGGCCTTGGGCTTTCAGTATTGGGCGAACGCGGCCGACTATCCGTTTCTCGTGAGCGGCAAGCCCATGTGGAGCGTGGCGGCCAACATTCCCATCACCTTCGAGCTGACGGTGTTGTTCGCTGCCATCTCCTGCTTTCTCGGCATGCTGATTTTCAATCGGCTTCCGATGCACTCTCACCCGCTCGATCGCCTGCGGCGGTTCGCGCGGGTCACCGATGATCGATTCTTCGTCGTCGTCAGCGCCGGGGATCCGAAGTTCGACGAGTCGGATACTTCGGCGCTGCTGGCGAAGACGGGGCCGACCGGCCAGGTGGAGAGGGTGATGGAGGATACGGAGAGCTCTGCCGAGCTGCCTCGCGGTCTCATCTACGCTCTGCTCATCATCGGGGCCGCGGCGACGGTGCCGTTCGCCACCGCCGCGCTGGCGCGCGCTTCCACCTCCAAGCTGCCGCGTCGGCACATCGTGCCCGACATGGATTTCCAGGACAAGTTCAAGACCCAGCGCGCCAATCCCTTCTTCGCGGACGGGCGCGAGATGCGCCCCCAGGTGGAAGGCACGGTCGCCGTGGGCGAGCTCGATGAGGACGACCATTTCTACCGCGGCAAGGTCGGTCGCGCGTGGGCGACGACCTTTCCGGCGCGGGTTCCTCTGAACAAGGACACGATGGAGCGCGGTAGGCAGCGGTTCGACATCTATTGCAGCCCGTGCCACGGCGTGGATGGTGCCGGAAAAGGCATGGTTCATCAGCGCGCCCAGTCTCTGTTGGAAGGTACGTGGGTGCCTCCCACCGACCTGCACCAGGTCAACCTCCTGTACAAGCCGGTCGGCGAGCTCTTCTACACGATCGGCAAGGGAATTCGAAACATGCCTGGCTACGCAAGCCAAATCGAGCCCGCGGATCGGTGGGCCGTCGTGCTCTACGTGCGCGCCTTGCAGCGCTCGCGAGATGCATCGGTGGACGAGCTACCCCCGGCCCTGAAGGGAGCCCTGTGAGTCGCTCGAGTGGCGCGAGGGAGAGTCATCGATGAGCAGCGATAATCCGACGGTGAAGGACAAAATCACGATTTCGACGGAGGCCTCCAAGCTTTCTCAGGTGGCGGTGGTCGTCGGAGCGGCCTGCCTCGGTGGCGCCCTGCTGCTCGGGATGGGGGACACGGCCAAGCTTCAGCGAGCGTATCTGGTCGCGTTCATGTACGTGCTCAGCGTCGGGCTCGGGGCCCTTTGGTTCGTGGCCATTCAGCATCTCACGAACGCCAAGTGGAGCGTCGTCGTTCGGCGGGTCGCGGAGGTCTTGGCGGACAACATGTGGCTGATCACCTTGATGTCGCTCGGCGTCGTAGGGCCCATGTTTGCCGGGAGCACGGACCTCTACGAGTGGTTGGATCACGAGAAGGTGCACAGCGACCACCTCCTACATCACAAGGCCGCCTATCTGAACATCACCTTCTTCGCCGTTCGGTGGGTGATTTACTTCGCCTTTTGGACGTGGTTGGGGCGCCGATTCTTCCAGCTTTCGGTGAAGCAGGATGGTGGAGAGGGCGGGGCGATTCGGTCGGCGCTTCAGCGCCTCAGCGCGCCGTCGATGATCGTCTTCGCGCTGACGCTGACCTTCTGCGCTTTCGACCTGCTGATGTCGCTCGACTACACCTGGTTCAGCACGATGTTCGGGGTCTACTACTTCGCAGGCTGCGTCCTCGCTGGCTATTCGTCGCTCGCGCTTTGCCTGATGTGGCTGCAGGGGCAGGGCCGGCTCACGAGCAGCGTCACGCGCGAGCACTATCACGACATCGGCAAGATGATGTTCGCGTTCACGGTGTTCTGGGCTTACATCGCCTTCTCCCAGTTCATGCTCATCTGGTATGCCGACGTGCCGGAGGAAACGCATTGGTATCATTGGCGTTTCCGCGGGGATTGGAGAATCGTCTCGGGGCTGCTCCTCGGTGCGCACTTCGTCTTGCCGTTCTTCGGGCTGATGTCCCGTCAGATCAAGCGCAACAAGAAGGCGTTGGGTTTTTGGGCAGTGTGGATCCTCATCCTGCACTACGTCGACATTTTTTGGCTCGTCTATCCCGACGGGGGAGCGGAAGTGCCTCTGAGCTTGGTCGACATCCTGTGCGTGGTCGGCTTGGTGTGCGTCTTCTTCGGCGTCGCCGCGCGGCGCTTGCGCGGTGTCAACTTGATTCCAACGGGAGACCCCGAGTTGAAGCGCTCCCTGGCCTTCCACAATGCGTGATCGGCGACGGGTGGCTTTGATGGTGGAGGAACTGGTGACGGTGAACGACTCGGCTTGGTGGCTCGAGCTGCGGAGCCCCGCCAGCCAGCGCCGAGAAAGGGTGATTGCCGAATGAGTACCCAGGCAGACAAATTGAACACCGGCGTGATCGGGACGATCGTCGTCGTCGGCGCGCTCTCCATGATATCCATCAGCTCTCTGCTCACGGCACTGGTGCGGTCCGAGGAGCGAAGCATCAACGCATCGAGGCCGACGAACGCGGACCTCACCACGGTGGCCGAGCTGAAGCGGGCGCAGCAGGCGACGCTGGACGCCCCGGTGGCCTGGAAAGACAAAGCGGCTGGGCGGGTCACGATGCCGATCGAGGCGGCCATGGAGGTCGTTTTGGCGCAGTACAAGCGCGATCCGGAGGCGGCATCGCCGCCCGTTCCGCCGGGCCTCGTGCTCCCGGGCGCGGCCCCCGGGGCGATGCCGGCCGCCGGCACCCCCGCGCCAGCAGCGAGCGCCGCCGAGGCGCCCACGGGTTCCCAAGCCCCCGCGGGCCCGGGGGCGCCGGGGGCTCCTGCGGGCGCTGCTGCAGCGGAGGGGGCCCGCTGATGCGCGTCGCCCTCCAACGCGGTTGGGCCCGCTGCATCGTGGCGGCGGCGGCCGTGGCGAGCCTGGCGACCCCAGCGCTGGCGGCGGACGCCCCCGCGCCGGTGGCGGGGACCGTGGTGGAGGACGGAGTCGTCACGCGGCGCGAGGCGCCGCCCGAGCGTCTGCGCGGCATCGACATCGACGAGCATCTGGATTCGGAGATGCCGCTCTCGGCGACCTTCCGCGACACTTCCGGGGCCTCGGTGGCGCTCGGCGATTACATCCGTGGCGAGCGCCCGGTGATCTTCACGCTCAACTACTCGGACTGCCCGATGTTGTGCAGCCTGCAGCTGAGCGGTTTGGTTACCGCGCTGAAGAGCTTGGACCGAAAGATCGGGGTCGACTTCGACGTCGTGACGGTGAGCTTGGACCCAAAGGAATCGAGTCAGCGGGCGGCGGAGACGAAAGCGCGCTACCTCGCTCAGCTGGGTGCGGGCGCCGAGGCGGCGAATGGGTGGCATTTTCTCACCGGTCGCCAGAGTGAGATCGACGCCGTCGCAGCAGCCCTCGGAATCCGCTACGCCTACAACGAGGCGCGGCGTGAATACGTGCACCCGGCAGCTCTCGTCATCACGACCCCGCAAGGGCGCATCGCACGCTACCTGTACGGGATCGAATACCATCCCCGGACCCTCTCGCTTTCTTTGGTGGAAGCGGCCAAGGGCAAGATCGGGTCCAGTGTGGATCGCCTGATCCTGTATTGCTTTCACTACGACGAAACCGAAGGTCGATACGCTCCGGTTGCCATGAACGTCATGCGGGTCGGCGGGGGCGTGACCGCGCTTTCGCTGCTGGTCTTTTTGGGCGGCTTTTGGCTCAAGCAGCTGCGCAAGAAATCGGCCCGGTCCGTCGCGGCCATCTAACCGACAAGCAAGTAGAACGTCATGCTCGAATCCTTACTGCAAATCTGGCTCAATCCCGCGGCTGCCGGCAAAGCCCTCCCGCAACTCGCCGGTTCGGTGCTGCGCGGGGTCGCCCGTTTCGCCGCAGAAGCCACGACGCGGGGGTTTGCCGTTCAAGATGCGGCGCCGGCCGACCTGATTCGGCCGAAGGTTCCTGACTCGCCGCACGTGTGGATGCCGAACTCGGCGTCGACTTTCGCCGACTCACTCGATGGCTTGTTCGACTTCCTCGTCTGGGTCAGCGCTCTGTCCACGTTGGGAGTGGTGGCGGCCATGGTGTACCTCGCGACCAGGTACCGGGCGAGCTCGCGCGAAGCCAACGAAAAGGCGTTGAGCCAAAAGGACCACAGCAACACGCTGGAGGTCACTTGGTCGGTGATCCCGTTGATCGTCGTCATCGGCGTGTTCGTCGTCGGCTTCAAGCAGTACGTCGACTTGCGCACACCTCCCCGTGAGGCCTACGAGGTCCACGCGACGGGCCAGCGCTGGAAGTGGGGTTTCGAATACCCGGAGGGCCTGCAGCACCCGGAGCTCCACGTGCCGAGCAACCGGAACGTGCGCATCGTCATTCAGTCCATCGACGTGCTTCACAGCCTCTCCATCCCCGAGTTCCGCGTGAAGATGGACGCGGTCCCGGGCCGCTACACCGAGCTGTGGTTTCATGCGACGCAGGAAGGCGAATTTCCGATCTACTGCACCGAGTACTGCGGCACAGCTCACTCGGACATGCTGAGCAAGGTCGTCGTCCATAGCGAGCAGGGATTCAAAGACTGGGTCGCCGAAGAGATTCGCAAGATCGAATCGATGCCGCTCGTCGAGCTCGGGCAGCTGACCTTCAATCAAATGGGATGCGCTACCTGCCATTCCCTGGACGGTACCGCCAAGGTCGGGCCGACCTTCAAGGGGCTGTTCGGCAAGGAGGAGTCGATTGTCGGTGGCAGCGTCAAGGTGGACGAGAACTATCTGAGGGAGTCGATCTTGGAGCCGCAGGCAAAGATCGTAAACGGCTTTCCGCCCTCGATGCCGACCTTCAAGGGACAGCTCTCCGATCGACGGATTTCGGGGCTCGTCGAGTACATCAAGACTCTCAAGTAGGCGAGATTCATAATGACTTCATCCAGTGCCACCGTTGACGCGATCGCAGGCCCCTCCGGGGCTGCCGGCGAGAACTACCTGACCCACGAGAAAGGCATTCTCTCGTGGTTGTTGACCCTCGATCACAAGCGGATCGGGGTGATGTACCTCATGTGTGTTCTCGGAGCGTTCACGCTCGGGGGAATCTTCGCGCTGCTGATCCGCGCCGAGCTCTTCACGCCGGGCAAGACCATCGTCGACCACGACACCTACAACCAGCTGTTTACGCTGCACGGGGCGGTGATGGTGTTTCTGGTGATCATCCCCGGCATTCCAGCGGCTCTGGGGAACATCATTTTGCCCCTCCAGCTCGGCGCCAAGGACGTAGCGTTTCCCCGCCTGAATCTCGCGAGCTGGTACCTCTGGGTCCTCGGCGCGCTCTTCTTGGTGATCAGCCTGATTACCAGCGCGGCCGACACCGGATGGACCTTCTACACTCCGTACAGCACCACGACCACCACCTCGGTGATCCCTGCGCTGACGGGGGCCTTCATTCTCGGTTTCAGCTCGATCTTCACCGGAATGAACTTCATCACCACGATTCACAAGTTACGCCCGGCGGGGATGACTTGGTTCCGGATGCCCCTGTTTCTCTGGGCGCTGTACTCGACGGCGGTGATTCAGGTTCTCGCTACGCCGGTGCTGGCGATCACCCTGCTGATGCTCATCGTCGAGCGAAGCGTCGGCATCGGCATCTTCGATCCGGCGCTCGGGGGAGACCCGGTACTGTTTCAGCACTTCTTCTGGTTCTACTCGCATCCCGCCGTGTACATCATGATCGTGCCGGCCTTCGGGGTGGTCAGCGAGATCTTTCCGACGTTCTCACGTAAGCGGATCTTCGGTTACAAGTTCATCGCGCTCTCGAGCGTGGCCATTGCGATTCTGGGATTCCTGGTGTGGGGCCACCACATGTTCACCAGTGGGGAATCCGTCGTGGCGGCCACGGTTTTCAGTGGAATCACCTTCCTGATCGCCATTCCGACGGCCATCAAGGTCTTCAACTGGATTGCCACCATGTACAAGGGCAGCATCCACCTCGAGGCGCCGATGCTGTACGCCATGTTCTTCCTGTGGGTGTTCACGATTGGTGGGCTCACGGGGGTGTTCCTCGGCGTGATGAGCGTGGACGTGCACCTGCACGACACCTACTTCGTCGTTGCCCATTTTCACTACGTGATGATGGGTGGGGCCATCACGGCATTCTTCGCCGGGCTGCACTACTGGTGGCCCAAGATCGTGGGGCGCACCTACAACGAAAAGCCAGCCCTCGTGGCGATCGTGACACTGTTCATCGGTTTGAACCTGACGTTCTTCCCGCAGTTCATCATGGGGTCGCGCGGCATGCCGCGCCGCTACTACAACTACCTGGAAGAGTTCACCATCTACCATCAGCTCTCGACGGCTGGGGCCTTCCTGATGGGTGTCGCCTTTCTACTCACGGCGACCTATCTGCTTTCCTCGCTTCGCAAGAAGCCGGACGCTCCCGCCAACCCGTGGGGCGCCAACACCCTCGAGTGGAGAACGGCCTCGCCGCCGCCGTACTACAACTTTCACAATCCGCCCGCGGTGACCGAAGGGCCGTACGAGTATGCGCAGTGGCGCTACGAGCCACAGGAGCGCGGTTACGTGCGTGTCGAGGCGGAGAAACCGGCGAGGAGCCGAACGGCCGAGAGCTGAGTCCCCGGAGATTGGAAAAGTACGATGGCTCAATCCACAGCTGAAGAACTGGCACCGTCGAGTGGCGCCCAAGAGCACCCGGGCGATGGCCACGGGGGGCACGGGAAGTACCCGTTTCTAGCTCACCACTTCGACACTCCAAAGCACGAGTTCGAGTCCGGGAAGCTCGGCATCTGGATCTTTCTCGTAACCGAGGTGCTGTTCTTCGGTGGGCTGTTTTGCGCCTACGCGATCTACCGCTCTCTGCACCCCGAGATCTTCGTCTATTCTCACTACTACCTGGACACATTCTGGGGAGCGGTGAACACGGGCGTGCTGATCGTGAGCAGCCTGACCGCGGCATGGGCCGTGCGCTGCGCCCAGCTAGGGCAGCAACGAAAGCTGATTGTCAACATCATCGCTACGATCGCGCTGGCGTTCTGCTTCTTGGGCATCAAGTACATCGAGTACTCGCACAAGTTTCACGACCACATTCTCCCTGGGAAACACTTCAATCCCACCCACGAGGTTTGGGAGCTCGACTCGTACAAGGCCCACCAGGCCAAGTTTGGCCATGGCGAGGGCGCGGCGCTCGCCGCGGAGCAGCCGCACGTCGAGGCCCCCGCGGGGGAAAAGAAGGCCCCACCCGGCGCGCTGAAGAGGCCCCGGAACGCAAGCGTATTCTTCAGCATCTACTTCTGCATGACCGGGCTGCACGGCGTTCACGTGGTAGCGGGCATCATCACGTGGCTATGGGTGCTTCGGCGAGCGCGCCGTGGCCAGTATGGCCCGGACAACTTCGGTGCCGTAGACTTCACCGCGCTGTACTGGCATTTGGTCGATCTGATCTGGATCTACCTGTTTCCGCTTCTCTATCTAATTCACTGATGATGGTCGACGCAGCAAAAGGAGAGACCCTTCGATGAGTGCGACGGACGGCGCCCAGGCGCAGGCAGGGCATGACGAGGGGATGTCCCACGTGACCCCGGTGCGTTTGCTACTCGGTGTTTTCGCGGCGCTGATGGTGCTGACGATCATCACCGTCTCGGCGACGAGCGTGGATTTCGGGTCCCAGGTGAACCTGGTGATCGCCATGGGGATTGCGACCGTCAAGGCCAGTTTGGTCGTGACGTACTTCATGCACCTTCGCTGGGATCGGCCGTTTCACACGTTGCTGTTCCTCGGGTCGTTGCTGTTCGTTTCTCTCTTCATCTCGCTCACCTTGTTGGACAAGAGCGAGTACGAGGGGGATATCCAGGAGATGTACCTGGAGAAGGGCAACTGAGCGCACGGATTCGGGCGATCGAGCGGCGCGCTCCCCTCTCCCGTGCCGAGGAGCGGGCGCTGCCTGGCCGAGCTAGCGTTTGGAGCGCTCGCTGCCGGGCACGTCGGCCATGGTGGGCGCTTGGTCGGGCAGCGAAGTCCCCTGCGCAGCTGGATCGGGTCATCTCCGCTGGGGCGTCAGCCCGCGCGGACGCGTCAGTCGAGCGCCGCCGGGGAAGGCCACGGCTACGCCGGGCGCGCCGCCGGCACGGCGAGGTCGAGGAGCTCGCCAAGGCCGGGATGGCAACCCTCGCTGCCGGTGCGGGGCTGCTGGCAAGCCGTGATTGGCGGGAAGCGCCGTCGTGGACTCGCCAGGCGGCGCGGTGCCTGACGCCCCCAAGCAGGGCCTTGCGTCGGTCGTGCCAGTCGGCACGCCGGGACGCGGCGTCGCCGGAGGTGCTCCTCGCTCCAGCTCTGCGCGGGCGCTGGAAGGCGCGTTCGAAGGCGCCAGACAAGGGCCCCGCGGGAGGTGGTGGCCCCCCTGGCTGCAGAGCCCTGCGCGGGCGCCGGAAGGGGCGTTCGAAGGCGCCAGACAAGCCCGGTGCAGAGGCGCTGCTGGCTCCAGCCCCGCGGGCGCCGAGCCCGAGCGCCGATTGGCCAGAGCGGGGGGGGCTCACGACGGCGCCGCGGTTTTGGGAAAGCGCCGACGACGGTCAGGAAGCCGACCCGTTCAGGGGTGGAGGCACCTTCTTCTTGGACGAGTGACCGTTGCTGTGCTCGGGCTTCGGAGGCCCTTCGATGAGCGCGTAGGCGGAGTGATTGTGGATTGATTCGAAGTTTTCCACTTCCAGAACGTAGCTCGACACGCGCGCGTCCGCGTTGAGGCTCCCGGCCACGTCGCGCGCGAGATCCTCGACGAATCTTGGATGGTCGTAGGCGTATTCCGTCACGAACTTCTCGTCCGGGCGCTTCAGTACGCTGTAGAGCTGGCTCGAGGCGTGGCGCTCGCCGATGTCGATGAGCTCTTCGATCCAGATCACGTCCGCGGACTCGACCGTCAGCGTGATGTGGGCTCGCTGATTGTGGGCGCCGTAGTCGGAGATCTTCTTGGAGCAGGGGCAGAGGCTCGTCGCAGGAACCACGACGCGCGTCGAGTGAAACACGTGACCGTTCTTCACCTTGCCCAAGAAAGTGACCTCGTAATCCATGAGGCTCTTGGCGCCGGAGACCGGCGCGGACTTTTCGACGAAGTACGGAAACTTCATTTCGACGTAGCCGGTCTGCGCACCCAGACGATCCGCAACGGACTCCAACATCGAGCGAAAGGTCTCGACGGAAATGGGCCTGCCATGGCTCGAGAGGATCTCCACGAAGCGGGACATGTGCGTGCCCTTCACATCCTTGGGTAGGCCCACGTACATGTTGAACTCGGCGATCGTCGAGAGCGGCTTGCCGCTCCGATCCGTGACGACGATGGGATGGCGAATGCCTTTGACCCCAACCTTGTTGATTGGAATCTCCCGAAGGTCTGGAGTGGCTTGAACGTCGTGAATGGGGGTGAGTGCTGCCGTCATGTTTCGCTTTTCGAGGGCCTCGCGACGAGCCGCGGCTCACGCAAGATAAGAGGCCAAAGGGGCGGCCGATGGACCGAGCCGGAAAATAAGGTTCGGAGCCTTGTAGTGCAGAACTAGCGCGTTGTTAACCATCTGCAAGTATCCCCACGGGCGGTGCTGGGGCTAGGGCGTAACGAATTCGGCGGTGATATCCACCTCCAGGAAGCCGGGCAACGGGCCATCGTCCTGCAATAGGGCCGCGGCGGCCCGTAGGCCATCACGCTGCCCCGGCCAGGGCAACCGTGCGATTGCGGGTCCGACCTGTAACCATTCGAAATGACGATGTTCTTCGTCTAGCTCGGGAGTGGCGCCGGAGTCGACCACGGCGACGAACACGGGGATGTCGTTGATCCGGTCTGCTTGCCACTCGTAAAAGCGGTTGATGCAGGGCACGCTGAGCAGCCGCTGGGGCCGAAGGCCGGTCTCCTCGCGGAGCTCCCGTAGGCAGGTGCGCCAAGCGCTTTCCCCTGCATCGATTTTTCCGCCCACCATGCGCCAGGTGTTCGCGTAGAGCTTGTTGCTTGCCCGGCGCAGCAACAGAAACTCCCACTCGCCGCGCTCGCCGGGCCGAGCGACGTGGCAGTCGATGACCCGAATCACGGGGGAGCGCGGACCGGGGGAAGTCGCGTTGGGCAGGTCAGCCATGATGGCTAGGGCCTAGCAGACCCTCGACCGGAGCGAAACCGGAGTCCGTTTCGAGCCGCGGCCTCGGGTCGGGAAGGACCCGGTGCAGCGCGGCGCGGGTCTGCGATGCAGCGAGGTCTGGTACGCTGATGCCGAAATGGTTTGGTTCAGCTATCACGGGGGCCACAGCGGACAATTCTGTCGGCACGCAAAGGGCCAGCTTCACGAGGTCGTGCAGGCGGCGCTGTCCGGCGGGTTCACCACGTTTGGTCTCTCCGAGCATTGCCCCCGGCGGCAACCGGAGCACCTGTACCCAGAGGAAGCCGATCTGTCGCCGAAAGATTTGTTCGAGCGGTTCGCCGAGTACCAGCGCACGGCTGCGCGGTTGCGCGAGCGCTACGAGGGCCGGCTGGAAGTGTTGGTCGGTTTCGAGACCGAGGCCCTGCCGGTCGACGGCTGGCGTGAGCTCATGGGCGAGCTGCGCCAGAGCGCTCCCTTCGACTACATCGTGGGGAGCGTCCACAGCGTGCGCGGCACGTGGATCGACTTTTCCCCCGAGGTGAGCGCGCGTGCGGCCGAGGAATGTGGGGGCCGCGACGCGCTCGACTGCGAATACTTCGAGCAGCTCGCTGAGCTGATCACCGCCTTGCGCCCCGAGGTCGTGGGCCACGTAGACCTGATACGAAAGTTTCGCGGTCAGGACGTCGGGTTCTGCGAGCGGGCTCGCTCCAGAATCGATGAGGTGCTTCGGGCGGCGCGGGAGGTCGGCGCAGCGCTGGAGGTCAACGCAGCCCCCGCGCGCCGCCAGCTTGGCCCCGTCTATCCCTCCCTCGAGATTCTCCGGCGCGCCAAGGAGTTGGACGTGCGAGTGACCCTCGGCGACGACAGCCATGGCCCCGCGGAGGTGGGAGTGGCGCTCGAGGCGAGCCGCGACGCGATCGCGGCGGCTGGCTATGAGCACGTCCACTACCTGACTTGCAGGGAGGGCGGGGTGGTGTTCGAGGCGGCGCCGATTCGAGAGGTCCGCCCGCGCGCGGTGCCGGGCGTCGCGTGAGAGCGGGCGCCCGCGGGCCGAGGACTGTCTCACGGGGGCTTGTGCGAAGGCGCGAAAGCGAGTACCCGCGACTCCGTGCAGGATTGCCGGGCGCTAGTGCGGGTGGTTGCGGGGCCCATGGGCTGCGGCCTGGCGGGCTCGCGGTGGCGGTCCGCCCGCCGTGCACCACCGCCGTGGCCTGACCCAAAGCGGGCCGCGGCAGGATTGGCAGCGGCCGCGAAGGGGGCTCGAAGCCGTCGGGCCGGGGCGCCGCACCGTCGCGGACCGAGCGCGCGACATGCCGCCGTGGTGCTCACCTCGGGTGAGCTCCGCTCCCACGTGGATTGGCCCAGTGGTCTCGCCGCGCCGACGCACCCGGCACGGTGGCAGCTAGGTTGGCGGGAGAGTTCGAGCGGGGGCGTTTCCCGCGGCTGCCAGTCGCTCTCTCTCGACTTGGGCCCTGCGCGTCGATGTCTGCAAGCGCGCCTGGCCCGACCGGGCCGGGGGGCGTTCGCGGGGGGGGTGGCTTGAAGGTTCTGTTCGCCACCTCGAATCCGTACAAGCTCGCGGAGGCCCGCGACATTCTGGCACCGCTCGGCGTCGAGATACGCGGTCTGAATGACGTGGGGGCCGCCCTGCCCGAGCCCGTGGAGGATCGGCCGACGTTCGAGGGAAACGCCGAGATCAAAGCGCGCCACTACGCCCGGGAGCTCGGGCAGGCATGCCTGGCGGACGATTCCGGCCTCGAGGTGGATGCGCTGGGTGGCGCTCCCGGGGTGCTGTCGGCGCGGTACGCGGGCGCGGGCGGGTCTCGCGAGCAGCGAGATCGCGCGAACAACGAGAAGCTCCTGCGAGAGCTCGCCGGCGTTTCGCCCGAGCGGCGGACGGCGCGCTTCGTGTGCGCCCTGTGCTTGACCGATGTCCACGGCGAGGTGCTCGCAACGGCGAGAGGCTCGTTCGAAGGGGTGATCGCCGAACGGCCGCGCGGCGAAGGGGGCTTCGGTTACGACCCGCTGCTGATCGTGCCGGAGCTCGGCCAGACGAGCGCGGAGCTCTCTCCCTCGGAAAAGAACGAGCGATCGCACCGCGGCCAGGCGCTGCGGCAGCTCGTCGCAGGCTTGCGCGCCCACTTCCCCTCGGGCGGGGTGCTGCACGGCTGACCCAAGCGCGCGGGGTGGTGGCTGGTGGGCGACCTCCCGCTCGTTCGCCCCTCAGCGCTCCTGCAACATCGCGGGCGGCGGCTGGGTGATGCGCTCGGGTCGAGCGAAGTAGTAGCCCTGGACGAAATCGCACCCGAGGTCCACGACGGCGTCCAGCTCGCGTCGTGTTTCGACGCCTTCGGCGACGACGAGGGCACCGATATCACGCGCCAGCGCGGTCATCGAGCGCACGACTTTGCGCTTCGTGTCGTTCGTGTCGAGCCCGCGCACCAACGACATGTCGAGCTTGACGATGTCCGGCTCCAGCTGTGTGAAGCTCGTCAGGCCTGCGTAGCCAGCGCCGAGGTCGTCGATGGCGATTCGAAAGCCCATTCTTCGCAGGGCATTGACGCGATCGTTGACGCCCTCCAAACGATCGAGCGAGGCCCGCTCGGTGATTTCCAACACGACGCGGTCGGCGATGGCCGAGAGAGGCTCCGTTTTGGCGAACAGTGTCGGATCGGCCAAGTCTGCGGGATGTAAGTTGACGAACATCGGCCCGTCCGAGGGCAGCAGCACGAAGGCCTCGACGGCGCGCTGCCGAATCACCCGTCCGAGCGTGTCGAGTGAGCCCAAGAGCTCTGCGGCTTCGAGCACCTGACCGGGTTCACTGAGGTTGGGCTCGTCGCTCCGCAGCAGCACCTCGTGGCCGTAGACGCGACGCCCGTCGCGCGTGAGGATGGGCTGAAACGCCAGCCAGAGGCTGTCGACCGCGCGCAGAAAGCTGGTCTGCAGCGCCGCCGGATCAATCGCCATCGCGGGGCGCCGCGAGTTCGCGGCGTCAGCCTCGGCGCGCTTGCGCGCCAGGCCCTGCAGAATCGTGGCGAGCACGACGTCCACTTTGAAGGGCTTGAGAATGTAGTCGAACGCTCCGGCCTTCATGGCGTTGACTGCGGTGTCCACCGTACCGAACCCCGTCATCATGATTGTCAGCGTCCGTGGACACTGCTGGTTCACCACCTCGAGCACTTCGAGGCCACCAGCCTTTGGCATCTGCAAGTCGCTGATGACGACGTCGAAATGGTGTTGCCGGATTGATTCGATGGCGAGCTGGCCGTCTCCGGCCGTTTCCACCTCGAAGCCCTCGAGCCGCAAGAAGTCGGCGAGCACTCGCCGGATCGCCGGCTCATCGTCGACGACGAGGACCCTAGGGGCCGGCGCCGACATCTCGGTAGGAACGCTCACCACTGCTTAGATGCTACCACAAACGAGGCAGGGCCCACGGGCCCCCCGGAGAGGGGAACGAATTTGTGAAAAATTGTTCCCTTATGGGAAGATGGCTCGGATTGGGGCCTTGCCGAATGTGGTCGACCCCGCGCCACCCACGTCCACCGGTAACGGCCCAGGCACAACGTCGTATTAGGGGGCCAAACGATCCGTGGTCGCAGACCCCACCCGTAGGGGGCGAGGCGCCCCCGCCGGGCGCGCTCGGCATACCCCCCCGGCCCGTGCCCGCAGCCCGGGCTACGCCCACCGCTGGCGGCCCGAGCTCGGCGCACGCGCGGAACTCGCTGGCGGCCTGCGCCGGGTTGACCGGGAAGTGCCGCCCATCCCCGGCGTTGCCGTTCCCCCGGGCCTAGAAGCCCGCCGTGAGACCCAGCGACGGGCTCAGGGTGACGCCGCTCGAAGGCAACAAGATCATGCTGTTGAGGTTGGCTAAAATGGCGAAGTGTTTGCCGATTCCGTAGCGCGCTCCCAAGCCCACGGTCGCGAAGCCCTGGCCCTGGCGCTGTACGACGGTGACGTCCTTCAGGGCGGCTGCGCCGTTGGGGCTGAACCGGCATTCGTTCTCCGCGGCGCTGATCTGGGTCAGGTCCGGCCGATTCCCAGGCGCACATTCGGCCACCTGAACCGTGACCTGTGGATCTACCTGGGCCAGGCCTCCGCCCACCATCGCGAACGCAGTGAAGCCCGACAGACCCCTGCCGTCGTCGCGGAAAACATCCGTGAAGTAGAGCTTCAGGCGACCCTCCGCGTGGTAAGGCAGGAATGAAGACCCGTCTCCCCCCTGGGCGCGAGGTGCCTCGGGGCCGCCGTTGAATGCGAAACCGGCGCGGGTCTCGAGTGATAGGTGGTCGCTGAGCGCCCGCTCGTAGCTAATCATCACGCGGGTGGTGGCGGCTTTGAAGCCATCGTTGATCTCGCCGGAGAAATTTTGGTTGGGCACCCCGTTGTAGAAGGCGTCGCCCTCGAAGCAGGCGTACGAGGCGTCCGCGCCATCTCCGCATACCTGGCTGCCGCCAATGCGCGAGAAATCGACGCCGCCCTGGATCCCGAACCAGTTCTTGGAAGCCCGACTGCAGTCGTCCCCCTCGCAATCCTCTTGCAGGGAGACACAAATGCCGTCGTCGCAGAACCCCGAGAAGCAGTCGGTGTCCGAATCACAGGCCATGTCGGCCGCGCATTTGCCCTCGATGCAGGTCAGGCCGCCCTGGCACTGCGACCCGTCCTCGCAGGCCTCTCCGAAGGACAGCAGTTGCGGGCCCGCCGGTGGCGGCTGGACGTCTTCCTCCACGCGGCAGCTTTCGGGAGGCTGGCTGCCTGGAAGCGCTGGCGGCTCGACCGTCGTCTCGTCGACGAGGTTGATTTCCAGCGGATCTTCGTCACTGCCCAGGGACTCGCCGAGCGTGCCGTCGGGCTTGACGCTTTGGACCTTGTAGCCCAAAACGCCCAGCTTGGTCGTGTCGGCGCAGGGGATTTCTCCAATCCAACGACCGCCAGAGCTCTGGAGCTCGACCTGTGTCCAGCGCCGGCTGCTCTCGTGATGATAGGAGAGCACCACGCGAGAGGCGGGGGGCGTGCGGCACGAGATGGGAATCGGCCGCTCCGTTTCCACCTCGCTGACCGTCAGTGAGCAGGTGATCTCGCTGACGTCCTCTTCGTGCTCGGCGCGCTCGCGAATGTCGTTCATCAGCGGCAGCTGCTCGGCGGGCTCTGTCTGCTCGAAGACACGCTTGACCAAGTCCGTTGCGAAGAGATCGTCCAAGACGATGCGTGGGTCCGTCGCCTTGGCCTGGCCAAAGGCCTCCTGTGCCCCCGCGAGATCGTCTCGACCGCTGCCGCGAACGATCCCGACGTACATCCAGGCTCTCGCGACCACCATCGGGGTGCACGAGCCGGTACACGCGCTCACGATATCCAGCAGCGCACGCTCCGCTTCGTCGAGCGCAGCGCTCGCGTAGTGCGTGTTGATGGCGGCGTCGATCTTCTTGTTCGCCTCGGCGTCCGTGGGCGCTGCGAAGGCCCCCGTCGAGGGGCTGGTAAGGATGAGGAAACAGAGGGCGGTGGCCCTGGCTTTGAATGAGTGCATGACAAGCCGTTGTTGGGGGAAGCGTTGCTCGCGAGGCTCCCGAGAAAATCCGGGGTTGCAGGGCGGGCTCGCCCGACGGCGCACATTGTAGCGAATCGCCCCCGCGGTTTGTCCACGCCGCCGTTGCATCGTTGGCTTTTTGGCCGACTCTCCCCGGGAGACTGTTCCTTTTCGACCCTTTGCGTCCGCGCTTCGCACGCTCCGCGCGCCCGAAATGGGAGAACCGGGGGGCGCGAGTCCGCGAGACGGTCGCCGCCTGCGCGTGTGCGCGCGTCGACCCCTGACGCTTCTTCGACCGAAAAGGCTTCCTGCGCGGCGCGGCGAAGGGCGGCGGCCTCGATCGATCGAGGCGGACGGGACCGCGCCGAGGCCTCGGTCGGAGCCGCCTCCCGCGCGGGCTCGTGCCAGGCGTTACTCGTTGGCCTCGCTGGGGTTTTCGCCCCGAGGGGCGGAGGCGCTTGGCCGCTTCAGTCGGCGCACTTCACGTCGGGCTCGAGGAGCGCGAGCGAATAGGTTCCACTGTGCGCCGAGAGCACTCCACGCTCGTGCAGGAAGCTCATCAGGCTCCGATCGTCCAGGTCGTGGCCGAGGCTCCGCGCGACCGCCTCGATGGCCGCCGCGAAATCCGCGGCGTTTTGGTAGCGGCTCGCGGGATCGCGGCTCAGCGCGCGCCGCAGAACGGGGAGCAATTCCGGGCTGTGCGCTGCGTACCGATCCAACTCCCCGAGGTCGGCTTCGTACATGCGAGTGAGCGTTTCGTACTCGCCCTTTCCGACGAACAGTCGCCGCCCCATCACCATCTCTGCGAGCACGATGCCGAGCGAGAAGATGTCCGAGCGTTCGTCGACCTCGCTCTCGCCGAGCACTTGCTCCGGCGACATGTAGCCGAACTTGCCCTTTACCTGACCGGGATCGGTGTGATGCTGCATTCGTGCGCTGCGGGCGATGCCGAAATCGGTGAGCTTGATCGTGCCGGTACGGCTAATCAGAATGTTGCCGGGCGACACGTCGCGGTGGACGATTCGAAGCGGGCAGCCTTGCTCGTCGACTGCGCGATGAGCATGCGCGAGCCCCTTGAGCACTTCGTGTGCGATGTACAGAGCCGTGCTGTCGGGGAAATGCTTGCCCTGCTTGCTGGCGGTACGCAGCAGGGTGGCGCAGGAGAGCCCGTCGACGTACTCCATGGCGATGTACGGCACCTGGGCATGCTCGCCCTCGTCGAAGACGCGGATCAGGTTTTGGTGCGATAGCCCCGAGGTGAGCTGAGCTTCCGCGCGAAACATCTCCCGCAGGTGCGGGTCCAACGACCACTTACGCTGAAGAACCTTCACCGCATACGGCCGGGCCCGCCCGGCAGCGGGCGGGGCTTCCACGGTGTGCACGCGCCGCGCGAGGTAGACCTCGGCCATGCCACCGCGTCCCAGCAGCTGCAGGAGTCGGTAAGGCCCGCACTGGCGCCCGCGCCGCCACGCCGCGGCGGACGGGGCGAGCTGATCGCGCTTGCGACGAGGAGACCACGACCGGACGCGACGCAGCGAAGCCGGCGGTGGTTTCAGTGTATTCGTTGCGCTCAAAGTTCGAGGCCCTCTGCAAAAGTTTAGCACGCGCCAAACGGGGCGTGCAGCGGGCGCGACACATTGCTCGCGCGTCGGGCGAGCGTCGATCACCCGGTTCGAAGCGGGGCGTTTGCAACCGCGCAGAGGCCTAGCCCCGCGTGGGCGCACGCGGAGAAACACTCGATTTCGAAGGCGCTACCTGGTTTTCCCGGTTTCGTCGCGGGCGGCGCAGCCACCGGCGTACCAGGCGGCTCGGCGGGTGGCCGGTAGAGGTCGACGTGCTCTGCTCTCCCTCTCGTCTGCACAGCTCACCGAAACCGGCGCCGATGTGTGCGGAGCGGGCCACGCTCGAGCGCTGGTCGGGCGATGACGCGGCGACGTTTGCCCGACTTGCTCTCGACACGCTTGGTTGGCTACAAGCCGTGGCATGTCCCGAGCGGCAGTACCACTTCGAGTTCGTTCTCCACGCGGGGCCGAGCGCACCGAGATCGATTGGAACGATGGGCGAGTGACCCGGCATCCTCACGTCATCTTGCGCGGGCTCTGCCCGTGCGCCCACTGCCAGGGGCACGACCCCACGCTCCGCTGGGTCGAGGGTACGGAGAGCCTGCCCAAGGTCGCCCTGGAAATCGTCGACATCGAACAGGTCGGCAACTACGCCCTGGGCCTCACCTGGGGCGATCGCCACACCGGTGGGATCTACACGTTCGAGTACCTCCGGGAGCTGAGTGCCCTCGACGGTTGGCCTACCGAGCGCCTCGTTGGCTACACCCGCCCGTGAGCTTGCCCTCTGCTGGGCTCAGCGCAGCCAGCTCGGAGCGCAGCTTCTTCAGCCCGAGGCGAGGTCTGCGAGCAGCTCGTCGATCTGGCCGATGACTCGTCGTATCGTCTTGCCGTCCGGCAGCAGCGTCATGCGGAAGTGGTCCCGATAGGCGACGTTGAAGCTGCTGCCGGGGGCAATCAAGATGCCTTTCTCCTCGAGCAGGGCCAGCCCGAACTCGTTGTCGTCGAAGTCCGGGAGCCTGTCCGTGCGCACCCGCACGAAGGCGTACATCGCGCCTCCGGGGGCCGTCAGTTGCAAGTAGTCGCTCGCTTCGATGGCTTCGAGCAGTGCGGCTCGCGACTCGTAAAGGCGCCCCTTGGGGCCGACCAACTCTCCGATGCTCTGGTAGCCGCCGAGGGCCGTTTGCACTGCCCACTGCCCGGTCATGTTGCTGCACAAGCGCAGGCTGGCGAGAAGCTCGAGGGCCTCCAGGTAGGGCTTGGCGTGAGCGCGCTCGCCGCTGAACGAAACCCAGCCCACCCGCAGCCCGCACGCGCGGTACACCTTGCTCAATCCCGAAAAGGTGGCACAGAGCGTGTGGTGCGCGAGGGTGGCAGCGGGCACGTGCTCGTGGTCGTCGTACAACATGTGGTCGTAGATCTCGTCCGAGAAGATCACGAGCTGGTGCCGCTCGGCGATGCGCACGATTCGCTCCACCAGCTCCCGCGTGTACACCGCTCCGGTGGGATTGTTGGGATTGATCAAGACGATGGCGCGCGTCTTGTCCGTGATCCTCGACTCGATTTGCTCGGGATTCGGCTGAAATTCGTCTTCCGGAAGGCAATCGTAGGTCACGGCGACCCCGCCGTGAATGACGACGGATGCCGTCCACAGCGGGTAGTCCGGGCTGGGCAGCAGCACCTCGTCCCCCGGGTTGAGCAGCGCGCGCATGCACATCATGATGAGCTCGCTCACGCCATTGCCGATGAACACTTCTTCGGCGGTCACGTTCATTACGCCGCGGCCTTGCTGCTGCATCACGACGGCCTCGCGCGCAGGAAATATGCCCTTCTGATGACCGTAGGCTTCGGCGCTTTGGAGGTTCTCGACGATTGCTCGCCGCATCGAAGCCGGCATTCGAAAGCCGAACGCTCCGGGATTTCCGATGTTCAGCTTGGTTATCTCGTAGCCCGCGCGCTCCAGCGCCTCGGCTCGGCGGGCGAGCCTTCCGCGGATCTCGTAGCGAACGGACGAAAGATGATCACTTGCGCGCAGCGGCTTGAGGACCATGGCGGTTTTCTCGGTCTGAATTCTCGTGTTTTGAAATGAGCTCGAGGCGATATCGCTCGCGGTCTCGGCACTCGGCGTCGCGCGGTGGGGGAGCCGCGTGCGCTCGATCTCGAGGGGGGCGGGCGGCGCCTGCCAGCGATCGAATCAGCCAGCGATCGAATCACGAGGCGTCGGGAGCGCCGGCGTCGGGAGCCACCGCGCCCGCGTCGGCCCCGGCCGGGGACACGCGCCTCACGCCGCCGGAGCTGCCGTAGACCCTGTCGTGCAGCCTGTCGTTCGTTTGCACGATGTCCCCGTAGTCGCGCTCGAGCAGATCTTCGGAGAACGCCTCCACGTCCGGAGCCGTCCCAACGCCCTCTCCAGGCAGGTTGCGGAAGTCGGGGGCGTCGGGTTCCGGAGCTCCGGTGGCGCGAACGGGAGCTCCGGCGGTCGCGACTTCTTCCTCACCTCCGTCCGACCCGCAGGCCGCAAGCGCGACGACGGTGGCTGCGAGGGGGATGAGACGGGGGAATGCGGAGCTCCTGGGGCAAAAGGCCATGATGGCGCGAGTCTTGCCCACTCGGCGGAGCTGCGCAAGTGGGGCGAGAATCTAGTGGACACGGCGTTCCCCATGAGCACGAATTCGTGACCGTGCAGCATCGTGGCTACTACGAAGGTTTTGGGGGCTGCTTCATCCCCGAGGTTCTCAACCAGACGTTCGAGCGCCTGGCCGAGCACTACGCCACCGCGCGTTCGGACCCGAGCTTCTGGCCCGAATACGAGCAGCTCTGTGCCACCTACTCCGGTCGACCCACCCCGCTGACGTTTGCCGAGAATCTGACCCGGCATTTCGGCGGGGCGAAGATTTACATCAAGCGCGAAGACCTCAACCACACCGGAGCGCACAAGGCGAACAACGTCCTCGGCCAGGGTCTGCTGGTTCGCCGCATGGGAAAGTCGCGGGTCATCGCCGAGACGGGCGCTGGCCAGCACGGTGTTGCAACCGCTACGATGGCTGCGAAGTTCGGTTTTCGCTGCACCATCTACATGGGCGAGGTCGACGTGCGACGCCAGCGTCCCAACGTCTTCTGGATGCAGCGAATGGGCGCCGAGGTGGTGGCCGTCAAGGATGGCGCGCGCACCCTCAAAGATGCCATCAACGAGGCGTTTCGCGACTGGGTCTCCAACATGGACGATACCCACTACGTGTTCGGTACCGCCTGTGGGCCGCACCCATTTCCCGAGCTCGTGAGCTACTTCCAGTCCATCGTCGGGATGGAGGCTCGCCGTCAAATCCTCGAGCAGCACGGCTCGCTGCCGAAGCGGGTGTACGCGTGCGTGGGCGGGGGCTCCAATGCGCTGGGCCTCTTCAGTGGGTTCACGGAGGATCCGGTCGAATTGGTGGGCGTCGAGGCGGGTGGCGAAGGGCTCTCCACGGGTCGGCACGCGGCCCGGTTGGCGAGCGCAGACGCCTCCGTCGGTGTCGCGCAGGGGTACAGGACGTACTTTTTGCAGGACGAGGACGGCCAGATGAAGGAAACGCACAGCGTCGCGGCCGGGTTGGACTACGTCGGGGTCTCGCCCATTCTGGCGGGCATGAAGGTCACGGGGAGGGCCCGCTTCGAGGCGGCGACCGACGAGGAGGTCGTCGAAGCGCTGGCTCTCACGGCGCGCATGGAGGGGCTGATCCCCGCACTCGAGTCGTCCCACGCGTTCGTGCAGGCATTCAAGGAGGCTCCTGCGCTGTCGGCTCGGGACGCGATCGTCATCAATCAGAGCGGCCGGGGAGACAAAGACATCTTCACCATTGCCGACGCGTTCGACGATGCACAGTGGAAGGATTTCATCAGATGGAAGGCCGCGGAATTCTCTGCCGCAGCGCGCGATTCGGAGGAGAAATAGCGCCATGACGAGCACGACTGCCGCCGTCGGCGGCAACCACACGGCGCTTCAAGCCTACATCGTCGAGCGTCGCCGGCAGCGTCCGCTGCTCCTGATGACTCACCTGGTCATCGGGTATCCGAGCCTGGAGTCCAGCTGGCAGCTGGCCCTCGGGATGGTGGAGGCGGGGGTGGATCTTCTGGAGCTTCAGATCCCTTTCTCCGAGCCGATGGCAGACGGCCCGGTAATTCTCGAAGCCAACCAGAAGGCTCTCGCGGCCGGAGTGCGCGTGCAGGATTGCTTCGACTTTGCGCGCCGGTTGCGCGAGCGAGTGGATGTGCCGCTGCTCTTCATGAGCTACTGCAACGTGCCGATGCGCAGGGGATTCGACCGCTTCGCGTCGGACGCCGTTGCCGCGGGCGTGTCCGGGGCGATCATCCCCGACCTGCCCGTGGAGGAGAGCGCGGAGTATTTCGGCGCGGCGCGAGCCCACGGCCTGGACCCGATCCTGCTGATTGCGCCCAACACGCCCCAAGAGCGCATCGCGGAGATCGACGCTCGAGGGGCCGGGATGTTGTACCTCGTGGCTCGCAAGGGCGTGACGGGCGCCGAGACGCGTTTTTCCGACGAATTGGACACCTACTTGAGTCGAGTGCGCGAGGTGACGCGGCTTCCGCTCGCGCTGGGCTTCGGGCTCAAGGCGCGCCGGGACATCGAGTTCGTTCGGGGCAAGGTCGACGTGGCGGTGGTCGGGTCGGCCAGCTTGTCTGCGCTCGACCGGGGTGGCGTCGAAGCTGCCATTTCGTTCGTCGAGACGCTGGTTTGTCGCTGAGGAGATCGACGTGCTGACTACCTGGGCCGTCTACACCGTCGCCCTGTGGGCGACCAGCCGAGTGCTGCCGGGGTTCGAACTGCGCGGAGGCTTCACCGGGGCGCTGGCGGTCGGGGCCATCTACGGGCTGCTCAACTTGCTGCTCGGATGGTTGCTCTACGTGGTGATCGGGGTCGCCACCCTGGGCATCGGCTTTCTCATCGGTTTCGCCACGCGCTTCGTCGTCACCACGATCCTGCTCGTCGTCACGGACGCGGTTTCGGAGCGCCTCGAGATCGCCGGTTGGCGGACCGCGGCGCTCGGAGCGCTCGGTATGAGCTTCTTCGGCATGGTGACGGAGTGGGGCCTGAGGGCGCTGCTCTAGGGCGGCGCGGGGGGCGCGCCCGCAGGGCCGTGGCGCGCCGAGTCGCGTCGGCCCTGCGAGCGAGCCTGGGCGCCGCCGCAGCGGTCGGCTTCGGGCTCTCGTGCGTGGAAGCCACCGGCGGTCTCGCCTATCTCTGCTCGCTGTACGGAGGTCTGGGGGCCGAGGTGTGGCCCGCCGTGGCCACCCTCGCGGCGCTGCTCGGCGCTTCGCTCGCCGCGCTGGCGTACTGGGGGCTGGGCGTCGCCCCGGCGTCGGTGCGGCGTTGGCGAGGGCGCGCCTTGGTCGGCGCCATGCTGGCGGGCGTGCTGGCCGGGGTCTGGAGCTACCAGCTCCCGCGGCTCGACGAGTCGGGCGGGGCCGCGCTCGACGAGCGCTCGATCGCGGGGCTCGCCCGCTTGATCGACGCTCTGCCGCCGGGCCGCACCGGTCCCCTCGGCCCGCTCGGTCCCGTCGGCTGCGAGGCCTCCGTGGGCGAGCGGGCCGTCACGCTCGTGGCATTTTTTCAGGGGCGCCAGCCCACCGGCAAGGCCCAGAGCGCATGCGTACAGGCCTCCAGCGTGGGCGCGGCGGTCGGCGGCCTCTCCCGCGCGCTACGAGCGCGCGGCGTCCGAGCGCCGGTCGAACTCGAGGTGATCACGGGCAGCGAGGTCGTTTCGGGGCGGCACGCTTGGATCGACGGGCTCAAGCTCCGACCCGGGCTCGACGGTGTCTGCACCGACAGCCGCTGCCTGATGCCCTGGCAGCTTCTGGCGCGTGATCTGCATTCGAGCTACCAGCTCCTCCAAGCCGTCCCCGACTTGCGGCTGGGTGTTTCCGGCCGAGCCGTCCGGCGCGAGCTCGCACTCCTCGAGGGGGATCGCGTTGCAGGCCTGCGTCGTATCTCGACTCGCACCTATGTGCTCGATCCGGCCGAGCCCGAGGGCGCGCGAGTCGTGGAGCTGCGACGCGGGGCGCGCCGGCGCGTTCCCTTGGACGCGGCCACGTTGCTGCGCGCCTCCGCGGCCGCGCGGGAGCACATCTTGCGAGCGCAGCTCCCCACGGGCGTGTTTCGTTACACGCTGAACCCGTATTCGGGGGCGGAGGACACCCGCTCGTTCAACCTCGCGCGCCAGGCGGGAGCCGTCTTGGTGCTGTGCGAGCTTTCGCCGCGCGAGCCCGCCGTGCGGCGGGCGGTCGAGGCGGGACTCGCCGCGCTGCGCCCCTACGAGCGTCGGGCGCCCGGCGAGCTTTTGGGGTACACGCTGACGACGCGCGAGCGTCGGGCCCGACTGGCCTCCTTGGCCCTGCCCCTCGTGAGCATGCTCACCTGCGCCGACGACCTGGCTCGCAGCGCCGACGAGCGACGCATCGAGGCTCTCGCGCGCACCGTGCTCAGGCTGCAGCGGCCGGCCGGAAACTTCGCGCCCCTGCTCGATCTGACTACCGGGGAGCCCGTCGTCGGACCTCTCGCACTGTATGCGCAGGGGCAGGCCGTTCTCGCCTTGGTGCTGCTCGAGCGCCACCTGGGCCGCGCAGGCGACCCCCGGGGGGCCGAGCGGGTCCGGGCAGCCGTCGATCGGGCCATGAGCTATTTCTCCACCCGGCATTGGGCGCATCCCCTGGCAGACTACTTCTTCCTCGAGGAAAACTGGCACTGCTTGGCGGCGCGAGCTGCCCTGGCGGTGCACCGAAACGCTGGCTACGAGCGATTCTGCCTGCAGTACGTGGGCTTCAAGTCGCGCCTCATCTTGAATCGACAATCCGGGGCGGCGTCGGATTTCGACGGAGGGTTCGGATTCGGCAACGTCGTGCCTCCGAACAACACCGGCAGCGCCGGTTTCGGGGAAGCGCTGGCAGCGGCCCTCGCGATCCGCAAAGCGACCTCGCAGCCCAACCGGGAGCAGGAACGGCTGCTCGAGCGCGTCTTGAGTTTCTTGCTTCGGCAGCAGTGGGATGCGCAGACGTGTTTCGCCTGTGCGTCCGGGGCCGCCTGGGGAGGCGTTTCGGAGCAGACGCGCTCCCCCGTCGTTCGCATCGACTTCGTGCAGCACTCGCTCGCGGCCTGGGGCCACGGGGGCAGGGTTCTGGGGTTGCTCCCCGACCCCGCACCGGCCGGCCTCGTCTCCTTGCCCGTTTCTCCCACCCCTCGAAAATCGGCCGGAGCGCATTGAACTCGCGGGCGATCTCGTGCCGTAGGGGGTATGAAAGAAAGGTCGGCCGCGCAGTGTCGTGCGGGCGGCAGCCATCAGTGCGGGAGGCGAGAATTGCAAATGCGGATGCAGAAGATCCAGGAGGCGCGGGCGCGGGCCAAGGAGCTCACGCGTACGCTCAAGGGGTTCATTCAGCAGCACCCGGCACCGCCGACGGCCCTGCGGGGCACCGTGGGCCACATCATGACTCGCGGGGCGGTGGCGTGCGGGCGCTGGGAGTCGCTGGCAGCTGCCGCGAAGATCCTGTGGGAGGTTGACTGTGGGGTCGTGCCAATCCTCGATGGAGAGCAAGGCCTCGTCGGCGTCCTGACGGATCGCGACTTGTGCATGGCGAGCTACACGCAGGGGCGCCCCCTGAGCGAGATCGCGGTCGAGAGCGTGCTGTCCCGGGAGCCCGTGACCATCCAGGAGTCCGAGTCTCTCGACCGGGCCGTGGAGCTGATGCAGGCTCATTCGATTCGGCGACTCATCGTGGTCGACGGCGAGCACCACTGCGTCGGCGTGCTCTCGCTCGCGGACCTGGTGCGGTACACGACCTCGGAGGCATCGTCGGCGGCGGCACGAGAGGCCCTCATCGAGTTGCTCGCCGAGCTGAGCCGCCCGCGGGCGGCGTCCGAAGTGGGAAGTGCCAGCTGAGGGCGGCCCCCCGGGTGCTTCCTTGCGGGCGGATTTCTCGCGGCGAGAGATTGTCCGGACGGCAGATGTGCCGTGGGTCGCCAGTCCGAGCGCGGGTGTGTGGCGCAAGCGACTGGAGCTGTACGGCCCTCCGGAGGCGGGGCGGGTCACGTCGGTGGTTCGCTACGATCCCGGTAGCCGATTCCCGCTGCACCCGCACCCCGAGGGGGAGGAAATACTGGTCCTCGACGGCGTGTTCAGCGATTCGACCGGCTCGTATTCGGCAGGTGCCTTCTTGCTCAACCCGGAGGGGTTCGAGCATGCGCCGTGGTCCGAGGTGGGTTGCACGCTGCTGGTGAAGCTTCGCCAGTCCCCCGGGGCCGTCCAGCGCGTGGCCGTGGACACGCGGCGCGCGTCCTGGCAGGAACGAGGCGGCAAAGTGGAGAGCATTTCGCTCTACGAAAGCGAGGAGCGTTCGCAGTCCATTCGCCTCACCCGGCTTCTGCCCGGCTGTGACCCGGGGCTGGTCGCCTTGCCCGGCGGGGAAGAGATCTTCGTGGTGGACGGGAGCTTCGAGGACGAGTACGGCCATCATTCGAGCGGTACGTGGTTGCGTTTTCCTCGGGGAAACGCCCACAGCCCCCGCTCTCCTGGCGGATGCACACTCTACGTCAAGAGTGGCCACCTGCCAGATTCCGCTGGACCTCCCTGATCAGAAGATGACCGAGCCCGCCCTGGCCCCACTCGAAGCGCTGTTGCCCGAGGTGGGCACCCAGCTGGACGCGGACGAGCTACTCTCGCGTTTTCTTCGCTACACGGAAGGGCAGGGGCTCCAAATGTATCCGGCGCAGGAGGAGGCCATTCTCGAGCTCCTTGCCGGCCACAACGTCATCCTCAACACGCCGACTGGCTCGGGAAAGTCGTTGGTCGCGTTGGCCGCCTGTTTCAAGGCCCTGGCCGAGGGGAAATTCGCGTTCTACACAGCCCCCATCAAGGCGCTCGTCACGGAGAAGTTTTTCGAGCTGTGCAAGCTCCTCGGCCCCCGCAACGTGGGAATGATGACGGGAGACGCGACCGTCAATCGGGATGCCCCGATCCTGTGTTGCACCGCAGAAATTCTGGCCAACGTCGCCTTGCGCGAGGGCGCGGCGGCTCAGGCGGATTGGGTGGTGATGGACGAGTTTCATTACTACTCGGACAAGGATCGAGGAGTTGCTTGGCAATTGCCTCTGCTGACGCTCCCCCGGGCGCGCTTCTTGCTCATGAGCGCTACCCTCGGCAAGCCGGAGTTCTTCGTGGGCGAGCTGCAGCGCAGGACGGGGGCTGGGGCGGCGCTGGTGCGTTCGACCGAGCGCCCCGTGCCTCTCGATTTCACCTATAGCGAGGAGCCCCTGCAGGACACCGTCACCGAGCTCGTCGAAGCCGGAAAAGCGCCCGTGTACATCGTCCATTTCTCACAGCGGGCCGCCTCGGAGCAGGCGCAGAACTTGATGAGCCTGAACTTCACCGATAAGGAGGACAAGCGCCGAATCAAGGAAGAGCTCGCCGGGTTTCGTTTCGACAGCCCTTTCGGCAAAGAGCTGGCGCGCTTCATTCCACACGGCATCGGAGTTCACCACGCCGGCATGTTGCCCAAGTACCGGCGGCTCAACGAGCGGCTGGCGCAGGCCGGCCTGCTGCGGATCATCTGTGGCACGGATACCCTGGGGGTGGGCGTCAACGTCCCGATCCGTACGGTGCTCTTCACCCAGTTGTGCAAGTTCGATGGGGAGTCGGTCGTGCTCCTACCCGCGCGGGACTTCCACCAGATCGCGGGGCGGGCAGGCCGACGCGGCTTCGACACGGCGGGTAGCGTCGTGGTGCAGGCGCCCGAGCACGAAATCGAGAACAAGGTGCTCAAGCAGCGGGCGGAGGGCAACGCGAAGAAGCAAAAAAAGCTGCGCTTGAAGAAGCCGCCGGAGCGCGGCTACAAGCCATGGAATGCCGAGACCCTGCAGCGGCTGCGCGAAGCGGAGCCGGAGCCGCTGGTATCGCGCTTCAGCGTCAACCACGGTCTGCTCCTCAACGCCCTCGCGGGTCCCGACGGCTGCCGCGGCGCCCGTCGCATCATCAGGGAGTGCCACGAGACACCGGCGCGCAAGCGAGCGCTGATGCGGGAGGGCCTGCAGCTCTTTGGCTCGCTCGTTTCTTCGGGAATCGTGGAAGTGCAGGGCCGCAAAGTGACGATTCACTCGGACCTGCAGCAGGATTTCTCACTCAACCAGGCTCTCTCGCTGTACGCCGTAGAAGCCTTCGAAGCGGTCGACCTCGAGGTCGCAGGGCACGGATTGATCCTGCTCAGCATTCTGGAGGCGACGCTGGAGAGCCCCGCGGTCGTCCTGCACCGCCAGGAGGCCACCCTCCGATCGAGGCTCGTCGCCGAGCTGAAGGCCGAGGGGGTCGAGTACGAGCAGCGGATGGAGGAATTGGAGAAGGTCGAATACCCGAAGCCGGAGGCCGACACGATCTACGAGACATTCAACCTCTTCGCCAAGCACCATCCCTGGGTCGCTGGCCACAACATCGCGCCCAAGTCCATCGTTCGCTCGATGATCGAGGAATCCGCCTCGTTCAACGTGTACGTCAAGGACTACGGGCTGGCCCGAGCCGAGGGCGTGCTGTTGCGCTACATGACCGACTGCTATCGGGCGCTGCAGCGCACGGTCCCCGAGAAGCTCAAGACCGACGAAGTGCTCGACATCGAGGATTGGCTCGGGGCCGAGCTACGGCGCGTCGACGCCAGCCTCCTCGACGAGTGGGAGCGCTTGGAATCCGGGGATACGTCCCCGGAGCAGCCAGGTGGCCAAGCGGAAGAGCGATCGGACGACATCACGCGCGACAAGCGCGCCCTGCGGGCTCTCGTTCGGAATTTGGCATTTCGAATCGTCCAGGCTCTCGCGGCCCGCAGCTACGCCCGAGCCATCGAGGCGCTGGCAGATGCCGCGCCCTCGGAGGCGGCATTTCCGACGGACGGCCACGGTGAGATCTGGACGGAGGCCCGCCTCGAGGCGGCCGTGGGCCCCTACTGGAAACAGTACGACCGCATCTTGGTCGACGCGGATGCCCGCGGCGGCAAGCGGCTGTCGATTTCCCAATCCGCAGATGCGCTGACGATCGTGCAGACGATTTCGGACCCCGAGGAGAACCACGACTGGTCGCTCTCGCTCGTCGTCGATCTGAAGGCCACCGCGCAACGCGGTAGCATTTGTGCGGCGCTCACGGAGCTCGGAGAGGCCTGAGCGGCCGGGACGGGGCGGGCCGAGCGCGGCCGCGCGCACGGAAGGCGGCCCTCGTGGGCCGCTCCGAGCTCGACGCCATCAAACCGCTCCGAGCAGCAGAGTGGCGTTCGTGCCCCCGAAGCCGAAGGAGTTGTTCAGCGCGTAGCGCGCCTTGCACTCGCGCGCGCCCGAGGTCACCACGGTGACGGGGCAGCTCGGATCCGGCTTGTCGAGGTTGATCGTCGGCGGGATCACCTGGTGCTTCAGAGAGAGGGCCGTCAGGGCGGACTCCACCGCACCGGCAGCGCCCAGTGTGTGGCCGAGCATCGACTTGGGCGCGGTGACGACGACATCGCCGAGGACCTCGCGGATGGCGAATGCCTCTCCGGCGTCCCCCGCGGGCGTGGAGGTCGCATGCGCGTTGACGTGGCCGAGCTGGGCTGGGTTGACCTTTGCCGTGTCGAGGGCCTGCCGTAGCGCGAGCTGGACGCCGCGGCCTTGTGGGTGTGGAGAGGTCGCGTGGTGCGCGTCGCAGCTACGCCCGTAGCCGCAGATCTCCGCGTAGATGGGCGCCCCGCGCTCGACCGCGCTCGACATCTCCTCGAGAATCACGATGCCGGCGCCCTCGGATATCACGAAACCGTCGCGGTCCGCGTCGAAAGGGCGGCTGGCTCGCTCGGGCTCCTCGTTGCGTGTCGAGAGGGCATGCATGGCGCAGAACCCCCCCACGCACAGCTCCGTGAGCGTGGCCTCCGTGCCGCCGGTGATGGCCGCTCGGCACTGGCCGCTCCGAATCAGCGCCGCACTCTCGCCAATGGCGTGCGCCCCGGAGGCGCAAGCCGAGGTGATCGTGAGGTTCGGCCCCCAGGCACCGTAACGAATCCCGAGCAGACCCGGCGCCGAGTTGGCGAGCATCAGCGGGATCATCATCGGGGCGATGCGCTTGGGGCCCTTTTCGAGCAAGGTGCCGTGGTTGGCCTCGAGCGAGTGCAGCCCGCCGAGCGCGACGCCCAGCAGCACCGCGACCTCGTGCGCCCAGGCCGGGTCGATTTCGAGGCCGGAGTCCTTGATGGCCTCGTCTGCCGCGGCGATTGCCAGCTGAGAGTAGCGGTCCGTCCGGCGTAGCTCCGGCTTCGGGAGCACCGCTTCCGGGTCGAAGGCGCGCGCCTCGCCCCCGAAGCGGCTGCGCAGCCGAGCAGGGTCGAAGCTCTGAAAGGGGGCGATGCCACTTCGACCCGCCAACACCGCTTGCCAGGTGGCCTCGCGCGTGGGGCCCACCGGAGTGACCAAGCCGATTCCAGTGATTACTACGCGACGCATCAGGCACCTTTCCAAGGCGAAACGGCTCGCGCCTGGCCCGCTTGCGGGCGAGCTCCCTTCCCGCACCGAGCTGGCTCGTGCCAAAAGGGAACGGCTTGCCGCGCCGGTGCTCCGGGGGCTGCGGCGGGCTGTGTCCGGACCTTCACGGCCGCTCAGTATTACGAACACCCGAGCATGGCAAGCTCAAGCCGGGTCGGAGGCCTTGCCGACCGGCTCGGGGCTCCGGGCACGATGCGGGCTCGACCGAGGGGAGGGGCCCGCGAGCTGTCGAACTTGGCTTACCGAGTGGTAGTTTCCCACCACGATCAGATGGCACCCGGGCGAGAGGCGATGGTCCGCGCTCGGATTGTGGATGAAGCTCCCGTCGAGCTCCCGGATGGCCACCACGAGAGCATCCGAGCGTTGCCGAATCAAGGAAGTGCGCAGGCTCTCGCCCACCAGCGGTGAGGAGTCGGTGACTTCCACGTCCTCCATGTGGAGATTGCTCCCGCTCATCGCTTGCATGGCGTCTAGGAACTCCATGCTTCGTGGTCTGACCAGCTCGCTCACGAGCCGAAAGCCGCCGATGCGATGGGGGCTCACGAGCTTGTCGGCACCCGCCTTGAGTAGCTTTGGCTCGTTCTCCAGCGCCAGCGATTTCGCGACGATTTGCAGCCGCGGGTTCAGGGTGCGAGCGGAGAGCACGACGAAGACGTTGTCGCGGTCTTCGGTCAGAGAAGCCACCAAACCCGAAGCCCGTTCGACGCCAGCGGCCGTCAGCGCGTGGTCGTCCGTTGCGTCGCCCACGACGAAGAGCATCTGCCCGCCGCACCGCTCCTCGTTGATGCGCTCGAGCACGGCGGGATCTTTGTCGATGACGACGAAGGTGCGCTTGAGGGCCGACAGCTCACTGACGCAGAAGTGACCGGTTCTTCCGCACCCCGCCACGATGATGTGCCCGCTGAGCTTCGATATCTTCTGTTGCATGCGGTTTCTCCGAAGAGCCTGCCCGAGCCGCCCCTCGACGAGGAAGGCGGTCAGCGTCGAGTTGAAGAACGCCACGGTTCCCACTCCGCACAGGATGAGCACCGCGACGATCGCGCGCGCTCCCGGGTGGGTCGCCAAGTTGGGGGGCTCGAAGTAGCCCACCGTCGAAATGGCGATGATGGCGAAGTATACGGACTGCCAGGGGCCGTACTCGCCACCCGAGGCGGCCCACAGAGCGGCCCCACCCACAGCGGTCACGCACAGCAGCAAGAGCAGCGCGTACAGGACTTGACGGGGCCAGGAAAACTTCACGTCAAAACGCCAAACGGCAGGATCCGAAGGCGATCCTACCTGTTATGCGGGCTGCCGGGCGACCCAATGTGGAACTGGTCACCCGTCCTGCCGTTCGAAACCGGTGCAAAGTCGCGGCCCCGCGTCCTCCCGCGCTAGCCGCGTTAGCCGGGTCGGCGGGGCTCGCCGGAGCGGACCGGCGGACGCCGGAAGACGCGGTAGAGGAACAGCAGGGCGGGGGCCACGATCGCCGCAGCGGCCACGAGCGCGATCAGAATGGGGCGGGCGGTTTCGTCGAGCAGACCGGCGCGCTCCGCGGGCAGCGCGGGTAGCAGGATGTGGCCGTCCATCGCCAGGCCGAAGCCGACGACGACGAACGTCACTTGCAACACCACTGCGTAGCGCGCCGCGCGGTACCGCCTGCGGGCCAGGCTCCACAGCGCAAGACTGGCCGTCGCCGCCGTAGCCAGCTGCATCCCGACGGACCAAGGGGAGCCCAGCAGGTTTTGAAAGAGCTCCGGGGCGTCGACCGACGCTCGCAGCGCTGCCAGGGCCCCGAAGAGGCCGCAGGCGATCTCCGAGGCGATGGCGCGCGCTCGAAAGTCCTCGACCAGGCTCGGGGCTCGCGTCTCGGCCTCCAATGCCAAGTAGGTGGCGGCCAAGAGGGCGAAGAGCCCGAGCGCGAAGGCGCCGACGGACAGCGCGAATGGAGACAGCCAGCCGGCGAAATAGCCGGAGGTCACGTGGCCGTCCTCGACTGCGATTTCGCCGGAAGCCATTCCGGCGAGCACCATTCCCAGAAAGGTCGGCGTCATCAAACTCGACCACGCGAACACGCGGCCCCACGGGCCGCGCGCCGAGGCTCCCTCCAGCCCGTAGGCGCGGAACGTGAAGGCGGCTCCGCGCAGCACGATCCCGATCAACGCCAGGCTGATCGGGATGTGGAGGGCGATGGAGACGGTCGCAAACGCGTCGGGGAAGCCCGAGAAGAGCACGACGATCAGAACGATCATCCAGATGTGGTTCGCTTCCCAGATGGGCGCGATGGTCTCCGCGACGAGCGCCCGCTGCTCCCGTTTCCGCGGCCCCGAGGCCAGCAGATCCCACACGCCTCCCCCGAAATCCGCGCCGCCCGTCATCGTGTACACGATCAGGCAGGCGCCCATCGCTCCCAGCAGGCCGTCGTGCAGGTTCACGGCGCCGAGGCTCCTTCGGCCGGTGCCGGAGCGTGTGTCCCCTCCGGCGGTGCGCTCGCTTGCAGCACGTGGTGCCTCAGCAGGGCCACGACGACGACGCCCAGCATCAGATAGAGAAGCGTGAAAACGGTGAGAGGCACGCTCAGCCCGGGCATGGGCGTCACCGCTTCGGCCGTTCGCATCACGCCGGTGATGACCCAGGGCTGGCGGCCCACCTCCGTTACCGTCCAGCCCGCCTCGATGGCGATCAGTCCCGCGGGGGCACAGGCCAGGCTGGCCTTCAAAAACAGCGGTTGGTCGTCGGGTGGGCGGCGGCGGCGCAGCCAGGACAACCCCCCCCAAGCGACCAGCGCCAACATCGCCATGCCGCAGGCGACCATGATTTGGAAGGCCACGTGGACCACGGCGACGGGAGGCCACTCGGAGGCGGGAGCTCGGTCGAGCCCGGTCACCTCCCCCGAGGGGCTGCCCGTGGCCAGCAAGCTCAAGCCGGAGGGGATTTCCAGGCCCCAGCGCAGCGTTCGAGCTTGCTCATCGGGCCAGCCGCCGATCGCCAAGGGGGCGCCGCGCTGGGTTTCGAACAGGCTCTCGGCGGCGGCCAGCTTCAGCGGTTGGTTTTTCGCGATGTGCTTGGCCGCCAGGTCACCACTCAGGATTTGGAGAGGCACGGCGAAGAGGGCCACGGCCAGGCAGATGCGCAGCGCGCGCCGGTGCAGGAGTGAGCCGGGCGTGCGCAGCAGGCCCCAGGAGTGAATCCCGACGGCCAGCAACGCGACGCTGCTGTAGGCGGCCAAAGCCATGTGCACTGCCTCCGGGAGGAATGCCGGCGAGAGAAAGGCAACCATCGCGCTCGGCTCTCCCCCCGAGGCCGAGCCGATCCCGACCGGCTCGTTCATCCAGGCGTTGACGGCCGTGACGAAAATCGCGCTCGATAGGCCACAAACGGCCACGGCCACGCCGCACGCCAAGTGGACGCGGGGGGCGAGCTTGTCCCACCCGTAGAGGTAGAGCCCCAGGAAAATCGCCTCGAGGAAAAAGGCCAGCCCCTCGAGGCTGAAGGGCATTCCGACGAGCGGCCCCGCCCGGCGCATGAACTCCGGCCAAAGCAGCCCCAGCTCGAAGCTCAGAACCGTGCCCGAGACGGCGCCGACGGCAAATAGAATGGCCGTGCCCTTCGCCCAGCGCCTCGCGAGATCTCCGTACGCTTCCTCTCCCGTCGACAGGTGCCGCCACTGCGCTAGCGCCATCAGCAGGGGCATGGCCATCCCCGCGACGGCGAAGAGGATGTGAAACGCCAGCGAAATGGCCATTTGACTGCGTGCGGCGAGAAGGTTGCTCATCGTGTCGACTTCGGACTCGGCCGTCTCCGTGCTGTCACGTCGGGCCGGGCGCGCCCCGTGGCAAGGGGCGCGCCGCCACCGAGCCCCGGGCCCGGGGCGCCGCGGCGCGACGCATTGGATCGCTAGTTCTGCCCCAGGGTATCGGGATAAGGTGTCGATGTGACGTCGATTCGGCTTTCGCACCTGAGCAAGCGCTTGGGGAACACGCTGGCCGTTGCCGACGTGGATCTCGAGGTTCGAGAGGGCGAGCTTTTCTTTCTGCTGGGGCCGAGCGGCTGCGGGAAGACGACCCTATTGCACCTCGTGGCCGGTCTGCTCTGGCCCGACAGCGGGTCGATTTACCTGGGCGATGTAGACGTATCGCGCGTGCCGACCGAGCGGCGCAGTGCCGTGATGTGTTTTCAGAGCTACGCGCTCTGGCCTCACCTCAGCGTGGCCGAAAATGTCTCGCTCGCGCTCCGCGAGCGCCGCGTGCCTCGGCAAGAGTGCCGTGAGAGAGTTCGTGAGGCGCTCGCGCTGGTCCAGATGGAGGGCTATGCCGAGCGCCTTCCCGCCGAGCTATCCGGTGGTCAGCAGCAGCGAGTGGCCATTGCGCGCGCCGTGGCCGTGCGGCCGAGGTGTCTGCTGTTGGACGAGCCGCTCAGCAATCTCGACGCGAAGCTCCGCCAGGAGATGCGTGGGGAGATTCGGCGCGTGTGCCGGGCGACGGGGCTCACCACCGTCTACGTCACCCACGACCGCCAAGAAGCGTTGAGTCTCGCCGATCGCATCGCGATCCTGCGGGACGGGCGCATCGCGCAGGTAGGGACCCCGCGAGAGCTATTCGAGTGCCCCCGTTCCCCCTTCGTGGCGGAGTTTCTCGGCCAGGCCAACCTGATCCCCGCCACCGTCACCGAGCGGGTCGCCGCGCCTCCGGGCGACAGATCGGCTTACTTGCTGCGGCTGACGACACCGTTGGGGGAGCTCACCGTGCTGTCCGACGACGCGGGCCCGCGGCCGGGCGAGTCGGTCACGCTCGGAATTCGACCCGATCAGATTCGGATCGCCCCCGGCGAGGCGCCGGCCTCCTGGGGGAGCGGGGAGCGCAGCAACCGCCTTGCGGGTCGAATCGTGGAGTCCTGGTACCTCGGTGAGGTGGGGGACTACCTGGTCGAGGCCGGTAGCCAAAGGCTGCGCGTGACGTGCCGTCCGCCGATCAGCGCTCCCAGCGCCTCCGTAACGGTGGAGCTGCCCCCGGAAACGCTCCGCTCGCTGCGCGAGGGGCGCTCCGCGGAGGGGTGTTGATCGGCCTTCCATCGGGTGCCCCGCCGCCTCGCAGGACCCCTTGGGTGGTCGCCTTCGTCGCCTTCCTTCTCGGTCCCTTCGCGCTGCACCTGTTCGTGGGCAGGCACACCGCTCCCCGGCCTGCCTCCGAGGCCTCGGCGGAGCTGCGCATCATCACGCCCCACAACCAGGACGTTCGCCGCGTCTTCGAGCGCGCCTTCGTCGACTGGTACGCTCGGCGCTACGGGGCCGCCGTCGCCATCAAGTTTCTCTCTCCGGGGGGAAGCAGCGACCTTTCTCGCTTCTTGCGCGAGCAGTACGAGGGCTACCGCCGCGGGGACGGCTCGCTGCCGCCGCCCGCCGAGGTGCACGTCGACATCGAGGTCGTCTGGGGCGGCGGCGATTACGTGTTCGAGCGCGAATTGAAGCCCTACTTGCTGCCGCTCGCGGTTTCCGCTGGATTGCTCCGAGACGCGTTTCCGCGGCCCGACCTCGCGGGCGTTCCGCTCCTGGACCCGGAGTCGCGAAAGGCCGGCGCGCGCGAGGGGCCGCGCTGGGTCGGGGTCGCGCTCAGCAGCTTCGGCGTGGTCTACAGCCCCGAGCTGTACGACGCGCTGGCGTTACCGTACCCGCGCACGTGGTCCGACCTGGGCCGCCCCGAGCTGCACGACCTGGTGGCGCTGGCGGATCCCACGCGCAGTGGCTCCGTCGCGCTGATGTACATGATGGTGTTGCAGCGCGCCATGGTCTCCGCCGAGGAGGCTTCGACAAATGGACCGGGGCGTGGAGCGAGCCGCGAGGAGGCGCTCGGGCGGGGCTTTCGCGAAGGCATGGCGGAGTTGACCCGAATTGCCGCCAACGCCCGCTACTTCACCAATTCCGGGAGTGTGCCGGCGCAAGACGTGGGCAACGCTGCCGCCGCGGCGGGGGTCGCGATCGATTTCTACGCACGCACGCTGCAGCGTCAGCTCGGCAAGCGTCGGCTCACCTTCGTCGCTCCTCCCGCCTCCACGGCCATCACGCCCGACCCCGTGGGGGTTTTGTACGGCACGACTGGCCCGCAGCTGACTCTGGCTACGCGTTTCGTGGAATTCCTGCTATCGAAGGCGGGGCAGGAGCTGTGGATTTTGCGCGCCGATCGGAGCCCATACATCGACCGAGAGTTGAGGCGCATGCCGGTGCGGCGGGACGTGTACGAGTCGCAGGAGGACTGGTCCTTTCGGGCGGACCCATTCGCCGAAGCCGGCGGGTTCAACCTCCGCCCTGCGCTGATGAGCAACCTCTCCGTGCTGCGACAGATTTGGGCGGCCGCCTGGATCGACGCTGGTTCGGCGCTGCGGCGCGCGTATTCGGCCGTGCTGCGCGTACCCCGTGCGCCACGGCGTGAGGCGCTGCTCCGCCGGCTCGTACACCTGCCCATCGAGCGGGCCGAGGTCGACGCGGAGCGCTTGCAGGGCGCCGGGGGAGCGGGGCACCGTTTGCGTGCGGCCAAGTCGCGGCTCGGTTGGGCGAGCCGGTTTCGCGGCCACTACGAGCGAATCTACCGTGAGGCGAGCGGAGAGTGAGCACGACCGTTGCCTTCCCCCCGAAGTCGCACCCCCGGTCTCACCTCCTGGGAGCGGCCGCCGTGGCTTTGATTCTCGCGGTGCTTCTTCTTTGGCCCTTGTGGAACGTGGCCGCAGCCGGAGTGGTGGACGAGCAGGGGAGCTTCACGCTGGACTTCCTTCGCTTGATCGTGCAGAGCCCTCCGCTCGTCGCCGGCTTGCTCCGCGCCCTCGGGATCGCCGCCTGCACGACCGCCGCGGCCGTTGCGATCGGGCTGCCGCTCGCCATCTGGGCTACCGGCTTCGACTTCCCCGGCAGAAAGCTGCTGTCCGCTTTGTTGCTCCTGCCCCTGGTCATGCCGACCTTCGTGGGGGCCGTGGGCATGCGAGCACTGCTCGCCCGCTTTGGCCCCCTCTCGATGTTGTTCTTCGGCGACGCCGAAATGGGCGTCGATTGGGTGACCAGCCTGCGCCTCGTCGGCGTGGTGGCGGTGGAAGCTCTTTCTTTATACCCCATCGTATTCCTCAACCTACAGGCGTCTCTCGCCAACGTCGATCCGATGCTCTCGCGGGCTGCCGCCAATCTGGGGATCCGTTCGGCGTCGAGCTTCTTTCGCGTGACGTTGCCTTTGATCTTCCCGGGGTTGTTCGCCGGCGCAACGTTGGTGTTCATCTGGTCCTTCACGGAGCTCGGAACACCGTTGATGTTTCAGGTGTACGACGTGACGCCGGTGCAGATCTTCACACTCCTTTCGGATCCCGAGAGCTCGCTTCCCTACGCGCTGGTGTTGCTGATGCTCGTCACCTCCGTGGGTCTGTATGCGGTGGGCCGCTTCCTGCTCGGTCGCGCGCGCTTCGCCCGGGGCCTGCGGGCGAGCAAGGGCAGTAGCCATCGAGTGGCGGTGGCGGTTGACGGCGTTCGCGGCTGGCTGCTCACGGGGGCGTTCTCGACGGTGCTCATTTCCGCCGCCCTGCCGCACGTAGCCGTGCTGCTCACGAGCGTGAGCCGCACCGGTCAGTGGTATCGCTCGCTCCTGCCCCGGGAGCTCACGCTGGCTCACTACGCCGCGGCGCTGAGCGACGAGATCGTCATGCCGAGTCTCGGAGCTGGGGGGGTGCGCCTCGGGGCCGTCGGCAACTCCATCGCCTATGCCACGGCGGCCACGGCGATCGGCGTCACGCTGGCGCTATCCATTGCCCTCATCACGACGCGCTCCCGGCTGCGAATTCGCGGGCTGATCGACGCCGCCAGCATGATTCCGCTGGCGGTCCCCGGCGTGGTGATGGCTTTCGGCTACTTGGCGGCGAGCGTGCGGCTCAAGCGGGCGCTGGGGCCCGCGATGCCCGTGTGGCTCGACGTGCAGCAGTGGCCCGTTCTCGTTCTCGTTTTCGCGTACGCCATTCGTCGTCTACCGTACGCCGTGCGCAGTGTCGTCGCGGGTTTGCAGCAGGTCCCTCTGGATTTCGAGCGGGCAGGGGCCAACCTCGGCCTGGGCGCACGGTCCGTTCTGCGTCGGATCGTGCTGCCACTGGTGACGGCCAACGTGGTGGCGGGCGGGTTGCTCGCCTTCGTCCTTTCCATGCTGGAGGTCAGCGATTCTCTCGTGTTGGCCCAAGGCGAAGCGTTTTTCCCGATCACCAAGGCGATCTGGGAGCTGTCGCAGCGGCTCGGCGACGGACCTCACGTGGCCAGTGCTCTGGGGGCCTGGGCGATGGGCCTCTTGGCGCTCACGCTGGTGCTCGCGTCCTCCCTGCTGGGCAAGCGCCTCGGTGCCATGTTTCGGGCTTCCTGAGCTCGGCGCTCCACGCCGAGCGGGCCCTCGCGCGTGTCCGTTTCGTTGCCGACTCGGCTCGCCGCGTCAGGCTCGTCCCATGTCCGGGAAGTGGACGCCCGCGCGGCCCCCGGGCGAAGCAGGAACCTCGGGAAAAGAGTCGCCGATCGGCGCCGAGCAAGGATTGCCCGGGGGCTCGGCTGGGGGGGGAGGGCGGTAGTTTGGGTGCACTTTTCTGCAGCCAACGAAGCGAGCGGGCGAAGCTCGCCATTTCGTGCTCGAGGTTGCGCGCGGGCTGCGCGGTTCCCAGCCGTGCCAATCGGCGGCGTCCGGACCTCGGCTCGACATCCCATTTGCAATGGACCCCGTTTTAGTCCCATGGCGAGTTGAAAAGCGCCGTGGTAGTCTGGCGGCGCCTGTCACTGAGGCAGGGAGGCTAGGGGCTAACCTGACGCCTCTCCCGCTCGGCTGGGGGTCGTCATCGTCGGAAGGCGGAGGCGTTTGCGAGTGTGGCGCTTGGTGTCGTCGCCAGGCTCGCCAGAAGGTCACGGCGCTTAGTGTGATGGGATTGGAAAGTGACGAACGCGAATCGACTGTATGTGGGTAACCTGGCCTATTCGACGATGGACCAGCAGCTCCACGAGGCTTTTGCCGAGTTCGGCGAGGTGGTATCTGCCACGGTGGTTTTGGACCGGGCGACGGGGCAGTCCCGGGGGTTTGGTTTTGTCGAGTTTCGCTCCGATGACGAAGCGGGGCGCGCGGTCGAGTCCCTGAATGGAACCACGCTCGACGGTCGCCCAATTACGGTCAACGTCGCCCGCGAGCGCGCGCCGCGTTCGGGCGGTGGCGGCGGCGGCGGCGGCGGCGGCGGCGGGCGCCGACCCGGTGGTGGGGGGCGTGGCGGTTCGGATTCGCGTCGCGGTGGCCGCGATCGCGACCGTGATCGGCGCTACTGAGCTCGAGGTGGTTTGCACGGGGAGCGGTTCGAAGTAGCTGGCTCCCCCGTTCGCCCAGCGTGCTTGCGGGGCGACGGTGGTTGGGGGAAGCGCGGGCGGTCCGGGCGGACGTGTCCCGCTGCGCTGCGTACGCCGGGGTTGGCTCGAACCCAACCGTCCGGCGGCGTGGTGCTGACGCATTCTTGCCGGGGGTCGTCCGAGCCCCAGCGGGCCGAGGAACGGTGCGTTGGATGACGCGTGACCCGCTCGACGTGGCCAGGTGTAGGTTCGGGTGCGGCCACTCGTGGTGAGTGCCGCTTGGAAGCGACAGCCGTTTGCCGCGGGTCTGGCCCGTGGCTCCGGTTGGCAGGGACCGTGCGGGCGCAGCGACGACGGGATGTCGGGCCGCCTGCGCTGCAACGCGCTAGCCCGGATTTCTCGCGACCTGGTCCCGAGGGTGCGATGAGTCGTGTCTTTTCGCCCAGTTGCCCGTCGGGCGCGTGCGGGGCAGACAGCCAGTCTGCCTGCGCGCGCCCGACGGGCATCTGGACCGAAAATCCACTTCCTCCTCGCATCCTCGGTCCTGCGGTCATGAGAAATCCGGGCTAGGCTACGGGATGAGGGCAGCGCTCGTCGGGATCGTTGCGTCCGTCGCGGCGTACTACGGGGTTTGGGTTTCCACTCCTGTGGAGAGGGTTTCTCCGGGGGCCGACGCGCGGGGGGTTGGCTTGGCGGTGGCACCAGCGGCTGCGGTCTATCCGCCCGATCGCAGAGGGCGCTCGACCGAGCCGGGCGCAGCCCCCAGAGCAGAGCCACCTCGCGAGGTCGACGCGCGGCCCGTTGCGCTGGGCCAAGGGCCTTCGCAGGTTGCCCGCCCGCAGCGGCAGCCGGCGGTGCCCTCGGCGTCGCGGTCGCCGAGCTCGCCTGGCGGCGAGTCGTCGGGCCTCGTGCTGCCTCCGGAGGTTCAGGCGGCTCTCGGCGACATTGCGGATCTCCAGAAGTCGGCGCACGATCCGCAGAGCCTGGCGGATCGGGTCCAGAAGCTCGAGCCGAGCCAGCAGCGCCTCGAGAAGTTGCGAGCCTTTGCGGACACGTTCGTCAAGATGCCGCCCGGGGAAAAGGGCCTGGGGTCCCTCTCCGAGCGGCTCGGCGAGGCCGCGGCAGCCGCCGAATGAGCTCGGGCTAGCATCCACCCTGCCGGTATGGTGCGGCGCATGCCGACCTATGCCATTGGTGACGTGCAGGGCTGCTACGGCTCACTGCGAGCCCTCCTACGCGCCGTGTCTTTTCGGGCCGATCGCGATGAGCTCTGGTTTGCCGGCGACCTCGTGAATCGCGGTCCGCGCTCGCTGGAGGTTCTGCGGTTCGTCTCGGGCTTGGGGGACGGGGCACAGGTCGTGCTCGGCAATCACGACCTGCACCTGATCGAGTGTCACGACGGGCTGCGGTCTCCGAAGAGCCACGACACTCTGCAGGAGGTCTTGGCGGCGCCAGACCGAGAGGCCCTGGTCGATTGGCTGCGGCATCGACCCCTGCTGCACCACTGTGCGGAGCGGGCGGTGACGATGGTGCACGCCGGCATTCCGCCGCAATGGGACCTCGAGCAGGCGCTGGGCTATGCGCGGGAAGCGTCGGTCTGGGTCGCGAGCGGGGCGAGTGTGGGGCTGGCGCCGCCGCCACCCCTGGGCACGAGCCCGCGGTGGCGTGAGGAGTTGCGCGGTCGGGGCCGAGTGGAGCTTTTGCTCGCCTACTTCACTCGAATGCGCGTGTGCGATGCACAGGGGCGCCTTTGCCTACGCTTCAAGGGAGCGCTGCAAGACGTGCCCGAGGGGCAGCAGGCCTGGTTTGCCCATTCCCACCGATGCACCGCGGCCGAGCGGATCCTGTTTGGTCATTGGGCTGCGCTGCGCGGCTGTATCGACGAGCCAAACCTTCAGGGCCTCGATACCGGCTGCGCGTGGGGCGATCGCCTGACGGCCCTGCGCCTCGAGGATTGGACGCGCACGAGCGTTTCCTGCCGCGACGAATGAGGGTTCGAGGGTCTCGAACCCCAGTTCGAAGGGGAGGAGATTGAGCCGAGCAGAGGACTGGCGAACGGGCGGTTCGTCGTGTCCTCACCCGATGGGGGTGCGAAAAACCGTTCGACCCCTGCCTTCGCTCATCCAGCAGCGGCGCGTTCGGCCGTGAGAGGCCTTGCGCGAAGCGGGGGAGGGAGCGCCACCCCGCGGCGCCCCCGGGGCTCTCGCCGATGCGCTTCGGCGCACGGGGAGCCGGTCGCCACCCTCCCGGCCGCTGACACGCCGTCGTCACTCGGCCGCGGAGGCTCGCCGCCGGGCTCCCTCGGCGATCGTGCTCAGCCCGCGTCGAGGGAGCGGAGCTGAATGAGACCCTCCCCGGGCTTGACGCGCGCCTGGCAAGCCAGGCGGCTGCCTTCAGGGCCGCCGACCACGTCGAGGAGATCTTGCTCGAGCTCATCGGGCGGCTCGAGCAGCTCGGCCCCCGCAACCACCTCGACGTGGCACGTGGCACAACTCGCCGAGCGGCACGAGAAGGGAATCGGCGCCAGGCTCTCGTCTGCGATATCGACCAAGTCCCCTCCGTCGGGAGCGGATACCTGCTTCGCGGCTCCCGCCGGGGACTCCAGAAACTCTATCGTGGGCACGTTCGAACAATCCTGTGAGAGGGGCCTTTTTCGAGGCGGCCACCGCTGGTCGGGACGCCGCGCTTCACCGCGTGCCACGGATTTTCTCGACGAGCAACCGCCGTTTGCGGCGCACGTCGCGGCTGAGGGCCAGCTGGCCACGGGCGCGCAGCAGGTTGTGCTCCCTGCGACTGGAGAAGCGGGCCGGATCCCAGCCCCAATACGTGTCGTCGACCACGTCTGCGGCGTAGCGGCTGGCGAGCTCGAGGCTGATCGTCTCGAGGCCGGCGACGACCGTCGCCAATTCCTCGCGAGCCACGGCTCCGCCCGACGCGGACACGTACCCTTCGATGGCGGCCTCGAAGAGGTCGATTCTCAGCTCGGCATCGCTCACGTCTTCGCCGGCGGGATTGCACCACGAGCGAAGCGCGTCGCCCAGCTCGTACGCCAGCGGGCCGCGGGTGAAGGTATCCAGGTCGATGAGGCATCGCGCCCGCTCCGGGTCCTGGGCGTGAAACAGTACATTGGAGATTTTCAGGTCTCCGTGCACGACGTGGGTTGGCTGGGAGGAAAAATCGAGTTGCGCGTCGCCTGCGTGCTCTAGGATCTCGGCGCCGAGCGCCTGGGCCTCGGCGTCCGCGCAGCCCTGCTCGGTTTGCAGGCTTTGCCGCAAGGCCCAGAGCCGCAGCTTGGTGTCGTGCAGGGGGCGCTTGTGGACGAAATCGTGGCGTAGGGTGGACGCCGCGCGATGGAATCGGGCCACCAGCGACCCGGCGCTGGCCAACTGGCTCGGGCTTTCGCTGTGGTGAACGGTGACCCCCTCCAGGTAGGTCTGGGCCCGCCAAATGGCTGGAGCCCCCTCGTCTTCGAGCTCGATCCACAGTGCGCCGGCGCGCGTGCGCAATAGGTGCGGTGTTTCCAAGCCCTGCTGCGACAAGTGGGCCGTTACGGCCTCGATGTCCTCGTGCACGCGGGGGCCGAACACGGGGTGGAGCCGTTGCAGAATGAAGGCCGGCCCCCCCAGCGGTTCGACTCGGTAGGTCCGATTGATCAGGCTCGGGATGGCCACCACTTTGGCGCGGGAGGTTTCCCCATACGCCCGGAGGACCTCGGTGGGGATTTCTTTCGTCATGCGAGCTTCGTCAGGTTCGAGTGGGTCAAGTGCCGGGTCGGCCGCCAAACAGGCGCAGGTGCAGCCGATCGCTGAGGCGGTAGCCGTGGGCCAGGCAGAGGGGCGCGATGTCTGACCTCCGGTGCTCGAGCTCCTCCGCGGTGCTCGCTTCCGGCAGCAGGTAGATCCGATCGCGGGCCAAGCCATATTGGCTCACCAGGGCTTGGACCTCCGCCAGGTCCGCAGCGCTTCGCACCACGAACTTGAACACGCTTCGCGGACACGCCGCGAAGTGGGAAAGCGCCTCGTCGCGCAGCCGCAGTGCGGCGGGGACCGCGGAGTTGCTCAACTTCGCCGAGACGGTGTACAGGTCGATGGCTTCGTCGAATGGCGGGCTCGGGGGCTGCGTGCCGTTCGTTTCCACCTCGACGTGCAAGTTGGGTCTGCGCCGGCGCAGGGCCTGGACGAGGCTCGCCAGCTCGTCTTGCTGGAGCATCGGCTCTCCGCCCGTCAGCACGACACGATCGCAGCGATACTGAAGCACCTTGCCGACGACCTCGGCGGTCGTAGCCTCGACCGTGTTGCTTCGCTGCGAGAATTTCGTCGCGCTCCGATGGCCGAATGGCGTGTTCGACCAGTTCCACGTGTAGGGGGTGTCGCACCAGTGGCAGTACAGGTTGCAGCGGCTGGTGCGCACGAAAACGCTGGGCGCGCCCTGGTGTTTGCCCTCCCCCTGGAGGCTGTAGAAGATTTCCGGGCCGTCCCCGAGGCGAGCGAGCTTCATGCGCAAAACCCGCGTTCTGCGACCCGACCGGGCTGGATGGGCCAGCCACGTGGGGCGAACCCGTGGCCGCAGGATGGATGCCCCGCGTGGCCGCCGCGAGGGAGGGGGGGGGATGGGCTCGGCTTGCGCGCGGGGCTCAACGGCTGCTCTCCGGCATCGGTCGCCCCTTTCATCCCATGGTCCGCCCCGGCTGGCTAGTGCACTGGGGGCCGCCAAAAATGCCCCTGCGTACGGGGAAGCGCTGCCCCCAGCCGCGAGTGAGGTCGACCCCGGCGACCCCGACCGCCGCCGAGCTCGCGCTCGGCCGGTGCCGCGAATCGGCCCTTTTGCGGCTGCTGGACCGGATTTCTCGCGACCTGGTCCCGAGGGTGCGATGAGTCGTGTCTTTTCGCCCAGCTGCCCGCCAGCGCGTGCGGGGCAGACAGCAAGTCCGCCTGCGCGCGGGCGGGCATCTGGACTGAAAATCCACTTCCTCCTCGGTCCTGCGGTCGTGAGAAATCGGCGCTAGGGAGCCGCCACCCCGTCGGCGCTTGCCCCCGCGAAACCGTCGGAGGGGGCCTCCGACCCCGTCGGCAGCTCGGTGGACGAGGACTCTTGGGGCCGCGACCTAGCGGCTGGCCACGCTCGACGAGCACAGCCCGCGCTGCCGCTCCGGGCACGCGATGCGTATGTGGAAGTGGTCGTCGTGCGGCAGTGCGTTGCGCGGCTGGCGCAGGAATCTCGCGGCCTGCTTGACGTATGGGCGAAACGCGGGCCGAGCCCGCGCGAAGTCCAACAGGCGACGGCGCAAATGGTGTGCCACGAAGACGTACTCGAGGTTCGCTCGGCTGTCTTTCAGCCACAGCTGCACCAGCAGCCAGTTGCGGTAGTCGTCGAACCGCAGGGCGCTGCCGTCTTTGGCTCGGCCATTGCGGCCGAAGCGACGCAACTGACGCGGATTTTTGGGGTTCCCCTCGAGATCGGTGACGAAGAAGCCGACATCCGCGTCCCGGCCGCTCTGGTGGGAGCGATGCCCCGCCAGCGGACCGCCGTTTTCCCGGGAGAGATCGCCCACGAGCAGCACCGAGCCCGGGGTCTGCTGGGCAATCTGCTTCGCCGTGCGGGCGAGCATCAAGACGAGGGCGGGGTGCCCATAAGTATGGTTTCGGCTCTTTTTCTGGATCCACAGCTCGTCGAACGAGCGCAGCTTCTTGGCCCGGATTTGGAACCCATTGGTGGGCGTGCCGACGGTCAGCGACATCAGGGAGAAGGGCGATCGCCGGTACTGCGCGGGCAGATCGGCGTTCGTGTGTTCTCGCGCGGACGCGGCGAACGCGATGAGCAGCGCCACCGCGCTACAGACCCCAGCGACGAGGCCGGGCATGCGAGGAAATTGCCGAACCATGGGCCAGACCGGCGGATGGTACCCCATGCTCGCCTTCTGGACCATCTTGTGTACCTGTCTTATGGGAGTGGGCATGTTCTACGAGATGGCCAGTGGTGATCACGGGCTTCCCCACAATCCCATTAAGGCCTGCGTAGTCCCTCGCCCGATTGGTTGGATCACTTCGATCTCGGCTTCGGGCGTCGTCAACCTCGCCCCCTACAGCTTCTTCAACCTGATTTCGGATCGTCCGTCGCTCGTGGCGTACGGCAGCTCGGGCCGATCCCCGCACGGCAGCAAAGATACCGTCACCAACATCGCGGCGACGGGAGAGTTCGTGGTGAACATGGCGACTTGGGCGCAGCGCGACGCGATGCACGCCAGTAGCGCCCCGCTCCCCCCGGAGGTGGACGAGATGCTGCACGCGGGGCTTCGCCCGCTCGCGTCTCGACTCGTGCGGCCGCCACCCGGGGCGGCCCCCCC
>JBNKVS010000107.1:0-60875 GCA_050299315.1 Polyangiaceae bacterium
CCCCGCTCGAACTGCTGCCGTATCTTCCGTTTCACCTGAAAGGGTCTCCCGGTGTTGCTGGTTTTGGTTTCGCAACCCCAGAAACACCGGGTGTTTTTCTAAGATTCCCCAAAAGCGACCTTCGGTCGCGCTAGATCAGGGACTAGTACGTGCTGTCGTGATGCGCTCATCGCCTGAGGGATCTCAGGTTCCGGAGAGTAGAGTATCGGCACTCCATTCGAACTCTTGGGTCGTCCGTTGCGTAGGCGGCACAACTTGGTGTACGACCTTCTCGGGGTGACGACACGAACCGACCGGGGCAGCCATGGGCAACTACATCGAAGTCAATGACACTCTGCAGAACACGAAAGAACAGGGTTTCCCGGTCGGCGTCTTTGACCTGGAGAAGCATCGACGGGATCCGATCACCGCTGAGGATGTGAAGGGCGAGCTCTTCTCGTTTCACGGCAAACCGCGGGCGCGCGTGTTCCACCTTGAGCCCGTGCGCGTCTTCCTGGTTCAGAACATCGATGGAAAGTGGCTATTCTGGGGGCACGCGCAGATCCAGAGCCAGGAGATCGTGAAGGTGTTCGGCGAGGACGGTGCGTGGACTGGTGACTGGCAGACAAACGGCACCTACGTCGTCAATGACGTGTACGAGCCAGAGTACCAGGAGACGTTCACGAAGCGTGAATCTCCGCCCGGGAAAAGCTACCTATGAGTATGGGTAAGCCCATTGGGGGGCCGGTGTGCGCGGAGCAGGTCGGCAAGGGGCTGATTGCCTCGGAACCCGGTCCGGTCCCAACGAGTGTCGAAATGCGGCTTTGGCGCGTCGTCGAGCAGATCGGTCGGGCTTGGGAGATTCAGGAGAGCACAAGGCGGGCCACCCAGAGCCAGTTCCGCGAGTGCGTGCGCCTCAAGGCCGGCGAGAGTCCCAGCTATCTGGGGGAGTACGAGAGCGCGGTGCTTGTACTCGACGAACTCGAGGGCATGTACGGCGTCCCCGACGCCTTCGATCGCCTCTTCTTCAACCACGGGATTCCGGAGGACGACGTGGAGTCTCGTCTCTTCCACCTCAAGACATTCGTCGTGAACGAGTTAATCTCGGTCGTCGTGGTTTCGGGAGGGTTCCGCGCGTTTGGCGCGCGCAACTACAAGGGGTACATTGGGGGATCCAGGTTCCGGCTTGAGCCGCCCTACCGTACTGCTAGGGGGCAGTCATGAGCGAACAGGATGGCTACGATTACGTCATTGTCGGCTCTGGCGTTGCCGCGGCGACAATCGCGGATCGCATCGTTTCCAAGGGGCCAAATACTAGTATCCTCATCCTAGAGGCGGGACGCGATTTCGCCATGGCGAATCGCCGCACTTGGTGGAACTACGTCACCAGCGGTGTAGAGCCATCCTCGTATGCGCAGGACCCCAAGCACGACGCCGAGAATCCCGTGCCTGGTGATGTGAACTCTCGCGTTGGCGAGTGGGGCTTCCAGGGATCACGTCTGATGGTCCGCGGGGGCTCGACAGTTCACTGGGGCGGTTGGAGCCTCCGCCTCAAACCTGAGGACTTCCGTCTGCAGCGCAACACGGGTTGGGGAGCCAACTGGCCGTTCGACTACGAGCACTTGGCGCCGTACTACGACGAGGCCGAGCGACTGCTCGGCGTTAGCACCGACGACCGGGAGGTCCTCCAACGGCCACCGGCGTTCGAGTACGTGGAAGCCGCCGAACCGTTCATTCGCGCCTTCGAGGAGTTGGGGCTCTCCTACGGGCCGATGCCCATTGCGCGGTATCGGCATTGCATGACGACGGGCACCTGCAAGTACTGCCCCTTCGGTGCACGCTACGCGGCCCCTTTTGTACTCGACGAACTCGAGAAGACGGGCAAGGTCACGATCAAAACGGAGGTATCGGCTAGCGAGATCCTCATGCGAACTAAGCAGGTGGCTGCCGGTGTGATCTACGAAGACCGAGACGGCAGAAAGACGACCGCCGAGGCGAGACGGGTGATCGTGGCAGGCGGCGCCTACGAGTCGCCGAAGATCCTCCAGCGCTCCAAGTCCGGCGGCTGGCTGCATGGAGTGGGTAACGACTACGATCTTGTCGGAAGATACCTCGTCGGTCACCGGCTCTTGCGTGTGGTGGGGTTCCTCCCTTCAAACAACCAAGGTTGGGTCAAGTCCATGGACTTTCCGACGCTGATGTCGCGGCACTACGACAAGGAAGAGCAGCAGCGTGGAGGAAAACTCTTCATGTTTCGTGACCGGGGCACACCCGACACGAAGATTGCTGAGGAAATGGCTGCCGGCCTCACGAGGAAGCGGCTCAGAGAGAAGCTGCTGGGCCCGATGAGGATGCGCATCAACGGCTTCATGGAGGACTTCGGCAGGTACGAGAACCGGGTGGAGAACGCCGAAGGGGTCAACGCCTTCGGACTTCGTGGCACCGCCATCACCTTCAGGCACCAGGCCGGCTTCAAAGAGCGTGCCTACCAGCGCATGCGTCTCATTGGGGAGGTGCTCCAGAAGATGGGCTGCGACAGCATCGACTCGCAGATCGTCGGCGCCCGAGGGGATCACGCTTCCGGATCGTGCCGCATGGGGCGAACCCCGGAAGAGGGGGTCGTGGACGAAAACCTGCGCGTGTTTGGTACCGAGAACGCGTACGTCTGCTCAAACGCGGTGATGCCGTCACTCGGTGCCGTCAATCCCACTCTTACCCTGACCGCCCTCTCCATCCGTCTTGCGGACCACCTGCTGGGTTGAGGTTCTCATGGCAAACAAGATCTACACCATTCAGGAGTTGGTCGCTGAACGGACCGTGCCACTCGACTCACGTCCGGCAGCGGCCCTTGGCGACCACGATTGGCTGGTCCGAGCGCTGAAGAAGTCTGTCGGCTTGGAGTTCAGCACTATACCAGTCTATCTCTTCATTCTGTGGTCTATCAAGGATGAGCAGAACTTCGCCTCGCGGTCGATCCGGGAAATTCTTCAGGAGGAGATGGTCCACATGGGCCTGGCCTGCAACATGCTCCTCGCAATCGGGGAGACGCCGGACTTCACCGACAGAGACATCACCCCAACCTATCCGTCGAAGCTCAAGGATGACATCAAGCCAGGTCTGGAACTTCGTCTGGTCGGGCTCAATCGCAGCGTTCTTCGCACACTGATCGACCTTGAGGCGCCCCCCGAGCAAGACGACTACGCCCCAGGGGCGGTTTCAGACTTCTACGAGAAGATTCGGGAGGTGTTTCATAGCCGACCGGCCAAGTTCGACACCAGTCGTCAGATCGCCGGGCCGCTCTCTCCCATGACGATCGGGTCGCTGGATGACGTCGATGCGGCGATCGACATCATCATCGCCCAGGGCGAAGGCGGCGGCGGGACACCCTTCGAGAAGAATGGTGATCTAGGGCACTATTGGCGCCTACGAGAGATTTACGAAGGGCGGCGTTTGGTTGAAGTGCCAGACAACCCTGACGACAAGTACCAGTTCATTGGCGACCTAATCGAGTGGCCCAAGGCGTTCGTCGTTGGGGAGGTCCCCAAAGGAGGATACGTCGAGGATCAAGTGCCGCCAGCCGTCTGGGACCTGCTCGTCCGGTTCGATAGAACATACGCTGGCGTCCTGAAGATGCTCGGGCGTGCCTGGTGCACAGGGGATCAGGGCGTGTTCCTCAGTGCGGTGCGCATGATGTTCAGCATGAGGGAGATCGCCCGGGAACTCATGCAGACGCCGATTGGCAACCATGTCGCGTGCTACGGCCCCAGCTTCCGTCCCCCCGCGTCCTAGCCCGAAAAAGGAGATTCCCAATGCACCACGTATTCAAGGTCGGCACGGCGGTCGTCGTGCCCGACGGAACGAGTGTCTATCCAATCATCGGTCCCCGACAACTGAACACGGGCTTGCGCCCGTCACGCTGCTTGCAGCTCGGGAGCGAGTGGGCGTCCCGCGTTCAAGCATCGCGCCTGGCGTCGGCGCAGAGAATCGTTCGTGTCCCCATTGGTGATCGAAACTGGACTGGAGTCGCGGGGGCACTCGGCGAAACGGACCGACTGAATCGGCAGTCGCTGCCTTGCGCCCTACATCCGGCATAGTCGCCATAGTTGCTCCACGATTGGAGTCCGACCGAGGCGCACACCGAGCTCGCTCCGCGATCTTCCCTCGAATGACAGGAAGTTGAAACTCGACACTACGGCCCAGTCGTCGCAGAGAAGGATTTTAGCGTGGCTGTTGCGTTGGGCGACCTCAACTCCCAGATTCGTCAAACGGGATGCTGCGGGCGCAGGCTTGGCGGTGAGCACGATGATCTTCACCCCTCGGGCGATTGCCTTAGTTAGCCGCGCTAGCACTGGTTCCCCAAGAAACGCAGCGCCCAGCTCCGGGGATTGCACGAGAACGCGCGTTTCGGCGGCCTCGAGTGCGGACAGAAGCAGATATCTATGCTCCGCATCACAGACTATTTCCACGGTTCTTTCTATCGGGTTGGCCTGCTCGCGAATGGTGTCGAGTGTCTTGCGCCACGCCTTCTGCCACACGTCTATCCCCAGGGGTCCGGTATCGGGACTGGGAAGCTCGGGGGCCGGAGTTACGACCATGGGGATGTTTGGGCTCGCGCGGCCGCACAGTTCTGGCAAGTCCAACAGCGCGCGTCGAACCTCGAACTCGGGCGCAAGCCGCCTCAGCCACGACAACGCACACGTAGTAGCGTGCGGAACAGGTCCCGGGCTCACCACCCGCACGCCAATTTCGTCCGTCGTGCGCTGAGGGCCAGAGTTGAGAAAGTTGTGACTGGTAACCACCATCCAGTCCATGTCGCAGGTAACCACTTTGGCGTGGATGCACGCCGAGCGAGCAGGTAGGAAGAGCCGTCCAGCACCCAATTGCTGTCCCGATAGGTTCCGGAGCCATCGGCACGTCTGTGCCGAGAGTTGATCCTCAAGTCTGTCGTTTGGCGCTATGCCCCAGAGCAGGAACACCGGAATTCCACGAGATGCCACCGCCTGCTCGATGGCGGTGCGGAGAGCATCACTCTCGTCCAGCTGCCGAATCCAGGGACACGCCAGCACCACTTGGGTCTTCGCACTCCCCAGGGCACTAAGGGCCAACTCGTGATGCGCGGCAGCTCCCTCGACAAGTGAGCACTCCGCCACCGCATGCCGAGCCTTCTCAAGCGCTTCGCAAGCGCGGTCGTAGGTGGCACACATTCGCGGTGCTTCGTGCAGGTTACAGTTCTCTACCACGATGTCGCTCACTTCGGAGAGCCGAGCGAGCACGCCGTCCAGGGTGAGCCAGGACGCTTCCTCAGGAGCGTCACCGCTCGCCCGGGATGACCAGGCGAGCCGTTCGAAGAACTGTCCGGCGCCTCGTCCACGACCGGAAAGCCATGCGTCAACCAGTCCTGCAGCGATCCGGTCTCGAACTTCCGACGCTACCTCCGGTGGCCCAACAACGCGAAAGTCGGGAACGTCGTTCTCCCCCGCCAGGGTCGCTACGAGTCGCATGGGAACGTAGGTCTCGCGCTGCGCAACGCCTGTGCGTTCGATGTCTCCAACTGCGCGTTTAATGCGGACCTCTGCCACGCGCCTTTCGCGAAGTCGTGCAGCCTCGTAAATTTCGTCGTCGTTGCCATCTAGCTTGGAGCCTCGCGTGCGCAGTCTGCGAGACGCTGCGAGCAGCAGTTCGAGTGGAGAGATACTGTCAATCGGACCCACTGCTGGAGAACGCGGTGCTACCGGCAGGCCTTGAGGCAGTTCCCGCGGGAAAGGCGGATTCGTGAATACCTGCCCGGACACCAAGTCTTGGACCAAGGAGAGCCCAATGGTCTCTCCTCCCCCGGATTCCAGTTCCGCTGCCCACCCTGATGCGGGCTCTTCCCCATTACCCATTCGAACGTCTAGCGTCTCTGATAGAGAGATTCGAGCGTCATCTGGGGAGAGCGCTAGCGCTCCGTTGGCGAGAAGATCGACGCACACGTCCAGAACCATGCGGGCGGGTAGACCGAGGTGACTAGCTAGTTCCTCAACGGAGCGCACTCCCGCCCGGATTGCCAGCACCGTGTGTTTCTCCAGCAAACTGAGACCGTCGCGTGGAACTAGCTTGATCTCGACGTCAAACCTGCGACAGGGGATGCGAATGTCGAGCACTCTCATCGACGTGCCTCAGAGTCCCAGCGGAAGCCTAGGTCTGTGGCGCTGACCAGGCTCTTGGGATGTTGTCGCAGGAACTCTGCTACGCGGCCCCAGTGGGTCTCCGGAAACCTCTCGAAATGCGCGAGGCAGCCCGCGACTACCAACAATCGACGAGCACGACTGAAGAGCACGTTTACTCGTTCCGCCTCGACCAAGAACCCGAGCGCGCTAGTCTCAGCCGTGTGGGTGTTGTTTCGAACGAGACTAACTAGTACGACTTCGGCTTCACGTCCCTGAAACGAATCGATCGTATGCACCTCCGTATCGTGCAACGAGAGGGCACCTCTCAGTTGCTCCAGCTGATCTCTGTACGGCGTCAGAACCGCGAGGGGCGGTATTCCACTTTCATGAACTGGGTAGGGGCGTGCGTGGTGATCGATAGCATACCGAAGAAGCTGAGCTTCGCACTTGTTGCCGTATCCGCGTTCATGCGCGGGAAGCCCGAGCGGGCCAGTATCCAACCATAGGAGTGCGGAGCCCTGCAGCCGGGGTGGGAGAGCCAGTTGATGGGGGCGGCGGGCGGTTTCTGCAGTGACCAGCTGATTGTCGTAGTATGCATAGCTAACCAGGTTCGCGATGTCAGGGTGCATCCGGTGTTGGACTCGGAGTTCTTCGCGTGGGTCCTGCCGGTGCGGCGGCGGATCGACTGACATTAAGTTGCCGAAGTAGCGCAGCAAGGGACGGTGCGACTCCTCAAGCACTTCAACCGAGGTAGGCGTAACCCTTTCCCTCGTATCCACGTCAAAGAGCTTCTCGATGTCGGTCAGGCGAAATGCAGGTAGCTGTGCCTGGTCTCCGATGAGCATCCAGCGAATGCCGCGAACCAGCGGAATGAGCATTTCAGTGACCCAGCCTCTGGCCGCCTCTTCGACGATCACCCAATCGAACATCTGAAGATCTCCGCGACCACCCAAGGAAGCTGGATCAGAGGTAGTACAGGTTGAGAAAACAACAGATGCCGCGCGCGGGAGTCTCTGAAACAGCTCCAAGTCGAGCATTCGGTCTGCCAGGAGCTTTCGCCACCGCTTTCGCAGCCCTTTCAGAGGTCCTGGAGTAGTGTTTCGATGACGGATGTCGATTGCGTGAGCGCGAATCGCTTCCAGCTGCTTCTCGACGAGTAGTTCGGCCGCTGACGCGCTCACCTTATGCTTTCGCGCTTGGCTGACGGAACGCAGAAAAAGAGGTCGAATTGCCCCGCCCACGTCCCTGCTGATGTTGCTTGCGCCTTCGAGCAAGTTGTCAAGTGCATGATGCGACTGGGCGGCGACGAGAATCCGCGCGAAGGGATCTTCCTCAAGAATGGCGCGGATGACGTGGCTCGCGAGGAATGTCTTCCCAGTGCCTGGAGGGCCGCGTACTACCGATATGGGCCACCGCGCGCGTATGCGTTCGATTCTTTCACGGGTATCCAGGTCTACCCGTTGCCCGTACTCGTGTTGCACGGGGATTCGAAGCGAGGACGGCGCGGAAAGCTGGGCAATGAGATCTGGGAAGCGTTCACAGGCGACGTCTAAGGCAGCTCGTTGACGGCCGAGTAGGGCTTGATGCATGCCGTTGGCGAGCCGCACGAACCCGGTCGTTGGCATCGCGGATGCACCTTCTACCGAACGGAAACGCACTGTCCACGGGTCCTCCACCTTGTCGAACTTGAGCTCGGTCGCTGGCTCCCGGTCACCTCTGGCTGCTCGAAACAGGAATCTTGCTTCGTCACCCTTCGCCAGTGCGTCTTCGTGGGCGGCTTGAAACAGGCGAGCCATCGTGGGAAGCGCGCCTCGCAGACATAGGCGAGCGAAGGCGTCTTCGGCGTTCTCCTCGGGCCAGTCGGCGATCGTTGGCTCCCTGCCGCGCAGCAGTATTGCGCCCGTTTCTTCCTCGACGCGTTCGCAGGCGAATTCCTCTGTCCGCTGCTCGGCGGAAAGCACATCAAGGACCCATCGGGCCGTGACCGCCAACGGTAATGATTCGGCACCGGAGGGCGCGGCGAAGCGTACCTTGGAAGCAAGGACTTCCCACCCGTTGCCACGAGGAAGTGAACGTTGAGGAACGTGGGGCTCGAAGTATCGAACCGTTATGCTCGGAAGGGGGCGTTGCACCCCGGTGCGCAGCAGCTCGCGGGCACTGTGAATTTCGAGTGGATACTTGATGAGAAGAACGTTGCGATTCTCTCCGGGAAACCCTTGATTGTAGTAGGCCGCGAAGTATGCATAGCTCTGGCCCACCAGCACCATCTTCGCTTCGTCTGCCCTGTCACGGTGAGTGCGATCTGCCCACTTGCGAAACCCCGTTTCGCTCCAGGTGAACACGCCATGTTCCAAGTCTCGCTGAAGCAGGTCTGCGTACTCCTCGGGGTCCAGGCTTGCTGGCAGCGTTCTTCCACGCCCGTCGCTGAAGAAGCGTTCGGCCGTTTCCCGCATGAAAAGCACGCTCAGACGTGGCACTCGCTCCTGAGACTCCGTTCTCTCGAACTCTGTAAGGAGCGCGCCGTAGGCTCGTTGCAGCGGCTCAAGGATACGAGACGCGGATGGCGGGCGATTGGCACTGTCAAAGGAGCTAGCGTGCGTCAAGAGTTGGATCAGGGATTTCGGAAGCCTTGTCTCTTGCAGCTTCCTGTGCCACGCGGTTACGACCTCTCGATGCGCAGACATGTCGTAGCCACCGTTGATGAACACGGGGCTACTATCGACTTCTTCAACGCCTGGAACGAACCACCAGATCCCCGTCATTCCCAGGCTGAACACGTCGCCCGAGTACGATTCGAGGGTCGTGTTTGGTTCGCCGAATACCGGCGCCAAGCGTTCCGGCGGCAGGCATACTCGGAAGGATGGCTCGCCAGGAAGGAACCCCTGACCACGTCTCCTAAGCGCATCGCCTCGGAGCCAGGAGGCAACAAAAGCGGACAGCTGAAAGCCGTCTAGCACGATACTATCTGGTTCGGTGCCCCTGGCACATGTGGTGTGCGGCGAGATGTTCCGGTGAAGGAGTGCCAGTCGATGCAAAGCAGCGACTCCGTCAACCACTCGGAGGAAGTGTGCGAGCGCAGTTGAAGGCTGTTCTCGCAACTGAGCAAGGGCGGCATGCCCCTGCGTCAAAGGCGCACCGGGGTGATCGAGTATCAAATAGCCAAGTCCCTCGTCCTCAAGCAGCGCGGCCTCACGGAGGCGGGGCAAAGCGGGGTGATTGCCCGACGAAAGCCTGAGCAAAGCGCGCGTTTCTGAGCTCCAGTGCGCCTGGAGTAGGGCGGATTGGTGACCGCCGATTAGGTAGACGCGAAGTAGTCTAGCGGAATTGCTTCTCACCGGGAAGATTGGAGCTTGCCAGAGCCCTCCGGGGGCGATTTCTTGGAATCCGTCCTCCTCCGGTGGATCGTACCGACCGTGGAACCGCCCGCGCGGCTCGAAGAGTTGGGCGATGAGTGCTGCGCAGCGAGCGGTGGACATAGTGATTGCCGATGCGTTGGTGAAGTCACACGAGCATGTAGATGCCCGCTCGTGAGTACGGGTCGCGCGGGACTAAACCGTACCTCCGTACCCCCTCGGTCGCTACGCAATCACGAAATTGCTGCCTGCGGAGCGACAAGTAACGACATGCCCCGTCCGAAGAGCGAAAAAGGGCGCTCTCGCGAAGAACCGTGGGAGCCCCTGAGCTGGTTGGCACCGCTGGGACGAAGATCCTGCGTCGGGAAGCATCACTTGTGCTGTGAGGTAGGTGCTGTTGCGGTCTTTCCGGCCCGGGAGCAAAAGAAGGTCCAAAGTTGGCTCTTTGCCCGCGCGGGGGCAGCCGTCTCGCACTCCCAAATCACAGCGACGTGGAAGCCCATCTGCTGCAGCTTCGTCTGCGCGTCCACGTCCCTCTGGCGATTGCGCTCGAACTTTGCAAGCCAAAAGTCCCGATTGTTCTTCGGTACTGTTGCTTTCGGGCAACGTTCGTGGGCGTGCCAGTAGCACCCATGGACGAATATCGCCCAGCGCTTCGACCTATTGGCGAGGTCTGGAGAGCCGGGAAGATCGCTGTTCCTGGTTCTGTAGCGATGACCAAGCGCAGAGACGAGTTGCCTCACCAACAGCTCGGGTCGGGTGGCCCTCTGGCGAACTCGTCCCATCCGTTCTGAGTCGGACTTCGTGGTCGTAAGTCGGTGCTTAGTCCGATGGAGCGCGCGCTCCACGTTCTTGAACGCCTGATCGCGGCCGCTCGACTCCCCATCGACTGTGTGCAGCTCAGATGTTCGAGAACTTGTTCTCATAATTGTGGGCGATGCGTCGAATGAACTGATCGTAGTGGAAGATCTCGCCCGCTTTTGGGGCCGGCGGAGATGCGACAAGTTTCACCGGAGTCCCATCATTACGGCATTCGACGACGACGATGCCCATGGCGTCGAAGCCCTCCACGCCTGTTTGAGTGCGTCGCGGGATTTCGCGAATCTTCTCGACTGCCCGGACGCAGTGCTCAGGCTGCTTGTGCTGAGATACTTTGGGTGGGAGCTTGCCCAGGGGGTGCTTGTTCATGTCCGAGCTGATGAACGTATCCGCCAGATTCACCATGGCAAATCCTGCAGCAATCGAGAAATCTGATGCTCCGTGGATGGCCAGGTGGCTTGAGTTGAGCTCGTCATACAGGCGGGGGAGCGCTTTGATGTGTGCGGTCATGCAGGCCTTCGCTTCGAGAGCTAGATGCACCGACCCCACTGGAACACGTTCGAGTTCCGGGTAGCGCTTGAGTTGAGCGACCTCCTTCTTAGTGAGCTGGATTCCATAGGCGTCGACGAGGCCGCGAAAAGTTGCACGTCGTGTCTTTCCAGTACCCGGAGTGCAGATGACGAGGTCCAGATCCTTCTTTCTTGCCGTGCGGAAATCCCGCATCAGGTGGTTGATGCCGAATCCTACGGCGCCGCGCTCAACATGGGCTCGGAGCAGCGGGCATACGTCGAGCAGATCGAAGAGAACGCCCCAGCACGCAACCTTGGAGTGACGGTCACTTCGCGAGTGGTACTGCCAGGCGTTGCCGTATTGGTCTTCGGTGACCGGCCAGCTAATAGTTCGCGTCAGGATTTCCGGTCCCCTCATCTCGGTCGAATAATCATTCAAGCGAGCTCGCGAGGCAACGTTTTCGGCCCGATAGTCGTGGACGCTCGACACGTGCATGTGGGGAAGGGTGCCCCTTCTAAGGTCGTGCGCGCCTCAGGGAAGGCTTGCCCCGAGGTGTAGGCTGTTGCCGTACGGTCGCGGAGGTCCGGCTACGCCGCCTGACGTTCGGCTATCATCGCGTTGAGATGCCGACGTAGCGCCTCCTTGAATCCGATGGGGAACCTTAGCGAGCCCTTGTCAACACGATTTAGGAAACCTGCGGTAGCCTTCTCCGACAAGGCCTTTGGCTCATGAAGCAGAAACTCGGCTAGAGACTTTCGTTTGTAGCGTTTCGGCCATTCGGAGACACGAGCGGTGAAGCGCCCGGCACCCACGTTCCAGGCACAGGTTGGCCATGCTTTACCCTCGACTACCGTCCTGACCCCAGTGACTCGAAAAGAGCCCGGATTCGCGACGCGGGCACCGAGCCATTTGGCGACTGGAACACTGACGGCGTTACCGATGAGCTTCCAGCGGAAGCTAGAACGCCCGGCACGTTCTGCCGGTTTCGTCCAGTCCGCTGCGAAGCCCTGAAGTCGCTCGGCATCAAGGAGCGCAGGCGTGACGATTCGCCCATCGGGCATCCAGATCGCGGGGGGAGACGGAACTCCCACCGTGGAGCCTCCCTTGAGCGTGGGGACAGCATCGACCGCCCATCCCAGGCCGCGAATGCCTTCGGTCCAGTAGAACCCGCACGCCCTTCCGGCGAATGATGGTTCGTCGGGTTCCCCAGCATCGTCTGCGAAAAGCACGGTTCGAGGATCCTCGACCTTTGAAGCCACCAAGAGCACTCGTCGACGGCGCTGCGGGAGCCCAAAGGCCCTTGTATCGACCACGCGATAGGCCCAGCGATAACCGAGCTGCTCAAGCGAGGCCACGATCACGTCGAGAGCCCGCCCACGCGAGAGCTGCAGCATGAAAGGAACGTTCTCCAAGACAACCCACGGGACGTCTCGGTCCTTGAGTAGACGGAAGACTTCTCCGACCAGCCCCGACTGTGCGCCGGCAATGCCCGCTGTCTTGCCCGCCTGAGAAAGGTCCTGACATGGAAAGCCGCCGACCACTAGATCGGTTTCCTTCGGAAGCGCGTCCAGCGTCCGGATGTCCTCATGAATGGGATGACGAAATCGAGCCGAAAGTACCTTGCGCGCGGAAGGGTCGATTTCGCAGGTGAGCAGCACTTCGTGCTTCGCTCTCTCAAAGCCAAGTTCCAAGCCGCCGATACCCGAGAAGAGCCCGACGACACTTAGTTTCCTCCAGCCCCCGGAGGGATGCCCCTCCGCGGTGAAGTCGGTTCCAGCAAGTGTGTACTGCATAGCCTCGCCCACTTTGGATTTCCTTACCATGCGTTCAGGGTTTCTGTCAGTACGGTTTGCCGCCCAGAGGCGGCCCCGTCTACCCGGTATGGCCGTACACAGCGACTCTTGGATTGATGACAGCCGCAGTTCGGCCGGACAGCACAGCCTCTGAGGAGCTCGCGGCAGCCCCGCGAGCAACGAGGGGAAAATACCTTGATAAATGGTGACAAGTTCGACGCGCTCGGTGAGTCTCGCGGTCAGTGACCCGTCCCGACCCCACTCAACGGTATTTGGAGCTCGTGGACCAGCTCGGTCGAGCGATGGACCGCCCACGCGGCTGGCGTCGTCGAGTTGCGGAACGACTCGGGATTGACGAGTCGACGCTTTCCAAGATCTTGTCTCGGAAGCGAGTTGTAGGCTGGGAACTTGCGGAGCGCGCAATCGAGCGCCTTAACCTACCCCCCGACTATTTTTTTGTTGCGAGGGACACCCAAAGACATCCGAAGGCAGGTGCCGCCCGGGATCTAATGGCCAAGTTCGACGCGGGAACAGCGACTGTCGACGACGTCTTCGCTATGGCAAGGGCAGTGACGGAAGACCCCGCAGTGGCCGAAGCTCGGTCGATCCTAGAAACCAAGCCTCCGAAAAACCAGCAGCAGATCGGCGCCCTGTTCTTAGCAGCGTCAAGACTCTTGGCGGCCCTCCGCGAACGCGACCACCTACCGAAATAGTCCCCGAGCCCCCTTGACTATATTGTCGCCGCATGACAAGTAACTGGACATGAGTGCAGTGCTGGTCATGTCGCCCGACGAGGTTCGCGAGCTGGTCCGGGTAGTCGTTCGTGAAGAGCTCGCGAACCACCGGGACTCTCGGCAGGAAGTCCTCAACGCTGAAAGGGTCGCCGAAATGCTCGACGTTCATGTGCGAACCGTCGCCAAGCTCGTCGTCCGCGACGGGCTCCCGGCACACCGCCTGGGCCGCGAATACCGCTTCAATCGGGACGAAGTCTTGGCCTGGCTGCATGAGCGCTCGACGAAACCGGGAACCCGCCCCGCGCGCCAAGCCGAGAAGCTGCGCAAAGCCTCGGGGTTCTGACCATGGGCGTCTTTTCGCGGAAGCGCCGCTCGGGAGCGGTTTACTACGTTTCGTTCATCTGGAACGGACGGCAGATTCAGGAGCGAGCAGGGACGGACAAGCGCGCCGCCCAACAGCTCGAGCGGCTGCGCAAGCGAGAGGTACTCGATGGCACCTTTCGCCCCGACGGCAAGTCGGGAGCAACTTCGCTCGCTGCATTCGCCGAAGGTTGGCTCGACGCGCGACGGCGCCGAGGCATCCGGACCGCGAACGACGACGCAACCCGGCTCAAGCTGCACGTCTTTCCCGTGCTTGGCGCCCGGCGCCTCGACAGCATCACCCGCCGCGAGATCCGAGAGCTCGTCGAGCGGTTGCGGTCCGATGGGCGCCTCGCCCCCAAGACGGTGCGCAACGTCTACGGCACCCTGCGCACACTCTTCCGCGATGCGCTGATCGAAGAGCTGGTCGCCGTCGACCCCTGCGTGCTACCGCGCAACACGTTGCCGAGCCCGCGCGATATTTCTCCCTCAGCAGCGCGCCGTCAGCCAAGCCTCTTCACGCGGGAGGAGGCGCGCTCGCTGATGACGAGTGAGCTTATTCCCGCCGATCGCCGCGTCCTGTACGCTCTGCTATTTCTGACCGGGATGCGCAACGGCGAAGCCGTGGGCCGCCGCTGGAAGGACTACGACGCCGACTCGGACCCGCTCGGGGCGCTCACGGTGACCACTCAGTACGAGGACCAGCCTCTGAAGACGAAGACGCCGAGGGTGGTCCCAGTCCACCCGACACTGGCCGAGGTGTTGCGCGACTGGAACGGCGGGGGGGGTCGCGAATTCTATGGCCGCCCGCCAAGCCCCGACGACCTGATCGTGCCCTCCCGGCGGGGCAAGTGCCGTGTGAGCGGCACCACGCATCAGAACCTCCAACGAGATTGCCGAGCTCTGGGCATCCCCGGCCGCCGCGTTCACGACACGCGTCACACATTCATCTCGCTGGCGCGCCGTGACGGCGCCCGGAAGGAAATCCTGGAACGCATCACGCACAATTCCAGGGGAGACATCGTCGACCGGTACACGACGTTCGACTGGGAGCCGCTGTGCGAGGCGGTCGCGTGCCTGCGCCTCTCGCTGACCGACCAGGCCTAGTGCGGCTCCGCTCCCGGCGGAGGATTCGGCACCACACGAAAACTCCGCTCATCCTGGCCCGGGACTACACGCGCCTGGCGGTAGCCGAGCGGGAGATGCAGAAACCCGTTGCCGTCCGCGTCACCGGTAAACCCGAGCCGCTGCCAGCGGTTCACGTCCGCTCCCGACGCAGCCCGAAGCACGGCCATATCACACCCCTGCCCAAGCGTGTCACAGAGCCGCCGCACCAGCGCCAGCTCGACATTGCTCTCCTCCCAACGGGGCTCCACCTCGACCTCGCTCACATACAGAAGGTCGCTCCCCGCGCCTTCGGTGAACTGCTGCCGAAACCAGTCTTCGTCGAAGAAGACCGAATAGAGGGCTTCGAGCTCCGCACTGTCCGCATCGAGCACATCGTGCAGCCGCTCGCCCACGTCGGCGGCCATCCCGACATGGACCCGAGCGACCCGCGCCCGCGCAGCGACGGCCCCATCCTCGCCATCGAGCTCCTCGACGACCCGCACCCGAAACCAGGTCACGAGCCCCTGGTCGGCACTGGGCTCCCCCAACGACAGCTCCGCTTCGACAATCGCCTTCACGGCGCCGGAAGCTCCCGCACGTCGCACCCACCGTCAACGCGCCGGAGCCAATGCCCCCGGCCGCGCAGTGCCGTTCCGGCATCGTCCAGTGCCGCCACGTCGCGAGAGCGCCACGAAAACCCCAACCCACGGCAAAGCCGGATCCCCGGCATGACTTTTGTCGAAGGGGATCCAACAAAATCCCCTGCTGCAAAAGGCATGCGGGGGGGCCATGCCCCAAGCCCAGAAGCGAGGAAAGACCCAGTCGCTGAGCCCCGAGACACCGAGCGTCTATGTCGCGCAGTATGACGCGCCACAAAAACACCCCCTAAAACAAGTCATTTTCCAGCGGAGAGGGCGGGATTCTCACGGGCTTCGCCCGTGAAGGCCTTCCTGGCGAATCCGACTTCCAGCAGCTCGACTCGAGTCGTTGCGCGTCGATGGGCAGCCGGTCTCCGCGGAGACCTCCGGGAGGCTCTGGCACCTGCAGCTCGCCGAGAGTCGCTCCCAAACCAATGGGCAGCCGGTTCGAACCCGCAGTCGGTGCAGCTTGGCCGTGCTCCGCTCATCGGTGGCGGGCAGGTTTGGTTCGAAGCCCGCCCAGACGCTGCACCCCGCTGGACCGTTCCGGTCGGATCCGGGCTTTCATTTCAGCGGAGAGGGCGGGATTCGAACCCGCGGTAGGTTGCCCTACGCTCGCTTAGCAAGCGAGTACCATCGGCCACTCGGTCACCTCTCCGGCTCCAAGTTTCGAGCGGGTCGGAGGGTGGCTTTCCGGGGAAGCAACGTCAACCCAAAATCGCGGGAGCGTCTGCCGGCCAATTGTCCAGCGCGGCGAGGGGCAGGGGGCCCATTCCGTGGGGAATGTTTTCCTGGCCACGGGCGTGCTTGGCGCGCCGCGGGCGGCGTCATCGGGCTTGGTTGGGCTGCGGGGGCACCAGGCTCAGGAAGTCTGCAGCGGGGGTGGAGACATGGGGCGGAGCCGCGAGCCTCACCGGGCGACCGCGGTGACGCTCGCAGTCGCCGGGGTGGTCGCGAGGCGGACTCGGTGCCGTGGGCCTCGCGGGCGCACGCCCGCTGCCGTGAGCGTCGCGGGCGCGCGCGCCGCGACGAGGCCGGGTAGGAGAGCGCTCGGAGCGCCGGCGGTTCTTGAAGCCCACATAGAAAGCCACTGCGGTGGAGTTGGCCGGGGGCTTCGACGGGGCGAGTCGGGAGGGGCCAGGCCGGATGGGGAACCCGCGTTCGCGTCCGCGCAGCCTGCGCTCGCAGCCCGGGCGCCCGCGCAGCCGGGCGCCCGCGCGATCGTCACCGCCGTGTGCTCCGGGGGGACGCGGCGAGTGCGCGCTCGGTGAGCGTTCGGCCGCGGGCGTGCGCCCGCGGGGGCCCGGGCGCTGTCGCCGCGGGTTGCGAGGCCTCGGAGCAGAGCCGCTCCGGCAGTGGGCGAGGGCGCTGGCGGGTGGTAGGCTGGCGGCATGGTTTCCAAGGAGCGGCAGGCCGCCTCCGCTTGCGCGAGCTGCGGCGGCACGGGAGAGATGGGCACGGGCTCGGGCGTGGTGGATTGTCCGGACTGCGGAGGGTCAGGCCAGCTGCCGAACCAGAGCGTGTTGGTCGAGTGGCGCGTGCGCGATATCGAGCGGGTGCAGGGGGAGAAGCCCGGCGCGGTGGGGTCGGATGTGCGATTTCTGGTGACCGAGCTGCGGCGGGCGCGCAAGGCGCTCACGGAGGTCGTGGCGCTTTCGCAGGAGCCGATGTCGCCGGAAATCGCGAAGCAGATCCGCCTGACGGCTGGCGAAGCGCTTTCGATCTACGAGGTGATTCCGGTCGATTCTTCGAAGTCCGCTTCCTGAGCGGCTATCATTCGATCCGCGAACGTGATTCATCGACTCATGCGCCAGCCCCAATTCGCCGTGTGCCGGGCCTTTCGCCCGGCGTTTCTAGGTTTCTCCGCTCTGGGGCTGCTAGCGGCCCAGCCCGCGTGGGCGCAGGGGGCGGGTTCTTCGCAGGAGGAGCAGCTCTTCGACGAAGGCGATGCGGAGGGCGGAGAGGTTGACGAGGAGGGCGGGGAGCAGGAAGACGCAGTCGAGGAGGAGCCGCTCGAGGAGGTCTCCGGGGAGGCGGAGCTCGCGGCGGAGGGCGCCGACGAGGAGGGCGCCGAGCCGGGCCCGCTTACGGCGGACGAAGCCGAGGTCTCTGGAAGGCCCGCGTCGGTGGGCGAGCCCACGAGCTATTCGGGTCGTTTCGAGGTGGGCTGGGTGTGGACGCTCGCGAGCAAGGCGGTCGAGCTGCGCTTCGGCCCGTACGACCCGCAGCTGGACGAGGGCACGGCGGAGCCGACGCTGAGCGACTTCTTCGGCTCGGATAAGCGCTATCAGCTGGGGCTCGAGCTGGATTGGCGGTTCGCCGAAATTCGTTCGATCGGGAGCGTGGCGGCCGGCTTCGGCATCGGCTACACGCGCCGCACGGGGCCCGATCCGGCCGCCGAAGATGGCTCCCAGCTGCAGGATCGGCGCATGCGGCTGTTGCCGATGCACGTCGCGCTGGTGTTCCGGCTGGATAGCTTGATGCAGCAGCTGGAATTTCCCCTCGTTCCCTACGGTAAGCTGGGGGTGGGCTACGTGCATTGGTCGATCGGCCGCAAGGGCAGTAGCGATGAGCTGGGCGCCGTCGAGCGGGTGAGCCGAGGCAGCGGGGACGCGGTGGGCTTGTATTCCGCGCTGGGGGGCATGCTCTTGCTCGACATCTTCGACGAGAGCGCCGCCCGCAAGCTCGATGAGCAGGTGGGGATCGAGAACTCCTACTGGTTCTTGGAGTGGTCCAAGTCCTCCCTGGAGGACGACAACGGCTTCGCGTTGGGTGCCAGCAGCTGGGTCACGGGCCTGGCATTGCAGATGTAGGGGCGCCGTGGAGGAGCCGGCCGCCGCTGCGGCGTGTGCTCGCGCCGCCGTGTCTGCGCCGCCCTTGTCTGCGCCCCCCGTGGTTGCGCCGCCCTTGTCCGCGCCGCCGCCAGCCGCCCCGCGCGCACCCCCGTCTTGCTCGCTCAGGACCGGGTGCCGCGCGGCAAGGGGCGGCCGAGGGAGCCTCCTGCCCGAGAAGGCTCCCCGACGACGGGTGGATTGGGCCGCGCCGAAGGCGGCGCGGCTTCCCGTAAGCCCGGCAATCCGGGCTTGGGAGAGGGCTAGGAGGGGGCCGCCTCTCGGCTGATCTTGCGCGCGTGAAGGTCCGCGGCGATGCGCGCCTCCACCTTGCGGTTGATGCCGTACATCATCGCGATTCCGGCACCGAACAGGCCGATCAGCGAGGGGATCCACGACATCATCGCGCGAAGCCCCGCGATGGCCTCCGGGGTCTGCGCGACGTTGGCCTGGTAGCCGTAGAAGGCCAGCAAGTAGCCGGCGGCGGCGGGCCCCAGTGCCCAGCCGAGCTTTTGGGAGAAGGTGCCGGCGGAGAAGGTCAGGCCCGTGAAGCGCCGGCCGAACTTCCACTCCGAGTAGTCCGCGGTGTCCGCGATCATCGACCAGAAGAGTGGCATGAGCGGGGCGCTGAGTAGCTGCACCACGAAGTACACGGTGTAGATGAACCACAGTTGGCCCGGCTGCGCCGCGTAGAACAGGAAGCCCACCAGGGCCGCGAGCACGGTCAGGGAGACGTACGTGTTCTTCTTGCCGCCGAACATGCGCGTGAAGATGCCCGTGAGCGCCACGCCCCCGAGCGCTCCGAGCTGCCCGGTGAGGGGCAGAGTGGTGCCGAGCGAAGCGAACTGGTTGCTGCCGTTCGCATCGTCGATCACGTAGTAGCGGACGTAGTACAAGAGCGCCGCGTCCCGCATGGCGATCCACGGGATGGTGGTCACCCCCATCACGATGATCCACAGCCACGGCTTGTTCTTCACCAGCTGCGAGAGGTCTTTGACCAGGTTCGTTTCTTGCCCGGCGGGGGGCTCCACGCGCTCTTTGGTGGAGAAGAAGGTGAACTGGAACAGCGCGATGGCGGCGACGGCGTACAGCGCCATCGTCCACACGTAGCCGCTCTGCGTGCCGGCTTCGCCCCCACCGGGGCCGCCGAGAAACACGACCAAGTACAGGATGGTGCTTTTGACGACGAAGTCCGCCCCGTAGGCGCCGTAGAAGCGGAACGAGGCCAGCGCGGTGCGCTCCTCGGAGTTGGGCGTCATCACGCCCATCAGCGCGCCGTAGGGAATGTTGATCGCGGTGTAGAGCACCATCATCAGCGTGTAGGTGACGTACACGTAGGCGAGCTTGGCTCCCTGGCTCCAGTCGGGGACCGCGAAGATGGCCACGCCGCTGACGGCTAGCGGCACCGCGATCCAGCGCAGCCACGGCCGAAACCTGCCGTGGCGGGACTTGGTGCGGTCGCAGACGGCGCCCATCATCGGGTCGTTGACGGCGTCGAAGATGCGGGTGACCCACAGCATCGTGCCGATGGAGGCGGCGGCCAGCCCCACGATGTCCGTGCAGAAGAACATCAAATAGGAGGCGAACGTTCGGAAGAACAGCACGGAGGCGGCGTCGCCGGCGGCGTAGCCGAGCTTCTCCGGGAGCTTGATGACTTTGGGTACGGCGGACGCGGCGGTAGCAGCATCGCCCTCGGCGGCCTCTGCCCCGGCTTCGACGGCGGTAGACATATGCTGTCTCATCTACCACGAGCGGGCTCCGCCGGGCGGCCTCATCCGGCGCTCGCTGCGACAACGAGCTACCAAGGAGCGCACGATCCTGCCAGCCGGCGGCTGTGCCGTTTCGGGGGCTCGCAGGGGGCGCGCGGCGCCGCCTGGTGCGGTGATTCGTGGCGATTGAGCGCTGCGGCGCGGGCCTTCGGCGCGCGCCGGCGGCACTCGGCGCGCGCCGAAGGGCATCGATGCGTTGCATCAACGCCGGGCGTGTCGATTCGAAGCGCTCGCTCGGGGGCCGAGTGGGTCGCGCGTTTCAACGCGGCTCGTCGAGCAGGCTATGCAACCACTCCGAAGCCTTGGCCACGCTGGGGAAGGTGCGGTTGGGGTATGGCTGCCCCACGACCCAGTTGGCTAGCTCAAGGCAGCCGCTCGGAGCCCAGCAGCCGGATCAACACGGGCGTCAGGCTGCCGCGGGCTGGGGAGCGCGGGTCGGTGGTGGGTTGGCGGGACTTCTCGGTCGACCCTGCCATGGGCTGGGGCGACCCATCGGGGGCGGCCGGCGCCGGCGCGAGGCCTTCGCTCACCGCATCTTCCCATGCGGCGGGCTCCCCCGCGTCGTTGCCGACCCACAGGGTCACGTAGCGCCCGTTGCGCCACAGCCCGTCCAGCTGGATCTCTTCTTGTGCACGGAGCGCTTCGTAGAGCTCCGTGGCGCCTTCTTCTCCGCCGAGGCTGAGGGTCCAAACCCCGGAGTAGCTCTCCGCCGACCTGCCGAAGACGGACAGGCGATCGCCTTGCCAGGGCTCGGCCAGGGAGAGCGCCGCCGCAGGAGCTGCGAAGGCTTCCAGCAGCTTCTTGAGGATCCACGGGCCCAGCCGGTCGGCGCCGCGCAGGGGCAGCGCTGCGAGCTCTTCGGGCAGCTCGTAGCCCTCGAGCCGGTCCAGCGCGACTCGCTCGGGGTCCACTTCGCCGCGCAGGATCGACAGGGTGCTTCGCGGGGGGGTGGCGACCGCGGCCTTGAGGGCTTCGGGGCCGCCGGATTCGTGCACGCGGTAGGCGAAACGCGCCCCGTAGCTGTACGGGAAGTAGCGCAGGCTGGCCGGGAGCGCCGGGAACTGGTCGAGATCGGCCTGCGCTTCTTCCACCCAGGACGTGAAGAGGTATTCGAAGTCGATGTCGCCGCTGGCGCGCCACATCGCGGCCGAGAAGTAGGTTTCGAGCAGCTCGGCCTCGCCTTCGATGATGCTGCGGCTGGCGAGGAACTCGTCGTACGTCGGCGGCGCGTCCACCGAGAGCGAGCCCGTTTGATCTTGCAGCGCGTGCACCAGCTCGTGGGCGAGCAGCCGGGTCTGCCGACCGTAGCTTTCTCGGGTGTCGATCAGGGTGATGCCGACTCGGGGCACGTAGTAGCCCGCGATGGTGGCGCGGTCGAGCTCCACGGAGGACTCCTCCGCCTGACCCACCGTGCCCGGGTTGGATAGGCCGAGCCGCACCAGGACTTCGCGGGTCGCTTCCTGGCGCTCGCGCGCCACCACCTCCTCGGCGCTCTCCTCGGGCGGGTCGCCCATGGAGACTTGCCCTCCGCCGCCCGTGATTTCCTCGGCGGGGTTGCTGAGCAGCTCGGCCTCGAAGGCTTGGGTGCTGATGGCGCGAACCGGGGGCATCACCCCGCCGGGCTGCTGGCGCAGGCAGCGCACGGCCGAAAACACCCCGAGGCGGCAGTCGGCGCGCAGGACGTTGCACGGGTCGTAGATCTGCCCCTCGCAGCCCGCCACGACCTGCGGCAACGGGCGCGTGTCGAGCTCGGCGCGCGGCTCGCCTTGCCCGCAGGCGAGCCCCCCACCGAGCGCCAGCGCCGCGGCCGAGACGTGCAGGAGGCTGGCACGCCGAGCGGTGCGGCCCGGGGCGGCTGCGGGCAGCGGCCGCGGGCGCGCGGGCTCGGCGAGGCGCCCGGCGCCGAGTGGACTGAAACCGAGCGAATTAGCGCGCAAACTGCCTCGATTCTGCCGCGGGCGGCGGCGCGAGCGCCACACCGACGGCGCGGCTCCCGGCGGCGCTGGCCGCTTGGGAAGCCCGCGCGTCGTAGCTGAAGACCGTCTGCTCCAGGCAGCCCTGCAGCTCGGTGCAGCCGCGCCCGGCGCAGCTCATGCCGCTCTCCAGCGCTGCGCCGCGGAAGCGGCCGAAGTAGGCTCCGCACTCGTCCGGGGAGGCGAACGCGCGGCAAGCGAAGAACTCCGACGAGAGCTCGCGGCAGAAGCTCGTGGACTCCGCCGTGGGCCCCACCGTCCCCGGCGCGGCCACGCAAGCTTCCAGGCTGCACGAGCGGGTCAGCTCGAAGCACACTGCCTCGATGCGCAGAGCTCGCGGCGTGGTGCGATCGAAGTACGACCGATTGTTGTCCACGCAGGTGCTCGGGCAGCTGCTCGCGGGGCTTTCGCCGCAGTCGTCGAGCAGCCCGCACAGCTGCTCGCACCACCGCGCATCCAGCGTTTCTTCCTCGCCGCACGAGAGCAACAGCAGGGCCGGCAGGGCCCAGCATGCGCCTCGGAAAAATCCACGGGGGTGGGGCGGGGCGGCGAGCGGCATCTCCCGTTGAGCATAGAGCGCGACGGGGGTCGCGTCGACTCGGCGGCGGCTCGGCGAGTCCGCGGTCGCGCCGGGCCGCCCGCTGGTGGGCCGGGCGCTCGGCGCTGCTGCCAAGGTCTTCGCACGACCGCCCGATCCGTCGCGCAGCCGCGCATATCGGGCTGCCTCGCCCATCGCGCGGCCCGCGGCGGCGGGCCCCGGCGCGGCACTCGGGTCGATTGCCGCGACGAATCGACGAGTGTGCCCTCACTCGGTGGGGGCAGGCAGAACCGTCGAAAATTGAGCTCGCTCACTCAGCGGGCCGCTTGCGGCCGCACCTCCAGGATGCCGATCTGCTTGGACTTGCAGGCCATCAAGGGGAACAAGTCGTCGTGCCGGGTGAGCAGGTAGGCCGTCACCACGACGCTGCCGCCGCCGAACGCGCTCGCATCGGGCAGCAGCAGGGGCTCCTGGTGCTTGAGCGAGAGCGGCTGCTCGAAGGTCGTTTGCCAACCATGGGTCGGGCTGGGGCCGCGGCTCGCCTGCGCCTGATCGAACGCGGCGCGTTCGAGCTGCAGGGTGACTGGCAGCGGCAGCTCGCCGCGCGCGGGCATCTCGGCGACCACGGTGAGCCGATGGGTTCGTGTGTCGCAGGCTGTGTCCAGGCAGTCTCCCCACGGGACCGTGGTGGGCACCGACGGAAAGGCGACCAGCTGCTGCACGGAAGAAACGCGCACGCTGCGGCCGCGCAGACTCTCTTCGAGCGGCTCGGACAGCTTCTCCTCCACCCGCGCAACCTCGAGGTAGAGCCGCGCGCGCGAAGCGTCTACGGCGCCGGTCGGCGCGGGCAGCTCGTTGCAGGGCTGGGCCACGCGAGCTTCGCGCGGCGGCCCCGCGGCTCGAGGCGGAGCGCCATCCGAGCGGGCGCAGGCGAGCGAGCAGCAGGCGCCGAGGGCGAGGCAAATGAGGCCGAATCGGCCCTCTTTCGCGCCTTGCGGTCGAGCATGGCGAATCGCGTCGAAAGCGAGGGCAGCAGGCGCAGAAGCGCCAGCGCGGGCACCCGTGAACGCCGCCTCGCGGCTGGGAGGGGCGCAGGGCTCGCCGTATGCGAGCCGCCCGCCGCCGGTTGGGCAAGCGGCGCGGGGCACGACGAGGGGATCGAGATGGGGATCGAAACGGGGATCCAGATGAGGGCGATCCAGACGGTGGGGGACGAGTCGAGTGGAATCAGTGCGAAGAAAATGGTGGGCTGCCGCGGGGGAAGCGGGCCGGCGAAGCGAGGCCGCCCGGGTCGTGCTCAATCGGGTCATCATCATGCAATACGGGCCTTTGCCTTGCGTGCCCTGCCCCGTCGCCTTAGCCTTTGTAAGTTTTCTCGAGGGGGGTGCCGCGCGCGCCTTCCATCCCGCTCATACGTGTCGCTCCATCCAACTGCAACCGAAGAAGAGCCCTCCCCAATCTTCGACGCGGAGCAAACCGTGCTCGACGCGCGCGACTCGCATCCCACCGACAGGCTCGTCCCCATTCCCGAGGCCGATCGCGCGGTGCTGCAGGACATGGCTCGGCGCTGGAAAATGGATCCCGCGCTGAAGCCGTGCGGCGAGGCGCTGCATGCGTGGCTGGGTGGCTCCCTGGGTTTCGAAGAGCCAACCCAGGCTTCGCGGGGCGCGGCGCGCTCCTCGCGGCCTCCCCCGGGTTTCGATTTCACGGACACCACGCCCAGCGTCTTCGTGCTCACCGAAACGCTGAGCCAGGTGCTGTACGAGCACGGGCGGCCCGTCGAAGTCATGCGGGGAGCAGGCGGGGGCGACGCGCCGGATTGTTCCGGCCCGGCCGCGGCCGGCCGGGCGCGCAAGCAGGCCCCGCCCAGGGCGCCTCTGCTGCGGCTCGTGCAGGGGGGCAAGCGAGCCGAAGCGGCCACGCCGCCGAGCGGCGAGCCCGTCGCGGCAGCCGGGCCGCCGAGTGGGCTCGCGGCGTTGTACCCGCTGGTGTACGTCGCTGTGGGAATTGCGCTCACCTGGACGGCGATGGCGCTGCTGAATTGACCGGGCGGGCCTAGCTTGCCAGGCTCGGGGGCCATGACACAGCCGAGCCTGGAGCAGTTGAACGAGGCCCCCGCGGGAAGCGTCGATACCGAGAGGCTTCATTTCGCCGGCCTGCGGGGCGATGCTTCGCGTCACCTGACGCGCGCGCGGCTCGAGGAGGCTCTCGCGGCGCTGCCCGCCACGCCGCGGGATCGGGGCCGGGTGGACGTGCTCGTGGCGCGAGGCGCCGACGGGGAGCGCGACCTGCCCGAGCGAGCCTTCCTGACGGTGCAGGGGGGAATGCCGGGCGACCGCTGGGCCGCCCAGAGCCGGTACGGCCCGGATTATCAGCTCGCCACGGCCCGCACGGACTTCGCGCGCGTGGTGGCCAACGGCCAGCCCGTGCCGCTGCACGGGGACAATCTCTTCGTCACTCTCGACCTTTCGGACGAGAACCTGCCCGCGGGCTCGCGCCTGCAGATGGGCGAGGCCCTGCTGGAGGTCACTCCGCAAGCGCACAACGGATGCAAGAAATGGGTACAGCGCTTTGGCCTCGCACCGCTGCAGCTCAACCTCGACCCGAGTTTCCGGAGCCGACACCTGCGCGGCATCTACCTGCGGGTCGTACGGGATGGGCACGTCGCGGTGGGCGACGCGATCGAGGTTCTTTCCCGGGGAGGTGCAGCGTGATCGGGCAGCGCGCGGTCGCGCGGCGCGCCGTGGTGGCGGCGTCGGGCGCGGCTCCGGTCCCCGTGCGGTTGGGCCTCCCCGTGCTTTTGGGCGCGCTCGGAGCGTGCACTCCGGCGCAATCTCCTGCCGAGGTCGGGGCCGCTCGAGCGCCGCAGCCTGGAGCGGCCGCTGCCGCTTCTGCCAAAGGGCCTGCGCTGGCGGGGCCCGCATCGAGCGCGGGGCCGCCGCGGTGGCCCGAGGGTCGTCGCGCCGCCGTGTCGCTCACGTATGACGACGCGATCGCCACGCAGCGTACGCTCGCGGCCGAGCAGCTGGCGGCCCACGGCATCTCGGCGACGTTCTTCCTCAAAGGGGCTTCCGAAGATCTGGCGGAGCACCGAGCCGAGTGGATGGCGCTGGCCGCGGCCGGCCACGAGCTCGCCTCGCACACCATGCACCACCCGTGCGATCGCCAGTTCGACTGGGTCCCCCAGGGGTACGCCATCCAGGACTACGACCTGGCGCGAATGGAGGCGGAGCTTTCGGAGAGCCGGCTCCTGCTCGAGGGGCTCGGCGCTCCCGCCCCCCACACGTTCGCCTACCCGTGCGGCGAAACGGGGGTCGGCGAGTCGCGTGAGAGCTACGTTCCCCTGGTTGCGCAGCAGTTCTTCGCGGCACGCGGCGGGGGCGAGCGCTTTGCCGATCCGTCCACCGCCGAGGCGGTGGACGTGGGCTCGTTCGACGGGGCCAAGCCCGGCGCCGAGCTGGTTGCCTTGGTCGAGCGGGCCGAGCAGGAAGGAGCCTGGTTGGTCTTCACGTTTCACGGCGTTGGCGGGGACTACCTCGCCGTGGATGGGGCCGCTCACGAGGCGCTGCTCGCGGCGCTCGAGGAGCGCTCTGCCCGGCTGTGGGTGGCGCCTTTCCGCGCCGTGGCCCAGCACGTGTTCGCTCGCCAGCCCGGAGCCTCCTGAGCCGTTGTCGAGCCGGGCGCGCAATGCTTCCGGGGGCCCCCGCGGCCGCCTCTTTCTCCGGGCGCGGCCTACGCCGGGGGCAGCACCAACGTCGCGCTGTCCGGAGCGCTCGGTCGAAGCTTCTGCTGGCGGTAGAGACGCAGTGTGTTGCGCAGCGCCATGGTCACCGTCATGGGGCCGACGCGCGGGACGAAGACGCTCGCCTTCTCGACGATGCTCTTTTCGAAGTTGCTGATCGTCGAGAAATTCAGGCACAGCGCCCCCGGGCGGATCTCGCTCGGGGACACCTTCGCGAAGTCGCGGCTGGGCACTCCCGTGATGACGATGTCGGCCCGGGAGAGGGCCTGCTCTCGGGTCAAGCCACACTCCTGCACGCGGTGCCCGCCGTCGGCCGTCGGCACGAACAGCAGCGGTCCATCGATGTCGAAGGAAACCACCTCGGCACCGTCGTGCGCCATCATGTTGGCCAGGGGGCGCCCGACCACCTCGCTGCGGTTGAAGATGCACACGCGCTGGCCGGCGAATGGCAACGGGTCGGTGGCGGGGCGCGCGGCGTCGATCAGCTTGACGATGGCCAGCGGAGTGCAGGGCAAGATCGCCTTCTGTGTCCGCGCCTGGTCCAGAAAGCGCCGATTTTGTGTGAGGCAGCGCATCCAGAAGGAGTTGAGGCCCTCTACGTCCTTGTCGATCGACACCAGATCCCGCAGGTAGTGATCCTGCTCCGTGCCGAAGATCGGATAGTAAAGAAACACGCCGTGCACCGCGGGGTCTTCGTTCGCGCGGCGCACGGCTTCTTCCATTTCTAGGCGTGGCACGCGCCGCAGGTCGAAGCGAATGCCGACCTGGTCGCACCCCTTGCGCGTGAACTCCGCGTAGGTCTGGGAGGGCCCGTGCTCGCCCGAGAGAAACCCTGCAATCGTCACGGGTTCCGGTAGTTGGCGGACTTGCCGGGCGATCTCCTCCCGAAAGGTGGCCGCCGTGGCGGCTGGGTCAACGATTGTCGCAGGCATCGAATCTCTCGGTGGGCAGCGGGCTCTCGATGGGTCCGAGCGCGCGGCGGTGCGCGCCAGCCGCGACCCGCCTGGCGCCCCAGCCGCGTCGCCCGGGTCGGCGCACCACGGCGGCGAAGCCGCCGCCGCTGGCTGTCGCCGCGGGGTCGGCGGCCGCGCCCCCTGCGCCGGGGACCCGCAGGTCGGGGGCCGAGCGGATGGCGAAGAACGGGGGGCCTTCGGGGGCCAGGGGGTCGGGCAATTGCATGTCGAGTCGTGTCGTCGTCGGGGCCGGTTCGGATGTCGAGCTCTACCACTTCTTCCGTCCTCGGGAAGCGGCCATTGCCCGGGGCCGGGGCCGCGAGCCAGCCGCGCCGGGCGGCAACCCCCGCTCGCGTGGATTACGGCCGCGCCGCGAGCTGGGGAAGGGGGCGCGCGCGGGCGAGGGCTGCCCCGTCGGCGCCGCGCCGGGCACGGGGCTTTTTTCTCGCAGGCCGAATTGCTCCGCGTGGCCTGGTGCAGCGTTCCCATCGAGTTGATGGGCGATTTCGCCGCCCCTGACGGGGCGAGGGCGGCGAAATCGCCCCAGATCCACCCGTCTGGACCGCTGAACCCTTTCTTTTCTGGTCCTCATTTCAAATGAAATGAGGCACTAGACGATCCTGCGATGGGACTCTTCGACGTGCATGCCCACCTGACGCACGAACGGCTGCGTTCGCAGCTGCCGGGCGTGCTCGAGCGGGCTCGACGGGCCGGCGTGACGACCATCATCGCCAACGGCCTCAACCCGATCGACAACGAGGCCGTGCGGCAGCTGGCCCGCCAAAGCGACATCGTGCGGCCCGCCTTCGGTCTGTACCCGGTCGACGCCGTGCTCCGAGACATGCGCGCCGCCGGCGAAGAGTACCCCTCCGAGGGGCCGACTTGGCCCGCCGCCGAGGCCATCGCCTGGGTGCGCGAGCACGTCGACGAGGCGATCGCCGTGGGTGAGATCGGGCTGGATGGCTACTGGGTGAAGGAGCCCTTCTGGGAGGCTCAAGAGCAGGCCTTCGTCGAGCTCGTTCGGATCGCCATGGCGGCGGACAAGCCGGTCATCATCCACACTCGAAAGCGGGAGCGGCGCGCCCTGGAGCTGCTCGACCAAGTGGGCGCGACCAAGGTCGACTGGCATTGTTTCACTGGCAAGGTCAAGCTCGCCCGGGAGATCGCGGAGCGGGGTCACTACCTCTCGATCCCTGCCAACGCGCGGCGCTCCGAGTCGTTCACCCGAATGCTGCAGACCCTGCCGCGAACGTCCCTGCTGCTGGAGACGGATTGCCCGTACCTCGGCCCCGATCGGGATGTGGACAACGAGCCGGCGAACGTCCAGGTGACGGCTGCCTTCGCGGGTGAGCTTTGGCAGTGCTCGTCCCAGCAGGTTCAAGAGCAGATGGCCGGGAACTTCCAGCGCCTCTTCGGCGTGGCGCCCTGACCGGCGGCGCGCTGCGGCGCGGCCTCAGCTGGCCATCAGCTGCACCTTGGCGACGTTGACGCGTATCTCCGTGGGGCGCTTGCTCTCTCGGAAGGGCCCCCGGCGCACCTCGATCACGCGGTGGCAGTCCGGGTAGCCCATGGCGCGGAACTTCTTGCGAATGCGGTACACGAGCGCCGAGAGGTATGGGCGGTCGACCCCGAGGAAGCGGCAAAGCTGGTCGGTGTCCGTCCAACCGCGTCGAGATTCGGGCGCGCCGAGGCGAATGTCCCGAGCGGCTCGCCCCACCAGCTCGGCGAGCAGCTCGGTCGAGCGCGTCTGCCGCAGGGGCGTGTGGCGGCCGCGGCAGACCACCTCGAGCATCATTCGTTCGTCGTCGAGCAGGGTCAGTTGAATCTCGGTGTCGTCGAGCTTCGGAGCGGCTGGCTCGTGACACGGTGTCGCGTCCCGCATCAGATCCGACCGGAAGTCCCTGCGGCTCAAGATGGCGTTCGGAGGGTAGGGCGGCGCGTTGTTCATGGCCGTGGAGGTCGAGTGCAAGGCGGGGAACAGAGTCATGTTCTATCTTTCTCCGGTATTTCTGGCGGTTGTTCGAGCGCGGCTCTCCGCGCCCTCGCCCCGAAGTATGAGCAACTGACGTGCCAAGCAGCGAACGCGCCGAACTGCTGCGGGCGGGTGCCGAAAGGAGGACCCATGAAAGGCTCGGGCCCATGGGCCCCATCCACACCGGCGCCTGCGACTGTGCAGATGGCGCAGGAACACCGTCCGTGGACTGTCGTCGGACTGTTCTCGTCGGCTTCGGACCATGAAACGGCCCAGGGTGCCTGGCCGAATTTTGATGCGAGCGGCCGGCAGCTTGGTTCGGATCTAGGAGAGAAACGTCCGCAGTGTTCGAACGTTACGTTCGGTCTCCAGCTCATCGAAGCTCGCGAACTGCAGCCGAACGCCCCGGCCGGGGCGCCCATCGAGGTGGTAGTCGCGTGCCGAGCGAAAGCCCAACCCCGCGGCGACGGCGCGCTGCTGGAGGCTGTCGAGATTCACGCGCGGATCCGCTTCGGCCCAGAGCGCCAGCCCACCGGTGGGCTCGCGGCCTACCAGCAGCGAGCCGAAGTGCCGGTCGAGCGCCGTTTGCAACGCGCTCTTTCGGGCCTGGTACAGGCGACGCATCCGGCGCGTGTGCCTCTCGACCTCGCCTTCTTCGAGCAGCTCGGCCAGGGCGAGCTCGCTGACCGTGTCCCCCTGCCGATCGCAGTGCTCGCGCAAGCTCGCGGCGTGCTCGAGGAAGTTGCTCGGCCCCGCCAGGTAGCCCAAGCGTAGACCTGGGGCGAAGCCCTTCGAGAGCGTGCCGACGTAGAGCACGACACCGGCCGCGTCGCGGGCGGCCAACGGCTGCAGTGGGCGACCCTCGTAGTGGAACTCGTGGGCGTAGTCGTCTTCGATCACGGCGAGCCGCTCTCGCTGCGCCAGCTCGAGCAAGCGCAGCCGTCGCGCGGCGCTCATCGTCACCGCGGTGGGGTATTGGTGGTGCGGCGTCAAGTACAGGGCGCGCACCGGGCGCTTCGCGCAGGCCCGCTGCAGCGCCTCGACGCTCACCCCTTCCGCGTCGACCGGGAGCCCGAGGAGCTCGGCGCCGCGTGCCCGAAAGCTCCGCCAGGCGGGCGGGTAACCCGGGTCTTCGACCGCGACTACCGAGCCTGGCTCGAGCAGCACCTGGGCGCAGAGGTCGAGCGCCATCTGGCTGCCTCGCGTCACCATCAGTTCGTCGGGGCCGAGGGCCAGCCCTCGCTTGGCGCCGAGCATGGCGACGAGGGCCGCGCGCAACCTCTCGTGGCCGAGCGGCGACGCGTAGCCGAGGCAGCTGGCCCCAGCGCTGCGCAGGGCGCGGCGGTATGCGCGAGCGAGCGCCCCGAAGGGAAAGTGCGCCAGGTCCGGCGCGGCATCGCTCAGTGGGTAGGCGGGAGCTGCCGCGAGCCCCGCCGGGGCGCGCCGGGGCAGCGAGATGCCCAGCGGCCGCGCGGGGCTCGGGGGGCGCGGCCCGAGCGGGCTGGGCAGGGCCTCGCACACGAAGCTTCCGCGCGCCCGGCTGGCCACGATCCAGCCGCCCGCGCTCAGCTCGGCGAACGCCGCGAGCACCGTGTTTCGGTGCACACCGAGCTTGGCGGCTAGCGTGCGCGAGCCCGGCAGCCGCTCGCCGGGTCGAAGGCGACCGCGTTCGATGTCCGTGACGATGGCGCGAGCGACCTGGGCGAACAGGGGCACGCCGGGGCGCCTTTCCAGCTCTGGGCACCACAGCTGCGAATCGGCCTCGGCGCGCCCGCGCCTCGGCTGAACTGGTACCTGGGATTTCTTCATTCTGGCACCTTTACAGGTTCCGGTTGGGGTTCAAGATCCAGCGCATGACAGCCGCCGATGTTTTCCCCGAAACCGAAAAAACGCAGTTCTCACGCCGCAAGGAGCGCGCCTGCTACGATCGCGGGTTGGCCTGGGCCATCTTCGACGAAGCGCTGCTCTGCCATGTCGCCTGGCGGCGGGGCAGCCACCCCATGCTGATCCCCACGCTGCACGTGCGGATTGGGTCCCGCCTCTACTTTCACGGCTCCGTCGCGGCCGCTTCGATGCGCGAGATGGCCCGCGAGGCGGTGTGCGTTTCGGCCACCCGTGTCGACGGGATCGTCCTCGCTCGCTCGCACCTGCACCACTCCCTGAACTTTCGCAGCGCAGTTGCATTCGGATGTCCCACCAAGGTGGTCGACTCCGAGCACAAGTCTCGTGTGCTTGCCGCGTTGGTCGAAAAGGTGCTCCGCGGGCGCGGCCAGGAGTCTCGACCGCCGCGCGACGCGGAGCTGCGGGCGACGGAGGTGCTCTCTCTCGAACTTTCGGAGGTCTCTGTACGCACGCGCAGTGGGCCGCCCCAGGAGGCATCGAGTGATTTCTCGCTCCCCCACTGGGGTGGGGTCGTCCCACTCGTGCAATTCTACGCTGAGCCTACTGCGGACGAGGGAGCTCGCCATCTGCCGATGCCCACCTCGGTGCGTCGAGCCATCGAGCAAGGGCCCATCGCCGGTTGGTAGCCTTCGCGCCCGCGCGGCGCGCTTTGGCTCACTGCAGCAATGCCACCGCTGCGAAGTGGAGTCCCGAAAGAAGCGAGCCCGCCCGGGCGGCGCAGCTGCCCGAAAAGAAACGAGCCGGGACGCTTTCGGGCCGGGTCGCGAGCAAACCGGGCTAGTGTGCGCCGCCGGGGGAGCCGTCAAGACAAGAGGGCATGGCTACCGTTCCACCTCCCTCCGTCCGCAGCCATCGCAGGGTTCAAAAGCGAATCGGCCTGGTCGTGGACGCTTTCAACGCCTCCTACCAGGCGGAGCTGGTGCGGGGCCTCTTGCAGGCCTGCGCAAGCCGCAGGATCCAGCTGCTGGTGTTTCCCGGGGGCGTGCTGGGAGCCGAGACCCTCGCGGCGCCCGAGCGCAACCGGCTCTACGATTTGGTGCGCCCCGAGGTGCTCGACGGGTTGGTGATTCTGTCGAGCACCGTGGCTCCCGGCGAGCGCCTCGAGCACGCGCAGAAGCTGGTCGCCCAGATGCGGCCCGCTCCTTGCTTCAGCGTCGGCTCCGTGATGACGGGCATTCCGAGCGTCACGGCCGACAATAGCCAAGGCCTGCGGGAGCTCGTCGACCACCTCGTCGTCGAGCACGGCTATCGACGCTTCGCCTTCATCGGGGGGCCCGACCACAACGAGGACGCGCAGCAACGGCATCGAGCGTTCCGAGAGCAGCTGGCGGCGCACGGCATCACCCACGACCTCGACCACTACGTGCAGGGGGACTTTCTGCCCGCCTCGGGGCGTCGAGCGGTGCAGGTCCTCTTCGACGAGCGGCGCGTGGTGGTCGACGCCGTGGTCGCCGCCAACGACTACATGGCGTTCGGCGCCATCGAGGCGCTGGCTCGGCACGCCTCGGTGGCTCTGCGCACGCTGCCGGTCACGGGGTTCGACAACGTCGAGCGCGCCAACTTCGTGCTGCCACCGCTCACGACCGTGGAGCAGCGGTTCGTGGACATGGCCGAGGAGTCGGTCCGCTGTCTGCTCGAGCAGGCGGAGGGGCGCCCGTTGCCCGCTCGCCAGCACCTGGGCGCTCGGCTCCTCGTGCGTCGCTCGTGTGGCTGCAACCGCACCGACAAGCCTCCTTCGCGGCGCCGAGCGCCGCTTTCGTCGGAGCCGTTCGAGGCGTATTTCGAGCGGATGGGTGACAGCATTCGGGCGGAGCTCGAGCGGGCCTCGCTCGGCCTGTTCCGCGGCACCCCCGAGTGGGACCGGACCTTGCTCGACGCGTTCGTGGGCGAGCTGCGCGGGATCCCCGGCGTTTCTTTGCTCACCGCCACGGAAGACCTGCTCGAGGGGCTGTTCGAGCGCAGCGTGGAGGTTTGGCGATTGCACGGAGTGCTGCGCGTGCTTCGAAGCCACGTGCAATCCGCCTTCTGCGCCGATGTCAGGCGCCGCGAGCACGCGGAAGATTTGTTGCACCGCGCCGCCACGCTCACCAGTGAGATGGCCGTGCGGGCGCAAGCTCGAGCGTCCCTCGAGACCGAGCAGGTGCGGCGCTCGCTGAACCGACTGGGAACCCGCATTTCCCAGGCCGCCACGGAGCAAGAGCTGAAGTCGGCCCTGGCCGAGGCGATCCCGGCGCTCGGCCTCAAGGCGCTGACCATCGTCCGCTACCACCAGCCGTACCAGGGGGCCGACACGCCGGCGAGTCGTTTCTTCTCGCTGGCCCCCGGTGAGCCCGGGGACGGCGAGCGACCTCACGAGCTGCTCGGCGAGGCGGCCGCGCGAGATCTCCACTCGGTGGGGGGCGTGGTCCTGCCGCTGTTCTTTCGGCGCGAGGCCCTCGGCTTCGCTCTCGTGGACCTCTCGCTGACGGAGGATTCCTACTACGAGTCGCTCCGCGTGCACCTCAGCGTCGCCCTGTTCGGGCTGCGCTGAGCCGCGGTGCGGGGTGAGGGCCCGGCGGCTCGCCCGCCGCGCCTCAAGCGCTCGACGCGAGCAAGGAGTCTCGCTCGGAGACCTGTCGCTGCCACTGCGCGTGCCAGCCCGCCAGCGCGTCCGCCGCCATCGGGCGAGCCATGTAGTATCCCTGCCCCAGGTCGACACCGAGCGAGCGCAACATGTTCCACTCCGCCCGCGTCTCGATGCCCTCTGCCACCGTCTTGAGCCGCAGGCGCTTGGCCAGGTTCACGGAGCTCTCGAGCACCGAGAGCGCGTCTGCGTCGTTGACCGCCGCGGCGCCCTGCACGAAGCTTCGATCCAGCTTGAGTTCGGTAAAGGGCAGGCGTCGCAGCTGCGCCAGGCTCGAGAAGCCGGTGCCGAAGTCGTCGATCGAGAGGGGAAAGCCTTTGATGCGCATGCGCGTGACGATGTCGAGCATCGAGCCGACGTCGTCGCTGACACCGCTCTCCGTCACCTCGAGTGTCACGTAGGTGGGGTCGAGGTTTCGCACACGCGCCGCCTGCTCCGCGCGATCCGGCAGGTCGAGGCGCGACAGGCTCCGGGCGGAGAGGTTGATCGAAACGCCGATTCGCAAGCCCTCGCGGTGCCACCGTGCGGCGCGGGCGATGGCGGCGCGCAGCACCCAATCCGTGAGCGGCTCGATCAGTCCGCTCTCCTCTGCCGTGCCGACGAACGCATCGGGAAAGATCAGACCCCGAGTCGGATGGTTCCAGCGCACCAAAGCCTCGACGCCTTCCAACGCACCCGTGGTGAGGCTCAGCTGGGGCTGGTAGTGCAACAGCAGTTGCTCCTGCTCCAGCGCCACGCTGAGCTCCTGCGCGCTGGCGGCCTCCACCGGGCGCCTCAGCCGTGGGCGCGTAGTCGGCTGGGCTTCCTGCATTCGCTCCCGCAGGTCCGCGAGGGAAAATGGCTTCTGCAGAGGTGTGAGCATGTTGAGGCCGCGGCTGCGGCCGGCCTGGGCCGCCGTGCCCAGGAGCTTGGGGCCGGCGCCGCTCACCAGTGCGATGGGACACGTGATGTCGGTGTCGGCCAGCGTGCGGAGCAGCTCCACGCCGTCCGTTCCGGGCATGTGCAGGTCGCACAGGATGAGATCGAAGGGCTGGCGCCTCAGCACCGCAACGGCTTCGTCCCCGCTGGCCGCCCAGGTCGGCTCTTGGGCTCCCGCGCGCCTGATCAGAGCGCAGACGGCGCGTGCGCACGGGGGATCGTCGTCAATCACGAGCACCCGGTTGATATCGTACCCTGTGTTGTCCATAGGTCGGGGGACGAGGCTTGGAATATCCCGCGATCCAAGAGCGGCAGGATCCCGCCGGCCTGTAGGGGATGATAGCGTTTCGTTGCTCGCGTGCGACGCACTTCGGAACACTCGTGCCCGCCCGCGCCCGGGGCGGTTTTCGTCTCCGGCTCGGTGGCATGCCGCGACTTCCAGGCGCTGGCCAACGAGACCGGGCGGGTGCTTCTATCCAGCCGGTTGAGCCGGGACTCTCGCGGGATTGCCAAGTGGCTGGATCTCCCGGGGGCATCGCCGCGCTTCCGCCGCGGGGGACTTTCGCCGCTCTCCGGGGGGGGGGGAGCGACCGACGGGGCCCTCCGATCACGACACTCTGCGCAGCCTGGCCTCCTGGCTCCTCGTTTTCGTCCCCTCCGAAACGAAGCCCCAGGGGATGGGCCGACATTTTCTGCTGGCGACGGTGCCGTGTCGGGTTACCGTCCGCCCCGAGGCCCCCCGTAGCTCCGCAGGCTGGCGCGGCAGGGGGGCGGCCCGCGAGCCTTCGACCATGTACCCCACTCTCTACCACGCCGCAAAAGACCTGCTCGGGCTCGAGCTGCAGGTGTTGAAGCTGCTCAACACGTTCGGAGTTCTGGTGGCGCTGGCCTTCTTTGCTGCGGCCCGGTGCCTTTCCTCCGAGCTGGCCCGCAAGACGGGCCAGGGGCTGTTCCGGGTCGAGCAACGCGAAGTGGTCCCGCCGCGTCCTCCCACCCCGGTGGACCTGGCCTTTTCGGGCCTGTTCGCCTTCTTGTTCGGCTACAAGGTGTTCGCCGTGGCGCTCGGCCGCGTGGGTCTCGACGGCGGCAGCGACACGCAGGGGTTTCTGCTCTCGGCAGAGGGGCACTTGCCCGCGGGCATCGTGAGCGCGGTCGTCTGGGTCGGCTACCGCTACTACCAAGGTCGCCGGCTCGCGGCCGAGCCCGGCGAGCCGACCCTGGTCGAGGGGACGGCCGCCGATCACACCTTGAGCATCACCGGCGCCGCCGCGCTCGGCGGGCTGATCGGCGCCAAGGTGTTCCACCTGCTGGAGCGCCCGGAATCGATCCTCGAGCTGGTGCGCAACCCGAGCATGTCAGCGCTGTTTTCGGGTTTGACGATCTACGGCGGCTTGATTGTCGGCGCGCTGGCCGTGTATCGGTACTGTCGCCGGGCGAGTCTGCCGTTTTCCCATGTGTGCGACGCCGTGGCGCCCGGTCTGATGCTGGCCTACGGGATCGGTCGCATCGGCTGCCAGCTCGCGGGAGATGGCGACTGGGGCATCGTGAGCCACGGGGCCCCGGCGGGCTTTGGGTGGTTGCCCGAGTGGCTGTGGGCCTTCGACTATCCCAACAACGTGCTCGGTTCGGGCAGCCCGATGGCAGAGGGCGGATTCTCGGGCTACGGCACCCATCTGGTGCCGCCGGTCTACCCGACACCGCTGTACGAGTCGCTGGCCGCCTTCGCCCTGTTCGGGCTCCTTTGGTGGCTGCGGCTGCGCGTCAAGCGCCCGCTGATGCTGTTCGGCGCGTACCTGGTGGTCAATGGGTTCGAGCGTTTTTGGATCGAGAAGATCCGAGTCAACGCGACGTACGACATCGCTGGCTGGGCGGTGACACAGGCCGAGCTGATATCCACCGGAATGTTCATTGCGGGCCTCGTGCTGATCGTGCGCCAGAGTCGGCGCGCGCCCGAGGTCCCGGCGGCCTCCTCGCCGCGTTAGCGGGCCGTGCCTTTTTTCATCGAAGGCGTTCCCCGCGACCTGGGAGCGTATCGGCTTCGCGGCGGTGTTGCTTCGCGATGGGGCGCGGCGGTGCCGCTTTGAGAATCGTTGCAGGAGCGGCGGGGGCGAGGGCACGAGCCTGCGGACCGGGTCGCCTGGCCCGGCCACGGAAGTTGACACTTGACCCTGGTGAAAGGTTCACTGAGCCTTCCAGTGCCGGCTAACCCGTTGCGCCGGCCAGCAAAGGGGTTTGTTATGTACGTGCATCAAGGCCGAATTAGTAAGCTGACCAAGCTGTGCCGCCGCGCCAGCGTTTCCAGTTGTGCCCTCGCTCTCGTGGGCTCCCTCGCGATGGCATGCGAGAAAAAGCAGGAGATGGCGCCCGAACCGCAAGCCGATGAGGCGGAGGCGGAAAAGGCGGCGCTCAAGCCCGAAGAGGCCACCAAGGCGGCCGTCCAGGCGCCTTCGGAAGCCGCCGTGGTGGGCAAGCCCGCCCCGAACTTCACCCTCGTCGACACCAACGGCAAGGAGTATTCCCTCAGCCAGTTCCAGGGCTCCACGGTGGTCTTGGAGTGGTTCAATCCGGATTGCCCGTTCGTCAAGGCCGCGCACGGCCCGGGGTCGCTCAACGGCCTGGCCGCCAAGCACTCCAAGGACACGGTCTGGCTCGCAATCAATTCCGGCGGCAAGGGCAAGCAGGGCAACGGCATCGATCACAACAAGAAGAGCGCCGAGGCGTTCGGCATGACCCACCCGGTGCTGATCGACGAGTCCGGAGCCGTGGGCAAGTTGTACGGTGCGGAGCGAACGCCCCACATGTACGTGGTCGATCCGAAGGGCGTGCTCGTGTACAAAGGCGCGATCGACAACTCGCCCGACGGGGAGGGCAAGTCCCCCGCCGGCGGCGAGCTGGTGAACTACGTGGAGAACGCGCTTTCCGCCATTCGTGAGGGCAAGCCCGTCGAGCCCGCCGAAACGAACGCCTACGGCTGCGGCGTCAAGTACGGCGAGAGCTGAGTTTCCTCCTCCGGGGGGGGGGGCAGGCTCATCGAGGGGTCGACCTCGAACCCCCCGTTTCACGACTGCATCACCTCGAAGGCCGCCAGACGTAGCCCAGAGTTGCGCTGAACCCCGGGATGGCGCCGTGGATGCCCTCGCTGTCGAAGTCTGCGCTCCAGTAGCCGAGCTCGAGCTGGAGGGCACTGCTGCCGGCGCCGTAGCCAAACGTACCCCAGCCGCCCAGCAGCGCCACGGCGTCGCGCGCTGCGGTGCGGGCGCTCGCCGAATCCGCCAGCACGTGGGCCAGGAGCGCGCCTCCGCCCACGCCTGCCGCGACGCGGACCGCCCCGAGCTGGCGAGAGTAGCCCGCCCGCAGGGAAATGGGCACGGCGTCGACGGTCAGGTCGACGGTTTCCTCGTTGACCTCCTCCACCTTCGTGCTGTGCAGGGCGGCCAGGTCGAGTCCGACGCTCAGGGTCCCCGCGCCGAGCGGAAAGTGGTGCTCGAGGCGCGCGCCTACGAGTGGGCCGGCGACTTTCGTGAAGTTCGTCGTGTACCCGGCGCGCACCACGCCACTCCACGCCGCGTAGTGGGTCCCCGCTCCGTCGGCCGGGGCCGCGGGCCGCTCCACCGGGGTCTGTTCGGCCGCTACGGTCGCGGTGCAGTGACCGAGCGGCGCCCCCGACTCGTCCACCAGCTCGACGAGCGGCTCGCTGCCGGGCTGGCCTCCGGTCGCGAGCGGCTGCAAGCTCGCGGCGAACAGCCCGGGCTCGAGCGCCGTCGGCTCTCCGAGCGACGCGCCGTCGCTCTGCAGAACGAAGTCGGCCTTCTCGCTGGCGGTGCCCCGCTCGGTGGTCGCCAGCACGAACAGGTGCCCCGATGTCACCGGGCACAACAAGAGGTGTCGAACGAAGCCCGGCGCGCGCAGTGGGATGTTGCGTACGGTGGTGTTGCCGTGCGTGTCGGTGCCGTGCGCCTGAGCGAGGCGTGCGCCGGGGGGCACCACGACCCGGACCTTGCCCTGGCCCTTTCTGTCGGTGCGGATCGGTCCGAAAACGCGATCGCCGACGTGCACGTTGACCAGCACTTCGGGCTCGGAAAGGACGTCCACGCTGGCCGCCCCGAGCAAGTCGATACGGTGCTGTGCCACCCAGCTGCCATGCTCGTCGGAGGCAACCAGCAGCGCCACCTGCGGGTGCTTCGCTTCGGGTCGCGTGTACCACACCACGTAGGATCCCTCCCCGCGCCGCTCGGGGGGGCTCAGCCGGCCCGCGCTCGTGGCGACCCGGGGGGTCTTCCCGGACGGAACGCGCAGATGCAGCTCGATGCGCCCGGAGGCGTTCGGGCCGACCTCGGCCGGCCCTCGCCAGGCCGCCGCGGCGGTGGGGCGCGAGACCGCCCCCTCGGTGGGGGCGGCCTGTGATCGGGGCGCGCCGGCGAGCGCCGCGGCCAGAAGCAGCCGCGAAAGCTCGTGCGCAGGTCTCACCACTCGACCTTTCCTTGCACCGGTGGCGGAGTCGAATCCACGAGCGGGCCGCGCAGTCGCTGCGACTGGCGCCGACCCATCACGTCGTGGGCGACGACGACGAGCCGGTTTTCGCCCTCCTGCAGCGGCACGTCGACCACGAAGCGTCCGTCGACTGCCGTCGTCTCGACGCCGTTGACCACCACCACGGTGCCCGGCGTCGTGGTGCCGTGCACGCGCGTGCTGCGCGTGCGGAGCTTGCGATCCTGGCTTCCGCGGAGCTTGAGGAACAGGGAGGAGGGGATCTTCGTCGCGCGGCCAGGCTTCTTTCCGGCTTCGGTGACCGACTGCTGGCCCTCGTCGAGCTTCACTTCGGCGCGGGCCCCGCGAACGGCGACCTCGCCGCGCCGGCTGGCAACGGTCACGGTGGCGTTCGGGCTTCGCAGGATGGACGCCTCGGCGTCGCGCAGAGTCGCCGTCGTATCCGTCCCCAAAACTTCGACCGCCAGCTCGCTGTCCAGCCCGCCCCGCACGCTGGCGGTCACGTGGCCCCCTTCCAGCCGGACACGGGAGAGGTTGTTGCTCAGCTGGCGAAGCCGAAACTGCGAGTTGGGGCTGACCGAAACGCGAGTGCCCTCTCCGATTCCGAGGACGAGCGCGCCCTGCGTGGTGCGCAGCACCGCCGATTCGTTGAGCTGGTCGCCCGGGGCCAGCGGGGTCCACTGCTGGCCTTCGAAGCGGCGGGCCTCGGCACCGCCCCGCACCGTCAACACCTCCGCCGTCAGCGGCTGCGTCTCCGCTGCGGCCGGATTGGGCGCGATCGCGAGGGAGGGATTCGGTTGGGGGGGCGTCGATGCGTTCTCCGCCGCCGGCATCGCGGGGCCCGGGTCCTCCATGTAGCTCTGAAGCCGAAGCCCGGCGCCGACGAGCAGTAGCACGGCAAGCAGTGCGGCGAGCAGCGACCGTTTCACGAGCGACGTGCCTCCTGCACGGTCGAAGCGCTGCCGACCGGAATTTCCACGGTGAAACAGGCTCCACCGCGTTCCGACTCGGTGACGGTCACCCGGCCGCCCTGTTCTTTCACCAGCTGTTTGGCGTGGTACAGGCCGAGGCCCGTGCCGCCCCGGTCGGCCTTCGTCGAGAAGAAGGCCTCGAAGATTTTGTCGCGCGCCTCCTCGGGAATGCCAGGCCCGTCGTCACTGACGGTGAAGATCGCGGCGTGCTGGTTCAACCAGCCGGAGACCTCGATGGTTCCCCCTTCGCCTGTCGCCTGCAGCGCGTTGAGCGTCAGGTTGAGCAGGATCTGTTTGATCTTGGCGGCCGCCACCACGAACGACGCTCCATCCTTGCTGTAGAGGAAGCGAACCACGGCGTGGCGCCGACTCGCCTCGGAGAGCGTGAGCAGCTCGACGGGCTCCAGGATGTCGGAGAGCGAGACAAGCTGCGGAACGCTCTCGCTACGCGTCACGTTCAACAGATTGGAGAGCAGCTCCGTGCCCCGCTCTGCCTCTCCGACGATGGTCCGAAACGCCTTGGCCTGTGTGGCCACCGTCTTGCAGGCCGCCGCCAGCGCCGAGGGGACCTCTGACTCGCCCGCCGGGCCGCCCTGCCGCGAGCTCAGCTGGGCGAGCCCCAGAACGCCAGTCAGAATGTTCCTGACCTCGTGTGCAAGGCTCGCCGTGAGTCCGCCCAGGGTCGAAAGGTCGCGGCTCTTTTCCGTGCGCTCGTGGTGTGCGCGCACGCTCTGGAGCAGGCGGTCGCGCACGTCTTCCGGCAGGGGGTTCCCCTCGGCATCGAACAGCTCGATGCGCGGCACGACGCCCTGGGCATTCAACCAGCGCCGCACCTCCGGCTCCAATAGCTCGGCGAGTCGGTTGCCGGTGCACGACTTGGGAGGCGTATCAGACAAGGTGAGCCTCCGTGCCGGCGGCAGGGAGCACGACGTCGACTCGTGTTCCACTTCCCCACTCACTGTGGATATCGAGCGTGCCGCCGTGCCCCTCCACGATCTGGTGCGCTCGCGTCAGGCCAAGCCCTTCGCCAGCGCCGCCGGGCTTGGTCGTGAAGAAGGGCTCGACCACGCGGGACAGCTGGTCGTCTCGTATGCCAGGGCCGTCGTCCTCGACGCGGATGCGCACCCAGTCCGCCTCCGGGCGGCTGACCGTGACCTTCACTCGGCCTCCACCGCGGTCCACTTCGGCGATCGCGTTCTTGGCGTTTTCGAACAGGCTCCGAAACACTTGCGTGAGTTGGCGTTGATCGCCCAGTACTCGCAAGCCCTGCTCGATGGGCTCGAGGACGACCTCCACCTTTGCGTCGCCCATTTTCTGTTTGTCCGCGATCACGATACCCTGCAGCAGTGGCTCGAGGCGTACGGGGTGAAAGGCATTGCCGTCGTCCAGCTGCCTCAGGCTCATCATCTTCTCGAGCAGGGACTGCATTCGACGGGCTTCCTTGACGATACTCTCCAGCAGCGGGGCATTCCCATCGCCCTGCGCCGAGCGCCGGCTCCGGCTCACCAACACCTGCGTCAAGCCCAGGATGCCCGTCAGGGGGTTGTTCATCTCATGGGCCACGCCCGCCGTCAGAGCCGAAAGCCCTGCCATCTTTCGCGTGCGAAGCAGCGCGCGGTTCGCCTTCTCGAGCTCCCGGCTGCGCTCGTCGACTCGCCGTACCAGTTCCTCGTTCCAGCGGCGGATCTCCGCGTCGCGCTTGGCCACCTCCTCCGACATGGTGTTGAAGGCATGGCTGAGCTCGCCGAACTCGTCGGCGGTGGCGGTGGCGAGCCGAAACGAGAGGTTGCCTTCGCCGATCTCCTGCGCGCCGCGCGCCAACTCCTCCAACGGTTGGTGTATGCCTCGCGAGAGGATCAGGCCGCCGACGAGCGCCGCCGCTGCTCCCACCACGACCCACAGCAGTGACCGTCGCTGCAGCGCCTGCGTCGGGCGGGTCATGACGGAGAGGGGTTGTTCCACGGTGACATGCCAGCCCTCGCTGGTCGCGGCGAGGGCCCCGCGGAGCCTGGTGCTCGCCTCGGTGCGTTCGTAGCCGGTAGCCGCTCCGTGCAGGATCCGTCGAAGCTCCGCGGTGGCCGCGGGTTCGCTCGCGTCGCGGTTGCAGAGGGGCTCGTCGTGCGAGCCGAACAAGGAAATCCGACCCGGATCGGGACGCAAGCGCTCGAGTTGCTCGCACAGCGGACCCAGGTCCAGACCCACCGTGACCGTGCGCGTGCCCTCGGCATCAGCGATCGAAATCGGCACCAGCGTGCCCGCTTGGGTCGAGAGCCCCGCGCCGACGGCTCCTCGGGGACCGCCCGCCGGCGCGCGGTCGGCGAATTCGACCGCCGCCGCTCGGCCCAAGACGCGGCGCCTCGGCCTCGCCGGGTCCGGCTCGTCGAGGTACACCTGCCACAGCTTGCCCTCGTCGGACATCTGCACGATTTGGGCCGTGTCGAACTGGCCGTAGACGAGCCAAAGGGCTCCCGTGGTTTCTTCGGGGGAGAGCTCCGACCACGAGATCGTCTGCTGCACCATCGTCTGCAGCGAAGCGCGCACCTGATCGAGATAGTTTTTTGCCGTAGTGGCGCCAAATCGGGCCGTGCTGTCGTGGAGCTGCAGCAGCGAGCGCGTCAGTGCCCGATCGTGGATTCGCAGCCCCTGAAACGCGGAAATTGCCAGCGGCACAACGGCCACGAACAGGGTGAGGGCGACGAGCTTGGTTCGAACGCGCATGCAGAGCTTCCCAGCCCAGAACGGTTGTACCCCCCTCCCTACTTAAACCGGAGCTGGGATCGTTGCCGCCGCGGCATGGGGCCGCCGCGGCACTCTCGAGTGGTCTCCGCCCTCGTGGCCGGAGCGCGCGCCCGCCCGTTTGTGCCGGCGGGAGTCGATCGGGACGGACGGCGACCCAGTTCGGTAGACCCGTCTCGACTTCTGGGCGCCCCCCCCCGGCGCAGCGCTCGTTGAAATCAATACCGAAAGGGGCTGAGGGATCGCGCGGGGCGACCGATCCGTAGGGGAAGCCCCGTAGTCGCCCCGATGATTTCACCTCCCGTCCGTGTAGTCGTGATCGACGATGAGCCCGTCGTGCGACAGTACCTGGAAGTCGCCCTCTCCGATCTGGGGTGCTCCGTCGAGCTGTTCGATTCGTGCAGAGCGGGCCTGGAGCGGTGCGACAAGGTGGACTTCGACATCTGCTTCGTGGACAAGAACCTGCGCGATGGCACGGGTATGGCCATCTGCGAGAAGCTGGAAAACCACGACTGCAAGGTCGCTCTCATCACCGGCTACGCCAACCTCAACTCGGCGGTCGAGGCCATGCGGCACGGTGTGGCGGAGTACTTTCTCAAGCCCATCGACATCAACGACCTCGAGGCCCGGCTCACGCGGATGACCCACGTCTTGCGGCTCGAGCGGTCGAACCGGGCGCTGCTGGCCTCGCTGCGAGACAAGTGCGATGCCCTCGAGCAGCTGGCCACCCGCGACCCGGTGACGGGGTTGTCGAACTACGCCCACTTCCAGGACCGCGTGGCGGCGGAAATCGCCCGCCGCGGCGGGCGCGAGGTGTTCACCGTGGTGCAGATTGCGATCGACCGATTCTCGGACGTCAATCGCCAGCTCGGCCACATCGAGGGGGACCGGACTCTGAAGCGAGTGGCGAACTTGCTCGCTGCAGGCGGCGGAAAGCCGCCCGTGCTCGGCAAGCAGGATTTGATCAGTCGACTCGGGGGCGATGTGTTCGGGCTGCTCTTGCCCGAGACCATCCGCAGTGCGGCGGCCGTCAAGATGCAGCGCCTTCGCCAGGTTCTCTCGGCCCTCTGCCCCGAGGAGGAAGCGCCGAAGTTGACCGTCTCCATCGGGCTGGCCAGCTTTCCCGAGGACGGCGAGGACCAGGACGCGTTGCACCGAGCTTGTGAGGTCGCCTTGCGCACGGCCAAGCGCGCCGGCGGTGACAGCCTGATCTCCTACCGCCACAGCGACGCGGATCCGAACCGTGGAGCGGTTCGCGAGCTGGAGCGAGTCCGCGCCCTCGGGCGTTCGCTCGCCAATCGGTCGTTTCGCTTCGTTTACCAACCGATCGTCGACGTGAGCGAGTGGCGCCCGATGGCCTACGAGGCGCTGTGCCGCCCGACCGACGAGACGTTTCAGCACGTTGGCGAGTTGATCGAAACGAGCGCTCGCGCCGGGCGGCTCGAAGATCTCGGCAAGGTGCTGCGAGCCATGGCCATCGAGCCGCTGGCGCGCTTGGCGGAGGGGTGCCTGCTGTTCGTGAATCTGCACCCACAGGATCTGCTGGGGAGCTCCCTGTTCGAGGAGGATTCACCGCTGCACACCGTTGCCGACCGGCTCGTGCTGGAGATCACCGAAACGGAGGCCATCGAGGACTACGAGCGAGCTCGGAAGCGGCTCGCCGAGCTGCGGGCGCGCGGCTACCGAATCGCCCTCGACGACTTCGGCGCGGGCTACTCGGGCTTCAACTCCCTGGCTCGTCTGGAGCCGGATTTCGTCAAGCTGGACATGGAAATCGTACGAGGCATCGCCTCCGGGAGCCGCGCCGCTCGTTTGACGCGCCACATTCGCGAGTTCTGCGAGGTGGAGCAAATCGCGACCATCGCCGAGGGGGTCGAGACGTGGCAAGAGCTCGAGGTGCTTCGAGCCCTGGGGATCCGTTACTTCCAGGGCTTTCTCTTCGCCAAGCCCGTGGCCCCGTTCGGTCCCATCGTCGAGCAGCGCGAGCTGACGCTCGAGGCCCAGCAACTGGCTGCGGCCATCGGTCACCGCTGAGCGCCCGCCCCCGAGGAGCGGCGCCGTCGGCGGCGAGCCCGGGCCGGGGATTCAGAACAAGGAGCAGCCCGCGTTGACCAGAACCTGATTGGCTTGCTGCACCTCGCGACCGTTTTCGCCACCGAAGCGCGTGTGGTCACACGCGTCTCCCAGCCCGGCGCACCCGGACGAGAAGCGCTGGGGGCACACGTCGGCGTTGTCCCTCAGGCACTGCAGGAAGCTCGCACAGTTTCCGGAATCACAGCGGGTGGTGCTGAGCCGAACGGCGCAGCGAGTACAATCTCCGTTCGAGCCGCCGCAGCACAGGCCGTCTTGGCAGGCACCGCTCTGGCAGTCCGCGTCCGCCCGGCATTGGGCGCCCGGGGCGCAGAGCCCGCAGCCCTCGGACTCGCCCCCGCAGTCCACGTCCGACTCGAAGCCGTTGGTGATTCCGTCAAAGCAGGAAATGCACGCACCCTCGCTGCAGTGCCCGCTCTGGCAGTCGGCGTCGACCCGGCACCGACTCTGGTCCGGGCACGGCTCGCAACTCGACTCGGAGCCCCCGCAATCCGTGTCCGCCTCGGCGCCGTTGTGCACGCCGTCGCTGCACGTGGGCGTCTGACAAGTCGAGTCGCAGACTCCACTTTCGCACTGCTCGCCGGACGAGCACGAGCGGCCCGCTGCGCACGGGCCGCACCCGGACTCGCCGCAGCCATCGCGGGGCTCCAGGTGGCTGCGGACGCCCTCTTCGCACAGACCCGCGGCGCACAGGCCCGCGGCCGAGCACAGAAGAGGGAGCTCGCAGTCTTCGTCTTGCTGGCACGGCTCGCCCTCGAGGCACGGCGATGGACAGGACGCACCGCACGCTTCGCTGGCAACGCCCGGTGAGGAGCAGCCTCCGGGGCCCGCTGCTGGCCCTTCGCCGCTCGTGCCCGGCTCGTCCAGGGAATCCCCCGAGCTGGAGCCCTCCGACCCGACGCAGTCTGGCTGCGAGCACTGCGGCGGCGGGGGTCGGGCGGGGGGCGGCCTCTCGCCGCCAACCGCGGGAGCCTCGCTCCCGGCGGGGCTCGGCTCCTCTCCCGCGGAGGCTTCACCCGAGCTCTGCTCCGAGCTGCCCTCGATGGCGCGCGCGTGAAATTCGTCCGCCATCCAGGTGCAGGCGGGGGCTGCGCCAAGCGCCAGGGCCAGGTACGCGCCGCGGCGCAACCAGACGACCCCGCACCGGCTTGCGGCCGCCGCAAGCCAGCGGCCGCTGCGCGCCCCCGTTTGTCGAGGTGCGAGCTGACTCCGGGTGGACACGCCACGAACCGCGAGAAGGGAGGACTGCTTCATGTAAGCACACGTGTGCAAAAGAGGAAGGCGAACCCGTGGGCGCCCACCCGAAGCCGCAGGCACTCACCAACTATACTTTCAATTTGCCTGCGCGCACGTCGCACCATGAAAACACGCGTGAGCGGTGGCCCCTCATGGGGCGCTCGTCGCGGTGAATGTAACGCGAGCGTACCCCGTGCCCCGTATTCGCGCAGGGCATTCCCCAGCGGTCCGTGCCCAAGTGGAGTATCCCGCGTGTGGCCGCTTGCCGCGTCGAGGGAGCTTCGACCGGCGCGGGCGCTGGTGGAGACGCGCGCGCGTCGAGCGGGTGAGTGGCGCGAGCCGGGGCGACGGAGGCGGTGGTTGGTCGTGAAACAGTGCTGGGTTCTCGGCCTCGGATTTGGGCAGCCCCCCCCGAGTGGATCCCGCGGGCTTCGCGGAGGTTGGGCAGCCTCACGATCTCGGCCTGCGCGCACACCGCCCACGCGCGCCACCGCGCTCGCCGCGCGCTCGCCTCGCCGTGCTCACGGCTCGACGCCCCGCCTGCCGCCCGCACCGACCCGCCGAAGCGCGGTCGGCGAGCTCCGATGCGCAGCCGCTCGGCGGGTCTCGTCGCTCGGCGCCCCGTCGCGGGTTGGCAACGCGGCGTCGGGCTCACCGGGCGCCAGGGCTCCGGCGGGCTTCGACTCGCGCCCGCCGCTCCGCGCCGCTCGGGGGGCGGGCGGGGCGCCCGCGCTGCCGTCGCGGCGTCCTGCGGGGCGCCGTCGCGCCGCGGCCTCGCCGAGCCCGCGCGGACCGCCCGCGTCTCGGCGGGCTCGTCCCGCGCCGACGATTGCGCGCCGAGGCGAGCCCTGCGAGGCTCCCTTCCAGGCGGCGAGCGGCTCTGCAAGGGCGAAGCCTTTGCTGGTGCCTTGACTCGCTTCCGTCTTCCGTAACAAATGCCCGACATGGCTCAGCATCGAGGCGCTCCCAAGGACGTGCCATCCATTCTTCAGCGGATCGACCGGCCGAAGAGAGCGGTCGTGACGGCGGGAATGCCGTACGCCAACGGTCCGATCCACCTCGGGCACCTTGCGGGCGCACACCTCCCGGCGGACATCCACTCCCGCTGGCTGGGTCTGCTGATCGGCCGTCAGAACGTGTTGTTCGTGTGTGGGACGGACGATCACGGCTCGACGACGGAGCTGGCCGCCGCCAAGCGGGGCATCGCCGTTCGTGAGCATCTCGACGAGATCCACGCCCAGCAGTCCGAAACCCTGAGGCGCTTCGGGATCGGGCTGGACGTCTACGCCGGCACCTCGCGGCCCGAGTGCCTCGAGGCCCACACGAAGAATTGCCACCGATTCTTCGAGCAGGCTCTGAAAAATGGCCTGCTCTCCAAGCGCACCAGCGAGCAGTGGTACGACCCGAAGATGCAGCGATTCCTGCCCGATCGCTTCGTGCGCGGGACGTGCCCGAACCCCAAGTGCGGCAGCCCGGACGCCTACAGTGACGAGTGCGATCAGTGTGGCAACCAGCACGGCCCGATGGAGCTCGAAAATCCGCGCAGCACCATCAGCGACGCCACCCCCGAGCGCCGCGAGACGGTCCACCTGTGGCTCGACATGGCGAGCGTCGCGGAGACGCTCGCGCGCTGGGTGGACAGCCGAAAGAAGGTCTGGAGGCCCGCGGTATACACGGCCATTCGCGAGACCCTCTACCCCGCCCTGCGCTTCGATAGCGCCGCCGAGGGGCGCTACAAGCAGCTGAAAGCCTCGCTACCGAAGCACAAGCTCAAGTACGCGGCGGGCGGCGAGGTCGTGCTGCGCTTCGAGGACGAAGCTTCGCTTCGCAGCGCGCGGCAGGTCCTCTCGGAGGCGGAAATATCGAGCGAGGTCGCCGACGGCTGGGGCCATCGGCCCATCACGCGTGATATCCCCTGGGGGATTCCGGTGCCTCCCGGGGACCCCGAGCTCGAGGGCAAGACGCTCTACGTCTGGCCCGAATCGCTGATCGCGCCGATCGGGTTCTCTCAGTTGGCGCTCAGCCGCCGCGGGGAAGCACCCGAGAGCTACGAGAGCTTCTGGTGTGATCCGAGCGCGCGCATCTTCCAGTTTCTCGGTCAGGACAACGTGTTCTTCTACACGCTCATGCAGGGCGCCATGTGGCTGTCGATGCAGTCGGACCCGCATCGCCTGCCGGAGCCGGGCGAGCTGCAGATGACGGACATCTTCGGATGCTTTCACCTGCTCGTGGGGGGAGAGAAGATCAGCAAGAGCCGGGGCAACTTCTACTCGGACGACGAGCTGCTGAGCGAGCGCGGCTACGACTGCGATCAGATTCGCTACTACCTTTCGCTGCTCGGGCTACCCGAAAAGCGCAGCGATTTCGACTTCGAAAAGCTCCAGGAGCGCAATCGTTTCCTGGCAGGGCCGATGAACGCCGCGTTCGAGCGCCCGCAATCTGCGGCCCGCTCGAAGTTCGATGGGCGCGTCCCCGATGGCTTCTTGGTGGACAAGATCGAGGCCGACACCGTCAAGATGGTGCAGCGCTACGTCGGCGCGATGCAGAAGGCCGCCTACCCCAGCATGTTGTTCGAGCTCGAGAACTACGCGCGGAAGATCAACGGGCTCTTCTCGAAGTACAAGCCGCACGACGATCGCCACCCCCAGGAGAGCCGCGCCAACGCCCTGTTCTCGGCTTTCTACGTGCTCAAGAACTTGATGATCATGCTGTTTCCGTTCGTGCCACACACGATGGATCGGCTGCGGGTGTCCCTCAACCTCCCGCCGGAGGTGTTCGCGCTCGATCAGCTGGGCACGGGCTTGCCCGGGGGCCACGAGCTGGGTGCGCAGGTCCAGTACTTTCCTGCGGTGCCCGGCTTGCGCGACGAGTCGAGCCCCGAAGACGCCTGAGCCCGCGGCGGTCGGGGAGGGCTCCGCTCAGGCCGTGGCGGCCGCGATGAGCTCGTCGATCTTCGACAGCAGCAGAGTCGGCTCGAATGGTTTCACCATCCAGCCCGTGGCGCCGGCCTCGCGCGAGCCCTCGCGCCGAATGGTGTTCTGACTGCTCGTCAGCATCAGCACGGGCAGGGACCGGTGCGCCACGTGCTCGCGAATCAGCCGAACCAGACCGACGCCGTCGAGCTTGGGCATGTTCACGTCCGCCACGACGAGGTCGAAATCTCCGCGGCGTACCATCGCCAGGGCGCCGATGCCGTCCTCGGCCACGGCCGTCTCGTGGCCGGCGCCGGCCAGCGTCGCCTGGAGGGTTTGCCGGACGAGGGGCGAGTCGTCCACGATCAGAATTCGAGCCATGCGTATCTCCCTTCCATCAACAACGGGTGCCGGCGCTCCTTCTTGAGTCGCCGGCGCCCGCCGCGGGGCTCGCCGGAGCCGTCGCCCGTCGCGCACCGAGCGCCGCCTTCCCCGGCTCTCGCCATTTTCTCCAGCGTTATCGCCCGCTGAGAGCCCGCGGACAGCCGCCCTCCGGACCCGGCCCAGCGCGCCGGCCCCGGGGCGAGAAGTGCGCGAGAGAGCCGCCGGGCGGGTTGTTTTCCGGCGCGAGCGACGGCTTCCTCTGCAAGCCACCGTGCGCTGGCCGCGCACCGAGTCGGGTCGCGCAGTCGTCGCCACCCGCTCGTCGGGGCGGGTGAACGCTCGGTGCCCCGTCACACCCCGCGCCGGCGGCCCGCTGCGACGACGGCCGAAAACCGCCGCGTCAGGAGGCCGCTCGCGCTCCGAAATGGTTCACCTCGAGCGCCACGGCTCGGGCCCGGCGCCGCATCCGGGCGAGGGCGTGGTCTCACGGCTTTGGGGAGGAACCCGCCCCCCGCGAGGGCGACGGCGCCTCCTCGTCGCCCCTCGCCGGCTCGCTGGTGGCCTCGGTCGCCACGGCTTCGAACCGCTGCATCTCGACCTCGCTCATCTCGAGGTGATCCACGGCGTCCTCCCAGCGCTTTTCGTCGAACACCTCCGGACCCGCGGCGCCCGCCCTGTGCGCCAGGCCGTCTGCCACGCAGATGACGGCAGCCAGCGCGTTGATCTCCTCGCCCGCTCGAAAGTCGTGGTGGTGACCCAGGACCCACCGCGCCTCGGCCGAGAGGTTCCAACGCTGTGCGAGGCGACCGGAGGTCTGCTGGTGGATCGAACTGAGCTCCCCGATCAAGGCGGACTCGTCCACCTTGCGAAACTCCTCTTCGTTGCGCTCCAGCACCAGCAGGCCGGCCGCGATCCCCACGTCGTGGAGCAGCCCGCAAAGGTAGGCGCGGTCGGGGCCCACGCCGTAGCGGGGACCCATCGCGGCGGCCACCCGCGCCACCACCATGCTGTGGCGCTGAAGCTCGAGCATTCGAGCGTGGTACTTTTCCGACTGGAATATCGCCGCGTTGGCCGACACTTCCAAAAAAATCCTCGAGAGCTGCTTGGCTCCGATGCGCACCACGGCTTGAGACAGGCACTCGACGGGGTGGCCGCGAGAATAGAAGCTGGACTGAGCCGTCTGCAGCACCTCTCCGGCGATCGTCGCTTCCGCCTCGATCAGCCGAATGACTTTTTGCAGCGACACGTTGGGGGAGTGAGCCAGCTCGAGCAGCTCCTGCGCAGCGGCAGGAAGCATCGGCGGCTGATAGGCAGCTCCGCGGATCAGCTGCATGACGCGCACGCCGACCTTCGAGGCGATGGGTCGTTTCTTCGACTTCTGAGGGCGGCGCACGGGGAATTGAAGAGGGTTGGGTGGGCGACGGGTCTTGGGGGAGGCAAGGAATTGCGGCAGCGGGCGTGTCGGTCGTCTTCCACGCGCGCCGAGCTCGCTCGGGCCCGAGGCAGGCTCAGGCGGCGCCCTCCCGCGCCTTGCTGGCTTGCTCGTAGGTGCGTAGGCCCTCGAGCAGCTCCTTCTCCTCGAGCGCACCCATCGCCACCAAGACCTGGCCGATGTGGGGACCGGACTCGACGTGCTGCTCGCGCAGCTCCTCGACCTGCTCCTCGCCCAGCAGCTTCAAGTCCAACAGCGCTTGCTCGAACGTCACCGCGTGGGCCATCTCGTGGTCCAGGACGGCGAGCACCTGCGCCGGGGTGAGCAGCTCGGCATCGAGGATCAGCTGCACCACGGGGATGCGCTCCTGCCGCTGCCAGATGAGGGCGTCCACCAATTGAGCGTGGGTCGCCAGCTGCCTATCGATCAGGAACTCGCCGAAACTGCGCATCTCCCTGTTCGAAACGGCACGACGCGCCACTCCCTGAAGCCGCCCCCGTCTGGCCCGGATTTCTCACGACCTGGCCCCGAGGGTGGGGGCCGGGTGTGGCCCGGGCTCGCACCCACGGTCGCTTCCGCGCGAGGCCGTCGGATGGCTCGAGCGCCCCCGGCGCGCTTGCCCCCGGCCCGTTCGGCGTCACGGGGGCGCCGCGGAGCCGAGTGGCGCGCGGCGCGGAGCGACCAACCCCCACTGGGTGAGCGCCGCCGACACCAGGCTGAGGGCGGCGGCCCACCCGAACACCAGCGGGGCACCGCTCGTCGCATACACCACGGGCCACGCGAGGCTTCCCGCGATGCCCCCCAGCGCCTGCGCCGCCATCAGCGCGCCTTGAATCTGGCCGAGCTGCTGCGGGGGCGCGCTGCGCTTGATGTATTCCAGGCAGCACACCAGCGTGAGGCCAAAAGTCGCCCCGTGGAGCAACTGGACGAAATAGGCGGGCAGCGGGCTCCGGAGGGAGGCGGTCAGCGCCCACCGCAGCACTCCCGCCAGCTGCGCCAGCACGAGCAGCACCTCCGGGCGTATGCGGCGCGTCCACCCGCCGGCCACGGTCATCAGCGCGACCTCCGCCACCACCCCGATCCCCCACAGCACGCCCACCGCGGTGCCTCCCGCTCCCAGGTCCCGAAAGAGGAGCGAGCCGCACACGTGGTAGCTGATGTTGGCCGCCTGGAAGAGGCACGCGCTCAGCAGAAAGGGCGCGAGCCGTCGGTTCTTTCGCAGGCCCTCGCCCAGGCGGCTCAGCGCGGCGTAAACCGCGGCGGGCCGCGCGACCCTCTCGGCGGCACGGGCTTGCGGCGACGCGGCGGTGCGCCGGGGCAGGGCCAGCGCCAGCGCCGCGCCCAGCAAGAGCCAGCCGCCGATCCACCAGGGCAGCGGAAACCCTCGCCGAGCGGACCAAAAACGCCCGACCAACAGCTCCACCACCAGAAAGCCCACCGACCCCCACAGCCGGCGCTTGCCGTAATCCTCGCCCGTCTCGAGCGCGATGCGATCGGCGAGCTGGATCAGCGCCGGGCGCGCCGCGGCGAACGGCACGAACCCCACGAGCAGCAGCGGCAGGCCGATCTCGACCCCGAGGCGTTCGCAGCCGCCCAACCCCGCCATGCTCGCCGCCGAGAGGACGGCCAGGAAAATCAGCAGGTTCGCCCGGGCCCCGCGCCGATCGCAGAGCCGGCCCACACACGGCGGGACCACCGCCGCCATCGCGGGAACCAGGGCCAGGATGGCGGCCATCTGACCCGAGCGGAAGCCGTGTGACTCCAACCACAGGGGGAAATACGGCAAAAAGGCGCCGAGGGCCCCATACACGGAAAAGTAGGTGCCGCCCAGGGCCAGCGAGGGTGCGCGGCGCGGCGCGACCTCGGCGCTCATCGCGCGGGGTGTGGCGTACGCCGCCCCCGGCGTCAAGCGGCGCCCGCGCGTGAGCGCCTCCGGCCCTGACGCCTCGCGCGCAACCCCCGGCCTGCGAGTCGCCCCGCTGCGCCGCGTTGCCAATGTCCCCCGGGCGTCCGCCGGGACTGGTATCTGCGCCGTCGTGCGCTATCGCTGCACAGGAAACGTCATGGCTCACCGTTTGCTCCGCATCCTTCTTCCCGTCGTCCTGCTGGGGACGGGGCTCCTGCTGGCCAGCCGCGTCATGAAGGCGCCACCCCAGGCCGGTCGCACACCGCCCGCGGCCCAGGCACCGGTGGTCGACCTGATCGAGCTCCGACCCAGGCCGGAGCGCGCCAAAATCACCGGCTCCGGCATCGTGACGCCGGCGCGCGAGCTCAACCTCATGCCCCAGGTGGCCGGCTCGGTCACGTACGTCTCCCCGCGGCTGGTTCCCGGGGCGCGCGTGAAGGCGGGGGAGGTGCTCGTGCGGGTGGACGAGCGCGAGTACGCGCTGGCCGTGGAGCAGCAGCGAGGCAACGTGCGCTCCGCGCAGCTGACCATCGAGCAGGAAGAGGCGCGCAAGGAGCTGGCCTCGCACGAATGGGCCGCCCTCGGCGAGCGAGGCGAGGCCACGGCGCTGTTTTCGCGGGAGAGCCAGCTCGAGGCCGCCAAAGCCAACATGGCCTCTGGCGAGAGCGCCCTGCAGCGCGCCCGGCTGAACCTCGAGCGCGCGGTGATTCGGGCCCCGTTCGCCGGCGCCGTGATCCGCAAGAGCGTGGCCCTGGGGCAAGTCGTCAGCCCCGGATCGGTGCTCGGCTACGTGGTGGGCGTGGAGGAGATCTGGGTCGTGGTTTCCGTCCGCCTCGACGATCTCTCGCTGCTGTCGATCCCCGGGCAGGGCAGCGGGGTGGGCTCGCCGGCCCTGATTACGCAGCGCCTCGCGCTCGGCGAGGAAATCGTGCGGGAGGGGCGCGTGGTGCGGCTCGTCGAGCAGCTCGACGACCGAACCCGTCGAGCGCAGCTGGTCGTGGAGGTGCAGGACGCCCTGTCGACGGCAAAGGGCTTGCCGATGCTGCCCGGGGCGATGGTCGTCGCGGAGATCGAAGGCAGGCCCTTCGACGACGTGTTCACCATACCCCGCACCGCGGTTTACGACGGCACCACGGCCTGGGTCTCGGTGGCGGGCAAGCTGGAGCCCCGCACCCTGCAGATCGGCTGGGCCGATCGCGAGAACCTCTACGTCACCGGCGGCGTGCAGCCCGGCGAGATGCTCGTCACCTCCCGGCTGTCCAGGCCGCTCGTGGGCACGGTGGTCCGCTCGCGGGCGGAGGCGGAGCAGCCGCCCCCGGCCGCTGACCCGCCCTCCGAAGCTGACAGGATCCACTGAGCATGCCCGAGTCGACGATTCCCCCGGTGGCGGCCTCCAAGAAAGGCCCCGTCGCCTGGATGGCGAAAAACTCCGTGGCGGCGAATCTGCTGATGGTGGTCGCCCTGCTCGGCGGGCTACTGGCCGCATTCAGCGTCAAGCAGGAGGTATTTCCGGAGTTCGATCTCGACATCATCAACATCACCGTCCCGCTGCCGGGGGCGAGCCCCGCCGAGGTGGAGCAGGGCATCGTGCTGGTGGTCGAGGAGGCGGTGCGGCGCATCGACGGCATCAAGCGCATCCGCTCGGTGGCCTCCGAGGGGGTCGCGACCGTGCAGCTCGACCTCACCCTCGACGCCGACGAGGCCGCGGCCGAGGTCAAAAATGCGATCGACCGCATCCAGACCTTCCCCGAGCAGTCGGAGCGGCCCAGCGTCGCCGTCGCGCAACGGCGCAACGAGGTCGTTTCGATCTTTCTCTCCGGAAAGCAGACGGAGGCCGCCCTGCACGAGCTCGCGGAGCGGGCGCGCTACGATCTGCTCGCGCTACCCGAGATCAGCCAGGTCGAGATTCAGGGGGTGCGCCCCCTCGAGGTGCGCATCGAGGTCAGCCGCGAGCGCCTCGAGGCCCACTCGCTGACGCTCGAGGAGATCGCCCAGAAGATTCGAGCCACCTCGATCGAGCTGCCTGCCGGCGGGCTGGACACGCGCAGCGGCGAGCTGCTGGTGCGCGTCGACGACCGGCGCCGGGACGCGGCGGAGTTCGCCGACATCATCGTGAGCGGCACGGCCGGCGGGGATCAGCTCCGGCTCGGCGACATCGCCACCATCACGGACGGCTACGAAGATCGGGACGAGGCAGCCTTCTTCAACGGCGAGCCGATGGTCTGGGTCACCGCGTTTCGGGTGGGGGAGGAGACCCCGCTCGACGTAGCGGCGGCCGTCCATCGCTACGCGGAGGAGCTCAGGCGCGAGGTCCCCGAGGGCGTGAGGGTCACCATCTGGAACGACCGGAGCAAGCTGCTGCGCGCGCGCATGGATTTGCTGCGCAAGAACGCGATCAGCGGCCTGATCCTGGTGCTCATCACGCTGGGGCTGTTCCTGCACCGGCGGCTTGCCTTCTGGGTCGCGTTGGGCATTCCCGTGTCGTTTCTCGGCGCCTTCGTCTTCATGCACAGCCTCGGGGTCTCCATCAACATGATCTCGCTGTTCGCGTTGATCGTGACGCTCGGCATGGTCGTCGACGACGCCATCATCGTGGCGGAGAGCATTCACGCCCGGCGGGCCGCGGGGTCTCCGCCGCTGTTGGCCGCCATCGAAGGGGCGCGGGAGATGGCCGTGCCGGTCACCTTTTCGATCCTCACGACCGTGGCCGCCTTCGCCCCCCTGCTCGTGGTGCCGGGCGTGATGGGGAAGTTCCTGTCCGTCATTCCAATGGTGGTCATCTCCGTTCTGCTGGTCTCGCTGTTGGAATCCTTCTTCGTGCTGCCCGCGCACCTCGCGCACGAGAGCGGGCGACCGACCCTGTTTTCGCGCGTCCTTGCGCCGCTCGATCGCCTCCAATCGGCCGTCGACGGGGGCCTGCAGGGCCTGATCGAGCGCCTCTACCAGCCCTTCGTGCGCAGGCTACTCGTCTACCGCTACGCCGTCGTCGCCGCCGGGGTATCTTCGCTACTCGTGTGCGGAGCTCTGGTGGCGAGCGGGAAGATCCCCTACACGTTCTTCCCGCGCCTCGAAGGCGACGTGATCGCCGCCGGAGCGCGGCTGCCGTACGGCGTCCCCGTCGAGCAGACGGAGGCCGTGGCGCTGGAGCTGCAGGCCGCGGGGCTGCGGGCCGCCGAGCGCTTCGGAGGCGAAGAGATCATGCGGGGCGTTTTCACCAAGGTCGGCGCGGGGCTGCCCAACATGGGGGGCGGCCAGGGCAGCCACCTCTTGCAAACCTGGCTCGAGTTGGCGCCGAGCTACGAGCGAGATTTTTCCTCGGACGAGTTCACCCAAGCGTGGCGCGACGAGATGCCCAAGCTCAGCGGCCTTTCGGCGCTCAGCATCGGCGTGCCGGGCGGGCCCGGCGGCGGCAACCCCGTCGACGTACGGCTCGCCCACCGTGACACCGACGTACTGCGCCAGGCCTCGGAGGCGCTGGAGCAGGAGCTGCGGAGCTTCTCCTCGCTCGAAGACGTCGACAACACCTACGAGGGCGGCAAGCCCCAGCTCAGCTTCACCCTGCGCGACGAGGCGGCCACCCTCGGCGTGACCAGCCGGGACGTGGGGCTCGCGCTTCGCTCGGCCTTCTTCGGCGTCGAGGCGGTGCGCGAACAGCGCGGGCGCAACGAGCTCAAGGTGCGCGTGATGCTGCCGGAAGATCAGCGCAGCTCCGAGCAAGATTTGAGCGAGCTCACCGTGGCGGTGCCGGGCGGAGGCTACGTCCCGCTCGCCTACGTCGCCGACTTCACGCGCGGCCAGGCCCCGACCTCCATCAATCGAGAGGACGGCAGGCGCACCGTCAACGTCTCGGCGGCGCTGGCCTACGGCCACCCCTCGCCGCGCCCCGTGCTCGACAGCCTCCGCCAGGACATCCTGCCCAAGCTCGAGGCCCGCTTCCCCGGGCTCGAAACGAGCATGGGTGGGCAGCAGCGGGAGCAACAGGAGAGCTTCGCCACACTCGGGCCGAACTATCTGGTCGCGCTGCTCGCCATCTATGCCCTCATCGCGATCCCCTTCAAGAGCTACCTGCAGCCCATCATCGTCATGTCGGCCATCCCGTTCGGCATCCTCGGGGCCGTCCTGGGGCACGTGCTGCTCGGCTACTCCCTCAGCTTCATCAGCGTCCTGGGCATCATCGCGCTCTCCGGCGTGGTGGTGAACGATTCACTCGTTCTCGTCGACGGGATCAATCGCTTCCGGCGCATCGGATTCGGCAGTGAAGAACAGCCCCAGCCGCTGCCCCTGCTGGAGGCCGTGGTCGCCGGTGGCATGCGGCGCTTTCGGCCGATTCTGCTGACCTCGCTCACGACCTTCTTCGGGCTGATGCCGATGATCTTCGAGACCTCCTTCCAGGCCCGCTTTCTGATCCCGATGGCGATCAGCCTCGGCTTCGGCGCCCTGTTCGTCACGGTCATCACCCTGCTGCTCGTGCCGGCGCTGTATTTGATCGTGGAGGACGCGATCGCCGCGGCTCACTGGATGGGCAAGGCCTTCGTCTACTCGGGGGACTCGAGCGGCGAGGGCCCGGCCAAAGCCTGAGCTCGCCGCCCACGGCTCTGCCGTAGCACCGGTGCGGTCGGTCGCAGGGCGCCGCCGCTCCCGGGATTTCACCAGTCGGCCCCGGCTTCTCCACCGAGACCGACCGACCGCGCGAATTGTCGCGCGATGGTCGCAAGTCAGTCACGTCTGCTGGCTACAGCCCAGCTGCCTCGTGTCGTTCGGATCGGTGGCTGATGAGACTGTCGATCAAAAATCGTGGGCTGCGACTGTGGGGGGGGCTCGGGGTCTGTCTTTCTGCGTGTCTGGCCGCGTCGCAACCACAACCGGACTGGGCTGACGCCGCTTCCATCGTCGAGCGGCTCGAGGACGACTGGGTTCGCTCGCACAAGGTGTGCGTGGGGGAGACCTCCGACTTTCGAGGGGAGCTGGGTGACACACTGGCGTATCGCGTCCAGCGAAACGGCGACCGCCTCGACGTCTCCTACTTCGCCTACTGGTCCGCGGAGAGTCCCTGGGGGGACGAGCCACTGGCCGTCGCGCTGTTCATCGATGCGATCTACAGCCATCTCCTCTTCGCCCTGCCGGGGCTGCAGTACTGGCTGTATGGCCCCGCGGACATCGAGGGCGCCAAGGTCTCGTACCAGATCGACGAGCGAGTCGACGCCATCCGCCTGAAAGCGCTGCGAGGCTGGGCGGACGACAAGCTCCATCGCCCCGTTGCGCTCAGCGCCGAGCAGCTCGTCGGCAGGGACGGCGCCACGTGGCTGCTGACCGACACGTGGAGCCACCAGCTCGGAGCGCCGGACGCGGCGCTCTGGTCCTACGGCCCGGAGGCCAGCGGCAGCTACCGGTGCTTCCAGGGCGACTCGCTCGTGCCCCTCACCGCGGACTTGGCCGACGACTTCCGGCTTGGCAGCGCCCAGGCGCCGCTTCGAGCCCGGCCAGCCTGGATGTGAGCGAGGAGCCGGCGCGCCCGTCGTCGAAACGCTCCGACGCCCCGACTCGCCCCGCCCGCTTCGGCGGCCGTGGGCGCTGCGGCGACCCCGGAGAAAAGGGGCTCATCCCGGTCGCGCCGGCCCGGGCCGGCGCGGCGGGCAGCTCGCAGCCCTCAGATGCGGTAGCTCGGCAGAAAGTGTGTCACCACCTCGTCGAGCGCGCTCTCGATGGCCTGCGTGCGCGACGTGCCCGGTCCGCCCGAGGCCTCCCCGTCGGTGAGCACCCCCCCGTCCGGGGCGACTAGCTCGAACCGCACCTCCACCTCGTACTCGGTCGGGTCGTCGGAGAGCAGCTCCCGAGCTTCCTCGACCGTCAGCTCGACGCGCAGCGTGGCGTCGGAGGAGGCCGGCTCGATGGCGACCGAGCGAAAGCCCGAATCTTCTTCCAATTGCTCTTGCAGGTATCGAGCCTCGCGCAGGGCGCCGTCGAGGCCGCTCATCTCCAAGGCGATGTCCGCATAGCGAGCAAAGTCCACCTCGGCCTGGTTGGAGAAGGTCAAGGGCGCGCAGCCGAGCGTCGAACCGAGCACCAAGAGGAGAGCCGCTGCTTTTCTCATCACAAGTCGAACCGGTAGGTGAGCCCGGTGGTCAGGAGCACCGCGGGCCCCGAGGATCCGCTGCGGCTGGTCCCGAGCTCCAGCCCTTCGCTCGCCAGCAGGTAGGTGCGGCCCGAGACGGAAACGCTGAAGGGATCGTAGATCAGTCGCAACAGGATGCGCGCGGCCAGGGCGCTCTCGCTGGCGTTTTGGCTGATGCCCCAGAGCAGGAAGAAGTCTGCCCCCAAGCCGGCACCCAGCTCCAGGTTGGGCAGCTGCAGGGGGGTCGCCTCCAGGAAGGCGCCGAGCTGGTTGCCCAGCAGCGAGCCGTCGAAGCTCGGCGTCGAGTCCGTGACGAAAATCAACGCCGCTTCGAGCGTGCCGTGCAGCCACTGCCCGCCGAGGCTGAGCTCCAAACCGGGGCAGACCTTGCCCTGGGCCCAAAACGCGAACAGCGACACGAAGCCGCGCCGCAGCCCCAGCGGGTTCTCTTCGCGCGCGGCATCCACGTCGGTGTCGAGCCGTGGGGGCAGATCGCCCTCGGGCGCGCCGTCCTCGCGCGAAGCCTGCGGCCCTTCGACTTCGCCCTCGACCCCCTCGACCCCCTCGACCCCCTCGGGATCGCCCGTTCTGCGCCCGGTGGCCTCGGGCGGCGGGGCCTCGCCGGGGGACGAAGCGCTCACCGAGGGCCTACCGTTCGCGGTCGCCCAGGCGTTTGGAGCGGCTGCGGCGGAAAGCCCGATGGTGGCGACGCAGCCGACCGCCCGCAGCCGCAATGCGAGCAAAGAGGGGGCTGTCACGGCACGAAATGGTACTGCGGGGGCGCCCTGGGCGGGCAAGCTCCCGGCGGAAATCGGCGGTGTGTCGCGCCCTTCGCGAAGCGCCCCGCGCGTGAAAGGGCAGGGTTGCCCCCCACGCCGCTCGCCTCCTCACGGCCCGGCGCAAAGCGCCGGGTGCCCCCCAAGCCGGCTTCGCCGGCTGGGGGCACGGCAAGTCCCCCGGAGCGGCCCTCGTCGAGGCGCCGACCCCTCGTCGCGGCCGCGTCCAGCCCCCGCCCGAGAGGCCAGGTCCCGCGGGCGCTCGGGTCGCACGCCGCCTGCCGCGCGACCGTCGCCCCACCCGGCCAAGGCAGCTCCCCGGGGCGCTTCGCTGCGCGCTCGTGCGCCCCCGGAGCCCCACGTGTCGCTCCGCCGCGGAGCATGCCCGTGCGCGTCGCCCGCGCCGAGCGCCCCGTCGAAGCGGCTGCGGCGCAGGCGTGTATGGCTCGCCCGCGCCGAGCGAGTCACCGTGTCGTTGCCCGGCGGGAATCAGCCAACCTCGTGCTCCCGCGACGGCGCTTCGCTCGCTGCTGGCTCGCTTCTGGGGCCCAAGCCGCTCGACGCGGGCAGACCGCGGCGAGCTACGGCTTTCGCGTCTCCGTAGCCGGGGCGCCCTTTGAACCGACGAGCGGCGCGCGCGTTCCTCGGTGTCCGCCCCCGCCGCCGGCCTTCGCCATCCAACCCTGGCTGCCCTTTCACCGAGCGCCCCAGCACGCCATTGCGCAGCCGCGCCGAATGACGGCGCTCCATCTCGCGCGTTTTCCCCTCGGGCCGCCGCGTCTCCTGGTGCCGGTGCCATCCGGCGCGCCCCGCGCGGAGCCGCGGACATCGCGCCTCAGCGTGCGCCCCCGGCGCTCGCCCGGCGTCTCCGCGTCGCGTGCGCCTTTCGCCGTACCCCAACTCGGAACCGGTCAACTGGCCCGGCCTAGTGAACAAAAAAGCGCTGGGGCATTCGATTCGTGCAGACAGGCTTTGACAAGAACCCGGCTCGAGCCTAGTTTCCGCCTCCCTCGACGGCGAAACGCGGAAGCGGCGCCGGCGCGGTCCTTGAAAACTGAGTCCTATTCCCGCGATAGACATCGCGGGTCCCAAGAAAATGCGCACTTGCGCGCTGCGGGCCTCTAACCCAGGTTCGTGGCAGCGGAGGCGAAGCCGCCGGAAGGCGGTC
>JBNKVS010000108.1:0-73210 GCA_050299315.1 Polyangiaceae bacterium
CGACAGACAACGCATCCTCCGAAAGAGCAAGACGAGGCCGGCGGCAAAGCCGCCGACCTCCGCCTCACGAAAGAAGAAGTAGCCCCGCCTGGCCGCGGGGGTTCGCGTCAGTTTTCTGCGGATCCCCGTGGCCGCCTACAAGGAAGCGCCGGATCAGGAGCGGCATGACGGTGCAATGCTTGCCAACAGGGCTCGGTAAGGCATACGCGGCCCGAATCGCCGCCAAGTCTTCGAATGGCGTCCACGCCGCCGACCATGGCAGGCGAGCACTGGTCGCGCCCCAGCAGCCGTAGCGCTCGAGTAGGTAGAACTGGTCGAGGATGTCGTAGGGGTCTGAAGAGTTCTCTGCCAGCAATCCAAGCGTTTCGATGAGGCGGTCCGAAACTGCGCCCCCCAACCTTTTGTCTTGAAACGAAAGGGAGGCTAGCCTGCGGAAGCGCCAGCGAACCAGTCGGCTTGCGATCAAGCCAATATCATTCGGCACGACTCCGCGGGGTCCAAAGTACGGATAAAAGAAACCGCGAAAGATCTCGCCTCCCTGGCCTCCCGCTTTTGGCGCGGCTTTTCGAGTGAGCGTTGGGCGACCAATCATCGCGCGCTTCGCGTTCGTATCTCCGTTGCAGAAGAACGCCATCAGTCGGCTCGTCGCATCGAATTCTGCGGCGGTTGGGGGCGACGGCTCGGAACGCTCATGCTCTGCACCAACCCAATGAGCCAGTTTGCGGGCGACTTGAACGTCGAGGCTCGAGGTGCCGCCGGAGGTGCTCGCAATGAGGGCTCTTCCCCCTGACTCCCGGACGAGCATGGCCCAAACCGCTCGGCTGTCCAACCCCGCCGTGAGGGAGCTTCGCACCACCGAAAGGTTGCGGACCCTCCGGCGCACGGAGGAGCACAAAGCTTCGCCAACGCGCTCCACTTGCCGACTCGTCGCACGCGTATCCGATCCATCGATGCGCCCCTCCGATATTACTCCCGGTACTCGCGAGAGGGTCAATGCCCCGCCTTTCCAGTGCGCGATCAACTGGGGCGAACAGCGTTCGATTCCTCGCGCGAATGAACGACCTTGCAGTGACCAGTCACACGCGAGTGAGCTTGCAACGCTGACCCAGTCGATTTCGAGCGGAGCCGCCGCGGCGGCACGCACCACGAGATCTTGCAGACCGAGAGACAATCGCGGCGGTGTTGCGCGGAAGAAGAGTGCATGATGTCCCAGCGCCGTCCCGCCAAACCAGATTTCCCGGCTGTGGCGGTCGACATGAATGAAGGAGAAGTTTCCGTGCATGGTCGCGGCTGCGCGAGCCCCGCGCCGCTCAACCTGCTCGCACACGGCCTCGATGAGCGGGACATCGCTCGGCGATTCACCAAACGCCACTGTGAGTGCGTACGGCGAGAAGCGGTATTGCAGCCGACTTTGATCACCTGGATGATGGGGAGCACTCAGTGCTCCGAAGGCAGCGCCGAGCTCTTCCAGCTCGACCACGTTCAACTCGAGCGCAACCCCCAGTTCGGGCAGCGTCGTACGTACTGCATGGAGGCAGCGGCGACAAGTTTCGCGAGCTTCGCGTGAGCTGCCACTCACCTGAAAGATGAAGGTTTGCACGATAGGGATCCAACTGCACTGCCCCTACCACACGGTCGGGATGTCCGACAGAGCGATGTCGAGGGCCGACTCGTCGACGAACTCGTCCCCGCTCGCGGCGCGTGATGCCGTGTCGATGACGAATCGAGCCAGCGGGATCGCGCGTCTCGACACCGTTCGCCGTCGCTGGGACCTCGGATTCTCACCGCGTGCCGGGTCGAGTGGTGCAATCGACGAGAGGCAACCGCGTTCGAACGACGAGTCGTGAGGACTCGCCACGAACGTCTGGCGGACGGTCATCCGTTGGGAGGAACGGGGGTGGATGGCGCGGCGCGCTTCGGTGCGGCTTGGAACGGAGGGGTGCCACATGGAGCGCCCGGTGCGTCACCGCCACCAGCATTGTGGTCAAGGCCCATCGCGCCCCGTGGGCGCGGATGGCAGCCCACCGTAGAGGGTTGAGGTCTTGCTCGCGTCAGCGGTTCCCACACTGTCCGATGCCGTCATCAACCTCCGGTTTGAAGCGAGACTGCTCCGCCTGTTCTGCCAGAAGCTCAGCCGGCGCCCAAGGCTCGGCGGGCTGGCAGGCTCCCTCGCGCCCCCGCACGAGCCGGTAGCCCGATACGAAATCGGCGGCTCTGGGGATGCCGCCAGACGGGGTCGGGTGAGCGTTGCTGCTCGGTTGCTGCGGGCGAGTCCCGTCACGGCCGAACACGGCCGCGCACCGTCTTCGACGACGACCCGAACGGGGGAGAGTTGCGCCGCAGCGCCGGTCGGCTCCGTTGAACCGACGGTATGACGTCTTCCCCGGGGAAGCCTTCGACCCTCCAGCGAGTGACTCCGCGACCTCGGCTCGCAACGACCAAGAGCCATCCGCCGCGCTTTGCTCGATGCAGGTGCGAGCTCGTGCTTCTCTGGGCGACGAGCGGTTGGCCTCGTCCCGCGGGGTACCGGAAATCCTTGATTGGGGCGCGACGGGGAGAGCGCCCAGCGCTTGGGACGAGGCCGTGTGAACCGCGTGGGACGAGCAAGGGGAGCGTGAATTGCCCGAGTCGAGGTCCTCCGGGGGGCGCCCGCAGCGCACTCGCAAAGGGCGAGCCCGGGCGTCCCCGGCCGCGGCTTGCGGCCGGGCCGGGCCCCTGGCAGACTGCCGGGGTGTTGGTCCGGGGTTCAGAGACGGGCTCCGAGCCTGATGCGTCTGAGGGTGGCGCTGACCGGCCGGATTGCTTGAAACCCGCCGCAGAATGCAATGCTCCGCCGGCCGCGGCTTGCCAGCAGGGGGCCGGGGACCCGGCGGCTTTGGAGAGGATTGCGCTCGGGTTGGATTCCTGGGAGCTCGGCGCAGGCGCGCATGCGTGCGAGGCCCGAGCTGTCGAGCCTGCCGTTTGCGACTCGCCTGGGCGCAGGGCGGGAGCGGAAGGATTGGCGGAGTGCGCCGGGGCTTCGGCCGGGCCGATTGGTACCGAAGGCGCGATCGCTGCGGGGCGTTCGAGCGGGGCGGCCTTCGCGGGCAGTGAATTCGAGCCGCGCGCCAACGCCCCGGGCGATGCTGCCGAAGCTGCGGCGGCGCGGGCTGGCGGGCGCGAGGCTCCGGACCGGGGTGCGTCGGGGCCCCGCGGTTCCGAGCCCGGTCCGCCTCCGGGGGGGATTGCGGCGGGTGCGGCGTGGCGGCGGCTCCTGTTCACGTGGGCGATCCGGGTCGGCGTGTGGGTCGCGTTGCTGGGCAGCTTTGGCGGCGGGGCCATCGCGCTCGGCGTGGCGAAGAGCGTGCCCGACGTGAGCCAGCTTCGGGAGGGCTACGACCCGCCGCAGACGAGCCGAATCTTCACGGCGGATGGCGAGCTGCTCTCGACGATGTTCGACGAGCGGCGCACGGTGATCGACTTCGAAGAGATCCCCACGGTGACGAAGCTCGCGTTCTTGGCGGCGGAGGACGCGCACTTCTACGAGCACGGGGGGATTCGCTACCCCGCGGTGTTGCGCGCGCTTTGGGCGAACGTGCGCAACGGGCGCACGGCGCAGGGCGGCAGCACGATCACCCAACAGGTCGGCGAGATCGTGCTGCTCGGTCGCTCGCGGGCCTACCTGCAGAAGCTGCGTGAGCTCTTCTTGGCGTGGAAGCTGGAGCGGGAGCTGACGAAGGATGAGATCCTCGGCCTGTACCTCAACCATGCGTACTTGGGCCACGGGCGCCACGGGGTGGAGGAGGCGGCCCTCTACTATTTCGGCAAGAAGGCGCGGGCGCTGAACCTCCCCGAGTCGGCCGTGCTGGCGGGGATTCTCTCTTCTCCGGGCCGCTATTCGCCGCGGGTTTCGCCCGAGCGTGCGCTCTCGCGGCGCGCCTACGTGCTCGATCAGATGCTGGAGAAGGGGTTCATCGGTGCCTCGGCCCATGCCGCCGCGATGGCTTCGCCGCTACGCCTGGCGTCGCCCCCGGTGGCGCAGAGCTCACTTTCGCCGGAAGTCGTCGCGCTTGCGCGGAAGGAAATCCGCCGCCGCGAGCGTGCCGAGGGGCACCGGGGCGGCTACACCGTTCGGACCACGCTCGATTCGCGGCTGCAGGCCCTCGGGCGCCAGGCGATTCGCGAGACGCTCGACGAGTATGCCGAGCGTCATCGGTTGACGCCACCGTTCATGGAGTCGCGTGTGCGTCTGTGGGGCAAGCGCTTTCGGGGGACGCCTCGCCGCCATCACATTTACGTGGGCACCGTGGAGGCGGTGGACGACGCGCGCTCGGCGATCCGTGTGCAGGTTGGTGATTTGCTCGGCGAGGTGCAACTGGCGCGGGAGAAGCGCTACAACCCCCACGGGCTGCGACCGAGCGAGTTCACGGCGCCGGGGGCGCTGCTCCGCGTGCGCGTGGCGCACGAGGCCCCCGCAGAAGGCTTGCCGCAGCTGCGGCTGGAGCTGGGCCCGCAGGCGGCGCTGGTAGCCATCGACCCGCGCAATCGGGACGTGCTCGCGCTCGTGGGCAGCTACGAAGGCTTGCCGGGGGAGCTGGATCGCGCGCGCCGGGCGCGCCGGCAGCCCGGGTCCGCCTTCAAGCCCTTCGTGTACAGCGCGGCGTTTCACACGCGCCAGTGGACGGCCGCCACGGTCTTGCCGCTCGAGTGGCCCGGGCACGGGCTCGAGGAGGCCGAGCCGCCCTATTCCCTCGATCTGCGTCGGGCGCTCGCCCACAGCAACAACGAGGCGGCGCAGCTGCTGCTGCGGCAGGTGGGGCCGGAGCGTGTCGTCGACTGGGCGCGGCAGATCGGCATTCGCTCGCGACTCGGCAAAGATCTTTCCCTGGCGCTGGGCGCCTACGAGGTCCGACCGATCGAGCTGGCCAACGCCTACGCTACATTTGCCTCGGGCGGCTTCTGGCAGGAGCCCCGCCTTCTGGTGGAAGTCGGGCGCGGCGGCGAGCGTTCGAGCGCAAAGGCTCGCGCGGAGCCCTGGCGGGTGATGACGAGCGCCGAGGCGTACTTGATCACGAGCATGCTGCAGAGCGTGGTGGAGGAGGGGACGGCCCAGAGCTTGCAGGCCATCGGAGTGCCGGTCGCCGCGAAGACGGGCACCACCAACCAGTCAAAGGACGCTTGGCTGGTCGGGTACAGCACGGAGCTGTGCGTCGCCGTGTGGGTCGGCTACGACGACGCGTTGCCGCTCGGAGCGGGCGAGTCGGGCTCGAGGACGGCGGCGCCCGCTTTTGCGCGGTTCATGCGGGCCGCCCACCAGGGTCACCCCGCCACGCGATTTGCCAGGCCGGCGGGCATCGTCACCGAGCTGATCGATCCGGAGACGGGGCTTTTGGCCTGGCCGGGGCAGGAAGACGCCGTGGAGGAGGAGTTTCTGGCGGGCACCCAGCCGCTGGAGGTGGCGCCCGCGGCGTTCGTCGAGTTCGAGACGGGTTGGGATTTCGGCAGGAGCTGGTGGCGCGATCTGTTTCGTTGAGCTTCGAGCGACGCGGGCCGAGCGGGGGCTCGGCGGCTGGTTGATCGAGCTGCCCGGGCGACGGAGGCGGGGCGCAAACCCCGCTCCGGGCGTTTGATTCGCTCGAAACGGGGGGCGATGACGGAGCCCAGGGGGCTCGCGCCGGGGCGACGAGGCCGGCTGCGCGGCGGGCTGACAAGGCTGGGCGTGTCGGTGTACGACGCCGCATGGGTCACAGCCCGGCCGCCACCGAGAGCGTCAGAGTCGAAGCGACCCTGGTGCGCGAGCGGGTTGCGCACGCGGCGGCCGTGGCGGCGGCCCTGCTGCTGTTTTTGGCGGTTGCGGAGTTGCTCGCGGAGGGGGGCGCAGGGCTCGGGCGCGTGCACAATTGGCTGGCGCTGCTCGCGGCGGCGCTGTGGGGGGGGCTTTGGGCGCTCTCGCGCTGGGTCTCGCTTGCGGTGGCCGCCCTGCGCGCGGTGGAGGTCGGCCTGATGCTGGCCGCCATCACGGCGGTTTCGCTGGCGATGCGCCGCGTCTCGGACGAGCCGCTGGGGCGGATCGCCGAGCCCTTCGCGGATCTGCCGCCGGGGGCTTACGTGGTGCTGCGCCAGCGGCTGAGCGCAGCGGGGGCGACGCTGGCGGTGGCCCTCGCGCTGGTCAGCCGCGCCGCGCTCGTGCCTTCCTCTCCGCGCCGCAACGCCGCGACGACCGCGCTGGTGGGGCTGCCGCTGTCGATCGTGTGGTTGGCTCCGGGAGAGCTGCTGGGCGGCGCCGGTGAGGGCGAGATCGCGGCTTCGGCCCAGGTGGCCGCCATCACCGCCTTCTGGTGGGGCATCGTGGTGGCCGTTTGCTACTCGGTGACGCGGGTGGTCCACGGGCTGCGCGTGGCCATGCTCGAGGCCAGGCAGCTCGGCCAGTACACGCTCGAAGAGAAGCTCGGCGAGGGCGGTATGGGCGAGGTTTACCGGGCTCGCCACAGCCGGCTGCGCCGGCCGACGGCCATCAAGCTGCTCAACCCCGAGGTGAGCAGCGAGCAGGCCATCGCGCGCTTCGAATCCGAGGTGCAGCTCACCGCGGAGCTCACCCACCCCAACACCATCACCATCTTCGATTACGGCCGCACCCCCGAGGGCATTTTCTACTACGCGATGGAGCACCTGAAGGGGGCTACGCTGGCGCAGGTGGTGGCGGCGAGCGGCGCGCAGCCCGCGGCGCGCGTGATCAAGATTCTCGAGCAGGCCGCCGGCGCGCTGCAGGAGGCGCACGGCCTCGGGCTGATCCACCGAGACATCAAGCCGGCCAACATCATGCTCAGCCCGCTCGGTATCGACCCCGATACCGTCAAAGTGCTCGATTTCGGCCTCGTGCGCCCCGTGCACCGCGGCAAGGATGCCGCGCTGACGGAGGCCGGCAGCATGGTGGGCACGCCGATGTACATGGCCCCCGAGGCCATCGCCAGCGGCGGTCAGGCGGGGCCGCAGAGCGACCTGTACGCCCTGGGCGCGGTCGGCTACTACCTGTTGACGGGCGACCACGTATTTTCCGGCTCCACGTCGGTCGAGGTCTACTCGCACCACCTGCACACCCAGCCGCCGCCGCCCTCCGAGCGGCTCGGGCGGCCGCTGCCCAAGGATCTCGAGGCCGTGGTGCTCGCCTGCCTGGAGAAACGCCCCGAGGCCCGCCCGCAGGGCGCGGCCGAGCTGATCGAGCTGCTCTCGCGCTGCGCGGACCACGGCAAATGGACTGCGGCCGACGCCGAGCGGTGGTGGGAAGAGTACCGCCGACCCCTGCGAGATTTGCGCGCTACCGCGCGGCCCGCCCCGAGCGGCGCGAGCACCCAGACGCTCACCGTCGCCTGAGTCGGCCGCTGGCGGCCGGCGAGCCGCGAGGGCCTCATTTCACTTGAAATGAGGACCAGAAAAGAACGGGTGCAGCGGTCCAGACGGGTGGCTCTGGGGCGATTTCGCCGCCGTCGCCCCGTCAGGGGCGGCGACATCGCCCATCGACTCGATGGGAACGCTGCACGAGCGGCCGCCGCGGTCGATGGCTGCGAGCCATCCCCCCGCACGCCCCGAGGCGCCGCGGCGTGGGTCGGGGCGCCTCGAAAGGCGCCTTTTCTGCCGAGGGGAGGGCGTTTGCCGGGGCGGCTCGGCTCGAAGGGAGCGCCGCGGGGCCCGCGCCAGGATTGCACACCCCTGGCCGCGATGATATCGCGGGGCATGCCCCGCCTCGTTCCCCTCGGCAGCAACCGTGGCGAGCGCTCCATCGAGCTCGAGACGGACGGCGTGTTGCGCATCGGCCGGGCCGAGGACAACGACGTGGTTCTGCTCAACCCGACGCTCTCGAAGTACCACGCGCGGCTGACCGCGATCGCGGGGGCGGTCGCCATCGAGGACATGGGCAGCAAAAATGGCACGTTCGTCGATGGTCGCTGCGTGCGGCGGCAGGCGCTCGGGCACGGCTGCGAGGTGCGCTTCGGCAACGCGCGCTACCGCTTCGAGCAGAGCGAAGTGCTCGCCGGCAAGCAGGCCAAAGAGGCCGCCTCGAGCCCCGTGCTTCTGCACGCCACGAGCGAGCTGCGCCGTCGATCCCTGGTGGAGCTGCTCTCCTCCCGCGGCGACGAGAGCCCGTCCTCCAAGCCCCTCGCCACGCGCCTGGGCGCGGCCCAGACGGACGATCGCCTGCGCCTGCTTTTGGGGTGTGCCCGCCTGCTCGGCTCGCCCATGGCCATCGAAGAGCTGCTGCGCGGGATTCTCGAGCTGCTCTTCGAAGCCTTCGATCTCGACCACGCCGTCGTGCTGATGGCCGACTCCGAGAGCGGCGAGCTCGCCCCCCGCGTGCACAAATCCCGCGATGGGGGCGCGGATGGCAGCGGCTGCGAAGCCGAATACAGCCGCAACATCGTCGGCTACGTGCAGGAGCACCACGTCGCGGCGCTGTTTGCCGACGCCAGCCAGGACCCGCGCCTCGAGAGCGCCCGCACCCAGCACCACCTCTCGGTGCGCTCCTCCATGTGCGCCCCCCTCGAGCCCCGCAGCGAGCTGCTCGGCGCCCTTTACGTCAGCAACGGTCGCAGCGCCAACCGCTTCACCGAAGCCGACCTCGACTTCCTCTCCGCCTTCGCCAACCAGGCCGCCGTCGCCCTCGAGAGCGCCTTGATGCTCGAGCGCATCCAGCGCCTCAACAGCGGCCTCGAAGAGCAGGTCGAGCGGCGCACCGAGCAGCTCTCCAGCGCCCTGCGCGACCTGGAGGAAGCGCAGGGGCAGCTGGTCGAATCCGAAAAGCGCGCCATGCTGGGCCGCCTCGTGGCCGGCATCGTGCACGAAGTCAACTCGCCGCTCGGCGCCGTGCGCTCCTCCCTCGACACCCTGCGCCGCGTGATGGAGCGGAGCCACGCCCACCTCGAGCAGCAGAGCCCCGCGCCTGCGCAGAAGCTCGCCAAGGCCCTGGCCGCCGCCCGCGGCCTGTGGCCGATGGTCGATCAGGGCCTCACCCGCCTCACTGGCCTGATGAACGCCCTCGAGCGCTTCATCAGCCTCGACCGGGCCGGGCTGCGCCTGTTCGAAATCCGCGAAGGCGTCGAGGCCGCCGCGGCTTTGCTCACGCCCAATCTTCCCCCCGGGGTCCAGCTCGAGGTCGATTGCGCTGCGTCCGTTCCCCGCGTCACCTGCGAGCCCGCGCGCCTCAACCAAGCCATCTCCGCGCTGCTCGCCAACGCCGTCGAGGCCGTCGGCAACGGCGGCCGCGTCTGCGTCCGCGTTCGCGGGTCGCAGCGCGTCGTCGAAATTTCGGTGATCGACGACGGCTGCGGGATCGACCCGGCACGCATCCCGGGCCTGCTCGACTTCTCCTTCAGCTCCAAGGGCGGTCGCATGCGCCTCGGGTTGGGCCTGCCGACGTGCAAGAAGGTGGTCGAAGAGCTGGGCGGGACGATCGAGGTCTCGAGCGAGCTGGGGAAGGGAACTCGGGTGGTGTTGAGCTTGCCGGTGGGGGAGGGCTCGGCAGGGGGGGAGGTGTCGGGCGGCGACGCGGTCGCGCTCGGGGGGCAGGGGGCGGCGCCGTCGAGCGGCAATCGGGTTGATGGCGTGCGGCCCCTCACTTCGGCTTGACGAACGAAAGCACGAACCGATCGCTTTGGCCCCGCCGATCGCCCGCCGCGCTCGGCGCCGCATTCCAGTCCCGCGAATCCTCCGGATTGCGCAGAAAGTCTGCTTCCGCGGCCAGCTCGAACCCCGCCCGCTCGACCTCTCGCCGCAGCGTGGATTCCTCGATGCGGTGGAGCTCCTTCACGTCGGCGAGCCCGGTTCCCTCCCGCGCGCTGTGATCGACGATCACGTAGCGTCCGCCAGGAGCCAGCGCCGCGAACGCCGCCCGGTTCATCGCATCCCGATCCACGCCCTGCCAAACGCTGTCGTGGTAGAAGAGCACGAAGACGATGGCGTCGAGGTTCTCCGCTTCCGGCGGCAGCGGGTCGAACAGCTCCCGGTCCACTCGCACCACGTTCTTCATCACCGGCTTCTGCAGCCGTTCGCTCCAGGGCTTCTCCGCAAACCGCTTCAGAACGAACTCGACGTTCTGCCCGTACACCACGCCGCGCGCTCCCACGGCCCGCGCCAGAAGCTCCGTGGTGTAGCCCCCGGCCGCGCAGAAATCGGCGACCTTCATCCCGGGCTGCACGCCGATGAACTGCAGCAGCTCGGCGGGGTGCCTGCCCGCGTCCAGTGCTCGATCTGCCTCGCTGCGATCCGCGGCCGCGACGATCGCTTCGTAGCGGGCCAGGCTCGAGCCCGAAGGCGCCGCCCGGGTGGCGCTTTCGGGCTCGTCGCCGGCGGGTGTCGAAGCGTTGTGCGCGGGGCGGGAGCTCTCCGAGCTGGGCTGCGCCGCGGCGGGTGAGAGCCCGCCCGCGGATTGGGCGGGTCGGCCGTGGGTGCAGGCCCAGAGCGCGAAGAAGAGGCACGCGGGCGCGAGCGCGGCCAGGGCGCAGTGGCCCGTCCGCGCGGTGTGGGGCGACCCCGCTCGGGAGACCGAGGCGTGGTGAGCAGGCACGAAGCGCTTCGTCATGGGGGCGAGCATACGCCACGTCTCGCGACCGGGCAGCGCTTCCGGCGGGCGCGCCTCGCAGGGCGCCGGCCGGCCTCGTCGCCCGCGGGCGCGCCTCGCCGATTGCTGGGGCGCTTCGCGACCTGACCGGAGCTCTGCACGGGACGTGGGGGCGGTTTCGCGGCGCTCGGCCTCGGCTCGGGCGGTCCGAACGCCGCCCGGCGCGGCGCCCTCAGTGCTGCGATTGGCACACGAAGCAACGCTTCGGGTCCCGCTCTGGATCGCAATCGTCCCGCTGCACGCACGCCCCCAGCTTGCCGGGAGCAAACTGGCAGCGCTGGCCCACGCTCGCGCACGCCTGCACTTCGCTGCCCGGGGGGGCGGCGTTTTCACAGCCGGCGACGGCAAACCCGATGCAGAGGGCAAAGCCGCGGCTCTGCAGAAAGCGGCGCATCCAGGCCGTGTAGCATCGATTCGGGCCCGGGGGCAGCGCGCTCGGCGGGCCGCGGGGCGAAAAGACGAAGGCTCATCGCACCCCCGGGGACCAGGTCGCGAGAAATCCGGGCCAGAGCCGTCGTCCTTCTCGTGATTGCTCGCGCGCCACCGCGCAGAGTGACTCAAAAATGATTGCAGGAGAACAACACGTCCGCGCGCTTCTTCGTGCTCTCACTGCTCCCGCCAACCACCAGGTCGCGAAGGCCATCGCCGTCGAGGTCGCTGTAGCCGGAAAGGGACCACCCGAAGCGCTGGCCCGGGTCGACGCCACGCAGCACGAGACCCGCCCCCTCGGCCTCCAAATTGGCCAGCGCGACCTTCGCTCCGTCGTTCTTGCCGTACACCACGTACACCGCGCCAACGTCATCCTCCTCGGCGGGCTCGCCGATGGCGAAGTCCGCGAGTGCGTCCCCATTGATGTCGCCCACCCCCGCAATGACATGTCCCGAAGCACGAGTGGATCCGGGAAAAGGCGACGGGCTTTCCATCATGAAGCCACCGACCCCGGCGGCCACGTCCGCCAGCAGGATCCGCTCCGCCGCCGTCTGGCCGAACACGACGAAGCTTCGTCGATTGCCATCCGGTCCGTTGCGAATCTGCCCGATCAAGATGTCCCCGAGCCCATCTCCGTTGACGTCCCCCACCGATCGCACGGCGCTGCCCGTCCCCGTCGTGTCGACCTGGCCTTCCACCACGAATCCTCCAAAGCCGCCACTGGTCGTCGACACCTCGTCGCCGTCGGCTCGCCCCCACACCACGGCGACCGTTCCAGGACCGTCGTTGGCCGAGCCAACGGCGACTTCCGCCCTGCCGTCGCCATTGATGTCGTCCACCAACGCAACGGACGAACCGAACCGCCCGCGGCGGCGCCCCCCTTCGATCGAGAAGCCCCCTTCACCCCGCGCAACCTCTCGAAGCGAAAACGCTTCTTCGCTGCGGTTTCCAAAGACGACATAGGCGCGACCGGGGAGCTCGAAGGCTCCTGGATCCGGTGCGCCGATCACCAGATCGTCCAACCCGTCCCCATTGACGTCCGCCCCTCCGCCTACCCCGGCACCAGCCCCGGAGGCGACCGTCGCCCCTTCGGTGCGCGCGCCGAGGAAAACGACCTCGTCGCGACGGGGCGCACCGAGCCCGACCGACACGTAGCCTCCGCTACTACCCACACCAATCACGAAGTCGTCGAACCCATCTCCGTTGAAATCGCCCGCCGCCGACAGCTGCGCGGAAGCGCCCAAGGCGCGCGTCCCCATCACCCACGCGTCTTCCTCGGAGAGAGGATCCCCCGCATCGTACTCCAACTCCAGGGTGCGCCCCTCTCGATTGGGAAAGACCAGGAAGCCCTCACCCGCGTTGGACACCATGAACTCGTTTTCTCCGTCGCCATCGAAGTCGCCCACCGACGCCACGTCCTCACCCAGCCCCCACGTCACCAAGTCTGCGGGGCAACTCGAGGTCGCGTGGGTCGGGCTGCCGGAGCCGTCGGGGGCGCCCGGCTCGGGGCTGGAATCGTTGGCGGAGCATCCCACCGCAGCAATCGATAGCCAGAGCCCCGCGCCGAGCGCCCCGCGAGTGAGTGTTCTTTCGTGCATGGTCCGTTTCCTGAGGTAGGGCATCGTGTTCCACGCGGCTCTTCGGAGGTTCGGGTTGCCTGCGTCCGCGACGGTAGCTACGTCAGTCGCGAGCGTTCGTTACCTCGCAATCCGGTTCCCGCGCGGAATGGACCGCCTCGGAGCTAGGAGCGGCACGCGGAACGTGGGACAAGACCCACCTTCGCACCCGCTCGTGGCGGAGAATCCAAGGCCCGAGCTGGCTCATTGGTCCGACCGAGGGGGCCGCGGTCAGAATCACTCCCGTGCCGAGGCGACGATCCGCGCTGGCCAAGTTTTCGGCGACGCCAAGCTGACCAGAATCCGTCCGGACTGCAGGCGCGGTGGTTCGTGGTAGGAACGCGATGTCGAATCCGGCTCGGCGTGCCGCCCCCGGGTCGCTTTGGCGGAACAGTTCGGGGAGTGGCTGCAGGTCAGTGCGACGCCATCGTCGGACCGCGGCGGGAGCGCTGATTTCCCCGCGATGATTACCGGGTGGAAGTCGAGGTCGCTTGGTGCAGTACCGCTTGCGAGGCAGCGGCTGACTATCCGCCTCCACCTTCGCTGGCGCTCGCTACCAAGCAGTTCGAGTTCTCCTGGGAGAAGAGCTGCTTCCTCTCCGAGGAAGGAACCTTCTCGGGCTGTCCCGCGGCGACGCTGATGGCCCAGGGCGTCGAATGCAAAAGAGCGAACGGTTCGCCTGAGGCGACTGCCTCGGAGAGCTCATCGGATGTGTGTCCGTACGTCTGCAAAATATCGCACGGAGTGCACTTTGGCCGAGCGCCGCGCAGCTGGAGAACCAACCGGGCTCGGAGCTCGACTGGACTCGGCGGGGCCCAGCGCGGTGTCCGTCGACAAACTCTTCGGCTTCGGACTCTCCGCAGGGTTTCAGTGGGCTGACGTGATCGAGTAGGCGAGCCGCCGCCTGCGCGTACTCTCCTCCACCGCGCTGCCCCGCGGTCCGCCCGCGCAGCGCCGAGGAGACTCTCCCCGATGACCAAGCGGACTCTCTGGCGCATTCGACATTCCGCATGCGAAGGCACCGGTCCATCTGCCGCTGCAGACTCCGCCTGAGGGTGCACCGGAGCCACGCGGCACCTCGCCCGCGCTGGCCCTCTCCACGCATCGAGCCTCTTGCTCACCCCGGCCCAGCGACGTCCCACGCTTCCCCGGACGATCCCCCCGGCATCGGCCCACGTCAAAAACCCATCCGCACCACCGGGGTCCGTCTCGGGCTTGTTCAACCCACGTTCTAGCGCTGGCCGGGGCGGCTAGGACCCTGGCCGGTCAGCAAAGAGCCCAACCCCTCCTCGCGCGGCGGGGGTGAGACGCCTCCACAATCGAATCGCTGTATCCTGGGCCGTCGGGGATCCCTCACTCCTGGACTCCTCGGCCGTCGGCCAGCGTGTCGACGATCTCCGCGCATTCATCAGCACCCGGAGGTTCGAAGCGTGACTTCATTCCAAAGAATCCTTCCGCGGACACGAGAAAGCTCCCGGCAGTACCATTTCGGCGCAGGCAACGCTCCAAGGCGAACTCGTCCGGACACTGCAGCCAGTACAGCCGGCTCTCGGCTTCGATCGAGAGGGCGAGTCGGCGAACTTCATCACGGAGCGAACGGTGCCAGAATCCAAAATCCAGGATGACGTCGACTCCCGCAGCAGCGACTCGAGGCCAAAGCTCGTTGAGCGCGTTCACCAGCCGGGCGAGCGCGTCGGGGTTCAGCTCGTGCGTCGGTCCATTCGCGAACAATCGCAGGTAGAGTTCGTCGCTCGAGAACCGAACCCCGGAGGTTTGGGCCTCCAGCGCGCGGGAGAAGGTCGTCTTGCCGACGCCCAAGAAGCCGCAGATGAGGTGCACCGTTGTCACAATCTTCTCTCGTGTGCTTGGAACGTTCGTTCGTCAGTCCGACTCCAATTCGACCTGCCTACGCCCTAACACAAACCAGGCACCCTGCGCCGCCTTCCCCCCGTCGTCATCCCAGCAGTGAAGTCCATTCGAGGGGCAGGGTCGGTCTCGGATCCGCTCCAGCGCGCCGTCTTGGGCGGCGCGGCCCGGCGTCGTGGGTGGGTTCTTCGCGGCGGTTCGCGCGCCCGCGCCGCTCGATGCGAGCGACGACCCGCACCCGCGCGCGAGCGCAGAGCTCGAAGACGAGACGTCCCCGTGCCTCCGCACCTCGCTGCCCTCGCTGCGGGCAGCACTCCCTGCAGCGGCAGCGCCGACTTTCGGCCGACGAATGTGCCGCCTGGCTCGGCAGAGCTCCGCCGCCGCCCGGGCACGGGTTGAGAGACTGCAATATCGGCAGTGGCGGGGTGCGCTGGATTCAGCAGGAAGACGTGCTCGAATGGGACGATCGCACTCGGCACCTTCAACAGGACGCTCTCGCAGGAATCGACCCATGCATCTCCCAGGCGGCGAAGCAGGGGGGGCTCACTCGCGCAACACCCGTACGACGGCGCGTACGAGCTCGAGCAGCTGCCGCTCACGCGCGCTGGGCTCGCTCCGCCGCGAAGCCTCGCCGCGAGCTGCGCGCTCCTGGTAGGCGGCGCGCCTCCCACGGCGTGCCCCGGCCTCGAAGTATTCCTGGCACGACAGCCGATGATGTTCGAGCAGGGCTTCTTCGAGCAGCAACCAGAGCCGTTTTTGCTCCGCGTCCAATTGCTCTTGGAAGTCGCGGCTCAGGTCGGCAACTCGCCGGACGCGACGCCGATGCCTCGCCGACCCCTCCAGCTGGGGCGCCGCAATTGGCCGAGCTCCTTCGCGCTTGCGCGAGCGGTAGCCGCCGCGATGCCAGCGATCAGCCACGATGAGCAGGCCCGAGCTGCCGGCGAGCTCTTTCGGAGCATCGATTGCCGAGAGGCCAGCACCCGAGAAGCCAGCACCCGAGAAGCCATCTGACGTTGAGGGAGCTTGCACGCCAGGCCTCGGCTCGAAGGATGTGGGCGCCACCTGCGAATACTACGCACATGATCAGTATTTGCGCAACCGCACCGAGCGCACCAGGGCCAGTACCGACCGCTCCGCCGGCGGCCGGGTCGTGATGAGCTGTGCATCCCAACGAGGGGCCCTCGGCCCCGCGGCGCGCAGCCGTACGGGGTCATCGCTCATGACGATGCGAATGGGATCCCCGTGGGGAACCAGTGCCCGGAGCAGTCGCTGCGCGACCGTCTTCGGCGACTTGTCCTCCGGCGCGCCGGTTTCAGTTGCCGCCGCGTCCGACTCGGCGTCGACCAACTCGGCATCCACCAGCACCAGATCGATCGTTTGCAAGTGCTTCAGCAGAGCCAGAGCGCTCGCCGAGGATCCTGCACTGTAGACTTGCATGCCCGGGCCGCAGCGCCGCTGCACCGCAGCGCAGACATCGGCGTCAGCGGATACGACCAACCCAATCGGTCGTTCTCGGGTGACTCGGCCTTTCGACGCTCCTGGCACCGCCACTTCCGTCCCCTCCATCGCGATGGGCAATCCTTACGACCGTCCGGGATTCGGCGGATCACGCCGCCCCCGGAACGTCCCTGGTGTGATCCGATCTATGTCCGTTCCTCTCGCCTACGTCAAATGAAACGTGTCCACACGAGACGTGGATGTCCGTACAAGACCTGCATGGCAGTGTCGCTGGAGCGTCGTTTGGGCCGGCGATGCCGTGAGCTTCGGCACGCGAGTGGCCTGTCTCAGCTGGATATGGTTCGAGAGCACGGTTTCTCTCTTTCGCACTATCAAAAGATCGAGCGCGGAGTGCTGGACCCGCGCATCGGCACGCTGAAGAAGATCGCCGACGCTTTCGGGGTGACGCTATCGGAGCTGGTTCGGGGGTTGTAGCCGGCTGCGCGGGCAGCACACGGACCCGCCAGGCTTTCGCTGGCGATGCCCTCGCTGCAGGGAGCCGCGAAGCAGGCGTGCGTGAGCCCAGAGTGGGGCAAAGGCGCGCGTCATCGACGCTCGTCAAAGGACCCGGGAACGCGAGTCGCCCCCTCTTTTTCCCTGCGAGCTTGCCGGGCGCCGGTGGTCGAGGCGCTTTTCGGACAATCCGTGCGCGCCTACCCTCCAGAAACCGAGTCGTCCGAATTGGACACTTGCGCGTTCAGTTCCTGCCCATGGGCAGCCCGCGTACGCGCGCTTGGCGGCCGAGAACGCGCGCGCTGGCGTGATACCGACGTGACAACTCGACCTCCCCCAGCACGCCGAACACGTACCCCAGGCGGCTCGTCAACTCGGAGTCCGCCCGCTGCCGCAAGCGAAGGGCTTTGACGTAGGCGACGGCGGCGCGCTGGAAATGCCCGCATCGACAGTGAATGGCGCCGATACGCAGCAGCATGTCGGCGGCTCGTTCGCCCTGCCCGAGCGCCTCGTACAGCTCGAGGGCTCTTCGGTAGTGCTCCAGCGCGCGAAGGCGCGTCCGATCGCCGCCGCCGAGGGCGTCTCCGCTGTTGCAGTGCTGGGCCGCCTGCGCCGCGCTATCCGACATTTCCCGACAATACCCGAGCGCGCCGGCCTGCGCTGCGATTTCGGTGAGCGCTGACCCGCCGATTGAGCGACGGGTGTCCCGCATGGGAGCGTTGCGTGGTTCAGGGTGGAACACGAATCCGCTCGCGCGGGCAGCAGGGCCGCTCGACCTGGCGCGGTCTGCGGCGCAGGGCAGGGGACCGGTGCCGATTCGTCGAGGCGTGGGAGCTGGGGGCGGGGATCGTTCCGCGAGCTTTCCCGCCCTCGCGCCGACGCTCGGGCGGCGGCCCTTCGCGCGCGGATCCCGAGGGCGAGTGATGGGAAGGGGCAGGTCCACGCGGGCCTGCCCTCCGAAGCCGGCGTGGATTCAACCGTGCACACCCGCGAGGATGACGACGGCGGCCTGCCAGCGCTTCAGTTGGGGCCGACCACCTGAAAGCCATCCACGTAGGCGCAGCTGCCGCTGCTCAGCGGACTGAACAGCGTGTCGATCGTGTCGACGTCATCTTCGGTCAGGCTCGTCGAGTGGAAGCAGCACCGGGGGCGACCGTTCTCCGGGCCCGCGCAGCTCTCCCCGCCGACGCAGGGGTTCTGCAGGACGGAACGAGTCCTCGCGGAAGAGCTCGTGGAGGTCACGACGACCGAGGACTGACCCGACTGAAACGGGTGTGCGAGCCCGAGCGTATGCAGAAATTCGTGCGCCGCGATGGCGTGGGCGAAAGCGCTCGTACCGACCACCTTGTCGCTCACCAAGCCGATGCGTGAGCCGATCAGCAGGGGCCGGTCGAAGCTTCCGTTCGACATGCGCAGCGATCCCCGCCGAGGGGCGAGAGAGCAGCCTGCCACGGTGTCGGCGCTCGGGGACTGGGGACAGGCCGTTTCGATCGCCCCGTAGATCACGTTCACGCAAGGCGTGGATTGGCGCTCCGTGAGCGACATCGCGTTGAACTGGCTGACGGTCATCGCGCGGAACGTCCCGCTCGAGCCGGAGCTCAGACAGTCGTTCGCCGCGCCGCCGACGGCCTGCGCCACATTGTTGAAGATCGTCAGCAGGTTGGGCTGGTTGTCTGGCACCACGATCGCCACGAAGTGGTCGAGGTAGGGGCGGAAGTAGATCGTGTCGCCACCTGAATTTCTGCCGGCGAACCGCTCGGGGGCGACGGGCAGCTGGGGCGATGGCCCCGGAGTGCCCTGCGTGCCGTTGAACAAGCCTGCGAGCAGCCGACCCTTCTCGATGGTCCGTGGCTGCAGCAGCTCCTTGGCATCGAAGTACGTGTCCGAGACGATCGCCATGCCGCCAGCGAAGTGGACCTCGCCGAAATCCGCGTAGGGGGCGAGCACGGCGGCGGCTTCGGCGCGCTCGCGTTCGGCGAGCGAGGCCTGGAGCTCCGCGAGGAAGCGCGCCTCTCGCTCCTGCGGGGACAGCGCAGCCTCTTCAGCAGCCGACTCATACCCTGGCTCTTCGAGCCAGGGCTCCGCTTCGAGCCAGGGCTCCGCTTCGAGCCACGGCTCCTCTTGCGGCTCTGTCATCGAATCGGCGTCGACGCTGGAGCATCCGAGCAGTGCGCTGCCCGCGAGCCATCCAGCGAGCCACGGGATCCACGCGCGTTTCACCGCGATGACAGTTCTTTCGTTCATCTGAGCTTCCCTTTCGTGGGCGTCCCTCTCGACGGCCCCCGTTTGAAGGTATCGAGCAATGCGCTGCGCGCAAGCAATGGCGGAAGTGGCTCGTGAGTCTGGCGTCACCGGCACGGCGCTGCGTCGAAAGCGAGCCCTGTGGCTACCGCCTCGGTCATCGCTCGAGCAAGCGCGGCCGCGCGGCCGCGCTTGCGCCCGGCGATCGTCGAGTGGAGGGCGCAGGGCGGAGGGGCTCTCTGGCGTCTCGGGGAGGGCTGCGGAGGCGTGTGGCAGCGAACGCGGGCAGGCACCTGGTGACGCAGGCCCGCCCCCCTCCTCCTTCGCAAATCGACGGGCACGGCCGTGGATGCCGCCGCATCGAATGGGTGTCACCGAGGGGCTCGAGGAGTCTCCCGCGGCGCTAGCCTCCGCGCCTGACCCAGCGCTTCCGACCTGGAGCGCCGGGCTGGGGGATCCTGGTTGGCAATGCTCATGGGTTGGCAGGTTTTCGGGACTGGCTCGTCCCGCCCGATGAACCCCGAGCTCCTCGAGAAGGACCCGTGAAGATCCACGGAATGTCCGCCAGCACCCACAGCCAGACCGCCCTGCTCGTCGCCGCAGAGGCCACGGGCCGCACCATCGCCCCCACGGCGCTTCCGCATCACCAGCCCTCGCACTTCGCGCCGCACCCCTACGGCAGAATGCCCAGCCTCGAGCACGGCGCGCTCGTTCAGTCGGTGTCCGGCCCCGGGTCTACGCAATCGTAGAGCACCTGCGGTTGATTGCAGGCGATCTCCCCCCGTCGCGAAGCAAACGAGCCACAGCGCGTGACGCGGACCGAGTGGGGGGGTTCTTCGTCGAACCCAGCGGACCAGAGGCGGACCATGAAATTCTCGGAATTCTCGGTCACGACCAGAACCGTTAGACCGACGCAGTCGATACAGCTCTGCAGCGCCGCCGACGCACCGACGCCCTCGGGAGCGGAGCCGAGGCAGTCGTGGACTCGGTCCGCCTCTCCCAGCGTCATGGGGACGAGGGTCAGGCCGCAGCCGACTGCGTCGTCACCGACGCGGGCGCCGACCTCTTCCAGCGCGTCTTCGACTCCCCAGCGGCAGCCTTCCTCCTCGGCCGAGCACCCAAGACAACCAAGCCCCAGCGCCATCGAAGCGGCGACGGCAAAGTGCCGCATGAAGGCTGGCATGGTGGGGGCTTTGCTCATGCTACGTGGCTCCGCTGGCGGAGGGCCGGGCGGCGGAGCCCGGGCAGTGCCTTTGCGGGGCACGGCCCGGTCGCCTCGCGAGACTGGCACGCAGGCTGCCAGCAGCTGCAGCTTACCATGAACCTTCATGCCGGACCATCTCCCCCATCCCCCGACCGCTGCGCTCGGGCCACCGCCCGTCACGCTGCGGTGGGCATGGGGGGGATTCACCCGCGCTCAGCGAACGAGGTTGACACACGGAAGCCGTTGTCACGCAAAGGTCGAAGATCATAGACCCGGTGGAGGGCGTAGGCGTCGAGTCCGGTGGCGAGAAGGGCGAGAAACGAACGTACCCAATTCATCGCGCTCCACTGCCGCCAGGCCTGGCTCAGCGCGGCAAGCTCCAGCGGTGCGGCCGGGTGAAACAGAACGTCGTTGCGTGGAAAGAAATACGAAACGGTGAGCAGCTGAATCAGCATCAGCAGCGCGAACGCCAGCCCCAGTGACACACGGATCGCCGCGCCGCCGCGCCAGCAAAGCGCCAAAGAAAGGAGGCTCGACAGGTTGGCAACGCCTCCGAAGATCGAAAAAAAGTCGGCCGGCGTCGTCACCCGGAAGTAGCGCCGTGCGACTTCGATGCTGCCGGGCAAATCGTGGCCCCACGCCGGAGCGTCGACCAAAGAATTGTAGAGGTTCGCGAACAGTAGCCCGCCAACCAGCGCGGTGTTGAGGTGGAGCAGGATGATTCTTGCCACTTCTTGCCTCCCCGAAAGTACGCCGTTCCACAGCGCTGCTTGACAATTACTTTGGTCGAATTAATAGTTAATGCTAATGAATAACTCAGTGGACCTCACTCGGGCAGGCCGCAGTGCCTCGCGCTAAGGGCATTTCCGGGGGCGCGCCTTCCAGGTTGGGGGGGCTCATCGAGCGCTTCGTGAACGCCGTATCGCACCCCCGCGGCAGGGCTCTCGCCTTCCTCTCGGAAGCCGCGGTCACGGTCGATCAGGCGATCCTGCTGCACCACGCGGCCTCTCCAGGGAGCACGGCGACGACGCTTGCCGCCCAAATGAACCTGTCGCTGCCCTCGATGAGTCAAATGATCGAGCGCCTCGTGAAGCTCGGCTACCTCGAGCGGCTCGCCGATCCGGCAGACCGGCGTCGCAAGATCATCGTGGTCACATCCCAGGGAAAGGTCTTGCTCGCTGAATTCCGAGAGATCCGTTCGGCAGAGTACGCGTTTGGCACCGCGCGCCTGCGCCCGTCCACCAAGCGGATTCTCGCCGAAGCTCTAACCCGAGTGCTCACCGAGCTAAATGACGTCGATTCCGACGACCGAAGGGACCCCAGAACATGATTCGATTCGATCACATGCAAATAGAAGCCAAGGATATCCAACGGACCGCTCGCCTCCTGGCGGATTTGTTGGGGTGCGCCCCGCCCGACGCAGAGGGCCAAGAAGACGACATGTTTCGCGTCGACCTCGATCAGGGCAGCTTCGTCTTGTTTACGAAGGCCCCAGAGCCTCGGTTCGCTCACGTTGCCTTTCGCGTCGATGGCACCCGCTTCGCGGCAACGGTGGAGCGCTTGCAGTCGAAAGGCATCCCTTTCGGAAATCACCACGCGGATACCGAAAACCGAAGAACGACGGACCCACTGGGAGGCAGCGGCCGCGTCTACTTCCACGACGAAAACGGACACCTGTGGGAAGTGACCTGCTAGCAACACACCGATCATCGGGGACGGAGCCGTTCGCATCGCGTGCCGCGGACGACGTTCGACTACGACCAGACACACATCCTCACCGCGCTCGTCAGCAATCGGCTCGTGACTCCCGCCATTTCAGTGGTCGATCGGACCTTCGAGGCGGCTGCTTGCGGCAGGCCCGGTCGGGCGCGACATCGACTCGGGCGGCTGGGCTCCCACCGCCTGCTCGTCGCGGCCGCCGCCGAGCCCGCCACGTCGACTGCCGCTCTCGGGTGCAACCACGACGCGGCTTCCCGGGGGACTCTGTTCCCATTGCCAGTTTCGGCAAGGGCAAGACACGCTGTCCGAGCGGGCGCAGGCCGAGACTGGAGCGGACAGCTCGACGAAGAGGTCCGTCGAGTTGCGGAGCGTTTGCGGCGGCGGTGCTCGAGGGCCCGTCTCGCCGCCCGGTGCCTGACCGATGAGGACTTCCGACGTAGTTCGACGCAACAGAGATTCGCACCTGTTTTCCGTGCCCTGTGGCGCAGCGGCACGGCCGTCCTCCCTCCCGCGCGCGAACGGAAGCGGCCAGGGCAGTCGGTCGCCCATGCAACACTCGAAGTTCAATCGAGGTTGCACGATTCGGTTCGGGGTTTGACCGCCACCAGGTCCAGTCCTACGGTGCCCGCGCAAGAGAAGACCAACCTTACGAAACAGGAGCTGAGCCTTGAAAACGCTGAACAGCGTTGCCCGTCTCTGGGTCACCCTCTCGAGTATGGGCGTTCTCGTGATTCCGGGGTGCGGCGGCGGCCACTCTTCGGAGGCGGGCTCTGCCGATATCGAAGCCCGCTGGGTGGCCCTGTCTAGCCGCGTCGACCAGAACGTCACGCTCTTCGCGCTCGCCGGAGGCGGGCGGCGTGCGAGCGTCTCGAGGTTTGACTGCCTGCCGGGAGGAACGACCGAGATCGCCGGACTCGTGGACTTTGAGCTGTTGCCTCTCAGGGCGGACGTCGAAGTGGACGTCGAACTGGATGACTGCGATGTGGGGTCCAACTTGCGCGCCAACGGTTTCCTGCGTTTCTCGCGACACCTCGCTGCCGGCGGCGGCGAAACCTTGCGAATCGAGTCCATCTACGAGGGATCGATCGACTTCGATGGAGAAATCGCTGCCCAATGCGACGTTTTCGTGCGAGCTCTGGTGGACGTCGATGGGCGAGTTTCGAGTATCACGGGGGATTTTTGCGGGCGGTCGGCTGCCAGCTGGGACCTCACGGTCGCGCCTCACTCGCAGCCCTGAGTCGTGGCGCTGAGCGCCGGCGCCTTTCCCACGGCGCCGTCTTGCAAGCCAAGCGCGGTGCCCCGCTTCGCCATGGTGGGCCTACGCGTCGCGCGAAGCACGCCGTCGGGCTCGCGTGTGGCGCCTTCACGCCGCCCGCGGTCCGCTGCCGAGGAGGAGATTCGGGTTTTGCGATAGGCCCCGCACGCCTCCGACCGGCTGGGCGTCAACGCTCGAGCGGCTGGCGCGCCGCGCCCCGGCGCCCCCAGGCTTCCACCCCAGCAAGGCGCCGCCGTTTGGTGGCAGCGAACCGACATTTGCCGTGGCGACGCCGCCTGGAGCCGTATAGGCTGCACCCGCATGGAAGCCAGGGCGACGCTTCTCGGCCTTGGTGTTTCGTCGGAGCGCGTTCGCTAGAGCTGGCCCCAATGAGACACTGACGCTCGGCGCAAGGCGCCTTCGGCTCGGCCACGAGCACGCCCTCTTCGCGGCGTGCTCGCGTCGGAAGTCCTCACGGCCGGTGAGGCTGCTCGGGTTTGCTTTGGCTGCGCGCCACCACGAAGCTGTCGCACTTCCCAGCGTTTGCGCCCGTGGTCAATCTCTCATTGGGGCTCGTAGAGCCCTCCGCTCGCGGCAGGGGCTTCGGAGCCCAGCGCGAACGGCTCGCACGAGATCGCTCGCGGGGGGATGCCCGCCACGTGCGCCGCCCACATCTGCTCGTACAGGCGCTCCAGGTGCCGCGTGTATCGCTCTACGTCGAACAGGGCCGTCGTCAGGCGATTGTCGAGCAACTTGGCTTTGACCTGGGCTAGCCGCGTGGGCTCGGTGGCCAGGCAATAGGCGAGCGAGAAGTATTCGGTGAGGTCCTCGGTGATCAGCTCCGGAAGCCCGACGGCCTGCAGCAGGCTCCCGGCAACCCGCGAGGCGAAGGTTTCGCCGGGGCAGGTGACGAGTGGCACGCCCGCCCACAGCGCATCACTGGCCGTGGTGTGAGAGTTGTACGGGAGCGTGTCCAGCGCAAGGTCGGCCAACTGGAGGCGGGCGAGGTGCTCTTGCTGGGACACGTGCTCGGCGAAAATCAATCGCTGGGGCACCACGCCGCGCATCATCGCGGCGTTGCGGAGATTTCCGATGGCGGTTCGATCGTGCAACAGCCAGAGCACGCTGCCGGGACAATGAGAGAGTAGGCTGCACCAGCGGTCGAAGATCGCAGGCGTGACCTTGTGGCTCTGGTTGAAGCAACAGAAGACGAAGCCCTCCTCGGGCAGACCGACTTGGCTCCGGGTCGGCGGCGGGCCGGGCGGCGTCTGGCGACCGTGCGGTTGATAGGTGTCCGGCATGTAGGCGAAGGCTTCGCTGAACTCGGAGGCGACGCTCGGCGGCGTCAAGAAGCGATCGGTGACGATGTAGTCGCACAGGGAGCCGCCCAGCGTGCCGGGGAAGCCGAGGTAGTTGACTTGGATCGGGGCGGGGCGAAAGGAGAGGATCTCGGTGCGCGTATGGCGCGTGAAGCCCTTCAGATCGACCAGAATGTCCACGCCATCTCGATTGATCGCGTCCGACGACTCGGCGATCGACTCGTGGCGAATGTCCACGAACCGGTCGAAGGCGCGCTCGAGCCGCTGGCGCATGCCCCGCCCATCATCCTTTCCGTAGGAGTAAGCGACGATCTCGAAGCGCGTGCGATCGTGCCGTTCGATCACCTCCACGAGCAGCAGCGCCGTCGCGTGATCGTGAAAATCGTTGGAGAGGTAGCCGATGCGGATCTTGCCCGACCCCCCGCGCCGGAAGCGATACGCGCGGCTGGCCCGTTCGCGTGACGATATCGCCAGCTTCCTGGCCATCCACAGGTCGGCGCAGGCGCGCTGCTCCTCCCCTCGGATGCCAGGCAAGGCCAGCAGCAAGAATGGCGAAAGCGCTCCCTCCTCCTTGCGCGCGAGCACGCGGCGAAACCGCTCCCGCCATTCGCTCAAAAGCTCCCACTCGCACGTGCGCCGGCTGTGGCCGTACCGCTTCACTCGGCGCTGCTTTCGAGCCCCTCGGCGCAGCGAGGCCCCAGCCCGGATCCGTCGACCGCAGCAGCCGGCCTCGCTCGCGTGGCGCCGCCCACGAGCGGGCGGCGCGGCTCCGGGCGAGGCAGCCGAGAGCCAAAGCGAAGGACTGCGATTCGTTTCACGGGCGTGGCAGGGTGTACGTCGAAGGCAACCATTCGTAAAGTCGGCGAAGAGACGACGCTTGGCGGGCGCGGGCGCTCCGGCGCTGGCGCGCTCCGCTGCGGCGGCGAACCGCGGCTCGCGCTGGCGCGCACAAGTCGTGTGATTTCGCCTCGTGGCCGGGGCCCGCTCGAGACGCAGCCGTGATTCGGTTCCCAAGTCGACAGCCCGCCGCCTCGTGCTCGTCGAGCGGGGCATGCTCGACCGAATTTTTCATTTCCCCGATGCCCCGCGTCTCCGCATCACTCGGCCGGGCCCGTTTGCGTGGCGCGGGCAGCGCCGCCGGTTGCCGCAGCGGGGCCGGCGGCCCCGCGCAGGCGCCGATTGCTCGGCGCCGAGACGTACCGCTCGACCAGCGCGCCGAGTGCCCAGGCGAAGGTGAGCGCGAGGGCGACCATCGCCGGCGCGGCGTCGATCGGAAGCTCGCTTCGGGAATGCAGGCTCACCGCCGTGAGCACCACGAACATGTGGGTGAGGTAGATTTCGTAGCTGAGGCGGCCGCACGCGGTCAGCGGCCGCAGCCACAGCCACGATAGTGGTCGGCGCGGCTCTCTCGCATGCGAAGAGGAGACGAGCAGGGCGGCGACGCCGAGCGCGAGGAGCGTCTCCGTCAGCCCGGCGCGGTCGAGTGGTTCGAGCACGGGCTGCCGCTCGAGCAGGAGCACGGCGGCGCAGGCGAGGGCGCCGGCGAGCGAAAGCCCCACGAGCCCCCGCCGTGGCAGCTGCCGCCCGTGGGTGAGCCAGGCGGCGAGGCAGCCGAACGCGATGGCGTCGAAGCTGGCCCAATAGCCCTTCATGTTCCAGATGCGGCTCTGCTCGTAGGCGCGAAATAGCGGGGCGATCGCGATCAGCCCGGCGACGAGCGTCGGCACGGCGACGCGGCCCCACCCGCGCCGAAGCGCCACGCACGCGAGCGGGAAGAAGCAGTAGAAGGCTTCTTCCACACTGAGGGACCACAGCACGTCCCAGGAGGCCGGCAGGTAGCCGACCTGCCCTTCGAGCCAGTTGAGGTGCAGGGTGAGCGCCGACAGCAGCGCGCGCCCCAGGCTGGCTTTCTCCGCGTCGATGGTGTAGCCGGGGACCTGCAGCAGGTGGAGCCCGCTCAGCAGCGCGAGCAGCGCCAAGAGCAGGGGGGCGATGCGCGCGAAGCGCAGCTGGTAGAAGCGCCGAGCGTCGACGCGGGCGAGCGCGCCCCAGCGCGCCAGGCTCGTCGAGGTGATCAAGAACCCGGAGATCACGAAGAAGATGCGGACGCCGTTGTGGCCGTTGCGACACAGCAGGGCCCACACGGGCTCGGGCGCATGGCGGAAGAGGAAGGTATCTTGCAGGCGCACTCGGATTTGCACGTGGAGCACGACGACGAGCACGATCGACAGCCCGCGCAGGGCATCGATGTACGCGTTGCGGCGTGCGCCGGCGTGGATCGCGGCGGGGGCTGCGCGCGCGCCGCCCCCGCCCGCCGCCCCGCCCCGATTCGCGCCGTTCACGGCCCGCGCCAGGCGGAGAAGGTGCTCGACTCGGCGAGCTCGCGCTCTCGCCACATGCCGACCACGAGATCGCGGTACTTTCGCGTCTCTTCGTACAGCTCGGCGTCGCTCTCGCTGTGCAGGTATCGAATCGCGCGCTGGGGGCCGCCATTGTACGCCACGGCGGCCAGCGCCACCGAGCGGTCCCCTCGGGCTTCGAAGGCCCGGAGCTGCTCGGCGAGGTACCAGGCACCGAAGTCGAGGTTGTACCGCGGCTCCCACAGCCGCTCTTCCGAGTAGTCTTCGAGCTGGCGCTGCGCGGCGATCTGCGCGGCGGTGTCGGGCATCACCTGCATCAGGCCGATGGCTCCGCGCGGGCTGTGGGCCACCGGATTGCCATCGGATTCGACCAGCATGACGATGGCGAGCAGCTCGGGGCTCACGCCGTGTCGCTCTGCCGCCTCCGCCAGCGCGGGCCTCCAGCGGCCGACCGCGTCCGGCAACCAGGCGATGGGCTGGGCGCTCTCGGCCGCGCGAGCCGCCGGGGGCGAGGCGGCCGCCAGTGAGCCTTCGCCGATTCGGTCGCCCGGAGCCTCGCCGCCGCAAGCGACGACTCCGATCGTGGCCAGGGCGAGCGCGGAGCCGAGTACGCCGGCGGCGGCGAACGCCGCGGAGCGCCCACGGCCGCGGGGCGCTTGGGGGCGCGCGATTCGTTCGATGCGGGCGCGCAGGGAGCCGCCGTTGGCGGCCACCGCGAGCTCGCGGGAGGGCCCCCTCCAGATTTCCATGGCCTGCAGAGCCCGCGCGTAGCCCAGCCGGTCTCCGGTGGCCGCGATGGCGAGGTCGTCACAGCAGTGCTCGCGCTCGGCTCGCAGGCGCGCCGACACCCAGTACGCGGCGGGGTGATAGAAGAGCAGCGCCTCGACGCAGGCTTGCAGCAGGTTGGCGAGATAGTCGAGACGGCGCGCGTGCCCGAGCTCGTGGAGCAGCAGCGCCTCCACGTAGGCGGGCGGCAGCGCGGTGAGCGCGCCGAGCGGCACCAGGATCGCGGGCCGCGACCAGCCGATCAGCAGCGGCGAGTCGACCTCGCGGGAAGCGAGCAGCCGAACGGGCCGGCGCAAGCCGAGGCGCTCGGCGAGCGCGTGGACGCGGCCCCGCCACGGCCCCTCGATCGGCTCGGCGCGCCGTAGCGTGCGCCCCAGGTGCGTGAGCCCGAGCAGGAGTCGGACGAGCATGGTCGTGCAACCCAGCGCCCAACCGCCGCTCAGAGCCAAGCTGACGTCGAAGTGGCTTTCGCCGGCGGGGCCGAGGGGCAGGGCGATGGTACGGGGCGGTGACGCGAGCAGCCGCCAGAAGGTCGCCATCGAGGCGAGCGGCATGGCGGCCAGGGCGGCGCAGCAGGCGCCGTACCGGGCCGAAGCGGCAGCCCGCGGCAGCGCTGGCAGCAGTAGCCACAGGGCGGCGGCGATCAGCGCGCACTGCCACGAGGAGTGCAGCAGAGCCTGGGCGAGGGCGGTGACCGCGGCCGATCCGGAGGAGAAGGGGAGGCTCATTCATCCCCCTTTTCTGCGAGCTCGTCCAGCATGCGTTGGATCTCCTCGAGCTCGCCCTGGGAGGCGCGCTTGACCGACAGCGCCCGCATCACCAGCTGTGCCGCCGAGCCCGAGAAGGCCTTTTCCATCAAGTCGCCGACCAGGCGGCGCTGGGTCTGCGCCTCGGCGCTGGCGGGACGATAGACGTGGCTGCGCTGCGATTCGTCTCGCACGACGAGGCCCTTCTGGGCCATCAGCTGCATCAGCTTGAGCACCGTCGTGTAGCCGGTGCCCTGCGTGGGGCTCAGGGCATCGTGCACCTCGCGCACCGTCGAGGGCCCGCGGCGCCACAGCACGCCGAGGATCGCGAGCTCGGCGTCCGTCGGGAGGGTCTGTTTTGCCATGCTCGAACATTACGAACGCTTTCGTAGTTTGTCAACGAAGCTCTTCGTAGTTTCGGCGGAGGAGGGGCGCGAACCCCGTGCGGCGCAGGCCGACGGGGGGCTGGCCCGATTGCCGGAGCAGAAGCCTCGCGCGAACGCGCCGACCCGGCTATCGTCACGGGGCGAGGCGCGCAGGGCCTGCCACCATGTACGTCGTTTTCATTCACGGGCCGGCGGCAGCCGGCAAGTACACCATCGGTCGTGAGCTGGCCGCGAGAACGGGGCTGCCCCTGTTTCACAACCACTTTGGCGTCGATGCGGCAGCAGCCTTGTTCGATTTCGGCACGCCCTCCTTCAACCGGATGCGTGCCGCGATCTGGAGGGCGGGTTTCTCGGAGGCTGGCGCGGCGGGGCGCTCCTTCATTTTCACGTTTCACCCGGAGGTCACCGTCGACCGGGAGCTGATTCGAGAGCTGGTCGCCTCGGTCGAGGTGGTTGGCGGTGGGGTCGCGTTCGTGGAGCTCACTTGCTCGCGGCAGAGCATCCTGGCGCGCTTGAGCAATCCGAGTCGCTCCGAGTTCGGGAAGCTCACGGATGCGAGGCTGTACGCTCGGCTCGAGCAGCAGGGCGCGTTCGAGTTCCCGGCCTTGCCGCCGCCCATCGTCCGCCTCGACACGGACCAGATCTCGCCCGCCGAGGCGGCCGAGAACATCGTGCGAGCTCTCGAGGCCGAGGGGCACCTGGCGCGCCGCCCGTGAGGCTCGTGGCCTCTGGCCCGGGCTAGCCCGCTCGGGCTGGGCGGACGGCGCGGGTGGCCAAGAACGAAGCGATGTAGGGCGTCAGCGGATCGTCGTCCTCGGGGGCCCAGCGATCTTCGAACAGGCGCTCGAGCAAGAACCCCGCGTCGAGCTGGCCCCCGACTTGATCTTGCAGGGTGTGTCCGAAGGCCAGCGGCTCGGAGGGCAGGGCGTGGGGCGGAGCGAGGGATGGCTCGGCGGCTTGCAGCGGCGAGTACGGAATGGCGTGGCGAACCACCAAATCCGCCGGGCCCCGTGAGGTTGCGGGGTCGAAGAGAAACGCGACGGGGTTGAGGAAGCCGGCCAGCAGGGCTCCCCCCGGGCGCAAGACGCGAAACGCCTCCCTCCACACGGGCAGCACGCTGGGGACGAAGCAGTTCGAGCACGGATGAAAGACGAGGTCGAACGACTCGCTCTCCAACGTGTGCAGGTTCGCCATGTCTCCCTCCACGACCTGGAGGTCGAGGCCGTGGCGCCGAGCGACGGCCAGATCTCGCTCGAGCTGCTTGGGCGAATTGTCCAGCACCGTCACGCGCGCCCCCGCGGCGGCCAACACCGGCCCTTGTTGCCCCCCCGAAGCCGCGAGCCCCAGCACGCGCAGGCCCGAAAGCGGTGGAAACCATTCTCGGGGTACGGGCTTGACGGGCGTCAGCACGACCTGCCAGTCGCCTTGCCGCGCGCGCTCGATGATTTCGTCCGTGACGGGCACCGTCCAGCGGTTGCCTCGCTCGACCTCGGCATCCCACGCCCGCCGGTTGTATTCGCGCACGTCCATGGCGGTCGGCTAGCACGGGGAGCGGCGGAGCGAAAGCTGCGGGCGGGGTGAGCCTCGGTCGCAGTCAGGCGCTCAGGAAAAGTCCCCGCGCGCCCACTTCTCGGTGAGCGCGAGGTACTTTTCCTCGGGCTGGCAGGTGCGCCACGACGGCGCCCGCGAGCCAGCCGAGCTGGCGAGCGTCGGGGGCGAGCCCTCGCTCGAGCAGGGGCGACCACAGCAGCACGGCCGACAGCAGGCTGCCGTAGATCAGAACGGTGGGCTTCACTGCGAGTCACGCGCCGGAGGTGCGGGGAGCGGCACGCCTGGCGGCCGCCCTCGCGCAGAATCGGGCTCGTCCCCAGGCAGGCGAGGAGCCGCCGGCCGAAGGCCAGTTTTGGCGAATCGATCGCGCTCGGCAAGCGTCCCCGCGGTCGCCGGCTGCCGCAACGCCGAGCGCTCGCTCGCCCCGTGCGCCCGTCGGGGTCGATTCGGGTCGGCTCCGGCCGGCGGGCGTGGGCTGGCCGCCGCAGTCGGCGTGGGTCGCTCAGGGATCTGCTAGCCCTCCGGACCAGGTCGTGAGAAATCCGGGCTAGGCTCGCGGCTCGACCGTGATCCCGCCGCGTCCCCCCCGCGCTCCGATGACGAAGAATGCCACCAGTGCCCCTCGCCGTCGGAAGCTCGAGGCGGGGGGCGAGAGCGAGCCGGCGGAGCGCGAACGCGGGGCGCCGCCGAGCGCGCTGCTCCAAAGGGCCCACCACGACCTCTGGCTCGCCGCTCGCCGGATCACGCGCTGTGACGAAGAAGCTCGCGATATCGCTCAGGAGGCGCTCTTGGTCGCGCTCGACCGGGGCGTCGACGACTGGGGCTCGCCGGCTCGCCGCGCCTGGTTGCGCGGTGTGGTGCGCAAGCGCGCCGCGTTCCTGGCCCGTAGCGACCAGCGCCGGCGCCGCAGGGAGCGGGCGCTGGCGGCCCTGCAGGTGTCGGCGGGGGCCGAATCGTGGGCCTGGCAGCCGTGGTTCCTGGCTTCGCTGCCACCTTCTCTGCGCAGCGTGGCGGCCCTGGCCAGCCTGGACTTGAGCCGGCTGGAGATTCGGCACGTGCTCGGGCTCACCGACACGGCCCTGCGCGCCCGGCTGAGCGCTCTGCGCCGCGTCGTACGCAGCCAGGTCGACGCGCCGACGCGCCGGCGACCCGAGCCGGGCCCCGGGCTGGGCGCGCGGCGTGCCGCGCTGTTGGCCGTGCTCGGGCGACACGGCGGCCGAGTGGTCGCCACCCACGACCCGGACGGGCACACCATTTTTTTGCGCATGGGCCCTCACGACAAGGCCGCCGGCGGCAACTGCACACCCGGAGCTCGGCCCACTCGGGCCGAAGCTCTGCTGGAAGAGAAAGAACGCCGGCCCCAAGAGGGCCCTGTTTGCCCGCCGCAGCCCGTAGGCTGGCTTCGCGGCGGGCCCAAAGGAATCAACCGATGAAGAAACCCATGCCGAAAATCGACGGACTCGCCATCGTCTTCGTGGTCCGGAGCCTGGAGCGGACCCGTCAGTTCTACGCCGACACACTCGGCCTGGAGTTGACGCAACAGGAGGGCTATCTGCTCGCCAAAATCGCTGGGGGCGGCGAGCTGCTGTTCTTCGAGGGGGAAGCGACGCCGGGTACGTCGCCGCAGGTCGTGTTCGGGTTGGAGGAAGGAGGGATCGATGCCGCCGTGGAAGCGCTCGCCGAGCGCGGGGCCCAGGTGTTGACCCCGGTGACCGAGGCGCCGGGCGGCTGGTCCGCAGAGTTCGCTGACCCGGACGGGCACGCGCTGGCGTTCTACCAAGACGGGGCCTTGCCCCGCCGGCGCGACTGAACGGGACGTAGGCGCGCCCAACGGCGACGACGCAGCTCGGCTCCCCGAGTGGGGGCACGTGGTACGTGCTCTCCCCGAGGGGCTTCCCCCAGCCGTGGACCGTCCGCCGGCGGTCGAGTGCGTCGGGCGGGGTGATCACGCAAGGGACGCCCGCCGCGGGCCGCGAGCGTCGAACGCGCGCCTCGCCGGCGGGCGGCTGGCGTCGCCCGGAGCCCTCGGCCACTTCCTCGGAGGTCGTGGCCCCGGCGGCTGATGCCGGCCCATCGCTCAAGGGAGGGCCTCGCGCGACCGTTCTCGGGAGATTCGTGAGCGAGCAAGACGACGGCCCCAGGATGGTTCGCACCTACCTCGTCGCCAGCTCATTTCTGGGGCCCATCTATGGCGGCCTCTTCGTCAGCCTTCGTGCGTGGTGGTGCTCGGTCATGGCGGTGGCGTTCACCGTGGCCTGCGCGGTCGGTTGGCGACTGTATCGGAGTGAGCGCTACCGCGGCGCGGCGCGGGTGTTGGTGGCCAGTTTCTTCGTGGCTCCTGTCTGGGCCATCTTGTTCACGGGTGGGCTCTACTCGCCGGCGGTCATCTGGCTGGCCCCGGCCACCTTCATGGCGGGGTCGACGCTCGGGGCCGCGGCGGCGGCGCGCGTCGGCCTCCTGGGCATCGCCTTCGAGCTCGCGGTCGCGGTCGTGGGCGTGGAGCGACTGCCGCAGGAAATGGCGGAACCCGTCGTGCGCCACATGTTTTCGGTCGCCGTGGCCACGGGGGGCCTGTCGCTTCTGGCGTTCTACGCCTGGGCCACGACGAGCAGCTACGTGGCTTCTCGGGCCGAGCTCGCCGCCAAGCACCAGGAGGCGATCGCCGTCTCGCACCTGCTCGACGAGCGCAACCGGGCGATGCGAGTGGTCTTCGACAACGTCGAGCAGGGGTTCCTCACGATCGGCCTCGATGGGGAGGTCGGGAACGAGCGTTCCATGGCCATCGATCGCTGGTTCCGAGCGCCTCGGCTCGGCGAGCACATCGCGACCTTCTTGGAGGAGTTCGACCGACGAGCCGCGGAATGGATGGCGATCGGCCTCGAAGGATTGGCCGAAGGCTTTCTGCCCCGGGAGCTGGCACTCGACCAGCTGCCGAAGAGCCTGGAGGCGCGGGGACATAACTTTCGGCTGGAGTACCGTTGCGTGGGCTCCGTGACGGGTGAGGTCGTCGTGATGCTCGTCATCACCGACCAGACCGAGGCGCTGCGGGCGGAGGCGGCGGAGCGGCGCAACGCAGAGCTGTTGGAGGTGCTCCGCTTCGCAAGCCGTGACCGCGCCGGGCTGGTACAGTTCCTTCGGGACTCGAGCGAGCTCGTGGCGCGGATTGTCCGCTCTCCGGGGGAGCAGCAGGTTCTGCGGGATCTGCATACGCTCAGAGGAAACACCCGTGTCGTCGGGCTCCATTCGTTCGCCGACGTCATTCACGGCTTGGAGGAGCGGTTCGAGGAGCGTCGCGGCCTCGATGCCGAAGCGCTCGACCGCTTGCAGCGGACTTGGGGGCAGGAGGTCGAGCGCATCGATGAGCTGGGGTTCCGCGCGGACGATGGGGTTCGCCTCGGGCGCAGCCAGCTCGAGGCTCTGCAGCGCTTGGCCTCGAGCCCGGAAGTCTCGCCGGAGCTTCGGCGCGCCGTCGACGCGTTGAGCCTTTCGTCCACCCGCCCCCGCTTGGAAAACCTGGGGCGCCACGCGCTCAGGTTGTGCCAGAACATCGAGGGCAAGTCGGTGCGAGTCGTCATCGACGACGAAGGGGTGCAGGTGGCGCCGGGCGCTCATGCGGAGCTATGGTGCGCCCTGGTGCACATCGTGCGCAATGCCATCGACCACGGGCTGGAGTCGGAGGCCGAGCGGCAGGCACTGGGGAAGCCGAAGAGTGGAGAGCTTCGCCTCTCGAGCCGCGCGCGCGACGGCTTTTTGACGCTCGAGATTGCCGACGACGGGTGTGGTGTGGACTTTGGGCGCATCGCGGAGAAAGCGCGGGCAGCTGGCCTGCCCCACGGCAGCCACGCCGAGCTCGTTGTTGCCATGTTCTCGGACGGGGTCTCCACGCGGGAGGAGGTCACCGAGCTGTCCGGTCGGGGTGTGGGAACCTCCGCGGTGCTGGCCGCCGTTCAGGCCTATCGGGGCTCGCTGGAAGTCGACAGTACGCCCGGCCAGGGGAGCTGCTTTCGCTTCGTGCTGCCGCTCGAAGAGGCGCATCGCGTGCGGCCCGCCGCATGAGCGCGCCGGCCGCTCGTGGGCTCACGCGCCGGTGCACGGGACCGGGTCGGGCCGTTACAGAATCCTTCGGGGGCGTCGTTCTACCCGTTGCGCTGGCGCGCGTGCGCCAACGGTGAAACAGGAGCATACACTTTCGCATGAAGAACATCGCACATAGCCTCTACTCTCTCGAACCCGACTCCATGCGCGCAGGGCGTGAGATGGGAGAAGAGCTTCGCGCCCACTTTGGGGCCAGCGGGCCCAAGGCGGTGGTGGTCTACGCAACCATGAGCCACGATCACCCAGAGCTACTCGAGGGGCTGCGCAGCTCCCTGGGCAAGGACGCACTGCTCTTGGGTTGTTCGGCGCAGGGCGTGGTGTCCAACGGGGAGCTCACCGAAGACGGTCTGGCGATTTCCGCCATGGGGTTCGGGGGAGACGTGCGCTGCGCCGCTGCGGCTCGACACGACATCCAGGAAAGCTCGCAGGAGAAGGGCAGGCAGCTTGCCCAGGAGCTGAAGAGCCAGCTCGGTGGAGAGCCGAAGATCGTGATCCTCAACTACGACCCCCTCTCGGGTGTGGACGTCGAGGTATTGCTCGAGGGGATTCGGCTCGAGCTCGACTGCCCCGTCGTAGGGGGCGCGGCGAGTCAACCGTGGGGTGTTCCGCAGCAGACATTCCAATTTTGGGGAGAAGAGGTCTTCTCGAAGGGCGCGGTGGCCCTCGCCCTCGCCGGAGACTTCTCCTGCGAGATCGGCATTTGTCACGGCACGGCTCCCACCGGCATCGCCAGCGTGGCCACCAAGGTCAGCGGGAATCAAGTCCTCGAGTTCGATGGTCGGCGGGCGGTGGATGTCTGGCGCGAGACGACGGGCTGTGAAGCACACGAGATGATGCACCAGAGCCACTTCGCCACTTGGGCCGTCGGCCTCGAGAAAAGCCACGGCGGAAGCGTCGAGCGCCTGATCCGCGGCGCCTTCGGCTTCGACGAGGAAACGGGGGCGATGATGCTGCAGGCCGCGATCCCCGAGGGCGCCAGCGTCATGCTTCATCACCGCACCATCGACAACGTGCTGAAAGGTACGGAAAAGATGGCCGAGGGGCTGCTCGAGCGCCTCGGTGGTCGAAAGCCTTGGGCGGTGCTCGGCTACGAATGTGGCGCTCGGACCTACCCGTTCTTGGGGGACCAAAACACACGCCACGAGCACCAGTGCTTGCGCGCCGCGATTTCGCCGGAGGCTCCCTGGTGTGGAATGATGGCCTGGGGAGAGATCGGCCCCTGCGCAGGGCAGCCAGCGTTTCACAACTACACCTACCCTCTGGTGGTTTTCACCGAGTGAGCCGCACGCCGGACGCCCTAGACCTCGATCCAGCGCAAGCGCTGGGCTTCGGTCTAGCTCATTTTCCAGGGGGCTTTCGCAAAGCCTCCTCCGCCCCGGCAGTGAATTCCAGGGCTTTCACCCCAAAACGGTCGCCTTCGGCTCCACCGGCCCACAAAACGAGCGCTAGCGCGAGGTTAGCGCTCGTTTGGGGGCTAGATTAGATAGGGCCCGAGCGAGGGACTTCGGGCGGAGGGGTATTTGGAAACTGACGAGCTGAGAGAAAAAGCCAAGCTCTTGCTGCAGCGCGAGCGGGAGCTGTTCGACATGCGTGCCAAGCATGACCAGCTCACCGGCTGGCTCAGCCTCGGCCAGTCGTTGCCGGCGCTGTTTTCGAGCCCGGCCGCGCCGACCGCCGAGCTGTGCGAGGCGCTGCGCCGGATGTTCTTCACGAAGCTGCGGGTTCAGCGAGTGCTGATCCTCCAGATTCGAGAGGGTGAGCTCCACCCGCTGGCGCCCGCGGGCGACGCGCGCCCCCTATCCCCGGAGGGATCGGCTTTGCTCGAGCGGGAACCGTTCGGGCTGTGCAACGAGCCCGCTGAGTCGGCCCTGGTCGCCTTGGCACAGGCGTTGAAGCTCCACCGCTTCATGTGGAGTCGGATCGAGCTGCGCGGGGGGGATCGGCTCCTGATGGCCGTCGGCTACGACCAGAGCAAGGCTCGCTTTCAGTCTCCGTTCGTCAAAGGCGACGCGGCTCAATTCGCCAACGCCACGCAACACGTGCAATCCCTGATGGCGAACGCGCTGCTGGTGTCGGAGCTGCAGCGGGAGCGCGATCACTTGAAGGCGAGCAACTTGGCGCTGAAAGAGCGGGACGAGGAGCTCGAGATCGCGACCGAGCAGCTTCGGGCGGCCAACGAGAGCTTGGAACGACGCGTTCAGGAGCGCACGCAAGAGCTGGCCGGGAGGAACCGCGACTTACGCGTCGTGTTGGACAGCGTCGACCAAGCACTGATGACGATCGACCTGCATGGGCGGCTCGCTTCGGAGCGCTCGCGCATGGCGGAGCGGTGGTTCGGGGCCGATTCCGGAGCCGAGCACTTTGCCGCGTACACGGGCGCGGACGAGCGGTTCACCGAGCAGCTCGGGATTGGGCTCGAGTTCTTGCGTGATGGGCTCATGCCCCGCGAGGCGTGCATCGATCACCTCCCGAAGCGGCTCGCGGTGCGAGATCGCCATTTCGAGTGCCGTTACCTGCCCGTCGGCGACGAGCAGCAGGTAGCGCAGTTGCTCGTCGTCGTCGACGACATCACCGAGCGGTTGGCTCGTAGCCAGGAAGAAATGGAGCAGCGCGAACTGCTCGCGGCGTTTCAGGGCTTCACGCGTGACAGGCGGGGCTTCGTGGTATTCTTCGGGGAGGCGGAGCGCATGCTCGGCGAGCTCCGGGAGCGCCAGAGCGATCCAAGCGCCGCGAAGCATCTCTTGCATACCCTCAAGGGCAACGCCTCCACGTTCGGGCTCCAAGCCCTCGCGGGCCTGTGCCACCTCGCGGAAGGGGAGCTCACCGAGCACGGGCACGTTCCGGACCTGGCCTTGGAGCGAATCCATGCGCGATGGAAGAGCATGGCCCGCGCGCTCACGGCGGTGGGATTCCGTGGCCTTCAGGGAGGCGTCGAGCTCACCGAGCACGACCTGGCGGAGCTGGCCCAGAGGGCTCGCGAAGGGGCCTCCGCCGACGAGGTCCTCGCCATGCTCGGTCGGTTGCGCTGGGAGCTCGTGGAGCGCTCCTTGAGCCGGCTAGCGCAGCACGCGACGGCGCTCGCACAGCGACTGGGCAAGGGCGAGCTCGAGGTCGTCATCGAGGCCGATGCGGTGCGGCTCGACCCGGAGCGATGGGGAGCGCTTTGGGCCTCGCTGGTGCACCTCGTGCGCAACGCCGTGGACCACGGGCTCGAGGCTCCGGCCCGGCGAATGGAGGCGGGCAAGCCCGCCAGCGCTCGATTGCGGCTCGCGGCCTCGCGGGCCGCGGGGCAGCTGAAAATCGAGATCGCCGACGATGGACGCGGCATCGACTGGGAGTCGGTACGATGCCTGTGCGAGTCGCGGGGGCTCGCGAGCGATTCGAGATCGGATCTGGTCGAGGCGTTGCTCGCTTCGGACTTCTCCACGCGCCGGGAGGTCACCGAGATCTCGGGCCGGGGAGTCGGGCTGTCCGTCGTGGCCCGGTGTGTCGCAGAGCTGGGGGGCTCGCTGACGGTGCACAGCGAGCCCCGAGAAGGCACCCGCTGGGTGCTCGCGTTTCCATGGGAGCGGGCGGCCGCGCCTTCGTCCTCCTCGCCCGGCGCGCTGGCGTCGCTCACCACGCAGGCGTGCTGAAGGTGCGGCTGTCAACGACAGGAGAAGCGGGCGCGAGCGAGCCGCCGCGGCCCCGTGTTTCATTCGAACAGGATTAGCTCACCCTCGGGCGCGACCAGGTGTTCGTTCGAGTACTCGAGCAGCGTGTGGGCGAGCGATGGGTCGATCGTGACGACGACCTCGCCGCGCAGCGCGCCGAACCGGTAGACGACCTGTGGAGAGCTCGCGGAAACACCCTGCCGAGCGAACGCCACACCGCTGAGCACCGTGGGAACGTGCACACGCAGCCTCACACTGTATTGCAAGAGCCGGTTCTTGATGCGCCCCATCAGCTGATTGGTTCCTTCGCGAGTCCAGTCGGCGTGGTCGACGCGCCGGCTCTTGGCCTGTGAGGTCTCCGCGAAGACGGCGCGCGGCACGACCAGCGTCAGGTGGCCGGCGATTTCGTCCGAGTCGAAGCGAATGATGCCCACCACCTCCTGCGCCGGGACCGTACATCTTTCTTCGCGTCGGCTCCGAGGGGCGACCGCGACGCCGTGAGTTCGCAGTAGCTCGACGGTCGAGCTCTGGACGATGGTGTCGATGGCGGAGGAGTTTGCCAGGTGTGTCACCGGCGCCATCCTCCGCGATGCCTACCTGCCCATCCGGGCCCCTTCTCGCTGCGGCGCTCTTCCGGCTCGAGTGCGCCGCGCTTCCGGTGTGATGCGGGCCGAGCGCGATTCGAGCGCGGCGCGCTGGCTCGCGCGCTGGAAGCGCAGAAGGTGTGATACCCCCTCCACGCTTCGGCTGCGCCAGCGGCCTGCTGCGGGCGGCTAAGCTCGATCGCCTTGCTGCCGTTCTCTCTGGGGGGCGCGGTCGGCCATCGCGCAGGCTCTTGCGTGCTTGAAAAGAGCATCGCCTGAAATTGTAGCAGGGAAGTGCGCCAAGCCTAGGATGTGCATATGAGGAAGGTACTGGTCGTTGACGATTCGCAGAGTGTCCGCAACGAGTTGGCGGATCTGCTCGAAAATGAGGGTTTCGAAGTTCTCGAGGCGGCCGACGCGACCGAGGCCTTCGCATGCCTCTCCCGGCATCGCGACATCTCGCTGATGGTTCTCGATGTCAACATGCCGGGGATGAGCGGAATCGATGCGCTCGAGCAAATCCGCCGGGAGGGGGACAGCGACCTACCGGTGCTGATGCTCACGACCGAAGCCGAGCGTTCCCTGATCGACCGGGCCAAGCAGGCCGGGGCCAAGGGCTGGCTCCTCAAACCCATCAAGGGGCAGCTGCTCGTGGCAACCGTGAGCCGCCTGGCCCGATAGAGCCTATGAAGATGACTCTCGAGAATCGTAGTGTCAACGACCGCGTGGCCGAGATCGCGGCAGACTCGTGTGTGGCTCTGTGGGAGGCCTACGGGGTCAGGCTGACGCCCGTGGAGTTTCGCGCCGAAGAGCTTCCTTCTACGCCGATGCTGTTCGGGGCAATCGGGTTCGTGGGCGACACGCTCCGGGCGACGTGCCTGCTCGGGGCGGACGAGGTCCTGATCGAGGCCTCCGGGCGCGCGGGGTGTGAAGCGCGGGACTGGATCGCCGAGCTCTCCAACCAACTGATCGGGCGAATCAAGATGCGACTGTTCGCTTGTGGTGTGCAGGTCAAGCTGACCACGCCGCTGGCGCTGAGCGGTATCAAGCTCAGGCCTTTGCCTCGGCACGCGGGGTCACCGCTCGCGTTTCAGGCTGCGCGCGGACGGGTGATCGTTTGGCTCGAACTCGAATCGCAGCCCGGGCTGCAGCTTTCGTCCGAGAGGCCGCTGAGCGTGACCCCCGGCTCGCTCGTGTTCTGAGCCCGGCGCGCGCCCCGGGGGCGAGGCCACCAAGGGCCGAGAGGGAAAAGGAAAACCCGCGGCGCGGGCAGTGAGGTACCCGACGCCGCGGGCTTCGTGTCAAACCACACCTATGCTGTACCACTTCGACGCCGACCGTCTAGGTGAAAATTTCCCGTCTGGTCAAGCCACTGGCTCGGGGTGGAACACTCCTGGGCCCCGGGTTGCGCAAGCGGCCAGGGCCGGGGCGCGGGCGGGGTGACGGGTCGCCGCTTCGGCGCGCGGTGAGCTGGGGGGCCGTGCGTATCGCACGGGGGCGGGGGATTTTGCCGGGCTCGGGTCACTCGAAGATGGTGGGCAGAGTGGGGTCGAAGCGAGCTTCCAAGATGTCGCCGTGTGAGAGCAGGCTGTCGAAAATCGCGCAGCGGCGTGCCTCGCGCTCGGGGTCGCAGCTCGCCTGCAGGCCACGCAGCTCGGCAAGCGGGACGAGCGAGGCCTCCGTGGGCCGGAGAATCTCCGATTCGGCAGCCCCCTCGATGCCGAGTACCTTTCGCTCGTGATCGTGGCACGCCCCGCACGTCGTGAGGTTGCTGAGGATCAGGCGCTCGAAGGGCGACTCGGCCCTGACCTCGGTCGCCACGGGGAACTCGAGCTCGGCCTTGATCGAGCGACCCGGCGCCGTTTGCTCGCCCATCTCCAACAGCCGGCTGGGCTCGCCGTCCGCCACGATCGACAGCACGAGCGGCCCGGAGAAGAGAAAGACGCGCGGGCTGCGGCGCCCCACGGAGGGCTGGGCGCTGAACGCGCTTTCCGTCGCCACCACCGACAAGGGGCGCTCCAGCAGCTGCAGAAAGCACGGCAGGGAGAGCGGCTTCGGCAGGGCGTTGACGAGTGCCACGAGCTCCTCGATGGTTTGGGGGCTCGCCGCGAGCGCCGCCGGCCTGCTGCAGCCCGAGCCCGGCGGCGAGCTGGGATCGTCTTCTGGTTCGCCCGCGGGCGCCGCGTCCGGCAACGTGGCCCCGCCCTCGGCCGTCGGCGGGGCGGCGGGCGCCGCGTCAGCCCGTCTGGTGGCTTGGTCAGCCCGGACTGGTACACCCAGTGAGGCCGCCCGTTCTCCGGAAGCGCTGTCGTCCGAACCGCAGGCGAGCGGCGCGAGAACGGCCCAGAGCGGCGCGAGAACGGCCCAGAGCAGCACGTGGCTGTGCGGCGCAACGGCGCGTGCGGCAGGCATCGCCCGACGAGTGTCATCTCCGATTGCGGGGCGCAAGCCCAACCGTGACCGCGATCGCTCCGATCCGGGCGCGCCGAAACGAAGGCCCGGTGTCGGCGACCCGCACGCGCGAGAAGATGTCGGGGCTTTCGTTTCGGCCCCTCGGTCCCTAGGCTCTGCCGAATGGCGGCACAGGACGCGGCAGTGGCGCCCGGCAGGGCGGGCGAGGGCGAGCGAGGCGCCCACATTCTGCCGTTGATCGTCGTGGCACAGTTTCTCGGCACCTCGCTGTGGTTCGTCCCGAATGCCATCACGGCGGAGCTGGAGCAGTTGTGGCCCGAGCTCGGCGGTATCACCAGTCTCTTGACCTCGAGCGTGCAGCTGGGCTTCATCGCCGGCACTGCGATCTTCGCCCTCACCGCGCTCACGGACCGTTTCGCTGCGCACCGGCTGTTCGCCGCATGTGCCGCCGTGGGGGCGCTGTGCAACGGGCTCACCCTCGCGGCCGCCGGGGACCCGCTCGCTTTCGCGGCCCTGCGCTTTCTGACGGGCTTCAGCCTGGCCGGGGTGTACCCCGTGGGCATGAAGCTCGCGGCCAGCTGGTTCGGGCGCGATCTCGGGCGTGCGATCGGGCTGCTGGTGGGCGCGCTGGTCGTCGGCACGGCCTTTCCCCACCTGCTTCGTACGCTCTCGCTGCCGTGGCGACCGGTCATCGCGACGGCCTCCGGCCTGGCCACGCTCGGCGGGCTGCTCGTGCTGGGTTTCGTGCCGCAGGGCCCGAACGTCGCGCGCAGCGCGCGGCTGCAGCTGCGGGAGGTTCCCCAGCTGTTGCGCCACCGCGATTACCTGCGGGCTTCGCTCGGGTACTTCGGCCACATGTGGGAGCTGTACGCCGTCTTCGCGTTCGTCCCGCTGGCGATTCGGCCGCTGGTCGACCCGGCGAGCCTCTCGACCTGGTCGTTCGCATTCATCGCCGTGGGCGCGGTGGGCTGCGCCCTGGGAGGGGAGTGGTCGCGGCGCGTGGGCGGCGCGGCCGTTTCGTTCGTCTTTCTCGCGGTTTCGGGCGCCTGCTGCCTGCTGAGCCCGTGGCTGCTGTCGGGCTCGGGAGTGTGGACGGTGCTCTTTCTGCTGGTGTGGGGCATCGCGGTGGCCGGGGATTCTCCGCAGTTTTCGGCCGTGGCGGCCCAGGCGGTGCCGCCGCACCTGGTGGGCTCCGCGCTGGCGCTGATGACCGCGATCGGATTCGCCGTGAGCATCGCGAGCCTGCTCTTGGTCGGCTTCCTTTCGCAGGCGCTTTCCGCCCGGTATTGGTTCGTCGCCCTCACGCCCGGGCCCGCGCTCGGGCTGCTGGCGTTGCTGCCCCTCGTTCGTTCCCAATCGCTCGAGCGGCGGTCGGTTGCCGCCTGAGCGAGGCAGGCCGGAAGCAAAGCGGCTTCGCCCGGGCCGGTTCCGAGGCAACGAGCGGCGCGCCGTGCGGCTCGGTTGCCGGGGCCTGGCGCGGGCGGCGCGCAGCGAACGCCTGTCACTTGCGCTTCCGTCGGGCTCGGCGCGGCGTCGAACGGTTGGGGTCCGCGACGCGGCCGCCACGTTCGGCTCGACGGCGCCGAGCCATGGGTCCAACTCCCGGCCTCGACTCGACGGGTGCGGTGTGGGACAACGGCGCGGAACGTGACGAATGAAGAACGTGCCGCGAAGCAGGCGGAAGTCCTGGGCGCCAACGCCGAGTTTTATCGGGCGTTTCGCGATGCGGATTTCCCTGCCATGGAGCGGGTCTGGTCGCTGGGCTCCGAAGTGGTCTGCGTGCACCCCGGCGGCGCTCCGCTGGTGGGGCGCAGGGCCGTCATGGAGAGCTTCCGCAGCATCTTGGACACCGCCGGCGGGTTCCGAGTCAACTGCCGAGAGTCGCGCGTTTTCCTGCTCGGCGAGGCATCCGCCTTCGTGACCTGCCTGGAGGCCAACGGCGAGCGGCCGGCTCATTTGGCGGCCACGAACGTCTTCGTGTGTGAAGGCGGGGGCTGGGTGATGGTGCAGCACCAAGCTGGGCCGTTGAGTCGGCCGGTGGCGGCTTCGGCCGATTTGGGGATCAACTGAGCGGGCCGCGGCTCACTGCCGGGGCGTGACGGCGCTGCCCTCCTCGATGCGGTCGCTCGGGTGCGTGATGACCACGGCGTCCGGCTCCAGCCCCTCGAGGACCTGGACTTCCGTGCCACTGCGCCGGCCCACCCGAAGCTTGCGCAGGTGGGCGACCTGCGCCTCGACCACGTACGCCGCCCACTCGCCCTCGGCGCGGAACACTGCGCTCGCCGGCACCGCCAGCACGGCATCGCTTTCCCAGACGACGATCTTCGCTTCGACGCGGTAGCCGTCCCCGAGCGCCGCCCAGAGCTCGTGCGGCGACTCGATGTCGATCACGACGTTCACTCGTTGCTCTTCCACGCCGAGGCTCGAAAGCCGCGTGAAAGCGGAGGGCTCGACCATGCGCACGCGGCCGGTCAGCGGCTCGCCGCCCCAGCGCTCCAAGAGCACGCGGGCACCGGGCCGGACCTGCACCGCGTCGCTCGTGAGAATGTCCACCACCACCTCCAGCCCCGAAGGGTCCCCCACTTCCAAGAGGGGGGACCCCGGGTTGACCACGCCTTCACTTTCCTGCAGAACCTTGAGCACTCGGCCGTCGATCGGGGAGGTGATTTCCAGCTGCGAGCCCTCGTCCGCCTGGTGGCTGAGGTGCCCGAGCGCGGCGCGCGCCATCTCCAGCTCGTGCTGCGCCACCTTCACCCCGAACTGCGCTGAGGCCAGGTCTGCCGAGAGCGTGCGCTCCTGCAGCACCGCACGCTGCAGCTCCAGCTCGCTGACCACGTTCTGGGCCACGAGCGTCTCGAGCCGCTTGGCCTCGGCGCTGGCGAACTCCAGCGCCGAGCGGGTGCGCTCCACCTGTGCGTCCGCCTGGCGCCGCGCGGCCTTCGCCGCCGCCAGCCGCGCCTTGCCGGTGACCCGGCTGCGCTCGTCGAGCAGGGGCGAGGTGAGCGGTACGAGGCGCGCCAGCACCTGGTGCTCCTCGATGCTGTCGCCGGGGTGCAGCTCGATGCGCCCCACGTTCCCGCTCAGCGGCGCGGAGACGACGTAGCGATCCTTGACGCGCGCCCGGCCATCCTCGTCGACCGTGACGACGAGCGGCCTCCGCTCCACGAGGCCGGTGTCCACGGCGGTGGGCTTGGGCATCCAGGCCTTGGCGAGGAGCCCGGCGGCTGCCAGGGCGAAGGCCAAACCCACTGCGCGCCGCACCCAGCGGGGCCGGTCGCCCCGGTTGGACATGCGGGGTTTCGGGGTCGGGTGCCGCTCCGCCGGGGCGTGGGGCGTGCTGGGCTGTGTATCGTTCAACGTGCGGGCTCCCGGTTGTTGCTTCACTCACGCGTCTTCAGCACGCCGATCAGGTCCAGCCGATCGAGCTTGCGCCGCACCATCAGCGCGCTCAGCAGGCCAGCGGCCAGCGTGATGACGACCGCGAAGGTGTAGGTTCTGGAAGAAATGATGACGGGGAAGCGATAGGTCTCGGGATCGACGTTGGCCATCATGGCGCGCGCCATGTACGTGCCGACCACGAGCCCGATCGGAATGGCGAGCAGGACCTGCACACCGAGCTCCCCCAGCAGGATCGCGCTGATCTCCCGGCGCGTGAACCCGAGCACGCGCAGGCTGGCCAGATCTCGACTGCGCATCGACAGGGCGACGCGGGCGTTGTTGTAGACGACGCCGACCGCGATCACGGCAGCCAGCAGGCTGGCGACGAAGGTGAAGGCCAGCATCATGCTGGCGCTTTGAGCTTGAAAGCGCTCCCATAGGTTGTCGCGCCGGGTCACGCTCACGACGCCGGGCAGCTCCTTGAGCCGTTCGTGCACGGATTGGGAACGCAGCGGGTCGAGCTGCAGCAGCGCCATCGAAACGGTGCCCGCGTTGCCCAGGAGCTTCGCGAGGCTTTCCGCCGACATGTGGCCCTGCAGGCCGAACGACTCGTCGACGAAATCCACCACGCGCAGGGTCGTGCGGCGCCGGTCGCCCTGCCGGACCTCGACTTCGACGGCTTGCCCGGGGGCCACCCCGAGGATCTCCCCCAGCTTGCGCGTCAACATCACTCCCTGGGAAGGTGGCGATACCTGATTGCCCCATTTGTCCAGGATGTGCCGCAGCTCGCTGGGCTCCGAATAGCCGTACAGCGGCACGTCCCGGTGGCGTGCGCCGAAGCCGAGCCGCACGGCCGTGACGGCGAGCCCTTCGGCGTAGAGCACGCCAGGAATGTGCGAGAGCTCGCGGATGGCGCGCTCCGGCTGCGGGTTGGCGAACATGACGCTGGTGTCTTCGCGCATGCTGCGGTGGAACTGCACGTCGATGAGAAACTCGATGGCATCCGACCAGAAGCGCGCCACCACCAGGATGCCCACCGCCATCGCGATGCCGACGGAGGAGACCAGCACGCGCAGGGGGTGGCGCTCCACCTCGCGGGCCACCATGCGGGCGGAGGGGCCCAGCCAGCGATAGGCTCCCAGGCGCTCCAGCCAGCTGATGCGATAGCGAAGCGGCGCCGGCGGTCGCATGGCCTCGGCAGGCGGCATGCGGGCGATGCGGCGCGCGCTCGAAAGCGCCCCGAAGCAGGCCGCGCCGAGCGAGAGCAACACGCTGGTGACCAGGAGCGAGGTGTCGAGGTGGTAGCGCAGCACCGGGAACTTGAAGAAGCGGCCGTAGAATTGCGTCCACGCCTGCCCCCCCCATGCGCCCAGCCCCACGCCCGCCGCCGCTCCGAGCAGCACCACCGCCGTCACCAGCTCGAGGTAGTGTAGGGCGATGCTGCGTTGCCGGTACCCGAGGGCGAGCAGAGTCGCGATCTGGGCGCGCTGCAGGTTCACGAGGCGCGCCAAGACGACGTTGAGCAGGAACGCCGCCACCGAGAGAAAGATGAAGGGCATGACGTTGGCCATCGCCCCCAGCTCAGAGAGCTCGCTTTCCAGCATGAAATTGGACGTCTGCCGCGCCCGCAGCACGGCGCCCCGGCCACCGTACGGTCTGAGCAGGTCGTCCACGCGCTCGACCACCGACAGTGCCGAGGCGCCGGGCTCGAGCTTCAACGTGAGATCGTTGAAGGCGCCCTCCATCTGGTAGCTCGGCGCCACCTCCTCTCGCAGCATCCAGATCACGGCGAAGCGCTTCTCGTCGATCGTCAGCTCGCCGGGTGCCATGGCGAAGACGTATTCGGGTGAGACCGCCGTGCCCACCACGCGGGGGCGCCGCAGCTTGCCGTTGATGATCACCGGCAGCCGGTCCCCCAGGCTCACGGCGTTGGCGCGCGCGAAGGTGTGCAGCAGGACCACTTCGCCATGGCGATTCGGCAGCCGCCCGGAATGCAGGTGCAGGCGATTCATCGGCTCCACCTGCCCGCCCGAGAGGGAGACGAGGTTGCCGGTGGCCGGCTCGGGCAGGCTCGCCAGCGGAAGCATCACGTTTTCCACCACGCGCGTGGCCACGCGCGAGACCCCCGGCAGTTGCTCGATGCGCCGGGCGAGCGACTCCGGGGCCCGCTCCAGACCCACGAACAGGTCGGCGAAGTGGTAGCGCTCGTAGTACGTGTTCTTCGAGTACACCAGCGAGCCCCACGTGCTGCGCATGCTCACGTAGCTGGCGATGCCGCAGGCCACCACGAGCGCGATGGTGAGCACCTGGCCCTTCAGCTCGACCAGGTTGCGCAGCAGCTTGCGCTCGAGCGCGCTCACCATTGCACGTCCCTTGCCCGTAGTCGGTGGTCATTGCGCTCGGCCGAAGCGATCCGCCCGTCTGCGAGCCGCACCACGCGATCCGCGATGGCGGCCACGGGCGCGTTGTGCGTGATCACGGCCGTCGTCGTGCCGAGCTCTCGATTGATTCGTTCGATGACCTCCAGCACGCGTACGCCTGTGCGATAGTCCAGGGCGCCCGTCGGCTCGTCGCACAAGAGCACGTCGGGGCGCTTCGCCACCGCCCGCGCAATAGCCACCCGCTGCTGCTCGCCGCCGGAGAGCTGTGAGGGGAAATGCTGGCGCCGCTCCGCGAGCCCGACTAGATCGAGGGCCTCGCGCGGCTCGAGCGGCGCGCGCGCCACCTCCGTCACGAGCGCGACGTTTTCTTCCGCGGTGAGGCTCGGGATGAGGTTGTAGAACTGGAAAACGAAGCCGACGTGGTAGCGGCGGTAGTCGGTCAGGTCGTCCTCGTTGCGCGCCACCAGCTCATGGCCGCGGTAGAACACGCGACCTTTCGTCGGCACGTCCAGCCCCCCGAGCAGATTGAGCAAGGTGGACTTGCCGCTGCCGCTCGCCCCGAGCAGCACCGTCAGCTCACCCTCGAGCAGCTCGATGCTCACGCTGTCGAGCGCCACCACGTCCACCTCCCCCATCTGGTAGATCTTGCTGACCCGCTCGGTGGCCAGGACCACCGGGGGGCTCGGAGGGGAGCTGCCGTTGTCGAGGGAGTGTCGGGACGGGGCCATGAGCGGGGCGGGGGAGTGCGGGCGGTCGGCGAGGGGAGCCGCGCCGCCTCGGGCCCAGCTCGCCGGGGGGAATCGGGCGGGGGCTGCAGCTTGCCAGCTCCGACGGACGGCGCGCGCGCAATTCTCGCGCATCGGGCCCGTCGGGGGGGCCTCCCCTCGCCGCCCGACGGACGGGTGCGTCGGGCGCCAACACGCAGATGGGAGGAAGCTCGACCGCTCGCTGCCCAGTCGCTGGCAAGCTCCGCGCCGACTCGCCAGGCGACGCGACTCCCTCGAGGACGCGACAGCTCACAGCTCGGCGGCCCAGTCCCCCAGCTCGGCGGCCTCGAACGTGCGCACCGGCACCCGGGCGCCCTGGGGGCGCTTGCCCTCGAGCTTCGCGCCCGCGCGTTCGAAGAGGCGCCGAAAGGGCTCGAAGCGGTAGTACTTGCGCACGGCCGGGTTGCCGGAGCGAGGCGGACCCTCGAGCCACTCGCCGAAGTAGCCTTCCAGGAGCCCCCTCGCGCGAGGCCAGCGGCGGCGCGCCGCCGCGGTAGCCGCCTTGTAGGTGATGAACCAGGTGGGCCGCCCGAGGTCGTAAAAGCGCTGGCCGTAGCTGCGAGCGGCGTCTTCGTAGTTGTCGCGGCTGCCCGTGGGGCGCGTGCTGACGGCCAGGATGGAGGGGCACAGCTCCGTGCGCCAACCGGCGAGCCTGGCCTGCACGTTGACGAGCGCGTCGGGCGCTCGAGAGCGGCTCCAGCCACCGATTTCCGACAGACACTGCGCGCGCATCAAGCGCAAGCCCCCGCGGGGCATGTCTTCGAACTGGCCGGGCTCCACGCGGAAGTGCCCCCGGCCGTTGGGGCTGCACAGCGCCCCCGACACGACGCCGAGCCGTGGGTCCATCGTGAGCCGGGCGTGCAGGCTCTCCCAGTAGTCGGGCCCGAAGCGAATGTCGGCGTCCAGAATGCCCACCAGGCTCTCGCGCGCCGCTTGCCCCGGAAAATCCAGCTGGGCGAGGCCCGCTTGGACGACCTCGCTGTAGCGGAATCCCATGTATTCGCCGTGCTCGTCGAGCCGGTGGACTTGCAGCACGGGCCAGCCGCCGGCGGCCTTCCGAAACGCTTCGGCGGTGCCGTCGTTGCTGCCGTCGTCGACCACGATCCAGCGGCTCGGCAGCAACGTGCTGCGGCGCACGGCCGCGACCAGGGCCTCGGCCTGGGAGGCTTCGTCGTGCGCCGGCGTGACCAGAAGGAACGGGCGCGCGGGGCGTTGTCGTGCGGCGGCGACCACAGCGCCCGGCATTGCACGGCGAGAGCGGTGGAGCAACCTTCCGCGCTGACCCCGCGCGTTTCGGGCGCCGAGGGGGGGGCGAGGGCAGCCTTGCCGAGCCGGAGGCCACTGATTTGACAGCTCCTGGTCGGGCGGCTTATCCAGGCCCCGTGCCCCGGCTGTTCGTCGTCATCCCCTTCTGGAATTGCGAGCCGTTGCTTCGGGCTTGCCTCGCGTCGCTCGCGAGCCAGAGCGTCGGTTTCACGGCCGTCGTGATCGACGACGCCTCCGGCCCCGGCGCCGCGATGTTGGCCCGAGGCTGGTGTGGGCAGGGCGAGCGGCGGTGGCTGCTTCGAAACGCCACCAACACGGGGCCCGCGGGCGCGCGCCAGCTTGGCCTTTCGCGGGTGTTGGAGGCTTCGCAATCCGAGCAGGACGTGGTCGTGCTGCTGGATGGCGATGACGAGCTGGCGCACGAGCGCGCTCTCGAGGTGATTGGGCAGGTCTACGAGCGAGAGCCGGAGGTCCAGATGACCCTCGGCTCGCATCGCCGCTCGAGCGGTCGCCCGCCGCCCGCGAAGCGCTACGAGCGCTGGCATTTCGACTGGCGCCTCACGGACGCGGTGAGCTGGCGCGCGCACCACCCCCGCAGCTTTCGGGTGGGGCTGTTGCGCCGGCAGTGGAACACCATTCGCTGGCGCTGGCCGAGCGGGGGCTTCATCCGCACCGGCACGGATGCGGCCCTGCTGCTGCCGCTGCTGAGAGCGCTCGAGTGGCACCAGCTCCGGCAGCTTTCGGAGGTGCTGTACGTCTACCACGACGTTCGCCCGGACGGAAAAACCCTCGCGCGCTCCCCCAAGACGCGAGCGCTCCAGCTCGCCGCCGAGGCCTACGTGCGTCGCAGCGCCTGGTGGCTGCTCGCGGCGCCGCCGCGCATGGCGCTGTATTCGGTCACGCGGCGGCTGAAGCGGGCCCTGACGCCGAGCCGGTGACGGGTGTCCGCGGGCGGCGGCGCTCGCGGCTGGGGCGCCGCGCGGCCACTTCGCGGGTCAGCGCGGGGGCGGCTTCGGCTTGCTGCCTCCCGCGCAGTGCAGCAACACCGTTTTGCCCGGCAACACGCGTTCCACGTCCAGGTTCGCGCAGCGCCGCTTGGCGAGCTTCAAGAGCTTGTCGCGAAAACGGGTCGTCGCCGTCATCACCCAGTAGCGGCGGCTCTTCATTCGCTGGATTTCGCGCTTCACGAACCGGAAGTCGTAGTGCAGGCACTTGCGCCGGGTCGTTTGGCGCATCCGGGTCAGGCCCTCTGGCTTGGCGCCGGCGTAGTGGCGGCTGTAGTACTCGAATCCCGCGCAGCCCGCGCCGTCCATCAGCAGCACGGGTCGCGGCGGCTTTTTCCCGTCGGGCGACTGCGCTGCGCGCCGCCTGTCCCACTCGGCCTGCTTTTCCTGGATGATGAGCATCGCCTCGCGAACGGAGGCCTGCTGACCCCACATCGTCTTGCCCGCGGCGCGGCTGACCGGAATCGGCAGCGCTGCGAGGGCATAGGCAGCCAGCACGGCTTGGCCGATTCGCTTGGTCGCGGGCCACTTGGCGGCGAGCGCGCCCGCTTCTTGCAGCCCTGCTACCATCAGCAGCAGCGCGTAGCCGAGCACGAATAGGTTCGTTCGAAATGGACCGTAGGGCCACTTGCCGAGCGCTGCCAGCACCAGCGCGAAGAACCAGGGGCCGAAGAGCAACAGCGCGCGCAGGTACTGGCGGCGCCACAAGATCGAGAGGCCCCCCACGACGCCCAGCGCGCCGTGCAGCCCGCGCGCCACCCGGTAGACGGGCTGCGCGATGGGCTCGAGGAACATCAGCCGCGCCGTGTTGGTGAGCGTGGCCCAGGATTTGGAAGCCAACCACTCGGCGTGCGCCAGCGCTCCCTCACCGAGGAAGAAGACGTCGTACTTCTTGCCCCAATAGTCCGTCTTCGCGTCCGCACCCTGCAATTTGTAGAGAAAGATCCCCAGCAGGACCCCTGCCGTCAGCGCGCCGGCGGCAAAGGAGAGGATACTGCTCGCGCGCTCCTTTCGGCGCAGGCAGTCGACGAACACGATGCCGAACACCCAGGGCAAGAGCAACGCCACCGACCAGGCGAAGAGAGGTGAGAAAGCCCCCAGCAGGCCGAGGCCCCACAAGAGGCGGCGATCGCGCTTCTGAAGGAAAGCCAGGGTGAGGGCCATCAGCGCGAGGTGGAGGAAGAGCTCGAGGGCATAGGGCTTGAACTCTTTGCTCAGGGTGACCGTTGCCCGGTGTAGGGTGAGGATCAACAGCCCGGCCAGGCCGCTCCAGCGAGCGAAACCGAACCGCTTGCACACCACGAGCCAAACCGGCAGAGTGGCCACGCCGGCCAGCAGCGAGGGAAGGCGCAGCACCGGCTCGCTGTTGTGCAGGGTGCCGAGCCACTGGCTGAGCGCGACGTAGCCCGGGGGGCGAATCTCCGTGGCCTGGCCTTCGAACATCCGACTTGCCCAGTTCGATTCGTCGTTCCAGAAGCCCATGTCGAAGTAGCCCCAGAGGCGCAACCACACGCCGACGGCGACGAGGGCGAGGGCGGAAAGCGCGCCGGCGTCGAGCTTTTTCAGGGTAGCCCCGGCGGCGGCCAGGCGGGCGGGCACGAGCCTGGCGGGCGGCTTTCGCGCGTCCGTTGCCTCAGTCATGACCCCTGCCATAGCACACCGGGCGGTCGAGACGCTGCGGCGGCTTCGGCGACCGGGGGACCCGGTCGCCGAAGCCGCGAGCTCAGCGCTCGTTTGGGGGCTAGCTGTCCCCGGGGCAGTGCATCACCACCGTTTCGCCGGGGAGCTCTCGCTCGAAGTCCACGCCCGGGCAGGCTCGCTTCACGGCCCGGCGAATGCCGGCGGCGAGTTGGCGTTGCGCGGTGACGAGCCAATACGGCTCTCCCCCCCGGGTCCGAACTTCCTCCTGCAATTGGGGCAGCCGATCCTTGATGCAGACGCGCGAGAGCGAATCGCGCAGGTCGTCGAGGTGCCACTCATGGGCGTGCTCGTACAGCGTCGTGTAGTACTCGAAGGCGGCGCATGCGGGGCCATCCATGATCAGAGCGGCGCTGGCTGGCCCGCTCGGGGGGCGCTCGCCCGCTCCGCTCGCGACCCGGGTGGGACCTGCCGACGCGAGCGGGCCCAGCTCGCGTCGAACGTGCCGCAGCGCCTGCCGCACGGAGCCCGCCTGACCCCACATCGACTTGGCTGCCGCTCGCGAGGGAGGCACGGCCACGGCCAGGGCCAGGTAGCTCGAAAGCGCCGCGAGCCCGAGGCCCTGGGCCCAGCGCCGGCGCCGCAGCAGCGTTTCGACCGACTCCGCGCCGGCCGCGACGAAAAGAATGGCATAGCCCAGGAGAAACAGGTTCGTGCGGAACGGCCCGTAGGGCCACATGCCGGCGGCTCCGAGCACCAACGCCAGCAGCACGGGTCCGCCCCACAGTGCCCGGCGCGCGGGCTCCGCGCCGAAGAGCGAGAGGAGACCCCACAGGCCGAGCAGACCTTGCACCCCTTGCGACAGCGACGAGACGGGGAGCCCGAACGGCTCGGCGAAGCGGACTCGACCCGTCTGGATCAGTAGGTCGACCGTCTTGCGCAGCAGCCAGGTGCCGTGCCGCAGCACGCCGTGGCCCGTGAAGAAGACGTCGTACTTGTGGCCCCAGTACGCCGAGTTCGTCTCTCCTCCCCGGACCTTCAGCAGCAAGACGCCGAGCAGGACGGCTGCGCAAGCCAGGCCCCCGAGCAGCGCGATCCCTGCGTCGGTCCGGCTGCGATTTTTCAGGCAATCGACGAACACGTAGAGGAGGGCACAGGGCAGCAGCATGGCGACGGACCAAGCCAGCAGGGGAGACAACACGCCCAGCGCGCACAGCCCGACCAGCGCGGTGCGCCGCCCGCTGCGCAGAAACCCGAGCGCCAGCGCCAGGATGGCCAGGTGCAGGCCGAGCTCGAGCGCATAGGGCTTGAATTCCTTGCTCAAAGTGATGGCCGCGCGGTGCAGGCACAGCACCATCAAACCCGCCGCGCTACTCCATCGGCCGAGCCCCGAGCGGCGGCAAACGACCAGAAACAGGGGAAGGCTGGCCAGGCCGGCGAGCAGCGAGGGAAGGCGCAACACCGGCTCGCTGTTGTGCCAGGTGCCGAGCCACTCGCTCAGCACCACGTACCCCGGCGGCCGGATTTCCGTCGTGTCGCCGCGGAAGATTCGCTGCGCCCAGGTCGCCTCGTCGCTCCAGAAGCCGAGCTCGAAATAGCCGTACAGGCGCAAATAGCAGCCCGCCAGCAGCACCGAGCCAACGAAGAATGGGTAGGGGCCGAGCGCGCGGGCCCGCGCGACCAGGGCGATCCCCTGGAGCGAGCTCCCGATCGAAAGAGCCTCTCGTGAGCTCTGGCCGCTTTCCGAAGAAGGGGGCATCGGCGGCAGGCATAGCATGTTGGCAAGCCGACCACATTCATGTGGGGGGGCCTTCCTCGACTCGCGGCGGGCCCCCCAGCGCCCGGTGGTGTTCAGCTTCGATTCTCCATGCTAATTCAGTCACCCGAAGGCTCATGCGTACCAAGGCAGAGGAAGGCTGTGGAGCGGATATCGGAGCACGAGCGCGCACCCGCCGTTCGCCTCGGCCCCGGCAGCCGCGCTCGCGGGGCGCTGGCCCGCGGGGCCCCTGGCCTGGCGGTTCCATCTTTCGTCGGAAACCCTGCTAGGTGGGCTGCAATTGTCTCAGCTGACCATGTTTCTGACGCGAAACGCGACGCGGCTACGCCGCTCGCCTCTGGCTCGCCAGACGGTCGCCTACGGTTTCACGAACGCCGTCGCCGCCGTCATTCCCATGGCAGTCGGGCCCATCCTGACCCACTACCTCGATCCGTCCGACTACGCGATTGCGGCCTTGCTCGTGGCCGCCTTCAACATCCTGGCTCCCCCCGCGGGGCTGGGCATTCAGGGCGCCTTTCGTCGCCGCTACTACGACGAGCAGAAGGCTGAGTTCGCCCCGTACGTGTGGAGCGCTTCGCTGGTGTCCGCGGCCGGAACGGTTGCTCTGACCGGGCTGGCTTTCGCCAGTTATCCCTTGTGGGGCAGCGACACGGTTCCGAGGGTCTGGTCGCTCGCGTTTCTGCCATGGATGCTGGGGCAGTCGGTGTTGTCGACGGCCTCTGCGCTGCTCCAGCTGCAGGGGCGGCCGATTGCGTTCGGCGTCCTCACCTGGGTGCAGGCGCTCGCCCAGGCGGCGACTTCGCTGGCTCTGGTGGTCGGGTTCGGGATGGCCTGGCAGGGCAGGGCGCTGGGGGTCGTCGTGGCGTCGTCCGTCGTCGGTTTGTGGGGTTGCCGCGTGATCCATCGGGTCCTCGGGGGCGGGTACCGCTTTCGGCGAGGCCACGCCGAAGACGCGCTGCGGATCGGGGTCCCAGGCATTCCCTATGCGATGCTCGATCGCGTGATGGCCTCGGCCGACCGCGTGCTCTTGGCCTGGCTCGTGGGGGTGGAACCCGCCGGGTTCTACGTGCTGGGGGCTCAGGTGAGCGGGCTCACCACGCGGGGGTCGACGGCCCTCCTGCAGGCGTGGCAGCCGTGGCTCTTCGGTCAGCTTCAGGATGGCAGCCCGCGGGCGCTGCGGCGCGTCGCGTACGCGCTCTACCTGGGGGTCGCCGGGATGATCGCTCTCGGCCTGGTGGTGTGGGGGCTGATCAGCTGGGTGTTTCCGCTGGTGGTCGGCGAGCGATACCAGCCCGCGTTGCCGCTGATCCCGTGGATTTGTGTGGGGCTGGCGCTGCGCGCGGCGTCCCGCCTGTTTTCGATGTTGATCCTCTACGCCGAGAAGACGGGGTACCTGGCTCGCATCGCCGTGGTTTCCGGGCTGCTGAACCTGACTTCCTCGGCGGGCCTGATCCTGATGAATGGCACCGTGGGGGCCGCTCAGGGGCTGCTGCTGAGCTACGCCGTGGGTTTGATCCTGACCTGGAGGATCGCGCGCAAGCTCGTGACGATACCGGGAATCTGACGGGCCCGGCAGCTGGCCACGGAGGAGAAGGCCGGGCCCCGCTGGCCACCTGCCCACTCGACGCCGGCCCCCAGTGGGGATTCCCCACGGCTTCCGAGCAGACCGCCCCCCGGGCCGCGCTCGACGCCAGAAGCGAGTGCCATGGGCCCGTTGGCCGATCGTCTTCGATCGGGAGTACGCGTCAGCCCGGATTTCTCAGGACGAGCTCGAGCCCCACCGCAAGCTCGACCGAAGCTCGCTCCAGGCCGCACCGAGGCTGGTCATTCGGCGATCGAAGCGCGCGCACACGACGGCGCTCTCGTACGCCGGCAGCAGGCACGTGAAGTAGTAGTGCTGCTCGGTGGTGAGCACGCTGCTTTCGGGCCCCTCGCCGGATCCCGCGCGAAGGTGGCGCACGCTGGCCCAAACGATGTCGGAGTCCGGCGCGGAGCCTCGCTGGGCGAGGCATACACCGGTGACCTGGTGCACGGCCACGACGGCGGACAGTCCCGTGCAGCGCATGCAGCGATCGAGCGCCGCGTCCACGGCGGGCGTGCGCTGCTCGGCCAGCACGTACGGCTCTTCGGCGTCCGTCGAGGGCGGCTGAATCGAGGGCGCTTCCGTAGAGGGCCTGTCGTCGTCGGGGGCCGCGTCGCCGAGCAACTCTTCGAGCTCGAAGATCATGTCTTCGGCGCAGGCGCGCCGTTGGGGTATGAACAGCGTTTGGGGGCTCCTGAGGGTCAGTAGGCGCTGCAGCCTGCGACGCATCCAGTCCTGCAGGCAGGTTCTGAGCTGCGCCCGTTCGAGCAGCCCACGGCGAACCAGCACCTCGCCGTAGGGGTCTCCCGTCCTGCGGCACTCCTCGGCCACCGAGCGCGCCGTTTTCGCGTCGATGTTGGCCTCGGGCGAGAGCACGTCCACCAGAGATCCGGGCTCTTGGGCGATGTGAATCCAGCCGATGCGGCCGTGGCAATAGTACACCCGCGCGGCCACGTCGCCATCGCGCACCAAGAGCTCGCCGTCTCGCTCCTCGACGGCCGATCGAAGGGCGGGCAAGAGCCGCAGGCTGGAGCCGCTCCGGGGCGCTCCCGACAGCGTGCGGCGGGTTCCCAGGCTCAGGCGCGCCAACAGCAGGTCGGGCGGTACGGGCTTCGACAGCATGTCGTCCGCCCCGGAAGCCAAGCCCTCCACCACGTCGCGCCGGCCGCTGCGAACCGTCACCAGCAGCAGGTAGGGCTGGGCGCCCCCTTCCGCCTGGCGAATTTCTCGGCACACCTCGGGGCCGGTCAGGCCGGGCATTTCCCAGTCGAGCACGGCAACATCCGGAGGATCGTTGCCGAGGCACAGGTCGAGCGCGTCGCGGCCGTTGTCGACGGTGACGACCTCCAGCTGCGCGCGGCGACGGATCGTCTCGGCCAGCAGACGACGCGAGATGTCGTCGTCGTCGGCGACGAGAACTTTCATGATTTCCCTTCGGCGTTCTTGGCTTCGGATTGCGCGGCGTAGAGCCGCTCGAGGCGGTGGATGACTTGGCGGTTGTCGGGAGCCATCGAGTGCGCTTTTTCCAGCCAGTTGATCGCCGTATCGTAGTCGCGCCGAATCACGGCTCGGACGGCCTCGTCCACCAGCTGCGTCAAGTTCTGGGGAGCGTGCGGGGCCGGGTCCGACGCCGTGGCGGCGCGCATCGTGTTCGGAGCGGACTCCATCGCGCGGGGAGCGCCGGATTCGGGGTTCGGAAGGAGGCTGCTGATGTCGTCTCCCGGAATGGATGAGAGCCGCCCGGCCTTGATCTCGTCTTCCATCCGCAGGGTGTCCAGCAACGCTCGTTGCCAATCCTGATCCACGTTCGCAGGCGCCTCGTTCTCGGCCGTGGCGGCGACCACGGCACGGGACGCCGGGTGTGTGATCAGGTAGTGAAAAGCGCGCCGTCCCGAGTGGGAGCCAGCGAAGGCCGAGCGGATACGGCCGTTTTCGATTTGGATCGACCCGAGGCGCTCGGAATCCGGGTACGAGCGGCACTCCAGCGTCACGCTGTGTCCCCCCATCCCGGCCAGCTGCACGTACTCCGCCGGAGCAAACGGGCTCACATGATGGTCGCTCGCGCTGTCCGGAGAGGAGCCGGAGGACAACAGGTGGCCACGCGCCAGGTGCCGCAGGCGCTCCACGTCGATCGGCTTCTCCAGGCACTGGATTCGCCCGCCCGTGGGCAAGCGATCGCGATACTCCTCGAGAAAGGAGGAGACGATGATCGCCTTGGGCACCCCGCCGCGCGCGTCGAGGAGGTCGAGCACCTCGAAGCCGAGTCCGTCCTTGAGTATCAAATCCAGGACCAACAGGTCCGGTCGCAGCTCCTCGTACAATACCTTCGTCTCGGCGACGGAGGAGGCCGTGACGACGGTCAAGCCGGAGATGGCGGACAAGGCGCGAGCGATCAGCGCCCGGGATATGGCGTCATCTTCGACGACGAAGGCTATGGTCAACCATCCCCCTTTCTCTCGGATCCGAAACGGCGCAGCTCGCCATTGCCATAGGGATCCCGAGAGGTGAGGCCCGCGCATTCCCGGCGCCGTCGGCTCGGCAGGGGTGTCCGGGCGGGTCGGCGTGTTTCATCAGAGTGGAGGTGGCAACAATGTGCCACAGAAATGGCTTGGAAACGCCACGGTGGTCGAGTCGTCGTCAAGCCCGCCTAAGTTGTCGGCAAAACTCATCTTATGACTTCACTTGGGCGTCGCCTCGCGACAGCGCTTTTCCTGATGGGGGCGGTTGTGGGCTGTGGCGATGACGAGACCACCCTCGGCCCTGCGGACGCCTCCGCTCCGCCCAGCCCGCCGGACGCCGGAGAAGACCCGCCCGTCGACGCCGGCGATGCAGCCCCAGCCGATGCGGGGGAAGAGGCCTCGACGGACGCCGCCGCCCCGGATGCGGCCACACCGGACGCGGGGGTTCCGTCGGACGCCGGCGACGCGGACGCCAGCGACTGAGCGGCGCGCCCGGCGCGACGCCGGCTGAGGGCGTGTCGGTCCGGTGGCTCCTCGGTAGCTGGGCCCGGGCGGCTGCGACCCTGGCTTCGACGAACGCCGTGTGTTGCCGGGGTGGCGCCCAATTGCCGACCCCCCATCGGCCTGCCGGTGCCCGGCGGGACGTGCGCCTACCAGTCCGAGATCCCCTTCGGGGTGCACACCGAGTTTGCGCCCATAGGTAGTTCATGGTCCGTCTCCCGGGGCTCATCCCGCCCCCCAGACACCCTCTGTGCGGCTGTGTGGAATGGGCTGCTGCGCGCGGCCGGAGGCGTCATCAAGCAGGCTCCCATCACGGGCGCCGAGAGGCGAGGCCCAACGCCCGTCGGCCGAGCGGGGTGTGCGGGCGAAGCGCAGGCCCGGGCTCTTCATGCAAGCCGAACTCGACAGCGGACGGGCGCCGGGGCTCGGGTCGGCCGAGACGTGGCGATTCATACGGGAGGCGATTCCCCCGGCGTGCGACCTGAAGAATGCTTGCCGTGGCCGCTCTCGCCCTCCGGATCACCCTCTTCGCGTTGCCGACGAGCGCTCCAGCGCGACCAGAGCAAGTACGCGATGAGCGCTCCGCCCACGCTGAGAACTCGTGCCGCCCCTCCCGACATCGAAACCCAGTGCCGAGCCAAGCCGACGAGCTCGGTACTGGCCACGACGCAGACGCACAGCTTCAGAAGCGATACGGCTGCGCTCTTCACGCGACTGTACAGCATGCTTTCGTGTTTACACGAGCGGCGCTCCAGGGGGAGGCCATGCGGGCGACAATGAGAGGATCGAGTGGATTTTTTTCAGTTCTTCCCGCCGCGGGGTCGTTTCGAGCGCCCTGTTATCGATTCGACGGCTTTCGGTTGGGCCGCGAAGGAGAGCGCGCGTCGAGGATCCACCGAGGGCGGGCGATGCGCTGTAGCGGTGGGGGCCGAGGTGCCGCGCTCACTCGGGCAGTGTGACGATGCGCTGCGGGTCCGCTCCCGGCTGATGCGCGCGCGCGAGCTCGTCCACGCAGGAGCTCGGCTCTCCGAGGCGCCGCGCGAAGCCCTTGGACCGACGCCGCGCCCTTCGCAATTCCAAGGCAAAATATGGCAAAGGCCGCCCGCCTGGCCCCCCGGGGGCGAGACGAGCCATCCTGTCGACTCGCCCGACATCCCCACCTCCAGGGATACCGCCTGCGCATCTCGAGCCATGCTTTTTCGTTGCGCCCATCTCGGGGATCGTTACCACCGGCGGAGTACGCTCGCCCAGCGCCTGTGTCATTGGCGCCGCCTCGATGTGATTTTTCGGGTATGCTCCGCGGGGCCAAGGCTAGTGCCCCGCCCGATGAGTCGTAATCACTGATTGTCGGTCGCCGCGGCAAGAGAGTCGTCTTGCCCCGAGCGGCGGATGGGGCACGTCGGCGCCGAAGGCGGCGCAGAGAAAAAGGGGTGCCGTGTCCAAGACGAGCCCCCAGCGCAAACCAGCGCGGGCCGCCACAGGCGGACCGGCCCGCGGTGGTTTGTGATTGCGACTTGGCGGACACAGCCCTAGAAATTTCCAGACGAATTCGCGTTTTCAGCTTCCTGCGTCGCCGATTGTGGGCTGAATGGTGAGGCGCTTCACGGGGCGCGCATAGTGCAGATTCCCCAGGCGGGCGCGTGCACGGGTGGGCCAGCTCGCCAGATTGGAGCTCGGAGGCTGCTCGGACCGCAGAACGAGGTGGGGCCCGACCGTGGCAGCTCCCAAGCGCGGGGTCGCCCGCGGTCACACCGTCCCGCCCCTCCCGAGTTCCACGCGCCCTCGGCGGGCGGGCGGCGGGGCCAGCCAGAAGAATTGGGAAAAGGAATCAGCGCTACGGCGCGATGGGCACCGCCCCACAGTCGATGCCGCACACGCCTTCGAGCGTACCCGGCCCCCCGTCACCGACGGCGCTGCAGGTCGAGGCGCCGACGCAGGCCGGCAGAGGGTAGACGTTGCCTTCCGCTCGGCAGTCCGCGAGGGACTCGCAGCTGCCGTCGCGGTGGCACAGCCCGTCTCCGGCGCAGTACTGGCTCTGCTCGCAGTCGCCGCTGCTCTCGCAAATGCTGCGGCAAAAGCCGCCCGCGTCACCGGTCGGATCCTGCAGGTCGCAGACCAGCGGCGGAGCACACCGCTCGAAACGCTCCGGGAGCGTGAACCCCTCGCACGACTCCCCCTCGCCGGCGAACGGGGCACAGCGCGACCCGGCGCCTTCGAACCGGCACCAGCTCCCGTCTTCACAGTCTGCGTCGGAAGCGCACTCGCTGTCCGGGGCCACGCAGTAGCCGCTGCACACATTCGAACAGTCCGCTCCCGCGCGGCAGCCCGGCGGAGGCAAGCACACTTCGTCGGCGTTGCAGCTCTGCCCGGCGCACTCGCCGCCGGAGAAGCACGGTGTGCCGAGCGGGAGAAAGAACTGGAGGGCCGCCACCGCCGTCCCAATTCCCGCCTGCCCGGGATCGGGCACGGGCACGCCGTAGGCGAGCAGCCGCCCGTCCGCCAACGCCTCAAGGCCCAACTCCTCGGCTGTGCTGCCTGCCTGGGCTGGGCCGAGGTCCACTCCCGAAAATGCCTCCAGCGTGCCGATATTGAGCGTTTCTCCTTCGATCGAGAAGCAGGGGGTGGTCACGCAGACGATGCCGCTGTCGCTCAGGCGGTAGTGAGCCAACCCACTCTCGGCCTGCTCTTCGCTGGCGGCTGACCAGGCCTCGGTGACGAAAACGGAGCCCAGGTTGCCAAAGCCGGCGAACTCCTCGGCCTCGATCCGACCCCGAACCAGAGCCACTGCGCCCGCGTCGACCCGAGCTCCGAGTGCGCTGAAATCTGCCTCGGCCACGTAGCATTCTTCGGCCGGTACACCATCTGCGCACACGGTCTGCGGTTGATTGACCGCGCGCAGAAAGTGGCCACCGCACAGCGGAGCGATGCAGCGGCGCAAATCGGGCCGGATCTCGTAGTACTCCTGTGGCTCGGGAGGGGCAGGTGGCTCGTGCTCGCAGCCCAACGCGAGAAGCGACGCAGCTGCGGCCGCCAGCGCCAAAAGGCTGGGCGTGCGAACCGAGCCTGGGCGATTGGTGTAGACGACCGGCAATGACGCTGATTGGCTCATGAGGTCCCTCCTCGTACGCGGGCTGACGGTCTGCGAATCATATCACCTCCAGATAGCCGTGGATCCATCGTGACGGCGAGGCAACGAACCCCGGCGGCGCAGGCTTTTCGCGTCTGCGTCGAGTGGCTGGGTCTCGACGCCCCGCAAGCCGCGACCAACCCGTTTCCGTTGGCGAATCGAGCAGTGCGCGGCCTGCGCAGGTCGCCCGTGCCCGGCGACTGGGGAGGACGGGACCGGGGGCCAACCGTCGACCTCCTCGGCACGCTCTCCAACGCGCCACGGCCAGCGCAGGCCCCGCGGCGGAAAAGCACGACGAAACCCTCCTCGGTTTGCAGGCGCCGAACCAGGTTCGACCGATCGCGCGGCTCCCGGAGGGGTCCTCGAAAGCTCTCGCCGAGCCTCAGGCCCCCTTCACCGCGCGTTCGCCGCGGGGGCGTGCGATACGACCCACCGGATCGCGCTGGAGGGCGCCACTGGAGAAAGCACCGCCTTCGCCCCAGGTCCCCTGAAAGGGAGGGCAGCGCCGAGAGAGGCCGACAGCGTGGTGCTGGCCGCCCGCCGGGACACTCGCTTGGCCGAGGGCCTGTTCCACCTCGCCGTAGGGTCGCTGTGGCGGCTGCGCCGGGTGGAGTCGCGGCGTGCGGACCGATACGCTTGCGAGGCTCGAAGCGCTCAATTGTTCACGTGCTTGGGTCTGGGCCCCTTGGGGTAGGGAACCCCCGCACTGGCCATCACTTCGGAGATGGCATCGATGGTTTCGAAGGAGGGTTTGAAATTTCCCGGGCGGTAGCCCTCGGCGATGTAGAGCGGGGTCAAGCCGAGCCGGTTCTTCGTATTCCAAATTTCGATGTCTGCGCCATGTTCGTGGAGGAAGTGGACAACCTGCGGCGCGTTCTTGTAAGCCGCGCCGTGCATCGCGGTTTCGCCCTTCGCATTGACCGTGTTGACATCGGCTCCGAGCGAGAACAGAAACTTCACGGCGGCCAGGCACTCCTGTGGAGTGCCGGCTTCTTCTTCTGGGGCCGAGCTGCCGAGGCCGGCGGCCGCCATCAGAGGCGTGGTGCCGGCCGCATTGGGAAGAAATGGATCGGCGCCCAGCTCTACGAGCAACTTCATGTAGGCTAGGTCCGCAGTATCGCTGGCGAGTAGAAGCGGCGTTGCGCCGAGGGTCGTGAGCTTTCCATCCTCGTGTTCTTCCCCGTCTTCGATCCGGCTGTTCACATTTGCCCCTCGTTTCACCAACTCCCGGGCGAAATCCAGAGTGGTGATGTTGCCGGTAATTGGCGGCGGTGGTTCGCCGGCAGCGCCCTCACCGCGGTCGGGCTTGCGAACACGCACGAGCAAGTGAAGCGGGGTCTGTCCGACATGGGCATCGTTCGGATCGGCACCAAGCTCGAGTAGATCGATGGCCAGCTCCAGGTGTCCGTTCATGATCGCGAGAGCAAGTGCGGTGGTGCCCGGTTGGGGGAGCTTGTCCCCCAGGCGGTCCGGTTGCATGCTTGCATGCAAGTTCGCCCCCTTCGCGAGCAGCAGCCGAGTCATCTCACGATGGCCTTCGCGCACTGCGAAGAAGAATGCATCGTACCCGGAGCCGAGCTTTCGCTCGAGCCTCGCGCCCGAGTCGATTAGCTCACGAACGACGGTCAAATGGTTCTCCGCTGTCGCCCACATCAGTGCGGTCTGTCCATTTTTCAACGTGGCATCGACCTTCGCTCCGGCTTCGAGGAGCGCCTTTACCGCGCCCAGTCTCCCGGTTCGGGCGGCGCTCATGAGAGCCGTCTCCCCCCCTGGAGTTGCGGTATTCGCATCGGCCCCGGCCTCGATCAGTTGGCGCACGATGGCCTCGTTGCCATTGCGGGCTGCGAGCGTGAGCGGTGCAATCTGGTAGCGATTGACGACCGAAGGCTCGGCGCCGGCACCAATCAGCGCAAGCACCGCGTCCAAATTGTCGTGATACACGGCCCAATGAAGGGCGGTCATGCCATCAGCCTGCCGCGCATCGGTCTTCGCTCCACCATCCAATAGCGCCCCGATGCTCGAGATGTCGTTTCTTTCTGCGGCATCCGCGAGCTTGGCTTCGGAGGCCTGACACGGCGCCGAAGTGAGCGTGGCGAGCGCAATGCCAATGCTAACGCCGAGTGCGAAGATCCTCATGGGTCACACGCGGAGTTCAAAGAGCCTCGAAGAGTTCGTCGATCGTGCCGTCACTATCGCCAAACGAGTCCAGCCGTGCGCCCACCTTCCGCAGCAGCGTGAGGTGTAGGTTCGCCAGCGGCTTGGGCCGATCGAAGACGATGTGCCGGTTGCCCTCCAGCCCGGCCGCGGCGCCCCCGGCGACGATCGCTGGAAGATCCGTGTGGTCGTGGTTGTTCGGGTTCCCCATGCCGCTTCCGTAGAGCAGCAAGACATTGTCGAGGAGGGTGCCCTCGCCTTCGGGCGTCGCCTTCAATTTTTGGAGGTATTCGGCGAACAGAGACACGTGAAATGCGTTGATTTTCGCCATGCGGGCGATCTTGTCGGGGTCGCCACCGTGGTGGGAGAGCGGGTGGTGGGGATCGGGAACTCCGATTTCTGGATACGTTCGCGTGCTCGTCTCTCTCGCCAGCTGGAAAGTGGTTACGCGACTGATGTCGCCCTGGAATGCGAGCAGCTGGAGCTCGAACATCAGCCGTGCGTGGTCTGCGTAGGCCGCCGGCACGCCCAAAGGGCGCGCCAAATCGGGCGCCGGGTTGTGCTTCGAGTCCGATTCGGCCTTTTGGATGCGGCGCTCCACTTCGCGAATCGAGTCGAGGTACTCGGAGACTCGCGCCTGGTCGGGCGGGCCCAAGTCCCGCTTGATGCGTTTGATGTCGTCGGCGACCCAATCCAGGAGGCTGGCGCGTTTGCGCAGGGCTCGCTTTCGTTCCGCGGGACTACCACCTTCGCCGAAGAGTTTCTCGAAGACGATCCGCGGGTGCGCTTCCGCGGGAAGGGGCGTGGTCGGCGATGACCACGAAAGATTGTTCTGGTACACGCAGGCGTAGCCATTGTCGCACTGGCCAACGGTTTGAAGAAGATCCATCGAGAGCTCCAGCGAGGGGAGCTGGGTGTCTTGGCCAATCTGTTTCGCCGCGACTTGATCGGCCGTCGTCCCGAGGTAGTAGTCCGAGCTCTCCGTGACCTTCGCGCGCGCCGCGCTGAGGAACGCCGAGTTGGACGTCGCGTGGGAGCCGGGGTAGGCTGGCTTCAGCTCCATGTTGGTGAGGACGCTCACCTGCTGCTTGACCGGTTCGAGGGACGCGAGGATCGGCGAGAGGCTATCCAGCGTTGTCTCGCTGCGCGGTCGCCACCGGCTCTGGTCGCAACCCATCGGCATGAAGACGTAGCCCAGGCGACGCACGGGTTGGGCGGGTGCTTTGGCCAGCGCCGTCGCAGCGGGCAGCATTGCATCCAACAGGGGCAACGGGAGGCTCAGCCCAGCCGCCTTGATGAAAGTTCTACGCGGAAGCGACTTCTTGGTCAGGAATCTCATGGTGACGCATTCTTTGCGGTATGGGGCTGACTGGCGACGGCGCGCATTTGGAACGGCACGCTGCCCACGATGGCTCGGATGATCGAGGAAAAGCGGTAGCCACTCGACGCGGCGTCTCGCACGATTTGGCGAATCGCCGGGGCGTCGCCCGCCTCCACGCCTCGACCGAGGGCGTAGGTCAGCAGCTTCTCGCTGAGCGTGCGAACGAACAGCTCCGGCCTCGCGGCGATCGCCTCTTGTAGTTCGGCAACTCCCGAAAAGATGCGCCCATCCGGCATGCCACCGGACGCATCGATGGCTCGGCCGTGCTCGAAATCTCTCCAGCGCCCGACGGCATCGAAATTCTCGAGGGCGAATCCGACGGGGTCCATCAGGTCGTGGCAGCTGGCACAGGCGGGGTTCTCTCGGTGCTCCGCGAGCCGATCACGCATCGAAAGGCTCGCGTCGATGGGCGTATCCTCGAGCGCTGGCACGTTGGGCGGCGGAGGCGGCGGCGGCGTGCCGATGAGGTTTTCGAGTATCCAGTTGCCTCGAATGGTCGGGGAGGTTCGCGTGGCGTAGGAAGTGACGGTCAGGATGCTGCCATGGCGGAGGATCCCGCCTCGATGATGCTCGGGATCGAGATGGACTCGGCGAAAGCGCGCACCGAAAATGTGGGGCACGCCATAGTGCTTTGCCAGTCGTTCGTTGAGGAACGTATAGTCGGCGTCGATCAGGTCGAGCACGCTCCGGTCCTCGGAGAGAACGCTTTCGAACAGCAGCTCGGTTTCCCGGCGAAACGCCTGCCTGAGATTGTCGTCGAAGTCTGGAAAGAGCCTGAGATCCGGCTTGACCGAGTCCAGATTTCGCAAGTAGAGCCATTGGTCGGCAAAATTGTGGACGATGCTGTCCGCTCGCGTGTCGGCCAACATGCGGCGCACTTGCTGGTCGAGCACTTGGGGGCTATGAAGCTCCCCGTCGATGGCTCTTCGCAGGAGCTCTTCGTCGGGGATGCTGCTCCAAATGAAGAACGAGAGGCGTGAGGCCAGCTCGACATCCGTCACTGGATAGACGCCCCCTGCTGGCGCTTGCTTCGGGTCGCGTTCGACCCGAAATAGGAACTCCGGGGCAACCAGGATGGCGCTCAGAGCCGCTTCGATGCCCGTGTCGAATCCGCCTTCATGGGACCCTTGGCGATAAAACTGCATCGGGCGCTCGAGATCCGCAGGTTCGACGGGCCGGCGGTAGGCGCGACGCAAGAGCTTGGCGATGATCTCCTGGGCGGCGGCTTCCTCCTCCGAGGGATCCCTTGGCTGTCGAATGAGGATCTTCTTCCGGCTGGGGGTGCTGTCGGCGCCTTCGGAGCTGAACGGACCGTTGATCGAGACTTGGAAAATCGCGGGCGAAATTCGCGGATGCCTGTGATGATTGAAGTGCGCCGAATGCGGCTTGCGCTTGTTCTCCAACAGGGCGTAGGGCTTTTCCGGAAACGTCACGCCCACACGGTGAGGGCCCGCGGTAACCGGAGTCTTCACGCGTAGATGCCGATCGACCAGGGCGTGGTCTCGTCGTTCCTCGCTGGGCGGGGAAACCGTGAAGCGCCGCACGAGCTCGCGATCGATCAGGATATCGACTTCGTGGCTTTCGCCGAGCCCCTCCACGTGCTCGTTGCGATCTCGGGCGAGGCGGACGATGAACTCGTACTCTCCGGTCTGGGGAAAATGATGCTCGATCAGGGTCCCGCCTTGGGTCCCAATGGGAAGACCTTCGATGTGCTTCTCTTGTGTGAGGTCGGCAGGAACACGATAGACCCTGCCCTGGGGCGCCGACAGCGGGGTGCCGATCGCGAGGCGACTGATCTTCCTCGCCGCCGAAATGTAGCTCTCGAGGAGGGTTGGAGAGAGAGCGCCAATCGTGACGTTGTCGAAGCCGTGGCTCGCGTCGTCCTTCGGCAGCAGAGCGGCAGCGTCTATCTCGACTCCGAGAAGGTCTCTGACCGCATTCCGATATTCGAATCGGTTGAGCCGGCGAAAAGTCTCCGTGCGCCCGGGTTTCGGGTGGGCCGCGGCTCGTGCATCGAGGCGAGCAGTGAGCGACTGGAGCACCGCCTGGTAAGTTTTCTCGCTGGGGCGCTTCCTGTCGGCGGGCGGCATTTGCCTCGCGTGAAGCCGACGCACGACCTTCTCCCACGTCCCAGGATCGAGCTGCGGGTCTTGCAGCGTCAGCCCTTCGAGAACCAGGCCCCCCTTGTTTTCTCGCTCGTTGTGGCAGCTGTAGCAGTATTGGGCGAGGAATGCCGCGTCGCGTCGTCCGTTCCGGCTCACAGTCGGCGCCAGCTTCGTCAGCAGAGCCTCCAACGCATTTTCGGCGACCTCGTATTCACGCTCGCTCGGGCGTTTGACGCCTGGCTCGTCCGATGGAGGCATTTCGCGCTGCGAGAGCATGCGCTGGACCGCTTGCCATTCGTCTGCGCTGCGGTTGGCGTCGGCCGCGAGCAGCCTCTCGAGGTCGAACCGACCTTCGCGCTGCTCGGGATTGTGGCACTCGATACAATAGGCGCGCGCCATGTGGTCGAGAGCGGGGTCGATCACGAAGTTCGCATCGTTTTCGGCGGTCGAACGCGGAGGGGCCCAGCACCCGCAGGAGGTACCCAATATCGCAAGCGCGGCCGGGAGAGAGATTCGCATCGCGTCGGGTTGCCCGGAGTGCCCCGGGAAGTCGGAGGCCGGCCCTGCGATGGGATTTGTCGCTGGCTCGCAGGTCCGCCTCGAACGAGCCGATTGTAACGATGAACTGCAGCAGCCGTGAAGAAGGTCAATGGGCGAGAGGCGAGGCGACGATGCAGTCGAGCCAGAGTTCGTTCCACGAATCATCTATCGGTGCAGTCAGGGCGGATTTGGGCCGGCTTGGCGTGGCTGCTGAACACGCACAAATCCCGCGGCCGGGGCGCGCCCGGGTAGATGAATTGGGAACTTGGGGGGTGGCGGTGTCGAGCTTCGAGACGCCACGGCCCTCGCGCGGGCTTCACCTTTCTTGGTCCTGCGTCAAGAGCGGTCGGGTGGATCCGCGATCCGTTCGGCTAGCACTGGAAGATTGCCTGTCGCCTCCGAGACGGGTTCGACAAACGCACAAACCGCGAGGAGGGTGCGGTCGCACGCCGCTAGCTTTTGGCGCGTGAAACACACCACCGCACTTTGGCTGCTTTCGTCGACTTTTGCATGCTCCGGCGGCTTGAACTCCAACTCCAACCCTGCCACGGGTGACTCGGCAGGCGCAGGAGCGAGCACGACGTCCTCGGCGACGACGACGGCCTCGGGGGGCAGCTCTACCGTTCCCACCACCGCGGAAACGACCACCGCTGGCGGTGGAGCCAGCGTTTTGCCCGGTGGCACGTTCGAACTCGCCTGGGAGGACGAGTTCGACAGTATCGATATGACTCGCTGGCAACTGATGACGCACTCCTGGGACGGCAATCTCGCACAGTTCGTTGCCGAGAACGCCAGCGTGGCGGACGGCATTCTGAGCCTTGGCTTGACGAATCTGGAAGGCGACACGAAGCCGTACGCTGGGGTCGAGATGCGTTCGCGCGAAACGCTCGTGTTCGGCAAGGTGGAGGCGTCCGTGCGTTTTGCGAGCGGGTCGGCCGTCGTCTCGTCGCTCGTGCTCATCTACACTCCCTGGCCGCCCGACGATTGGAACGAACTCGACATCGAGTTTTTGGGAAGGAACGACGATCAGATCCAGTTCAACCACATGGTGAACATTCCCCCCGCAGAGCCGGCGACCGGCCACATTCAGTTTCCGCAGCTGACGACTCTCGATTTCGACCCGTCAGCGGATTTTCACACGTACACGATCGAATGGGAACCTGGGGAGGCGCGCTTCAGCATCGACGGTGTGCTCTATCACACCGCCACGGAAGAGATGGCGCGCCTGGTGTTGCCGCAGAACATCCTCATGACCATCTGGGCCTCGGACGCGGCGGGATGGGCAGGCGCGGTCGACGACACCACGGTTCCCACGGCGGTGGAGTACGATTGGATTCGCGTGTACGACTACGTCGAACCCTGATTCTTCAACCGCTGGTGAACGCCGGGCCGCGCACACGGCTCACGCTCGACGGGAGCGGTTCGAACCGATCCTTCAGCGAGTCCCTGACGTGCAGAGAGAGATAGTCGCGGGGTGACGCCCCAATCACGGTGCGAAACACCCGATGACACTGTGAGTAGCTGCCAAACCCAGCGTCGAGCGCGGCACGCAGCATGTTGGCGTGCGTGCCGGAGTCTGCCATGCGCTGCAGAAACTTGAGCAAGCGCAGGCGATTCTTGTATTCGCTGATGGTCATCGCATGAGAGCGGCGAAAGCCGCGACTGAGATCGCCACGGTTGATTCCAACTCGTTGGGCGAGTACATCCCTGCCGGCATCGAGGTTCGAGCTCAACAACTCAGCGGCGCGTTGAAACGGTGAAATCTGGGCATTGGGAAGCCGTTGCAATTTCGCCAGCACCGTGAGTAGGTCATGTTCCGCGCTGGCGTCGTTCTGTGTCACCGATGCAGCGTGCAATACTTCGGCAAGGCGACCGCCAAGCGCAGTGTCGAGCGCTTCGGGCCTGCGCGCAAAGCCCGGCGCCGTGCGGTGCTCGCGCTCGAACGCATCGAGCAGCTCGCGCTGAAAGCCGACCACCAAGAGGTCGAAATCATCGCTGGCTTCTTCGAGGACGTGATCCACGCCAGGAGGCAGCCAAATCAACGACCCTCTGCACAGGGGAACTCGTTCGTGACCGATGCCGAGCTCGCCTTGGCCACGCAGCACGAGATTGAACTCCGCCTCGTCGTGAACGTGGCGAGGCCGACGAAACGCGGGATGGTAGCGCCAGCATTGTGCGCGTCTTCGCCCCGGCGTCGGAAACGGCTGGAAGAGTAGGCGCACGATAGGCAAGTATACTTTGCGTGGTCGTTCGGTCAAGGCACCGTCGAGGCCGCTACGGGGTGTTCCCGTTCTGCGCTCATCGTCCTCCGCGGAACCGCGCCTTCAAGCCGCCCAGGGCTCGATTGCGAGCCTGATGAATCGCAGCGTTCCGCTGGATCGGGTCTGCGGCGGGGGGGGCCAGCCCGAGCTCGAGTTTCTGGCCGCTCCGGGCGATGCCGAGCGACTGGAGCGGATCGACGCCGCGGCGGAAACGCAGCTCGGCGTGCCCGCGCGCGCGCAGCTGTGCCAGCACCTCGCCTGTGGAGATGGTTTCAGGCCGCTGGCGGTGTCATGAAGGAAGGACGTGTGCAAATCGTTCACCGCCATCCGAACGCTTTCGAGGCTTTCGACGAGGTCGCGCTGAAGGCGCTGATCCACCCGCAGCGGGTACAACGTGAGCGTCCGAACCGGCTCCTCCCCACCGGCGCGACGGGCGATCTGGCGCCGGAGAGCGCGGCGTCTGCGGCCGTCGAGCGCTTCGCAGCCAGCGCGACGAGGTCGAGAGCGCCGTCGCCGAAGGCGACGAAGTGGCGTTGGAGATCGAGCGGGCGGGTACGCTCGAAGTTCCTTCTGGGGGATGAACGGAAGGCGGCCTTCGGAGCGTTCTTCACCCTGCGGGACGGGCGTATCCTGCGCCAATCGAACTACGATTGCTTCGAGGCCTGAGCCCGCGCGCTTGGCGAACGCCCCGCGAGCGCTCCGATGCGGCTCCTCCGAGGGCGCGGGCGAGGACCAATACTTTGGACGACCGTGCCAGCGGCGTCGAGAACGCACGAAGGGCGCCGACGCAGCGGCGCGCCCTGAATGCGGCGCTGCGAAAAGCACGGGGCCAAGGGGCGTGAGAGTCGCGCCCTCGGCGCCCTCGTGTGAAGGTCAGCGGCGGCACAACTCGCCGCCGAGCCGCGCTTGCTCGCAACAAACGAGAGCTCGGCTACGCCCTATCACCAAAGGGGCCGAAGCCCGTTGCGATGGGCAGTCCTGCTCTGTTTCTCGGCGAGGAACAACGCGCCGCAGTCGAATCAGGTTGACCGCATCTCGAGGCGGCGATAACTCTCGCGGTGGCGCCGCGCAAGGGAGCACGCGACGCGCGAGGCCTACGTATGCGGACAACCAGACGGGCATTTGGCAAACGGGTGCTCTCCGCGGCAGCGAGTGTGGGGGCCGCGAGCGTTGGGCCGGGCTTGGTCGCATCTCTCGCAGGCTGTGGCGAATCGCTCTCCAACGACCAGCTGGAGGATGCACTCGGTCCCGACCAGCTTTCCGGGACGGCGTCCGTGCCGGTCGCCCCGGGTGAGCGGCGCGTCGCCATCGTGGGTAGTGGATATGGCGGGGCGGTGGCGGCGCTACGCCTCACGGAAGCGGGCGTCCCCGTCACGCTCTTCGAGATGGGCCGCATCTGGAATCGCCCCGGCGAAGACGGCAACGTCTTTTGTAGTGTGTCGGCCCCGGACGAGCGGGCGATGTGGTTCAAGACCGAGGTGGAAGCGGTCATCAAGAAGGTGTTCGGGCTGCTCCCGTTCGAGCTTGCGGTGCCGTCGGCTGCGGGTGTGCTCGAGATGCGCGGTCCCCAGAGCATGCGTGTCGCCATGGGCCGTGGGCTGGGCGGCGGCTCGCTCGTCAATCTCGCCATCTACGTGAAGGCGCCGCGCGAGGTGCTCCGGCGCGCCCTCCCTGCGGTCGACCCCGACGAGATGTATGACGTCTACTATCCCCGTGCCATGGCGAAGCTGCGGGCTGAGCAGTTGGCTCCCGACCTCTTCCAGATCGAGCCTCACCGCTACTCTCGCGTGGGCAAGGAGGCCGCCGACCTGATCGGCGCATCCGGCGAGCTCACCACCTCCGGCTACAGCAATGCCTATTTGCGAGCCGAGGTGGAAGGTCGCGTGCCCGCGTCTGCATCCGTGGGCGAGGGGGGATTCGGCAACAACTATGGAAAACTCAGCCTCGACAAAACGTACTTCGCCGAAGCGTTGGCGACTGGGTTGCTCACGATTCACTCGCTCACCGAGATCCGCGGCATCTCCCGAGGACCCGGCCGCGAGTATCGTCTGAGCGCGAAGCAGATCGACGCGCTCGGCAACGTGCTCGCAGAGCGTGAGCTCGCGTTCAGCCACGTGTTCGTCGCTGCGGGCAGCTTTGGCTCGAGTGAGCTGCTCGTTCGTGCGCGCGACCGCGGAGACTTGCCCGACTTGAACCAAGCCGTGGGCACTCAGTGGGGGCCCAACTCCGACATCTTCGTGGCGCGGAGCAACAAGTCTCTGTTCCGCAACACGGGCAGCCAAAACAATACGGTGCCCGGCTACCAGTGGCGCGGGCGCGATCAGAAAGGTGCGCCCTTCTTCTCCATGGTGATCCCGTTGCCCATCGGCATCGAGACCTACACATCCACGAACATTTGCGTGACGGAGAGCCCAGAGGCGGGCCACTTCACGTACGACAGCGGCACGCAGGAAGTCTCGCTGCAATGGCAGCTCGGCCAGCAAGACGACGCCATTTCACGCGTGAAGTACTTCTTCGACCGCATCAACGTGAAGGCGAACTCCGAGTACCTCCCCGAGTGGTACGACAGCGACCGTGACGTGGGCTACCGCACCACGTACCACCCGTGTGGTGGTGTCCCGCTCAGCCAGGCCACCGACGACTACGGGCGCCTGCTCGGCTACGACCGTCTCTACGTGGTCGACAGCTCGCTGTTGCCCGTCGCCATCGGCGGCAATCCGGCGCTGACCACGGCGGCCCTCGCGGAGCGCAATCTCGAGCGCATCGTCGCCGAAGATTTCGATGGCCCGAGCGCGACGTCTTGCGTCGCCACCGGGTGTGGTCCGCTGCGCGACACCACAGCCAAAGCCCCCTACGACTATTTCGCTGTGAGCGGGCACGAGCAGCGTCTCTATCTCGTGTACGACCGCGACGGCGAGGCCCAGCTGAAAGAGCGCCTCGACCGTCAGGTGTTCCCCGCGCTGTCACAGCACGCGCGAACGATCACTTGGTTTTCGGTGACCGACGCGCTTTCGCCGGTGGAGGCGCGCACCGGGAGTGGCGCGCAGCGACCCGCTGGGCTCTTGCTGGTCGACGGCGACACCGACCCTTCCGCGACGCTGGATCAGTTGGCTGGTCACACGGGAAGCACGTGGGCCTACCGCGTCGATGCCGCCAACGCGGCGACCTACGATCGGGCCTGGGCCGATGGTGCTCGTTCGCCAGGCGCACAGCTGGTGTCCATGTTCCGTCGCGGGGGAGGCATGACACCCGAGGCTTTTCGCGAGCATTGGTATTCCCAAACCACACGCCAGCGCGTCTCCTTGCATCCGACCTGGAACTACTGGCGCCTCGCGATCATCGAAGCGCTCACCTCTGGCGCTCCTGACCTCGACGGCATCACCATTCTGCATCTGCAAGACACCCAGGCGCTCGCGTCCGATCAGGGCTTCTATCTCGACCCGCTCCTCGGGCGCGTGCGCTCGGAGTTGCTCTGGGCGGAGCTAGTGGATGGCGCGTCGCTCGTCTCGGTGCCCAGCTTTGAGTGGTGCATGAAGAGCGGTTTCCTGATGGGCTGACGGCCTGGTGTCGTCCCCCCGCGCGCGAGGCTCCCTAGACCCGTCTTCCAATGCCCATCAGGGGCCTCATGTGTTGGTCCTCGACCGGTACGTCGAATCCGATCCCGACCGACGCGACTTCCAGACCCGCGCCCACGAGCGCCTGCGTGATGCCATCCGACGTCAGCCCAAAGGGCTCGGCTGCTGTCGGGTCCAGCTCCCAATCCCACTGCACGAAGTAGCCGCCCGGCGCGAGTCGGTCTGCCAGCATCGCGACGGCGCCCGGGTAGTCGTCGAGAAAGGCGCACACCGAGGAGCACACGACGATGTCGAAGGGCTCGGCGGCGAGCTCGTCGTCCGAGATGGTCTCCGGGGTCCACTTCGCCACGCCGACTCGAACGTTGGGTAGGGCCTTGGCGGCGAGAACGTCCACCATCGCCGGGGATGCGTCGTAATCCGTCCAGCAACGGCGCCTGGAAACGAGCCTCGAGATCGCGCATCGGCCGGGGATGCCGAAGAAGAAGCAGGAGAGACTCTGTTGGGAAGCCATTCGCCGTTCGCGACGCTGGTCAGCTGTCGAGGGGCGCTGG
>JBNKVS010000109.1:0-6397 GCA_050299315.1 Polyangiaceae bacterium
GCGCCGGCGTCCCTGACAGACCGCAATCAACCCGTGACGAAGGGAGCCGTTCGGGGCGTTTGCTTGCCATAAACGCCGCGCGTGCACTTTTTGCCATGGCCGTCCGCCCGCGTCGAGACCGTCATTGCTGGACGGGTTACACCCAAACAGCCATAATCTCTTGCGTTACGGACCGGAAATGCGGGTTTTCTCGCTCAGGAGCGCGTCGAGGCGTCCCTTTGCCCTGATCGTCCATGGGTGATCGACTCCGAGACTCACCTCGACGATGCCAAGGGCTCGACGCATCAGCGGCTCCGCCTCTCCCAAGCGGTTCGTCGCCTGCAGCAACGCAGCCAGGTTGACCAGGTCTCTTGCAACCAACGGATGGTCTGGTCCAAAGCTCGTCTGGTCGATGACGAGCGCTCGTAGAATCAACGGCTCCGCTTCGCCCAGACGGTTCGTGGCCTGCAGCAACGCAGCCAGGTTGTTCAGGTCCCTTGCGACGCTCGGATGGTCGGGTCCGAAGCTCTTCTCGTCGATGACGAGTGCTCGGCGCATCAACGGCTCCGCTTCGCCCAGACGGTTCGTCAGCTCCAGCAACGTAGCCAGCTTGCTTAGGTGCGCTGCAACGTTCGGATGGTCGGGTCCGAAGCTCTTCTCGTCGATGACGAGTGCTCGCAGAATCAACGGCTCCGCGTCGTCCAGACGGTTCGTCAGCTCCAGCAACGCAGCCAGGTTGCTCAGGTCCGCTGCAACCGTCGGATGGTCGGATCCAAAGCTCTTTTCGTCGATGACGAGTGCTCGGCGCATCAACGGCTCCGCTTCGCCCACACGATTCGTTTCCTTCAGCAACTGCGCCAGGTTGGTCAGGTGCGCTGAAACCCTCGGATGGTCGGGTCCGAAGCTCTTCTCGTCGATGACGAGTGCTCGGCGCATCAACGGCTCCGCTTCGCCCACGCGATTCGTCTCCTTCAGCAACTGCGCCAGGTTGGTCAGGTCCGCTGCAACCGTCGGATGGTCGGATCCAAAGCTCTTTTCGTCGATGACGAGTGCTCGGCGCATCAACGGCTCCGCCTCGTCCAGACGGTTGGTCGCTTTCAGCAACTGCCCCAAGATGGCCAGGCGAATCGCAACCGTCGGATGGTCGGATCCAAAGCTCTTCTCGTCGATGACGAGTGCTCGGCGCATCAACGGCTCCGCTTCGCCCACACGATTCGTCTCCTTCAGCAACTGCGCCAGGTTGGTCAGATTAATTGCGACACTGGGGTGGTCGGGTCCGAAACCCTTCTCGCCGATGGCGAGCGCTTGGCGCATCAACCGCTCCGCCTCGCCCAAGCGGTTCGTCGCCCACAGCAGCAGAGCCAGATTGCTCAGGTCCGCTCCAACCGTCGGATGATGGGGTCCGAAGCTCTTCTGGTCGATGGCGAGCGCTCGCAGAATCAACGGCTCCGCTTCGCCAATACGATTCGTCTCCTTCAGCAACTGCGCCAGGTTGGTCAGGTGACGGGCGATGTTGGGGTGCTCGGGTCCGAGTAACTGCTCGTCCATGCGCAGCGCCTTCTCGAAATAGCCTTTCGCCTGCGAGAAATCGGCCTGGTCGAGATAGGCCCGCCCCATGTTGCTCATCAAGCTCGTCTGTAGTGTCGAGCCGGAATGTGTCGCTGAGAGTCGATCGAGTGCCGCTTGGTTGTATTTCAGAGCTAGAGGCGCCCCGCCCGGGAGCTGCAGAAAAGCATTGCCCAGATAGCCATAGAGGGGGGCCAGGTTTTTGTCAGTGGGCGACAGGACGTGCTGTACCGACTTCTCGAAGAATCGCGCCGCGATCCAGGGCTGACCGCGTTCGTAGAAATGCAACCCTAGGGTGAAGTTTACGAGTTGAAAGGGCGCGCTGGAGGATAGAGTGGGCAAGTCCAGATGGGCCAGACTGCCCAGATCCAACGAGCTCGCCCTTCTGAGCCCACCTCCGAACCGATGCAACGTCGCGCTCGGGCACACCGAGTAAGGTTTTGGCGCTTTTACGTTCACGCGTCCAATCTCGTTGCCGCTACCGCTGATTTCTCCCGTCGTGATGTCTTGCTCAACGTTGATGCGCTGCTCCAGCTCCGGGGTGATGTTGCAGAACGCTTGACCCCAGATGACGAGATCTGCGTCCAGCGCGGCGGCGACCTCGTCGGCTTGTGAATGACTTTCCACAAAGCAGTGGAGGCGACGAAACTCGACCGATTCTGGCGAAACCGCCATCGGCATTCGGGGCAGCTCCTCATCTCGAAACTGCTTCAGTCGCAGGTCGATGTGCCGAGAGACGCCGTCGGCAAACTGACTGTCCGCTGCAACGGGACCATAGAAATTGGCCAGCAAGACATGGGTCGCCTCGTCGTTTTCGAACGGTGAGGCACTCAGAGGGAGCCTACAGGCGCCGCCCGCTGGCGGCTGTGATTCCTGATGCCCGGGCGCCTTTGGGGGCGGCCGCGACGTTTGACAGCCGGAGGCGACGACGCACAGGAGAGAGGCGACGGCAGCTCGCCGGAGGTTCATGAGAGCCGCCATCAGCGGTTCTCGATGACGCCGAATTGGTTCTTGTTGCCGGATATATCCCCCGCCCGAACTTCTTGTCGACTTGTCCTGGAGCTTTCGGACGCTTTCCCCCGGTTGGAAATCTTGCCAACCTGATTGCCGTGCCCCGAGACGTTGCCGACCGAGACAGACTGCTCGTACGTTTGGGGGACAGGCCAGTTGCGGGCAGCAGGAGACTTCTGGGTCTTCCGGGGCTTTTCGACTCGGGCCTTGGTCGGTGGCTTCGTCGAGGGTGGAGACGCCTCAGCAGCGGGCTTGGCGTCTGCCCGAAGCATCGGCGAAGAGGAGCCAGACGGAGCGGGCGCTCGCGGCGCCACCTCGGCCCCCTCGCGGCGGAGTACGACGGTCGATGGCGAGGGCGCCGCCGGTTCGGGCTTCTTCGGCGGGCCTTTGACCGGCGCTGGTGAGGCCTCTTTGGACGCCCCCGGTGCGGTCTTTTCCGCCAACTTCTCGCCGCTCTTTTCGAGAAACGCCTTCATGAACACGCCGAGTCCGAGGAGGCCTCCGAGCGACAGCCAGAGGCCGAGCCGGGCCCATCGCGTCTTACCCGTCATCCCGGAGAGTCGACGCAGCTCGCTCGCCAGCCCGTCGACACCCGACTTGTCGTCTCTCATCCGCCACCTCGCCGGTTGATGTAGAACCCGATAAGTCGGAACTGTCGCACGGATTCGACGCTGATCCTTTCCGAATCCCCCCTTCGAGGTACTGCTGAGGGAGTCGAGCTCACTCTCAGCTGGATCTTTTCATCGAACGCGAATTTTGCCCGCCCAGGATGAAAGGATACGAGGTTGACGCACGTCTTCCAGGCGGAACCTTGTCATCAGTTGCCTCAGCCTTGACCGCTTCGCTTTCTAAACTCACTCAGTGGCCTTCCAGACGATGAAGAGGGCACCGGCGGCGGCTCGGGCATTGCGCGGGGCTTGTCTGAGTGCGCAGCGGCCGGAGGGGCCGCCCTCCGCCCGATTCGGGGGCGCCCAAGGCGGCGACCTTCCAACACGGTCGCTATTTGCTTCACCACATCCCAGTGCTGCGCCTCCGCAGCCAGGACAAGTGCCCGCGCCAGCGCGGTCTCCACCACCCCGGTCAGGTCGTACTCAGGCTCCGTTGCACCGTTGGACGATTCCGCCCAACCCCCACCACCTTTCGCGCACTTAGCTGCACAACTTGCCGCAGAACCCGGCGCCCCATCGTGACGAATCGCGCCTTCTTGCCGCGTTTCCGTGCATTTGAATTGCCCAGGCTCGTTTTCGATTCCCGGCGCCTCCACCAATGCAATGAATTCGAACCGGGCTCCGCAACGCGGAGCAGGTTCAGAGTATCGAATCGACACGAAGCCCGGAAGTACGGCCTGCCGACTTCCGGGCTTTCTGGCGTCAGGGTCACGGGGCCCGTGAGGCGCCGGAGTGCCAAGGCCGACTTGTCCGTGCGCTGCTCGAGCACGTCGTTCAGCTTCCGTAGCCGGTCGGCGATCCACGCTTCAGGCGGAGGCGTGAAGGCGTGGTCCTTGGCCGACTCCATGCTCGACACGTCCGCAGCGAGCCGTTTGACCTGCTCCTCGGCCTCCGCGAGCGCATCCGCCAGCCCCGGCGTCGCCCGCCCGCTCGCGATGAACTCGATGAAGTTGTGGACTCGCGTCTCCGCCCGGTTCAGCTCCACCTTCTTGAGCCGGAGCTCCTCCGGAACGTGACGGAAGTGCTCCTTGATCTTCTTCGCCGTGCGCTCGTAGACCGCCGCGAGCACCTCGGGCTTTAGTACGCGCTCGTTCAGCGCCGAGACGAACTGCGTCTCGAGCTTCTTGCGAGCGATGAGCTTCTTATTCTCACACGACCGGCGCGAGGCGTTCAGGCAGCCGTAGTATCCACTGCCCTTCCCGCTCACGAGACCCATGGCCCCGCCGCAGACGCCCCACTTCAGCACGCGTCAAGTTGCTCGGGGTGTAGTCCACGCGGACGGCATTCTTTTCCTACTGCTCGATGCGCGTACACGTCTGGAGCGGGGCCGGCAGTGGGCAAAGCAATCTTCTCGGGGATCGGGTTCGCCGAGGTGACGCCGGGCCACGGTCTTCCGCTCACGAGCATCGAAGACGTCTCTCGATGCGAAATGTCGCATGCTAAGCGTGCAGCAATGCTCGCCAGCCAGAGAGCGCGGCGACTCGGCACGTAGCTCTTGGCGCTCTACCGTCCACGGGTCGGATCGTACTTTCCCGGTCCAAGGGAGGTCCCGTGAAGCGCATCATCGCATTGGCAGTCCTTGGTTCGGCGCTATCGAACATCACCGCATGTGGGAACAAGGGGACGATTCCCGAAACCACAAGGCCAACGACAACGGCCAAAGCAGTGGAATCATCCCCGTCGGAGGCTTCTTCAGAGGGCCCGAGCGAGTCGGCACAACCTCCACAGGAGGAGTCGTCTGAGGCCGCTGCGCAGCCTGAGCTAGCGGCGCTCAAGCTCGCCACGTGGAACCTGGAGTGGTTCAACGCACGGGACGACACGGGCACCGTCAAGCGGACGGCGGCTGACTACAGCCGACTCAAGGGCTACGCTGACCGGTTGAATGCGGACATCATCGCGGTCCAGGAAGTGGACGGTCCAGACGCTCTGCAGCGGGTGTTCGACCCTGCGGTTTACGCGGTCCACGTCTCGAGTCGGCAGAACGTGCAGCGCACGGGGTTTGCCTACCGGAACACGCTCAAGGTCACGAAGAACCCGGACTATGAGGCTCTCGACGTTGGCTCTGTTCGTGACGGCACCGACCTAACCGTAGAGCTCGACAGTGGCAAGAAGTTGCGACTTCTCTCCGTCCACCTCAAGAGCGGCTGCTTTGACAAGGCACTCTCGGATTCCGGAAATGCTTGCACCAAGCGCTTGCGATCGACGCCTTCCCCGGCTCCGCCAAGACCATTTGGAAGGAGCTAAAGACCAGAACGCCCGAGTATCCTGATTACGGCCGTCAGGGGGCCCGTGAATGTGTCGATTGGCTGAAGCGTGCGTGTGAAGAACACCTCGCGCTCAAGAAAGAGCGTCGCGAGGGCGAGCGGATTCTCGCCGATCTCGACTCGCAAACAGCCAAGAGGAACTGGGCACTTGCGCCCGCCGTGTTGATGTTCGGCGCACTGCTGTTCGGTATCGCCGGCAGCTTGCGTGCGGATTCCTATTTGGTGCTCATGATGTTCGGATTGCTTCTTGCGGGAGGAACGGGTGCGCTGGCCGGGTCGTTGCTTTGGGCGCGCAAGGGCACGGCTCCATCAACTGCACTCTTTCTGGGAACAGTGGCCGGCGTTCTTGCCGGTCTCGCGTACGTTGTCCCGCAATGGATCTCGGGAGTCGATGCCAAGCTGGCCCGAATCCGCCCGGACTGCACACGCGGTGGTTCGTGGAATGCCGAGCATGTTGATTCCCCCCCGGAGCACCCCCCCGGAGCCGCTTTGAAATTCCTACGTGCCGACCTCGCCGACGCAACCCGTCGGTACCGGTGGGTCGATGGGCTGCACGGCCACCCCCTGTCGGCGCCGGTCGCTTCGCCCGCCGCCTCGTGGGCAGCGGCATCCCCATCCGCAGACCCAGCGAGCGGTACGAGCCCCGCCGATCCGCTCGAGGGCTCGCCGGGGCTCGCCGCGACGGGGGCGCTCGCCAGCGCCTCGCCATCGGGCGCGGCCGGCTGGAGACGACCCCGGGGATCGGAGGACGCGCCGAGCCCTTCGCGGGGCGCCCCGTCCGCCGCGGCGGCGGAGCTCCCCCCCGCCTCGGCGCCCGGGTCGAGCGGCTCGGTGCCCCCGCAGGCGGCCGCGCAGCAACCCAGCGAAAGGAGCAGCCATGGCAAACCGACTCGGGTCGACACGGTCACT
>JBNKVS010000110.1:0-1734 GCA_050299315.1 Polyangiaceae bacterium
GTCCGAGGCCGCAGGTCGCGCAGGCGCATGTCCTCGTCCATCTTCTCCCGCCAGTTTTTCATCGTAATCATTGAACTTCTCCGTGTTGCAGCGGAGACTCGATTGCCTCCGCCCACACAGAGCGTGGCCAGCCGTTGCGACCAGAGTTTCAATGACGTAGACTCTAGGCTCGGCGGCACGCCGAGCTGCCGCGGGCAGCGCGGCTTAGTTCAACAAGCCATTGCTGCCGGCAGGCCTGTGGGAGGGTAGTGGGTGCGCGCAGGGGCCAAGCGGGAGGGCCGCGTCGCGGCCCGTCTTGTGGGCTGCGCCCGGTGCGAAGCTGGGGTAGTCTTGTGGGCCTGCGGCAGAATGGCAGGACGTTGGGCGGACGGTGGCTACAGGCATCGCTCAGTCATGGCATGACCGTTTCGCCCTTTCCGATGCCCGAGCATTCTGGAGGTCGTTCGCCAGATCGCCGAGTTGATCGCCGGTCGGCGAGGATCACTCAAGGTCGAGGCTGCGTGGACAGTCGCAAGTTTGGCCGGTAACTATCCTGTGAGCGTTTGCACCATCGGCGCGCCATCGCTCCCGAGCGTTGAAGAAGGCCTGCGGATCCGCAACGCCAGCGCACGGCAAGCCTGTTCCTTTTCGCGCGAGGCCTCTCAACCAGCAAGCATGCATCAGCACGCGGGCAAGGCGTCGTCAGCCACGTCCCCACCCGGCGTCACGTCGCGAGGGATTGTGTTGAGTGCGTTCTGCGCCGATCCATCGGGCGCTCTGTTGTGCTACCGAAGGAAAACGGCCGACGGTGCCGCAGGACCACGTCCGGAAGCGCCTTCGGAGCTGCAGGCGCGAAACCGCCGAAGCTGCCGACCCGCGCCCACTTGCCGATGGGATTGACGGCCGCGCTCCGCTCGGGGCACCAGAACAGCGCGATTGCATGAGCTCACCAATGACCAATAGGTCGCGCGCTCTCCAGGCCGACGACCGGCGGTTTCGATTGCGGTGGGGACCAGCGTCGCGGAAATACGGCGACCGCTCTCCAGCTTCACCCGGCGGGCGCTCTCTGGTACATGGCATGAGCGGTCTTGGTCGAGGTGCACAGATGGTGATGATTCGAGAAGCAACCACGCTTGATCTGCCGTTTCTGGAGGCGATGCTCTACGAGGCGTTTTTCTGGAGTGGTGGAGCCGAACGGCCTGCACTGATCGAGATGCGGACTCGACCCGAGTTTAGCAGTCTGCTTGCAGACTGGGGACGAAACGGGGACACTGCTCTCCTGGCAAATGCTGCTGATGCAACGGCAGGTGCGGCGTGGTTCCGATTGTGGACACCCGAAGAGCATTCGTACGGCTTCGTGGATCACCAGACGCCGGAGCTCGGCATCGCTGTCGCGCGCCCATTCCGAGGGCAAGGCATCGGGCGACAGCTGTTGCGCTCGCTCATCGAATACGCGCGTCAGCACGCATACCCGGGACTGAGCCTTAGCGTAGCGCCGGGTAATCCGGCGCGAGCCTTATACGAATCTGAGGGATTTCAGAAGGTCGGCGAGGCCGGAACGTCGTGGACGATGTTGCGAGAGCTGTCGGTGTGAAGTGCCGCCGCCCAACTAGGCCCAAAACAAGCGAGTGGGGGCCCGAAAACTGCCGCGTTCGCGGCAGTTTGTCGGACCCGATCTGCGAGCGCACCGATGCGGTCCGGTGGGTAGCCGGTTGAGGCCGTTGGTTGTGGTTTGAGGGGGAAGGAAGCTCCGAG
>JBNKVS010000111.1:0-61173 GCA_050299315.1 Polyangiaceae bacterium
CTCCCGGCGCGCCGCGAGCTCGCGGCGCGCCACCAACCAGGCGGAGTCTCCCGTGTGCTGGAACAGCTGCCGGCCCGTAGCGTGGGCGAGCCCGATGATTCGCCACGCGCTGGTCACCGGCCACGGCGTGACGCGTACGGCCACGACCCTCGGCGCTCCCCCCGGCCCCCAGGCGCCGGCTCGACTGCGCACGGTGAGGCCGAGCAGCAGCCCGGCAGTGGTGCACGTGGAGCCGACGGGCAACACGACCTCGGCGGGGGGCTCGAGCCCCTCGCGGCGCACCTGATCCTCGAGCTCGAGGGCGGCCGAGACGTACGCGAGGCAGCCGTGCCAGGTGGCCCCGCCGGGGCGCATGACCGCGTGGCCCCGCCGCACCTGCCGTGCCATGGCCCACGGCAGGGCCGCCCAGTGCGGGATGAGCTGCGCGTGGTCGAGGCTCGCCAGCGAAGCGAGCAGGTTTTCCTCGGCGGCGGCAGACCAAGGCTGCGGGAATAAGATGGCTCCGCTGGAAAGCCCCGCGCGCGGCGCGTGCAGGGCCGTGGCGAGTACGTGGTTGGAACCATAGGCGCCGGTCGCCACCACCCGTCGCTTGCCCGCGCGGATTGCCTGCCCGAACAGCACCTCCAGCGTGCGCACCTTGTTGCCGCCGTACACGGAGGAGCTGAGATCGTCGCGCTTGAGGTACAACGCGGCGTGGCGCGAGGTCGTGGGGCGACACAGCTCGGCCAGCGCGACCAGGGGCGTGGGAAAGTCGCCGAGGGCAACGTACGGGCACGGCTCGCACAGCTCCGGGTGCCTCGACCACAGGGCCCGCGGTACCGAATTCACGGGTCGAACGGGCCGGTCGCCGCCCGCGCAGGCCAGCTCGCGGCCGGTGGCATGGCCGGCGCTCCCCCTTGCCGTAGCCCGGGGCGCGCCGTTGCGGCCGCCGCGGGGCGGCCGTCCGCCGTGCGTTTCGTCCTCTGCCATCGGGGTCGTCGTTCGCTCGGAGGGCGAGCCCATCGCCCTCGGTTGGCTATCTCGGCCACCCTGCTGGGGCCGCTGGCTCGGCGTTCGCCCCGCGGCGGCGCCCGGGACCGAACGATTGCCACCTGCCGGCCACTTGGCTACGGTCCACTGAACGCGAGTGTACCAAGCTGATCGTACCACAGCCACCGACAAACGAGCCCGCGCGCCAGGGCGACCCCGCGGCGCGGTTCTTCCGGAGGCGTTTTGCCCACCTCGTCTGGCTTCGCGCGGCGTGGCGGCGCGCTCGGCCATGCTGCGGCGGGTCCCCCCCGCGCCGTTCGGGCTCGCATCGCAGGCGGCCGCGAGCCGCGCCGGGCACGCGCAAGGGCGGCGGCGAGGGCGCTGAGATGAGAGGTTGCGTTGCGGAGGCGCCTGGGCCCCGCCGAGGCCCAGGCGGCGTCGGCCGGCGCTCGCGGGCGTCGGCTCGTCCGTCGTGGACGCTCGAGTCGAGTCGCGCGGTCATCGCCCGGGTGGTTTCGACCGGCGCGGTCGCCGTGCTGTTCGCGCTCGCGCTCGCGCCGCTCGCCTGTGGCCCCGGCGCGCCGCCGCCGGCGGCCGCCGCGCCCCCGCGGCCGCGGCCGCGTCCCTTCCTGCCGAAGCAGCCGAGCGCGCCGGCGCTGCGCCAGGCGGATCGAATCGCGGTCTTCGACCGTGTCGAGTTTTCCTCCCCCTCGGCCGTCCACCACGACACCGAGCGGGACCTGTATTGGGTGAGCAACGTCAACGGAAGCATCGGGCGAAGCGACAACAAGGGCTTCATTTCTCGGCTCGACCCGAACGGAAACGTCGTCACCCTCAACTTCATCGCGGGGGGCCGCGACGGGGTCACGTTGAACTCGCCGCGCGGCTTGACGGTGCGCGGCGAGCGGCTGTACGTCACCGACCTCGATCGACTGCGCGAGTTCGACGCCAAGACGGGCGATGCCGTGGCCGACTACCACTTCCAGGCCGCCAGCGAGCTGACGGACGTGGTCACCTCGGCGGACGGCTCGCTGTTGGTCGTCGACAGTGGGGGCGCGGCCAGCTCGGACGGCGACCCCGCGACCACCGATGCCTTGTATCGGCTGTTCCCCGACGGCCGGCAGACGGTCGTTGCGAAAGGGCCGGAGCTCGCGGGGCCGGTGGCCCTGGCGACCGAAGCCGACGGGATCTGGATGGTGGCGGCACGCACCGGTGAGTTGCTCCGCATCGTGCCGCGCGACGAAGACCCGGACGCGCCTCCGACGAGCGTAGGCTCGCGGCTCACGCTCGGCTTTCCGGCCCCCGCCGGCATCTGGTCGCTTCCCGACGCGACGCTGCTGATCGTGAGCATGAGCCGAGGGGCCCTCTTCCGCGGGCCGCGCCAGGGGCCGTTCGCTCCGATTGTCCAGGGTTTGGAGTCCCCGATCGATCTCGCATACGACCGGCGCCGGAATCGCCTCTTGATTCCCCTCCTCTCCGGCCACGCGCTGGCGGTTTTCGAGCTCCCGCCCCTTGCCAGCCCGGCCGCCGTGCACGAGGCTCCCTCCGAGTAGCAGCCATTTGCGCTACCGTAGCCCCAGCATGAACAACCACGAGCACACTTTCAAGACCGCGGGCGGCGTCACCGTGCACCGCAGTGAGCAGGCCGTGGAGGCCCAACCCACCATCAGCGCGCTGGTGGATGCGCTGGACACTTCGAGGGGTGTGGTGCTTTCCTCCGGTTACGATTACCCCGGGCGCTACACGCGCTGGGACATCGGATTCAAGGATCCGATCCTGGAGATTTCGTGCCGCGGGCGCAGCGTTTGGATTCGCCCGCTGTGCGAGCGAGGCGCGGTGCTCCTGCCGCCCTTTGCCCGCGCGTTGCGCGCCCTGCCGGCGGTGGCCAAGCTCGAGGAGAGCGCCGAAGCGCTGCACGTCGAAGTCGAGAAGGCCACGGCCTCGTTCGCCGAGGAGCAGCGCAGCCGCCAGCCCAGCGTTTTTTCGGTGATTCGGGCCATCCTCTCGGTGATGCGCTCCAGCGAAGACCCCCAGCTCGGTCTCTACGGCGCCTTTGGCTACGACCTCACATTTCAGTTCGAGGAGATCCAGCTGCGCCGGCCGCGCCCCGAGAGCCAGCGGGACCTGGTGCTGTATCTGCCGGATCAGCTCACGGTGGTGGACCACCAGAAAGGGACGTCGTTTCACTACCGCTACGAGTTCGAGGTCGACGGCGTGAGCACCGCTGGCTGCTCTGCCGAGCCGTACCCGCAGTGGCCCGCGCCGCCCGCGACGGCCGTTTCGTTCGGCTCCGACCACGGCCCGGGCGAGTATGCGGCTGCCGTCCGGCGGGCGCGCGAGCTGTTTCGCCGGGGGGATCTGTTCGAGCTCGTACTGGGGCAGACCTTTCGAGAGCCGTGCGAGCGGCCGCCGTCGGCCATTTTTCGCTGGCTCCAGCAGCACAATCCAGCTCCCTACGCCCTGCTGCTCAATCTCGGTCAGGGCGAGCACCTGGTTGGCGCTTCGCCGGAGATGTACGTTCGAGTGGACGGTCGCCGCGTGGAGACTTGCCCGATATCGGGCACCATCGCGCGCGGTCAGGATCCGATTCAGGACGCCGAGCGCATCCGGGAGCTGCTCAACTCCGAGAAGGACGAGTCCGAGCTTTCGATGTGCACGGACGTCGACCGCAACGACAAATCACGGATTTGCGTGCCGGGCAGCGTCAAGGTGATCGGGCGCCGGCAGATCGAGCTGTACTCGCGGCTGATTCACACCGTCGATCACGTCGAGGGCCAGCTGCTGCCCGAGTTCGACGCGCTCGACGCCTTTCTTTCGCACACGTGGGCCGTGACGGTCACGGGCGCGCCCAAGCCAGCGGCGATCCAAAAAGTGGAAGACGAGGAAAAGTCGCCCCGCGCCTGGTACGGAGGCGCCATCGGGTGGATCGGCTTCGACGGCAACCTCAACACGGGGCTGACGCTGCGCACCGTGCGGCTGCACAGTGGGGTCGCCGAGGTGCGCGCCGGGGCCACCCTGTTGTACGACTCCGAGCCCGAGCTCGAGGAGCGAGAGACACGCGTGAAGGCTTCGGCGTTTCTCGATGCGGTCCGCGACCAGCCCCAATCCTCTCGGCTGGTGCTCTCGCCGGACAAGAGCGGCGCGGGCAAGCGCATCCTGTTCGTGGACCACGAGGATTCGTTCGTGCACACGCTAGCCAACTACTTTCGGCAGACGGGGGCCGAGGTGCAGACGGTGCGGCGCCACCTGGCGCTCGACGCCATGGCCTCCAACCCGCATCTCGTGGTGTTGTCGCCGGGGCCCGGTACCCCGGCGGACTTCGAGCTGGGGGCGACGATCGCCGCGGCCCTCGAGCGGAACTTGCCGATGTTCGGCGTGTGTCTGGGGCTGCAGGGCATCGCCGAGTACTTCGGCGCTCGGCTCGGAACCCTCGACTACCCCATGCACGGCAAGCCCTCGCGGATCCGCGTCACCGGCGGGCGCTTGCTCGAGGGGATCCCGAAGGATTTCGTGGCCGGCCGCTACCATTCGCTGTTCGTTCAGCCCGACACTTGCCCGGCGGATCTGGAAGTGACGGCTACCACCGACGACGGCGTGATCATGGCGCTCGAGCACGTCGAGCTGCCGGTCGCCGCAGTGCAGTTTCACCCGGAGTCGATCCTGAGCCTCAGTGGGGAGGTGGGGATTCGCTTGATCGACCGGGTCGTCGCGACCTTGCCGCGCCGCTGAGGGGCCCGCGATCGGTCTCGTGGGCCTCCTCGGCCGGGCTGGCCGCTGCGGCGCGTCGGCCCGGACTGTCGGGCGAGCCGCTCCGCGTGCGTCTCTCGCCTCTCTTTTTTGCAGAGGAGCCGTTCGAGCGGGCCGGCAGGTTTTCCGCGCAGGGGGCCTCGATGGCACCCCGGGGGCGTCCAGCGCCGCTCGCGGGCTTCTTACTAGCCCCGAAGGACTGCGGCTTCGACTAGACTCGTTCTGGGCGGCGATTCGTCGCCGCCAGAACCGAAACGCCGAGGCCAGATGACGAAAAATGCCCTGACAGCCGCGCCACGCCAGCCCCTGGCGGCGAACGGCGAGTGGAGGCATGGCTTGCCGGCGTCCGATTCTCCCGCACCCGACTCTGTGGCTGCGCGCTGGGCGCAGCACTCTCCACGCACCAAGGTGGGACGATGAACAAGTACCTAGATCCGTTGGCGTACCACGCCGAGGGGCGACCCGGAAAAATCGAGGTCACCGCAACCAAGCCCCTGGCGACGCAGCGGGACCTCTCCCTGGCCTATACGCCCGGCGTCGCGGAAGCCTGCCGGGCCATCGCCAAGGATCCGGAGATGGCGTACCAATACACGGCCAAGGGCAACCTGGTGGCGGTCGTCACCAACGGCAGTGCCGTGCTGGGCCTGGGGGACATCGGCCCCGTAGCCGGCAAGCCGGTGATGGAGGGCAAGGCGAACCTCTTCAAGAAGTTCGCGGATATCGACGTGTTCGACATCGAGCTGGATGCCTCCACGGTGGATGAAATGGTGGCGGCGGTGAAGGCGATCGCGCCGACGTTCGGCGGCATCAACCTCGAGGACATTCGATCGCCGGAGTGCTTCGAAGTCGAGCGCCGCCTGCAGGAGGAGCTCTCCATACCCGTCTTCCACGACGACCAGCACGGCACGGCCATCATCTCGGCGGCCGCGCTGCTCAACGCCGCGGAGCTCACCGATCGGCGCCTCTCCGAGATGCGGCTGGTGTTCTCCGGCGCGGGCGCAGCGGCGATCTCCTGCGCCGAGCTGTACATCACGCTCGGTGTCGAGCGGCAGAACATCGTGATGTTCGACTCTCACGGGGTCGTCCACAAGGGCCGCGAAGACCTGTTTCCCGCCAAGCGGGCGCTGGCCACGGACACGCGCTACGCCTCGCTCGCGGAGGCTCTGCGGGGGGCCGACGCGTTGATCGGCTTGAGCGTCGGGGGCGTAATCACCGCGGAGATGATCCGTCCGATGGCGCCGGAGCCCATCATTTTCGCGATGGCCAACCCGGATCCCGAGATCACCTGGGACGAGGCGGTTTCCGTCCGGCCCGATGCCATCATGGCCACGGGCCGTTCGGACTACCCGAACCAGGTCAACAACGTGCTCGGCTTTCCCTTCGTTTTTCGCGGAGCTCTCGACACGCGCGCCAGCAGCATCACGCGGACGATGCTGGTGGCCGCCACGCGGGCGATCGCCGAGCTGGCGCGCGCGGACGTCCCGGACAAGGTGCTCGCCGCCTACGGCCTTTCGTCGCTGGCATTCGGCAAGGAGTACATCATCCCCAAGCCGTTCGATGCACGGGTGCTGACCCACGTGGCGCCAGCCGTCGCGCTGGCCGCGGCGGAGTCAGGGGTGGCCCGCTCGCCCATCGAGGACATCGAGGCCTACCGCCAGAAGCTCCACCTGCTGGTGGAGCGCGCGCGGGGCATCATGCAACCGCTCATCGATACGGCTCGCGCCATGTCTCGCAAGCGGCGCATCGCGTTCGCCGACGGTGCGAGCCCGACCATCCAGCGCGCCGCGCAGATCCTGGCGGACGAGGGCATCTGTACGCCCGTCCTGCTCGGTGACATCGGGTTGATCGAGCAGCAAGCGGAGCAGAGCCTCATCAACCTCGAGGGCATGGAGCTCGAGGCCGTCACGCGGGGGCGCCACGCAGAACAGCTCGCTCAAGATCTGTGGATGCTGCGGGGCCGCAAGGGCGTCACGCTCACCTCGGCCCGCAACTCGATGCGCCAGCACGCCTGGTACGGCGCGATGATGGTCCGCCGCGGGCTCGCCGATGGCATGGTGGCCGGCCTCAACCGACCCTACAAGCAGACGATCGGCCCGGCGCTGCAGGCGCTCGGCCTGCAGGAGGACTTTCGGCTGGTGACGGGCGCGTACGCGATGCTCTTCAAGGATCGAAAGATCTTCCTCGGCGACTGTACCGTGAACCTGCATCCGACCGCCCCCGAGCTGGCCGAGATCGCCATCAACACGGCGCGCGTGGCGGAGACGTTCGGAGAAACGCCGCACGTCGCGCTGCTGAGCTACTCCGATTTCGGCGAGCACTACAAAGACGAGCGCGTGCGCGTCGTCCGCGATGCGATATCGATCGTGCGTGAGCGCTGGCCCGAGCTGGACGTGGACGGCGAAATGCAAGCCGACACGGCGCTCGATCGCCTCAAGGTCGAGGCCAACTTTCCGTTCTGCGAGCTTTCGCAGACCGCCAACGTGCTGGTCTTCCCAGACTTGAGCGCGGGAAACATCGCCTACAAGCTGTTGCTCAAGCTCACCGACGCCGAGGCGCTCGGCCCGCTGCTGCTCGGCATCGGGGGCGCGGTGGGGGTGATCCCGGTGGGGGCGACGGTGCAGGAGATCGTCAACATCGCCACGTACACGGCCGCTCGGGCGCCGATCCAGTCCAAGCTCAGCGACACGCCCGCCTTCCCGCTCGAGGACAACCACGGCGAGGACTCGATGACGGACTTCGCGACGGCGTCCGAGTCGGATTTCGCTCCCGCTTCCGAGTCGGAAGCGCCCCACTGAGCGCGCGGCGCAAGCCGCCGCGCTGTCCGGCGTCAAGGGGAGAGTCGACGGCGAGCGCGCGGCTTCGCCCCGCTGCGGAGTCCCGGAGGCGCCCAGGCGGGAGTCGGCGCGCCGGAGCCACCCCGAGCGCAACGACGGCGCTCGGGTCGCGCCCGGACAAAGACCTCAGGCCGGGGCGGCGCCCTTGCGCGAAGGAGTGGCCTGCGACGCGGCCACTGCGCGCGCCGCGATCGGCGGCTCGTCGACGACGGGCGGCTCGCCGATCGGGCGCTGATCGGGCGGCTGTGCGGAGCCCGCCGCGGCGGAGGCGCCGCTGGCAGCCGGCCGGGCCCGCAGGAAAGCCAGTGTGCTGGTGGGGCCGAGCGCCCTGCCCGCCTCGTCCACCGGCTCGCCCACGAGCCCGAGGCCCGCTTGCTCCAGCAGCGTCCGAAGCTGGGGCATGGACCGCTGGCGCGTGACGGTGAGCGTTTCGGCGCGCCGGCCATCGACGAGAACGAACTCGCGACGCACGCGGCAGAGGCGTGTTTCCGGGTCGAAATCACCGTACTCGGTGGTGGTGGCCGCGACGCCGTCGACCCAGACGGCTTGGGTTTGCCCCTGCCAGTCGTACGGGGGGTGAAACCAGGTGTGCCCCTCGACCAGCGAGATATCCAGGGCGATGGATCCCTCCGCCGAGAGGTGGCGCTGCGCGCAGCGCAGCGCGGAAAGGAGCTCTTCGTCCTCGAGCAGCAGGCTGGCCGTGTTGCAGGCGAGCAATATCAGCGAGAACTTCTGCGGAAGGGAGAAATCGCGCATGTCCCCCTCGAGCAAGCGGCGGCGCCAACGGTCCCCCCCCACGCTGAGCAAGCGCCGGTGACCCGCCAAGAGCATTTCGGGGTCCGACTCCAGCCCGTAGGCGTCGATGCCCTTGGTGAGCAGCGGGGAGAGCAGCCGGCCGCTGCCGGCGCCGAGCTCCAGCGCGGGACCGGGGCACGGTAGTGCCAGGCCCAGATAGACGGCCACGTCGGCGCCGCGGCTCTCGTAGATGGCGTCGTACAGTGCGGCCGGCGAGAGCGGCCGCACGCTCGCGCGGCCATCTTCGCTGGGGAGCGAGGACGACGAGGGGGGATTGCTCGAGGCGCGGTGGCGTGCCAAAGGAAGGTTCCCTCGGGGGGAACGGCGCGCGCGCTTCGCCCCTTTAGCGCCGAAAACGACCGGGGCGATGCGCCCGCGCGCGGCAGGCCGGCGATCCGGCGCCGTTGCGGAGCGCTCCGATCCGGTCGACCGTGAGTCTGCGGGCGGTGCCTCTGCGGGCCGTGCCACCGCCGCCCGCAGCCCGGCGGACCGGGGCCGTGCGAGCGCCGCCGCCGTGGCTCGCGCCTCGCGGGCGGCTGCAGCGCGCGATGCCGGGAGCGGCGCGGCGAGCCTTGCCGCCGCAGGCGGCGTCTTCTGCGGGCGCGCCAGCGTGGGAGCCGACCTCGCAGGCCGTGCTCCCGCGGGGGCTGCGGCCTCCGCCGCGGCACTCGCGGGCCGCGGCGGCTCCGGCCCTGTCGAGCGGCGGGGCGGCTCGGGGGCCGTCGCCCCGATGATTGGACCATTCGGCTGTGCGCGACCCGTGGGCGCGCGCGGCTGCTTACAGCCGGACTTCGCGGGCAGGATGGATGTCTTCACGTTTCGACATTGAACACGATCCCTTGGGCAAGAGGCAACTGCCCGGAGTAGTTTACGGTGCTGGTCGCGCGCCGCATGTAGGCCTTCCACGCATCGGAGCCCGACTCCCGGCCGCCGCCCGTTTCCTTCTCACCGCCGAAGGCTCCGCCGATTTCGGCGCCGCTGGGGCCCACGTTTACGTTGACGATGCCGCAATCCGAGCCGACGGCGGAACAGAACAGCTCGGCTTCTCGCACGTTTTCCGTGAAGATCGAGGAAGAGAGGCCGTGCGCCGAGGCGTTCTGCAGGTCGATGGCCTCGGCGAGCTCGCGGTAGCGCATCACGTACAGAATCGGCGCGAAGGTTTCCTGCAGCACGATGGGGGCTTGGCTCTCCATCTCGACCAGCGCCGGGCGCACGTACACCCCCCGGCTCGGCACACCGGCGCAGATGCGCTCACCGAAGAGCACCTTTCCGCCCTGCTCTTTCGCCGTTTGCAGCGCATCGCTCATCGCCCGATGGGCTTGCTCGTCGATCAGCGGCCCGAGCAGCACCCCCGGCTGGGTCGGATCACCGATGGGGAGCGCCTGATAGGCGCGCGACAGGCGTGCGACGAAATCCTCGGCGATCGAGTCGTGCACGATCAGCCGACGCAGGGACGTGCAGCGCTGCCCCGCGGTGCCGACGGCGCCGAACGCCACCCCGCGCAAGGCCAGCTCGAGGTTCGCCGAAGGGGCCACGATGGCGGCGTTGTTCCCGCCCAGCTCCAGCAGGCTGCGGCCCAGCCGCTCCGCCACGATGGCGCCCACGCGCCGACCCATCTTGGTCGAGCCCGTCGCGGAAATGAGCGGCAACCTGCGGCTCTTGGCCAGCGCCTCACCGACCTCGGTGCCGCCCATCAACAAGCACGAGAGGGCCTCGGGGGCCTCCCGTAGCTCCTCGAGAGCGCGCACGGTCAGGCTGTGGCAGGCCGCGGCGCACAGCGGCGCCTTCTCCGACGGCTTCCACACGACGGGGTCCCCGCACACCAGGGCGATGGCGGCGTTCCAGGCCCAGACGGCCACGGGGAAGTTGAAGGCGCTGATCACCCCGATCGGCCCGAGCGGGTGCCAGTACTCCGAAAGCCGATGGCCGGGCCGTTCGCAGGCCATGGTCAAGCCGTACAGCTGGCGGCTCAGCCCCACCGCGAAGTCGCAGATGTCGATCATCTCCTGCACTTCGCCTTCGGCCTCGGAGGTCGTCTTGCCCGCCTCCCAGCTGACGAGCACGGCCAGGTCGGACTTGTGCTCGCGCAGCACCTCGCCGAGCCGGCGAACCAGCGCTCCGCGGCGCGGCGCGGGCACCAGCCGCCAGGCCTCGAAGGCTTCGCTGGCAGCGTCGAGCGTCGTGCGAGCATCCACGGCGCTCGCGGCGCGCCACTCGCACAGCAGGCTGCCGTCGATCGGGCTGCGCTTCTCGAGCGGCTCGCCCGTGCCCTCTCTCCACTTGCCGCCCACGGCGACACCCGACAGCGGCATCGGGACGCCGAGGCGCTGCAGCGCTCGTTCGACCGCGCTCACGAAAGGCTCCCGGAAAAAATCGGCACGCTGGTGGCTTCGCGGGCGGTCGCATAGCTGCGACCGAAGCGGTTCTTCAAGAATTCCTCCATGGTCACCTCTTCTTGGCAGACGAACCCGGTGTCGGGCAGATTGCCCTCACGGTGCAGGTCCACCATGGTGTTGATGCCGGCGGCGGTCGTGATCTGAATCGCGCTCCATTCCTGGTTCAGCATTCTTCCATTGTATATCTTGCGGGCGTCGCTCACCTGAACCAACTGCCCGCCGCGGTTGCCGGACACGGTACAGAACACGACCACCACGTCCTGAAAGGTGATCGGGATGGCCCGCTCGAGCAGCTCTCGGAAGAGCTCGCGCTGCTCGGTCAAGCGAAGCTCGTTGACCAAGAACCACGCGTAATCGCGGTGGCCGAGGTAGCGGATCGTCTTGTAGTTCAAATCGCGCACGTTGCCTTCCAGCGTCTCGCACAGAGTGCCCAGGCCCCCGGAGGTGTTGAAGGCCTCGTAGCGCACACCGTCGATCGAGAAGTGCTCGAGGCCCTCGAGGGGGAGCACCTCGCGGCGCTCGCCCTCGTGGATCGCCTCGCAGGGGTTGCAGTACTCGTTGACGAGCCCGTCCGTCGACCACGTCAGGTTGTATTTCAGCACGTTGGATGGAAACTGCGGCAGCGCGCCGACACGCATGAACACGCGCTGCAGCTTGTCGAAGCCGGCGGTGAGGCCGTGTGCGGCGACCGAAACGAAGCCGGGCGCCAGCCCGCACTGGGGCATGAAAATCTGGCCGGGTCGCGCCTGCGTCGCCAGCTGGCGGATCCGCCGCGTCGAAGCCACGTCCTCGGTCAGATCGAAGTAGCTCACGCCGGCTTCCAGCGCCGCCTGGGCCACCGGGGCGCTGTGGTGGTAGCTGAGCGCCGAGACGACGCTCTGACAGTCCTCCAGGGCTCGGCTCAGCTCCACGGTGTCCGTCACGTCGAGCCGCATGGTGGTCAGATCCCGCCCCGCGCCGGCCGTCTCCGCGATCGACTCGATGCGCGCGAGCGCGGCGTCGTCCAGGTCGGCAACCCGCACGCGAAAGTCCCCCGTGCTGGCCAACCACGGACCGATCAGCCTGCCAATCTTTCCGCTGCCCAAGAGCAAAACTTCGTGCATCGCGCTTCCACCTCTCCCCGCACCCACCCGCCGAGATGGCGAGCTTCGACGGTCTGCCGGGCACTACGGCCCAAAACGGAACTAGACTACGAGAAGCGCGCGAATAGGCCCTTCATTTCGCACTCGCGTCGCGCGCCGCGATGACGTTTCGGCGCGGCGCTCGGCTCCGGCGCCTGGGCTCGGGGTGAAAGCCGCGGCCCCGCGTCGCGAGCGCCCGGGGGGCCGAGCGCGTTTGGCTGCTTCTGCTCCGCCGGCCCCGCGCGTGCGCTCGGGGCCGGTCGCAGAAAGGGCCTCGCCACTCGAGCCCCCCCGCCCAAGACGAGCCGGGCGGGGGCTCTCGGGGGCTTGCCAGGCGCCTGCGGCTCTCTCGACGCTCGCTCGTTGGTCGTCGCGGCCGGCGACCGGAGTGCCGCGACGTGACGCGACTCGTCGCACTCGGGACGGGTCAGCAGAAATCGCTCGGGGGACGTCGATCGGGTCGCTAGGGGGCCGCAGGCGCCGTCGCGTCGTCCGCTTCGGGAGCCGGCGCGGGGTCGCTGGCAGCCGGCGGGCTGGGGGCCGCGTGCGCGGTCTTCGCGGGGGCCTTGGGGGGGCTGATCTCGAGGAAGTCGCGCCCCAGCGCGTGTCCGAATTGATCCTCCACCTCGACCCGCACCACCCACGGGCCCTCCCCCGGCTGCGGGGGAACCTGGGCGAAGTAGTGCGAGCCGCTCCGGGCCCACGACACTTCGAGCTCGTCGATTCCGAGCAGCACGCGAAATCGCGGCTCGATCCAGGCTGGGGGCGGCTTGTCGGCTTCCCCGTACAGTTCCACGCGGATCCGGGCGGCCTGACCCGGCCAAGTCAGGCGCTTGGGCCCGACCTCCACCTCGGCGCCCGCCGTTTGGGGGCGCACTTGGGTCGAGACGAGGTACGAGTCGCCCGCTTGCCGCAGGTGGATGTTCATCGGCTCGTTGGAGGAGAGCACGATCTCCTCGGGGACGGGCTTCCAGGGCTGGTGCCGGAGCCCTTTCATGAGCAACCCTTCCGCGTGCGTGAGGCGCAACTTCCCGTCGTAGCCGGCCACGATGTTGCCGCGGCCGTCCACGTAGCCGCCCTCGCTCGTCTGCACGCCGAGCACGTTGAACTCCTCGGGGCTCGACCAGGCGCCCTCGACGCCATGCGTGTCGACGGTGCGGACGGCGAGCGCGTAGTGCCCGGCGGGCAGCCGCGGCGCCGCTTCCACGCGCGGCTGGGCGGTCTCGAACGTCCACTGCTGCCCCGTTTCGTCGAGGCGCTCGATGCTCACGTGGTAGCGGCTCGCGCCGGCGGTGGGCTGCCAGTCGACGCCTCGCAGCTCGGCCGAGCCCCCGAAGCCGCCGAAGATCCGATACTTGAGCTTGGGCTCGGGGGGCGCGGGCGGATCGATGTCCTGCTGACCCGACCCGCTGATCACACGCACCCGCGCGTTCTCCAGAGACGAGAAGCGGCCCGCCCCGACGGCGGAGAGAACTCGCCCCGAGTGGCTGATGATCACGATCTCCTCGGGAGAGGCGATCACCGTCATCTTGCCTCGCTCGACGACCGTTGCGACCTCGTGACCCGTGCGGACCATGATGGCGGTGCCCGCCTCGGGCTGGGCCTCGATCTCGATGCGCCCGGAGCGCAGCGCGATCACCTTGCTCGGCGTGCGGCCCTTGGCGTGGAGCCACAGCCGCACGCTCTTGTTGACGGGGTACAGCACGGTGCCGGGCTCGACCCGCATCTTCACCCGCCAGGCCAAGGGCACCACCGCGGGCTCCAGGCCGACGGCTTCGATGCGCTCGTCTTCGCGCACGTGCAGCTGCCCGGCGACGGTTCGGAAGACGCCGGCCTGCGCGAGCTGACCCCATCCAACCACGAAGGCACACGACAGCGCCATCAGCCTCACACGTAGAGCAGTCACGTTGACCCAACCTTCGGAAACGGACCCATGCTCCGTGGCTTGAGGCGGGGCTACCCTCCGAGCCGCTCGATCGGGAGCCGTTGGCTCGCTCGGGAGCGGAATCCGCTCTGTTCCGGGTCAGCGCCCGGCCGATGGCCCCGCAGCGGGCCGGCGCGAAAGACAGCGCTACAGGCCGCCGGCCTGCTCGCGCTCGATGTCGACACGCAGCGCGATCAAGGTCTCCCGCAGTAGCTGCCGCTCGCGCCGCGACAGCGAGCCGGGAAACTCGATCTCGGTGCGGCGGGAGAAGTCCAGCCAGCGCTCGGCTCCGCGCAGATCGCCGAGCCGCAGCAGGGTGGCCCCTCGGTACAGCCCGTAGGCCGCGCGCTCCTCGGGCGAGCCGGTCGGCAGCCGGTTTTCGGTCTTCTCCAGCACGTGCGCGGCCTCGATGTAGCGGCCCTGGAAGTAGAGGTCGCTGCCCCGGTCGACGAAGAAACTGCAGGCGCCCAGCAGGGTCGACAGGCCGATCCCCCACGCGGCGCGCGCTCCGCGCCGCGGCCGAGCCGGCGCCCGGGGGGCGGCCGAAGCGCCCTGGCGCGGGGCCGACGACCGGATTTTCACGAGCCTTTTCATCCCTGCGGCTACGGTAGCGCCTGTCGCCGTGCGCTACCAGAGCGGCGCTGCAGCGCGACCGCCGAGCGAGCCGTCTCCGCCATCCAGGCCATCAACAAAGCGGTGGCGAGCTTCTGTACGCTGGGGTGGTAGGGGCCGTCCCGCAGCGCTCCGGCGAGCACACCGGCGTAGATGAGGGCATTGCCGAGCGCCGCGCCGAGCGCGCCGAGCCCGAAGAGGCGACGGCGCGAGCGCGGCGACTCCCCCGGGGCCACGGCCGCCACGCTCCACAGCGCGCAGCCCATCCCGAGCGCTCCCCCCGAGAGCGCCACCGTCGAGTGCAAGCGGGGCAGCCGATCGGAAGGCATGACCACCATCAACGCCAGCGCCAGCGCGGAGATGGCGCCCAGCGCCCGGTGCAGCCCGCGCCCGCGCGCCAGCAGCGTGCTCGAGAGCCACCAGTGCGGCGCCAGGGTCAGCCCGAGCAACGCGAAAGCCGCGATCGCCCAGGGCTGGCATGGCTCGTTGGGGGCCCCGCCGATGCTGGTGCTGCGCAGCAGGTCACACCAGAAGTTGCGCCAGAGGTCGAAGCCGGCGGCTCGGGGGTGGCTCCAGCTGCCGCCCGCGTAGCACGAGGCGGCTCGCGTGATCAGCAGCGCGAACAGAGCGAGCCCGGCCCACACCGAGCCAGCCAGCCAGCGGAGCTCACGGCCGCCGAGGCGGCCCGACACGAGGCCCTCCGGCGTAGACGTTGAAGCGCCCCGCCCGGGCGAAGCTGACGAGGGTCAGGCCGCTGCTGCGGGCCAGCCCCACCGCCAGCGAGCTCGGGGCCGAGACGCTGATCAGCAGGGGGATGCGCGCGACGACGGCCTTCTGAGCAATTTCGAAGCCGACCCGACCGCTGACGGCCAACGTGCCGCCCCTGCCCGGCAGCTGCTGGTCGAGCAGCAGGCGACCGATCACTTTGTCGACGGCGTTGTGCCGCCCCACGTCTTCGCGCACGTGCAAGAGCTGCCGCTCGGCGTTCCAGAACGCGGCCGCGTGCACGCCGCCGGTATGGCGAAAGTTGTGCTGGTGCTCGGCGAGCTCCTGCAAGCAGCCCTCGATCCAGTCGGGGTCGAAGCGCGCCGGGTCGTCGAGCACGCCGCAGCGCGCGAGCAGATCGTCGATGCTGCGGCGCCCGCACACGCCGCACGCCGAGCTGATCGGCAGCGCCGCGCGTTCACCCGGCTCCCAGGCAAACGCCGCGCCGGCGGCGGCCCGGACGTCGACGGCGGCGTCTCGCTCGGGGTCGGGGTCCTCGCCCGGCTCGCCCCCCGCGCAGGGCGCGATGGAGCCCAGATCGCGCGCGCTCTCGATGATGCCTTCGGAGAGCAGAAAGCCCGCGGCCAGCTCGACGTCGGCGCCCGGGGTGCGCATCGTGGTCGCCAGCGGCTCGCCGGCGAGCCGGATCTGCAGCGGCTCCTCGACGGCGACGAAATCGGGCAGCTCGCTCGCTGCGCCATCGCGGTACTGTTCGATCGACAGGCGCAGCAGCCCGCGGCGCTGCCGCGTTGGGCCGAGGGTGGGAGGCACCTGGGCAGCCTAGCCGATTTCGGCGCGACGAGAGCCCGGCGAGCCCGCGGCGCGACCCGGGCGGGTGCGGTGTGGCGCGCAACCGCGGCCCACGGCACCCCTGGGGGCCCCGGCGCAGTGGGCCGAGCCACCAACCGTCCGGTCGCCCGGCGAGGTGAGCCCCCCCCAAAAGGGCCCGAGGAGCGCGCGCCGGGCGCCGGCGTGGCATATCATGGCTTGCGTCGGCTTTCGAGGCGCGCCGGGCCTTTCGCGGAGCGGCGCGCGAGCGCGGTCCGCTCGAAGGCGGCTTTCCCTGGCGGGCGGCTTCGTGTAGCTTGCCGCGCCCTTTTTCGAAGAGTCTTTTCGAAGAGTTTTTTCCGGGCGCTTCGTCTCGAAGCGCCCGCCCAAGGAGATCGAACAGCCGTGAGTGATGATTTCGCGTCGATGATGCAAGAGGCCGCCCCCCAGGGGGCTCGCATCGGAGCGCGCCTGCGGCCCGGCCAAATGGTGACTGGCACGGTCGTGCAGATCGGCCGCGACAGCGTGTTCGTCGACATCCGAGGCACCACCGAAGCCCGCATCGACCGGCGCGAATTCGAGACGCCCAAGCAGGGGCTCCAGGTCGCCGTCGGCGACAGCGTGCGCGCCAGCGTCGTGAGCGTGGGCGACGTCTCGGGCCCGACCCTCACCACCGCCCTGGGCAAGGGGCGCGGCCGCGGCGGTGTAGACGAAGCCGCTCTGATCGGCGCGCGCGACGCCGGGCTGCCCGTGGAGGGCCAGGTCGAGAAGGTGGTCAAGGGCGGCGTCGAGCTGCGCGTGCTCGGGGCCCGCGCCTTCTGCCCCGCATCGCAGCTCGACACGGATTTCGTCGCGGATCTGGCCAGCTACGAGGGTCAGCGGCTGGAAGTGCTGGTGATGGAGGTCAAGAGCGGCGGGCGCGACGTGATCGTCAGCCGCAAGGCGCTGCTGCAGCAGCAACGCGGCGCGCGGGCCGCCGAGACGCTGGCGAAGCTGCAGGTCGGCGGGGACTATTCGGCCAGCGTCGTTTCGGTGCAGAAGTACGGGGCCTTCGTCGATCTGGGCGGCGGCGTGGAGGGTCTGGTCCACATCTCCGAGCTGGCGCACGGCCGCACCAACCGCGTCGAGGACGTGGTGAGCGTGGGCGAGTCGGTCACGGTTCGACTGCTGGAGATCCAGCCGCCCGAGAAGCCCGGTGAGAGCCCGCGGCTGCGGCTCTCCCTGCGGGCCACCACCGAAAACGCCAACCCCGAGCCGGAAAAGGGCGAGGTGCTGGTGGGCACGGTCAGCCGCGTGGAGCCGTTCGGGGTGTTCGTGCAGACCCCGAAGGGCGAAGGCCTGGTGCCCACGCGCGAGCTCGGCACGCCGCAGAAAGCCGATACGCGAAAGCGCTTCCCGGTGGGCGCCGAGGTGCGCGTGGTGCTGGTGAGCAAAGACGCTTCGCGCGGCATCACCTTCAGCATGGCGCGCGTCGCCAGCGTGGAGGAGCGGCAGAACTACCGCGAGTTCACCCGCGCCCAGAAGCACACACAGGGTGCTCCGGCCGGCCTGGGTAGCTTCGGGGAGCTGTTGCGCCAGGAGCTCAAGCTGCCGGTGCCGCAAGTGCCGGCGGCAATGCCCGCGCCGGCGGCAGTGCCCGCGCCGGCGGCAGCGGCAGCGCCGAGCCCGCCGCCGATTGCGGGGGGCCGCGGCGCACGCAGCCCTTCGCCCGAGGGCGCCGGCGCTTCGGGCGCCGCCGAGCCGCCCGAAGCGGGCGGCATCATCCGCGGCCGCCGCCGCCCGGGGCAGGCCGAGGCCTTGCGGGAGAGCGAGAAGCGCAGGCAGGAGGAGAAATGATCGGCGCCGCCACGCCCTGCGTGATCAGCGTCGCGATCACCGGCTCGTTGCCGAGCAAGAGCGACAATCCAGCCGTCCCCGTCACCGTCAGCGAGCAGATCGAGTCCACCCACGAGGCGTTCGAGGCGGGCGCGGCGCTCGTACACATCCACGTGCGCGACGACGAGGGCCGCCCTTCTTCCGACGCGGCGCGCTTCGCAGCCGTGCAGGAGGGCGTGCGCAAGCACTGCCCCGGAATGATCGTGCAGTTTTCGACCGGGGGCCGGGGCCGCCGGCTGCAGGAGCGAGGCGCGATGCTTCCGCTGATGCCCGACATGGCCTCGCTCGCCACCGGCTCCGTCAACTTTCCTACGGCCATCTACGAAAACCCGCCGGATTTCGTCGAGTCGCTGGCCGCCGCCATGGCCGAGCGGGGCATCAAGCCCGAGGTGGAGATCTTCGACGCGGCCATGCTTTACAAGGCTGTCGAGATGGTTCAGGCCGGCAAGCTCGCCGCGCCACCGCACGTGCAGTTCGTGCTCGGGTTGAAGAACGCCCTGCCCGCCCGCCGCGAGCTGCTCGAGTTCCTGGTGAGCGAGCTCGGGGAGCTGCTGCCGGGCGCCACCTGGACGGCCGCGGGCATGAGCCGGCACCAGCTCACGGTCAACCACTGGGCGCTGGAGCTCGGCGGGCACTGTCGAACCGGGCTGGAAGACAACATCCGCTTCGATCGCGGCCGGCTCGCGGCGAGCAACGCCGAGTTGGTGCGCCGGGTCGCCGGGCTGTGCGAAGAGTACGGTCGTCCCGCGGCCAGCGCCGCCCAGGCGCGTCAGCTGTTGGGGCTCTCGCCGGCGCCCGACGCCGCCCAGGCCTGAGCCTCGGGCCTTTCGCATCGGGCGGCAGTCTGCTAGCTGCCTATCGGGGTCTGCGAGCTGCCTGTCGGGACCGGCTCGGCTGCCCAGCCGCCGGCGCGCTTCTCGTTCCCACGTCTCGAAAACAACCGCCACACTCATCTGTCGAAAATCCGTTTGCCCCCTCCCCTCGCTGGCGCGAGGGTGCGGGCGGGAAGTTGAACCGCGATGCCCGAATTGAGCCAAGTCGACGCCGCCAGCCTGAAGGCGGCCGAGCCCGAGCTGCGCAAGCAGTACGCGCAGTACCGCGAGCAATCTCTTTCCCTGGACATGACGCGCGGCAAGCCGTGCCGTGAGCAGCTCGATCTCTCGCTCGAGCTGCTCACGAACCTGGGCCAGCAGGATTACCGCAGCGCCGACGGGACGGACGCGCGCAACTACGGCGTGCTCGACGGGCTGCCCGAGGCAAAGCGGCTCTTCTCGGAGTTCCTCGAGGTGGGGCCAGACGAGATCTGCATCGGCGGCAACTCCAGCTTGCAGCTGATGCACCAGTGCGTGTCGATGGCGATGCTGCACGGAGTGCCGGGCGGCAGTGGGCCGTGGACCGCCGGCGGCCTCGTGAGGTTCTTGTGCCCCGCTCCCGGCTACGACCGGCACTTCGGCATCTGCGAGCACCTCGGCATCGAGATGATCGCGGTGGAGATGAAGGAGCAGGGCCCGGACATGGGCGAGATCGAGCGCCGGCTCGCCGAGGACCCGAGCATCAAGGGCCTGTGGATCGTGCCCAAGCACGCCAACCCGACGGGCGCGACCCTGAGCGCCGAGGTGGTGCAGCGCTTCGCGAAGCTGAAGGCCGCGCCGGATTTTCGGCTTCTGTGGGACAACGCCTACAGCGTGCATCACCTGACGGACAGCCCGCCCGAGCTCGAGGACATCCTCGCGGCCTGCAAGCGCGCGGGCAACCCGGACCGGGTGTTGCTGTTCGGGTCCACCTCGAAGATCAGCTTCGCCGGGGCCGGTGTCTCCGCGGTCGGCGGCAGCGCGGCCAACATGGCGTGGCTGCGCGGACACCTCTCGAAGATGACGATCGGCTCGGACAAGCTCAACCAGTTGCGGCACGTGCGCTTCTTCCGAGACGCGGCCGGAATCGCCGCGCACATGCGGCGGCATGCAGCAATCCTGCGGCCCAAGTTCGAGGCCGTGCAGCGCAAGCTGGAGGCGCAGCTGGCCCCCGCGCGGCTGGCCACGTGGACTCGCCCGACCGGTGGCTACTTCGTCAGCCTCGACACGGCGGACGGCTGCGCGGCGCGGGTGGTGCAGCTGGCCAAGGACGCGGGCGTCAAGCTCACCGCGGCCGGCGCAACCTTTCCGTACGGCAAGGATCCGCGGGACCGCAACATCCGCATCGCGCCCACTCTACCGCCCACCTCCGAGCTGGAGCTCGCCATGGACGTGCTGTGCACGTGCGTGAAGCTCGCCACGCTCGAGCGGCTCGGCTGATCGGGTAGCTCGGGGGCGGTGCGCGCGGTGGCTCGGGCGTCGCCGTCCCGGAGCTTGCCGATATCGCAAGCCACTGGATCGCAAACGAGGGGTGGCCGGCGGCGATCTCGCTCGGCGGGCCCCGACGGCGCGATCAGGTGGTGAGCACGGCGCGGGCGGCTTCCAAGCCCGACTCGACGGCGGCCAGCGCCGTGCGGGGCCGGTCGGCGACGACATCGCCGATGGCGTACAGGCCCGGCGCGGTCCCGGCGCGGTGGCCTTCCGCCACCGCGACGCCGACGCTCGAGAGCGCGTCGAGCCCCAGCGCCTGCAAGTCCAGCCCGTAGGCCCCTGCGTGGATGATGACCTCGCGGCGGCGCAGGCGCAGCCGCACCGGGGCGTCCACCGACAGCGAGAAGCTGCGCCCGCCGGCCCGGTCTTCACCGGAAAGGAAGCGGATGCCGCCCGCGGCCACGCCGCCCACCGCCAACAGCACGTGGCGAAACACCCGCCCGCCGAGCGCTTCGGCCTCCTCGGCGCCTTCTGGTCCCTCGGGCTCCACCTGACCTCGGTAGCCCGCCTGGGCGCGCTGGATGCGGATGACTCGCCCCCGCACGACGTGGACGCCGCTGCTTTCCAGCAGCCGATCGCGCCCCCGCTCGAAGCGCAGCCCGGCGGCGTCCCCGGGCTCCGAGAGCGCTTCGCCCACCGGGCGCCCCACGCGCCGGCTCAGGCGACCGACGAAGCCGGGCTCGGCGCCCACGAAGGGCCCCAGCAAAAAGGCCGCCAGCGTCTGCGGCGCCCGCTCCAGGGGCGCCGCCAGCGCCTCCAACCCGCGCGCCAGCAGCTCGTCGGCGTAGTCCGCGCTCGACAGCTCCGGGACGGGGAGCTCGGAGCGGTCGATGCTCACCGCTTGGAAGGAGGTCCGTGTGCGCCGCGCCCAGCCGCTCGCCTGATACGTGCGCGCCAGATTGCGGGCGGCCCACTGCGGGCGGCCCACGTCGACGACGCCGACGCGGCGGCCGCCGAGCGCACCCAGATCCAACACCGCTTCGTCGAGCGCACGGGCCGGCCGCACCACGCCGGCCGACGTGGCCACCCAGGCGGCGTGTGGCGGGGCGCCGGCCCCGAGGCGGCGCAAGAAGCGCTCCATCTGCCGCGAGATGAGCGAGCTGTCGGGCGCTTCGCTCCACGGAGAAAGATCGTAGGCGCCGCTGCCCATGGCGGAGGCGCCTTCCCAGCCGTGTACCAGCGTCGGGGAGAGCCCCTCTTCGGCGAGCGCCCAGGCGGCGGCGAGCCCTGCCAGGCCGCCGCCCACGACCAGGGCGCTCACTCGGGCTCCTCGCCAGCGGTGCGCACGCCGAAGCCGAGCGGCCCGAGGCCTCCCGGCGCGCGCTCCAACAGCTCCGAGGTGCCGAGCTGGGCGCGCACCGAAGCCAGGGCGAGGGCCTCTTGCCGCGCCTGTTGCGGGCCGACCGCGCTCACGCGCCGCCGCGCGGACGCGTCGAGAAACTCCAGCGCCATGCGCTGGCCGTCGACGGGCGAAGCGCCCGTCTGCTCGGCGACGATGGCCCCGCAGCGGGCCGCGCAGCGCATGCCGCCGCACGCGCCCCAGCCCAGCCGCGTGCGCCGGCCCACATCGTGCACCGTGCGCGCCCACTCGTGGCGCACGACGTAGCGAATCTCGGCCTCGAGCACCGGCTCGCACGGGCACACGACGGTCGCCTCGCGGGGGCTGCGCGCGATGCGCTCGAGCACGCGCAGGCTTCGGCCCCCGTGGCGGTACTCCAGCCGCGAGGCGGCGATCGGGGAGATGCCCGAGCCTTCCGCGAGCCGCAGCGGCTCGACGGACTCGTCCCCGCCCGGCAGCGAGGCCCGGTGCGTGCGGCAGCTCACCTCCAGGTCCGGCACCATCGGCAGCAGATGCCTGGCGATGAGGTTGGTCATCTCTTCGGCGAAGAGCCGGAAGCTGGCCAGCTTGCCGCCCAGCATCGAGTACAGCCCGGGCACTCCGTGCGCTGCGTGGTCGACCACCTGGTGGTCGCGGGAGAGATTGTCTGGATCGGGACCCCACTCGTAGAGCGTGGGGCGCACCCCGGCCCAGGTGGCGATCGCCCGGGCCGAGCGGATCGCCGGGATCACGCGCTCCACTGCCTGCACCAGGTAACGGACCTCGGCGGTCGTGGCCACGCAGGCGTCGAGGTCGCCGTAGTAGTCCGTGTCGGTGGTGCCGATCACGCTCATGTTCTGCCACGGCATCAGGAAGACCTGCCGGCCGTCGATCGCGCGCACGGCCACCGCGTAGTTCGACAGGCGCCGGTCGAAGGCCACGTGGATCCCCTTGCCGGGCCGGACGCGCGCCGCCTTCGGGGGCAGCAGCCCGAGCGCGGCGGTGATGGGCGCCCAGGCGCCGGTGGCGTTGACGACGACCCGTGCCGTCGCTTTGCCGGTGTGCCCCGTGAAGAGGTTGCGAAAGCGCACGGTCAGCGGACGCGTTCCCTCCGCCTTCTGGATTTCGGTGACGGTGGTGTGGACGTGTACCTCGGCGCCGCGCTCTCGGGCGTCCACCAGGTTGGCGACGCACAGCCGCACGCCGTCGATGCCCCATTCGTCGAAGGAAATGCCTCCCACGGTTTGCCCCGCCAGCCCCGGCTCGAGCCGCTGCAGCTCGTCGGCGGTGAGCCGCGCGTGGGGCTTTCCCCGCTTCAGAGGCTGGTAGCGGTCGTACAGCCCGAAGAACGCGTCCATCAGCGTCAGCTGGCTGCGAGCGCCGCGCCGCTCGCGGTGCACCGGCATCAGAAACGGGATCCGGAACAGCAGGTGGGGTGCAATATGCTGAATGTGCCCGGAATCCAAACAGGAGGTGTGGGTCACGTCCGGATTGGAAAGCAGGTAGCGCGGCCCGCCGTGGATCATGCCGCTCGAGTTGCCGCTGGCTCCGAACGCGATGTCGTTGCGCTCGTAGACGGCCACCTTCAGGCCGCGCAGCGTGCAATCGCGAGCGACGCCCGAGCCGTTGACCCCGCCACCGATGACGATCACGTCGAAATCCGGCCCCGGCTCAGCGCTCTGCGCGGGTGCCCGCTCAGCCAAGGGCGGCCTCCGGCGCGCCGGGTTGGGCCAGCCCAGCGGACGCGCCGCGCGGGAAGAAGAGGTTTTGGCCGGCCGGGTCGCGAAGCCCGCCGAGTGTCACCTTGCGGTACGTCGAGTGCCCGAGCATGAACCATCGAAGGCTACTACAACCTCCGCCCGGGACACATGATTTGGCAAGGGGGCCGCACATTGGTTCGGCGGCGCGCGGGTCCCGGCGGGGAGCGAGCGGGCAACCTCGGCCGGCGATCGGCGCCCAGCCCGCCCCGCCCGGGCCCCTCGAGCCCCGGCCCGGGCCTGCCCCGCGCTCGAGGGGCGGCCGACGGCGTTGAATTGCCCGCTGGCTGTGACAGGATGTGAGTCGCTCCCATGCAGCTACCCGAAGAGGCAGGAAAGGTCGAGCTGGTGCGGCGCTACGCGCAGCTGCTCGAGCAATTTGGCTCGGAGCTCGGCCAGCGGCCGCTCGTGGCGCAAACGGCCGAGTACTTTCCGGACGCGTTCACCGCGGATCAGGCGTCGGTGGAGCGCCTGCTGGCGCGCCTACAGCAGCACACCGGCCTCGCCGACGTGCCGATTGGCGTGCAGCTCGAGGGGCAGCCCGCGGTGGCCTCGGGAGCGTGCTCCAGTGGCGGGTGCGGCGGCCCGCCGATCGCGGGCGGAGGCGGGCGCATCTCGGAAACGGAGGAGGGCTGGCTGCTCGAAGTGCCACAGGCCGAGCTTCGCCACCCCACCGCGCTGAGCTGCAACCTCTCGCGCGCCCTGGGCCGCATCTTCCTCGAGGAAACGCGTAGCGACGAGCGGCCCGTGCCCGAGCCGCTCGAGGCCACCACCGATCTGGCGTGCGTCGGGCTCGGCCTCGGCCTGCTACTGCTCGAGGGGGCCTACATTTACTCCAAGAGCTGCGGAGGCCCCTCCGTCGCCCAGCTCACCGCGCTTTCGGTCGGGCAGCTGGCGGTGCTCTGCAGCCTGTTCGCCGGCAGTGGGGGGCACTCGCTGCGGCGCGCCCGCGCCCCGCTCGGCACCACCCAGCGCGCCCTGCTCGGGGAAGCCAGCGAGTGGTACACCTCGCACGAGCCGGTGCTCGCCGCCCTGCGCACCAACCCGGCGCAGCTGGCGCGCGCCGACCTGGAGCTCGGCGAGACGCGCTCGCTGCTCTCGCGCTGGTTCGGTCGAAAAAAGCCCGAGCCCACCCTGGAGATGGCCCTGTCCGGCGCCCTCGACGACCATCAGCTGCGAGCGCTGGGCGAGCGCACGCGCGCCGCCGGCGGCGCCAAGCCCTCCCGCGCGAAGGACGCCGAGCTGGCTGCGCTGGTGGACGAAGCCCTGCGCAGCTCCTGAGAGCGGCCAGCGTCCGTCGACGAGGCGGCGGAGTCGCCGTGCCGGTCGCGCGCCGGGTCGCCGCGGAGAGACTCCGCTGCCGGTCGCCGCGTCGTGCGTCGTGTCGTCGGTTGCCGTGCGGCCGTGCCGTGTCGTCGGTTGCCGTGCGGCCGTGCCGTGTCGTGGGTCGCCGGCGGCCCGCCGCGGCGCGGCGGCGTCGCGTCGTCGGTTGCCGTGCGGCCGCAGCGCGCCGGCCCCGGGCGTGACCTCGGAGGGGTTTGCCCCCCGCGGCGCGGCGGCGCCCGCGCGGGGCGCCGCGCGCTCGGCCCGGAGGTGGCCCGGAGGTGGCTCGGATCGACCGAGAATTCAGGTTTGAAGATAGGTCTCATGTTGATGAAAACTGGAAACTATTCGTCCATCCTCAATTTTTGGATGAGATCCGGGTCGGGGCCGCGGGGGCCCGCTCGACGCCGCTTGCTCTCACCGGATCCCAACGCTCCGAGCGTCACGGGTCTTGCTCGAGGCGGGTTCCGGCTCGCGGCCGCGAGCCGGGCCCAGCGCGGCGCGTTGCAGCGGCCCCGTGCCGCGCGCGGGGACTCTGGGCGAGCGCCGGGGCCCCCCACAGCCTGCGGGTCGATGCGCCCGCTCCGCCGTCGCGAGGGCGCGGGTCGAATCCCCCGGTGCGACCCCTTCGGCCCCGCGCCGGCCGTGCCGGACGGGTGAGGCGTGACGGGTGAGGGGTGAGGCGGGCGCCCGCCGACGGGATCGTGGTCGGGTGGCGAGGAGCGCGTCGCCCTTCGATCGCTCGGCGCCGGGTCGCGCAGCGCTCGCCTACCCTCCGTCGCCGAACGGCGCGCGCCCCGCTGAGCGGCCCCCGCGGCGGGCGGCCTCCGGCCCGCGGCCCCCCCGGCTGGGCTTCGGCGCACGCGCCCACTGTGCGCCTCCCCCGGGGCGGGACGCGCCCCCCTCCCACCCGGGTGCGCCGCGACTCGACGAAGCCGCCCCCTGCCGCGGCGCCCTCTGTGCTCGGCGCCCCCTGCCCCCTCTGCCGCGCCGCGCGCGCCGCCGCGTCGCGCCCCGTTGGGGCCTCCCCTGCCGCGGCGTGCGCTGCCGCGTCGCCCCCTGCGCAGCCGCGTTTCGAGACGCACCGCCGCGAGGGCGGGCGCGGCCTCGCGGCGCGCCGCGGCGAGAGACCCCGCCAGCGACACCGAGGAGCCGATCGCGGAGGGCCGATCGCGGAGCGCGGGTCGGCACGAATGGATCGCCGCAGCGGAGTCGCGATCCGCGGCGGTTCGGGCCCCGCCAACCCGCGCGGCCCGGGTCGATTGGGCGCCTGCGGCTGCGATGCCCCGCGGTCCGCGCTGTGCCGCGCCGCCCCGGGGCCAGCGCGTACCAACGTGGGCCGAGGCGGGGATCTCTGCTAAAACGCGCCGGATGACCGAAGCCGACACCTCTTCGAGCGGGGAGCCTTCGCCGCCGACGCCCAAGCCCGCTCCTTCGGTGCGGCCTTCTGACACGGCGCGGCCGGGTCCGCGCAAGCGCGCGGGCGAGCCCTCGCCGGTGCCGGAGGCCCCGCTGATCGACCGTCGGATGGCCTTCGCGCTCGGTCTCTTGATTCTGATTTCGCTGGTGGCCAACAACCTGTTCAACCGCCAGGTGGACAAGCTCTTCGACCCCCAGCCGGACAAGCCGCGCGAAGCCTGGGAGATCGGCGGCGAGGCGGACGTGCAAATCACGCTCATCACGGCCGATCGCGGCCGGCTGGAGTGCGCGCACGGCGAGCAGTTCGAGGGGTTGCACTGCGCGTACGACCAAGACAAGCGGCGGATACGCCGCCAGCCGGGGGCTCCTCTCGACGACGATCGCCTGAGCATCATCCAGCCCTACCGCACCGCCGACACCAACTCGCTGATTCTCGTGGCGGGCCTCTGGGCGCAGCCGGAGCTCGCGTACCGCGTGCACCTCGAGCCACCGACCCTCTACCCCGCCAAGAAGCAGCTGCGCTTCGTGGCCTACTGCCACGTCGCCTTCGTCGCAAAGCTCGATGAAGTGGCGCTGCGCTGGGACACCGGCGCCAAATGGCAAACGAGCAAGAACGCCATGGTGGCTCGCGCCGAGCGCTGTACCCTCGACGAGCCCACGCCGGAGCCCGTGATGGCGCCGCGCCCGGAGCGGTGACGAAGCGCTCGCCGGGGGGGGCCGCGTCGTTTGCGCCCCGGGGGCTGGCAACGCGGGCTCCGCGAATCGCGTCGAGGGCGTCCAGCCATTAGCCGAGCCGAGCTGCGCCGCGCGTGTCGAGACGCGGGCCACGGCGCGAGCTTGCGACGCCTCTGAGGAGGTGTTGTCTACGTCGGATGAAGGGGCGCGAGCGCCGCGCGCGAGCCCGCGCGCGCTCCCAACCGCAAGGTGCGGCGCGCGCGCCTCGCTGCCGCGACGGAGACGTCGAAATTCGACAGCGCTCTGCCGACGCCAGCTGCGGGTAACTATTACAATCCGCAAGTGGCCCGGGGCAATGCGCTGGGCATCGTCGCCAAAACGGGTACCCTGGCAGGCAGTTCTTCGTTCACGGTCTCGTGCGAGCAGCGGCGGCTCGGGCCACGGGTGGGCGGCCAAGGAGGTAGGATTCCATGCGCCAACAGGCAACGGCAGGCAGCGCTTCGACACGGCCTCGTGCGGGGCTCGGGTACTCTTTCTTCTGGCTTGCCGCGGCGCTCGCTGGCCTGCTCGCCAGTTGCCGCACCAGCCCATTCGTCATCGTCGACGGCGACGCGGACGCCGGGCAGCAAGCCGGGGGATCGGCAGGGGCGCCGACCGATGCGGTGTGCAGCCCGGGCGACTTTCGCTGCGACGGCGCCGCGCTGCAAGGCTGCGCGGACGACGGGCTGAGCTTTCTGACGGTGCAAACCTGCGAGAGCGCTTCGCTCTGCCAGGAGTCGCCCGCCGGCTGCGGGGGCGCGGCCTGCCTGGCGGACGAAATGACCTGCCAGGATGATCTGCTCATGCTCTGCAACGCGGAGCACACCGGGTTCGAGATCTTCGATACCTGCCAGAGCGCCGCCCACTGCAGCTCGGCGGCGCGCCGCTGCCTGGAGGTGCCGTGCACCGCGGGGCAGGCCCGCTGCAACCGGGAGGTGGACGGCTCCACGGCCCTGCAGCGCTGCAGCGAAGACGGAGCCTGGGAGATGCTAGAGATCTGCGTCACCCGCCAGCTCTGCGATCAATCCATGACGGACGCCGCCGCCGGCCGGCTGAATCTGCGTGCCGACGGGGCGATCACGCTGGTGGTGGACCAGAGCGAGGTCTCCGCCTGCGGGCAGCCGCGCTGCCAACCGCGTGAGGTCCAGTGCGACGGCGCCAACCTGGTCGTGTGCAACCCGGGCCAGACGGGCTTCGATCTGCTGGAGGAGTGCGCCAGCGTCGACCTCTGCCAGCAGAGCGTCTCCAACACGAACGCGGTGGGCGCGGCCAGCTGTGTGGAGCCGATCTGCGATGCCGGGAGCTTCACTTGCACGGAGACGGGGGTCCTGCAGATCTGCGAGGAGAGCCGCACGAGCTTCCGAACCGTTCAGGCGTGCAGTGGGCCCGCATTCTGCGATTCGGCAGGCGGAGCTTGCACTGAAGTGCCCTGCGAGGCCGGCGCCGAGCGCTGCAACGGCAACCGCCCCGAGCGCTGCCGCGACGACCGGACGGGCTTCGACGACCTGGGCATTGCCTGCGAGACGGCCAGCCTGTGCAACGACGACGGGGAGGCGGCCTTCTGTGAGGACCCCCTCTGCCGTCGCGGCAACCTCAGCCCCCTCGAATACGATTGTGAGCAGGCCACGCTGCTGCGCTGCCGCGACAGCCTCGACGACTACGAAGCGGTGGCGCAGTGTGCGACGCCGGCGCTGTGCAGCAAGCAGGCGCGCGGCTGCCTCGAGCCGGTGTGCGACCCGGAAGAATTTCGCTGCAGCGGCGTGTTTCTCCAGGTCTGCAACGCCGACCAGACGGACTTCGAGCCAGTGGAGAACTGCGGCGCGCCCAGCCAGTGTGACGCGACCCAGGGCACGTGCACGGATCCGTGCGAGCCCGGGGCGGTGCGCTGCACGCCCCGAGGCGAGCTGGAGCGCTGCGAAGATCGGCTCACCGGGTGGCAGATCTTCGCGGACTGCGTGACCCCCGAGCTGTGCAACGCCGAGGCGGCGGAGTGCGGGCCGGTGGTGTGCGACCCCGGGCAACGCCGCTGCGGGAGCGAGGGGCAGCGCGAGCGGGTGGAGCAGTGCGCGGCGGGCCGGGACGGCTACGACACGCTGGTGCAGTGCGACGCCGGAGAGACGTGCGACGCGCAGAATTCGGAGTGCGACGTGTGCGAGGCGAGCAGCGTGCGCTGCGAAGGCGACACACTCGTCACCTGCAGCAACGACGGCCAGCGGGAGTCGCGCCAGCAGTGCGGGGCGGGGCTCTGCAGCGCGCAAGCGCGGCGCTGCCTGGCCTGCGACCCGATCGGCAGCGCGCGCTGCCAGGGGGCGCAGCTTTTGGTCTGCACTCAGGGCAACCAGGGGGAGTTCGAGCGCAGCGAGCTGTGCGAAACGGGGCCGCTGTGTCAGCAGACACTTTCCCAGTGCGGTTCGGATGGCGGCGCCTGCCAGTGCTCCGACCGCGAATGTCTTCCGGGGGAAGTGCGATGCAGTGGCAACACGCTCGAGCAGTGCAACGCCGGCCGAACCGCGTTCGAGCGCGTCGCCAGCTGTGGTCCCGGCCTGTGCGATCAGGGCTCCGGGCAGTGCGACGTTTGCTTTGCCGGTCAGCTCTCCTGCGATCAGAACGGCAACCTGCGGCAGTGCTCGCAGGATGGCCAGCGCTTCGTGGGTCAACCCACGCCGGCGCGCTGCGACGGCAACACCCTGCGCCTGTGCCAAAACGGGCAGGTGCAGCAGAGCAACTGCCAGCCCGGCCTGTGCAACGCCGGCGCGCGCCGCTGCGACCAGTGCTCGGGCAACGGCTTTCTGCGCTGTGACGGCAACGTGGAGGTGCGCTGCTCCGGCGGGTTCGAGTCGCGCACCAGTTGCACGGAAGGGTGCAACCAGCAGCGCGGCAGCTGCAACGAGTGCTCGGGCAACGAAACCCGCTGCCTGAACGGCAACACGCGGCAGCGCTGCGCCGGGGGGGTGTTCGTCAACGAGCCCTGCCCCAACGGGTGCAACCAGCAGCGGGGCGAATGCAACCAGTGTGCGGAGGGCTCCACCACCTGCCTCAACGGCAACCAACGGCAGTTCTGCCAGAACGGGCTCCGCCAGACCCAGAACTGCCAAGACGGCTGCGTGAACAACGCCTGCGCCAGCTGCGGCGGCGACCAATGCCAGGGCCCGCAGATCCGTCGATGCCAGGGCGGGCAGCTGCAGGGCCCGACCAACTGCCCCAACGGTCAGACATGCAGCAACGACCAGTGCGTGGCCCAGTTGTGCACGCCGAATCAGTCGTTCTGCGGCCCCGGAGGCAATCGGCGGGTCTGCAACGCCGACGGCACCGGCTCCGCGCTGGCCGAGAACTGCCCGAATGGTTGCGAGGGTGGCCAGTGCGTGCCGGTGTGCACGCCCAACGAGTCCTTCTGCGGCCAGGGCGGCAACCGACGCCAGTGCAACGCCGACGGCACCGCCTCCGCCCTGGCGGAGCTCTGTCCCAACGGCTGCGACAGCGGAGCCTGCATCTAGGCCGGATTTCTCGCGACCCGGGCCCGTCGGCATGCCGACTCGCGTCGTTTCTCGCACCCCGGCCCCGGTCGTGCTCGGCGGCCAGGCAGTCTGCCCGCGCGGGCCCGGTCCATCGGCATCGAAAGCCCACGTCGTCCCCGCCCCATCGCCCTTGCCGTCGAGAGGTCCGGGCTCGTCGGCACGCCCGCGGGGACGCGGGGTGACCAATCCGCCCCGGAGCCGCGAACCGGTCGCCCGGGGCCTGCTGGGTGGGTGTTGCCCTTTCGACGCGCGCGCTGGTTGATGGGTCGCGGCCGTCGAACGGATCGTCGGTCGAGGGGCGACGCGCCTTGCAGGGGAAGCCCGAGGGGATCGCGGAGGCTGCGGGTTTGGCCGGGCGGAGCCCATCCTGCAAGTCTCGGTGGGATCCGAGAGCGGCGCCGCGCGGCGGCTCTCGGGGCTTACCAGCGGGTCTCCCCTTTCGAAAGCCAGAGACTCCGTGCTTCTGAGCCGCTCGCACGCGTCGCCTCGGCCGAGCGCCGAAGGTCCCCCGGCGAGAGCTTCGGGCAGCCGGGCGGACGCGCCAGAGGTTGCTGGCCCGGATTCTTCACGACCGCAAGACCGAGGGTGCGAGGAGGAAGTGGACTTTCAGTCCAGCTGCCCGCCGGGCGCGCGCAGGCAGACTGGCTGTCTGCCCCGCACACGCTAGCGGGCCGCCGGGCGAAAAGACACGACTCATCGCACCCTCGGGACCAGGTCGTGAGAAATCCGGGCTAGCCCGTTTCACGGAGGTTGGCAGGTCGTCTCCTCGGTTGTTGAGACGCCCGTCTCACAGCGGGGGGTCGGCGCCCGCCCGCGGCGCGCTTGATATCCGCCGCGTGCGGGCCGCGGCGCGCCCGGTTCAAGCTCGGTGCAAGCTCGGTGCAAGCTCGGTGCAACGGCGGCGTCCGGCGTCCCGCTCTGTGCGGCGCGAGGAGAACGTACGACCGAACGTAACGACCATTGCCTGCGAACGTTCGGTCTCCGATCCGCGCGCAGCGCCGCGCCAGCCCGGGTCGAACCTAGCGGGCAGCGAGTCGTGCCGTCGGGCAGCAGAGCAGCAAAGCAGCCATGCCCGCGCCATGCTGTCGATGCGCTTCGGTGCGCGTGGCCGAAGAAACGCGGCCAAGCACGTCACTTCGAATCGAGGGCGGCATCGAGGGCGGCTCTGACACGTGGAGTTGCCGAAAGCCGCGAAACCCATCACAAACCGATCCAGGCGGGTTGAGAACGCGCTGGGCATTCTCGGCAAAGTGAGTACCCTGAAAGAAGTCTGCGTTCAACGCGAGCGCGTGCGAACGGGGTCAGCTCGAGTCCATGGGTGAGCGACCACGGGAGGTAAGAATTCGATGAGCCAAAACGCAATGGTAGGCAGCTCTTCCAAGCGGCCTTCACGGCCGCGGCACGTGCGCGCGGTCGGCGCTCCGTCGTTCGGGTGCCCGTCGTTCCCGGTGCTTCTGCGGCTCGTGCGTTCGTCGTTCGTGCGTTTGCCGTTCGTGCGTTCGTCGTTCGTGCGTTCGTCGTTCGTGCGTTTGCCGTTCGTGCGTTCGTCGTTCGTGCGTTTGCCGTTCGTGCATTCGTCGTTCGTGCGTTCGTCGTTCGTGCGTTTGCCGTTCGTGCATTCGTCGTTCGCGCGTTTGCCGTTCGTGCATTCGCCGTTCGCGCTTACGCTGCTCGTGCTTTCGGTCGTCGGCGCGCTCGCCGGCTGCCGCAGCCGCCCCGTGCCCCAGCTGCCCGGCCCCGAGGCGTCGGTGCTTCCCGGGCAGGGGGAGAGCTCGGGGGGGGAGTCGAGCGTCGCGATTTGCAACCCCGGCGAGTATCGCTGCCAGGAGGCTGCGCTGCAGGCCTGCGCGGACGACGGGCTGAGCTTTTTGACGGTGCAAACCTGCGAGAGCGCTTCGCTCTGCCAGGAGTCGCCCCCCGGCTGCGGGGGCGCGGCCTGCCTGGCGGACGAAATGACCTGCCGGGATGAGCTGCTCATGATCTGCAACGCGGAGCGCACCGGGTTCGAGCTCTTCGATACCTGCGAGAGCGCCGCCCACTGCAGCTCGGCGGCGCGCCGCTGCCTGGAGGTGCCGTGCACGGCGGGGCAGTCCCGCTGCAATCGGGAGGTGGACGGCTCCACGGCCCTGCAGCGCTGCGGGGGCGACGGGGGCTGGGAGCCGCTCGATGTCTGCGTCACCCGCCAGCTCTGCGATCAGTCCATCACGGGCGCCGCCGCCGGCCAGCTCGCCCTGCGCGAGGACGGAGCGATCACGTTGGTGGTGGACCAGAGCGAGGTCTCCGCCTGCGGGCAGCCGCGCTGCCAGCCGGGCGAGGTCCAGTGCGACGGTGCCAATCTGCTCGTGTGCAACCCGGGCCAGACGGGCTTCGATCTGCTGGAGGAGTGCGGCAGCGTCGACCTCTGCGAGCAGAGCGTCTCCAACACGAACGCGGTGGGCACGGCCAGCTGCGTCGGGCCGATCTGCGACGCGGGCAGCTTCACTTGCACGGAGGCGGGGGTCCTGCAGATCTGCGAGGAGAGCCGCACGACCTTCCGAACCGTTCAGGCGTGCATCGGGCCCGCATTCTGCGACGCCGGAGCCGGCGCCTGCACCGACGCGCCCTGCGAGGCCGGCGCCGAGCGCTGCAACGGCAACCGCCCCGAGCGCTGCCGCGACGACCGGACGGGCTTCGACGACCTGGGCATCGCTTGCGAGACAGCCAGCCTGTGCAACGACGACGGGGAGGCGGCCTTCTGCGAGGACCCGGCCTGCCGCCGCGGCAACCTCAGCGCGGACGAGTACACTTGCGACCAGGCGACGCTGCTGCGCTGCCGCGACAGCCTCGACGGCTACGACGCCGTGGCTCAATGCGCGACGCCGGCGCTGTGCAGCACGGAGGCGCGCGCCTGCCTCGATCCGGCGTGCGACCCGGAAGAGTTTCGGTGCAGCGGCGTGTTTCTCCAAGTCTGCAACGCCGACCAGACGGACTTCGAGCCGGTGGAGAACTGCGGCGCGCCCAGCCAGTGTGACGCGACCCAGGGCACGTGCACGGATCCGTGCGAGCCCGGGGCGGTGCGCTGCACGCCCCGCGGCGAGCTGGAGCGCTGCGAGGATCGGCTCACCGGGTGGCAGATCTTCGCGGACTGCTTGACCCCCGAGCTGTGCGACGCCGAGGTGCCGCAGTGCCAGCAACCCGTCTGTGACCCCGGGCAGCGCCGCTGCGGGAGCGAAGGGCAGCGCGAGCGAGTGGAGCAGTGTGCGCCGGGCCGGGACGGCTACGACACGCTGGTGCAGTGCGACGCGGGAGAGGCGTGCGACGCGCAGAATTCGGAGTGCGACGTGTGCGAGGCGAGCAGCGTGCGCTGCGAAGGCGACACGCTCGTCACCTGCAGCAACGACGGCCAGCGGGAGTCGCGCCAGCGGTGCGGGGCGGGGCTCTGCAGCGCGCAGGCGGGGCGCTGCCTGGCCTGCAATCCGCTCGGCAGCGCGCGCTGCCAGGGGGCGCAGCTGTTGGTGTGCACCCAGGGCAACCAGGGGGAGTTCGAGCGCAGCGAGTTTTGTGAGACGGGGCCGCTGTGTCAGCAGACTCTCTCGCAGTGCAACCAGAATGGCGGCGGTTGCCAGTGTGCGGATGGCGTCTGCTTCCAAGGTCAAGTGCGCTGCAACGGCAACACGCTCGAGCAGTGCAACGCCGGCCTGACGGGCTTCGATTTCGTCGCCAGCTGCCCTCCGGGCCTGTGCGATCAGGGCTCCGGGCAGTGCGACGTTTGCTTTGCCGGTCAGCTCTCCTGCGATCAGAACGGCAACCTGCGGCAGTGCTCGCAGAGTGGGCAGAGCTTCGTGGGCCAACCCACGCCGGCGCGCTGCGACGGCAACACCCTGCGCCAGTGCCAAAACGGGCAGGTGCAGCAGAGCAACTGCCGGCCCGGCCTGTGCAACGCCGGCGCGCGGCGTTGCGACCAGTGCTCGGGCAACGGCTTTCTGCGCTGTGACGGCAACGTGGAGGTGCGCTGCTCCGGCGGGCTCGAGTCGCGCACGACCTGCGGCGACGGGTGCAATGCGCAGCGCGGCAGCTGCAACGAGTGCTCGGGCAACGAGACCCGCTGCCTGAACGGCAACACGCGGCAGCGCTGCGCCGGGGGGGTGTTCGTCAACGAGCCTTGCCCGAACGGGTGCAACAACCAGCGGGGCGAATGCAACCAGTGCGCGGAGGGCTCCACCACCTGCCTCAACGGCAACCAACGGCAATTCTGCCAGAACGGGCTCCGCCAGACCCAGAATTGTCAGAACGGCTGCGTGAACAACGCCTGCGCCAGCTGCGGCGGCGACCAATGCCAGGGCCCGCAGATCCGCCGCTGCCAGGGCGGGCAGCTGCAGGGGCCGACCAACTGCCCCAACGGTCAGACGTGCAGCAACGACCGGTGCGTGGCCCGGGTGTGCACGCCGAATCAGTCGTTCTGCGGCCCCGGAGGCAATCGGCGGGTCTGCAATGCCCAGGGCACGGGCTCGACGCTGGCGCAGAACTGCGCGAATGGCTGCGCCAACGGCGCCTGCTCGGCGCCGCCGCGAGTGTGCACGCCGAATCAGTCGTTCTGCGGCCCGGGGGGCAACCGGCGGGTGTGCAACGCCCAGGGCACGGGCTCCAGCCTGGCCCAAAACTGCGCGAATGGCTGCGCCAATGGCGCCTGCTCGGCGCCGCCGCGGGTGTGCACGCCAAATCAGTCGTTCTGTGGCCCGGGGGGCAACCGGCGGGTGTGCAACGCCCAGGGCACGGGCTCCAGCCTGGCCCAAAACTGCGCGAATGGCTGCGTCAACGGGGTCTGCTCGGCGCCGCCACGGGCCTGCAACCCTGGTTTCATCAGCTGTCGGGGCCGCACCAGCGGTCAGGCGTCGCAGTGCAACGCGGCCGGGTCCGGCTTTCAGACGATGCCTTTCTGCGAGGGAACCCTGGGGCGACGCTGCGGGGCCAACGGTGTCATCACGTCGAACTGCGCGGGGACTACGGTTTGCAACCCACAGACCGGTGAGTGCGTCCAGGGGGTCACCCCCACGCCGCCTCCTCCGCCCAGGGTGCGCTGATCGGGGCGGCGCCGCTCGGCGTGTCGTCCGGGCGGAGCCCATCCTGCAAGTCTCGGCGGGCTGCGGGGCGGCTCCGCTCGCTGGCTCTCGGGGCCCGGGCAGCGGGTCTCCCTTCTCCCCAGCGGCCCGGCAGGGCGACCTCGCGGGTCGGTGGGCGCGCCGGGGTCCCGGGCTCGGGCGGGGCGGCTCGCGCGGCGGCTAGCCTTCGGCCAACCCGGGCGCGCCGGGGTTCCGGGCTCGGGCGGGGCGGCTCGCGCGGCGACTAGCCTTCGGCTAGCCCTGGCGCGCCGGGGCGGTCGCCACGGGGCCCCGGATGCCGCCGCGGAAGAGGCGCTCGAGGTCGACGAGCACGGCGTAGCTGGCGGGGACGACGGCCAGGCAGATGGCGGTGGCGAACAGGACGCCGAAGCCGAGGCTGATGGCCATCGGGATGAGGAAGCGGGCCTGCGTGGAGGTCTCGAGGATCATCGGCATCAGGCCGCAGAAGGTGGTCAGCGAGGTGAGCAGGATGGGGCGGAAGCGGCGCACCGAGCCGCTCACCACGGCTTCCTCCAGGCGTTCGCCTCGCTCGCGCAGCTCGTTGACGGCCACCACCAGGATCAGCGAGTCGTTGACGACGACGCCGGAGAGGGCCACCAGCCCCATGGCGCTCATCATGCTGAGGTTGTAGCCCATCAGCACGTGGCCCAGCACCGCGCCGACCAGGCCGAAGGGGATCACGCCCATCACCACCAGCGGGTGGGTGTAGCTGCGGAACGCGACCGCCAACAGCCCGAACATCACCGCGATGGCGAACGCCATGCCCCGGCCCAGGCTCGCGAAGACCTCGCGCTGCGAGGCCTGCTCACCCTCCAGTGAGTAGGTCAGGCCGCGGTGCTTGGCGAGCAGCGGGGGCAACAGCTGGGCCTCGGCGTCGGTGAGCACCTTGCCCGCAGTGGTGACGGCGGGGTCCAGATCCGCCGTCACGTTGACGACGCGGCGCCCGTCGCGGCGCGAGATTTCGGTGTAGGAGCGGCCGCGGTCGACCTCCGCCGCCTGGCGCAGCGGGACCTCGCCGCCGCCCGGAGTCTGGATTAGAAACTGCTCGATGTCGTGCTCGGACTTTCGCTCGGCCTCGGGCAGCCGCACGTACACCCGCAGCTCGTCCCGCCCGCGCTGCTCGCGCACCGCTTCGGCGCCGTAGAACGCGCTGCGCAGCTGCCGGCCGAGGTCGACCTCGGTGACGCCGAGCGCGCGCGCGGCCGGCTTGAGCCGAAAATCGAGCTGCTCCTTGCCGGGGCTGAAGCCGTCGTCGATGTCGAACACCCCGGCGTAGGCGCGCAGCTGCCCGGAGAGCTCGGCGGCGGCGGCCTCGAGCGTGCCGAGGTCGGCGTGGCGCAGCTCGATGTGCACGGGCGCCCCGGCGTTGGGACCCGTCACGTCGTAGATGAAGCGCAGCGAATCCACCCCAGCCTGCTCCCCCACCCGCTCGCGCCACTGGCTCGCGAACCGTTTGGCGGAAAACGAGCGTTCGCTGACCGGCACGAGCGAGACGATCACCTCCGCCAGGTGGCTGCCGCTCGGGCCGAGGCCGCGGGCGCGGTCCCCGCCCGCGAGCGAGCCGTTTTGCCCCACCTGGGCGAAGATCCCGAGCGAGACCTCGCGCTGCCCGCCGCTCTCTTCGAGGATTTCTTGCGCCGAGCGCGTGAGGCGATCGACCAGCTTCTGGGTTTCCGCCACCGGGGCGCCGTAGGGCAGCTCGAGGGTGGCCAGCACCAGATCTCCTTCGATCTTGGGCATGAACGTGAACTCCACCCGGCCGCCCACGATCAGCCCCAGGGTGAGGAGCAGCGAGGCGATGGCCGCGGCCACGGTGAGGTAGCGCCAGCGCACCACGGCGCGCACGACGGGTCGATAGGCGCGCTCGATCAGCTCCTCGAACCAGCGGCTGAAGCGCTGCTGCCGTTCGTCGACCAGGCGCAGCAGCCGGGGCGGCCGCTCGGCGAGGTGCGCCAGGTGCGCCGGCAGCACGAACAGCGACTCCATCAGCGAGATCAGCAACACGGCGATGACCACCACCGGGATCAGCCGGAAGAACTTGCCGAGGGGGCCCGGCACGAAGAGCATCGGCGCGAAGGCCACGACCGTGGTCAAGATCGCGAAGGTGACCGGCGTGCCGACCTCGCCCGCGCCCAGCACGGCGGCGTCCACGCCCGGCTTCTTCAGCTGCCGCTGGGTGTAGATGGATTCGCCCACCACGATCGCGTCGTCCACCACCATGCCGAGCGTGACGATGAAGGCGAACAGCGAGATCATGTTGATGCTCGCGCCGAGCTGCGGGAGAAAGAGCAGCGACCCCAGAAACGAGATGGGGATGCCCATGGTGACCCAGAAGGCCAGGCGCAGCTCGAGGAACAGCGCCAGGATGCCCATCACCATGACGAGGCCCAGGCCGGCGTTGCGCAACAGCAGGTCGAGCCGCTCGGCGTACCACTGCGACCGATCGGCCCAGATGCCGATGGAAACGCCCGGCGGCAGCTGCTCGGCGTGCTCCTGGGCGTAGCGCTTGACGGTGGCGGCCACGTCCAGCGGGGTCTGGGCGCCGACCCGGTAGACGTCCACCATCACCGCGCGCTGGCCGTTGAAGAAGGCCGCCTGATCGGTGTCGCGGAACTCGTCGCGCACGGCCGCGATGTCGCCCAGGTGCACCGCGGTGCCGTCGGGGCGGCCGAGCACCACGATGTCGCGGAAGTCCGCGGCGGTGCGGCGCCGCTCGGTGGTGCGCACCAGCACCTCGCCGCCCGCCGTCTTCACGCCGCCGCCGGGCAGCTCCACCGAGGCCGCGCGCACCGCGGCCGCCACGCTCTCGAGCGTGAGGCCGTAGCGTCGCAGCTGGGCGCGCGGCACCTCGATGCTGACCTCGGGCGGGCGCACGCCCGTCAGCTCCACCTGTGTGATGTTGGGCTCGAGCAGCAGCTCTTCGCGGGTTTTTTCGCCCAGCGCGCGCAGCGCCTTCTCCGGCACGTCCCCGGACAGGACGAGCGAGATCACCTCCATGCGGTTGGTGGCCAGGCTCGTCACGGGCCGCTCGATGTCCTCCGGGAACGAGGTGACCCGGTCGATGGCGCTCTTGATGTCCGCCAGGGCCCGATCGGGGTCGGCGCCGGTGAGCAGCTCCACGGTCACCAGCGCGCCGCCCTCCGAGGCCCGCGAACGCACCTCTTTGATGCCCTCGAGCCCACGGACGGCCTCCTCGGCGGCCAGAATCACGGCCTGCTCGACCTCGGCGGGGCTGGCGCCCGGGTAGGCGATCTGGATCGCCACCAGATCCAGATCGAACTCCGGGAAGACCTCCTGCTTGATGCCCGGCAGCATCATCAGGCCGCCCAGCACGAGCAGCACCATCACCAGGTTGGCCGCCACCGGGTTGCGCGCCATCCAGGCGATCGGGCCGCTGCCCTTCGCCAGCTGGGCGCGGCGGCGGGCGCGCCGCTCGAGCAAGCTCTCGCGCCGACCCGGGCCGCCCGCCACCGGGTCGCCGGCGCGGTCGCCCTCGGGGCGGGCGCCTGCGTCGCTCACGGCGCCCCTGCCTTGGCCGGGCCCCGGCGGCGCGCCTCCGCCGCCGGGGGGGGCTCGATCCGCAGGGCCTGCCCGGCCACGGCCACCGGCAGGCGGCTGGTGATGACGCGCTCACCCGCCTGCAGCCCGCCCGCGATCCACACGACGGTGTCGCGCGCCCAGACCACCTTCACGTCGCGGATGTCGAGCGCGTCCCCCGGCCCCGCCACGTAGACCCGGTTGCCCTCGCGCAGGGCCTTGCGCGGCAGCTCGATCACGCCCTGCAGCGAGCGACCTTGCAGCTGCACCTGCACGTAGGCGCCCACCAGCAGCGGCGGCCCCTGGCCGGCGCCGGGCGCGAGCCGCAGCGGGTCGGGCACCTCGACCAGCAGCCTCGCCAGCCTGCCCACGGGATCGAGATCGCCGAGCAGGCGCACCACCCGGCCCTGCCACTGCACCTCGCCCTCGCCCAGATCTTGCACCACGACGGCGCGGGCGCCTTCGCCCTCGGCGGCGTTGTAGCCCGGCACCGAGAGCCAGGACAGATCCGACAGCGGCAGGGAAACCTGCACCCACACGGCGTCCGTGCCGACCAGGGTGGCGAGCGGTGTCTGCGGAGCCACCAGCTGCCCCCGATCGACCGACTCGCTCTGCACGAAGGCGTTGAAGGGCACGCGGATCTGCGTCTTGCTCACGGCCAGCTCCGCCACGCGGCGCGCGCTCTGGGCGGCGGCCAGGTTGGCCTGAGCGCTGTCGAGCTGCGGCCCGCGCAGCGCCAGCTGCCGACCCTCTTCGGTGGCGAGCGCATCTTCGCCGATGATCTCCCACTCGCGCGCGGCCACCTGCCGGCGGCTGCGCTCGAGGCGCAGCGCCAGCCCGGCCTGCTCCACCGCCGCGGCCTGCTGCTCGAGGGCCAGGTCGTAGTCGCGCGAGTCGATCCGCACGGCCAGCTCGCCCTGCTTCAGGCGACCGCCGGGGACGAGATCCTCGTGTTGCCACACGACGCGGCCGGCGACCTCCGACTGCAGCACGACGCGCTGCGCTGGCACGACCGAGCCCTGCGCGGAGACGACGACGGCCTCGTGCCCGACCTCGGCCGCCAGCACTTCGACCAGCGCGCCCCGCTCCGGCGTGGGGCGCTTGATCGCTTGGGGCCGGGTGTCGACCAGGTGTTTGAGAGAAATCGCCCCGACCGCCAAGACGATCACGGGCAGCACGATCTTCAGCACGAAATTCACGAGACCGATCCGAGTCTACGACGCGGCTCCGCACGGGCTTGATGGCCGGGGCCACGGGGCGCAGGGGGGCGGCCGAGGTCGGGATTTCGGAAGCGCAGGGCCTTTGCGCCAACGCGGGACACGCACCGAGCCGCAGGGGGGCCAGACTTCGCCATTAGTTCCTTTGTGGTCGCCGAGCGCCGCCGGGTCGCCGAGCGCTTTTCAGTTAAGACGGCCGGCGTGTGCGCGCAATCCTGGCGCTGGCCGTCGACGCGGGGAAAAATCGAGTAGGGTCGCGCGCGATGAACTGGGCGAGGCTGTCGACGCAGGGCTTGGCAACGTGGTTTTGGCTCGGCAAGGCACCCGTGGCGCCCGGGACGTTCGGCTCGATCGGTGCCGTTCCGCTGCACCTGGCGCTGAGCCAACTCGGGCCGCTGGCTCACGCGGCGGTCGTGGTCGCCACGGCGGCGGTGGGCGTGTGGGTGTCGCAGCGGGAGTCGGACTACACCGGCCAGGGCGACCCCCAGCACGTGGTGATCGACGAGGTGGCCGGCACCCTGATCGCGATGGGCCTGGTGCGCGGCCACGGGCTGTGGGCTCAGCTCGCCGCGCTGGTGCTGTTTCGGCTGCTCGACATCTACAAGCCGGGCCCGATTCGCAGGCTGGAGCGCGTCAAGCCGGCTGGCTTCGGCATCATGCTCGACGACCTGGCTGCCGGGCTCGGCGCCGGCGCGTTGGCGCGGCTGCTGCCCTGAGCCGGAGGCGGAGCGGAGGGGGCCGCGCGCGGAGGAACCGTCCGGGCGGGCGCCGTCGCGGGGCGCTCGCCCAACGCCGGCGGCTCGGCCTCGCCGGCGAGTTGCCTCACCAAGGCCTCCAGCACGCCGCCGACGCGGGCCAGGCGGTCGAAGTCGAGCCGGTCGAGCGTGTCCGTGGGCTGGTCGTAGCTGTCGTCCCGAAAGCTGGCCGTGTCCGTCAAGGTCACGCCGGGCCAGCCCTGCTGCCAGAAGGTCGACTGCGGGCCGGCGTTGGCCAGCGGCGCCGACTCGGGCAGGATCAGCGGCGCCACCGGCAGCGTGGCACGCGCCAGAACCGGCGAGAGCCGCTCGAAGAGAGTCTGCGAGGCGGCGTTGTACATCACGCCGACGAAATCCCCGCGGGTGGTGCGGCCCTCGGCGCCGTACAGCAGATCGGCCGGGTAGCGCTGCGTGCCGGACTCGACACGGTAGCGGCCCAGGCTGCCGAGCGTGAGCGTTGCCCCGACGACCACGCCCTCGGCGCGCAGCAGCTTGGAGTACACCTGGCTGCCGGTGGGCCCGGGGCCGCCGGGGCCGCTCTCGTTGTTGAGCCACACCAGCCGGATGGGCCGCTGGAAGTGCTTGCCGGCGAGCCGCTTCGCCAAGACGAGCAGCGTCGCCGCGCCACTGGCGCTGGCGTTGGCGCCGGGGCTCTCGCCCTGCGTGTCGTAGTGCGCGGCGACCACCAGGGCCTCGGCGTCCCGAACGGAGGGCAGCTGCACTTCGAGGTTCTGCAGCAGCTCCGGGCCCACCTCGAAGCCTTGGCGCCGCACCTCGAAGCCCGCGATCTCGAGGGCGCGGGCGATGTGATCGGTGGCGCCCGCCAGGTTCCAGCTGTGGGCCAGGCTGCGGGGACCGAACTCCACCAGCGTTTTCACCTCGCCCTGCAGCTCGAGCTGCAGCTTTCGCTCCTCGGCGCCGAGGGGCGAAAGCGGGGCCGAGGGCGGGTCCGCCTTCAGCGGGTCCCCCTCCCCGGCGAGACCGGCGGCCTCGACGGGGCTGCCGGCTCGGGGCGAGTCGGGCCCCGCCGGGCTCGCGCCGCCGTGCGCACAGCCCGCCGCCAGGGCCGCCAGGGCTGCGGCGCGGCGCAGCGCCGGGCCCTGCTGGGCCGAGCCACGCCGACCCGCGCGACGCCGAGCGCCCCGAAGCGCGGCCGCGTGCGCGACCCGAACGACAGCCGTCGTGCCCGGGGGGCCGAGGGACCTCATTTCAACCATGAGACGCGAAGCGCCGCCCGGGCGCAAGCGCGGCGACGCGGCGCGAGCCGCTTTTGCCGCCCAACCGGGCAGCAGCGCTCGATATTTCTCAGCCAGCGCGAGCCGCGCAGGGCCGCCGGATCGGCCCCGCGCACGCGGCCCGCTGCCGGGGCAGGCCCGCTCAGGGGCTCTCGGCGGCCAGCGCTCGGGCGCTCTGGAGCAGCGCGTCGATGCGGGCGGGCTCGGCGCTCTGGTAGTAGCCGCGGATGCGGAGCTGAGGATCGAGGAGCACCAGGTGCGTGCCGTGGGTGATGCCGAAATTCGGCGCGCTCGGGTCCGCCTGACCGCTGACGCCGATCTTGAAGCCCTGCTCGGCCGCGTCGCGGATCGCCTCGCTGTCGCCCGTCACGAACGTCCAGCGCTCGGTGTCGACCGCGAAGCGGCGGGCGTAGGCGGTGAGCACTTCGGGGGTGTCGAAGTCCGGGTCCACGCTGAAGCTGACCAGGTGCAGAGGCACGCCGGCGCTCGCCGCGCGCTGCTGCAGCTGCTTCATGCGCGCCGTCATCATCGGGCAGACGCTCGGGCAGCGCGTGAAGACGAAGGCCGCCGCCCACACCTTGCCGCGCATCGTCGCCGGCGTGAAGGGCTGCCCGGTCTGATCGACCAGCTCGAAGCGGGGCAGCTCGCCCAGCTTCGGCGGCGGCGCGGCCTCCCCGGCCGAGATGCTCGCCGAGCCGGGCTCGAGCCGCCCGCTGACTTGCTCGGCGCGGCGCGAGCACGCCGAGAGCGCGGCGAGGGCCAAGACGGCGGCGGCCGCCGCGAGGGGGGACGAGCCGGCGCGGCGCCCCGCACGGCCGGGGGCCGGCCTGGCGGCGCCGGCGCGCGCCTCACTGAGTTGCCGCGGATGGATCATGGCGCGGCGCAATGTGCGGCAGGCGCCGACGACCCGCAAGGCCTGCCCGGCCGGCCCACGCCTTCAGCGGCGGCGGCGGGTGCGCGTCGGGCGCGCCGCCTTGCCACTCGGCAAGTTGGCGCGCAGCGCGTCCGCCCAGCGTACGGCGGCGCGCCAGCAGTCGTACAAATCGCCGGCCCCCGCGGGCATCGTCTCGGGCGGCAGACCTCGCTCGTGGTCCAACACCGCCGCCAGCAGCTCGCCCTCGAAGCCCATGTGATCGAGCAACGCCGAGCGCAGCGTTTCGCTGACCGGCAGATCCTCGAGCACCTTTTCGAGCGGCTGATCCATCATGGCGTCGAGCAGCGAGAAGAGCCCCACCATGAACGCCGCGGCGCCCTGCCCCGACTCGGCCGCGAGCAGCTCGCAGGCCTTGGCGCGGATCAGCGCCGTCACCAGCACCTCGTTGGGCTTGGTGCTGGCCTCGCCGAGCCCGATCAGCGTGACCCACTTGGAGAACTCGGCGATGCCGAGCAGCGCCACCGCCTGCCGGATCGTGCTCACCTGCACCCGCAGCCCGAAGCCGGCCGAGTTCAGGAAGCGCAGCAGCGTCACGCTCAGCCCGGCGTCCTTGCGCAGGATCTTCTCCACCTCGGAGAAGCGCACCTCGGGGTCGCGCAGCGCCGTCATCAGCTCCATCAGCACCGCCAGGTTGCGCGGCGCGCGGCGCCGCTCCACCGGGCTCGGCTTGAGCAGGAAATCCCCGGAGAAGTAGTGCGGCCCGTACTTGCGCGTGCGGGGGAAATCCTCGGGCTGATCGACGCCCTCGATCCACAGGCTCTGGCCCTTGGGGCGCGCCTTGAGCCCTTCGAGCACGCCGGCCTCGAGCGCCGCTTGCGGCAACCGCAGCAGGTTGGCGCGGCGCACCAGCGGGAAGACCTCGGGCGAGCCGAGCGCGCCGCTCAGCGCCAGCTGGAAGCCGTCGTCGAGCCGCTCGTCCACCGCGTCGATCAGGGCGTCGTCCACGTCGCCCGGGCGCACGAACAGGTCCAGCACGATGGTGCCGTTGCCCGACGGAAGCGGCAGGCTGCCCTGCATCGTGTCCTTGTCGATGGTGACGATGGCCAGCTTGTCGGCCACCAGCGGCTTGACCCCGAGCTCCGCGATCGCGTTGAGCAGCGGGTAGTCCTCCGCCAGCGCGCGCGCGCGGCCCGGCACCCCCGCGGTGAGCTCGTAGGCCCAGACGGACAGGTCGCGGGCAAATACCGCGCGCCGTACCACGTGCACGCGCGCCAGCTCGTTATCCGTGCGCTCCGCTGCCTTTGCCGCATCCCCCAACGAGAACCCTCCGAGGATTCTGGACGGCCGAAGCGCCGCGGGGTTGAGTCAATGTTCCCGACCGAATCATAGGCCGCCCAGCCGACTCATGGCTTGGTCGCCCACAAATAGCGGACTCCCAGCAGGAATGCGTCGCCGCCGCGCGTGCCCAGCGCGTCGCGCGACCAAAGCGGCGGCACGAAGCTGCCTCGTACCTGCAGCCGGTCGGAGACCCGCAGCCGCGCCAGCGCTCCGGCGCGCAGCAACCACAAATCCCGACCCACGACGCGCACCACCTCCACCACCGGCCCCAGGGAGATGGCCCGGCGGGGGCCGAACGACCACAGGTACCCACTGCGCGCCCTCAGCACCCAGGGCGGCTCCACCACCACGCGCAGCGTCTCCTCGTAAACGTGCAGCCCCTCCGGCACCCCCGTCACCGCCGAAACGGCCAGCTCGGTGAGCCAGCGCCCGGGCCCCAGCCGCGGCGAGAGCGTCAGCTCCGTCTCCCAGGTGAGGAAGCGCGATCTCTGCTCGCCCTCGCTCTCGATCGCCTCGACGTGATAGCGCTCGCGCGGCTCGAAGAAGTAGCGGTCGAACGTCAGCCAGTAGCGGCCGCCGATGCGCCAGTCGATCGAGGGCCACGACAGCCGCAGCCCGGCGTACGCCCCGACGCCCTCGCGCGAAACGAGCGGGTTGGCGTCGACGCCCGCCCACGCGAAGTGCGGCGCGCCGTAGCCCGCCGACAAGCGCGGCCGCAAGTACAAGAAGCCGATGTCCGAGGCGCTGGCGAGGAACCAGCGCCGGGGCTCTTCGGGACCGAAGCGCCCGAGGCTCGACGAATGGCCGGAGAGCCGCTCCTGCGCGGCACCGCCCGCAGCGGCCCCGGCGCCGAGCGACTGCCCGCCGAGCGGCGGCTGCCCGCCGAGCGCAGCGAAAGGCGATGCGTTGAGCGCCGCGAACGGCGGCGCACTGGGCGGCGGCTGCCCGCCGAGCGGCTGCGCGTGGGCGACGCCGGCGAGGGTCGTCGACCCCGCCACGGTGAGCGCCCGCGCCCCGCGCAGCGCCAGGGCCCCCCGAAGCGCGAGGGTCCCGCGCAGCATCCGCATCAGAAGATCCACAGCGCGCTCAACCCCAGCCCCTGCGGTGCCACCAGGAAATGGCTCTTGGCGGGCTGCGAGCCCGCGCCGGCCGAGCCCTGCCGGCCGCCGCTCGACTCGCGGTAGTGCAACAGGTAGGGCAGCCCGAGCCCGAGCGCCGTGCCCACCAACGCTCCCGTCGTCACGTCCGTGGCGTAGTGCACGTCCGTCACCACCCGAAACAGCGCCGTGCTCAGCGCCATCCCGAAGCCGGCCACGCAAGACCAATCCTCCGCGGCGCCGCCCCCGTACAGCGGCACCTTCCGATGGTGCAGGCAGTTGACGCCCGCCGCCGCGAACGACTGCGCGCTGTGCCCGCTGAAGAAGCTCCAGTAGCGATTGCGGGTGCGGCAATCCCGCGTGGTCGACTCGGCCGGCCCCGCGCAGCCCTCGCCGTACGGCCGCTCGCGCGCCACCAGCCAGTTCACCGTGCCCTGCACCGCCGAGGTGATCATCAGCGTCTCGGCCGTGATCAGCCCCTGCTGCCAGCCCACGTCGGGGCTGTCGCGGTACCAGTCGGAGATTACGACCGCGTCGAAGTAGGTCCAGGCGGTGTTGAGGATCAGCCCGATGTCGCTCAGATCCCGCGCCCAGCGCCGCCCGACGCGCGAATCCGAGCGCAGCACATCGCGCACCGCTTCGTCGTACAGAACGGGCCCGAACGCCTTCTGCCGCCGCTGCGGCCCCAGCTTCGTCACCGCCAAGACGGCCAGCGCCGCGCCGGTAGCCCCCCAGTGGCGGGCTTCGAAGCGCTGCCAGCCCGGATCCCAGTGCACCGGCTCGCCCAGCGGCGCCGCGTCGTTCGTCGCCGCGGCGGCCGGCGGCGGCTGGCCTCCGCCTCCCGCGAGGGCTGGCTCGCCCTCTGCGCTCGCCCGGGGCTCGCCGGCGGCCGGCGCGGGCCCGACTGCTGCGGCGTTGGAGAAGGTGGGGCGAGCGGCGGCGGGGCCGACTTCGACGCGGGGCGGCGCAACGTTGGGGGAGGCCGCGGCGCCCGCCTGGCTCGTCGCCAGCAGCACACCGACCAACCCGGCGACCGCGCGTCGAGCCACCCGGGCCGCGGCGCCGAGCCGCGACGGGGCCGCTCGGCACATTGGCCACCGCAGCGTTCCCGATCGGCACATTCCCATGCGGATTATCAAAGGCCCCACCCCGACCGTTTCTGCCCGCGATGACGAACCCGGCACACCCACCCGTCGCCACGCGCGAGGCTCCGGCCCCGACCCGCCGCCGCGCTCCCCCGCCCCTGCTCGGGCTCGCCGCGGCGCTGCTCGGAGCCAGCGCCTGCGCTTCCGGCCCCAGGGCGCCCTTCGACACCATCCAAAACGGCAACGTCACGATGCTGCGGCTGCAGAACTACGAGCCGCCCGCGGCCAGCCCGGCCGCAGCCGCCGCCCCGGCCATCCCCGGCCTGCCGCCGCAAATCCAGCAGTGGGCGCAGCAGGCCGCCCCGGTACTGCAACAACTGCTGCCGCCCGGCCTGGTACCGCCCAACCTCCTGCAAGCCCCGGCTCTCGCGGCCCAGCCACAAGCCAGCCAAGAATTCCGCTTTCACGGCCGCCGCGTGCTCGGCACCCAGCCGGTGCTCGACCCGGAGCTCAAGGAAGAGCTCTCGGAGTTGTTTGGCGATCCGGACAATTTTCAGCTCGAGCACCAGCCGTGTGACTTCACGGAGCTGGGCCTCGGCTGGACGACGGCCCCAGGGATGCCTCCGTACGAGGTGCTCATCTCCTTTTCCTGCAACCACGTCAAGGCTGCACAAGGCTTCGCCTGGCCCCACGAGGGCATGGGCATGAAGCCGAAAATGGTCCACGGACTGGCCCGGATCATCAGCCGCCTCTACCCGACCACCGGCGGCATGGTGAGCTCTCGGCCCGCGGCGGCGCGCTCGGCCGCGCTGGCCGCCGCCAGCGAGTAGCGGCGCGGCTCGCCGCCCCGCGGCGACGAGCCCCCGGGCGGGCCCCCGCCCGCCGTTCCGGGGGGCCTCGGAGGTGCGCTGCGGGCCTCTTGCCGCGGGCGCCGCGGCGCCGCCCTGCGCCGCAGGGGACGTGGAGAAACCGGGCCCCCTCGCGCAAGCGCCCATCGATTGGTAGGCCGCTCCGCTCGAGAGGGGCCGCTCCTCTCGAGCGCGGCGCGGCGCGGCGTGGCCGCTTCGTGCCGGCTCTGGCGCTCCCGCGCCGTCGGCGCTCACGGCGCCCGGCCCGCTCCCGGTCAGAACTCGTCGCTGTCGGCCGCCGCGTCCGCGCTGATCACCTGCTCCACCAGCGCGCCCAGGTCGCGTGCGACGAGCGGCGGCCGCCGGTACAGCGGATGATACGGCGCCCCGGTGCGGTCGATGTACCCTGCGTGGAAGCCCGCCACCATCGCGCCGTGCGTATCCCAGTCGTGCGCGGCGATCAGCCGCAGCTCGTGCGGCGCCCGCTCCAGCTGCCGCGCCACGTAGTGATACACCGTCCCGTCGGGCTTGAAGCTGCCCGTCTTCTCCACCGACACCACCTCGTCGAAATGCGGCGCCAGCCCGGAGCTGTCGAGTTGGCTCGTCACCAACGCGAGCGAGGAGTTGGTGAAGGCGACCGTTCGGTAGCCGGCGCGGCGGAGCCGCGAGAGCGCCCCGGGCACGTCCGGGTGCGGCGGCAGCCGGCCGAAGGCGCCGACGATGTCGGCGCGCTGCTCGCTCGACAGCGGCGCGCCCGGGCGCGCCGACGACAGCGCGTCCAGCGCGTGGCCGGCGAGCTCGGCGAAAGTCGTCGAAACGCCCGTCAGCGCGCACACCGTCGAGGTGTGCAGGAGCCGAGCGAACCAGATCGCCGTCAGCCCCTCGTCGCCGAAGGCGGCCGCGAACCGCGGCCTGAGGGAAGTCAGGTCGAGGCAGGTCTCGTTGATGTCGAACAGAACGGTGTCGCGAGGCATGGGGAGCTCCTCTCTCGGGCGCAGCCCGACGGGGTTCGGTCGGAACAGAGCCACCGGCCGCTCCGTACGGTACTCAATCCACGGGGCGATGCCCCCCGGGCCGTGTCCCGGTCGACCAGAAACCCTCCCCCCCGGGCGTCTCTCGGGCCGGGCGCCCCCGCGAGCGTGCGCGCGATGTCGCGCCCCGGCCTGCCTTCCCGCCCCCCACCCCGGCGCACCATCCCTCCCTGCCCCGCTCCCCCGAAGTCGGCCCCACCCCTTGACCGGGCGCCCGCCGAGCACTAAGTTGCTGGACCCCCTCTGATTCAATGGTGTGAATTCAAAGGAGAGTTTACCGGGGGCGATCGGCTTCGACGTGGGGACTGAAGGTCAGTCTGCGTGCGGTAGCGCTCGAACTACTTGAAAATCGAGCAAACGTTAATTGCGAACGATAACGCAGTCGCTCTCGCAGCCTAAAAAACTGTAGAGCCGTCCAACCGTGAGATTGTCTTGGTAACGGAAGGGCGCAATCACTAAGGCTGGCTGTTGCGTCGGGCTCTCAGGGCGCCGCAGTGAGATTCACTGAGGGATAGGTCGCAGCCGAATCTGCGAAGCCTGTCGGTGGGCTTTTGCCGACTACGCACGTGAACGAAGGCTGGGCGGAAGCCTCGCGGACCCGGGTTCGATTCCCGGCGCCTCCACAATTCTTTCAACAACTTGCAGCTCGCTTGGACGATTCGTTGGACGAAACGGCTCGGCGATGAGGCACTCCGGAAGCGGTGGAAAGGGGTCTCCAATGGCCTCTCCCACCGCTTCTGCCGTTCTGATGTACTTCTGCGTCATCTCGAACGTGCGGTGCCCGGCGCGCTGTTGAATCTTGAGCGGCTCGTCGCCGCGGATGGCCATCCAGGTGAGGCCTGTGCCGCGCAGGTCGTGGAAGCGCAGGCGCTTGCGGGTGTCGTCTGTTTCGAAGAGCTCGGGGCGGGTCACTCCGGCGAGCTCCAGGTGCTTGCGGAGGTCGGCGGCCCACCACTTCTGCTCGCGCATCTCCACGAGCTGGCCACGCCCTCCCGCTTCCGCGTGCATCGTTTGGAGGAGCGGCAGCAGGACGGACTCCACGGCGAATCGCCGAATGCCCTTGTTGCCCGTTTTCGTCTGCTTGATGCGCCCGGTCTTGCGGTCGTAGGAGCGGCGGATCGAGATGATGCCGCGCTCTACGTCCACATCCTCCCAGCTCAGCGCCTTCAGCTCGCCGCCGCGAAGGTACATATAGGTGGCCAAGGCGTAGGTGCGCCGGGCCTCCACGGGCACCGCCTCGCACGCAAGCAGCTGCGCCAGCTCGTCCGGGTAGAGCCACTGCAGCTCCTTGTCGTCGTCGCGGTCGGGGGCGGCGACGCCCACGCAGGGATTGTCGTCGCGGACCTTCAGGCGCCGCGACTTGTCCTTCTTCCACTGCCCGCTCGCAGCCTTGGCAGCCGTGGTCCAAACGCTCCAAATGTTGAAGGCGGTCTTTGCCGAGATGAGGCCGGACTGGGCCTTTTCGTCGAGGGCGTCGCGCAGGGCTTCGCTGTCCTTCGTCGTCACGTCAGCCCAGGGCTTGTCGAGCACGGGCGCAATGTGTGTCTCGTACGAGCCCTGCACCGAGGTGAGGCCGAGCGTGTCGCGGAGCTTGAAGTACTTGGTCCACCACTGGGCGGCCGTCGAAGCGTTGTCGGCTCGGGCCGCTCGCGCCTTCGGTCCGCGCCGCGGAGTGCCGACGATACCCTCAGCGCGCACGCGCTGTGTGAACGCAGCCGCCGCTTCCTTGGCCCGGGCGCGCCCCTGGGGGCTGTTGGGCCAGGTTCCGAGGCGCACGCGGGGACGGCTCCCGTCGCTGCAGGTCAGGCGCCCCCACCAGGCACCTGATTGTGAACCCTTGGGCGGGCGGTACTCGACGGATCCAGTAGCAGGGCGCGGCATGATTTATCGATGATACACGAGAGCGTCGGTATGGATAGGTGTCCGCTTCGAGCCCGAAAGTAAGGCTACTTTACGCGCCTCAGGCGTCCGGCCTCCAGCGCTTCGGCAATTGGGTCGTGGGGCTGACCCGTAGTGGTGGAAGGGGAATCCGAATAGGTCACCTCCAAGGGAGCCTGCTTTGCCACGGCGTGCACGCGCTGCGATTCGATGTAAGCGTCGACGTCGCTTCGCCGCGCCATGTACTTCTTTCCGACAAGCGAGACTGGGAAGGCCTCTTCCCGCGCCAGACGTAGAAACGTTCGGTAGCCCAAGCCGGAGCCGTGAGCGTCTACCCAACCGTCCGCCGAGGCTCTTTGACCAAGAGCTTCTCTGACGGCTTCGGCCAACAGAATGCGAAGTTCCTGTGCATCCGCGACGACCACCTTCATTTGAATAGCCTCTGCTGAGGTTCGTGTTCTTCCGCTGGCGGGAGTGCGTTCTGCCAGGCGCGGACATAGCTCGAGAGACGGATTTCAAATTCCCAGCGCGCTTGGGCCCCTGCGAGCAGCTTGGGCCCCCGCACCCTCTCAAAGAAGAGCGGCTCTCGGAAGCGCACCCACTCCACGAAGGTCAATGTCGACCGCTCTTCGGCCGTCGCGGCAGCAACGACCGGCTCGGCATCGCTCCCCTCAGAGGCCCACGGCCGCTGCTGTCCTTTGAGCTGTTTGCGCGCCTCAGCGATTCGAGCAGCAATGAGCAGCTCGACCTTCGACGGCGGAATTGCGCTTGAGCAACGCTCCGCCAGGTCATACTTGCGACTCATGATCACCTCCCGCCGTACCTGGGTCCGCTATGTCGTCGAAGAGGTCGTCGACTGAGAAGTACTTCGCGCGCATGGCGTTCACCTTGATTGCGAGCCGTAGCGCCGCCTCTTGCAACCCATAGGTGAGTATCAAGTCGCGGGAGCTGTCCTTTGCCTGCCCGGCGAAAACCTTGTCCAACGTACTTCGGAGCCACTGCTCCTGGGCGTCGGAACTCATACTGGCGACGAAGGCGCGCTCTTCGCCGACGACCGCGTTCGGCAGATCACCGATGGCTCCTTGTCTGGCGATGACCATCCCGAGCGCTTGCGATGCAGTAGCGCCTCCTCGAGTTCGCGTGCGGGTTGCGGGGGCTGATGGGTGCTGAAACACAACGGCCTGCACCGCCTTCCAGCGAGGATCGAGCGGACATTCCACGCGCCGCTTGCGCGTCGGACGTACTAATCGCATCCAGCGACTCACGAGGTATTGCCAAGCACCGTCTAGGCGCGCACCCACGTCAACGGGACACCGTAGCTTCATTTCGCGGAGCGTCTCACTGCGAAACTGCCCTTCCACCCGAGTTACCTGTTGCCCGGGAGCCCAGCCGCCAGTGCTCCAAATCTGCTGCTCGATCGAACGCTTGTCTTCACGACCTGCAAGCTTGAGCTCCGCTGTCTTATCGTAAATGCGGGCCATCAATGGATTTCCCGGAGCTACCGAAATCCCCGAAACGCTGCGTCCTGCATCAAGGTGTTGCGTCAACCGGTCGCCGCCAGGTTCCACGTCCTTGCCGGAGACGAGAAAGCCATCGGTTCTGGCGCGGCTCGTGACTAAGTTGTCGATGTCGTCCCGGTGAAGCGGAAATCCTACGAAGTCCGCTGCAAGGTCGATGCGTCCCAAGTGCTCCTGACTGACGGTGCCGACCGCCTCAGCCACTTCGTTAAGGAGGGAGAGTGCGCTGGCCAGCGGGTGTGTGGCCAGGAAGGTCGCGCGTGGAATCAACTCCAAGTTGCACCTGCCTCGGGGCTTTCTGTCGTACAGGCAGCGCACGTCCTGGTTTTCAAAGTAGAAGCGGTCGTTCGAGCGTCCGCGCTTCATCAGAAAGCCGAATCGCCCGAGCCGGAGCTCGGCGTGCCCAGCGGTATCCGCCAAGGACTGACGCTCATCAAATTCGTCGTCGACGGCAGAGCCAGCCTTGACTTGGTAGTTCAGCTTGAGCGCGTCGACACGCCTCGCAATGCATGCGACTGCAGTCACTTGTTCCGCCCCTGAAACTCGGAGACGCTTTTGGCGGGGGTCCGCTTCATCTGCACGCGGAGGGCGTTCGTTCCCCGCATTTGAAGGCCGTTCCGAGGCTGGAGACGCTTTTGGCGGGTGATGATATTCGACTCACCCGCCGCCGGTTGCTCACGCCCTTGGGGCTCTGCCCCAAACCCCGGACGGAGCGCTGCGCGCTCCCGGCCACCCCCGAACCGGTCACCACCTCCCTCGAGCTGTGCTTCAGGAGGCAGCTCCGGAGAGCCAGATGCGGGGCAGAAGCCCTCGGTCAGCGTATGCCGGCCGGGGGTGGCCCCCTCGGATGTCACTCCGAGGGCTTCTGCCTCGTATGCTGAGTTCGAGCTCATGACCGCCCCCCTCCGAACAGCCGCGGGGAGCGGACCGTCAAGAAGCGCTCGAAGTCGCTTCGTGCAATCAGCCGCCGCCGTCCGGGCCGAATGCTCGCGAGTCGACGCGTTTGGAGCCAGTGTCGGACGGTTGAGGGAGAGACACGCGCTTCGGCGGCGCACTCCTCAACCGTCAAGAATCGTAGATGGTTCGCCATAGACCCATGTCGTGGGCGGCGACCGCCGGCCTCGCAAACGAGGCCAAATGGGGGGGCATTTGACTGCCCCGCAGGCACCCGCCTAATCTCCTGCTATTCCAGAAGAATCCTGCGAAAATCGAGTCGAGTTGCGTGCCACTTCACGCGGGCGATTTGGTGTCCAGACCGGCGAATTGGGTTCGCGTCGGGGACGAGAGTCGCAGCTTCGCGCGGTGAGTAGCCGCTCTCGAGCAACTGCCGCCAGATGGCTCCTAAAAGTACGAACCGACGGCGCCCCTTGCGCCGCGGGTTGACTCGAAGCTGCCTGGACCGAAACTGCCGACGCCCGAGACTCACGACTCCGTGCGCCTCGTCGACCAGCGCCTCGCCCCGCTGCGCCAAGCCCACGAGGGCTGGCCAGAAGCGACCTTCGTCCACTCCTACGCGTGCGCTCAGGGCGACAACGCTGGCCATTCCGCGTCCTCCTGCCCCTCGAAGCCGCTGAATCTGCGGTCTCAGCGACTCCAGGCCGCGCGCGAGTTCCTGCAAGTCGTCGACCACCTCGACTTCTGGGCTCCGAGCCTCGTCGCGGTACAGGCTGAGCTCGAGCAGAGCCGCCGACACGCCGGCTTGCTTGCACGGTCTGTCGTTGCACCTCGGCTGAGGAGTGAATTCCGCAGCAGAGCCGTCTTTCTGATGCGTGATGCGGGCCGCGGACGGAACGCCATGAAGCCTCCCGTGCTTCATGGCCAGGCTCGGAAGAATTCCCCACTTGGCTGCGTCAGCGGCCTGGGAACGTCTGAGCTTCGTCGCTTTGCGCCAGTCCTCACGCATCTGGCAAATTTCGTCACGGGTCACGACACCCAGGCGGATGAGCTCGCGCTCCATGCGGTCGCGCGCACGGTCGGGGTCGAACCCGACGTGGTCGAGCGGGACGGGCTTTCTCCTCACAGGCGAACCGTTACTCGTCGGTAGCTACCGGCGCAATAGCGATGCCGGCCCGGGCAGGCTCGGACTGCGATGCTAGGAAAAGCCCATGTCGCTCACACGCGCTCAGGTCGCCCGCCGCATCGGTCGAAGCATCTCGACGGTCCGCAAGCTGGAGGGAACGCTGTTGCACCCCGAGAGGGACTCCCGAGGAGTGCACCGATTCCGCAGCGAGGAAGTCGAGAAGCTAGCGCTCATCGTGGCAAAGTCCGGAAGGGCCCTCCCGAGGGGAAGCGTCGCGACGCCAAATGCCGACCCGCAGCAGCAAGACAACGCCGCGCAACCAGTTGGCGATCTGGTCGAGACGGATGAGTTCGATGAGCCGCCCGATTCTCTCTCGGAAGTGGAGGACTGCGACATGCTGTCCACGATCAGCGCTCTCGAGGCATGGATTCTGCGGTACTAGTGCCGAACAAGCGAGGCTCCCGTGGCTTTTCCAGGAATGTCCAGCCACGCCTTCGCAGCAGCGGGCCCCTTCGATGAGAATCCAATCTCAAGATGAACGCGTTGGTCCTTCCGAAGCTGCTCAAACGACACGCCGCCGACCATGTTCTCATTGTGACAGAACACGTCCCCGCCAAGTTTTCCGACTCGTGCGAAAAAGAACCCCTGCTGAACGCTCGCTATGTACCCGTCAAAGACTTGCACACTCCCGTTCTCGTCCCGCACCAGGTGTTGAATCTTGTGCGCGTTCCCCGTCGCGCTCGGCATTCTCTGAAGTTCTCCAAAGACTTCGCGGGCCTCATCATGCCTTTTCTCCAAGAACAATTCCCGTCCGTACCAAAGCAGGCGACGAGGGTTCGGCCTGGAAACCTGCCGCGCCTTCTCCAGGTGCGCTAGTGCGGAAGGCCTCGATGCGGGATCGTTCGCTTCAGCAAGCATTATGCCAAGCTCCAGGTGCGCAACCTTCGCATTCGGATTTTGCTCTATGCAACTCCGCAACGTATCAAGGGCCTTCTCCGTCTCGCCGGACGCCCTCTGAGCCTTGGCCAGCGTCGTCGCCGCAAATTCGTTCCTCGGGTTCGCAGCAAAGGCCTTCTCCACAGACCTCCTAGCCGTCTGTGAGGTTCCGAGCAGTACATGGAATCGGTGTTCCAGCATCAGCAATCTGTCACTGTCAGCATACACCTCTAGGGCCGCACTCAAGTCCTTCTCAACGTCAAAGATGGTTGTTCGTACAGCCTCTTTCAGAGCCAAAGACTCCTCCGTGCTCGCAAGTTGCTCGTCAAGCTCATCAAGGGTGAGCGCGATACTCAGGTGCGCATCGTACGAGCTCGACTGGCGAGGTCCGATCCGATGCAGGAGCTTGCGAGCAGCGCTTCGGAAGTGGGCTCGGTCGAGTCCCTTTTCGGCCTCAAGCGCTTGGCGCCGCTTGACCTCAGCACAACTGTGTAAGATCGTGGGGTTGTTCGGGTCCCGCTCCAGTGCCATCGCAGTCCAATGGTCTGCTTCCGCTAGCGATCCCGCAGCATGTTTTAGCTCAGCTAGGCCACGTTGTTGAAGCAGCCAGGCTTCCTCGGGAACTACTTCGCCGGCGACGTTGTAGAGTCCTCTCATGAACTCGACAGCCCCAAAACATGCCTTCGCGTTGGTGTTTCGCATCAGAGCCTCAAGGGCGGAACGATCAGAGCTGTAGGATACGTTTACGCAACGAACGATGCGAGCGAGCTGGTCGTGCCTCCGCTCGTCTGTAGGCAGCGCCTGTTCAAAGACCATTTCCGCTACGCGAGGGTGCCGCGCGCGATATGTCATGTCACCGATGCGTCGATCTTCGCGACAAACAACGACCTGCTCTAGTGGATCAAAGAACCGCCGACTGAACTCGTTGAAATCGACGCCGGCCGCACGCGCAATCAACCCCGCTCTTACTGGAATAGCAAGCCGATTCAGCGTACAGATGTCCAGATAGAGTTGCCGGGCTTCGAGCGGATCGACCCTCATGTACTCGTCTCGAATGAGCTCTTCGAACGGGCGGCCCCCTGTTGCCTCATGGAGAGCTACAAGAAGTTGCCGCTCCGCTCGCTTCAGAAGAAAGTCCTTCTGTTCGCCCCTTGAGCGTTTCGCAAGCTCCCCCAGCGCATCGTGGGTGGCTAGCTTCTCCAGAAGCCGATCGATTTCCAACTCCGACAGGTATCGAACCGGATAGCTCTCCGTCACGAACTGCGCAAGGGAACTGCAACGCGTGTTCCATTCGTTGTCACGCTCTGCGCCGAGTACTGATAGCTGCCACTTGTCGCGTCTCGCTCTACGAAGCAAGTCGCGAAGTGGCTCCGCGCTCAACGCGACCCTGTCAATGCCGAGGAACACGCGCTTGCCCGAGCGCTCGCAGAGCTCTCCCACACTATCGGGGTCGAGTGCGCCGTCCTCCTTGTGGTAGAGAACCAGTGCGCCAAATTCTTGCGCCGCATCCCAGCAGATCCGACGGAGAGCAACACTTTTTCCGTTTCCCGCGGGCCCCTTCAAGACAACAAATTCAACCCGGTCATGTCCCACCGATGCGTCCTGCACCGAGAGAACATGCTCTTGGAGGACGTGGTCTTCCACCGAACGTCTGACATCGAGCGCCTGAGCAATCGGTGCGAATCCGAGTTCAAATCCCTGGTAGAATGCCTTCGCGTCGACCTGCGCCACGGGCATTCCGGGACGGACATGCTCGAAGTCGACGCCCGCGACGCGGTCCATGGAAGGCCCCGGGTTTTCCCTGAGATGCCTCGAGAGACTGCTTTGCGCGGACGGCGTCTGCTGGGCGAGCTGCGCCTGCCAAGCGGGAATAGCAGCGGTCGCGGAGGCGAGGAACTCCTCGAATGTCGCCTTGATTCCGGTGACGCGTTTCGAACTCCAGTACCGGATATCGTACTCGTTGAGCCCGGGGTCCACCATGTAGAACATTCGTCGCTTGACACCATCCTCAAAGAGATTTGCCAGGATTCTCAGGATGTGTGGGTCCGCCGCTCGATACCCGACAAACACGACAGTAAACTGGGTAGCCAGATTCTCCAGCCTAGCAAAGAGGTGTTTGCGGCTGCGTTCATACGTCGAGTACTGGTCCGATGAAAGGATCAACGGAACGTCCAGCTCGTCATGCTTGCTGATGCAACCATGCAACTTGAAGTATGCTAGGGCGCTCGTGTGCTTAGCAAGGCGCACGTCGATTCCGTCGGAATCCTTCAGTGTCACCTCAAGAGGGTTCTTTCTTCCGTACACTGAGGCGTATGCCTGCTCGATGATTCGATCGTAGTTGGTCGTCGCGATCGCCATCCATGGGAGCTTTGGTACAAGGAGGTGGTGCTGCCCGGGCATGAAGTCCGCAAACACATCGTGGACGAAGGACTGCAGCTGACCAAGACTATGCTCTGTGGCAACCATCGCGGCTACCGACGCCAGGTCGCGATCCTTGAGCTGCCCGCCGCAGAACTCATTGCAGAGCATGTCGCGGAGTTCGGGCCCACGAGGGATGTGGTGCCCCTGGGGGTGATGCGCACCGACGGACGCGCCGGCACCCAAGAACAGCAGCACCTCGCGATCGATCAGGTTTTTGAGCAGCGAAGGGGAGATCTCGCAGACCATAGTGCAGCATGAGGCATCATCTGCTTGCCCGCATGGGCTCGCGCTGGAGGGACGACAGAAACTTGAACACGGGCACTGCGCACCTGGTCAGGTGCAAGCGCGCGTGCATGTCCGCATTGTCGCACTTCATGAAGGTTGCGAAGTTCGCGTGGTTGCCTTGGGTCGGCGCGCAACTCTTACGTGCCGGAGCTCATTCGAGCAGGACGGAGCTTGGGGGTATTCTGTTTGGTCATCGATGCAGCAGACAAGCTGCGCATCAAGGATGCCAGGCGTCGCCGAGGAAGGAGCTCGGCACTGACTGGCGCAAGAAGCGTCAGGACAAAGCCCGCCTCCGCCGTTGCATCGATAGCGTGCTCGACGCCACGCCCTCCTCGATGACTCACACTCAGACGAGGTCTATGACGAGAAGTGCGCGCTCATCCTAACGGGAAGAATTCACCGGGCGCTCACGAGCACGAACGGGGCCGCATGCCGTTGGTCGCGTGGTTCTCATCTCTCGACGTGCTTGCAATTCCTCGGCAATCCGCAGCACTACGTCCCATCGGCGGGCCTCCGCGGCAAGGAGGAGAGCCCGCGCCAAGGCGGGCTGGACGACGCCTCGCAAGTCGTACTCGTTTCTCTCGGAAGAGCTGGACGATTCCGTCCAACCCCCACCACCTTTCGCGCACTTAGCTGCACAACTCGACGCGAAACCCGGCGCCCCAACGTGTCGAATTGTGCGATTTTGCCGCGTATTGGCGCTTTCGATTCGCCTAGGGTCGCTTTCGATTCCCGGCGCGTCCACAAACACCCTCGTTCCGCGACACCGCGTTGGGTTCCGGGCCTGCAGGGCGAATCATGCGACCCAAACGTAATCCGTCCAGCAACGGCGCCTGGAAACGAGCCTCGAGATCGCGCATCGGCCGGGGATGCCGAAGAAGAAGCAGGAGAGACTCTGTTGGGAAGCCATTCGCCGTTCGCGACGCTGGTCAGCTGTCGAGGGGCGCTGGGTCGTCGATGAGCTACGGCGCTCGGGTTTGAGCGCGAAGCAGTTTGCAGAAGAGCACGAGGTGTCGGTGGGACGCGTTTACCAGTGGTGTACGCGTCTGCGCCGCGAAGAGCGCAGGTCGGAGTCGAGGTCCAACGCGGCGCCGGCCCTTTTTGAGGTGAAGCTGCCCGGCGGAGACGCAAGGGCGCTGGCCTCGAGCGCGGAGCGCATCGAGCTCGAGCTGTCGAGTGGACGGCGGCTGAGCGTTCCAGAAGGGATGAGCTTGCAGCGGCTGTCGGCGCTGGTCGCGATGCTGGAGCGCCGCTGATGTTGGGTCTTCCACCGAGCGTTCGCCTGTTCGTGGCGACCGAGGTCGTCGACGGACGCAAGGGCCCCGACAGCCTGATGACGCTGGTTCGAGACGTGTTGGGTCACGACATCTTTGAGGGTCATCTGTTCGTCTTCTTTACGCGTCGTCGCGACCGCGTCCGCATCGTCTATTGGGACCGTAACGGAATTGCGATGTGGACCAAGCGAATCGAGCAGGGGAGATTTCGCTGGAGCACCGCTGGCGACATGGAGCCTGGCGTGCGGAGGGTCGAAGCTGCGGAGCTGGGTCTCATCCTCGAGGGAATTGACCTGGGTGGCGCGCGCAGGCGTCCTCGTTGGCAACCGCGACGCTGACGGGGTCGTCGATATCGATCGGCTGATCGAGCGAGCCGATCGACGGATCGAACGCCCTGCGCTTTTGTTGACGACGTGCGTGACGAGTGATGCCTCTGTGCTGTACTCGTCGTCGGCGTGTCTGGGCCCGTCGCATCCAGTGATGTCTCCACCGACGCAATCGCACCCAGCAATCTCGAGGAGCTGAAGCGGTGGCTCGAGGAGATGGTCAAGGCGCTAGCCTTCACTCGACTGGTTGCCGCCATCGTGGCACTGGTGTCGCGGCTGACTGACGTCAACGCCGAGCTCACGCGGCAACTTGCGAATCTGCGTCGCGCGCGACCCCGCTCGGAGCGGTGGAAAGCCATCGAGGCGCAGCTGGCGTTTTCATGGGCCAAGGAGTGGAGCACCGAGGAGCAGGGGGAGACTCCGTCACAACCAGGTTCGCAGTCCGAAGGCTCACAGCCCGTCGAGTCGAGCCAGAAGAAGCCTCCCAAACGCAAACACCCAGGTCGCCGGCCTTTCCCGGCCGACCTGCGGCGACAGCCGCAGTACAATGGCGTTCCCTCCGAGCTGCGTCGCTGTCCTCAGTGCGGCCTGGAGATGAGCCGGTTGGGACACACGCACTGCGAGTACCTCGAAGTCAAGCCAGCCGAGGTGTTCGTGGTGCGTCGCACGGACGAAGCACTGAGATGTTCGCTCGACGGGACCATCGTCTCGGCCCCACCACCGCCCCGCATTGTCGAGCGCAGCGTGTTGGGCAATCGACTGATCATCGAGGCGACGGCCGACAAGTTTCTCGAGCACCAGCCGCTCGAGCGACAGTGTCTACGCTATGCACGCAGCGGCGTTGACATCGCCCCACAGACCCTGGGCCGATGCGTGGGCGCTCATATCGACTTGCTCGCGCCGATCGCCGAAGCCATCGTCGACAAGACGAAAGGAGCCGGGCTGTTGGCGACCGACGCCACCGGCGTGCCCATCCTCGACCCCGAAGCCCCTCTGGGCATCCGTTCGGGCACAATCTGGGCCTGGACCAACGCCCTGTGGGTAAGCTTCGTCTACTCTCCCGATGGCGGCTCGCAGAGCGTGAAGAGCTTTCTCGGTGAAGGGAACTACGCTCGCACGGTGCAAGCCGACGGTACCAACTTGCTCACGTTCATCGAGCGTGCCGGGGGGCAACGACCGGGTTGCTGGAGTCATGCCCGACGGGGGCTGGTGAAGTGCGCTCGCTCCGGAGATCGCGTCGCGCTCGAAGGGGTTCGACTCATGGCACCGCTGTTCGAAGTCGAGCGTGAGTCGAAACTCGCGGGCGACAATGCGGCGCAGAGGAAACTGCGGCGCCAGGAAAAGAGCCAGCCCCTCGTCGAGGCCATCTTCGCCTGGGTCGACGAGCAACGCCTGCTCGTCCCGCCGAAGACTGCCCTGGGCAAAGCGCTCGGCTACCTCCATCGACAACGTCGACGGCTGGTGCTCTTCCTTGATGATGGCAACGTTGCTCTGACAAACAATCGCCGAGAGCGCGAGCTTCGAAAGCCCGTCCTCGGGCGTCGAAACTGGCTATTTGCGTGGAAGGACGTTGGCGGACGGCGGCTCGCCAACATCCTCACGATCCTCAACACTGCCATCTCCCACGGCCTCAATCCTCGCCAGTACTTGGTGGTAGTGACTCAAGCCCTGCTCGAGGGACGAGCCGCCACCGAGTTGTTGCCCGACCGCATTGTCGCATCCCATCCCGAGCTACGCGCGGCTTCGTTCGAGGAAGCATCGCTGCCCGACTGACTGCGGTCAGCGTTGCACTCATGAACGTGCACGACCAGCGCAACCTGCCTCTGGGCGCGCCGCCCTCGGGCATTGATGGCTGCCCGTCGCCGGAGCACGCGCCGCGCATCGACCAACCCGCATTCGTCGTCCTTCGACCGGTCGCGAGCCCGAGCGATCGCCGCGCCACATTGGCTGCAACAGACCGATGCAACGGATCGACGCTGGGGTCCGCCGGCCGTCGCCGCGGCTCGAGTCGCTCGCAAAATCCGCAGATGGGCGACGACATCGCTCGCCGCAGTCGAAGCGGCGAATGGCACCTCTCTCTGGTCGGATCCAGCGACGGAGCACGAAGCTACCGTGCCACCCGCGACCGGCATCCTTCATCCGGGCTCGATTCGCCTTGCCCGCACCCGACGCAGAGAAACCGGCGCCGGCGTCCCTGACAGACCGC
>JBNKVS010000112.1:0-239652 GCA_050299315.1 Polyangiaceae bacterium
CATGCTGCACGAAGCCTCCAGCGGCCGACTGCGTGATGTCGATCGCCTCGCCACCGAGACCTTGCGACGGGCCGCTCAGCGCAAGCTCAAGGCCATCGACCGAACTCTCGTCCAGGAGGTGGCCTCCGATTGATCCCACCAATGATGGGCATCGCGTCGCTGCCGCGATGCCCATCGCGCGCCTTCGCTCAGCGCCACGATGGCCCTCGATGGACGCGACTTGATGGCCATCAATGGGCGTGAGTGGGAACACCCGGCAGGTACAGATGCAGCGGCGTGCCCTTGCGCAGCCCCTTCGTGATTTTCCTCCCGTACAGCTCCACCACTTCGCCGCGCTCATTCGTGATGGGAAACACCACGGAGCCGTTCAAGTGCTCGTGCCCGCTCGCCCGCAACACCCCCAGCTCCTGCAGCCGCCCCCGCAGCTCCTGTCCCGCTTTCACCTGCTTCGCCGGAAGCCGGTACGACAGCGTGCGGTTCGCAAAGCCCAGCTGGAAGCGCTCCAAAAGCTCGGGATGACCGAGCCCCCGGCTCCGCAAGTACTCCTGCGCCTCCGGGCTCTGCTCGAGCTGCTCGTGGTAGTACGCCACCACTCGCTTCATCAGCGCCCCGCCACCCTCGCTCGTCTCCGCAAACTTCGGCAGCTTCTTCACCGACGACTGCTTCGGGTGCTTCCGGTCATCCGCAGCAGGACGCCCGCGCGGGACTTCGGCAACCAAAGAGGGAAGGTATCTCTCACGAAGCAGCTCCACCGCATGCCGGAAGCTCACTCCCTCCGCTTTCATCACCCAGTCGATCACACTCCCGCCCGTCCGGCACGCTCCCAGGCAGTTCCAAAGATTCGTCTCCGGTGTCACCACCAGCGATGGCGTCTTGTCGTCGTGGAAAGGACAGCGCGGACGAGCGCGATTTCCCTCTTGATTCCATGACTTCCGACTCCGGGATGCGTGCCACGACTACGTCAACGCACGGGCTGGAGTGTCGGGGTGATCGCTTCGACGCCCGAGGAGAAGTTTTCGATACGGCGGGCATCATCGTCCGCGCCGGGTGGTACTCGGTGACGCCTTTGCGCCCGGTCGTCTACTCGGCAGAGAAGCTGTGCGTCCCCGATGGCATGCGCGCGGGCCTCTACACGGCCATCGGCGCCGTGACGCCGTGCAACTCCCGACAACCGTTCGCCAGCGGCGATTAGGCGTCTCGAGCGAAGGAGCCACGGCGGTGGCCCGGACGCTCACTTCTTCCGCGCCAGCACCGAGACCATTCTCCACGCCTTTTCATCGCCGAGCGCCACGGCTTCGTCGAGGGCCCCGAACGTGTCGGTGACGATCAACCCCGCGCGGGCCGCAACCCTGCCCAGCAGCCCTGGAGAGATGTCCCTCTGGTTGCCCGTGTCGGTCAGCACCCAAGGCGGGCCTCCGTTTTTTGGCTGATACTCGAGCCGCACGGCCGTCGTGGAAATGTCGGCGACCCGACCCATTCCCCTCCACTCCACGAGCAGCTCCCCACCTTCGTCCGGCATGGTCCATTTCTGGGACGTTTTGGCATCGGTCGGCTCCGAAGGATGAGGCAGCTCCACGACGTAGAGACCTCGATCGGAGAGCGCAGCCGCCACGCACTTCAGATGCGCGAGCAGCTCGCCGTCTGTCAACAGATAGGTCAGAGAGCAAAGCATGCAGGCGATGCAGTCAAATCTGGTGGGCAACTCGAAACGCGTCATGTCCGCCACGATATAGGGCAGCTTCAACCCCCGACTCTGGGCGATACCCGGCGCGTACGCGGCCATCGCCTCCGACAAATCCAGCGCGCTGGCCTCGACTCCCGTTCTGGCCATCTCCATGGCGTGCCGCGCGGGCCCCGCGGCAAGCTCGAGAAAAGTCGCGGGTGCCTCCCCTACCCTTCGCGTACACACCCGGCGCAGAAACTCCGCTTCCTGGGCGAAGTTGCGGTAGCTGAACGCCAAGTCGTACAAGCGAGGGGATTCGTAGATGGGCTGGTGGGACGTCATTGGTCGTTGGGCTCGTTTGCTCCGAGCGTAAGCGCTCTGAGGGGCGCGGCGCAAGCGGCGATCAGAAGGCGCCGACGAGAGGGCTCGGCGCAGATGTGTCTCGCCGACGGCAGCGGCTGGTCGGCAGGCGAATCGTGTGACCATCAATGCTACCGAGGTCGCTGCATACCGCCTCCCCCGGACCACGATTGCTTCTTCGCTCTCGATTGCCCAAGCCCCTATTGATGCCACCTGAGCTCCAATTCGTGCGTGCTTTGAGCAGAACGGTCGCCTCATGTCGACCTCCGGGCAGGGAGACGCCATTGTTTGCAGACGGAGTCAACGATTCGGCCCCGCCACGCGCCACCTTGCCGTATACCGCCCACATGCACTCGAAACGAAAGCATCGAATTCGTGCGCTTCTCAAGGGGATTGAAACCGGAGATCCTTCCTCGGTCGAGGCAATCAGCCCAACGAAGTACATTCAGCACAACCCCCAGACTCACGAGGGAAGAGACGGCCTCGCCAGGCTCTTCAAGCGGCTGTCCGAAAGCTCACCACGAGTCAACATCGTGCGGCTCTTCGCCGATGGTGACTATGTCTTCGGCCACACCGAGTACGACTTCTCGACGCGGCGGGTGGGTTTCGAGGTGTTCCGCTTCGAGGGGGACCAGGCCGTCGAGCACTGGGACAACATTCAGCCGCGACGGGGGCCCAATCCTTCGGGTCGTAGCATGGTCGATGGTCCGACCCAAGTCACCGACCACAGCCAAACAGAGGCCAACCGCACGCTCGTACGGTGCTTCGTCGAGACAGTCCTCATTGGTCGCCAGCTCGATAGGCTCGAGGGCTTCGTAGAGGGCGGCAGGCTGGCACAACACGATCCAGACCTCGAAGACGGCCTGGCACCACTTCGCGCCATGCTGGAGGCTTCGCCAAGCGGTGTCGCGTACGAGCGCCTGCACCGAGTCCTCGCCGAAGGAAACTTCGTGCTGACGGTGTGCGAGGGAGCGCGGCGTGGGGCCCCAATGTCATTTTACGACCTGTTTCGCGTCGCCAAAGGCAGCCTCGTCGAGCATTGGAATACCGTCGAGGCCGTCGCTCCGAAGTCCGAGTGGAAGAACGACAACGGCAAGTTCTGACGCTGGGGCCTGCCGGCTGCGCCCCTTTCTCGGCGGGGTGCGCCGCAGTCCTCGATGATGTCCCCCCAACACCAGCCACTCGACCACCATGCGCTGCACCCTCCGCCCCTACGCGGCATCCGATCTCGACTCCTTCCTCACGCTGCTCAGCGACACCGAGGTCGTCCGCTGGATCGGCGACGGACAGCTCCACCTCGACGGCAACCGCCGATGGTTCGCGCGCGTGCTCGTGCTGGAGACAGGTCCCGCGCAGCGCTTCGCCTTCCTGCTCGCCGTCTGGCAGGACCACGCTCGAGCGCGGACCGACGCCCTTTGTCGCGGGGGGCGTCGGCAGCTGGCGGGCGCTCAGTCGGCCAAGATTGGCGTGATCTCGCTCAGGCAGAAGTCGAACGGGTTGCTGGCTTCGTCGGCCCCCACGGCCCAGCCGAAGCTGATGGCGCTTGGCGCCGACCACACGGTGCTCTCGAACTGCGCAGCGTTCCAGCAGTAGTAGTGCAGGTCGTCGAAGCGGCTGGAGAACACGCGCCGCCCCGACCCGGAGGCAGGGGCGTTGACCGAGCAGTCCGCGTATTGGGACACGGCTTCGTCGGGGTTCTCGCCACCGGGTGTCGCGATGAACCCGAGCAAGCTGGGGATCCGTGCACCTTCGAGCGCGACCGAGACGCCCACGACCTGACCCCCTCCCAGATCCCACGGTGATTGCCCCTGTGGATCGATGTCGATGGGGCGAGTCGTGGTGGGGGCGAGCGCCGGGTCGAGCAAGAAGCCGACCGAAAAGGCCCAGAACGTCTCCGGATCCGCGTCGTCGCGTGGCGCGATGTCCCCGTTGATGCAAATCTCTCCGGTCAGCTCGGTAACCTCGAGAGTGGCGACTCGCTCGTTGTGGATCGCGAAGTACGACCCATGCATGCCGTGGGCATTCGACTGCCGGTCGATGATGCCGTCGGAGACCGTAAAGGGCGAGCTGGGATCCAGCGGGATTTCGACAATGCAGTCACTCGAGGCACACCGATCGCCGTCTCCGCAGGCGACGAGCAGGCACATGGCCCATCCGATCAACAGGGAAAATCGAGGCACACGGAGCAGGACGGCCGGGGCGAGCGTCCGGATAGACCTTCCTGAGCTGCACCCCGCCCTTTGTCGCAAATTGGCTCCTAGTGGTGCTCTGGTAGCTCGCAGCGGGCTGGCAGGTGCGCATGGCTGCGTGTGGAGTTGTTGAGCCATCGCACTCGGGGGCCCGCGGGCTCGAGCCCAAGCGGGGGAAGCTCGGGGCGCGCGTTCTACAGCACCGGCCTGTACAGCCTCGACGAGGCGGGCGCCCACCCGTTTCCGAACCCGGGCCTCATACCAGGCGCGCCGCAGACATGGGCGCGTTTCGCGTGCCGACGCTGCGCAACATCGCCGTCACGGCACCCTACATGCACGACGACGGCTCCATCCGACTCCACAGGACGTGGCGGGGCACTACGTCGCGGCGGGGGGGCGAGCCATCGAAGCCGGCCCGAACGCGGACATCGGCTCCGACAGCTCACCATTAGCCACTATCTTGTAGCGGAAGCTTCTCTACCCCCCTCTCCCTATCCCCTCCGAACGCGCCCTCCCTCTTTGCTCTTCTTCCAGGGAGGGCTACGCCTCGAGGGCAAGCCAGCGCTGAAGCGGGAGCTCCCGCGCTGGCTTCGGCTCAGTATCTTCGCGGATGTGGAATGCCCTCAGCCGGCTGACGCGGGCACCGCGCGGCGATGGCTCGCCGGATCGAAAGAAATCTGCGCGCGGCCCGCAAGAACCCCCACGACGAAGATCGACGCGAGAGCGATCGCGCTCAGGAGCGACATCGGCAGCATCCAGGCCGGATCGGCTGCCCCGCCGAGCGGCACCGTGCCGAGCAAAGTCGCCTGCAGAACGAAGACCACGGTCAAGGCGACGGCCCAGGCGCGCGACCCCCTTGCCATTGGCACCAGGTAGGTCGAGAGCCACACACCACAGAGCGGAACATAGTCCGCCCAGGCCCCAGTGCTGGTGAGCGAGGCGAGGCCCAGCAGACCGAGCGCCCCGACTGCCTGCCGCGCCCGGCCCTCGTCGCCCATACGACCACGCCAGAAGGCGACGACCAAGACTGCGAGCGAAAAGGCGCCCGAAAGCAGGCGAGGAGTCCCCTTTCCCTCCGGCAACAACCCGAGCCATTGCAGCTTCTCGGCGACTCCGAAAGCCCCCTGGTTGGCCGCGGTGATCATGTCGGCGTAATCTGGCCAAGCCTCACCGAAGGCAAACGCGCTGCCGCTGCCGAGGCGGGGCACTTGGTAGCCGAAGAACGCCGAGAACGCATCGAAACCCACCAGCGGCAAGGCGGCGAGGGAAATCGCGGCCATGGCCACGAGGGTAGCGCCCACGTCTCGAAAGCGCCGACGCCCCAGCATCGCCACGAGGAGCACGGCTGGAAATACCTTCGCCAGCACGGCCATCGAAAGCAGCGCGCTACCGAGCGCGCGCCGCCGAGACTCCAGCGCCATCGCACCCAGCACGGCCAGGGCAATCGCGGCGAAGTGGAACTGGCCGTATTGCAGATTGTACAAGACGGGAAAGGAGAGCAGGATCGGTGGCGCGGCCAGCGCCGCCCAGCCGCCCACGCGCCCGCCGACCCAGCGGGCCAAGGCGAGCACGGATCCGATGCAGAGGGTGAAGTTCAGCCCGAACCAGGCGGCGCGCAGCGCGGCGTAGTCGTGAGAAAGCGCAATGGCCAGGCGCGGCAGGATCAGAAACGGCGGGGGGTACTGAAACGGGTCCTCGGGGGCCATGTGCGCGATCTCGGTTCGAGGCTTCGCGTCGGGGTTGAGGCCGGGATACAGGCTCGAGTCGTAGACGTTCGGCTCGCCCCTTTCGTTCAGCTCGGCGGCGTACAGGTATGCGTTGAGGCATTCGTGCTCGACGACGAAGGGATGCCGAGTGCTGACGAACCAGTCGCTCTCGGGGTCGCTCATGTGGGTCGAGAGGCGGCCTATCTGCAGGAGGGCGAGGGTCGCGAGCACGAGCCAGCCCACGGTCACCCACCGGCGCGAGTGCGACAGCTCCTCGACCGACGGCGGCAGCCAGCGGCGGGCGGAGACGGCGAGCGCAGCGCTGGCGCCACCGGCGACGACCAGCGACAGCCCGACCGGCCAGATCGCAGAAGCGAAGAGCGCCATCAGCGACGTCGCGACCCCTCCCAACGCGGCGCCGCGCAACGCGGCACGACCGACGGATGCGGCTCGGATCGGGGCAACGGCTGCGATGACCAGGGCAGCCAGGGTCAACGGCGAGGCGACCGCGGCAAGCTGCTCGAGGGAGCCCCCGGTCGCGGCCCGCAAGGGGTTGGCGAGCGCATGCGTCCAAACGACGGCGGCGGCGGCCGCAAGCGGGAATGCTACGAGGGAGCGGGCTGCCCTCGGTCGGGAGCTCGCTCGATTGGGTACTGTCATGAAGTCCTCCGTGGGTGATGTCCCCCGGCGCGTGACTCCGCATGGAACCCCCCGTTCCCCCCAGCCGCCGGGCCGGCCATGGGCCCGCTTTCGAGGGGAACACCGTTCCATCGAGCGTCACGCGGATGGTTCTGCAGCCCACGACCAACCCACGGACGAGCATGATCTCACCAGACGACTCCACACACCCTCCCGCCGCGCCCGCCCGCCACGAATCGGACCAGGCCCGGGTCAAATTGGCCGAAGACGCCGAAATCGCCTGTTGGCGCGCCGCCCTCCTGGCGCCGTCCGTTCGTTTGCGAGCCCGCCTCGGGCTGCGGACGGTCTCGAACCGCTGGGGCCATGCCCTGGTGACCGCCAGCGCCGACCACGTGATGCTCAACCGAGTATTTTTGCGCCCCCCCACCTCCGGGGGCGAGCCTCGCGCCCTCGAGGAGCTACTGAGCCTGCACCGAAGCGAAGGGGTCGACCGCTTCTTCGTGCACGTCAGCGAGCGAATCGACCCCCGGCTCGCCCCCCAGCTGCGCGCTGCGGGACTCGTGCGCTACCCCCGCAGCTGGGTGAAGCTCGGCTGCTCGTTGCGAAAGGGCGCGGCCGCCACGCCTGCGCTGCCGGCCCCCCACCCCCGCGCGGGAGGCACGGCAGCACCGATTCGACCCCTGACGGCTCGAGAAGCCGGCCGTTTCGCCGAGCTGATGCGGCGGTGCTTCGACCTGCCCCAAGAGCTGGACGCCGTGTTTCGAGGGTTGGTCGGCGCCGAAGGCTTCGATGCCCTCGGCGCATTCGCGGGCGACCAGCTGTGCGCTGTTGGCCTGATGTACTCTGCCGAGGGAACCGCGTACCTGGCGGGCGGAGCCACCGACCCAGAGCACCGTCGGCGCGGCTTTCAGTCGGCGCTGATCCGGGCGCGGCTCGACCTGGCGTCGGCTCGGGGCTGCTCGGTCGTGTGCACCGAAACGGGGGAAGAGCGCCCCGGGCAGCCCCAGCACTCGCAGCGCAACCTGCAGCGCCATGGCCTCGTGCCCCTCGCTGTGCGCCACAACTACGCCCTGTCGACGTGCTCTTGGTAGGCCAGGGGCTGCGAAGCACCCTTCCGAGCCGAGCGGCGCGTCCACGCGCACGCGTGACGAAGGCGGCCGCGAGCACTCCACGGCAGCTCTCGCCCCAGAGCATGCGAGGCAGCGCGCACGACACGCACCGGGCCGCGGCCCGGCGACTCGACGACCGAGCTTCCATCCCCAATAATCGCCCCGTGGTCGCCTCACCCCCCTTCGTCGGCCGGAAGCCGGAGCTTTTGCGCCTCGACCAAGCGCTGAAGCGAGCCATGCGTGGTCGGGGCGGGCTGCTCTTGATCGCCGCCGAGGCGGGCATGGGCAAGACTCGACTGGTCGAGCGCCTTGCGGAGATGGCGGAGGAGGCGGGCTGCAAGGCCCACTATGGCCACTGTTGGGAAGCGGGCGGCGCGCCGGCGCTGTGGCCCTGGATCGAAGCGACCCGGTCGCTGCTGAGAGCCGCGGGAGAGGGGCCCGCGGCGCGTCTCCCGCCGCGGCTTCGCCAGCGGCTCGCCCCGCTGCTGCCCGAGTTGAGTGCGCCCGCCGACCCCGGCGAAGAATCCCTCGAGCCCGAGCAGGCGCGCTATCAGCTGATGGACGCGCTCTCCCTGCTCATCTCCGAGGCCGCCACGGAGGCTCCCGGGGTCATCATCCTGGAGGACCTGCACGCGGGGGACGCCTCGTCGGTAGCGCTGCTGCGGTTCCTGCTCGCCACCGTACGCAATGCCCCCCTGCTGCTGGTCGGAACGCTGCGACCGAGTGAGGCCGCGTCGCCCTCGCACGCCGACCTGCTCGCGTTGTGCCGAGCCGACGGTGCGATCCACTTGCAGCCGCTCGACAGGCAGGCCGTCGAGGCGTACTTCCGCGGAGTCGTGGACGGCGGGCGTGAGGACGCCGAGAGCCAGGCGGATCGCGATCGGCTCTACGAGCTGACCGAAGGTCACCCACTGTTCATGGCGGAAATGATGCGACTGCGCGAGCAGCTCGGGCGCCTGCCGGAGGTCGAGGCGTTGCCTCGCAGCCTGCTGACCGCCATCGACGAGCGGCTCGACCGGCTCCCCGAGGAGGTGCGCCGAACGCTACGAGTCGCAGCCGTGCTGGGAAGGGAGGTTCGCACACCGGCCCTCTCGGCACTGCTCGAGGAGGGGCCCGACCTCACCGAAGCTGCGAGCCGCAGCCTGCGCGAGGCGACCCGCGCCGGCATTCTGCTTCCGCTCGCGGAAGGCCACTTTCGATTCGCGCACATTCTGTTGCGCGAGGCGCTGTACCAGCGCCTGACATCGACCGAGCGAGCCGAGCTGCACGGCAAGCGTGCCCGCGAGCTCTCCGTCCGGGCGCGACAAGAGCCCTCTGCGTGGTTCGAGGCGGCGCATCACTTTCTCGAATCCCACGCGGTGGAAGAAACGCTGGTGGCGCTGGAGCGGGCCGCCCAGGTCGCGCTCGAGCGGCTCGCATTCGACGAGGCGGTTGCCCTCCTGGAGCGGGCGCTCGGCGCGGCGCGCCTGCGAGAGCGGCAGGAGCCGACCTTCGTCGTGGAGCTCTCCCTGCGACTGGCGCAAGCCCTGCTCCAGGCGGGGCGCGTCGTGGAGGGGCGGGAGCTGTGTCACCGGGTGGCGGATCGCGCTCGCGCGCTTCGGGACGCGCAACTCGCCTGCCGCGCGGCCCTGCTTTGCGGCAGCGTCTACGTGTTCGCACACGTGGACCCCAAGCTGGTCGAGATCCTCGAGATGGCGCAATCCCTCCTCGCCCCGAGCGACGTAGCGCAGCGGGCAGAGGTCAAAGCCCGCCTGGCCGCCGCTCTGCAGCCCTCGCAGTTTCCGGCCCGCCCCATCGCCCTGGCGCGGGAAGCGATCGCCGAGGCGCGCTCGGTCGGCGATCCGAGCCTGCTGCTGCGGGTGATCCGCTCGGCCTGCTCGGCGATGATGGATTTGACGGATCCGGCGGAGAGGCGCGCGCTGAACGAGGAGTACATTCGCCTCGCGGACGCACTGGACAGCAACGCCGAGGCGTTCCGAGGCTACTGCCGCCTCACGCTCGACTGCTTCGAGCTGGGAGAGCTCGCGCGAGTCCGCGGGCTGATCAGCGAAATGGAGCGACGGGCCGCGCGCATCGACCACCCTTTCTACCTGTGGCGAGCCAGGAGCTTCCGCGCGGCGGAGGCAACCTACAGCGGGCGGTTCGCCGAGGCAGAATCCCAGTGGCGCGAGGCCGAGCGGCTCGGCGCGCGTTCGCGCGATCCGAACGCCCAGCGAGCGGTGGCGTCCGGGCGGGTGCGGCTGGCCCGAGCGCGCGGGGAGGAGAGCCAACTGCCGCACCTCGCCCTCGACGTGGAAGCGGCGTTTCAGGATGAGCCCTTCGGGCGCCTACTGAGCTGCGGCCCCCTCGCCCAGGCCGGCGCGCGACAGGAGCTGCGGGCCCGCTTCAAGACCTCGGACCTGCAACTGAGTTTCGACGTCGGCGACCTCCAGGCGCTCACCGAAGCGCTGTGGGTCGCCGACGCGCTGGGGGATGGCGCGCTGCTGCGCAAGATCCGGGAGCAAGCGCTGCCGCATGCCGGCCGATTCGTGAGCGGCGGGATGACGGGCATGACCTTCGACCCGCCGGCAATGCACATCGTTGCTCGGGCTGCCCATTTCCTGGGCGACGCCGAAGAGGCGGCCGAGTACTACGACAGAACGCTCGCGGAGCTCGATCGCACGCAGGGTTGGCCCGACCTGATCCAGCACGCATTGCACTTCGGAAAGCTGCGCCGCGAGTTCCGCTTGAGTGCTGGCCACGCCGCCCGCTGCTCGCACTGGCTGCGCGTCGCTAAGCCGATCGCCGACCAGCTCGGGCTGGCCCGCGCGAGCGTCATGTTGGGCGAGCTGTGCCGCGAGGGGGATGCCGCTCGGCAAGCCGAGGCCGCCTCGACGCCGGTCAGCGAGCCCCCCTGTCAACAGGCTGGCTCCGCTCCGCTCACGGAAGCGGCGGCCGCCGCGGGCGAGCCAGCCCCCGCCCGGCTGCGCAAGGAGGGAGACCTGTTTCGTGCGGAATACCGGGGCGAGTCGATCCACCTCGGCGGAACGAAAGGCATGGCGCTGCTATCCCAGCTCGTGGAGCAACCGAACCGAGAGATCCACGTGCTCGACCTGGTGAGCCCGGGCGCCGTGATCGACCGCGGGCAGGCGGGCCCGACCCTGGACGATACCGCCCGGCGGCAGTACCGGCAGCGCCTGGAGCAGCTGCGTGCCGAGCTGGACGAAGCCGAGGGCGAGGCCGATCCGGGTCGCGCTCACCGGGCGCGGGCCGAGCTGGAGATGCTCGAGCGCGAGCTGCGCGCGGCTTTCGGCATGGGGGGGCGAGCGCGACCGAGGGGCTCCGCGGCCGAACGCGCCCGCGTCAACGTGCAGCGGCGCATCAAGGACGCGCTCAAACGCATTGCGGAGCGCGACCCCGCCCTCGGAAAGCACCTCGAGGCGTCGGTGCGAACCGGGACGTTCTGCAGCTATCGGCCGAGAGTACCGACCTGATTCGGGACCCTCATCCCTGCGTCACGCTGCGGTGGATCGCAGGCGGGGCGCGGTGAACGCAGGTAGGTCCAGCCGCGGCCTGGGGTGCGGGCAGTCGAGCGACGCCGAAGGAACGATGATGAGTTTCATCCAATCCAACTGCATGGGCTTCGGCAGCGGAGTCGTCGAGCCCGACCACGGCATCGCTTTGCAGAATCGAGCGGCCTGCTTCTCGCTGGATCGAACGCACGACGGTGCCGCTGCCCCGGGCATGCGCCCGCGCCACGCCCTGATGCCCGGCTTCCTCACGCGCGCCGGGCCCCCCATTGGGGGCCCTTTGGCGTGATGGGGGGCGAGATGCAGCCTCAGGGTCACGTGCAGGTCGCCTCCAGCTTGATCGACCACGGCTGCAACCCTCAGTCCGCGCTCGACGCACCGCACTATCGCGTCCTCGGGGGCCTTCGAGTGCTGGTCGAAGAGGCGACGCCGCCCACCGTGATCGAAAGGCTTCGAGCCCGGGGACACGAGGTCGAAGTCAGCCGGAGCGCGGGCCCATTCGGCCGCGGGCAGATCATCTGTCGGTTGGAGAGCGGAGCCTACGCCGCCGGCACCGCGCCCCGCGCCGACGGCGGCCTGGCAGCGTTCTGAAGAGCGCGCCGCCCCTCGAGTCCGATGAACGGCCGCCACGCGGTCCGCCCACGACGCCCCTGCCCCCGTAACAATCCGGTAATCGCTTTGCTGCGGCAAGTCGGCGAATGTTGCTGGGACGGTGTCGGTGCGATTTCGCACCCGCCAACGGACCGATTCGAGCGAAGAACGAGCATGTCATGTCAACGGAAGCGCAAACCACGCCGAGCACGGTCGGCCGCCTCCCCCGCGAACTAGAGCATCACTCGCACACGCCCCCAAGGCCTCCGGCCCTCCAGTCGCAAGGGCCGTCCGGAGCCACCCTGGCTCCCGTCGACAACGCGAGCGGCGAGTACGGAAGGTTCGATCCCATACGCAATAGCAGGGGCCCGAATGTGGGCGCGGGATCGAGGTCGTCATCCGACACCGCGGGCAGCGGCTTCGGCGTCGTTGGCACCGCGCCGCTCAAGATCCTCCTGGTGGACGACGAGCCTCACGTCCGGCATATGCTCCGTCGGATGCTCAAGCCACCACATACCGTCTTGGAAGCCAGCGGGGGCCGACAGGCTGTCGAGGCACTGCAACGCGACGCAAGCGTGCAATTCATCTTGTCCGACATCAACATGCCTGATGGAGATGGGCTAATGCTACAGGACGAGCTGAGCCGTGTCGCCCCTCAGCTAGTCCGCCGCATCCTTTTCATCAGCGGGGCACACTCCTCCTCGGGTGCAATGCAGCTTGCTAGCCGAACCGGTGCAAGGATTCTCGCCAAGCCCTTCACTCGGGACGAAGTCCTGCGGGAAATCGCGCGGGTCGTTCAAGCTGCCAACTCGAGCGAGCTCTAGGCCACTTCCACTTTCGATTCGTCGATGGCGTCGTCCTCGCGGCGTGAGGTGTCTGTCCCGGAGATCACCCACCTTTGGTGAGGCGCGGGATGGGGACTTCGCAGCCTCGGCGCTCGGCAATTCGCCCACCCCCAAAAGCGGGTGAGCCGGGCGACCGCGCTTCGATGTTCGCCTCGCTCCCGCTCCGCTCCCCCGTTTGAAGGAAGCCGTTGGTCTTGTGAAAGATCGGGACGTGCAGCATACTCCGCAGGGGGGTAGCGGCGCCCCCCTTCGGACGCCTTTGGGAACGATGTTCCGATAGAGCAGAAAGGTGCCAGCGATGAACGAGGAACGATTCGGCTTCTGCATCGGCCGTCAAATTCATCGGAGCAACTCGTCCACGGTGTACGAGGCGCGACGAAAGCGCGATGGTTTGCCGGCGATTCTCAAAGTCCTTGAGCATGGCAAGGCGGACGGCCCCCGTGGCTTGGCTTCGTTACGCCACGAAGACCGCATTTTGACCGAGCTTGCTCTAGACTGCATACCTCGCAGCCTGGGACTCAAACAGGATGAGCGAGGTTGGGCTTTGGCAATGGAGCGCCTTCCCGGCTCATCTCTGCGCAAGCTCATCGACAACCACGTCGCCGAAGAAACTGTCATTGGAATACCCGAGGCTCTGAAGCTGAGCGTCGCGTTGACCACGGCCATCGATGCTCTCCACAGCCACCGAGCCATACACAAGGACATCAACCCCGATAACGTCATCGTAGACCCCAAGACGAGCGTGCTCTGGATCGTCGACTTCGACATTGCGACGCGGCTTCCCCAGCAAGTGGCAGGATTTCAGAGCCCGACCATCATGGAGGGGAGTCTGCCTTATATCTCTCCCGAACAAACCGGGCGTACCAACCGACCTGTCGACTACCGCACGGACTACTACTCACTAGGTGTCAGCCTTTTCGAGCTACTCACCAACCAACGGCCGTTCCAGTTTCAGGGACCACTCGAACTGGTTCACGCCCACCTGGCGCATGCCTCGCCATCGATTCGAGCCATTCGCGAGGACGTCCCCATCGCACTCGAACGAGTCGTTCACAAATTGATGGCCAAGAGCGCGGACGACCGCTACCAATCTGCCACCGGCATCTGCAGCGACCTTCAGGCGATCGCCCGTGCCCTGGAAGATAAACGGGAGGTCGAACTCGATGCGCTGGGAACGGCGGATGTCAGCCGGCGCTTCGTTCTTCCAAGCAAGCTGTACGCCAGGCAGTCTTCGGTCGCCCAGCTAGAGAATTGCTTCTCCGCTGCTCAAACCGTTGGCGCTCAGACGGTTCTCGTGTCTGGTCCATCCGGCATTGGCAAGTCAGCCGTCGTCCGCGAGCTCTACCGTCCCATTACCAAGGCGGGGAGCCTTTTCGCGGCAGGAAAGTTCGAACAATACGGCGGCTCGAGGCCGTACGGGGCAATCTCTCAGTGCCTGTCGGCCTTGGCAACGCAGCTGCTGACGGAAAGCGAAACGGAGCTCGAGGCATTGCGGCAGCGAGTGCTACGGAAAGTGGGAAACAACGTGGCGTTCCTCGGCGGCATGGCTCCGGAGTTTGGGCTACTGCTCGGCGAGCCCCCGAAGACGCACTCATCGTTTTCAGCCGAAGCTCGCAATCGCCTGATTCAGGCAATTCGTGACCTGGTTGCCGCCGTCACCGAGCGAGGGCGTGTCCTGTGCTTCTTTCTCGATGATATGCAGTGGGCCGACTCGGATTCACTGAGCTTGATCGAAGAGGTGGTTCTCTCTGCTCGAGATTCCCCCCTGCTCCTCGTGATGGCGTATCGAGACGGCGAGGTCGCCAGTGCCCATCCGTTTCTGCAGTCGGTCTCGGCCCTGCGGCAAGCTGGAATGCCGATCGACGATCTAGCCCTGACACCTCTGCCCGAATCCGCAATCGAGGAGCTGTTGTGTGACACGTTTGGTGTGGGTCGCACGCGCGCGGTGGACCTCGCATCCCTCGTTCACTCCCGAACAGCTGGAAACCCCTTTTTCGTTCGCAGCTTCGTGTCGGCCTTGGTCGAAGACGGCTTGCTGACTCATACCGACGGAAGCTGGCGATGGGACCTGGAAAGTATCGCTCGCCGCGGAGTCACGGAAAACGTCGTCGAGCTAATTTTGGGTGAGACCCACCGGCTCGACGCAGACACCCATCGAGTTCTCGAGCTCGGTGCCTGCATGGGCAGCCGATTCGAGCTTCAGGTACTGAAGCAGGCCTGTCCGCACGGTGTCACGGTCGACGTACTCTGGCCGGCGATTGAAGCTGGGCTGGTTCTCCCCTTGGGCCACATCAGCGGTCCGACTGATCTCGTCGGCGCTGCTCCAGGAGAGTACTGTTGCTTCGCGCACGACCGCATTCAGCAGGCGATTTGGGGTGAAGTTCCCGGCGAGGAACGGAAGCAGCTGCATGACCGTCTTGCGCGAGTACTGCTCGGTCGAACATCCGCTTCCCGAACGCCCGAAGTGCTCTTCGAGAGTGTTCGTCATTTGAACGAGAGCGGCCCCCCCGAGAATGCAGATGCCGTTCAGTTGCGGGCGTACCTGAATCTCGAGGCCGCACGGCAAGCCCTTGCGGCGGCAGCGGCTGCGCGAGCGGCACAGTTCGCCGAAGCCGGGATGGCCCATCTCTGCGGCGACGATTGGCGCCACCGCTACGACTTGATGTATGGCCTTCACTGGTGTGCCGCCGAGGCCGCATACCACACCGGGCAGTTTGAAAGACTGGAGGAATTGGGAGCGCTCTTGCTCGAGCACGGCAGAACACCTCTGGAGCGATCCAGGGTCCATCACCTGCGCGCACAGGTTTGCTACGCGAACAACGCCGTTGCCGATGCTCTGTCGCTCGACCTGAAGGCGTTGGGCGAGCTGGGGTTTCTCCTCCCGGAGAATCCCGGCCAGCAGTACGTCGAAGCTGATGCGCGGCAGACCCGGACCGCGCTCGCGGGCAAGTCCCTCGATGACCTCGTAGGCGGTCCAGAATGCACCAGCGCGACGGTACGGCAGGAGATGGAGATACTCGACCGCATGGTGCTCTTGTCCTACTTCTGCGCGAGCCCGTTGTTCTCCCCTCTGGTTGGACGTCTCATCAGACTTTCGGTAGAGCACGGAACGTCGCCGTACTCTGCATTCGGGTACATTTTCTACGGAGTAGCCGAAGGTGCCGCAGGCAACTACGAGAGCGCGGCGAAATTCGGGCGCATCGCAGTCGCAATTGCGGAACGCTTCGGAAACCACACGATTCTTTCGCGAACCTATCTCCACGTGCACTACATGGTTGCGCATTGGACAACTCCCTTTCCGGACGCGGTCCAACCCCTTCGGCGAGCATACTCCCACGGCGCCAGCGCCGGAAGCCCCTACGACACGTCGGTTGCGGCGGCGAGTTTGTGCATTGCCCGATTTCTCGCCGGAGAGGACCTGCGGCAGTTGGAGCAGGACTCTCGGGAGCTGGCGGCTACGATTTCGCAATTCCGCCAGAACCAGGTACTCAACTGGCTCGATCCGTACCGCCAGCTTGCCATGAATCTGTCGAGTGCCACCGAAAAGCCGTGGATCTTCCACGGTCCCGCATATGACGAACGACAGCGAGTTCCGGGACCGCGCGCCACCGGAGACGCAGCGGCCCTTTCCAACTACTACTACTGCAAGGCACTCGGTTGCCTCCTGTTTTGCGAGTACGAGGAAGCCTACGAGTTCGTGTGTGCGAATCGTGAGTCTCTCGTGACGATCTCATCAAGCACACTCGTGTCGGCGGCAGCATTTGCGATCGACTCGCTCGCCAGGCTAGCCGTGTACGGATCACGGGACGACGGAGCACGGCTCCAGATTGTTGCGGAGGTGCAGGCAAACCAGGCACGTATATCAGATCTGATTCCGCATTGTCCTCGAAAGTACCAACACAACTACGATCTAGTGGCAGCGGAGCTCGCTCGGGTCTCTGCCGATCATGCGGCGGCGGGCAGGCTCTACCCGCTCGCCATACGCAACGCTGATGGCTGCGGCGTTTCATCCGAGCGAGGGGTCGTGTGTGAAGCGGCGGGCAGATACTACTACGCCCGGTCTGCTGTCCCGCAGGCTCGCTCCGCACTGCGCATGGCCTACGAAAGCTACCTGCAGTGGGGGGCAACGACCAAGGCTCAGGCTCTCGAGATCGAGTTTCCAGCCCTGCTACCCCAAGTGCTCTCCATCGGGGTCGCCGACCCGATTGTCCAGACGATGAAGTCGACGACCAACAGCTCGGGGTTATTGGACATCATCGGGGCCCTGCAGGCAACACAGCTGGTCTCTCGTGAAGTTTCCCTCGAGCGCTTGCTGTCGCAGCTGATGAGTCTGCTCGTCAAAGTCAGCGGAGCCCAGTCGGGCATGCTGCTGCTTGCACAGGAAGCCAGTTGGGCTTTGCGAGTTCGGCAGGTAGCGCCGGATCGGCAGCCCGAAGCCATCAATCGCATCGTACTGGCCGAGGGCGTAGCTTCGTCTGCTCCGCTCGTACCGGAGTCAATACTGCGCTACGCGATTCGGACGCGGAAGACTGTCGCGCTCGAAGACGCTGGCGGACACCCAAGCCACTCTCATGACCGTTATGTCCGGCATCGCCATGTGAGCTCGGCTCTCTGCGTGCCGCTCTTGCGGCAAGGCACCGTCGTGGGGGTCATTTATCTGGAAAACAACTTGGCTGTCGGGCTGTTTGCGGCTCAGCGCACCCGGGCACTGGAGCTGATCGCGAGCCAGGCCGTCGTTTCTCTCGAAAACGCCCGCTTGTACGAGACGCTCGAACAGAAGGTAGCCGAGCGTACCAACCAGCTGCAGCTCAAGAACGAGGAGTTGACGGAAACCCTGTCGGCGCTCGAGAGCGCGCAGGAGCGTCTGATCGTGCAAGAGCGCCTCGCTTCGCTCGGTTCGATGACCACCGGGCTGGCTCACGAACTGAGAAACCCGCTCAACTTCGTGATGAATTTTGCTAGAGCCGGCGACAAGGCCCTGCAGCGCTTGGAGGGTGTCATCTGTACCCAAAGAGAGGCGACTCTCCCGTCCGTTCTGGGTCCCATGAAAGCGCTGAAGCAAGACCTCAGCATGATCCGAAAACACGGGAGCCGTATCGAGGGCTTGATTCAGTCAATGCTCAGTCACTCCAACGGCAACACCGGGAAGCGCACGATGGTCAACGTCAACGAGCTTCTAGCGTCCTACGCCGAGCTCGCCCGACACGGTTCCACCGCTCCGAACCTCGCCAAGGTCACGTTCGAGACGGAGCTTGACGAAACCATCCCAGCGCTCAGTCTCATCCCGCAAGAAATGGGACGCGTGTTCCTCAACTTGGTGGACAATGCAATCTTCGCCACGCGTGAAAGGGGCGCTCAGTTGCGGGACGAGCCGCACACTCCGACCGTGCGATTGCGCACGAGGAACCTCGGCTCCAGCGTGGAGATCGGTGTGCACGACAACGGAACGGGCATACCCGAAGAGATTCGCAACCGGATCTTCGAGCCATTCTTCACGACGAAGGGAGCCACGACCGGGACGGGCCTGGGCTTATCCATTTGCCACGAGATCGTGACACGCGGCAATGGCGGGACTCTGTCCGTGGCTAGTGTCCTCGGTAGCCACAGCGAATTCGTTGTAGCTCTCCCAACGCAGCAGGCATGAGCGCCCGACCAAGCAAGGTGATCGAACGCTTCCGCTCGTTGTTCGTGCCCTACACGACCGGGGGGGGCGGGTCCGGATCGGGAGAGTCGTCGTTCCCCGGATCTCCAATGAGAGTGCAGGACCGCCAAGACGCTTCGGGCACTCCAAAGAGCCCCCCGTCGCCAGAGCTGGCAGCAAGGGCACGGCGGGTCGCCGCGTCGAGGCCATGGGCCTCCATCGTCCGCTCTGGGTCCCTCGAGAACTCGTTTTGCAGGAGCACGTCAGTGCTCATCTTCGTGATGAATTCATACAGGTCATCCATTGTTCGCCTTCCTTCCCTGGACAATGAGGAGCTCTTGAAGCACCGGGAACTCGAGGTCACCGGCATTGTCCTCGTGTACCTCGGGTGCGTCTGGCGCGATTTGCTTCAGGAACTTGTCTAGCCGAGCTCGCACCATTCGCAAGTAGCTGACAGAGTTCTCGAACGCGGCCTTTTCAGCCGTTCCTGATTCGCCATCGAGGACTGCGCAGAGGGTGATGTGAGCGAAGTCATCCTCCGGGTCGCTGGCGAGCAGGTTCTCCGCGAGGGTCAGCACGGACTGTCGAAGGTACTCTCGATCCTTCTCGAGTTTCGAACACAGACCATCCGGCTCTCGGGAGTCGGATAGCTCTTCGCGCGCCCCCTGTGCAGCCTTTGCCCAAGCGAATTGGTAGCCTGCAAGCACGGTAAGCGCTCGCATGGAGGCGTGCTGGCTCGCACCAGCGATTTGTGCCTCTCCCAAGAGCTGGACTGCCTCCTTGTACTGACGAACGACATCGTCGTACTTCCTCTCGAGTGCCGTGCAGTCAGATACATCCAGGCACGGGTCGATACGAAGGATCCGGTAGATGGCGTCGAAGGCCATCGCCCAGCCATAGCTGCGATCCTGAAGTCGGGCGGTTTCGAAAGATTTTTCGATGTCCTCGAGCCCAAATTCGTAGTTTTCACGAAGGACGGCATCCAGAGTTGCTTCGCCAGCGCACCCACCACTATTGAGGTACTTCTCGTGCCACACGGCGAGCACTCCCGTCGCGGCCCGATGGGCGTGAGCCCAGGTGTACCCGGGGTCGGCTTCGCTCGCAACCGTGAGGCAACGCCAGGCGTCGCTCACGCACTTGTGAAACGGCACCGAACCATCGCCGGGGCTCTGGAAGAGCCGGTCGCGCGCGTACGTTCTGAGCGCCTCCCCTTGGTGCGCCCAGGCCCAAGAATAGTCGCGGGCTTTGCCGTCGGGGTTCGTCGTCGATCGCTCGAAGTCGCAGAGCGCCCCCTGCATTTCGGGTTTGCCATGAGCGGTGCAGTGGCGGCCCGAAGAGCCCTTCCCCTGGAGCAGGGTTAGGCAGCCAAGGTCTCCCACCGCAGCCTTTGCGGCTCCTCGGTGCGCCCAGCACCAATACAGCAGCGGCGAAGTGGGTTTTGCTACTGACCCAGACCCTTCCCCCGAGAGTTCTTCGATGACCGCATCGAACTTGGAAATGGCGTCTATGTTTCTTCCTTGAAGCCGAAGGCGGTCCGCCGCCTGTGCTTCGTTTTGAGCCCGCCGCTCGCTCGACGAGACCTGCGTCTCGGATGTGGGCTCGTCGGTGGGTTCCGTCGTCGTGACCTTGGTTGCTTGTGGCACGAACTCTCCTTTCTGCCGCTTCGCAGCGACTGTGAGCCTTCGGCTGTCAGAGTCTGGTGCGAAACCGGGAGCAAACGGCTAGGCGTCACCGAGCGCGGGGACGTACAGCGTGGACAGCTCGCTCAGATCGACGTCAGCAAGGTCGGATAGAAGCATTGGAACCACCTTTGGCTGCCTGGTAGGCAGAAAGGCCGCTTCGTAGAGCACCACCTCGTGACACCGCGGGTATTGCTGTTGAAGTCTCGCGGACAGGTCGGCCAAGCCGCGACGGATGTCGTCGGGCGTTGCTCGATCATAGAATCCGCTGTTCCCAATCACCGCGATCTGACAGAGGATGAGGGACGCGCGCGGTTCCAAAGCACAACCGCGCTTGAGGAAGTCACCCGCCTCGTAAATTTGGCAACCAGCGCCCGGGTCCACTCCCAGGTCCGCAAATAGACAGGCCAGGGAGGAAATCCCGGGCAGCATCCTGGCGAAGTGCCCGGCGGCGCGGGCTGCCTTTAAGGCGGCATTCCCAGCCTCCACGAGCACCCCGGGGTGGCCGTAGAACACGGCGCAGACTCTACCCCCCTCGGCCAGTGCCGCGAGAATGCGCCGCACCATCTCGCGATAGGTCTCCCGGCGCCTCGAGTCGTCACGTGGGTAGGGCAGGGACTCGCCACGGGGATTCAGCTCTCGCAGCCAGCGCACCGTGAGCGGATCCGCCACTGCGAAGAGCACCCGGTCGGCGCGCTCGATCTCTCGCTTGGCGATGAGAGTCGTCTGGCCTGCCGCTTGGAAACCGCAGCCGACGACGACGAGGCTGGCTGGGGAGCTCCGGTGTGACTCGCCGGTGCTTGCGCTGTCTACCATGTGACTAGTCTGGAGTTCGGGTTTGCGGGGGCAGCTCTGGCTCTTCCCCCCTGCAGGTGACTACGCACCGCCTCGAGTGGAGTTAATAGGCGGCCAGCTCTCGCCGCCGCTCGAGACATTACAAAACCGTTACGGCCCAGCAGCCCACGCACCGACGCAACTCGAGCTCGGGGCGCGAGAGTCCGATAGTCCGATAGTCGCCGTCGAGGGTCAGTCGACTTGCAAAGGCGCACGGAGCGTCTTGATGTCCGCCTTCGCCTCCGCGCTCCACGACCAGGCTGAGGCTGGGAGACACTCGTAGTGCGCCGCGCCCGGCTCGACGACGCGGCTGACACCTGCCGGCAGAGCCGCCGCAGTCTCAGCGTCTGCGAACACGCGATGTTCTCCCGCCCTTTGCTCCAACTCGACGGCGAGGTCGAAGGGGGACCCCACGACGGAAAACCCGAATCGCTTCGCGTTGGGCGCCCCGACGACCGCAAGCTTCAGGTCACCCGTGGCCAGCCCCATGGACAGGCTGCATCCACTGATCTCTTCACGAGGCGAGTCATAGCGTGCTCGGTGGGTCGAGAACGCTGCGTCGCATGCCCGCAGCTGGTGGTCCTCCCCGACGAACACGGCGGTCAACCCTCTGTCCGTCAACTGGTAGACCATGCCAGCGTGGGCGAGCATGCGTTCCACCATCACGTCCAACGCTCGGTTGACCATGACTTGGAAGCCGTCGCTTGCCCCGACCGCAGACGAGTCGGCAAGGGGCTTCTGCGAGCCGTCGAACACATCCGTCGAGGTGCCCGGGACTCGAAGGCCGATGCGCAGGACACTGCCTCGTGTCCGACGAATCGGGGTTTCTTCGGGCCTGGCGTGCCACAACATCGCCGAGCGGATCAGCTGAGCGTCGACGAAGCTGCGCAGAAGCACATTCTCCTCGGCGAAGCGCTTGCCGGATACGAGCTGTCGGGTCAGTCGCGTCGACTTGTCGACGGTGGCCTTGAGGTCATCGAAGTCGATGGGCTTGCACAGGAAGTCGTAGGCCCCCAAATTCATGGCGGCCCGAATGTTGGACATGTCGGAATACGCACTCAGGACGACGGTGGGAAGCTCCGGAAGGGCACGTTGAAGCCTGGATAGGAGCGTAAGCCCGTCCATTCCTGGCATGTTCAGGTCAGTGACGATCGCGCTGAGGTTCGGCAGGGTTCCGACCCTGTCCAGCGCCTCCTTGCCGTCACACGCGAACTCGAACGTGTACTGTTCCCTTTCAATCTCATCCGCAAAGAAGCCTTCCACCAAAGGTTGAAGATCGGGCTCGTCGTCCACGAAGAGAATGGTCGCCGGCTCGACACCGTGGATGGAGGAAAGTAGACCGGTGAACGCCTGCTTGAGCTCGAGCGCCGATTGAAAGCGCTCCGCTGGCTCCTTGCGCAGCGCCTTGTCGAAGAATGCATCGACTTCTGGTGTGAGGCGGTCATTCAGAGCCGACGGAGGCGCCTGCGTTTGACTGGACACGGCCACTAGCGTCGAGCTCGGACCATTCCTCGTGAAGGGGGACACCCCGGTGAGTGCCTCGTAGGCCAGGACAGCCAGCGACCACAGGTCCGTTCGGTGGTCCGTGTCTTGGCCGTCGGCTTGTTCGGGACTCATGTAGGGCGGCGTGCCCGGAGCTTGATCCGCAGCGGTGAGTCGCTGCGAATCACCCGTGCCGCTCGGACGGAGGAAAGCGGCTCCGAAGTCAAGCAGCTTGACGACTACTCGAGGGCTCCCCCCGCAAAGGAAGACGTTCTCTGGCTTCAGATCACGGTGCACGATACCAATCTCGTGCGCAGCGGAAAGAGCGTCGGCCAGCTGATCGATGATGGGGGCCAAGAGCGTGGGCGGCAACCGGACATTGCGGCGCAGCCGCGCGCGCAGATCCTCACCCTCGAGCAGCTCCATGACGCTGTACAGATTGCCCGAGTCGCGAACGCCATAGTCGTAGACCCTGACCACATTGGGGTGCTGCAGCCTGGCGATGGCGCGAGCCTCTTGCGTGAACCGTTTCCGCAAGGCGCCACCATCATTCAGCCTGACCGTCAACTCCTTGATCGCCACCAGTCGGTCCAGAACGGCGTCGTACGCCGCGCAAACGACTCCAACACCGCCGCGACCCAGCTCGGGACCGAGCACGTACTTGCCGATGGTGGCCGCGTTCGGCGTTACCCAGGCTGGACGATTGCCGGCAAGGCTCGATTCGATGGGGTTCGATTCCGTAGATGCGATCGTTCTCGGTCGTTCGACTGCCACCAACTGCCCAGCTCTTTCCCCTTTACGAAGGCCTCACTCAACACCAATGCCGCAAACGCGCTGCGTCGAGAGACGCGCTCAGTCGTCATGCTCCACTCGAATCGACGAAGCCCCGATACGCAAGCGCCCTCGACGACGTTCGATGAAGTTCGCTGCATCGACGATGCCCGCGGTGGCGAGCTCGCGTCGGAGGCGATGCACATCCACGTTGAGATGAGATTGCGTCGCGTATTCCGGGATCATGCGCAAAACCTTCGATACCGTGACCCAGCCCGGATCCGCGACCTCCTGTGCCGTGTCCTCGAGACGTTGGCGGGCTAGCACCAACCCAAGATAGAAAGAAGACCGGCAGCCGAGGCTCCGGGTCCCGTTCGGAGCCTCTACGACCAACTCGACGTGTTCTTCGTCGCTCGACACCCGAAAACAGAGGGCGACGGAGCGCAGCTGCACGGGTCTCGTCGAGATCGGGGGAGTGCGTGACCCTTCCGGAGGCGCCTCGAAGCGCATCTTTCGTCCGCCGACCCAAAAAAGCTCGTCGTGTTGAAGCGGGCGGGTTTCGCCCCCACTGTCGAGCTCCCAAGTGAGGTCGGTCCTCCGATAGATGGTGTATTGCGGGTCATCCTCACTGGGCAACGCGATCATGTCGTTGCGCAGCGGGAGCGGTGGGGCCCCATCCAGCGGAACCACCTGAACTTGCGGCTCCCGTGCATCCGCCAGCTCCCACGTTTCCTGCGAATCCCCGAAGGTCAATGACACGCCGCGAGCGAGCCGCGCGGTTTCCCCCGCCGCGAGACGCCTCGCCCCAACCTTGGTGCCGTTCTGGCTGCCGAGATCCCGAATCTCCCAGCCTTCTTCATGCCACCGTATAAGTGCATGCACACCGGAAACCATTTGGTTGTCGAGGCGCAGTGCACACGAAGAGAGGCGACCGATGACCTGGTCGATTGCGAGTGTGTGGTTCACCCCGTCCCGACGCCTCACGAGCCTCCCCATGTCACTTTCCGCCTCCGAGATTGCGTGGAGCCGGCGGGCTGCGCAAGAGGAAAGGTCAACGATGCCGGAACCGCCACGCCCTTGTGGGGCCACGGAACGCGCCCAACGGATGAGCCGCATCGCTTTAATCCGCCCTGACTGGACCGAACCGTTGATTCGTCACTCGGCCGGTGTGCTCGCCACAGCGCAATTCCCGCCAGCGATTTCGCCAACCTCGCCCGTCTGCCCTCCTTCCGCTCCGCTTCGTCCACAATCCGCGGCCCGGGTGAAGACGCCCTTCCGCTCCCCAACAGCCCAGGTCTTTGCAGCGCGGCGCTGACCTTCCGGGCCATGGAGAAACGTCAGATTGACTGGGCTCATCTGCCGAGGAAATTCGTGTCGTTCCCCGAGCGTGATGGGCCCGCTGGCGCCATCGGTCGTGAGCTACTCGACGGCGCTGGCTGTTCCGTCCCGGGTAGTTCTCGTTCGATCTGGCGCACGCGTCTCGGACTGAGGACGAGGCTCGAGGAGGTCGAGGGAGGGGCCCAGGCCCGGATCAGCTCGCGCAGCCGCACGCGATGCGGGCTTGGGGATGCGACGCGCTCGGAGAGTGGTCGGGCGAGCTCAGCCACCAGGCGTCCTGCGCGAGGCCGAACAGGTGACAGCCGACGCCGGCCCCGTCGTTGCGCGTACCGCTCGCGACCGCTTCGTCCTCGTCGAGTCCGAGGGCGAGGAGAACCGTGCGGCAACCCTCCGGGCTTCCCCCCTGGCTCTCGCTGCCGATGATGGCGATTGCGGCCGCGTCGGGCCCGCCGCGGTCGGCGCAGGCTGCCGCGCAGCTCTGTGCCGGCTCTCCCAGATACCAACACACGCCGAGGGTGAGCAGCCCGCCGCACGGAGGCGCGCCATCCGAAAGCGCGCCGTCGAGAAGGGCGTCGCTCTGGGCGTCCGCGTCTTTGGGCGTGGTGCGTCCACCGTCGGCGCCCGGCGCAGACGCATCCTCGGGGCCTCCAGCACCGCCCGCCCCCGTGCCGGAGTCGCCGTCTGGCGCGGGGGCTTCGCCGCCGGCTCCGGAGACGTCGCTGCCCCCCGAGCCTGCGCTGGCGTCCGGACGGCCACCGGAGCCGCCCCCCGGCTCGAACAGCCCCGCGTCACCAGGGCGACTGCAGCTCGTCGACGCGAGCGCGCCGATCCAGGCCAGGCACAACGCGGGGGCGCCGAGCGCTCCGCGTGCCCCGCTTCGGAGCGGCAGGACGCGCCGCGCTCCGGACCCGCGGAGGGCCGAGCTGCGCGAGCGCGCGCGGGACGGACTCTGAGAGCTTTCCATGTCGGGTTCGCGCCTGGGCCAGGCCATGCTCCCCCCGGAGCCAGGCCATGCTCCCCCCGGAGCCATTTGCGAGGCCTTCTACAATAGGACAGCCCGGTCGCCGCCGCAAATCGATGGCCACCCCCTCACGCTCGAGCCTCTCTCCGGGACTGCTCGCGCTGCTTTCACTGTGCGCGGCGAGCCCACACTCACGGCGTGCGGGGGAGACGAGGCAACCTGCCATTCGAAACCGAGCCCCTGCGCTCGGCTTCCGACTCCCCCGACCCTTCCGTTGGACGAGACGCGCAACAGGCGAGAAACGAAGGCGCCGCCGGGGAGACGGGGGTAGTGCATCGGGGGACGTGTGGACCGGCACGCTCGGCGACGACAGTCCCCTGCCCTCTGACGATTGCGGCGGCTTCACGATTGGCGATTCGAGCGGTCGAGCACAGTGCGGCAACTCCACCGCGACGAGCTCCGCCTGGACGCAGAATCTCACGCCCAGCTGTTCCCTCGCGCTTCGCCTCCACTGCTTCGAGCAGCAGCCGGCGAGAACGACGCCCGTGGCCCCCCGTCACTCAAGGCGCGGGCTCACAGCACAACGCGCCCTCGTCGCCCCCGGGCTCGATGAATCCCAGTTCCCGACCCTCGTCGGGGCAGCCAACCCCGGAGATGGATCCGTCGCCGGGATCGAACGACGCCTCACCGCCCATTTGTTCGCACTCGGTGGTGGAAAGGGTGCCGAGCGTGCAGCTGAGGCTCTCGGAGAACTGAAAGCACCAGAACACGGGGTCACTGGGGCAGGTCCCCGGAACGTACCCGGTAGGGCAACTGGGAGCACTGGGCCCCGTGCAGTACAGCCCCGAGGGGAGCTCGGTGCAATAGGCGTCATCCTGCAGGCAACCGCCGGCGTCCTGGACGAGCGCGCCGGAGCACTCGTCGGTTCGAGGATTGAGGCCGCAGAACAGACCGTTGGAGAGGCGCACGCAGGTGCCGAAGAACTGCAAACAATCGTTGACGTCGAGGAGCCGCCCACGGCAGTCGAGATCCATCGGAAAGCAGGGACCGTCTTCCACGGCCTGCCACTTGCCGTCCTGACAAATCAGCGCCGCGGGTGGGTCACAAACTGACCCTTCATCACAAGGGCAGCCTTCTGCACCGTCCGCGTAGGCGCTGCCGAGATTCTGCGTGGGTGAATAGCACTGCGTCGAGGTGCCGGCAGCGCCTGCCATGGCACCAGCGTCTCCCGAGCCCGAGCCGCCACCCGACATGGCGGCATCGGGCGCATGAGCGCTGCCGCCCGAGCCGTCCCCTGGTCCGTCATCGATCTCGTCGGCGCACGCGGGCGCCAACGCCAGCCCGACCAGTCCAAGCCATTTCGCTTTCATGCCTCGGCCCTAGCAAAGTGCGTGCCGCGTTGCGAATGCCCAGCGGTCGGAGAACAGCCCGAGCTTGGCGCATTCTGACACAGCCAGCCGCCGGAGAGTGACCGGATCGCCACGGCGGCGATTTCTCGAGGCACCGGCGGCGGATCGTCCGGTGGCTGCCGCGCCCCTCACCCCGGCGAGCCGAGATCGCCCTCGACCTCTCGTCGCAGAAACTCGAGGGCGCGTCCGAAAGCGAGCTCGGCGGTGCGCTGGCAGAAGCCGGGCCCGGTCGGGTTCATGAAGGTATGACCGGCGTCGTAGCGATGCACATCCGAGCGCGCTCTCGCTGCCCCGAGCTCTCGACGGCAGACGGCTCGCTTGGATGCGGTGCAACCGCTCGTCGGGTGACGGGCAAAGTGGCCGCCCAGCCGCACGGGGCCGGGTGCTCTCGTGCTCAGATGCTTCGACGTGCCCCGCCGTCACACCGCCTTGCGGTGCCGGCCAGGCGTTGGTGCCAGCCCTCGGTCCATCCCCCCGTTGACTGGCCTTGCGCCATCGGCGCCAGCCGACCCGGGAAAACTCACGTCCCACGGCGAGCCGACGATTCTTGTGCGGATCGCTCGCGTTTCGCGCTATTCATTCCGGCAGCCCCTGCGCGAGCGACAATGAGACTACCCTTCAACCGTTCGAAGGTCATGGCTTCCGTTCTCGGCTTGGTACCGCTGCTCGGGACGACACCGGCCCTGGCCGAGTCGTGGGTCTCGGCATGGGGCGGTCGGGGCCCACTTTCGACGACGATCACGACGGACCGCACCTTTCGAGATCCGGTGCCGGACCTCTCCGATCGCACACTCCGAGTCCTCGCCCACCTGACCGCGGGCGGAGGCAAGGTTCGCGTGCGATTCAGTCAGCGATTTTCGTCGTCAGCCCTCGACGTCGGCGCCGCTCACGTCGCGCTTCGGGGCTCGGGCAGCGCCATTGTCCCGGAGACGGACCGCATGCTCACGTTTGGAGGAGCTTCGACCGTGACCGTGCCGGCGGGGCGTGACGTCTGGAGCGATCCCGTCGATCTGCCTGTCGACGCCGGCCGCGATCTCGCGATCTCCGTCTATGTGCCGGGCTCGTTCATCCCCACCACGCAGGGTGGCCGAGGGCTCCTCAAAACATCGTATCACGCGGCAGGCAACCAGGTGGCGGCTGGGGACCTGTCCTCGGCCGAGAGGACGCGACGGGTCTTCGTCGCCTACGAGGTGCAGGTCCTCTCACCCGAACGGGCAGTGACGATCGTGACGCTCGGCGACTCGATCACGGAGGGTGCATGCTCGAGGCGCGATGCGGATGGCAGCTGGCCCGATCTGCTCTCGAAGCGAATGCCTGCACTCGCCGACGGCACTCGAGTGGCCATCTTCAACGCCGGGATCGGCTCCGGGCGCTTTGCTTCGGAGGACGGCGCGGGTCTGCGAGGCTTGCGGCGGCTCGACGAGCTGCTGACGCTCCCCAACGTCGCCTCGGTGGTCGTGTTGATGGGCGTCAACGACATCTCCTACGAGGGCGTCGATGCCGCGTTCCTGCAAGACGCGTTTGCGCGAGCCATCCTCGCTGCGCATGGCGCCGGCAAGCGCATCATCGGCATCCCAATTTTTCCCTTCGGCGGCTCGATCAAGGATACCGGCAACAACGTGCAGGTCGCCCGAGACGTGAATGCTTGGATCCGGCAGCACGACCAACGGCTCGGTGCCCCGGAGCCGAGCTTCGATGCCGTGATCGATCTCGAGAAAGTCGTAATGGATCCGACGCGTCCCGGGTGGGCCATGGCGCCGGCGCTGACGTGCGACGGAGTCCACCCGAATCAAGCGGGATACACCGCGATCGCAAACGCGATTCCACTGGACGTCTTCGATAGCCCATCGGCTCGCGTAGGTCCGGAAGATGCCGGTGCGCCAACGGACGCGGACGCGTCAGACGGCGGCTCGAGCACCGCACCGGTCAAAAAGCCATCGCTCTTGCTCTGCACCACCGGGGTCTCGGGCTTCGACCTCCACCGGCGTTCCCCTCGCCCGTCGGGCCAATTGCGCTTCGACTTCCGCTGAAGCGCCCTACCCGCTGTATGCCGCCGTCGCCCGCGTGACGGAAGAACGGTACCGGTGCCCCGAAGAACGCAGAGCGGCTCCAGACGCCGCACGCCAGGATCAAAGAGCTCCGGAATCTGCCGGCAATGAAAGCGGTCGTGGCCGCCGGGCAGGCGCAAGCTCGGGCGCGCTGCGAGCGCGGGCGCGAGACGCGGATCGCGCGCGAGCCGAGCGCCGATGTGGCTCACGTCGCTGGCCGTGTCGAATGCTTCCCGCACGCACTGGACGACCCCTGGCACAAGACGCGCACGCCGCCGGCACGCACGCAAACCACCAGGCTCTCGGCCTTCGGATCGTGGCTGATGGTGACACTGCCCACGTCGGCTCCCAGCAGGAAGGTGCGCTGGTAGCGATCGTCACTCACCAGTTCCACGCCCGCTATCGCGCGGGCTCGGAAGAACGCGAGTAATGCGAGGATGGTTCCCGCTCTTGCTGGAGAACGAAACGGCTTCGATGCCAACCCCATCACCCAACCGCCTGCAAAGGACTTGCTCCCCGCTCCGGCCCGACGACGCCGTCGTGGATGGCGCCGTACTGGCCTGCACCCACTCTCCGAACGGTTCCGTGAACGCCGGATATCAAGACCACGATCTCCGTCGCTCGGGAGAGCTGCGTCCCACCCATGGAAGGAATCTCCAAGCGATCCGGGGGCGGCCCCCGAGGCGGATTTGACATCGCGTTGCTCCCAAGAACCACCGCGTGTGCAGTCCGGGCGGATTCTTGCCAGCTTGGCGCGTTGTTCAGTCGCGCCCGTTGCCGGCCCATGCGCGCGAGAAACCGCCCAGCAACCGGGGGGGGGGAGCGGCGCGTCGTCGGGACCGAGTCCCGTCTGTTGGCAGTCGAAGCGCGGTGCTCGAGATGCTTGGGGGCTCGTTGCGCCTTCCGTGGGTTGCGGCAGTGGGACGGAGAAACACCATCGCCGCCCGGAAAGCCCCCGAGGCGCCCAATGCTTCATCGAGAAGACGCGCGGAGATGTCCCTTGAATTCGGTGCGCGACCATGCCATCTCACCCCCCATGGAGGGAGATGTGCGCACGCCAAGCAAGCCGAGCGCGCGCGGCATCGACGGTGCGCAATCGAACTCGCGCGGCGCGGGCAATCGAGACTCGCGCAATCAAGGGAGCAGAGCAATGGCCAGAGGTGTACTCGCAGTTCCACCGAAGGTTCCGCAATTCGACAAATCACACTCGGTCCTGCACGTTGGGAACATTCTCGACATGGAGAGAATCCAGTCGCTCTTCGACACGGTCCCTCTCGATGGCTACGTCCAGGGGGGATTCCGCAGAAAGAGCATCTGTCGCGTGAAGGTGGGGCGTGGAGGGCTCCGGCTCGCCGAGCATGGGCCGCTGTATCAACCGGCCGAGTACAACCCCGTCCACGGAGGGCTCACGCGCGACTACCCGGAAATGGAGCTCGAGCTGCTCGGGCTCTTGGCCCCCTTGATACAAGTCTTCGCGGCCTGTGCAGCGCTGAGCGAGGAGCACGAGATCCTGGTGCAGGCCCAACGCGTCACCGCCACGAGCGGCGAGGACGGAGCCACTGGCTTTCCAGTCGTCGAGGGCTGGCACCAAGACAACACACGCGTGCTGGCCATCTTTGCGGTCAACCGGGTGAACGTCGACGGCGGCATCTCCCTGTTGGCCCACGATCGGGAGGGCCGCAGAGTCGCGCTGAAACGCGTGCTGGAGCTGGGCGAACTACTTCTAATCGATGACACCACGATGTGGCACAACACGACAGCGATCACCAAAGAGTCGAGCGCGGACCAGGCCTTTCGGGACGTGGTCATCTTGACCTGGCCGAGCTGCCGCGCCGCGCAACGCGCCCACGAGAAGAAGCGTCACTCGACGGCGGCGCATCTCCCGACGGGCTTCGGCTCGCCGAGCCCGGTGGCGTAGGCGAGCTCTCCCGGCCTCTCGAGGCTCGGCGACCGGACCCCCGCCCCGAGAAGCGGGGGCCTGACCGGCGAAGCCGCCTACTGGATGAGGACGGCTCCGCAGCGGCTGGGGGGCCACCGCCGGCGCAGGTTTCCCCGGCCACCGTGCAAACCCCGCAATCGAGCAAGCCACCGCAGCCGTCGGCGACTGGACCGCAGTCTGCGTTTTGATCCTTGCATGTGAGCGGCGTACAGCCGCCGGAAGTGCACGCGCCGCAGTCGATCAGCCCCGAGCACCCGTCACTGAGCAAGCCGCAATTCCCGGTGCCGCAGGTGCTCGGAGTGCAGGAGCCGGCCGCGCATGAAACCGTGGAGCGAGTTCTCGAACGCCGCGGCAACAGCGGCCCAGCCGCCTCCTCAGCAACGGCACTGTTCCCAATCGTCCCTCGCGGTCACGTCCGCGCCCGACGGGCCTTCGAGACCACGCCGAGCAACGACTGCTCGTGCGCGGTGCGAATGCTCCATCGGGCGGCGGACTGAGCAGAGCTCACTGCGGGTCGGTGACGGGACCTTCGGCGGGCGGTGGGGCACCGTCCATCGAGGCTGCCAGAACCTCGGAGAAGTGAGTCATGTACCCGACGAAGCCACCTCGGAAGTCGTCCACCGTGATCACGTGCTCGACGTCTGGCTCCACGCCACGATTTTCGACGAAGTCTTCGGAAGAATACTTGCCGTCCTCCCGATAGGTCGTGGCCAGGCCTCGCGTCAACCGCAGCATGGCGTCGCTGTTCGCCAGAGGCCCAAACTCCTCGACGTTGCCGCCCAAGCCCATGGTGCGGCGCCCGAAGAGCGGCGCCAGTCCGTTGTTCTTGACGAGCATGGGGAACATGTCGCCGCAGGAGCCGGCGAGCTCGTCGATCAAGACCAGCGCTGGCTTCGTCCAGACGTACTCCTCGTCTGGCAGAAGCTCGTGCCCCGGGTCAAAAGCAATGGGTGGGGAGACTCCCTCTCCGGCGTCGTAGGCCTCTTCGATGAGGGACGCGCGCAGCTCGTAGCTTCGACTCAGCTCCGAGGAAAGGCTGGGGTCCAGAGCGCGCGCGTAGTCGCGAATTGCGTTGATCCAGCGCCTGTCGGTGTTCATCGCCTGCACGAAACCGCTGCCCGGCTCCTGAGCGAACAATCGCGCGAACCCCGTACAGTAGCCGAGGGCCCCTCCGGGGTTGTGCGTCTGGTCGACGACCAGCCCGTCGACGAAGCCGTCGTACTGATCCATCAGCGCCTTGTAGTACTGCAGCCGCTGGGGGAAGTCCTGGTTGCCGTAGCCACTCTGACGAATCAGCAGGATGGTCTTGCCTCCGAAGGAGTACAGGGCACTGTAGATGTCGAAGGTCGTCGAGGGCTCCAGCCCGTAGCGACTGAGCATGGTCGCGTTGACCGTCACTTCCGCGACGTCGAAGGCAGCAGCGGTGGAAGGCGTCAGGAAGAAGGGGACCGGCGCGCCGATGGTGAAGATGGAACCCTTCGTCGCCCTGCCCAGCTCGTCGACGGCGTGGACGTAGAAGCCGTCCGCCGGCGCGATGTTGCTCTCCTCGCCGTCAGACGAAACCAGGCCAGCGTCGACCTCCGTCACTTCCCGCCAAACGAGCTCGCGCGAATATTCGCTGCCATCCGCGCGGCGGAAGTCCACTTCTGCGACAGGCCCCTCGGGCGTGAGGCTGGAAGCGAAACCCGGGCGCAAGAAAGCGCGCAGGATCAGATGCTCGTTGCTGAGATCGTTTCCAAGACTGCCGAGCTTCGTTGCTTTTTCCAGCAGCTCGTATGGTGTGACGCCGTCGACGGCGAGTACCTCGTCCCCGTAGCTGATGCCCAGCTGTGCGAGCGAGGGGTCGAGCAGACCGCCGACCAGCGCCTTGCCCTCCACCGGCTGCACGGCGATCCCAATCTGGTAGCCGACGACAGGCTCGCTCGTTCGTGGTTGACTGAGCGACACGTGCCCGTCCTGAAAGCGGGTCAAAAACCAACGCGCGGTCTCGAAGAAGCCGCTGTCGCCCGGAAACTCGGCCAACATCTCGCGGGCCTGCTCTTCGAGCTCGGCAATCGAGTACCCGAAGCGCTCTTCTTTGTACTCGTACGGACCGTAGAGCGTCCGCACGTGCCCGAAGATCTGTTCCAGGTCCTGCTGAGCTTCGAACTGACTCATGTCCCGCAGCTCAGCCGAGAGCACTCCCAGCTCCCAACTCTCGAGCTCCACATCTCTGGGTTCCGAGCAAGCCCCTGCCATTGCCACCAGGGCAAGCGCGGGCATCAGCCCGGTCCTCGTTCGTCCGCTCATCGTTTCCTCCTCTGCTTGTCTGCTTCGATCTGTCAGCTCGCTTCGTCGTCGTACGCCCCCGGGGCACCCCGCGCTCGCCGCGGAATGGTGGAATGCTCGAAAGACGACGTCGCTGTCGCGGCTTGCTCGCGTCCCACCTCGCGAGCGGGTCAGAGGTAGCACCGCAAGCCTCACCCGCGCCACTTTCCTCCGCTGCGCAAGCTCAGACCCGCAGGCCCGCGAGACCCCGTCCGACAGGCCGCCTCGCACGAGACGCATCGCCCGAATCAGCAGACGAGCTTCTTGGGCTCGTTCGCGTAGAAGCAGGCGCAAGGCCGATCGATGCCGCCCACCGACAGGTCGGGGACTTCCTGGGCGCAGCGAGGACGAGCCCGAGGGCAGCGGGGATGCAACGACCAGCCGGAGGGAGGACTCGCCGGACTGGGGGGCTCGCCGGACGGGCCGCGGGCGGGCGCCGCGCGACCCAACACGGGAACGGCCGCGCACAGAGCCTGCGTGTAGGGGTGCCGAGGATCGCGCAGCACCTGCTGGCGTGTTCCCAATTCTCCGGTTCGGCCCAGATACATCACCACCACGCGGGGACACAGGACCTCGACCACGGCCAACTGGCGCGCGATGAACGAGTAGGAGAGCCCGCGCCTGGAGCGAAGCTCTTCGAGGGGACAAGGCACCCGCGCTCGAACGACCGGCTGCGCACTGGCGCGCCGCGAGCGGACGCGACCCCGCTGGGCCTACTCCTTCCTGCGAGAGCCCATGACCCGAGCGGAGCTTCGGCGAGCGATACGTCGCCCCAATTCGACCCAGCGCGGCTCGAGCCCAGAGCGATGACTTGCAGTGACCATCATACGGCTCTGCCGTAGCATGAAGGGACTCTATGGCTTCGCCGCCAACTGACGATAGTGCTAGTAGTCGTCAAAGGAGGGCAGCTTCGCCCCCGCGTTTCCCGTGGCGTGGGGTGAAATGGCCCACGCAGCGCCCATAGGCGCCAGGCTTTGCCCCCCCCCGCGTTACGGTGCCGCGCCCGACCCGACATCGACGAGGCCGACGGCGGAAGGTGTCTCGTTGTCGCCCACATCGCTCGTGTTGCCATAGCCGAGCGCGCCGGAGGCTCCGTCTCCCCAGCACCGCACCCCTCCCGACTTCAGCAGCGCGCAGGTGTGGTTGTCCCCCGCCGCAAGCCGGACCACAGCGTCTCCCACGTCCACGTCTCCAGCCGCTGCGGGGGGCTCGTTGTCTCCAATGTCCAGAGTGTTGCCGTAGCCCAGAACACCGTTCGCCCCCGTTTCGCTTCCGCTCGCGCTTCCCCAGCAGCGAACCGCTCCCGTGGCGAGCAGCGCGCAGGAGTGAGCCGCACCCAGTGCCAGTTGCACCACGGGTCCACCCAGGTCGACATCGCCCGCGGAAGCGGGCGTTTCATCGTCGCCAACCGTGCTCGTATTGCCGTAGCCCAACCTGCCGTCAGTTCCGAGCCCCCAGCAGCGCACTGACCCCGTGGAGAGCAGGGCACAGGTGCGCTCGCCCCCAGCCGCGACGTGCACGACGTGTCCTTCGACGGAGATGTCTCCCGCTTCAGCCGGGAACTCATCGTCGCCAATGCTGTTGGTGTCTGCATACCCGAGCGCTCCGAGAGCGCCGTTTCCCCAGCAGCGGACAGCTCCCCCGAGCAGCAGAGCGCAGGTGTGTGTGGCGCCGGCGGCGATCTGAACCGCCGGTCCGCCCAGGTCCACATCCCCGCGGGACGCGGGCGTTTCATCGTCGCCCAAATTTTCCGTGCCGAAGTACCCCAGTCGGCCGGATGCTCCACTTCCCCAGCAGCGAACGCCCCCGGTGTCCAGCAGAGCACAGGTGTGCCGGTCTCCAGCGCTCAGCTGAATCACGTTACCGCCCACGTCGACATCGCCGGCAGAAGCGGGGACCTCGTCATCACCGACGATGTCGGTGTTGCCGTAGCCGAGCTGGCCAAAGGCACCGTTGCCCCAGCAGCGCACTGCGCCGGAGTCCAGAAGAGCGCAGCTGTGCGTGCCGCCACTCACCACGCTCACCGCCGGCCCGCCGATGTCGACACTGCCGACGGTGGCGGGCGCCTCATCGTCACCAACGTCCTCTAGGTCGCCCTGGCCTAGCTGCCCGAATTCGTTGTCGCCCCAGCAGCGCACCGCACCCAATCCCATGAGGGCGCAAGTGTGCCGGCCCCCTGCACTGAGTGAGACAGGGCCGTCGCTCGCGTCCACGACCCCAACCCCAAACGCTACCTCCCCCTGACTGAGCCCGACATCGAACTCGCCCACCGAAAAAACGAAGGTGACGGGGGTCACCGAGGATGCCGCGATGACGAACGGCATCGGGTTTGGAGAAGTCAGCTCGGAATCGACGTCGACGTACTTGCCGTCCACCTCCACCTGCAACTGGTAACCGTCGCGGAGCTCGGCTGTGTAGGAGCCCACCGGGAGGGATTCCGTCTGCACCCAGCCAGATCTTGCGTCGCCAGCGAGAACGTCGATTTCCTGTACCAGCGGCCCTCGAAGTTCCACCGAGCCCTGCACTCGATAGAGCGCATCGTCGTCGTCGCCGCTGTTCGCGGCCAGCACCAGAATGCCAACCTCCTGGTCACTTTCGAGTGCCACCGACATCAGCCGGGTGCTGTCCGGCTCGCAGGCGATGGCGGAGAAGAGTAGCGGCACGCTCAGCGCCAGGGTTCGCATCAGGTCTTTGATTGGCGACCCAGCCAGTCTGCGCATTCCTACGCGCATGAGCCCTCCGGTGTGGGTGAGTGGACGATCACCATAGTCAGTCTGCAGACACAGCGTCTACCCGAAAGCGGCGCGACCTTCAGGTCTGCTGCTACACCGAGCCGCGCATCCGCCGGTGCTCGACGTTGGTCGGATGAGACCAGACTCAGCGCAAGATGGAAGCACGGACGGATTGATCGATCGGACCATCGAGCGCGATTGAAGACGATGCTGCGCCGTTGCTACGCTGGGTGGAATCGGCTCGACGAAACGGTGTCATCCGCTCTCGAGTTCGGCGTGGTTGCGTGCCGGCGCGCTGGATGATTCCTAGGGATTCGAATACACAAGCTTTCGGACACTCCCCGGTATCTTCTCCGCCCCGCCATCCGAGCCTCCCGAAACGACCGGAAGTCGGTGTCGGCGGAACGAGCGCTAGAACACGCTTATCTCGTTGACGAAGAACTCGAGAACGCCAACGGCGTCCTCGCCAATCGCGACGTCGCGGCGAAAGCGAATGAAGCGCGCTTTTCGTCCAATGGGCATTCGCGAGAAGGCCAACACTTCGTCCGCGAGGTCTTCGAACGCGATGCCGTCTTCAGACACGGAAACCACCAACGAGACCGGGAGCCCCACGGCCGAAGCATGAAGAAAGAGCTCGCTCCGCATGGCGGACGAACCCAGGTCGATGATGACCTCTTCAAAGCCGCTCTCTGCACATTGGGAGAGAGGCGCTATCTCTCTTCTGGCCTCGTCTGTGTTGGTGGACGCGTCGCTTTCCTTTTCCACACACACCTTTGGCGCGCCTTCGAAGACCTTCAAAAAGTCGCCGTCCGTCAACCGACACGGCGAATCGGTGCGGGTCTCCAGGCTGGTGGCGAACACGCATTGAGCGCCTCGGGAAACGGGGGTGAGACTCCCCTGGATTCGGACCATAGGACTCGTTCGAACGGTATTGCGGGTATAGTCCTGGATGCGAACGACGATCTCTTGATCTTGCAACACCTGCAGCGGTAACGTGAGTGACTTCTCCTGCTCGTCTGCAAGTTGCTCGGCCCAGAGCAGCCCCGCCAGTTGATCGAGCCCGATGAAGGAGTCCTGCACGACGAAGAACCGGACCTGCGTGGTCCAAGAGTTGTCCTCTTGAACACCGAGTGAGGACCAGTCTACGAGCACTTCGGTCTCGGACGCGTTCACACCGGGGCCGGATGGCCAAAGCTCCAACTCGCCAAGGGATATCTCTTCACTTTCGATCTCGAAGCGTGTGGTCGTTACGGCGCCGGAGAGGCCGGCGTGGCCGTTGTTGATTGACACCTCGAACCCCAGCCTCTGGCCGAACTCGTTCTTGGTTTCGTCTCCCAGCAGTGAAAAGACAAACGCTCCCTCGTCGTCGGTGGTGGTCGTTCTGTACGCGTCACAACTGCCGACGGTATCCAGCTCTTCGAGTAGGCAGTTCAGAAGGGCGACGTGGTAGCCCCTCGCGTTGCCGATCGCCTCACCCCACGTCGAGTCGCGATGGAGAAAGACGCGCTGGTCGATCGCCGGTGCACCGTCCGCTATGGCCATCCCGCGGATCTCCACCTGGGCGCTATCGGGCACTGTCTGATCGCACGATCCCAAGAGCAACGGCAACGCTGATACTGCAACCCTTGCCTCTCGCACCACTGACGCACAACCTAGCAGATTACGAACTCTTCGCAATCGCATGGCTCTGTTCGTTCTTCTCGGCATCCCGTGCTGGCGCCGGCTCGAACGTCCCCGGGGACCGCGGGGTGTGAGCGCGAGTCGTCCGGCGATTGCGCTGAGGAGTCGACTTGCGTCCAGGAGCGCTGTGAGCGGAGGCTGAGCCCTGTCGCGCCGGGCGTGAAGACCGCGCGCGTGATGACTCCGAGCAATGGGCAGACGGTTTGCTCTGTGAGGACACCTTTGCCTCGATGACGGCGAGAACAGCCCGGACGCCGACGGGCAGAGCCCTGGTGTGTTCGTGTCTGGACATCGGGGTCGAACGGCATGAGGAACGGCTTCTTGGCCGTTGGACTTTGCGGGTCCAGCCCTGACGTGCGAGGACAGGAAGCGTATGCTACTCGCCAAGCGTCAGCGGGTAGCGGTAGCTGAGCAGCAGTTGGATGCGGCTCCACTGGTTCGCCGGCACGGTAAACTGCAGCGGGTACTCGGACTCGGTTTCTGCGTTGGGACGTGAGTTGAGCTGCATTTCTCGCCCGGGGGCCTCGGTCAAACCCATGAGGTAGCGCCCTTCGACGCCGATCTGACCATGGCTACCCAGAGAGAAATCCAAACCGATCCCACCTAGCAGCTTGAAGTCGATACCGTTGAGGCCATCGCCGTAGTCGAACTCGTCGTCGTTCTGAACGTCGTAGGCGCTCGACATGTTGATGTCGAGCTGCCCTCCGAAACTGACGTAGGGAGCCACATACATATCCGCGTCGACGGGGATGGGATACCTCCCCTTGAGGACGAGGGGCACGGTGACCGCATCGTGGCTCAGGGTGCCGCGCCCCCCTCGCTTCGTGATCAAGTCGTCGGGCGCCACGTACAGATTGAGCGAGTCGTCGACGACATTCGAACCACTATCGGTGACTGCCGTATTCTCGTAGCTGGCGGACATATAGCCCACCTCGAGACCTACCTTGAAGTACGGCATGACGACGTACTCGACAGCGGCGGAGCCCCCAGCCCCCAACTGCCCCTCGGTCGCATCCAAACTCTGCATTGTCAGGTTGCCCGAGAGTTGAACGCCCAGCAGCAGCTTGCCGCTGTCGAACTCGCCATTCGAAGAAGCCGACGAGCTAGCTGTCGGCGCGGTGCCGTCATCCGCAGCGGGCGGGGCGCTGAGCTGTGCCTTCGCGCTCAGAGATGCTTCCGATTCGGCGACAGACTGGGCGAAAGCAGCCGGGGCGAAAAGAGTGAAGGCAGCGGTGGTAGACAGGCAGTAGCGCATCATGATCCGGTTCCTTCCCTGCTAGAATTGCTCGAGGCGACGGTACACATAGACATTGTTCTGCGCTGCATCGGCTTGGTCGTAGAGGTTGTACTTGTGCAGTGCCAGGTAGAGGATATCCACACCGCGCTCGGCATTGGTGACGGTCTCCGCAGTTGGTGCTGCAATCAGACTTGCGTCGCCTAGGCCGGCGCAGGCGTTCTGAGGGGCTCGAGCCAGGTCGACGCCCAAGCTAGCCCCCGACCAAATCTGTGCACCATTTGCGTTCTCGGTGCCGAGGAACACCGTCCCCGTATTGGGCATTTGCCGGACCCAACGAATGGTGCCATTGTCGGCGTCCGTTTCGGCGAGCCCCGAGCCGTCGGCGAAGTCGACCCATTTCGCCCAGTTGGCGCCATCGCTGCAGTCGTTGGTAGTGTAGTCGGCGCAGCGCCACGCTTGTCCACCGCCGACAACTCGCAAGCTAGCAACGATGTCTGCATTGAGCACGGCGATGTCCGCAACCACTGCACCAGCAAAGCCTGCGATCGTCAGTGCTGTAATGGTTGGGGTCGTACTCCCCACATCGGCGGTGGGCATGAAGCTAATCCCCGCGGCGGTACCGCCTTCGTCACCCACGCCGATGAACAAGCCGCTCGTAGCGCCCGAGTCCACGTATGTCAGGCTGCCCACGTTGTTCGTGCCCGAGCTCCACAGCTCACCGGCCCCACCGTTGTTTCCGCAGCCCGCGCAGTTGGTGAAGTCCTCTGCGTCGCCTGGTGTCCCGTTGGTGGAGTCGGCCATGTACAGTTTGCCCGTCGTACGCGTGCTCAGGTACATGACATCGTTTTGGCCGAGGCGAGCTCCGATGCTGTCCGTGATCCAAACGTTCGTCGCATCGCCAAAGCCCTCTCGATCCGCCGCGTTGATCCCGCCGAGCACCCCATCGGCGCTGGCCACGGAAATGTCTGCGCCAAAGGCACCTAGCTCCCAGCGATACGTGCTGAAGCCTCGCGCAGCATTGTCCTTGAAGCTGAGGTAGACGAAGTCGCTGCCGAAGTTCTGAAAGCCGAGCGCTGTCGAGTTGCGTACCGCTTGGTTCCCCACGACGAGCCCTGCCTCTTCGATGCCGAAGAAATCTTGGGTAGATCGGTAGAGGTTGGCTGTGCTGTCAGACTGCTTGGAGGCCGCAATGTACAGGCGGTTGTCAGCCGGGTTGATCTTCATCTGCGAGACGTGCAGCGCCGACTCGTCCGCGGTGCCCAAGCGTCCGTCCCAACCGTCATACACATCCCCAACGCTCACGAGCTCGAACTCGCCGCCGCACGGATCCGCTGTCGTACGAAAGCCCTGAGTCACGTTGAGCGTCGTTTGGCATCCTTGCAACGACACTCGGAAGTAGTATGTCGTCTCCGGAGTCAGCCCCGTCACCTCCTGCGCCACATACCCAGTTTGAATGGTAGGGTTGAAGCTCTGCACGACGTTCGTGAAAGCAAAGTCGGTCGCGACGTCGATCTGGGTGGGGGCCTCGCCCTCGATTTGATACTCGATCTGCGCGGTTGTGATCTTGGCGAAGCCGCTGGCCTCCGTGATCTCGGCTGTCGCGCAATAGATGGCGCCAGCCGGCATGTCGAGGGGAGCCGCAAGCTCCTCACCGAATGTGAGGTCTTCCGGTGCAGCGCCGCTCGTGCCTGAAACGCTCCAGGAGTTGACGGGGATCGTCAAGCCTTCCGGCCCCTGAGCGGTCGCGTTGCCACTCCCGTCGGCTGGGATCATCGCGCCGCCGGGGAGTGTGAGATCGGTGCTGAATGTGAGGTAGTTTCCGGTGCTCGCAGGAGGCAGCACGACACCCCCGAGCAACAGGCTACCGGCCGGGAGCGTGGTTGCGCTGTCAATCGAGCTGGCTTGCACGATGCTGCCGTCGCTGTCTTCGTACCCGCTCATGAACTGCGATCCGGCGGGTAGCGGTAGAGCGCTGGCCGTGGGTTCTACGTAACCCAGGAGCAACGTCTCGGCGGGAAGGTTCGCCGGGCTGAAGCTAGCCGTCGAAAGGACCGCTGTTGGAGGGATCAGCATGCCGATGCGTTGCTGCTGGGGCAGGGTCAGGCCGCGGGCAATTTGCGTGCCCCCGGGCAGAAAGAGAGGAGCGCTGAGTGCGCCCACACCTTCCGGGATCAGGACGTCGCCGAGCAAAGCCGTGCCGCGCGTGAGAGTCACTTCATCTGCCAGTGTGGAACCTCCGGTGTAGCGGCGCTCGGGGGGGGAATCGAGCGGGGGCTCGAGGTAGCCGAGACCCAGCTCGGTGGCGGCTGGCAACGTGCTGTCGATCAGAAACGCAGCACCACGAGGGATCAGTACGGCAGCGTCCAGCTGAGTGCCCGCGGGCAAACCAATCCCTGGCGCTGCGATGACACTCCCTTCAGGTAGTCGATAGGATCCGACGAAGGCGTTCGCCGTCCCTTCAATGGTGAGCCCCACGGTGTCCGGCAGCTGCACGCCACCCGGCACCCATGTGCCCGCGGGCAGCACCGCATCTGCAGTGAGCTCTGCGTTCGGAAACGCATTCGGCAGGTCGTTGGCTTCAATCGTACCGTCTGGCGCTTTGGTTCCGTTGGGGAAAACGCTGCCGGCAGGTAGCGCAAGATCGGCTGTCAGAACGCCCGGCGCTCCCGTGAGCAGACTGGCGGACGGGACCGCGTTGACATCGGCCGCAAGGGGCTCGTTCGGCGGCACGACCGCCGCGGCCGCGTCGAGAGTCGAGTCGAAACCGGAAGCGTCGAGTGTGCGGGCACCGGGCAGAATGCTCCCCGCCTCGAGGCTCACACCCGCCGGGATCACCGTGTCCCCGATGAGAATCGAGCCTGCCGGCAGCAATAGGGCCTCGGAAAGCGTCTCGGGAGCTCGGTACCCGAAGTTGCTGGATTCGAAGGCCTCGCTGCCGTCGTGTACCCAGGCTCCCCCGGTGAGCACCACCCCTGCTTCCAGACGAAGCGGGTGTGCCAGGGCCTGCCCCGCGGGGATGACCACCCCTTGCTCGGAGACGAGAAGCTGCTCTTCCACCGGATCGACGCTGTAGCAGGCGCTAAGCCCGAGCGCTGTGCACAAGAACGTGAAGATGGGTGTTCGACGAGAGAATTTGGGAGATGAATAGCTTCGCATGATGATCTCCAGGTGCCGGTGCTAGCCCGGATGTCTCACGACCGCAGGACCGAGGGTGCGATGAGGAAGTGGATTTTCAGTCCAGATGCCCGCCAGCGCGCGCGCAGGCAGACTGGCTGTCTGCCCCGCACGCGCTGGCGGGCAGCCGGGCAAAAAGACACGACTCATCGCACCCTCGAGACCAGGTCGTGAGAAGTCCGGGCTAGCGAACGCTCGGCCCCTCTTGGTTTTGGACAACGGTCCAAGTATGCCGAGCGTAAGGGCGGCCTGCGCACCTGGCAGGACTACGCCCCACGCTCTCGTACACCAAGGGGCCCAGGCCACCACAGAGGGTTCGTAGACAGCTGCACAGGCACAACGGTATTCGGTACACTGCATCCTCCCGAGGCACGACTGTCCACGGACGCCGCGGTCGAGCCGACTCGTGTCGCGAGAACGTCCTCCGCGGTTGGTGAGTGAGCCCGAGCCGTCTTCTGCGCACGCTCCGCGGTCGCAGACCAGCTCACCATGAGCCACAACTTCGCGGCAAAGGTAAGAATCTGTCCCTCCGCTTCTCTGCCCTCCCCTCTCCCTATCCCCTCTGAACGCGCCCGCCTTCTTTGCTCTTTGAGATTACCCCGCTTTGGCGGACACCCCGAAAGGGAGTACTCTCGTAGGGTCGCTCGACGAGTGGGTTGCGCTCCCCCGCGCCCGACGAGATCCGAAAAGCCCTCGTGGTCGAGAACGTGTAGCCGAAGGCCCCGGAGGCAGGCTTCCTCGACCAGCGCCGGCGCGGGCTCGAAGCCAGCGACCTCCTAGCCCTGCGCCCGCTAGGCTCGGACCTCCCGACCCAGGCCAGCCCCCCGACGAGCACTCGAGCAGGGGGCGATGGCAGCTCCCTCTCGAGCCACTGCCGCTCCCAGTCGAAGAGCTCGGTCGGCGACAGCGGCTGCTGTGTCTCGTAGGCCCGTGCCGTCAGGTTGCTCTCCCGTGGAAAGCGCGGCGGTCGTGGCTCACGAAGAAGCCCGCGCGCGGGTCGACGGAGCCGAGGCAAGGCACGCGCTGCTCGTGGCTTTCGACGAGGGGACGGCACGCGTGCTGCGACAAGCCGCCAGACGGCGCTCCGGGTGCGTGGCCCTTCGAATGAATGGCCCTCCGGCCGGAGACCCTCGTGCTCGGGGACGAAGCGCGGTAGAACGCGCCATGCGCATGTCGACGTGGGGCATCGAAGGCCGAGCGCTGCTGGTGTGTACGGGCACGTTGGTTTGGGCGTGCGCGGGCAGCTTTCGACATCCGCGTCTTCCACGATCGAGTACTCGAAAGCGGCGCGCTGCCTCCGCCGGTGCTGGCCCGCGAGATCGACGCCTGGCTCGACGAGGCGACGAGCGGGAAGATGGCTTCGCTCGACTGAGCAGGAGGCGGTGCGAGCTCTCGGCTTCCGTACCAGGCATGAGGCTCGCGCCCCACCGCGCGGCCCAGGTTCAAGCCGATTGAGATCGTCCATGTCTTCCGCCCGCCCCGATTCGACGTGAGTTGGCTCGACCTGGCATTGTCGTCAGCCCTGTGCCTGGGCTTGTACGATGTCGCCAAGAAGGCGGCCGTGCGCGACAACTCGGTCGTTCTCGTGCTGCTCGCGAGCACCGCGGCGGGGTGGTGCGGGCTCGTGGGCGTCACTCTGGTCACAGCGGGCCCCGCTTTCGCGCTGAGCCCGCTTCTGCCGAGCGAGCACGCCCTGGTGCTGCTCAAGTCAGCCGTGGTGAGCGCGAGTTGGCTCTTGATGCTGCTGGCCCTCCAGCATCTCCCCCTATCGGTGGCCGGCCCGCTGAGAGCAACGGCCCCGCTGCTCACGCTGCTCGGTGCCGTTGCCCTGCTCGGTGAGCGCCCGAGCTTCGGCCAGGGCTGCGGAATGGCAATCGTCGTCGCGAGCTACCTCGCCTTCGCTTGGCTGGGCAGGCGCGAAGGGATCCATTTCGAGCGCAACCGCTTCGTGGGCTTCGTCGCAGCGGCAACGGTGCTCGGTGCGGCGAGCGCCCTCTACGACAAGATCCTGCTGCAACGGGTCGCTCTGCCCCCTCACACGTTGCAGTTCTGGTTCACGACGTACAATCTAGGGATTCAAGCGGCAGGGGCGGCTCTGGTGAGGAGCCGCTCGGGCAGCGCCTCACCACGTTTCTCACCGAGGCTGACGGTGCCACTCGTGGGCTTGCTGCTCGTATTGGCCGATCACCTCTATTTTCGCGCTCTGGCGGAGCCGACCGCGCTGGTTTCCGTCGTCAGCCTGGTTCGGCGCGGGGGGCTGCTCGTCAGCTTCTTCGTCGGGGGGCTGCTCTTCCGGGAAAGACTGCTCGCGCCCAAGGCGCTGGCGCTCGGCCTACTCGGCGTCGGCTTACTCCTACTGGTCGTCGGTTGACGACGCTTCCGCGCGGCAATGGCGAGCATGCAGCCGACGGCAGGCACGTCCATGCCGATGTGTCTTTCCATGGGTGTCCTCCGAGGTGGGCAGTTGGTTTCGAAGCGCAACCTTTGCCCCGCGAGGGCACTCGGATCTCGGTTCTTCGCGCAATGATGGCCAGTTTCATATCTCTCACGTTGTTCGTGGTGGTGTTTGGTCTCGCATACGCGATCGTTCACTTCCTCGGAATTCCGTTCGTCGTCCGCCTCGTCGACGGCTAAATCAGTCGTCGACGTCCAGAGGGAGCGGGACCAACGTCACCCCACAGCTCGTCCCGACCTTCAGCGCCATGCTGATCGGCCTCGGGCTCATCACCTACTGGTCGCCGCTGTCGATGTGGCTGCCGAGGGCGCTGGGGCTGGCGGGATCACTCCAGCCTCCGGCCACCGCCCTCGAGGCTCCTCGAGGGGGCCTCACTTGGAAAGGAATCGCCCAGCCCGAGATCGACGCGAGGCCCGCACGGGCTCGCTCTCGGAGAGAGGCTTTCGTGCGACGAGGTGGCGAGAAGCTCGAGGGCTGCTGGAAAGGAGCGTCTCGTCATGCGGCGGCGTGTCCCGAGAGTCTGCGGGAGGGGGCGGCCAGTAGGCGCTTCCTCCGCCGCGCGCTGGCTCGCTCGCGAAGGGGATGGGATCCCGCGCGGACCAACGCCGTGAGCCGCGTGTGCCGCAAAAAGCGCGAGCCCGGGCCCCTCACTTTTGGGGCGCGCAGGGCCAGTTCTTGGCATCGAACCGGCTCGCTGCCGCTGGCCGAGGAACGAAATCGTCACGGCGCAGCCGTCGCACGCGAGCCCCGACTCGACGGCATGGACTGTGACGGCGACTCGTTCTGCGCTATGCATCGAGTCGTCGTGGCTACCACGAACGAACCTTCCGCCCCCTCGCCACCGGACCCCGGGTGGCCGCCGGCACCGCCAACCCTTCAGCTGACCGGTTCTGGGCCGGGCTCGGGTCGGCGATTCCTGATGCTGTTCGCGGCGCTGGTCGTGGCATGTGCCGGCGTACGCGCGGCCGCTCCAATTTTGGCTCCCACGGTGCTCGGTGCGTACGTGGCAACCGTCAACATGCCTCTCGTCGCCTGGCTGCGCAACCGTGGGCTTCCTCTCACCGTCTCCGTGGTGCTCGTCCTGTTGGCCGACACCGTGCTGCTCTCGAGCTTCATGGGGCTCATCGTGGCCGCTTCCACGAACTTCTCCAATGCTCTGCCACGCTATACGACCCTGTTCGAAGCCTGGATAGCGCGCACGGGCACGCGGCTGGGGGATCATGACGTCCCCTCCCTCGTGGAGCAGCTGTTTCACCCGAGCGACGCGGTACGCGTAGCGGCCTCGCTCGCGGGTGACCTGGCGGGAGGCGTGTGGAACGTTACGGTGGCTCTGATCATCGCGACCTTCCTCCTGCTGCGCTTCGGTCCTCGCGCCACCGGGGAGTCGAGCCAGAGGCTGATCGGCAAAGAGCGCATCGAACGTGCGCTGAGCGAGGTCAACCGCTACGTGGCCGTCAAAACGGCGACGAGTATGGCAACGGGCCTGCTCGTCGGGCTCTTCCTCTGGCTCGTGGGGGCAGAGCTGCCCGTCTTCTTTGGGGTGCTTGCCTTCCTGTTGAACTACATTCCCAACCTGGGCAGCTTCGCCGCGGCCATCCCTGGCGTGGCGGTCGCCCTGCTCGTCGGCGGCTGGGGGCATGCCACACTCGTGGCCGCGGGCTATGCCGGGATCAATCTCGCGATCGGCAATGTGTTGGAGCCGCGCGTCATGGGCCGCGCCCTCGGCCTGTGGCCGGTGGTCGTGTTGCTCTCCGTGATGTTCTGGGGGTTCTTGCTGGGAGGCATCGGAGCTCTCCTCTCCGCACTCCTCACGGCGCTGCTGAAGATGGCGCTGCTGGCGAGCAGCGACCTGCGCCACCTGGGGCTCCTCCTCGGCCCCAGGCCTCCCCGCCCGGCCGCACCGAGCCACACGCCGGGCGACCTCTTGGAGGAAACCCTTCCGCAGACGCAGGACGGCGCATGAGCACCGACGCGCACCGCCTCAGTGGAGCCCGATCCCAAGCATCGAGCCGGCGCTGACCCGCACGGAGGGGAAATGGGCGGCGAGCGCGACGAAGCCCGGGCGAGCAGCGCGCAGCGAGCCAGGTGGTCAGTCCGGGAGCCCGAGCTCGGTGATGGCGGAGGCGACGTGGCGAGCCCCCGGGGTCACCAGCTGGGCTCGGTTCACGATTGGACCCGGGAGCGCGGCTTCGGTCACGCGGACCTGAAACTGCAGCTGCGCGCTCCCGGCTGGCTGCGTTTGGGCCTCGAGCACTCGGCCCTCCACCGGCAACTCTCCCACCCCGTCGAAGTACGCGGATGCCCCCACGGCGCCGCTCGGCCCTTCGAAACCCACCGAGCCCGGGTCCGGATCCGCGGGCACGCGGCCGTACACGAAGAGCAGCCTCTCCGCATTGCGCTGGGCCCAAACCTGGAAGCTGTAGCGGGGATCCGTCACACCAGCGGGATCCCGAAACAGAGCCACTTGCTCCCAGGAGATCACGTCGAACTCGGTGGCCCCCCCGTCGGGGCTGACGATCCCCGCATACATCGCGCCACCGCGCCCCAGATCGAAATCCGCCCACAGCGGTGCGACGAGGTTGTTGGCAGAGGCAGGATTGGGAAGCCGCACGACGTTGAAGCGTGCGAAATCCCCGCTCGCGTCTCCCACCTCCAGCGCGCCGTTGGTGGACACGATGGCCCGCTCGTAGCGGCGCCCGAAGTAGCGCAACGCGAGGCCTTCGACGGGGATGCCAGACTCGTCGCAGCGGGGCGCACAGGGTAGCGGCTCGATGCCGAGCGCCCCTAGCGAGATGAAAGACTCGACCGGCGCTGCCGCCGCTACCTGCAGCGACGCCGTCGCGGGCTGAAAGATGCCCGCCCAGCCGAGCTGCCCTTGCTCGTAGACCCACTCGCTCGTCGTCAGAGTGTTTTGCGGGCGAGCCCGCGCCGAGCCTTCGACCAGCTCGAGCCCCGGGGGCAGCACGTCGACGACGCTGCCCAGTGTGGCGCGGCCGACGCTGGGGCTGTGAGCGTGGAGCGTGTACGTGAGCAAATCGCCCGGGCGAGCTTCGCTCCGATCGACCGTCACCCTCAGCAGCTCCGGGTCCCTCGAGAGGACGGGGCGAACCACGTAGGAGAGGTGCGCGTCGGGCACGGACGGGTCGTCGGGGACGAAGCGCACACGACCGAAGCGGACTTCCCCACTCGCATCCGGCCCCGCTGTGAAGCGGATGCCGACGGCCTGCCGCTGGGAGGCGGAGAGGCTGAATTCGCTGGGCACGATTTCCGCGGCCATGTCGCCCTCGACGACGGCGTGCCACGTCGCAGACCGGGTGGCGCGCAACCTGCGCTCGAAGCGACATTCGCCCGGGCACGGGTCCATGACCAGGCCAGCCAGGTTCAGCGCGCTCGGATCCCCCCCCCAGCGAAGGATCGGCGACCAAAAAACTCGTCGGGCTCTCGTCGAGCACCAAACCGGCGCGCGCGGCGCGGTCCACGCGGATACGGCCACCGCCGTAGTGATAGGGGCTGGCGGGGGATCCGTCCGGCAGCCGCAGGTTCGTCTCGGCCGTGGTCATCAGGGCCGAGAGAATCTCAGCCGGCGTCCAGTCGCGATGCAGCTGGGCGAGGAGAGCCGAGGCGCCGGCGACATGCGGGCTCGCCATCGAGCTGCCCGATATCAGAGAGTACGGCCCGGCCCCGGCCGGTGTGCCCGGGTGCTCGAACTGCAGGTCGGCCCCCGCGGCGAGAATCGAGACCCCGGGAGCGGCGAGCGAAGGAACCAGGAGGTTCAAGTCGAAGAAGGGGCCTGCCGAGGCATCGCTCGCCATTCGATCGGCCACCGCCGCATCGAGATACGGACGACTGGAGGGGCCGACCGCCGCCCGATGCCCCTCGCCACTCTGCAGCCACCGCCGCAGCGCCTGCCCCGCCTCGAGCCCGATGTGAATCGCCGGAATGCTCTCGGCGAGCGGCAACACGCGATCGTCTCCCGCCGCGACGTTGGCGAGCACGCAGCCCCCGGCGCCGCCGGCCGCCGCGTGGGAACAGCCCGCGAGGCGGCTCTGGGTGCCCGCGTTGTCGCAGACGACGATCTGCCCGGCAAAGGTGCCCGCGGGGAACGGCTGGGCGCACTGCTCCGGCGCGCGCTCACCGCTTTCGAAGTCCCCGGCATAAACGATCGACGCGGCGATCTCCCCACTCAATCCGAGACCCCTGAGATCGGTGGGTAGCTGCCCCTCACCGCCCGACAAGCCCGAAAGCGACTTGTCGCGAAAGCCCCGGTCGTGGGTGCTGTGAGCAACACTGGTGACCCACGGCGCGTTGCCCGAAACCGAAGCCTGACCCAGCCCGGGCACGTTGCCGGCAGCATTTACCACGATGATGCCGGCGGCGCGCGCGTTGAGGAAGGCCAGCGCCTCGACCTCGCCCCACGGGCTCAGGGCGGGTGAGCCGATCGAATGGTTGAGAACGTCCACGCCGTCCTCGATAGCTTGCTCAATGGCGCGCACCGCGTCGGAAAGGACACACGCCGACAGGCACGCCTTGTAGGCGATCAGGCTGGCATGGGGCGCGACGCCCGAGATGCCGCCGACGCTCAGCCCGGTGTTCTGCCCACGAGTGCCGAAGACGATTGGGTCTGCGACGAAATTGCCAGCGGCCGTGCTGGCCACGTGAGAGCCGTGCCCGTTGGTGTCGAGCGTCAGCGGGTCGCCAGGCAGCAGCAGCGGGTCCGTACGGCCTTCGACCAGGAAATGCGCCCCGACCAGCTTGGCGTTGCACAGGCCGGGGCGCTCGCTGCACTCGCCCAGGTAAACCCCCTCCCCCAGAGGGTTTTCGTGCCGATAGCCGTCCGCGCCCACCTCCGCGAAGGAAGGGTGGCCAAAGTTGATCCCGGAGTCGATTACGCCGATCAGCATTCCCTCGCCCATGGCCACAATGCCCGGCTCACGCTCACCGGACCAAACGGCGTCGGCCGAAATGAACTCCGGCGTGCGCGCCGTGAGCAGGGGAAGCACCTCGTTCGGCTGCACCGAGGCGACCTGCGGAAGCTGCGCGACGCGCGCTGCCTCGGCCGCGGTCATGTCGGCCACGACGGCGTTGAGGGCGAGTCGAAAGCTCGCGGCGGTCCGAAACTCCCGACCCAGCGCGCCCGAGGCCCCCAGCGCCAGCCGCTCGTGCGCGCCCCGCAAATGTGCGAGATAGGCGCGGCTGGCGGCGCTGCGCACGTTCAGCCGTCCCCGCGCGGTGGCGTTCGCCAGCTGCCCGGAGACCCCGCTGCGCAGCCGCGTCGCGGCTAGACCCGCCACACCGCCCCCATAGGTAGCGAGCGGATCCTCGCGAAGCCGCACGACGTAGCTCCGCGGCTCGCCGCGGGCCAACCCGCCGTCGTCTGCCGCATCGCTCTGCGACGCACCGGACGCCAGCGCCTGCGCGAGACGCCCGATCGCCGGGTCCTCCCCTGACCCACAACTACCCAAGAGCGCCATCAGCGCAAGCCCCACGGCATTGGCCGACGGGCGAGCGACTGGGCCGCCGAGGAGGACACGGGCGGTGCGGATGGATGCGGGCAAGGGCATGCAGCTTCTCTCCGTGCGAGCCCCGGCGGCGCCGGGGCGAAGGGTCGTCACCGGACTACCACACGCAGGCAACCATTCGCCTCTCCTCCCCACGATCCGGGGAAAATTGCTCAACAGGCGGAAATCTCGCGACTCGCCACCGCATGACGCGCACTCGGTGGGCCGCTCACGGTCGGCCGCCGGCCGCAGGAGCGCGGCGGACGCGAAAGAAGCGGAGCCCCTGCTTCAATAGCCACCGCCGAGGCCGTCGCTCGACGAAGACCCGCGCCCGCCGTCCAGACGCGCTACTGTTGACCTCGTGGGGCACCCTCGACCCGCCCGCTCCCGAGGGTGACGCCCCCCAGTCGCCCCTTGCGGAGGAAGCCGCCCGATTTGCCCTCCCGCCCGCCTCCTTCGTCGTCCTTCCACTCGCAGCGCCTTCCCAAATGATGACGCGGCTCTCAAGTTGGTCCTCCTCGCCCTACACGACGCTCGGAAGACCTGGGGTCGACCCTTTCCCCAATTCCGCCTGGCGCTTGCCCAATTCTCGATCCACCTCGAGGGGCGTCTCTCTCTGTGATCCACCAGCACCCGCTCCTCGATCCACAGAAGTTCTGACACCCTCCTTCCGGAGCACTACATCGCATGTTCGTCGGTCACTTCGCCGTCGCCCTCTCCGCCAAGCGCGCCGAGCCCCGGCTCTCTCTCGCCCTGCTGTTCGCCGCCAGCCAGTTCCTAGACATTCTCTGGCCGGTGTTCGTGCTCACCGGGATCGAGCACACGCGCATCGTCGCCGGCATCACGGCGGCCTCGCCGCTCGACCTGTATGACATCCCGTGGTCGCACGGCCTCGTCACGTCGCTCGGCTGGTCCGTGCTGTTCGCCGCCCCCTGGTGGGCTCGTCGACGCTGGCGCTCGAGCTTGGTCGTCGCGGGCTGCGTCTTCAGCCACTTCGTGCTCGACTGGATCACGCATCGACCCGACCTGCCGCTCTGGCCCGGGAGCGAGACCCGGTTCGGCCTCGGGCTGTGGAACTCTCTGTACGGGTCGATCCTGGTGGAGCTCGCCCTCTTCGGCGCGGGCGTTTGGTCGTACGCGAGCGCCACCCGCCCGACCGGGCGCATGGGTAACGTCGGCTTCTGGGCGATGTGTCTCGTGCTGGCCGCAGCCTGGCTCAGTGGACCATTTTCGCCTCCGCCGCCCGACATCGAGACCGTCGTATGGACGGCGCTCGCCTTCATTCCGGTGATCCTGATCTGGGTGCGCGCCATCGACCGAAGACGCGAGAGCACCATCGCGGCCGAGCCAGCTCCGGCGCGCCCCGCGTGTCGGGGGTAGACGGCTGTCTGCGTAACCGCGGGTGGTAAGTACCCGGGCGCTGCGCCTCGACCCGCGATAGCGAGACTTGGGCCAGCCGTGCTGGATCTTGGCGATTATATCCATGACGTACGCGAGGGGGTCGACCCCGGCACGCTTGCAGGGATTGATGATGGTCCGTGCGGTGGCGATGTCGACGGCGCCGTTTTCGCTGCCCGCGAAAAGGTAGTTCTTCTCGCCGAGTTTCAGGGGGCGCATCTGCCGCTCGGCTTCGCCGTCGTCGATCTCGAATCGACCATCTTCGAAGCACCTCACGCGCCCGAGGCCAGCTGGTAGGGCCGGCAGCATGACCGTCCCAAAGCCGCGCCGCTCGCTGGAGAGCGCGCAGGCGGGGAAAAGGGCGCAACACTCGCATTGTTGCACCAAAGCGACACACGTCTACGAGAGATCCCGCACGCTATCATTCTAGCCAAACTGCATACTTGCCGCAAAAACATAACGCGTTAAGGTGAAGGATGCGCGCACTGGCGGACTACTACCGGAGTTCGAGGGACGAGAGCTGGCTTCGAGTCGCACCTCTGATCCTACTGACCGCGCTGGGATGCGCGCGCCTTGGCTTCGAGACCTTGGCGCTGAGCGAGGATCCGGCCCCCCCGGAAGCATTCGCCCGCTCGTCTCGTTCCTGTGTGAGCGGAGCATGCGCGCTGAGCAGCTGCGCCGACGACTACGACGACTGCGACGGCGATCCAGCGAACGGTTGTGAAGCCTCCCTGGCGAGTGCGGAGCACTGCGGTGCGTGCCACAACGCCTGCAGTTTTGCCAACGCGGCCGCCAGTTGCATGGAAGGCACGTGTGACATGGCCGAGTGTGACGCGGGCTACGGCGACTGCGACGAGCGGCCCGACAACGGCTGCGAGGTGCGCCTGACGAACATCGCAGACTGCGGGGCTTGCGGTCAGAGCTGCAGCCACGACAACGCCGAGTCGACCTGCACCACCGGCAGCTGCGAGCTGCTCCGTTGCGTTGACGGATATGCCGACTGTGATGGGGACCCCAACAACGGCTGTGAAACACCGCTCAATAGCCTCGACAACTGCGGAGCTTGCGGCAGCGTATGCGACATTGCGGGCACGGACCGTGAGACCTGCAACGGTGGAATCTGCTCGGCGGCAAGCTGCAGTGAGTCATACGCCGACTGCGATGGCGACCACCTCAGCTGCGAAACCAACTTGCAAACGCTCGACAATTGCGGGCTGTGCGGCTCGGCTTGTGGCGATTTGGAAGGACGCCTCGACAACGGTACGGCGACTTGCTCGTCGGGCAGTTGCGCTGTCGCTCTGTGCGACCCCGGTTGGGCCAACTGTGACTCGTCGGCGGCCACGGGCTGCGAGACCCCCACCACCACGAACACCGACTGCGGTGGCTGCGGCACCGCCTGCGCCTTGCCCCATGCGGAAGCCAGCTGCAGCACGGGGACCTGCCAAGTCACGAGTTGTGACGTTGGCTGGGACGACTGCGACGAAAGCCCCGGTTGCGAAACCGATCTGAGCTCCGATAGCCATTGTGGCGGTTGCGACCTGGCGTGCTCCGCCGGGGAAAGCTGCGAGGCGGGAGAATGTGTGCCTCAGTTTGTGGCCTTTGACCCCTCCAACTTCGATCCCGAGTCCCTCCCAACCACATCCGCTCCGAACCTGGTGCTCGACTGCGGCAGCGTAGCTCTGGACACGACGACTCTCACGGCCAGTGACTGGTGCGGCTCGCCCGCACCGCCGGTCGTTGCCCGAGCTCAAGAGAGCGGGCCCGAGCTGGCCGTAGTCATCCTGCGCTCCCTCGACATCGCGGCTGGCACCACGTTGCAGGTCACCGGAAGCAGGCCCGTCGTCTTTGCCGTGTTCGGAGACGTGCGAGTCGCCGGAGCGATCGACGCCAGCGCCCAGACCAGCAGCGGCGGTCCCGGGGAGAACTGGCAGTGTGCGGACAGCGACGGCACCAACGGCACGGGAAGCAGTAGCTTGGGTGGCGGGGGTGGCGGTGGCGGTGGCTTTCGCGCGGATGGTGGGGACGGCGGCGACGGTGATGACCCCAATCGTGGCACAGGCGGCGTGCCTCGCGGTACGGACTCGCTCACTCCGCTCGTTCCAGGCTGTCGGGGAGGCTCGGGGGGTGGCTGCGGCGCAGGCCCCGGCGGGGGCGGCGGTGCGCTCCAGTTGTCTGCTGCGGGCCTCGTCCAAATAACCGGTAGTCTCGTGGCCAACGGTGGCAATGGTGTCGACGGTTGTGAAACGGAAGGCGGCGGCAGCGGCGGCGGCAGCGGCGGCGCGATCCTCGTCGAAGCCAACGAGCTTTCCTTCTCGGGCTCCCTGCTGGCAGTCGGCGGAGACGGGGGCAGCGGCGCCAACGGAGGCGACGGAGGGCTAGGCAGCTCGTCCGAAGCTGGTGAAGAGGGGATCTCGCACCTCACCAACGGCGGCGGGGGTGGTGGCGGCTCGGCAGGCCGTATTCGCCTTCGCGGCACCTCTTGCTCCACGGGAGGCACCACCGCGCCCACGGCCAGCATCAGCTGCCCCTGACTTCAGCAGCGCCTTGCCCAGAACGACCAGAGGATCTTCGGACTCGCCCTCCCGCGGGGCTGCCGTCGGGCGCTTGATTTTGTCGGGCAGGTGCTGCTGCCCGATCGCGGGCTCGTGGCCGTGAATGGCCAACAGGCGCCGCACGAGCAGCGCGAGCTCCCGCACGTTGCCGGGCCAATCGTACAGGCACGACGCCTCGACGAGCTTGGCCTCGATGCGGGGAGACGCGTCTCGCTCCGCTCGCACGAGGTGCACGAACAGCTCCGCCCTAGCCCGAGGGACGACTCACCCTTGGGCACACACTCAACCCGGTTGACCGGCCGATATCACACGCCAATGCCTCGGCAGCGTGGATGCGGTCGGCTTCTCAGCCGCCCAAGAGAGGTGAGTGCAGCTGAGAAAGCAGATGGAAACGCCCCCTTTTCTCCTCAGCCGCTTCTGTTCCCCAGTGTGAATGGGGTCAGGCCGCGATCCAGTCGCCTTGGTTGGGTCCTTGGGGCGACGGGCCGCGTGGGATAGGGTCAAATCGGAGAATGACGGGGACAGACGGGGGGCGCGGGGGGCGCGGGGGGCCCGGAGGGCGACCGGAGGCGGAGCTCGGAGACGACGCAAGTCGAGCCACGGAGTGGATTGCCATGGCCCGCCAGGCGCCCGAGCTCGCGGTGCTGCTGGATGAGGACTACCGCGTCCTGCACCTGAGCCAGTCTCAGGAGGGGACTCCGGACGTGACCGGTCAATCGATCCTCGAGTTGGGACTCTCTGGAACCGACTCGAACCTGCGACTCGAGCGCGCTGGAGACGAGGCCCGGCGCACCGGCTTGCCGCAACACTTCGAAGCAACGGCTCCCGGGTCAAACTGGGGGCCGACGCACTACAGCGTCTGGCTCACGCCCCTCGATTCCAACGCGGGCATGGGGGCGTTTTGCATGACCGCCGCAGACGTGACCCATACCCGACGCGTCGAGGACGCCCTCGCCCAGGAGCGTGGGCTCCTGGAGTCGGTCGTCGCCCACGCGCCTGACGCGATCTTCGTGGTCGACCAAGCGCGGTGTATCAATTTCATCAATCGCGTCCAGTTCGGCTGGCGGAAGGAACACATCCTCGACCAGCCCGCCGAGGCCATCGTTCACGTCGACGATCGACCTCGCCTCAATGCCGCCATCGACCGTGTCTTCGCGACCGGCAACGCCACCACGATTCGCTCGCGCGTCGACACCCCAGAAGGCGTCCGGTGGTTCGTGATGAGAGTCGGCCCGGTCGAGCGAGCCGGCGCGGTCGAGCGCGTCAGCATGGTGGCAACGGACGTCACCGAACAGGCTGAAAAAGAGGCAGCCCTTCTGCAGAGCGATGAGCGCTTTCGGGTACTGTTCAACCACGCTCCCGAAGCTCTGGCAATCTTCGACGTCAAGGCGTGTCGCTTCATCGAGGCCAACCCTCAGGCCTGCGCGTTGTTTGGTCGCACGCGAGAGCAGATGCTCGCGACCAATCCCATCGAGCTCAGTCTCGCGACACAACCCGACGGGCGAGCAAGTGTGGAAGTCATCCAAGCACATGCCAGGCGCGTACTCGATGGTGCCCTTCTCGATTTCGAATGGGTCTTCAGCGACCCGGAAGGCAAGGAGATGCCTTGCGAAGTCCGGCTGGTGAGAATGCCCGACCGGGAACGACAGCTGATTCGAGCTAGCTACGTCGATGTCCGTCAGCGGAAACGGGAAGAGGCGGAGCGCGCGCAGATGAGCCGCCAACTCGCCCAAGCCCAGAAGCTCCAGTCGCTCGGACAGCTCACGGGCGGGATCGCCCACGACTTCAACAACCTCCTCTTGGTGATCCTGAGTCATTTGGAGTTCATCGAGATGGATGGGTACGCCCCCGACGCAACCCAGGACCACATCGACAATGCGAGGCGGGCTGGCCAGCGCGCGGCAGAGCTGACAGCGAGACTGCTGGCCTTTGCGCGTCGACAACCGCTACGCCCCAACAACGTGAATGCCAATCGCCTGATCGTCGGGATCGAAAGCCTGCTCCACCGGACTCTCCCCGAGCAAATCTCGCTCGAGACGGTGCTCGGTGGCGGCCTCTGGCTCTGCGAAGTCGACCCGGCCCAACTCGAGAACACGGTTCTGAATCTAGCCCTCAACGCGCGCGATGCGATGCCCCAAGGTGGTAGACTCACCATCGAGACAGCTAACGCACATCTCGATCGGGATTGCGCCCCCTCTGACGAGGAGGTAACGCCCGGTCAATACGTGATGCTCGCCGTAACTGACAGCGGCGGGGGCATCGCTCCAGACGACCTCCCTCGGATTTTCGAGCCCTTCTTCACCACCAAGGGCACTGGGCACGGCACGGGCCTGGGCTTGAGCATGGTGTACGGCTTCGTCAAGCAGTCCGGCGGACACGTCAAGGTCCACAGTGAAGTGGGAGTGGGCACGACCGTCCGCATCTACCTTCCGCGAGCTAGCGGTGACGAAGCACCCAGCGACATCCCAGAGGACGAGGAGGAGCCTCGAGGCGACGGACAGCTCGTGCTCGTCGTCGAGGACGACGACGCCGTCCGAAAGTCGACGGAAACGATGCTCGCGCGCGTGGGCTACTCGACCATCAGTGCTCCCGACGCACCAACCGGGCTCGAACTCGTCGCGAAAGCCCAGCCCTTGGTGCTCCTGACCGACGTCGTTCTTGCCGGACCCATGAACGGTGCCGAGCTAGCGAGGCAGGCTCGGGCCGAGCACCCGGAGCTGAAGGTGGTCTTCATGTCCGGCTATACGGAAGACGCCGTCGTGCACAATGGGCGCCTCGACCCTGGTATCGGATTGCTCGAGAAGCCCTTCAGTCGGCGGTCTCTCGCGTTCGCTATCCGGGATGCCCTGCGAGGAGAGTGGGACGTCCGATGATGAGAAGCTCGGCCGCCAGAGAGCTCCGGAATCTGCCGGCAGTGAAAGCCACCAGATGAGAAGCGAACGTTTCGTCCTTGCCCTACCCGAGCGGTAGCGTCTCTGCCGCTCGAGGCAAGACGACTCTCTTCCCGCGGCGACCGACGATCAGTGACTACGACTCATCGGAGGGGGCACTAGCCGCGAGAGGCAAGTGCACCGTCGTGTGTTTCCCCTCGAAGGGGAGGTCCCCAGGGCCCAGCGTGTTCGCCAGGAGCAACAGTCCGCCAACGACCATCAAGAGCCCACCGATCCCGATCAAGACTTTCGCTAGCGGGGGCCGCCCCGAGGGAAGCGCCCACGCCTTGGTCCACCACGAACTGCTGCAGGAGCTCGATGGCTTCACGTCCCATGGGGTCCGTGAAGGTGAACGGCCGCTCGCGGCCTTTGCGGCGGCCCGTCGGGGGACTATTCGAGGAGCCGAACGCCGAAGATGCCCCCGGCGACGGAGCCCTTCGCTGCCACGAACTTCACTTCGAGGATTTCGCTCTTTCGTGCCTTGTCGGGTACCTCGTAGTCTTTGTCGAAGAACACGGGCCCGGCGCTCGCGTTCAACGTGATTTTTGCGAGCAACTCTCCGTTGAGCAGTACTTCGAAGACGCGATCGGTGTCCTCTCCGTTGAAGGTGAGGCGTAGCTTCGTCGCTCGCTGGTCGGGGTTGCGCAGTTCGTACCGAAACCAGCCCTTGGCGTGCCGGTAGTGGCGCCCACGGTGCACCCCCGACTCGGATTGGGCTCCGCGGTACCCGTGCTCTGCTTCGGGCTGTTGCTCCCCCGGGGTAACGTAGTCCACCGTTCGCGCTTCGAGGGCGATCCGGGCTTTCTCTTCGGCTGCCCGCGCCTGTTTGATTGCGATCAGCTCTTTGGGGGTGACCTTCTGCCAGTAGATCATGTACCGCGACTCGTGGACCCGAAAGTAGGGGACGAGCTCCAAGGGCGATGTCGTGTTCCCTATCAGGTCTGGCGCACGGAACTTCAGCAGGGGGCCGGGCATTCTTTCGAGCTCGGCAAGCATGTCTCCGCCTTCCGACACGAACATGGGGGCGTTGCCCAAGGGCAGCATGGCTCCTCCCGGTACGTGACCCATGCGGGTATCGTCGGCGAAGTAGCTCAGGTCCTCCCCCGTATCGTTGGGAAGCGGCGCTGCGAGCACCGTCGGACCGTGGACGACGGCGTAGTAGTTGCTGCCGTCGGGCATCTGCTCGAGCCGGGTCGCCATGGGCAAGCTGACCTGAATCACGTCCCCCGCTTGCCACTGCCGTTGGATTCCCCGATAGCCGTGCGCGGCTTGGGCGGTGATGGTTTGGCCATTGAGTGTTATCGTAGACGGCTTGGCCAGCCACCGAGGCTCTCGAAGGTATAGGTCGAAGCGGCCGGGAGACTCCACGACGAGGGTCGTCTCTTCACTGTCCGGCAGCCGATTTTCTTGGCGAATGACCACGCCCTTGGACTCCCAGCGGAGCCGGGAGGGAATGAAGAGGTTCACGTAGAGGGCCGAGTTGCGGTGGGCGTAGATGAGAGCTCCGTAGCCCAGGTGATTCTCGATGCCCGTGCCGACACAGCACCACATGGCGTCGTGCACTCGTGAGTAGACGCGATAGTGCTGGGGCCGCATGGGAGCGAAGTAGACCATTCCTCCCGTTTGTGGATGCTGCGATGAGAGCGCGTGGTTGTATAGAGCGCGCTCGTAGTACTCGATGTAGTCGGTGCTTCCATCGTGCTGATACAATCGGCGGCTCAGCGCGAGCATGTTGAAAGTGTTACAGGATTCGGGTCCCTCCACTTCCTCGATCATCGACGAAAAATCCGTCTTGGGGTGGAAGTGTTCGCGCACGCTGTTGCCGCCCATGGCCACGCTGCGCTCCTCGGTGACGCTGCGCCAGAACGACTCCGCCGCTCTCCACCAGGCATCGTCGTCGGTCTTGTCCGCAATCGCTGCGAAGCCGATGACCTTTGGGATCTGTGTGTTGGCGTGCAGGCCGTCGAGCTGGTCTTTGCCTTGCAGCAGTGGCTGCAATAGGCGTTCGTCCGAAAACTGTCTGGCCAGGGTGAGGAAGCGCGCGTCATCCGTGAGCGCATGCAGGTCAGCGAGCGCTTCGTTCATGCCCCCGTGCTCCGAGACCAGCATCTCCTGGATTTGCTTTGGCGCGAGCTGCGACGTTAGCGTCACGATCCACTCGCCAAGCCCTTTCAGCACGGTGAGGGCTTCCGCGCTTTCCCCCAGCTGGTGTGCGTCTCGCAACCCCGCGAACGTCTTGTGCAGGTTGTACCAGGGGACCCAGCTACCGTTGAGGCTGAACGACTCCGCTCGGATGTCCCCCTTTGCGATCTGGGCCCACAGAGCCTTCGACCCCGGGATTCCGCCCACGTACCCATCACCGTGCGCCCGCTGCGCGCGGTGAAGCTCACTCACGAAGTAATCCAGACGCTCCTTGTAGATGGCTTTGCGCGTCGTGGCGTAGGCGCGGCTCAGGGCGCTGAGATAGTGGCCGCCGATGTGTCCATCCAACCCGGACGACTCCCAGTTTCCATAGGGCTTCGCTTTGGGTTTCAGCCCAGCCTCGCGAAGAAACGGCGCTAGCAACCGATCGGTTTTCAGCTCCTCGATGTATGCCAGGTCCAGATCACGGGCTCGTTGGAAAGGGCTGTCCGCCAGCGTCACGTCTCGTGGAGCGAAGAGCTCGGGGGGCACGTCGCTCGGCGCCACGTGCGTGGAAGCCGGCCTCTCTGGTTGCGTGCGGGTGGGCCTGCACGAGCCCGTCAAAAGTGCCGCGCAGCACCCTGCTACGATTCCCTCAGCTCGCATCGCTCAGGCGTACTGCGACTCGAAGTCGCCGTGCAACCACGACAAGGCGTAGCTTGCAGGGAAGGTCTCATGAGCACGCAATTGCGCATTCGAGCAACCTCGAAGGAAAATTCCTTGACTCGGGCGCTCCGTGCAGCTCTTCGTCTTCCGCAACCCGAACGACGCCTTTCTCGAAGTGGCGAAGGGCATTCGCGAGGCCGTGGCGCAGCTGCTCCGACCCTCCGAGGCGCCGCCCGCACTTGGCTTCCGGGGAGCATCTGCCGGGACGTCGAGTCCCGGAGCGGTGCGCGGCGCCGTTCCGCGTATCGCATCCTGTCCTTGTTGTCTTCGATGATCAGGTGTTCCCGGAGCAGTTCGGCCTGCTCGCCCGACAGCGCGGAGAGCCTGCGCTGAAGAATGGCTTCAGTCGTGTCGATGGTCCCGTCAGAGCCGACGAGTCGCCGCTTCCAGTACTCGATCGTCGATGAGCGTGCGTGCTTCGCCATCTCGCGTCGAGCCGGCCGAGTCCGGTGAGGACGATTCGCTGGCTCGACGCCTGGAGCGATCGAGGTGGCTCTGAGTAGACCCAATCTCCGTCGCTTCGCTGCTCGTGTCCGTGGCCACCCTTGCGTGGACCATGTACGTGGACACGCGAAAACCCGAGAAAGTCGTGCGCGCGGAAATCGACAGGGCGCTTTCCGGCGCGGCCCTGCTCAGCTCGGAGCAACGACAAAGGCTCGCGTCCACGATCATGGAGGAGCTCGCGAAAGACGATTGAATGCGAGTTGTCCTTCGAACCGCAGGACACACTGGCGTTCACTCCCCGGCAATCGACGGGGGCCGAACGGTCACCGTCGGGGACGCGGCGCTCGGCGCGCTGAGCGCGTCCGAACTGGCGCGCCCAAGATGGTATGTGAAGGATTTGCCCAGCCTGCGGAGCGTCCCCGAGTTCGCGCGGAACCGGGCGATGCAAGAGCGGCTCGCCGGACTCGGCGACCGCCTCCTCCAAGTACTGGGCGACGCCGCCCACGACGTCTTCGACTCGCCAGGCGAGTTGCTCTTGTACTCGGACCACCCCCGAGCTCTCGCAAAACCCTGGAAGCTCTTGGCAGCACGCCCCGACTCGGATCAGGCGTCTCTTGCAGTCGCCCGTGCCCCTCTGGGGCGGGCTCCCGGCCCCGTGCGCGATCACGACGGACCCGAGCAACTGCTTGCCCGCGAGCGCGTGCCACTTCGGCCCCCGACGAGCGACGCTCTTGGGGTCCGGCGACAGTGGCCGCGTGACTGAGTCATCCTTTCCCGCGTCGCCGGGGGGGTCGTTGCCACTCGACTCGGACGCATCGCGCGCCGAACGCACCTGGAAATCCCTCGCCACGCTTTCCCCACCCCCCGCCGAGAGCCGTTTCACCCCGGGACTCTTTGCGGCAAGTCGGAAGCCCGCAACCACCACTGCGGCCAGCAAAGCAGCCTGGCGAGCTCACCATTGGCCATACCCTACAGTCTAAGAGAAACTTTCCTTCACTATCCGTATCCCATCGCACGACAAGTCATTGTCATCGCACGGGAAGCGGCTTCCAGTCCGGGTCTACGCGCCCGGCTCGTCGAACGCCGCGGGTCGATCCACCCGGGTTAAAAAAGGAGGCGACGCATTTTTTTCGCCTTCGCTGCCTGCCGCGGGCGGCGCCGGGAACTAGCGAGAGGAAGGCAGCGAGCCCCGAGCTGTGGGACTCGCTTTTCCACCTTCGCGTAGACTTTCCGTGAAGCTCAATCGACTGTTCTACACCCCTTTGGTCACTTTCGAAGTGGCAGGCTCCGAGGCGCTCAATGCCGCGCTGCTCGAAGAGGCCGAGGCGCTTCAGCGAGACAGTGCGGGAATCGCCCGTTCCAACAGCGGTGGTTGGCATTCGACGAGTCAGTTCCTGGACTCTGATGGCCCAGCGATCCGGCGCCTGCGGGATGCGGTTCGACACAACTGCGCTGCGGCGACCCAAGCCATCGACCCGGGCTTCGACGAGACGGGATTTTCCGCAAAGATGGAAAGCTGGCTGAATGTGAACCCCACGGGGGCCCTCAACGTTCCACACGTTCACCCCGGGTATCTTTGGTCTGGTTGCTACTACGTGGCGCAACCGCCGCAGGATGGATTGCGCAGCGGGTGCATTGAATTCATCTCCCCCCGCGGCGGCCAAAGCCCTCCGCCGGGGATTGATGCACGCTGCTTCAAGCTCAAGCACCGAGTTAGGCCACGCCCCGGACAGATGCTGGTTTTCCCCGCCTCCCTCACGCACTGGGTCTACCCGAATCGCTCGGAAGCGGAACGAGTAACCGTGGCCTTCAACCTGCGGTACCGCAAAGCGCCCAAACCATAGGGCCTCATTCGACGAACACGGCGCGGGCAGTCTCCAGGCATCAAGCCCGCCCTCCTTTCCTGGCTCCGCACAGCGACTGAATGGGCGGCGACGGCTCAGCCGCGCCCTGCAGTGCGGGCTCAATCAACCGAACGTCGGTTGCCAAAGAAAGAACGAGAGAAAAACGATGAAGAAATCACGAACACTCCGATCTCGCCCCTGTTTGAAACCGCTGAGCGCGCTCAGCCTGCTGCTCGCCGTTGGGTGCGGGGGCGCTTCGCTCGACGATACGATTGCAAGCGCGACTCAGCAGCAAGCTTCACCCGAAGGAGGAAGCGCGGCGGAAGGAGAGGTGGAGCTCCCGTTTGACGATCCAGCAGCGGACTTGGGCGAAATGGCGCCGTGCCCCGTAGGCGACGACGACGAGTCCGACGACGACGAGTCCGACGACGACGAGTCCGACGACGACGAGTCCGATGACGACGAGTCCGACGACGACGAGTCCGATGACGACGAGTCCGATGACGACGAGTCCGATGACGACGAGTCCGATGACGACGAGTCCGACGACGACGAGTCCGACGACGACGAGTCCGACGACGACGAGTCCGACGACGACGAGTCCGACGACGACGAGTCCGACGACGACGAGTCCGACGACGATACAGAGAGCACGCCTTGTCCGCCTCCGCTCGCGGCGGAGCCTCCTGAAATTCTATAGAAGGTCGAGGACAGGCGGCTTCGACTCCCCGCGCTGCTCCCAGTCGGGTCAGGATCGGGAGACCGGAGACCAAGCGATTTCGGCGCGCGGCGGCAGAGCTCTCGAATGGGGAGTCCCGCCGCGCCTAGCGCCGATCTCGTGGCACCGCGCCCTGGAGCGGCGGTGAATTACGGGCGCCGAGCTATCCGTGTGGGCAGCCACCGAAAAGCGTGGAAATTCGAGCTGCCCGGTCTGACGGGGTAGTTGGCCCGCCGGTCGGGAGATCGGACGATTCCTCGGACCGCAGAAAGAGATACAATTCTCCCTCCGCTTCTCTACCCTCCCCCCGCCCTATCCCCTCCGACCCCGCCCTCCCTCTTTGCTCTTCTTTCGCCCCGACGGTCGCGCTATGGGGATGCCCGGACGGCGCTGCCGATGCCGGGGGTGTCGTGGTGCCACCCCTTCTCGACTACCCGTCGAGCGTGGCGGCGGGTGCTCAACCTGTCGACACCGCGGTCGAACGCGGGGACGCCAACGCCAACGCCCCGTCAAGCGGAGCGGGGGAAGCTCCAACGGCCGCACCGCTCTCGAGCGAGGGCCAGAGCCCGGACGACCTCGACCTGACGAGCTCGAAGGAGTCGGGGGCCGAGTCAAGCCGGCCATGAATCCACCACGACTGAACCGAAGCTGATTCGTGGCTGGAACGCCATGTTACCTTGCCAACGCCCGACCGCTCGGATCGCTTTGCTCTTCCTTGACACCGTCGCGCTGGGGGCGCCCTTCCCGGTTGCGCTTCGCGAGCTTGTCGCTCCAGCATCACGCGCGCGGTGCTCGGCTCAGCAAACCGCTACGCTCTTTGGCGTCCGTCCACGAGCGTTTCCCGCTCCCAACGTAGCGTTCGGGGCATTGCCGACACCGCTCCCCCCACTCGCCCAATATTTGGATCCCACAGGCCCCGAGCCGCCAGGTTCGCGATCTCCGCCTCGCGGTCGCTCAGGGGGGCCGACGATCCCGAGGGCGTTCTGTCATCAGGGCAATTCCCTCAGGCGGACATTGCGATAGAAAAGCTCTGCGAATTCTGCCTGCAGGGCGATCGGGCCACTGTCGAGGGGTTGAAAACCGCCTCCCGCGTTGCGCTCCATGTTGAACACTCGATTGACCACGACCCCGTTGACCTTATACTCGGCCTCCGCTGCGCCCCTGACCGTGAGCTCGACGGTATTCCATCCATCCCCATCGAGCCTGGCATTGGTCCTGCCGCGGTCGTAGCTATTGGGGGCGCCGATCGGCCGTCGCATGCCACCCATCTCGGGCTCAGCGAAAACGAAGTTGTTGCCAGAACGAATACTCGTGGTCTCTCCCCTGGGGTTGGAGCCAATCACGAAGATGTCGCCGCTCACCCACTCTCCGCCGAGAGGCGAGCTTCCCATCTGAAGCTCGAAGGAATCCGGCCAGACCGCGTCCAAGTCGTTGAACAAGTGGAAGAGGACGCCAGCGTCGCGCTCCGTGTTCGACCGATCGGAAAATCGAGCCATGCCCCACATGTACTCGAATTGAAACACGTAGTTGCTGTACGAGTCGTTCGTGCGCAGCGTGGCGATGGGCTGGGTGCTGCCTTGAGCCGCGCCCTTGTAGACGTGGATCATGCCATCGGTCACCTGAAAGATTTCTTCGATGCTCTGACCGGCACCGGCACCGCGCGCCACGGTCCAGCCGTCGAGATTCTGACCATTGAAGAGCACCCTCCACGGCTCGGTCTCGGTCCCGGGTGCATCGGCACTGCCGTCATCGGCACTGCCGTCATCGGCACCGCCGTCATCGGCACTGCCGTCGTCGGCACTGCCGTCATCTGAACTGCCGTCATCGGTACTGCCGTCATCGGTACTGCCGTCGTCGGCCGCGGCGGGCGCATCGCTGACTGCAGGCACCGATGGCGCCAGGTCTAGCGAGGGTGAAGTGGTTTCGGCTTCGGTCGAGGCGGGCTGTGACGGTACGGCGCCACTTTCACCGGCGCTTGGGGCAGGGTCCTGCGCCGAGCTCACCGCGCCGTTTGCGCCATCACCGCTCGCGTCCGAGCTCGTCGGGGCCGATACTTCTCGCGGTGCACCGTCCTCGCCGCAGCCCGCGGTAGCCACGAGCATCAGCACCCCCCAACCACCAACGATGACAGAGCCGTTCATTCCCAAGCCTCGCAATCCAATCTGCAAACGAGCCCGACGTTAGCGCGACCAGACGGCGATCACAATTAGCAGTGGTTGCGACGGCTGATTCGAATTGCTCTCCAGCAGTGCCGTGTCCGATGAGTCGCAACGCATCCCACCGCGGGCCGGTCCCCTGCGGCGGGCCGCGCTGGGACCCGCTTCGCTCTTCTTTCGCTTCGCAGAGAGCGAAAAAGCCAGTAGGACAGGAAGGACTGGACATCGGCGGCGCCGATACGGGCTGTCTGCGATGTTCCTCCCACCGCCAGTGCGTCGCCCTCGAGACGGCGACGCAGCCCGAAGGTTCCAGGGTTCGATCCCGCACCGTGGGACGGCACAAGAAGCGCCTCTTGTCTGGATACGCGACTCGGAGCTACTGTGCTCGGGCCATAGCCGGTGCGGACGTAGTGCGGAGGGGACGCCGTCGCGCCTTCTTGTCCCAATCTTCGCGACAGACCGTATCGGGGACGAATGAAGTCTACCTCGGGAAATCGGGGTTGTGACACTTCGAACCTCAGAATGTGAAGGAAGCTAACTGATGGACAGCTCGCGGATCGGATCTCAACTCAGCGTCCAAGTCAAACACCGCTTGGGCATGCGTGCCCGTGCCGTGCTTGGCCTGGGCACGTTTCTCTTTGCATGTGGTACGGACAATGGCGACCCCATGCCGTCTGATGGTGCCACGACCGGTGTACCCCCCAGCAGCACCATAGCGCGGTCATCCGGCACCGAGTCGAACGAGCCGTCGGGCGGTGGCGCCAGTAGCGCAACGCCAGCGATGGGAGAGGCTCCGCCTCCTGCGATGGGAGAGGCTCCGCCTCCGGCGATGGGGGAGGCTCCGCCTCCGGCGATGGGAGAGGCTCCGCCCGTTGGCATGGGAACGGAACTGGTAGACACCGATGGAGCGGGAGCTGGCAGTGACAGCCCGACGACCGGCACGGGTGACAGCACCGCAGAAGACCCTGAAGAATCCGAAGGCGGCACCGAAACGGTGAGCGCGGGGTGTGGCACGACGCGCGAGCTGATGAATGGCCGCAGGACCATCCAGAGTGGTGGCATGAACCGCGAGTACATTCTTCGGGTGCCGGACGACTACGATAACACCAGGCCGTATCGTTTGATACTCGCCTATCATTGGGCGAACGGAAACGCGAACCAAGTCGCCAACGGCGGCATGGGCGGCTCGACGGAAGATCCGTATTACGGACTCTGGGATCTCGCGCAGAACAGCACCATTTTCGTGGCACCAGAGGGCCTCAACGCCGGCTGGGCCAATACCGGTGGTCGTGACGTGGCTCTCACCGACGCCATTCTCGAGGAGGTAATGGGAGATCTGTGCATCGACGAGACGCGCATCTTTGCTACCGGTTTCAGCTATGGTGCTTCAATGTCCCATGCCCTTGCCTGCGCGCGGCCGGATGTCTTTCGTGGGGTAGCGCTGTACGCCGGCGCGCAACTCAGCGGCTGCGCTGGAGGCACGACACCCATCGCGTATTTCCACGCGCACGGCGTGAGCGATTCGGTTCTCAACTTTTCGCAATCCGGCCTACCGCTTCGCGACCGCTACGTGGCCCTCAACGGCTGCACGCCGCAGAACCCGCCGGCGCCGGCCGCAAACAGCGGCACGCACATTTGCATTTCGTACGAAGGTTGCTCGGAAGGGCATCCCGTGCGCTGGTGTCCGCATGGCGGGGATCACAACCCCACAGAGAAGGATCAAGGCCAGAGCGAGAGCTGGGTCCCTGGTGAGGCCTGGGCCTTCATCACCCAATTCTAGCGGGGCTTCGCCCCAGCCCGAGAGTCGTATTGGTGTTCTGGTTGCATGGGCTCGAACGGGGGCCATCACGACCAGAACGCGGCACCCTTGTCGCTCATCACGCGGTCGGGGCGCCCAGGCCGCGCCGTCTCGCCTCTTCGAGGGTCCTGCACAACCATCTCGACCCGCTCGGCGCCCTCGTCAACGCCATGCCCGGCCACATGAGTGGCCAGGGTCGGCCCGCGGCCCATCGGCCCGGGCGCCCGCTGAGTGCTGAGCCCGTGGAGAGAGTCGGTTTGCAGCATCGTCGACCAACTTCGGAAGCTCGACGGAGCACTCGTCAGCGACTCGACGAACTCAAACCCAGCACTCCAACCGACGGTCGACGGGCTCGACCACGTGGCACATCGAGCGGCGGGGAGAAGGTGCGTCGTCTTCGGGCGGGGGGCACACCGGGCCGCCGGCGTGCCGCTGACCCTGCGAAGCCCAGGGGCCGTCGAGCCCAGCAGGCCGCAGTTTGCAGCGAATGTAAAAAGTCGCCCCTCCGCTTGCTCCCCTTCTCTCTCCCAATCCCCTCCGACGACACCGTCCCGCTTCGCTCTTCTTTCGCCCCGTCGTTCGGCCCCTCGCGTGGTCGGTGCCCCGGCTTCGCGCTCGAGGCACTGGTGGGTTCGCGGCGAAAGAACGCACTGAAAGCCCGAGTCGCCAAGGCTTGGCGCCCTCGGGCGCGGGCTTGTTGCTGTGCTTTTCGCTCACCGCTCTCCTCCACGTTGCTTCTCATCCCCTTCGCGGATCGGAGCTAGCTAGCTTGGCCATCGCAACCGGCCGGGCACTCGCCCCCCTGGATGAGCCCGGGCGGCGGGGAAGAAAGTGGTTTCCTTCGCGAGCACGCCAAGTCAGAACCCAAGACCGTGGCTGGGGCTCCCCTCGTGCAACTCGAGCGCGTCTCCAAGACGTATCAGATGGGCGAGGTCGAGGTGCACGCTTTGCGCTCGGTGTCGCTCCGCGTGGGCGCCGCGGAGATGGTGGCGATCATGGGGCCTTCCGGGTCCGGCAAGTCGACCGCCCTCAACGTCATCGGCACCCTGGATCGGCCCACCTCCGGTCGCTACCTCCTCGACGGGGAGCCTGTGGAAGATCGAAGCGAAGAGGAGCTGGCAATCTTGCGCAACGAGAAGATCGGTTTCGTCTTCCAATCTTTCAACCTGCTTCCGCTCGAGACGGCGCAGGCCAACGTCGAGCTGCCCCTGACCTACGCGGGATTGCGCCCCGCCGAGCGGCGGCGCCGCTCGCTCGACGCCCTGGCACGAGTCGGCCTTTCGGACCGAGCGAAGCACCTGCCCAGTCAGCTCTCCGGCGGACAGCAGCAGCGGGTGAGCCTGGCGCGCGCCCTCGTCAATCGACCGTTGCTACTGCTCGCGGACGAGCCGACCGGAGCGCTCGACTCGGCAACCAGCGGCCAAGTCATGCAACTGCTCGGTGAGCTGCACCGAGAGGGGATGACCGTGGTGGTGGTCACGCACGATCCCGGTGTGGCTCGCCACGCCAGCCGAGTGGTGACCTTTCGCGATGGTCAAATCGCTCGTGACGAGCCGAGCGCGAGCCGGAGCAGCGCCGCTTCCCGAGTCGAGGCCGAACCGTGAAGCGCCGCGGGCGTCGCTGGGTGGTCGGGGTAGCCCTGGTCGTCGGGGCCGGGGTAGCCCTGATCGTCGCGCTCGTCGGCCGCTCGGCGCCCAAGCCCCTCGACCCGGCGCTGGTGGTCACGGCAGAACGCACCACGCTCGACATCGAGATCCTCGAAACGGGTCGCATCGCGCCGATCGAAAGCGTCAAGCTCAAGAGCAAGGTCGCCGGGCAGGTTACCGAGGTGCGCGTCGAAGAGGGGCAGGTGGTGAAGAGGGGCCAGGTCCTGGTCCTGCTGGATCCGACCGACTATGAGCGCGAAGTAGCTCGAGCCGGGGCAGAAATCGCCGTGGCAAGGGCCAACATCGACTACGCGCGCCTCGATGTGGCGCGCAAGCGGCAGGGCGTCGCAGCAAAGGTCACTTCGCGAGCCGAGCTCGATCAGGCCGAGTACCAGCTGCGCTCCGCCCTCGCAAACCTGCGCACTTCGGAAGTGGCGTTGCGCAGCGCGCAGGACCGCGTCGAGTACACCACCATCGTCTCCCCCATCGACGGCACCGTGATTCGCAAGGAGATCGAGGTGGGCGAGGTCGTCACGCCAGGCGTGCAAGCCACGTTCGAAGGTAGGTCGCTCCTGACCGTCGCGGATCTCACGACCCTGATCGTCGTCGTGGAGCTCAACCAGATCGACGTAGCCAAGGTCCGGCTCGGCGCGAAGGCGACGGTGAACGTGGACGCCCTTCCAAAGCGCCCTCTCGAAGCCGTCGTCACCAAGATCGCGCCGGCGTCGGTCAAGCCAACCAGCGGCCAGGTCGAGGTGTTCCCCATCGAAGCGACGCTTCAACCCTTCGATGTCCCGGTTCGCCCGGGAATGACGGCCGACGTGCGGCTCCTCGTCGACAGCAAGCCCAACGTCTTGGTCTTGCCCATCGAGGCGGTCGACCAGAGCGAGGAGGCTCCCAAGGTTCGACGCGTGCTGGACGAAGGCGCGGAAGGCCAGCGGACGGAGATGCGAGAGGTCGCGCTCGGGGCGAGCAGCGACCAGCAGTACGAAATCCTCTCTGGGCTGTCGCCCGGCGATCGCGTGCTGATCTCCCCCCCGTCGGTGGAGGGCAAGGACTTCGCCAAGCGATGATCCGCGAGAACCTGCGCGTGGCGGCACGTTCGCTGTGGCTGCACCGGGTCCGTTCCGCTCTCACCGTGCTCAGCGTCACCAGCGGCTGCTTCGCGATCGTCTTCATGTCCTCCCTGGCCCAGAGCGCCTTCGAGACGCTACGCCGGGGCGTCGAAGAGCTCGGGGGCGCCCGCATCGTCCTGATCGTCCCCAAAGAGCCCGAGCGGGCCTCCGAGGTGCGCGCGCGGAGCTACCCGCGCGGCCTCACGGAGCGGGACCACGATCTCCTCGCGGCGAGGTTGCCCCATGTCCGCGACCACTCGCTGTACGCGTCGCTCGGAAAGAAGAGCGTGCGCTCGGACTCGGGCAAGGAGCTGCAGGCCGATCTGATCGCCGCCGACGAACGTTTCCTCGACGCCTTTCACATGGCGGTCCAGTGGGGGCGCCCCCTAAAACGCGCCGACGACGACCAGCACGCCCGCGCTTGTGTGGTTGGTCGCCCCGTCGCAGACGCCTTGCTCGGAGGCCCTCGGTTGGGGCGCCGCCTGAGCATCGAGGGCTTGCGCTGCCAGGTGGTGGGCGTGCTCGAATCCGGCGGTCGCTTCGGTGTGAGCTTCGGGTTCGACTGGGGCAAGCTGGTCGTCATGCCTCGCAACACCGTCCTCGACGAGACGCCGCAGGCAAAGTACGGCTCGCTGATCTTGCTCAAGACCGACGACCCGCGCTCCAACGAGGCGGTCAAGCGTGTCGCCAACGTTCTGCTCGACCATCGCCATCACGACATCGACGACTTCATGTTCGTCGATTTCGCAGACCTCCTCGATCAGTTCTACCTCGCCTTCGGCGTGATGGAGGCCGTGGTGGGCGGACTCTCTGGCTTTGCTCTGGTGATTGGAGGCATCGGCATCATGAACATGATGCTCGTCAGTGTCTCCGAGCGAGTAGTGGAAATCGGTGTCCGCAAGGCGCTCGGCGCGCGCCCCGCGCACATCCGAGGGCAGTTCCTCACGGAGGCGGCTCTCTTGGCCGCTGTCGGGGGGATCATCGGTATTGCCGCCGGAGCCGCCTCGGCCACCCTGACCTCGGCCCTCATCGCGCGGGCGCTCGACCGATGGCTGGGCTCCATCTCCGGCATCGCCGTGGCTCTTGCGGCTCTCACGGCACTATCCGTGGGAGTGATCTTCGGGTGGCTCCCCGCCCGTCGTGCCAGCGCGCTGTCGCCCGTGGAAGCGATGCGGCGGTGAGAGGCGTCAGCCTACCGCAGGTCGCGCGAACACTGCTCGCGCAGCGGACCCGCACGCTGCTCACGCTGCTCGGCATCGTGATTGCCAGCGGCTCCCTCGTTCTCCTGGTCGCCCTCATCGAGGGGGGGGAGCGCGCCCTGCTGCGGGCCAGTCAGGAGGCCGTGGAAAGTGACTTGCTCGAGGTGCGCGCATCGCCGCCGCCCGAAAAGGACCGACAACGCACGCAGCGCCCGCTCTCGCGCTACGACGCGACCGCTCTAGCCGCTTCGGCAGCGTTCGCCGACGCCTGGGTGGGGAGCGAGCAAAGCTACACGGCGTTCGCACGCGCCGGCGAGCGCCGGCTCCAGATCACCGTCGTCAGCAGTACGCCTCAGGCGCGGCCATTGTATCGCCTGGAGCTGCAAAGCGGCCGGTTCCTGCAAGCCATCGACGACCGCGAGGCTCGACGCACCTGCGTGATCGGCTACCAGATCTGGCGCGACCTCTTCGAGCGCCGCGACCCTCTGGGAGCCTCGATCGAAGTCGATGGAGATGTTTTTCGCGTCGTCGGCGTGTTGCGGAGCAAGCCGACACTCGGGGGCAACATCGGCCCGCGCGTGTGGAACCGCAAGGTGATGCTGGCCGAGTCCACCTTCGACCTGGTCCACAACCCCCAGCGGACGGTGGACAGAATTTTCGTGCGGGCCCGCTCCGAGGCGGCGCCCCGCCTGGAGCTGCTCGAAGGGCTGACCCGAGGCCTGCTGCTCAGGCGCCACTTCGGGGTGATGAACTTCTCCATGCCCGCCGCCGAAGGCAAGGAGCAAGCGGAGCTGATCTTCCAGATCGCCGAGCTGCTGCTGCTGTCCACCGCCCTGGTGTCACTGATGGTCGGGGGCATCAACGTCATGAACGTGATGCTGGTGACCGTGAGCGAGCGTCGCCGCGAAATTGGCATTCGCCGGGCCGTGGGCGCATCTCCGGCCGCCATTCGGACTCAATTCTTGCTGGAGTCGGCGCTCTTGACCGGGCTCGGCGGGGTCGTCGGCACCTTCGGCGGTGCACTGGCTTGCGTCGCATCGACGTGGCTGTTGCGCCTCGTCTTCGGCCATTGGGATCTATGCATCGAGGCCTGGGCCATCGCCGCCGGGGTCGGCTCGAGCGTGCTCACGGGGTTGGGGTTCGGCGCGTACCCAGCCGCGCGCGCAGCGCGCGTCGACGTGATCGATGCCCTGCGCAGCGAGTGAGCGCCGCCCGCGTGAGCCAAGGCACGGGCGGGCCGGGAACCGACGGGCCGGGAGGTGCGCCTGGGCCCGGAGCGGCGCCGCCGCCATTCGACGAAGCGCCAGGATGGCGCCCGAAAGTGCTCACGAGACTGAAGTCATCACCGTCAAGATGGGAACGAGCAGCGCCTCGGCCAAGGCATCGAACTCGTCGGCTGTAGTGCGCATCACCGCGAGGTAGTTGATATCGCCGCGTCCTGTCGATTGGGCTTTTGAAAAGCGAATGCGGGCTCGAGGAGTTGGACGAGCCACGCCCCCTCGACGCATCGCGCCTCTGAAATAGGCACTCTGCTCGGCCGAGCCGCGGGAAAGCGCTTGATTCAACGCTCCCCCGAACCCGCGTGACGACCTGGACGCACCGCAGCGTTGCGCCCGACAGGGGAGCGCTCACCTCGGTGGGGGTGAACGAAATGGTGGAACTGCGGGCGAGTCCCCTCTCCAACTGCTAGACGCTGGTCATGCGCGACGATGCCGCTAGGTGGGGGTATGCGGCCTGTGTTTTCGCGATCTCTGCGAGCGTCGTTTGGCAGGAGTTCCCGCCTTGCGTGGACTACCCCCAGCACCTGGCGCTCGCCAAACAGCTGCGGGACCTGCTGTTGGGCCACGGCGAGGGGACTTGGGTCCCGTGGACCTACAATGGGCTGTTCCACTTCGCCGCCGCAATCCTGGGTCTGGCCCTGCCCCTCGAGCTCGCGGGGCGCTTGGTGTTGGCGAGCGCGCTCGCGCTGAGCGCACTCGCCGTTTGGAGGATGCTTCACTTCGGCAAGCGGCCGGCCCTCTATGCCTTTGCGTGGTTGCCCTTTGCCTACACGCAGGCGTTCGCATGGGGTTTCGTCAACTTCATGCTCTCCGTGGCGCTGGCGACTTTGGCGACGATCGCGTGGTTCGAAAGGCGGTCGGCGGCACTCTTCGTCGCACTTTCCTGGCTGACGGTTCTCGCCCACCCGCTCGGCATTCCGATTGTCTCGGCCGGAGCCGCCCTCGGAGTCGCGACGGGAACACAACCCAGTCGCGCGCTGGCTCTCCTGCTGCCCGCCGTTGCGTGGACGTTCGTGGCGCATGCCGCCAACGACCCCTCGCCGCACATTGGCTGGGCCAACGAGATCTTCTGGCCCGAGTGGTCGGATCGACTGGCGGTGGGGCAAAACCTGTTGGGCCCTTGGTACGACAATGTTGATGACGGGTTGGCGCTGGCCACCGCGGGCGTGCTCCTGGTGGGCGTGAGCGTGGCCGCGGTACGCGCCCTTCGGCGCCCTCGCAACCTCTCGAACCACCCCTTTGGATGGCTCTCGGGTGCCGCCCTCCTGATCTACGCGCTCGGCCCCCTCTCGGTGTTCGGCTGCTGGTATTTCTACCAACGCGCCGGCTATTGCGTGCTGCTATGGCTCCCGGCCATGCTTCCCGCGCGCTCGGGGGATCGCTGGCAGCGGGCAATGGCAGCCGCCGTCGTCGTACTGGGGACCGCCGGCACGCTGAACTTCGTCGACCACGAGCTGCGAAGTGTCGAGACAGCGGACGCGCGCGCCATCATCGATGCCGTCCCCGTCGGTGCGAGCGTCGCGCCGGTCATGGACATCCGAGAAGGCTCCTCCACCTGGAGCGCACTGCGAGGCAAACCCGTCACCGACAAGGTGTTCTGGGGGCACTTCCCCGCCTATCTGGTCGTTCGTCGAAACGCCGAGGTGACCTGGATGTTCAGCCGCGAGCACGGGCATTTTCCCGTACGCCACCCGAGTCGGGGAGAGCTCGGGTTCCCGCCGGGCGAACACTCTTGGGCGCGCGAGTTTCACGCAGACGCAGACTACGCCCGTCGCTACCGCCACGTGCTGGTGCGCACCACTGATGTCGAGACCGACTACAATCCGGCGAAACGCGTCTTCGGGAAAAGCGCGCCCCGCGCGATCTCCCTCGCCCATCACGGCCGCTTCTGGCTCTTCGAGCTTGCACCAGAGGTGCGCCTCACTTCGATTGAATTGAGGACCAAAGAAGAAAGCGTGCAGCGGGCCAGACGAGCGGGTTCGGGGCGACTCTCGCCGCCCTCCCCCCGCCCGGGTCGGCGACGTTTGCCCATCCACTCGATGGGAACGCTACACGAGTTGCCGACGCGTCATTCGACGAGCGGGGCGGCGTCGCTGGAGCCGAGAGAACCCAAGCCGGCGGGGTTCTGCCGAGCGCTTCGTCGTCGCACTCTGTGAGGCGGCCGTCGCCAATCAGGTCCTTTGACGCCATGACGTTCGTGCCTTTCGCGGGACGTTTGCTACCGGAAATCCCGCCGCGACAACTTCACGTCAACCTCGTCTAACTCCGCAAGGGCAGACCAAGCGCTACCAAGCGGCGAAACATGCACGGCGCGCCATCGGGCGGAGCTGTCCGCCGCCGGTCGTGTGTGGCGTCTCATGGCGCAGCGGACGCTCTCTCGCCGACGGCGAGGGTGTGAACGCCAGCGCTCACGAGCGAAACCATGGGGGACGAGTGATCTATCGGAAGCAAGTTGGAAATGGTTCGGTCGCAGCGCATCGGCGCACGCCCGCGGCTGCCCGTCATCGGGCGACGGCTGGTCATGGACTTACCGCGTCGCTGCTCCTGGCGTCGATCGCCATGAGCTGTACGGGGCAGATAGACATTGAGGGTCGGGCGGGGGTGCTGCCACCACGGCGGCCGCCGGGCGAATCCGCCGGCGTGGAGGAGGTGGTCGGCGATCCCAACGAGGGAGGGCGCTTCGAGCGGGCGCCGAGCGAGCTTCAGCGAGAGCTTTCGCTGGACGATTTCAGCTCTCAGGAGTACTGCAGCGCCTGCCACCCCCAGCAAGCGGACGAGTGGTCCTCGTCGGCGCACGCCCACTCCATGACGGATCCGGTCTTTCGCGCGCTGGTCGCGCGGGCGGACGAGGACGGGTCCGAAACGCGCGCCTTCTGCTTGTCGTGCCACACCAACATCGGCACCGTTACGCGCAGTGTGGGCGCTGGGCTTTCCTTCGAGAGCTTCGATGACCTCGTTTCCGAGGGCGTCACGTGTGAGAGCTGCCACCGGATGACGGAGGTGCTGCGGCCGCGGAACGCCGAGCACCAGTTGGACCCGACGCAGCCGATGCAGGGAACGGCGCGCGTAGGCGAGGGGTCACGAGTGCATCCCGTCGAGCCCTCGACGGTTCTCGCGAGCGCCGAGCTTTGTGGTAGTTGCCACGACGTCTACGGCAATGGCGGCGTGGCGCTGGAGCAACCCTATTTCGAGTGGTCGAGCAGCCCGGCAAGGAACGATGGCTACGTTTGCATCGACTGCCACATGTCCCGGGCTTTTGGCGTGTCTGCTGTGGGGTTCGACCTGTCGCCCCGCCCGAGGCGCGATCACTCGTTTCTCGGTCCGGGCGCTCTCGCGACGTTGGCAGAGCAGCCCGCGGAGCGTGCGACCGAGATCGAGGCAGAGGTGAGGGCTCAATTGCAAGAGGCCCTTTCTCTCGAGCTGGTGGCTCCGCGAGTGACACTGCCCGAGACGAACGTAGTCGTCGGCGTGCTGGTGGCAAGTCACGTCTCCGGGCATCGGTTTCCAACCGGGTCGGCCTTCTTCCGGCAGGTCTGGGTCGAGCTCCAAGTGAGCGACGGGACCGGTTCCGTGGTCTTCGACACTCAGCGGCTCCCGGGGCAGAACAGCCCCGCCACGGCCGAAGCGAGCCAGCTCTGGCTCTCGGCGACCCTGCTCGACGAGCACGACGAGCCCACTCTGTTTCCTTGGCGCGCACGCCGCATCGACAACGACGCGACGCTGCCGCCCCTGGCCGAGCGAGCCGTCGCACTTTCTTTTCCCGTGCCCCGAGATGCCCAACGAGAGTTGCGGCTGCACGCCAGCGTTCAGTTTCGGACGTTCCCTCCCGAGCTCCTTTCGGAGCTCGGGCTCGATCCCGCCCTGGCCATCGTGGTGGAGCTGGCCGAGGCCGATGCGGTCATCGAGCTGCGTTCGGGCGCGGAGGATCTTGTGCAGAGCGCTCAGCCTTGAGGCGCGGGCGGCCCACCCGAGCGGCGGCTCGGGGTGGGCTCTCGGCACGCTCGGGGCCCGCTCTCGTGCCGAAAGCACGGCGAGCGGCACCCGCCCCGTCCGAGCACGACTCGGCAAGGGGCGGGAACGCAGGGGCGAATCGTTCGACGGGCGGCGCTGCCGCCGCGCCACTTTCGACGCTTCGCTGACCGATCCCCCTCGAGATCAGCGTCGCCAGCGGTGTGGATGCCCCGAGGACAGAAGCCTTGCGCCACGCAGAAGGTCCGCCAGAGAAGAAACCTTGCCCACGGAGCCACCGACGCGGATCCCCTCGTCCGTCACGACGCCTGGAGGGGCACCGTTGAGGTAGCTATTCGGGTCCGCCTTCAGCAGCCCGATGAGCGTCTCGGCAACGATGCCGCTGCCGACGGCTCCCAACGAGTTCCCTCCCGCTTGAATCTCCGCCTCGCGAAGCACGTAGTACCAGAGCGGCGTCCGCTCGCCAAACCCGCCCAGAGCGAAGGCTTCGGCGACCTCGGCGGGCGCGTCCGCCAACAGCTCCGCTTCGGACAGGGCAACGATCCCCATGGCTTTGGCCACCGCTTGCCCCGTCGGCAAGCTCAGCAGGTACCCGCGGAGCAGGTTGCGTTGAGCCAGGTGGTTGAGCACGCTCGCAGGGTTGCCGTCGAAGCCGAGGGTGAAGAGCCCCTGGGAAATCTTGGAGTCGATACGGCGCGCTTTTTGTGCCTTCTCTCCCACGAAGTTCTCCCATCGAACCGCGAACTCGCTCTTCAGTTGCTTGTCCACCAGCGGCTCACGCCCCGGCATCCCCTCGGTGGCGGGGCGCTCCGCGGCGGGCATCAGGAGGTCGAAAATGGAGAGCGTCGTGTCCTTGTTCAGGCGGTATCGAGGGCGAATCATCGAGTGTCCGAAACGGAAGCCCGCAACGCTGAATTCGAGCGGCATGAAGACGTTGCCACTTTGAAATAGTGGGTTGAAGAAGCGGGGTCCGTTGCGCAGGATGTCGTCTGCGATGGCCGGGTGGCAGACCGTGGGGAGGTATTCGTTCGCCACGATGTACTGATACGCCCACCGCACCAACTGGCGGCCTTCTGCGTAGTCGGACTCGAAGCGCTGCCCCGCGATGTTGGCAACGACGTTGTGGAACTTGATCATCGCCGCCTGAAACTGGGAGACGACCACGTTTTCGTCATTGCGCTCGTCGGCGATGCGCGCCACGCCGTCAAGGCGCGGAACGTCGATGTGGTGCTTGCCCTCGAACAGCCGCATTCGTTGCTCCGAGTCGTACAGCTCCCCCGCCGTGGTGGTCACACCTGGGATCAGGCCCGGACCGTCACCGTAGACGCTGTCGAGATCGAGCTGGAGGCGCCTCCCGTTGCGCAGCCCCTCTACCACCTTTGCCGGTGGAATCGGCTCGATCGATTCGCCGCCGATCGTGAAGTCGCCAATCTCACGGTCCGTCTGCGCGGTGATGTCGTGGTCGATGAACTGGCCAAAGTAGGTGAAGATCGCCGGCATGCTCGAGTCGAGTGAGTCCGGCTTGTTCCCGGCACTGGGATCCGCCATCGCATTGCCCAGCTTCTTCAGAGCGGCGACGGTCTCCTTGCCAACGGGAAGCTTGGACGCGGGGTCGCGGCTCAAGCTCGGAAACATGTATCCAAACGGGGTCGAGAAAGTGATCTCGCCATCCAGAGTCGGCGGGCGGCGTTTCAGGTCTGCGTGTCGCATGGTTTTCCTTCCTGTTCTTGGGGGCGTGTAGCCGCGCCCGCCCGGGTCCGCCTTCCGCGCTCGGCTCGTCGATCGCGAGGCGCGTCCTGGTGGCGGCCCGCGAGCGCGGTTGACCGTCCCTACGGACAGACGGCCCGCTGGGGTCGCCGTCGCGTGGAAGTCGCGGCGCTCGAGCCATCGAGACCGCCTGCTCGCTGCGCTTCGGCATGCCCCGAGGACCCAATGGCGCCTTTGGAGGGTTGTGCCCATGTCGCATGGGGGGTTGCTCGCGGCGGTTGGCTGCCATTCAGAATGCCGTGGGTTTTCTTGGGATTGGGAGGACGGAAGGATTTCGGCAACCCCATGGCAAGTGCTCGCGCTCGCCCTGGAGGGGGGGCTCACCCACGCCGAGGTCGGTGAAGCCCTCGACCTGCAGGAGAACGCGGTGAGCGTGCGACTGCACCGAGCCCGCGCGGCTCTGCGCCAGAAGCTGGCCGCTCACGCAGCACCTGCCTCGCCACCCGTTCCACCGGGCGCCGGCGCTCGTTCTGCGCCCGCCGCACGCGCGACGAAACGACATTCGGGAGGCGATCGAGGCTGCTCTCGGAGTCCAGCCGATGACCCCGGGCGCGCCCGCCAAAGGCGGAGCGGATTGCCGGCCCCCGCGCGGGGGCCTGGGGAGCGAGCCGAGGGCGCGGCCTCCAGGCGCGCGATCGACTGGTGAAACGCATCGAAGAGGTTCAGTGCAGCCCTTGCACGACCTCGAGCCACCCGCGAGCCACCCGGTCCCGACGCGACTTCGAGGCGCCGACCACGCGGAACGCTTCGAAGTGCCCTTGGCGCCCCAAGAGGGAAAGGTACACGCCTCCGGCGAGCGGTCCAACTTCGGCCGCGAGCTCCGTTGCCGTGACTTCTCGTCCCGCGGGGTCGAGCCAACCATAGTCGGTGCGCTCGAGCCAGAGCTCGGTCTCTCCCGCGCGCCACCGGCCGAACTTGACCGAATCGGAAGCGTCCCGTCGCAGCTCGCGCGGCGCTCGATCCAGTTCCGCGGGCACGAGCGGCGCGAAGTGTCCGGGCATGTCGAGGGCCTCGAGCAGCCGGTTGCAGAAGTCGATGAGGAGGCTCTCGGCCATTGGACACGGCAGCGCGCCCCAGCGCTCGAACGGGTCCCTCTCGCTCTCTCTCCGGCGCCGGCGGTGGGGTGGGAAGAGCGCGGGAACGGCCGCCCCGGGACCGGAGGCACACTCGGCATCGGCCAGCGAGCGCCGAGTTCGAGCCCGCCAGGATTCACGGGTCAGCGGGGGGGCGTCCTCTGCGCGCAGCGGAACGGCTCGACCCCACTTCAGTTTCCGCAGGGCCTTGTCAAGCTGCGCCCTGACAGCCGAGCACGACACGAGCTCCAGCTCTGCGATTTCAGAAGCCAAGCGCTCTCGCTGACCGAGCAGACCGAAGGCCTGACACAGGATCCTTCGCCGACGCGTGGGCACGAGCCTGAGGGCAGGGGCCACGATGGCTACTTCTTCTCGCCGGAGAAGAATGCTCTCCGCATCGAGCTCGTCGTCGTCGCAGCCCCCGAGCGCGCGCCATCCGGCGGCGAGATCCGCCGAGGTGCCGAGCCCGGATGCGATCGCTGCCAGCAGGTGCTGCGCATCGAGGTGGCACGGGGCGTCCTCTTCGACCGTGCGCCTTGGCTTCGTGCTACCGAGGACCCAGTGCAGAAAGCGAGCGTAGCCCTTGCGGGTGGGCGGGTGGTGGAGCCAACGCAACAGCTGATAGCCCGAGCCCACGAAGAGCTCGTGGTGGAAGCGCAAGCGCAGAAACTGTCGCGTTCCGGGGGGCTGGAAGGCGCAGAACTCACGGCAACTGCCCAAGACGCGCAGGGCCCCTTCGCGCTCGGCCCGGCCGAGCAGGGGCTCCTGCAGGCGCGCGCGATGCACGATGCGCCCCACGAGGCGCACTCCGTGGACGGTTGGCATGGCCTCCCGGAGGGCGGCGCCATCGGAGCCGCTGTTGGGCGGTCGGACGGGCGTGCCGCACTCGTAGTCGCGCAGCGAGCTCCCGAACAGTTCCGTCGGCAAGACGGGCCAGTCAGGCAAATCGGACGGCAGAAGGACGTAAATGCGCGCTTCTCGATCGCCGTGCCGAGTCATGACGCGGAAGTACTTCTGCGTGGATCGAACCACCGAAAGCGAGGGGGCAAGATCGACCAACAGCTTGCAGCGCGGGCTGTTCCAGCCCTCCAACAGAACCCCAACCTGAACGATGGTATCCACGCGACCCTCTTCGAAGCCAGTCAAGATCCGCTCGCGTTCGCTCCTGGGCGTATCGCCGAGGAGCAGGCGAGGCGGAAGGCTCGAGACGGGTCGGTGGCGGTCGAGGTAAGCGGCGAGGTCGGTTGCCTGCTGCCGCGAAACACAGGCCAGGAGAGCCGGTACGCCCGCATTGCCGCCTCCGTATCGAAGGATGGCCACCGCGCGGGCGAACGGGGCCGTGGACATCACTCGGCCGAGCGCCTCGCCGTCGTAATCTCCTTGCACGATGCGGACCTCGGACCCCTTCGCGTCGACTTCTGCGACCCACAGGCGCAGGGGTGCGAGGAGCCCCTCGTCGAGGGCTTCCTCGATCGTGATCTCGTGGACGAGATCGGGAAAGAACCGGCACAGGGTGCGCGCTTCGTCGTAGTCTGGGGTCGCGGTGAGGGCGACGCGTGCGGCGCCGGGAGAGAACCCCTGCGCCACCAGCTCGTGTCGCGCCGGGCTCATCGCGTGGTGCGCTTCATCCAACAGGACGAGCCGCGCCTGCGCCACCGGGGCCGGCCACGACTGCCGCTGCCAGGCAGACTGCAACATTTGATACGTGGTGACGTTCACTCCGCTTTCCACGACCTCTTTGCGCTCGCCCGAGTAGACGCCCACGGGGCGGCGCAGCCAGCGCTTCAGTTCGCGCGCCGTCTGATCGACGAGTGTCCGAGTCGGGACCACGAAAACCGCCGGCACCGGGAGGGAGGCCAGGATCCAAGCGGCCACCACCGTTTTTCCAGACCGGGGCGGCAGGACGATTCGGCCCCAACCCCCGCCCTCGCCCGCCTGCAGCCACCAGCTCCAGAAGTCGGCGACGACGCGACGCTGGTGCGGCCGAAGGGCGACGCGTTCGGGGCGCGCTGCCCCCGCCCCCGGATTCTCAGCTGGCGCGCGCTCAACCATGAAACGGGCGTATCGCAGCTCCGCCTATCACGTCGACCACCCACTCATCGGACCCCACGGACGCCAGGGCGCGCCGATGGGGAGGGCTCGCACCGTCCAACGATCCTCGCAGCTGGGCACTCGAAGCTGGCACGGCGGAGGCCCTGGCGGTCTACCGAGAGCACTTCATGCCGGTGGCGGGCCCCTCGTCGCTCGTCTTCGTGGGCGGGCGGGGCGAGGCGCTGTCCAAATTCGGCATGGCCGTCCTGCTCCGCCAGCACCTCGAAACGATCGGGCTGAAGGCGGAGCGCCCCGAGCTCTTCGTCACGACGAACGAGCCTCACCCGATGCGGGTCCACGACCTACGCGGGACCTCCGTGACCCTGAGCCTCGCCGCCGGCCGGTCGGAGTCCTGGATCGCGGACCGCACGGGGCACCGCTCGAGCGCGATGATCAACCGCTACAAGCGCACGGCCCGGAGCTTCGCCGAGCTGAACCTCGGCTCGCCGGCTCCCCTCGTGGAGGCCATTGTCGAGCTGGCTCAGTTGGTTCCGCAGGACTCGGAACCGTCTCCCGAGGCCACCCGGCCAAGCGGTGGGTGGGCCTCGGGCTGGGCCAAATATTCAGAAAGCTCGGGAAATATTGGCGTCCCCAACGGGATTCGAACCCGTGTTACAGCCTTGAAAGGGCCGTGTCCTGGGCCTGGCTAGACGATGGGGACTCGGAGGCGACTCTATAGCGGTTAGGCGATCGCTGGGCAACGCTTTGTCCGCGCCCTGGCCGCCAAAATTTGACTACCTGGCCGATAAACGATGCGTCATGCGAGCTCGACCAGCACCGCGGTGATGTTGTCGCGGCCGCCGCGCCGGTTGGCGAGCTTGATGAAGCGGTCGATGCTGCTCTGGCCTCCCGTGCTGGCGACGTCCGGAATTTCCTCGGGCCTCAGGTAGCTGTAGAGGCCGTCGGAGCAGAGCAGGTACTGATCGCCCGGCTCGGCCGAGGCAACGGTCGTGTCGACCTGCACGTACTCCCGGTTGCCCACGGCGCGCGTGATGACGTTCTTGTGGCGGCTCACGCGCGCCTCTTCCTCCGTGATCAGCCCCTGCTTGATCTGCCAGTTGATCAGCGTGTGATCCTCGGTGATCTGCTCGGCGCGGCTGCCGCGCACCCGGTAGATGCGGCTGTCACCGACCTGTGCCGTGATGACGTGTTCGCCGACAGCCATCATGGCGCTGATCGTGGTGCCCATGCCGGCCTTGTTCGAATCGAACTCGGCCATGCCGAAAACGAGATACGTGGCAGCCTGGACGGCCCCCTCCAGCAGCCGCACCGCGGCTCGGAGGGTCTCCTCACCGATCGGTCCCGCGAGGTCGAGCTTCGCCTTGTCCCGCTTCACGACGCCGTGGATCGCGTCCACGGCTTCGCGGCTCGCCACTTCCCCGGCAGCGTGCCCGCCCATGCCATCCGCGACCACCCAGAGCCCGAGCTCGTCGTCACAAAGGAACGAGTCTTCATTCACTTCGCGTTTCTGTCCGACGTCCGTGGCGCCACACGAGTAGAATTCCAGGGGCCGTGCGATCATTGGCTACGTGTATCGAAGAAACTACCCAATGCGGGCGTTCGGGCAAATGTTTGACGCCCCGGCCCCACCAACTCCAGGACGGACCATCTTAGCTATTTCCTGAGCGGGCGTGAGATTTCTTCCGTTTGGCTTGCGGCAGGCGGCCGCCCCAAATAGGTTTTGCCTCCGATGTTTCGCCGCGCGAGGAGCTTCGAGGTGCGCTCGTCCAGCGTTTCGCACGTCGCGGAGCAGATTCAGGCCCTGGCCGAGGCGCTGGCAGTGGGCTCCCCTGCTGGCGGGGTCGCAGCTTCGGAGGCAGGCGGCGGCATTGTATTCCTTTCGGGGGCCCTGCTAGCCCAAATGCCTTCCTTGGCAGCGAAGCTCGGGGCTCTGCGCCTCGGAGTCCCCCTGCTGCTGGTCGGGGGCAGCGGGGTGCTCAGTGAGCGAGGCGAGCTCACGGAGCAGTCGGCTGCTACCGGGCTCGTGTGGTCGGGCGCCAAGACGCAGCTCCGCGCGGTGGACTCGCCCGATCGCGAGCACGGGCTGTCGGAGGGGCTCGCGGATCTCCTGTCTGGGGCCAGTGGACCGGCCGCCTCATTGGTCTTCGTTCGCCCCGGTGCCTACTCGCCCGCGGCAATCCAGCGGCTCGGCGAAACCGAGCTCGGGCCTCACCTCTTCGGGGGCGGAGCCATCGGCGATCCCGGCGTGGTCGGCGTCGGAGCCGACGGAGGGATCGTCCACGCCCGCTGCGTCGTTCTCCGAATGTTCGGCCGCGGCCTTCCCCGAATTCGGACGGCCTATTCGTGTCGCCTGCTAGGGCCTCTGCGCGAGATTACCGCCTCGCGCGGCTCCACGGTTCTCCGAATCGCGGGGGAGCCCGCGCTCGACGCGCTGGGGCGGCTCGGGCAGGGCCTCGACGGCCAGCCGCTGGTGTTCACGGTGCTGTCTCACGGGGAAACCGAGAGCGAAGGGGGGCAGCGGCCGCAGTTGCTCGTACGCGGTGTTCAGGGCATCGAGCCTGACGAGCGTGGTCTGGTCGTTTCGGAAGAGGTCCGACCCGGTATGTTGATGACGTTCGGCGTGCGGGACGCCAAGGCCGCGCGGGAGGATCTACAGGATCTGGCGCGCCAGTTGGCGCGCGAGATGGCCGGGGCCGCGCCCCAGTGCGCTCTATACATCAACTGCAGCGGCCGAGGCGAGGCGCTGCACGGTCGCGCGAACGTGGACACGCGAATCTTGCGGGAGCGCTTCGGTGACATTCCGATGGCCGGTGTCCAATCGTCCTTCGAGATCGCCCCCCACGGCAGCTCCGCTTCATTCCAGCTGTACACCGGTGTGCTGTCGCTCTTCTCGGCGCTGAGCTGATCGTACCATGAGGTTCCTTCGCGAGCTTCTGTCCAACCGAGATGCTCGGCCGCGGATCACGCCGAACGCCGTCCTGGCGGTCCTGGTGGTCGCCGTCGTCAGCCTCATGGTGCTGCCGCTACCGACGTGGCTGCTGGACATCCTGTTGGCGGCGAACCTGGCAACGAGCGTATCGATCTTGCTCGTTACACTGTACGTGAGCGATGCCCTCAAGGTTGCCTCCTTTCCGACCTTGCTGCTGATCACCACGCTGATTCGGCTCGCGCTCAACGTCTCGTCCACACGCCTGATCCTGCTTCAGGCGGATGCCGGTCGGGTGATATCGGCTTTCGGCCAGTTCGTCGTCAGCGGCAACTACGTCGTGGGCGCCGTCGTGTTCCTGATCTTGTCGCTGATCCAGTTCGTGGTGATCGCCAAGGGCAGCGAGCGCGTGGCCGAGGTCGGGGCTCGCTTCGCGCTCGATGCCATGCCCGGCAAGCAGATGGCGATCGATGCCGAGCTGCGCGCCGGCAGCATCGACGCGGCGACGGCCCAGCGCAGGCGCCACTCGCTCTCCCGGGAAAGCCAGTTCTACGGCGCCATGGACGGCGCGATGAAGTTCGTCAAAGGCGACGTCGTCGCTTCGTTCATCATCACGCTCGTCAACATCGTGGCCGGGCTGACGATCGGCATCGCGCAGCGCGGGATGCAGTGGGCGGATGCCCTCAAACGATACGGCCTTCTCACCATCGGCGACGGCCTCATCTCCCAGATCCCTTCGCTGCTGTTGGCGACGGCCGCGGGCATGCTCGTCACGCGCGTCGCCAGCGAAAACTCGAAGACGGCGCTGGGCGAGGAGCTCTCGGCTCAGCTGTTCTCCTCGCCGCGGGCGTTGCGGGTTTCGGCAGCCTTCGCGTTCGCCCTGGGCCTGATTCCCGGGCTCCCGGCCTTCCCCTTCGTGCTCATTGGCGGCTTGCTCTGGCTCTCGACCCGCGGGCGCGTCGAAGAGTCCCTGTCGGGTTCGGGTGCGGGCCTCGATCCAGAGCCGGCCTCGCGGCTGCCCCCCACCTGGTCTTTGACCTGCAGCCCAGGGCTCGATCAACGCCTCGCGGGCGGCGCGAGCGCGGGGCTCTCCAGCGCGGCCGAGTGGGCGCGCGAGGACCTCTTCCAGCGGCTGGGAGTGATCCTCCCCCGCTGCCATATCGAGCTGCGCGGCAGCGTCCCCGAGCCCGAGGTCGTGCTCTCGGTTCGTGAAGTCCCCACCAGTCGCAGCGAGCTGCTCCCCGGGCTCGAGGGGGAGGCGGCCGCCCGCGCCGTCGCACAATCCATCGCCGCCGAGCTGCGGGTGCGAGCTCAAGATTTCATGGGCCTTCAGCAGGCACAGCAGCTTCTCGAAGAGGTGAGCAAGGTCTCTGCAGCGAGCGTCGAGCAGGTCGTGCCCAAGCTGGTGTCCCTGCCGAGGCTCACCGAAATTCTCCGGCGCTTGGTCGAAGAGGGCGTGAGCGTCCGCGACATGGCGAGCATCCTCGAGGCCCTCGCACAGGTGGCGGATTCGGAGAAGGATGCGCTCGTGCTCGCAGAGCACATCCGCTCGTGGTTGCGGCGTGCGATCACCTTCGACGTGACCGAAGGCACGGGGCTGCTCGAGCCCCTCACGCTCGACGAGTCGATCGAGGAGGCCATTCGCGCCTCGATTACGCACACGAACCTGGGAGCCTACCTGACTCTCTCACCCGCCGCGGGTCGCGACATCGTGGCCGCCCTGGAGCGCGCCCTACAGCGCTGCTCGGATCGGCTCAGGAGCCGCCCGGTCGTGCTGACCCAGCCCGACATCCGCCGCTTCGTGCGCAAGCTGCTCGAGGGAGAGCTACCGAGCGTGCGTGTGGTGACATTCGCAGAGCTGTTGCCCGATACCAAGGTGAAGGCGGCCGCGGTGGCCAGCCTCGCCGACCTCTAGCCGTCGATGCCCCGTCGCACGCAGCGAAACCGGCGGGCAGACGCCCGCTGCATCTCCCGGCGCCCGGATCGACGCGGCGCCGAGGCGGGATCACAGGCGCCGCTGCACCTGCATCTGCCGCGGAATCGCGCCGGACTGCTCGAGCAACTTGCGCGCCTCTTTCTGCAGCAGCGGGTGGCCCTTCTTGCCCAGGAAGCCGCCGAGCAGGCGAGGATCGAGCGCACTGAGCTTGCGCAACGCCTGCCGCGACTTCTTGACGTCCCCGGCGTAGGCGAAAGCGAAGGCCTGGGAGCGATAAATCTGAGGCCGGAGCTGCTCGAGCTCTTGGTCCTCCGGCTTGACCAGGGATATCACGTCCACCGCGCGTTTGGCCTGACCGGTGCGAGCCCAAGCCTCGGCCGTCACCGCCGTGAGCATGGATCGGCTGCGCGCGTCCTGGTGGCGAGAGAGTTGAATTCCGTCCACGAGGTCTCGAGCCGGCGCGGGCTCCCCGAGCATCAAGTGGATCATGGCACGCTGCCCGCGCGCCTCGTCCGCGACGTTGGCCATCACCTTGCCGAGGTCGATGGTCTCCAGCACTTCGAGAGCCTCGCGCGGCTCTTCCTGAAGCAAGAGCTGGGCGCGGGCGAACACGGCGGTGGGATCGCCCGCCTTGAACTGGCTGCCGAGCTTCTCGAGCGCCTCCTTGCGCTGCTCCGCCGTTTCCACGCCGCGCAGAATCCCCGCCACGCCCTGCGCCTTCCGCGCTTGGCGGCCCATCCAGATCACCAGGCCCGCCGCGCCAGCCGTGAGCGCCGCGGGAACCCCCAGCGCGAAGGACTGACCGACGGTGGACTGCGACACGCCGAAAACCATTGCACCGATCCCCCAAGCGCCGAGGAGCGGCAAGCCGATACGCAGACCCAGGGACTTGAGCTGCGCGGGAGCGAGCGGATTGGCGACCTCGGGGGCCGGCGTCACCGAGCCCGCGGGCGCTCCGGACTTGGGCTGGCTGCGACGCATTTTTCTCGATTCGCTCACCACGATGCGGTCATAGCCCCCCCCCCTCGGGCGGCGCAAGCCCGGGGCGAGGGCGCCCGCCCCCGGCAGACCCGGACGCAACCAGAGTGGAACGCGCGCGGCCGAGGCGCCGGGTCGCACCACCCCGCGGCGCGGGGAAGGGCTACGCCGGGGGCGGAGGTGGCGTGGTCAGTGAAATGCTGTCGGGGGCCACGTCCGGCATGGACTCCAGGCGGAAGTGATTGAACAAGCTCTGGACCAGCGACAGCACCGGCACCGCGAGCAGCGCACCCCACAGACCGAAATAGTGCTCGCCGACGATGAGCACGAACACCACGAGCACGGGGTGCAAGCGCGCGGCCACGCCGATGATCTTGGGATTGAGCAGATTCGCCTCGACCTGGTGGATGCCCAGAATCCACAACAAGATCCACAGGGCGGTCCAGGCGTCCTGCGTCATTGCAATGAGAATGGCTGGCACCGTGCTCAGAATGGACCCGAAGATGGGGATGATGCTGAGCGCCCCGGCCACGAGCGCCAGGATGGGCCAGTACTTCAGTCCGAACAGCGCAAAACCGATGGCCGAAAGCACTCCGTTCACGGCGCAGATTATCAGCTGCCCACGCACGACGCCCGCGAGCCCCCTATCCATTCGATGCAACAGGCGATCGAAGCTCCTGCGCGAGGCCGGAGGCGCCAGGGAACGAAAGAAATCCACGATCTGATCGCGCGTGTGCATGAGGTAGCCAGCCACCATCAGCGTCATGAACGAAAGGAAGACGCCCCGGGTGATGCGGCTGACGATGCGCTGCCCCACACGCAGCAGCTCGAGCACGTTCCCCTTCAGGTATTCGAACGTGTCTTCGACGCCGTCGTCGAGCAACTTGGAGATCTGGAAGGTCGTCCCGCTCGACACGTCGTGCTGGCGCACCGCCCAGTGCTTCGGCCCCTCCTGGATGATGTCGACGCCAGCCCCCATCCTGAGGCCATAGCTGCCGTCTGACCGCGGCACCAGCTCGAGGGCGACCGGTTCGCTACGCCGCTTGCCCCGCTCCTCCGAAGCGTCCCCAAGGCCGGCCACGTCCGCGGTCCGACCGATGAAGCGCGCCACCCGCGCCTCAACGATCGGACCCCATTTGAGGGCGAGGCGGTGGGCAATCATCGGACTCTCGCGAGTCAGCTGTGCCGTTTCTTGGTAGATGCGCGGGGCCATCAGCGCCACCGACGCGTACAGCGAGGAGAGCGTCAAGAAGTACACGATGAGGATGGATCCCGAACGCGGGATGCGGCGCCGCTCACAGAGCTCGACCAGCGGTGTGAGCACGTACGCGATGATCAGCGCCAAGATGAAGGGCAGGATGACCTCGCTCGCCCACCAAATGACGAGCACCGCGAACGCGCCGCTGAGCGCCAGGAACACCACGCGCTTTCGGCCCCAGGTTGGAGCGTGCCGCGTGGGGGGGCTGGAGATGCTCGCGGGGGGGTCAGTGATGGCCATGCGCGACTCGCGTTGACTGGAAAGCGCAAAAGCCGCAGCCGCTCCAGGTTGGACCAGCTACGGCTTCGGCAGACTGCACGACGGTGGGCGCTTCCACGGAGAGAAGGCCTACGAGTGTACAGAATCGGGCCAGCGAGGCCACAACCAGCAACCTGGCCGGGCCTCGCAAGCACATTCGATCGGACTCAGGACTCGTCGCTCTCGGTGGCCGCAGCGCGCCCGCGTAGAGCGCCGAGCTGCTCCCCCAGCTGCTCCTTGAGCAGATCGCCGAGCGTGCCCCCTTGGCCGGCCGCGGACTTCTCCCGGGCCAGGCTGCGGTGCTGATCCGCGGCCGGGGTTTCTCCGACCTTGCGCATCGACATGCTGATGCGGCGATCCATCGAGTCCACCATGGCGATCTCGGCACGGACCTTGTCCCCCTTCGAGGGGCTGGCCCCGTCGGGAACGTCGCCGTTGGAGATGAACGCGTCGACGCCGGGCTGGACGGTTACGTAAATGCCGTGGTCTGCGACGCTGATTACCTCGCATTGCTCGTAGACGGCGCCCGGCTGAATGTGGTCGAGCTGCGTTGCCCAGGGGTCGTCGTGGATCTGCTTGACGCCCAGGCTGACCTTCTTCTCATCGTGGTTGATCGACAGGATGATGGCTTCCACGTCATCACCCTTCTGGTAGAGATCCGCCGGGTTGCCCACGCGGAGGGTCCAGGAGAGGTCGGTCTTGTGGACCATGCCGTCCACGCCATCTTCGATTCCGACGAACACGCCGTAATCCGTCAGCGAGCGCACCTTGCCGCCGACGCGGTCACCCGGCTTGTACTTGTCCGTGAACAGGGCCCACGGATCGGGCTCGAGCTGCTTGAGGCCCAAGCTGATTCGCTTGGCTCGCGAGTCCACCTCCAGCACCTGGCACTCCACCTCGGAGCCGACCTCGAGCATCTTCGAGGGGTGCTTGACCTTCTTCGTCCAGCTCATTTCCGAGACGTGGATCAAGCCTTCGACGCCGGGCTCCAGCTCCACGAAGGCACCGTAGTCCGTGATGCTCATGACCTTGCCGCCGACCTTCTTGCCGAGCGGATAAGCCTCCTGCACGTGGTTCCACGGGTCCTCCTGCGTCTGCTTCATGCCGAGGCTGACGCGCTCCGTCTCCGCGTTGTACTTGAGCACCTTGACGGTGACGCTGTCCCCGACCTTGAACACCTCGCTGGGGTGGTTGACCCGGCCCCAGGACATGTCCGTGATGTGCAGAAGCCCGTCGATCCCGCCGAGGTCGACGAATGCGCCGTACTCCGTCAGGTTCTTGATGGTTCCCTCGCACACCATTCCCTCGTGCAGAGTCTCGAGGGTCTTCTGCTTCATCGCGTCCCGCTCCTTCTCGAGCAGCACGCGACGCGAAAGCACGATGTTGCCCCGCTTCTTGTTGAACTTGATGACCTTGAACTCGTACGTCTGCCCGATCAGCTTGTCGAGGTTGCGCACGGGACGCAGATCGACCTGCGAGCCTGGCAAAAAGGCCTTCACTCCGCCGCGAATGGTGACGGAGAGGCCGCCCTTGACGCGCTGGCTGATGGTGCCTTCGATGATCTCGTCACGCTCGCACGCCCCGGAGATCTCGTCCCACACCTTCATGCGGTCCGCCTTCTCCTTGGAGAGGCTGATCAGGCCCTCGTCGGTCTCCCGGCTCTCGACGAACACGTCGACGTAGTCGCCGGCGGAAATGGTGACCTCACCTTGAGCGTCGAGGAACTGGGAACGCGAGATCACGCCCTCGCTCTTGCCCCCGATGTCCACGACCACCGCGTCGTGGGTTAGCTGCACTACCAGCCCCGAGACGATCTGGCCCTCGGCGCCGGTGTCGGTGGCGTTCTGCTCGCTGGCGGCCGCAGCCTCGAACATTGCGGAAAAGCTGTCTTCGGACTTGGTCTCGACGGGGGTGGTTTCAGGCATGGTATGGGGTTGGTCTCCGTGGTTTGTTAGAGCGAGCTGGCCGTTGGTCGTTTCGTTCGACCTTCTGCCTCCAGTGCGCCCGCCGGCACGGGCGCCCTGGTAGCGTGCAGCACAAGCCGCGTCAAACCAGAAAGCGCCCCCGCTCTCAGAAATGACGGACAATATTCCGCCAATCCGAGCGTGGGCGCGCATACTAGCGCGCTTTGCGCCCATGAGCCAGCACCTTGGACGGAGAGCCCGGCGCGGCCCGTGCGGCCCCTAAGGGCGACGCCACCAGCGCTGCAGCCACGCCGCCGCGCTGGCGGCGGCGCGGTCGACCTCGGCTCGCGTCCACTGGCTTTCGATCGACACCCAGGCGCCCTCGGCGCGCGCGCGGCTTCGACCCAGCACCGCCCGCTCACCGCCCCAGTCCTGTGCTGGCATCCGCGGCAGCAGCGTCCGCTCGGCAGCCTCGTTCCAGTGCGCGGCAGCCTTCTCGGAGCCGCCCGTGCCCGTCTGAATTTGCATTGAAATCAGAAAGCTCTCGGCGGCCGTGAGGCGCCCTCGCAGCCGCAGCGACCCGGGAGCCGCCGCCGCGCCAAGCAGCGCCACGGCGAACGGCCCGGCAGTCGAAGGCTGGTCCACCCCCCAGCTGGCGTCGCCGTCGACGGTCAGCCCGAGCCGTTCCCCGCGATCGCCCGCGGGAAGGGCCTGCTCGAGCAGAGCGTGGCTGCTGGCCAGCAGCCACGTCCCATCGGAGGCCTGAGCGGCCGAAATCTCGTGCCGGCCGAGCCCGTGCAGGCGCCCGGAATCCACCGCGTGGGCGATGCGTTCCGGGACGAGCAGGTGCTGCCGCAACGCCTCCGCCCAGCCGTCGTCCGGGAAGAGGCCGCCGACGGCTACGACCCAGTCGGTGCCTGCCCCCGCGACCGCGATCTCCCGCAGATCGCGCGCCACGTTGAGGCCGCTCGCCTGGGAGAACCGCGCCAGGCGCCCCCGCTGCGCGTCTGGATCCAGGTCGTCGAGGGCGGCGAGCAGGTGACGGCGGAACGGGTCGAACAGGATGACCGAGCGCACGCTCAGCCGAACCGCCCACGTCGCGGACTCGGGAACGTGGCGCGCGACCTTGGGCTCATAGCGGACGAGCCGAAAGTAGGCCAGCAAGGCGATGCCCGCGAGCAGCAAGAAGAGGCCAAACCCCGCCCGCAGCACCGCGCGAAATCCGACCGCACCAGGCCGGCCGAGTGGCTCCGAAGGCGTCACTCGCCCGATTCGGGTCCGGCCGCGCTCGACCGCAGGGCGAGTACCCGCCGCACGATTTGCTCGACCACTTCCTCGACACCGAGATGCGTGCTGTCGAGCAGCACGGCGTCCTCCGCCCGCCGCAGGGGCGCCGCGGCGCGCTGGCTGTCACGCGCATCCCGGGCGCGGACCTGCTCCTGAACGTCTCCGAGGCTCGGCCCCGTCGCGCCGGGCTGCAGCTCGGAGAACCGGCGCTGTGCGCGTTGCTCCACGCTGGCGGTGAGGAAAAACTTCGCCTCGGCATCGGGAAATACCACGCTGCCGATGTCCCGACCTTCCACGACGACTCCGCCGCCCTCCCCAAGCCGGCGCTGCAGATCGAGCAGGATGCGGCGCAGCGCCGGGTCGGTCGACACGACGCTGGTGCGTTCGCTGATCTCCGGGGTTCGAATGGCTTTGGAAACGTCCTCTCCATGCAATCGAACGCGCGATTCACCGTCTGCCGCCGCCTCGAACGCGATGGCGTCGTCTGCCACGAGCCCGCGGCAATGGGCCTCGAAGCGCGGATCGCCAGGCTCGAGCCCGGATCGCGCCGTGGAGAGCGCCACCGCGCGGTACAGCGCGCCCGTGTCCAACACGATGTAGCCGAGCCGCCGAGCGACCTCCCGCGAGACCGTGGTCTTGCCGGAACCAGCCGGCCCGTCGATGGCCACGACCAGACCGTCGCGCCTCAAGGCTCGACTCCTCGGCCTTTCGGCCCACCCGCTGGTTCACCGGACCGACGAGACCTGGGCCAAGGCCCGAACGCCACTCGGCGAGCGAGGCGCTCGACTCGCCTCCCCTCCGGGGCCAACGAGCTGCAATGGGTGGCCGCCATCATCGCAGTCCCTCCTCCCCTCCGAGTTCAATGGAAACGGGAACTCTCGTGGCGAGATGGGAGGCCACCGAAGAGGGGGCCATTCGCCGGCCCCCTCGCGCGGCCCTCGTTGCATCGGGGGCCACGGAACTTTCGCAGGCAATCACGAATAGGGGCCTACCGCGGCCCGACCGCCGGGGGAAGGGGTGACGCCCGGGCGCGATCAAAAAGCTGGGCCCCGAGCCACCGGGCGGCTCAAGCCGAAAGCACGGTCGCGAGCGCAGCCACGAGCCGCTCGTTCTCCGAAGGGGTACCGATCGTGATGCGAACCGCGTTGGGAATCGGGGGAATGGCACGCACGATCACCGCGTGGTCGAGCAGCGCCTCGTACAGCGCCTGGCCACTTCTCTGCGTGAGGGCGAGCAGGAAGTTCGCCTCGCTGGGCACCACTCCAAGCCCCAGCTCCTCCAGCCGCACCCGCAAAAGCTCCTTGCCTCGACGATTCATCTCTCGACTGCGCGACACGTGCTCGCGATCGCCGAGCGCCGCCAGCGCCGCGGCCTGCGCCACGGCGTTGACGTTGAAGGGCGCGCGCACGCGATGCATGTAGCTGGCCAGCCGAGCCGGCATCACTCCGTAGCCAACCCGCAGCGCCGCGAGACCATGAATCTTCGAAAAGGTCCGGGTGACGATCAGGTTCTCGTGGGCGCCGCGCATCTCGAGCGCGCTGACGAAATCTCCCGCCAGCGCGTACTCCAGGTAGGCTTCATCCACCACCGCGACCACCTGCTCGGGCAGGCGCTCGAGGAACGCCCGGAGCGCTTCACCGGGGACGTGGGTGCCGGTCGGGTTGTTCGGGTTGGCGACGAACACCACTTGGGTGCGATCGGTGACGGCGGCCAGCATCGCGTCCAAATCGTGCACCCAATCGCGAAGGGGCACGGCGCTGACTGGCACCCCGTGGGCCATGGCGGCCAGGCGGTAGACTACGAAAGCCGGCTCGCCGAACACGACGTGCCCATCTGGCGTGCAGAAGGTCCGAACGGCCAGGTCGAGCAGCTCGTTGGAGCCGTTGCCCAGCACGATCTCCGACGGTGACACCCCCAACTCGCCAGCTATCGCCGCGCTGAGGCGAGGCGCGCTCGGATCGGCGTAGCGAGCGATGGAGCCACAGGCCCGCTCCGCGGCCAGGCGCGCCGCGACCCCACACCCGAGAGGGTTTTCGTTGGAGGCCAGCTTGACGATCTCTTCCGCGCGGTACTTGCCGCGCGCAGTAACCTGATCCACGTCGGTGCCCGCCGCGTACGGCCGCAGCGCTTCGATGGTGGGAATGACGAGCGGCCGGGCTCTCGAGGGCACGCGCTCAGCTCGCTTTGGCCGTGCTCTTGCCGCCGGCAGACCCGCTCGAAGGGCTCTTGCTCTCTTTGGTCGAGGCGCTGCTGGCTCCCTCCTTGGACCCCGCGCCTTCCTTGGTGGAGGCAGTGCTCGAGGCCCCCGCCTCGCTGGCCGCGCTCGAGTCGGTGCTGCTCGAGCCGCTCTCGGCGGGGCCGGCGGCGGGGCTCTTCGCGCTGCCGTACCCGTCGGCGTACCAGCCGCCGCCTTTCAGAAGGAAACCCGTGCCGCCACTCACCAGTCGCTTGGCCGTCTTCTGGCCGCAGCTGACGCACGTGTCGAGAGGAGCGTCCTTGATCGACTGTTCCGCTTCCCACTCGTGGCCACAGGCCGAGCACTGATATTCGTAGGTCATGATTCGGTGCCGCCTCAGATGTATCGGCCCCCGCCGGTTGTCAATGGGACACGTGCTCGACGCGCCCCGGCTCCCCTGGGTTTCGGCTCGCGTGGTGCGTCTGTCCTGAGTTTCCCGAGGTCGTCGAGCGGGCCAGCCCTGGGTCCGGATCCCTTCGCCCGCGACGGGCCTCCGGCCGCCGCCGAGGCGCGGCCGCGAAGTGCCCGAGCCCCGCCCGCGCAGCGCGCTTCGAGAGCGCCATTTGAGCAGTTGCTCATCCGATCACTTGAACGCTTGTATCTCCCGGGTCGGGGAGTATCATGCGTTCGCATCACACCACGATTTTCGCATCCCCCGCGCTCGGCTCCGAGGCGCGCCTCCACTCGGCCGCTCCAAGCCTGCGCTGGTGCTTTTGGCCTGGCAGTGCGTCACCTCGAGTTGAGCTGCGCTGGGTCGAGTCACGCGCGGCTGGGTCACGCGCGGCTGGGTCACGCGAGGCTGCTGGGTCACGCGCGGCTGGGCGACTCAGCGCTCCATGGCGAAGCAGCGCGGGATGCCGCGCTCCGTGGCGCAGTTGTCGATAGCCCTGTGGTCCGTGAGCTTGCTCCCTCTGGCGCAGTTGTTCTACGAGCGGCGCAAACAAGGCCAACTAGCCGGCCTTGGGTTGGCAGGAAATGCAGCTTTTCTGGGCGCCGGGCCGTACGAAGCTGGGTCGCAGCCCAAACCTTTCGGCTCGAGCCAAGCCGGCCAAAAGGCCGCCTGGCTTACAGTTGCCAGCGCTTGTTTATATAGTTGGCCGGGCCGAGCGCCCAAGCGGGAATTCGAGAAAGGCTTCCAGGTCGCGGAATGCACATAAAGAAGTTGGAGATCTCCGGTTTCAAGTCCTTCGTGGACAGAACCGTCATCCACTTCGATCACGATGTGATCGGAATCGTCGGGCCCAACGGATGCGGCAAGTCGAACATCGTGGACGCGTTGCGTTGGTGCATGGGCGAGCAGAGCGCCAAGCATCTGCGTGGTCGCTCGATGGAAGACGTCATCTTCAGCGGTTCCGAATCGCGCTCTGCGCACGGCATGGCGGAGGTGGTCCTCACGTTCGACAACAGTGACTCGGCGTACGCGTCGACGCTGCCCCTCGAATATCGAGACTACCCGGAGATCGCCGTGGCCCGCCGCCTGTTTCGCGACGGCACCAGCGAATACCTGATCAACGGCACGCAGGTGCGCCTGCGGGACGTGACGGAGCTCTTCCTCGGCACGGGGGTGGGCACCAAGGCCTATTCGATCGTCGAGCAGGGGCGCATCGGGCAGATCGTCAGCGCCCGCCCCCAAGATCGGCGCATGTTCATCGAGGAAGCCGCGGGCGTCACGAAATACCGCCAGCGCCGCAAGCAGGCGGAGCGAAAGCTCGAGCTCTCCCGGCAGAACCTGCTGCGCATCAACGACATCGTTTCCGAGATCGACCGCAGCCGATCCTCGCTCCGGCGTCAGGCCGCGAAGGCGGATCGGTTCATACGCTACCGGGCGGAGGTCGAGGAGCTCTCGCTGCACCAAGCCTCGCATCGCCTTCTGGAGCTCACGGTGGTGCGCCGCGCGGGAGAAGCCGAGAGAAGCGGGCTCGCCGGGCGCTCTGGAGAGCTGCGCCAAGCGGTGGAGAATCGCGACGAGCAGATGGGCAAGGCCCGAGCCGACGCCGGCCAGGTCGAGGGTCAGATGGAGCAGGCCTCGGAGGCGGCGCATCGCGCCGAGCAGACCGTCGCCTCGCTTCAGGGCGAGCTCGCGCGAGGCCAGGATCGATTGGCGCACCTGCGCGAGCGCTTGGACGGCTCCAGCCGCATTCGCGAGGAGCTCGAGGGCCGCGCGGAGCGGCTGGGCGAAGAGGAGCGCGGCCTCGCCGATCGGCTCGAGGTGCTCTCGGCCGAGGCCGGAGCACTCGAAGCCTCGGCCCAGAGCCAGGGCCAAGTGCTGGTGAGCCTGCAGCAACGAGAGCAGGAGGCGGCGCGCAAGGCCGCGGACTGTCGCCGCGCGGCTTCCGACTTGGCTTCGAGGATCGCCACCGGCGAGGTCCGCCTCCAGGCGCTCGAAGAGCGCCAGCAGAGCTCGGGGGCCCGGGTGGAGCAGCTCGAGCGCCAGGCCGAAGAGCTGCGGGAAGCCGCAGCGTCGGTTTCCTCTCAGCTGCAGCAGGTCGCCCCGCTTCGCGAGCGGGCGCTGCAAGCTCGCGAGCAGACGGCGGTCACCCAGCGCGAAACGCAAGCACGCCTCGAGGAGATGGAGCCGCATGTGGCAGCGGCCGACAAAGACTTTCGCGCCTCCAGAAGAGAGCTCGAATCGCGGTCCAGTCGCCTGCAGGTGCTCCGAGAGCTGGAGCGCCGCCTGGAAGGCGTCAAATCGGGCGCCAAGGCCGTACTCTCCAGCGGCGAGCGCGCCGTGGTTGGCTTGTTTGCCGATCGGCTGCGCATTCCCGCGCAGTTGACGGACGCGATGGCTGGCCTGCTCGGAGAGCGGCTGGAGGCGGTGGTCGCCACGGAGCCGCAAACGCTGCTTCCCTTGCTCGCCCGCATCCGGACCGAAAAGAAGGGCCGAGTCCACCTCGTCGCCGAGCGCCCCGCGTACCCCGCCGGCAGGCCGCGGCCCCCCGTCGACCAAATCGATGGCGCGCTCGGGCTCGCCGTGGAGTTGGTCGAGTATGCCCCGCAGGACGAGCCGCTGGTCCGTTGCCTGCTGGGTAACGCCGTGGTCGTGCAGGAGCCGCAGCAGGCGATCCTCGCCAGTCGTTCGTTCGGGGTTGCTGCCGTGGCACTGGACGGGACGCTGGCCGACCCCTCCGGCGCGGTGATGGCGGGCAGCGTCGCCGCCCCCCAAATCGACCGCCGCCGGGAGATATCGGACCTGGAGCGGGACGTGCAGGCCCGCCAGGCCGAGGTCGACGGGCTCGGCCTGGCTCGCAAACGACTGGAGGAGGAGGCGCAGGCGCTTCGGGAGAGCCAGGAAACGGCGCGGCGGCAGGCCCACGAGGCGGAGCTTTCGTATCTCGGCGCCGACAAGGATCTCTCCCGCCTACAAGCGGAGCACGACAGCACCAAAAAGCGGCTGGAGCGGCTCCAGGCGGAAATCGAGGGGCTTCGAGCTCGTGCTGCCGAGTGTGCGGCCGAGCTCGAGCAGGGGCGCGCGGCGCTCGAAGAGCACCGCAGCCAGGTCGACGGGCAGCAGGAGCAGCTGGCCGAAGCGGAGGAGTCCCTGGAGGGCAGCCGCCGCCAGGTAGCCGAGCAGACGAGCGTCGTGACGGAGGAAAAGGTCCGCTTGGCCCAGGTGGCGGAGCAAAGAGAATCCGTTGGCGCTTCGCTGAAACGGGTTCGCGAGACCTTCCGCTCCACCGAGGCGGAGTCCAAGGAGCTGGAACAGAGCGCGGAAGATGCGTCCGTCGCTTTCGGAGAGACAGCAGCCAAGCTGATGCACTGCCGGAGCGCGATGCGCGAGGCAGCAATTGCGGTCGAGGTCCATCGCGAGGAGCTAGAGAAGGTCCGAACCAAGCTCGAAGGGATTCGTACGGCGCTCGCCGCGGGCGAGGAGGAGCTGCGGGCTTTTCGGTCGGAGCAGAGCGAGGTGGATGGGCGGCTCGCGGAGCGAGACATGGAGCTTCAGAAGATCCAGCTCGAATACGAGCACCTGCTCGGTGGGGTGGCCGAGCGCTTTCGCGGGTTGGATCTCCGCCGAGTGGTGGGGGACTACCATGCTCGCCCCGCACCCGACGAGGAGCATCGCCGGCGTATCGACGAGTTGAACAAGCTCATCGATCGCATGGGCCCCGTCAATTTGGATGCAAAGGCAGAGTTCGACGAAGCCGAGAGGCGGTACGTGGAGCTGTCCGCGCAGCAGAAGGACATCGATTCGGCCGTCGCGGACCTGGAGCGCGCGATCGCGCACATGGACAAGGAGTCGAAGCGCCGGTTGCGGGACACGTTCAAGGCGGTCAACGACCTGTTCGTCGATACCTTTCAACGAATGTTTCGGGGTGGCCAGGCCAAGCTCGTGCTCACCGATCCGGACAACATCCTGGAAAGCGGCGTGGACATTTTCGCCCAGCCCCCCGGAAAGAAGCTCGGCACCGTGGAGCTGATGAGCGGTGGTGAGAAGGCGCTGACCGCCGCATCTCTGATTTTCGCGATCTTTCAGCATCGTCCCTCGCCCTTCTGCGTGCTGGACGAGGTCGATGCGCCTCTCGACGAGGCCAACGTGGGCCGCTACAACGAAGCCATCCGCGCCATGACCGACAAGTCTCAGTTCATCGTCATTACGCACATCAAGAAAACGATGCAGTCGGTGGACCTCCTCTACGGTGTGACGATGGGCGAGCCGGGCGTTTCTCGCGTCGTGAGTGTAAAGGTCAACGAGAGCGCCAAGCCGCGCACCCAGAGCGGCGTTCCGGGGGCAGTCGAGCAAAGCAGCCAAGTCGCCTGAGGCGGCGGCCCCCGCCAGGGGACGTGCTCTCTCGAGGGAGCTCGAGAACGGCGTGGGCCTCGTCTGCTCGACGCAGCCTCCCCCGCGAAAGGGCGTACTCGCGAGGGAGATCGCAAGCGCGTCCCCACTTCGTTCGAGGCGGCGCGTACACTCGGGGCGTGCTCTCGCGATCCTCCCTTTCGCTCGACGCAGCCGCCCCGGCAAGAGGGCGTGCTCGCTGCGCCCCATGGTGTTCCTCGAGCAGAGCCAACACGGCCGTCGCAGGCTCCCCCCCCTTCACGGAGCGGCGACGGAAGTCTTGTTGACATCGGGCCTTGGCTTCTAGCCCGCGGCGTTGCCCGGGGACGCGGGATCGAACCAGCAACAGGGGGCGGGCCTTGGCTCTCGCCGCGTCTGCCTCAGCGAAAATCACGAGATCGATGATGCAGCGGGCCGGAGGGCAGCTCTGCGAGTCCTTCGAGGCTTTCCACGATCAGATGGATGATCGACCCCACCGCCCCCTCCACTTGCAGAAAGGGAAGCTCCTGGGGCCCCGCGTTGGGATCCTGTCGCTCGACCCTACCGAACGCTATCAGCAGCGAGCTATGCTGGGCAATCGGCCGAAATGCTTCGAAGACTCTGCGATAGAGCACCAGGTTGGCGATACCGAACTCGTCCTCCAACGTGATGAAAACCACGCCGCTCGCCGTTGCTGGGCGCTGCCGGGAGAGCACGAGCCCGGCGACACGAACCCGCTGCCCCATGGCACAACTCTGTAGCTGTTGCGTGGTCAATGTGGAGCCCTCGAGACGGTGGCGAAGATGGCGCATCGGGTGATCTTCCAAGGAGAGCCGAACCCGCCGATAGTCCAAAGCCAAGAGCTCTGCCCGTGAGAGGCGGGGGAGAAGCACCGGCGGCTTTTCGACAGGCTTGTTGAACAGCTCGAGCTGCCCGTGTCGGGAAACAGCGCGCTTCCCCTTCACCGACCAGAGAGCCTGCCTGCGTGCAGGCTGAAGCAACTTGAAAGCACCGGCTTCCGCCAGAAGCTCGAGATCTCGGCGAGGAATGAGGAGGCGACATTCCAGATCCGACAAGCTCTCGAACTGCCGTTGATTGCGCTGCTGAATGAGCTCAGAGCCGCTGGCGCGCTGAAGCCCCTGAACCATCCGAAACCCCAGGCGTACGGAGGGCATCCCAGCAAGACGCGTCTCGGGCAGGCCGAGCGGTGCTCTCGTGGAGGCCGACTCCGCTGCGATCGAGTTCGCACTCGTCGAGGATGCCTTGGGAGGGGGTCGCTTGGAGGCCGCACTCGTCGAGGATGCCTTGCCGGGCACCATTTGCCCGCAGTGGCCTCCCGTCGATGATTCCCCCGTCCCCGATGCCCTTGCGGGCGCAGCGCCCAACGAAGCCCCGGAGGGCCAAACGAGGGAGCAATCCCACTCGCTCGACAGGGCGCAGACGGGCAGGACGGCCACGCCGTGTTTTTGAGCGTCTTTGACCAGGCTCCCTGGAGAGTAAAAGCCCATCGGCTGCGAATTGAGCAAGGCGCACAGAAACTCGGCGGGGTGGTGCGCCTTGAGCCAAAGCGACTTGTAAACCAGGAGCGCGAAGGAAGCGGCATGTGACTCCGGAAAGCCATACTCGCCAAAACCCTTGATCTGCTCGAAGAGAGCCTCCCCGAAGGCGCGATCGATACCACGCCGTGCAAAGCCTTCGAGCAGCCTTTCGCGATGCCGCAAGAGGCGGCCCGATTTTTTCCAAGCTGCCATGTCTCTGCGCAGCTGATCGGCTTCTCCCCCGGTGTATCCGGCACCCACGATGGCGATTTGCATGACCTGCTCCTGAAAGAGTGGCACGCCGAGCGTTCGCCGGAGAATGTCTTGCAAAAGAGGGTGGCAATCGGGGGCCTCTTCCCGATTTCGACGCCGCAGGTACGGGTGCACCATCCCCCCCTGAATGGGCCCGGGACGAACGATGGCCACTTCGATGACCAGGTCGTAGAAGCACTGTGGGCGCAGCCGCGGCAGCATGGCCATTTGGGCACGGCTTTCGATCTGAAACACGCCCACGGTATCCGCTCGCGCCGTGAGCGCATACACGTGAGGATCCTCGGGGGGAACCCGCGTGATGACCTCCAGTGGGTCGAAGCGCTCTTCGGGATATCGAGGATCACGTAGCTCACCTTTGAGCCACACGTCGCAAAGCGATTTGCGGATGGCCGTGAGCATTCCGAGCGCCAGCACGTCGATCTTGAAGAACCCGAGAGTGTCGAGATCGTCCTTGTCCCAAGGAATTACGGTTCGGTCGACCATACGCGCCGGCTCCACGGGCGCGACTTCGTACAGAGGAGCCGAGGACAAGACGAACCCTCCCACGTGAATACCGAGGTGGCGCGGGAATCCCTCGAGCTCCGCGGAAAGCTCCAAGCACTTGTGCACTCTTTCCGCCGAACCGTCGAGCTTTGCTTGGGCAAAACGCTGCTTTGTCGAGTTCGCCGACTCGTCGCTCGGTGGCCAGTTGGAGAAGGCTCGAACGATCCGCTCCACGATAGGGAGAGAAAATCCGAACGCCTTGGCCACGTCCCGCAAGGCACTCTTGCGGCGATAACGAATCACTTCCGAGACCATGGCCGCCCGATCTCTGCCGTGCCTTCGATACAGCTCCTGGATTACCTCCTCTCGGCGTTCGTGCTCGAAATCGACATCGATGTCGGGGGGCTCGGTGCGCTCTTCGCTCATGAACCGCTCGAAGAGTAGGTTGCTGCGCGCAGGGTCGACCGCGGTGACGCCCAGGCAGTAGCACACCGCGCTATTAGCGGCACTTCCCCGCCCCTGGCACAAGATGTTGCGCTCTCGTGCAATCTCCACCACCTCCCAGGTACTCAAGAAATACGGAGCGACCTTCATGCGCCGAATGAGCTCGAGCTCCTTGCCGATTTGCGCTTCGACCTTCGCGGGAGCTCCAGCCGGATAGCGCCTTTTAGCTCCCTCTCGACACAGCCTCTCGAGATATTCGTCTGGAGTTTCCCCGGCTGGCGCGCGGCACGGAAATTGGTAGCTCAAATCTCCGAGGCCGAAGTGGATTTCGCTCGCGATACGAGCGCTTGCTTCGAGCCAATCTGGTCGACCCGAAAACAGCCGGTTCATCTCGCGAGGGCCGCGGAGAAAGGCCTGAGAATTGGGAAGCAGGCGGCTGTGCAGCTCGTCGAGATTCTTTCCCAATCGAATGCATTGAAGAACGTCCGCAATCTCTCTGCGCCTCGCATGATGAAACAAAGGCCAGCCCGATGCCACGATGGGTAAACCGCAATGCTGCTTTCGGCGGCGAGCGATTTCCTCGCGCTGGGGGTCTACTCCGTCCAGCCTTCTACACACCAGTGAGTAGACCTGACCGGGCTCGAATCGATCGACGAGCTGCTCGAGCAGGGCCGGCGGCATGAAATCAGAAGGGCTACCAACTTCGGAGCACTTCGATGAACTCCAATGATGATCGCAAACTACCGCAGGGATCAGAGCGGTGAGCCCCTCGACGTGATCATCGAGCTCTTCGACGGCCAGAAGGCATTCGCCTTTGGCCACGTGCGCATGAGCTCGAGTCAAAATGCCACAGAGATTCTTGTACCCCGTCTGCGTTCTCGCCAGCAGCAACAGCAGTGGGAACTCGTCCTCCACGAGCCATTGTTTTCTAAGCGCGTTCTCGGGAGCGCGTTGACCGAGTTGCCGCCGCTCTCGGAGAGAGAGCTTGCGATAGGGGGAGGCGCTGCGATCGGCGAGGCGACCCGCATCATTGGGAACGAAGAGCTCTCGAAGCCACTCTTGCGGCAGCGCCAAAGGAACGGCTGCGCCCACGAAGACGACCTGCCCGAGGTCCTTTCCACAGGCAAACGCGCGGGCTGCCCCGTACAGGCCGTCCCGATCGCAAAGCCCAACCCCGGATAGCCCGAGCTCCAGAGAGCGAGTGACGATTTCTTCCGGGTGAGAGGCGCCTCTCAGAAAAGAAAAGCACGATTGAGCCGCCAACTCGACGAAAGGGGCAGTGCTCATGACCCGTACCCCTTCGAGCAAGCAATCACCGAGCCTGGAAGGGCAATGACTGAGGGCACCGGGGAAATGGAACGTGGACGAGACACGAAGGTGCCGCGGCAGACTGGGTGCGCCGACACTAGACAGATCATGATCAATCGTAGATTCCTTGGATCGAGAATCCCTTGGGTGAGGATCGCTTCGCCGTGTCGACGAAAACCAGTAGATCCAGAGCGTGAACCGCGTACTTCGAAGACCTTTCACGAACCGGCTCGATCCACACTCGATAGTAGTCACGCGATATCGGTGAGCTATTCCACCAATCGACCTGCTCGATGCGCTGTTGAAATTGAATGTGCTGGATTTGGCAGAGCTTTCCCTGCCATTCGAAAGAGGCCCCTCTCTCGAGAGGCTGTGGAACGAAAATGGGCTGAGTGAGCGCTCGCGGGGGCAATAGAGCGGTTCGATGAGCCAGCCGCGGGCTGCCGAGAGAGAACGGGGTCAGCGCGTGGACCGTCAGAACCGTGCAATCGGGGCAGAGAGCGCTCGATCGCTCCAGCAAGTGCGAAGGGATCGCACTGAGCACCCCGACATTTTCATGACCGAGCTGTGCTTGAAGCTCTGCGCACAGCAGTTGAACGGCATGAGGGTCACATAGCGGAACATCTCTCCCAAGCAGAAGCGGCGGTTGCCAGTGGGGAGCCGAAGTAACCGATTGCGCAAAAATCTCGAGGGAAGCGACCGGCCCGGGAAACTGTTGGCTCTCCAAGCGCGCTCGAAGAACTCTCTCTAGCTCTTCGGGTGCGTTGAGCGCCTTGGAGAGAGCAAACGTCAGCTCCACGCGAGGGTTGACTTCGTCCGAGCGACAAATCGAAGCATCGCAATGGAGAACGAGCGACAGCGCGAAGGTTGCGTTTCCTCTTTCGCGCAAGCTGTCACCAAACTGGACACAAGCGGCTCGGAGATGAGGGAAAAGCTCTTCGAGGCTCGAGATTGGAGTCTCCCAGGCTTGGCGAACAGAAGGAAGATCCTCTCGAAGATACGCGTCGAGAAAAGCATCTTCCTCGCCTCGAATCAGCTTCTGCAACAACTGCAAACGACGACCCGCGCTGCGCTCGGAAACTCTCGTGACCTCCGCGAGGCGGGCCAATAGCTCGGCCTGGGGAAGCCTCCTCAGCTCCCGAATGCAGGTGAGCCCGAGGCGATGGATCCACTCGATCCCCTCGAGGCTCAAGGGCAAGGCTTCGATGGGAAGCGCCCCCACCGCGCTTCGCACTTCCTCTTCCAAGATGATGCGCGTCGTCGACGTACCAGAGAACCGGGCGAACGCGCGGGCAGACCAAGGCCCATTGCTGACAGCAGAATGGGCTTCGAATCCCAACTGACGAACCCGCTCGCAGAGGCTTCGAGAAAGGGCGCGCTCACCCGCAAAGAGATGGCTGCTACCGCCAATGCTCACCCAAACCGTGTCAGGCAGCTCGTATGATACGGGGCTGCCAAAATCGTGCGCGACCTCGGCGACACGTTGAAGAGCCGAATGCAGGTGCTCCGAGCGAATGGTGTGAACCTCGATGTTGGCATCGAGCATGATCGCCTGAGCGAGAGTGAGGCCGCGTTGGATTCCCCGGGCTCTGGCTGCCGAGTTGACCGCGTCGAGAATCGAGTGGGCCGGAGGAGAGGGATCGGACGCTCTGCTGGATGAATCGAGAACGACGATCCCCTGTGGAACCTTCTTGGGCAGCTCGTCCTCGCGAATCAGGTCGGAGAGCAAGTGCGGGAAAACCAGCGCCAAGATCCGCGAAGGAGGAGGAGAAGTGGGGAGGCCGAAGGGCTCGAAAGAGCCGAATCGCTCGAAAATTTGCCCCTCGAGTGGCTTTGGACGTGCCTCGAGCTTTGGCGCCTCGTCACCATCGAGAGTGGATGGTCGAGGGGCGAGTGAGAGTTGGCGATGTGCGGTTGCCAAAACCTACTCCGACGAGGCTTTCGATTCCGCCGCCCCGAAGCTCGGCTGTGAATGGAGAGGCCAAACGATGTGTGCTACCGATTGCAACCGCCCTTGTCTGTCGCGATCGACCTTTGCCTCCACGGAAACGCGAGAGCGACGGTGAAGCTCGATTCGAGTGGAGACTGGCAAGGTGAGCTCGAAGGGGCTTCGAGCATTCGTCAGCAGCAAGACATGAATGTCGAACCCGAGAAGCAAGGAAGACATGCGCCTCAAGGTTTGCCGCCACAAAGCTGGATCGAGGCGACCGGGATCGAGGCAACCGAGCCCGCTCGACTCGAAAGCCCTGGTCGACGGCGCACGCGGCGCGTCGACGAAACGTGCGTCTACGACCAACAAGGAAGCCAGATGCGATTGCGCAACTTGAACAGCGCAACGTGCGAGCTCGCGTTCGGTGCTCGGCTTGATGACGAGCAAGCGGGAAAGAGCCACTCCGAGGCTCGCAACCCCCGGGCCATACAGCGTGCCGCCACTGTCGAGATACGCACACCACTCTCCGGAAAACGCCTCCTGAACCCTGCGGCAAGCATGAAGAGCCAATGAGGTAGCCGCACTGCTCTCTCCGTGGCTTCGTAGCTCGGTGATGGTGCCCGCGCGAAGGCCGTGATCCGGAAGGGCCGCATCGAGAGAATCGATACCGGTCGAGAAGACTCGGCGACGGGGAGCGCTTTGCCCACCCACGCCCTCCAGCTCCGAGGCGTGTTGCAGGCTCCGACGAAGATCCAACTCGCTCAAGCAGCGGCGCTCGCGAATCCGCTGGGCGAGCTCTTGCTTCAATCGAACGGCGGCCGAGACAACGCTTCCGTCCCCCTCCCGGCCCGGGCTGGAGCCATGAGACCCCCTCCCATTCGGAGAGCCTCCGTTCAGAGCGGCTTCCTTCGAGCGATCGCTCTCGACAGAATCTCCCCCTGCAGTGTCTCCCTCGACAGGGTCTCCCTCGACAGGGTCTCCCTCGACAGGGCCTCCCTCGACAGGGCCTCCCTCGACAGGGCCTCCCTCGACAGGGCCTCCCTCGACAGGGCCTCCCTCGACAGGGCCTCCCTCGACAGGGCTCCCCTCGAAAACAATGCTGGCAACATCACGGCTGGAGGGAGCTGGGGCATCTGCCCCCCAGACCCTTTCTGCGGGCCAAGGGCCGGTGGCTAGTTCGGAAAAACTCGGAAGGCTCACACTGAACACTTTATCAGCCTTCGTGGAGACCCCCCAAAAAATCGAAAAAACTCTGGAAAAATCGAGCGTTGAAGACAAGCCCCGGCGGGTTTCCCCGCGCTCCTTTCCGAGTTGGTGCTAGCCTGCGCCGCATGAACCCGGGCCCGTCGCACCTGCCTCCGCCCTCGCCTGCCCCCCACGCTGCACCCGAGGCGCCCCCCTCGGCCTCTTCCGAGGCCCAGGCCAAGCTCGACGCGCTTCGCCGCTTCCTGCGCAACCTGGGCTCCGCTCTCGTCTGCTACTCCGGCGGCATCGACAGCGCGCTGGTGCTCGCCGTAGCCCACGAACAGCTGGGCTCGCGCGCCCTGGGAATAACCGCCGTCAGCCCGAGCCTCGCTCCGCGGGAGCGGCAGGAGGCAGAGCGCTTCGCCCGCACCATCGGCGCAGCACACATCTTCATCGACTCGAACGAACTCCAGCGACCAGGGTACGTCCAAAATGGCCCGGACCGCTGCTTTCACTGCAAATCCGAGCTGTACGAGCTCACACAGCGCGAAATGACGGCGCGCGGTCTCGCGCACCTCCTCAACGGTACCAACCAGGACGACCTGGGGGACTACCGCCCGGGGCTGGAGGCGGCGAAGCAGGCAGGCGCCCTGAGCCCCCTCGCCGAGCTCGGATTTTCCAAGCAGAACGTCCGCGCCGTGGCCCAGCTGCTAGATCTCGAAATCTGGGACAAACCCGCTTCCGCCTGCCTCTCCAGCCGAATCCCATACGGCACCTCGGTCACTCGCCAGCGCTTGGATCAGATCGCGGGCTTCGAAAACGACCTCAAAGAGCTCGGGTTTCGCCAGCTCCGAGTTCGTTTTCACGGCAAAGTCGCCCGGCTCGAGCTCGGCGGCAGCGAGCTACCTCGGGCGCTCGAACCCGAGATTCGTCCCCTGATCATCGAGTCCGGCAAGCGCCATGGCTTCCAGTACGTCGCCCTGGACCTCGAGGGCTACCGCGTGGGCTCCCACAACGAAGTCCTCGAGCTGCGCTCCCTCCCCGTCGTCTCCTAGACCTCTCCTAGACCCCAAAACGAGCGCCAACCTCACGCCAGCGCTTGTTCTGTGGCCCGTGGAGTGCGCACCCTTCCGGGTGAACCGCGAACGTCGAGCGCCCCTCGGACCAAGGCTCGATATCGCATCACGGGCGACAAGCGCGATCTCTCCGCTCGGTCCCCCCCACCCGACGATCCTCGCCGCACCTCAGCGGGGAGCCCGCAAAAGGAAAGACGCCCAACCGAGCTTCCTCGGTGGGCGTCCTTGCTCCTCGATCCGGGTCGCGCCTCAGCTGCGTTCCCGCGACGGGCGGCGCTCCCGGCGCCCTCGATCTCGGCTGCCTCCGCCACCGCCACCATCTCTACGGCTGCGCGGCGGCCCACCTTCACGGCGCCCGCCGCTGCCATTGTCCTCTGGCTTCACGTACCCCTCGGGAACGGGCAACAACGCACGGCGACTCAGACGAATCTTGCCGTCTCGCTCCACACTGAGCACCTTGACTTCGACCTCGTCCCCTTCCCTGAGCACGTCGGAAACGTTCTCCGTCCGCTCGTACGCGATCTCGGAAACGTGCAACAGCGCCTCCGTGTTGGGGAGAATCTCGACGAAGGCACCGAAATCCACGATGCGCTTGACCGTCCCTCGGTAGACCTTGTCGACCTCGGGCTCTTCGAGCAACCCCTCGATGATCTTCACGGCACGAGCCACGGCCTCCGAATCCGACGAAGCGATCGAAACCGTCCCGTCGTCCTCGATGTTGATTGCGCAGCGCGTTTGCTCGGTGATCCCCTTGATCGTCTTGCCGCCCGAGCCAATGATGATGCGAATCTGATCGGGTTTGACGGTCAGCGTGGTGATGCGAGGCGCGTGCTGGCTCAGCTCCTTGCGCGGAGCACCCAGGGTCTGCCGCATGCAGCTGAGGATGTGGAGCCGGCCCTCACGCGCCTGCTCCAGCGCGTCCTCCAAGATCCTGCGGGAAAGACCGCTGATCTTGATATCCATCTGGATTGCGGTCACGCCCCGCTCGGTCCCACAGACCTTGAAGTCCATGTCGCCGAGGTGATCTTCGTCCCCCAGAATGTCGCTGAGAACCGCCATGCGGTCCCCCTCCTTGATCAGCCCCATCGCGATGCCTGCCACCGGCTCCTTGATGGGCACACCGCAGTCCATGAGGCTCAAGATTCCGCCGCACACGCTCGCCATCGAACTCGACCCGTTGGACTCGAGCACCTCGCTCACGATTCGAATCGTGTAGGGGAACTCCTCGTGCGGCGGAATCATCCGCGCGATCGCTCGCTCCGCCAGCGCACCATGGCCAATCTCTCGACGTGCCGGACCGCGCATCGGCTTCGTCTCCCCCGTACAGAAGGGCGGGAAATTGTAGTGGAGCATGAACCGCTTCCACGACTCTCCGACCAGGCCATCGATCTTCTGCTCGTCCGTGGCCGTGCCGAGCGTGGTGGTCACGATCGCCTGGGTCTCCCCGCGCTGAAAGAGCGCGGACCCGTGCGTGCGCGGCAACAGCCCCGCCTCGCAGCTGATGGGGCGGATCGTCTTGTAATCTCGACCGTCGATGCGGCTCGACGTGCTGAGCACCAGGTCGCGAACGACGTGGTACTTTCGGTTGTCGAACTCCGACTTGACGAAGCTCTCTACCTCTTGCCACTTCTCCTCGCCGAGCTCCGCCGAGAGCGTCTCGACCAGCATCGCTTTGGCCTGCGCGTAGGCCTCGTAGCGCGCCTTCTTGTCTTTCACGACGCAGGCTTCGCGAATCGCGCCATCGACCACGACCGCCACGCGAGCGGCCAGGCCGGCCTCGATTTTCTCGACCACGAACTCGCGCTTGGGCTTGCCTACGGCGGCGCGCATCTTGTCGATCAGCTCGATGACCTTCTTGCCCTCCTCGTGGGCGAACATCAGCGCGTCGATAACCTCCGCTTCACTGGCTTCCGCCGCTCCGCCCTCCACCATCACGATCGCGTCCTTGCTCACCGCAACGGTCAGGTCGAGATCCGATTCTGCGAGCTGGTCGAACGTCGGATAGGCGATCAGCTCACCGTCGACGGAAGCGACGCGAACCCCCGCCAGCGGCCCGTCCCACGGAATGTCGGAGAGATGAACCGCCGCGCTGGCGCCGATCATCGCCAACACGTCCGTGGGGTTCACCCGGTCCGAGCTCATCACCGTCGCGATGACCTGCGTGTCCTTCTTGTACCCCTTGGGGAACATCGGGCGCAGAGGTCGATCGATCAGGCGTGCCGTCAGCACCTCCGTGTCTCGCAGACGCCCTTCGCGCTTGAAAAAACCACCGGGGATCCGCCCGGCGGCGTAGGTCTTCTCGACGTACTCGCAGGTGAGCGGAAAAAACCCGAGGCCCGGCCGCTCCTCCGTGGAGACGGCCGTAACGAGAACCACACTATCACCGTAGGTAATCAGCGCGGATCCATGGGCCTGCTTTGCCAGCCGGCCCGTTTCGATGGTCAGCGTCTTGCCGCCGATGACCAGGGACTCACGAACAAACATATGCGCTCCTTTTGCGCTCCCTCTACGAGGGACGTCGCCAACCAGTGGCAACCAAACGCCTAGAATGAGCGCGAAGCTTCAGCCCCGGATCCTAAGCCTGACAGCAAGCCTCTGTCAGGCCCACGAGTCGAAGTTGAAGTGAGTCGCGCCCCACCAGGACTCAATTCAACGATTGCGGCTGCAGCCACCACTGCTGCAGGGTGGACTCGAGCTCATCGACGCAGCTGCAGGGCCGCGACGATTCCGAAGTAGCGCTGAATGTCCGACTTCTTCAGGTAGTTGAGCAGGCGGCGGCGCTGGCTCACCAGCTTCAGGAGGCCTCGCCGCGAGTGGTGATCCTTCTTGTGGGTCTTGAAGTGCTCCGTGAGGTACTGAATGCGCTGACTGAGAAGCGCGATTTGAACCTCGGCGGAGCCGGTGTCTTTTTCGTGCAGACGGTGCTTGTCGATGACGCCCTGCTTGGCGCCGATAGCTAGAGGCATAATTTTCTGCTTCCTATTTTTCGCGAACTATATTGGCCGCTGCGGGCCTGGTCAACGGGCGGCAACACACGGTTGCCACCGAGAGGAAAAAGTTGTCTACTGGGCCGGTTCCAGCTGACGCACCTGGCCCAGCACGGGGAGATTGAGCCCTCGGGAGCCCAGCGAGACGCTTGGTGCTGCCTGGGGAGCGCTAGGGTGATGACCGAGATTCGACCGCCTCTTCGGCCGCTAACTCCTTCTCCGCCTCTCGCAGATCTCGATGGCTCACGTCGATCTCGAAGTCCGTCTCGTCTCGCAGCCGGGCCCCCATGGCTTCTGCCAGCGCGACGGAGCGATGTCGACCCCCCGTGCACCCGATGCCGACGGTGAGGTAGCTCTTTCCCTCGGCCTCGTAGCGGGGAAGCGCAAAGCTCAACAGGGAAACGACCCGCTCGAGGAAGCCCAGCGTCCCCTCGCGAGCCATCACGTAGCGAGCCACCGGGGAATCGAGCCCCGAGAGCGGGCGCAGCTCGTCGATGAAGTAGGGGTTCTCGATGAAACGAACGTCGAACGTGAGATCTGCATCGGCCGGCGCACCGTACTTGAAACCGAACGACATGAGACGCGGCCGTAGGCGGGAGGCTTTCCCCTCCCCTGGCCCGAAATCGTCCAGAATCCGGCGCCGCAGCTCGTGCACGCTCAGGCGCGTCGTGTCGAGCACGGCTCCGGCTCGCCCGCGAAGAGCCGAGAGCCGTCTTCTCTCCAGCTCGATCCCCTCGAGGACGGCCGTGACCTGGCGCGCACCCGCTGCGTCCGGGGCACTCAGAGGGTGCGGGCGCCGCGTGCTGCTGTAGCGCCGCAGCAGCGCTTCGTTGCTGGCGTCCAGGAACAGAATACGCACATCGCGACCGCTCTCGGAGAGGCCGTCGAGCGCTCGTTCGGCGCCTTCGAGGAAGCTGCGGACCCGCACGTCCACTCCCAATGCGATTCGCGCGATTCCCCCCTGCTCGCAAGTCAGCGCCGCAGACGACGTAAGCGGCGTCGGCAGGTTGTCCACGCAAAAGAACCCCGCGTCTTCCAAGGCTCGCAGCGCCGTCGAGCGGCCTGCTCCGCTCATTCCCGTCACGACGACGATCTGGGTTCGGACCGGCTCTGTGGACATCGCTTGCTTGGCGCTCGCGCTCTCTCTTACTCGCCGACGGGCTCGGGAGGCGCGACCGGGCCTCCGCGCAGGGTCTCGCCGCTGCGCCGCTGCTTGGATTGAGCAGCGCCCTTCTCGCTGGAAATCTGCCGCTCGAGCTTGTGCACCACGCGATCGATCGCCGCATACATGTCGTCGCACACCTCGTGCGCCTCGTAGTGCTCGCCCCCGCTGGAGATGCCGACCTCGGCCGAATGCTCGAGCTTCTCGAGGGAGAGCGTCACGCGAGCCGTCATCGGCTGGCGCAGGAAACGCTGGAGCTTGCCGATCTTGTCCTCGGCGTGGCTCTTGATTGCGTCGCTTGGCTCGACGTGCCGAAACGTGATGCTGATGTTGTTCATCTTCTCTCCAGGTGCTGTGAAGCGAGCGCCGGGGCGCCCCGCTCCGGTTGGGTCAGTTCTCGTCGCGTACCGATCATCTGCGCCGACACGCCGCGATAAGGAAGCTCAAAGAAAGGGGCACCAGGCTCGCCGACTCCATCGAGCGCGCGAGCCACATTTTTCCGACGGGAGGCTTCGAAGCGCTCAGAACAGCTTCTTTCTCTTCGAGGAGGCCAGAATGCACATCATTTCTCGATATTTCGCAACCGTTCTCCGAGCGATCTTGATCCCGTGCTGGCTCTCGAGGGCCTTGACGATCGCCTGGTCGCTGAGGGGCTTGGCCTTGTCCTCCTCCTCGATCAGCTTGCGAATCGACTGCTTGACGCTCTCACTGGCGATGTCTTCGTCCGCGACCCGGCGGATGCTCGAGTTGAAAAAGTACTTCAGCTCGAAAAGCCCGGCCGGGGTGTGCATGTACTTGTTGGTGGTCACGCGCGATATCGTCGACTCGTGCATTTCCACCGCTTCGGCTACGTCTCGCAGGATCATCGGCCGCAGATGCGAGACACCTTTCTCGAAGAAATCCCGCTGCTTGTCTACGATGCACTCGGCGACCTTGATGATCGTCTTGCGGCGCTGCTCGATGGCGCGCATCAGCCACTCCGCGTTCTTCATTTTCTGATCGACGAAATCCTTCGCGGAAGGATCCTTGAGCAGGCGCTGCCTCAGCGTTTCGTTGATGTGCAACTTCTGCACGTCCCGATCGTTGTCGGTCACGACGAAGCGCTCCCCGTCCTTGACCACGTACACATCGGGAGTGATTCCGATGCTTCGATCCGATTGATCCGTGAAGTTGCGCGCGGGCCGACTCTCGAGGCGCTGAATCTCCTTGGCTGCGTCGTACACCTCTTCGAGCGGAATCTTCATCGCCCGTGCGATGGCCTGGTAGTTGTGCTTCTCCAGATTGACCATGTGGTCGCGCAGGAGGGTAATTTCCGTCTCCTCGTAGCCGAGCGACTTGGCCTGCACCAACAGACATTCCTGGAGGCTGCGCGCGGCGACGCCGACCGGGTCGAAGTTCTGAATCAGCTCCAGCACGTAGGGCGCGTCTTCCTCGTGCAGGCCCACCTCCAACGCCAAGTCCTCGATGGTGAGGTCGGGGGTTCGCGTGCCATCGGGCCTGTCGACACCCTCCAAATCCAGGTAGCCCCGGTCATCCAGGTTGCCGATCACGAGCTCTGCGAAGGCCCGCTCCACCTCGGTGAAGTCGCTCATCTGCAGCTGCCATCGCAGATGCTCCGTCAGATTGTCGGGCTTCGTCCCGTTCTGTTCGTACGAAGGCAGATCGTCGCGACCCCGCAGCCCAGGCTGGCTGCTCTGCTGCAGGGTCCGATTCTCGAGGAACTTCTCCCAGTCGACCTCCCGAGTCGCCTTCTCCGCCTCGACCTTGTGCTCGGAGCGCGATAGAGCCGAATCCTCGAGATTGGCCGTTCGGTCCGAGTTCGAAATCACATCGCCACCTTTGCCGGTGGCCTTCTGCCCGTTGGTGCCGTCCTGCCGCCCCTCTTCGTCGGCCGCGAGGATGGGGTTGTTGTCCAGCTCCTTACGAACCTCTTCGATCAACTCGACTCTCGACAGCTGCAGAAGCTTGATCGCTTGCTGAAGCTGCGGCGTCATGACCAGGGTCTGCGCCTGGGTAAGTCGAAGTGATTGTTTAATATCCATAGCTTAGATTGCGGAGCAGCGACGCAGGCCGGCCAAGTCGGACTCAAGACCAGTGTAACATTTTCCGCGGGTTCGCGAGCCATTTCGCCTTGGCCGCGGGCCGGCGCGCCCCACCTCGCGAGCAACCTACAGCGCTGCAGGCTCGCCGGTTGGTACGTCGAGCTGCGTCGGGCTTTTCATGCGGCAGCGCTCGCGAGGACAGCGCGGGGGCCTTTCGGCACCCGGAGAGCCGGAGCCGTCACGGCGCGGTCATGCGCTGCGCCCCCACTGACCCGCACATACCCCCACAGGGACCGCGTAGCCCGGTTTTTCGAGCCTGTCCACTCTCCGGCAATCCGCTCGGAAAGTTTTTGGCCGACCCGCTGCGCTGCGTAGGATGGAACCACATGACCGCACTGCACCTCGTCGCTCAGCCGAGAGCCGGCGCCTCCGAATCGCTCGCCCCGGGGGACCGCGCACTGGCGCACCTGCTCGCGGGCAACGTCGCCGCCTTTCCCCCGCTGAGCCGTCAAGCCATGGTCGAGCTCACGCTCGACCTGTGCGACGGCGTCCAGGTACTACTCGAAGGGCGCCAGCGGCGAGGCATCTACGCGTTTTCCACCGAAGACGCCGTATGGGAATGCGGCCTGGAGCGCTGCGGTCGAGACGTGTTGATCTCCCTGTATCGGCCGGCGGGCGATCCCTGCGTCGTCGCTCACGAGCGGCGCGTCGCAATCTCCAGTCTCGTCGGCGGGTTGCTGACGGCCCTTCGAGACGCCTATGCCCATGCGGGTGCCCCCGTGGATCACCGCGAGCGCAGCCGTCTGGCGGCCAAGGCAGGTGCCACGAAAGCGAAGCTGGAGACGTTGCGCTCGGCAGCACCCGGTGGGCCGGCGGCGCGAGAGCCCCTCGAAGTGATCGGACGCGCCTGCGGTGGAGTGCAAGTGACGGGCTCCGGTCTTGCGAAGGTCTTCGAACCCGAGGCGGCTCATTCCGTCCAAGTCGAGCGAGCCGATCTCCACTCGCTGCTCACGCCCCGCTCCCGCCTGAGCGTGCGAGCTCGCCACATGCTGATCGAGGTCCCCGGAAGTCAGCTGTTTCTCGACACCGAGCGGTTGCTCGCATCGGCACGCGAGGTGCTGGCGAGCTGGGAGGCCGGGCGCATGCTGGCCACGCGGGTGAAGATGTCACAGTTCGCGCTGTCGCTGTACCGCACGCGTTCCGATGGGCCCGTGGAGCTGACGGCCCGCGCGGGGCGCGGTGTGAGCCGGCGGGGCCGCGTGCAGATGGTGAGCGTGGACTCGCTCGACTGGGCGCGCGCGATCGCCGACTTTGCCACTCACCTGGCGGAGCAATTCTGTCTCCTCGCGCCCGAGCAAAGCCGCAACCTGCGCCTCGCCGACCTTCGCGCCACTGCCGCCGAGGTGATGGACCGCGCGTCGGCGCGCGAAGACGTGCTCACCAACCCGCGGCCCGAAGCCTACCGTCGCTTCGCGAAGGGGCGCCGGTCGATGTCGACGGGGCTCTGGGAGCAGGGCGGGAAAATGAAGTTCTCGGCGCGCTGGGTCGCGACCGTGCCCGGGCTCGACCTGCGCTCGACATTTCTGTGTGGCGACTCGCTGATCGTCGATTCCAGCCGCGAGACGGCTTGCATCGACTGTAGCAGTGGCGCAATCCAGTGGCGGAGCCCGAGTGGCCCGGCCGCTTGCACGGTCTCTCCGGCCGGGCTGATCCGATTTCGCCCCGACGGGCACCTGAGCAGCTTGTGCATCAAGACCGGCGAAGTGACCTTCGCGACGCAGCTGAGGCCTCGAACCGGAGGAGGCGCGGCCGGTTCCGTGGTCCACGCGGAGGGGCTGCCGAAGTTGCTCGCGGTGACCGAAGGCGATCGCCAGATCAGCGCCGTGGATTTGCTCACGGGTCAGATTCGATGGCGCCATACGGCCACCCGCCCGGGCACGTATCGCCTCCGCCGGGTCGGCAAGCTGCTGCTCGTCGCCGGCGGGAGCAGTAGCCTCTTTGCCCTCGACGTGACCACCGGCGAAGCGGTGTGGCGGCACTGCAGCCGGCTCCCGTTCACGGGGGCGCTGGCGGTCGACCGCAGCTCGGTGCTGGCGATCACGGGAGCGCCCGCCACCTGGCAGCTGCACCACATCGACCCGTGGACGGGCACCGGCCAATGGAGCGCGGATCTCGTCGAGGCGCCGCTTGCGGGCAAGCCCCCGCTGCTGACTTCGCGCGTGGTCGTAGTGCCCGTGGGTACGGACGACGCGGCGGGCGCCGAAGCGTTCGACCGAGAAACGGGTCGCTCCCTCTGGCGCCACCACGCCGAGCTCGCCTCCCCGACCAGCGCGTGGCTGGCTTTCGACGACATGGTCGTCGTCAACGATGCGGCCGGGGTGCTCGTCTGCCTAGAGGCCACGACCGGACGGCCGCTGTTCAACCACGTCTTTGCCGGCAGCTGCGACGCGGACACCCCCAGGCGGCTCGAGCCGGTCCTGCGCAGCGGGGCGCTGTTCGTTCCCCAGCAGCAAGTGCACGTCGTGCGACCGCGCACGGGAGAGGTCATCGGCACGGTCCCGCCCGAGCTCGTGCCGGATCTGCTGCGCGTGGACGAGCGCTGCAACGTCTACGTCGGCGAGGAGAGCGGGCACCTGGCGGCATTCTCCACGACACCCCGGCTCGCCGTGGTGTGAATCCCGCCCCATTTCGGGCGCCCCTTCGCGCGCCGCGGGCAGACTACGGGCGGGCCTGGGATGCAGGCACCGATTCTCGCGCACGCCGCGCGTGGTCGGCCACGAACGCGGCCAGCTTTCGGAACGGGACGCCGGCGGGGCAAAGCCGCTCTTTTTCGACGAGATCCGATTCGGAAAGGAACACGAAGCTGCGCTCGGCGGCGGCGAAGTCCGGCATGCTGCGAGTGGCGGCCAGCACGAGAGCCATCGTGCTGCGGTACTGCCCACCAGAATCGCGAACGCGGGCCGCGTCCCCCCGGTCGCAGCGCCCACACGCCGTACAGCCTCCATAGCTGCCCATCTCGCGGCGCTGCTCGGCGGACACGTTGGTGAGCCGATCCGGGCCATAGTGCGCTCGAAACTGGAGCAGGCCGCTGGGACCGCGGAAGGTCATCCGCCGCCACAACGTAAAGAGGAAAGCCCAACCCAAAAGAGCCAATGCTTTGAGCCGACCGACCATGTCCCCATCATAGCTGGCGGCTCGGGGCCGCGCGGCTTCGTTTGTCTCCTCGGGGGGCTCGAGCGGTGACCCGTCCTGGCCCGCCCGCCCCTGCGAAGCCGGGCGGGGGCGCTGCGAGGTGCGTAACCGGCGCGCGTAACAAGGTTGCGACGTTACACCCGATCATATTAATAACCATTTGAAATAATTGAATTAATAGTCGGCACGCGGGATGCTTTGACAAGGCTCGTGCAGCCCGAATCAGAGACCCCGCAACGCCCGGACCCAACCCCCGTTCCCACGGACGTCACCGCCCTCCTAGCCGGGCTGATCTCCGGAGAGAGACTCGCTTGGGAGCGCTTCGAACGCGAATACGGCCCCCGCATCCGGACGGCCATCGAGCGGGTGCGCAGGCGCTTCGGGGCGGTCATGTCGAACGACGACGCGATGGAGGTCTACTCCTCCCTTTGCCTGCAACTGGTGCACGGCGACAAGCGCCGACTGAGACAATTCGACCCCGCGCGGGGGACGAGGTTCGAGGCGTGGCTCAGCCGCTTGGCTGTCAACGCAACCTACGACTTCCTGCGTCAGCGGCGCCGGCAGCCACAGCTGGCTCGCGCCGAGCAGGACGCCTACTTCGGCGAGCTGCTGCCCGACGCTTCTCCCGACGCGTTCCGCGTGGCGGCCGCACGCCAGGAGGCGGCCGCGATCGCCGAGTTGGTGGCCGACTTGTCCCCGCGCGACCAAGAGTTTATAGCCCTGTTCTTCGCGCAGGGGCTCGACCCTGTGGAGACGGCGGAACGACTCGGTGTTCAGGTCAGTACGGTCTATTCCAAGAAGCACAAGATCCGCGCGCGTCTGGAAGACCTCCTTCACCGAGAATCGGCAGCCTGATCGAGCCAGGCGCCGTGCATCCCGGCTCGGCGGCGCGGTGCTGGCTTGGGTGTTTGCCGGGATCGGGTGCGGTCCCGGGCCGGACACGACCGTAGCCATCACGGCGGCAGACGTGCGCAGTGAGAGGCTCACGGGCCGCCCGCCGCTGACACTGGTGCAGCGCGCCGGCGATCCCCAGGCGGGCCTGTCGATGGCGGTCCGTGTCGCCACCTCCGCACGCGCAGCCAACGCCGTCGGTCAGCTCGTCAGGCTTCGGCTCGCCGCGTCTGCTCACGCCAACGTCGTCGTCAATCCGAACGGCCTCATCGTATCGACGCTGCTCGAGGGGCCCGCGAGCGCCGCGGCCGTGCTTTCGAGCTGGCGCGGATCGCTGCTGACGGCCGTTTCGGCCCGTGAGCACCAGAGCGTGCTGGAGCAGTGGCGAGCGAGCCCGCCGCGATTCGCCGCCAGCGGTCCCGAGGCCGAGCTGGCACGCTGCTCGGGCGAGATGCTGCTGTCACGCGAAGAGGCGGCATCGCTGCCGACGCGCGCGGAGCTGTCGGCTTGGCAGTCCGCGTTGGGCCTCGCGGACGTGGCGTTCGCGGCCGTGGGCCCCCCCGAGGAGCTGAAGGCCGTTCGTCGGGGAGTCGAGGGCCTCGCCGCGTGGCGGCCCAGTCGCGCCGGAGCGCCCGCCTCACCGCCCGAGTCGGCTGCTGGGGCGTGGCTGAAAGCGGGAGACGAGCAGACGCTGAGCCTGGGATTGACGGGGCTCCCCGCCGATGTGGCCACGGCGGCAGTCGAGCGCCTCGGGCGGCGGGGTTCCGTGCTGTCGCGGCGAATGGCCGCCGACTTTCCGAGCTGGGAAGTCGGCTCCGTGATCGCGGCGCTCTCTCCCACCGGAGGCTGCGTCCGGGCCGATTTTCGCGCGTTCGGCGCCGTGCCGTCCGTCGCGGCAGTGCGCCGTTCGGTGGCGATCGCGCTCGACGAAATCCGGTCGACGCTGGAGCGAACGGAGCGGAGCGAATGGTTCCTGACCAAGCAGGTCCTCGCCCGCTCCTCGCCGGACGAGGCGGCCGCGGTGGCCGCTTGGCAGCGCCTGCATCTGCGCGGGCAGCAGGCGGCGTCGTCGCCCCGCCGGGGAAACCCGACGGCTTTCGTCCACTACACGGGCCCGGTGACGGACCCGAAGCGGCTCGACGGGTTGTCGGCCGACCCGCTTTGGCCCCCCGAGTCCCTCTCGCTCCCCAGCGTACGCCGCCTGGAACCCGGACAGGGCGAGCTGTGGGTGCTCGTGGCCTCGCCTTGCGGAACTCTCGCAGAGGACGCCGAGAGCGCTGGCCTCTTGGCACTGCTACTGCGCTCGCTGGCTCGAGACCTCAGCGGAGAAAACGGCGTCGAGGTGGAACCCTGGATCACGGCGAACGGTGCCGGCTTGCTCGCACACGCGGGCCCCGTCCGGCCTGACGAGCAGCCTTCGACGCAGGCCGAGCGAGTGGCGCGAGCGCTCGCCGCCGGCCTCATTGCCCCCGGCCCTTCCAGCCTTTCCGTCTCGGAGGAGCGATCCCTTTTGGGTCGCGAGGTCGGGGGCGCCTCGCTGCCCGCCTTCTGGTTGGCTCTCCGGCAGAGCACGGGCAATCATCCCAGCTGGCTCGAGCCCCGCGGCAGCTGGCGCGGGCTCAGCCAGATCTCGACGCGAGCGGTCGAGCTGGAGCGACGCCGCTTCGCGTCCGGGCCGCTGCGCCTGGCGATCGTAGGCAACTACGACGAAGAGCAGATCGACGTCGCGGAGCAGCGGCTGCAGAGTATTCTGGCAGGGGTCCGAACCGGAGCGGCCAGCTGCCCACCCGCCCCGGAGCTCGAGCCCGTGACCGGCCGCTACGCCCTGGAATCGCCGACGGCGACGGGCGGCAGCGCCACGCTCGTCGTCGCATTGCCTCCGCGCTCGCCGGCGGGCGAGGCCGCCGCGCAATGGACGGCGGCGCTGATGAATCGGCAGGGCGGCTGGCTTCACAAGGCGCTGGCGGGCCCCGGATTCGTGGCTTCCGCCCGAGCTCGGGTGATGGGAGCGGGCGCGCGACGCGCCCTCGTGATCGAGATCGTCAGCCTCGAGGGGCAACAAGATGCCGCCGCCGCGCAAGTGCGGGGGCTGCTCGAGCGGCTGCGCACGGGGGCTGCCTCCGAAGCGGACTTTCGCTGGGCCAGTCGGCACTTCGACGCGGAGCGCCGCCGACGCCTGCTGTCTCCGCGTGCGCGCATCGTGGACCTCTGGCGTGGCGAGCCCCGGGAAGCAGAGCCCAGCCTCGACCTCCTGCGCGCGTTTCACGCCCGAGCATTCCAGCCGGGTCGCGAGATTCTGGTTCTCTCCAGCGCTCCGGGCTGAACGATTCGTGCTGCGCGCCGGGACCCCCCATGGTAGCCCGGCGACCAATGACCGAGCATCAACGCGTTCTGGTTCTGGACTATGGCTCCCAGTACACCCAGCTGATCGCTCGCAGAATCCGCGAGTGCCAAGTCTACTGTGAAATACACCCGGGCACGCTGCCTCTCGACCAGATTCGGACGATCGCCCCCGCCGCGATCGTCTTCAGCGGCGGTCCCGGCTCGGTCTATGAGTCCGGCGCGGCCGGCTGTCCGCCTGAGGTGTTCGAGCTCGGCATCCCGATCCTCGGCATTTGCTATGGCCAGCAGCTGCTGGCACACGCGCTCGGGGGCACCGTCGAGCCGAGCTCCGAGCGCGAGTACGGCCCCGCCGAGCTGAAGATATCGAACTCGGTGGGGATCTTCTCGCGGTTCCAGTCGGGCGAGCAGCTGCCGGTGTGGATGAGCCACGGCGACCGCCTCACCGCCCTGCCTCCGGGCTTCGAGACGCTCGGCCACAGCTCGAATGCTCCGCATGCGGCGATCGCCCACCCGCAGCGCCGCTTCTACGGCTTGCAGTTTCACCCGGAGGTCGCGCACACGCCGCGAGGGCGCGAAATCCTCGAAGGCTTTCTCTTCGACGTGGCCAAGCTGCGAGCCGACTGGACCCCGGCGCGCTTCGTGGACGAGTCCGTCGAGGCGATCCGCGCTGCGGTGGCTGACGGCGGCAAGCTCATCTGCGGTCTGAGCGGCGGCGTCGACAGCACCGTCGCAGCCGAGCTCACTCATCGCGCCGTGGGCGACCGGCTCACCTGCGTGTTCGTGGACAACGGGGTGCTGCGCGAAAGCGAAGCGCAGAACGTCGAGCGGAACCTGCGAGACAAGCTCGGCCTGAACATCGTCGCCGTCGACGCCCGCGAGGAGTTCCTGCGCGTGCTTGCCGGGGTCACCGACCCGGAGCGCAAACGCAAGATCATCGGCAACAAGTTCATCGACGTCTTCGATGCGAAGGCCCACGAGCTGAAAGACGTTCGCTACTTGGTTCAGGGAACCCTGTACCCGGACGTGATCGAGAGCGTCAGCGTCAAGGGCAAGGCGGACGTGATCAAGACACACCATAACGTCGGCGGTTTGCCCGAGCGCATGAAGCTGAAGCTCGTCGAACCGCTGCGCGAGCTGTTCAAGGACGAGGTCCGCCGCGTGGGGGAAAGCCTCGGGATCGATCGCGACCTGCTCTGGCGGCAGCCTTTCCCTGGGCCAGGCCTGGCGATTCGCTGCCTCGGAGAGGTCACGGAAGAGCGTTTGAAGGTGCTGCGCAAGGCCGATACGATCGTCGCGCAGGAGATTCGAGCCGCGGGGCTCTACGAAGCGCTGTGGCAGAGCTTCGCCGTCCTGCTTCCGGTTCGCAGCGTCGGCGTGATGGGGGACAACCGCAGCTATCAAGAGGTGTGCGTGATTCGCGCCGTCACCTCGATGGATGCGATGACGGCCGACTGGGCTCGCCTGCCCTACGATCTCCTAGCGACGATGAGCACGCGCATCATCAACGAAGTCGATGGGATCAATCGGGTCACGTACGACATCAGCTCCAAGCCTCCTGGAACGATCGAATGGGAGTAGGCTGTCGGCCTCGCGGCGGTGTCGGATGGCTCGCGAGAGGCTCGGTCCGCGGCCCTCGCCGGGCGGAAACGTGGCTCGCCATGGGGCTCCTCACGGCCCTGGTGGCCTGCCAGGCACACCGCGCGGCCGTCAGCCTGAGCGTGCGGCGCGGGCCGAAGACCCCGCGCGACGCCAGCGTGTACATCGACGAGCAGTTCGTCGGGTTTCTGGGTGTCGTGGCGGCCCGCGGCGTCCGGCTCCCGGAAGGCGTGCACCGCATCTCCATCGAGCGCGACGGCTATTTTGCTTGGGACCGCCTCGTCGAGTCCGACCGCCAGCCGATCACGCTCGAGGTGGAAATGCGGCCCGTTCCCCCCTGAGCCTGCGCGCGCCCAGGTGCCGCCAAGCCCGTGGATTGCCCGGCGAACGAGTGCCCAATGGCCGTTGCGACCCCGGTCGTGGAGTGTATAATGCGCGCGTCCCGGGGTGTACCTCAACCTGGTAGAGGGCCTGCTTTGGGTGCAGGACGTTGTGCGTTCAAATCGCATCACCCCGACAAACCCTACTCGCCCGCAGAGCGGGCGCACCGCCCGGCAGCGGGGCGCTGTTTCGTCGCTCTAGGTCGGAGCGCCCGCTTCAGCGCGAGCGCGCTCGAAGGCGAACCGTCGCTCGCCGCGCCTGCGCCACACCCGCCCGACGGGGCGAGCCCGCCGGCAGCCTTTGGCGACGCGCGCTCGGCGGCGGCCCTTGCACTTGGAGCCCCCTTGCACTTGGAGCCCTTGCACTCGGAGCCCTCACGCGCAGGGGAAGCCTTGCGCTCTCGTTGCAACCTTGCGCGTGGTGCCAACGCACGGTCCGGGGCCAATGCCAGCCACGTGCGAGTCCGTGGCAACCCGCGATCGGTTCCAATCGGCTCGATCCAACAGCCCCCCGCGGCGGCTCGACCCAAGACCTCGACGGACGAGCTCCGTGCAGCGAGCCCTCCGTGCTTAGCCAGGCCCCGCGCGGCAAAGGCAGCGCCCAGCGCGCGGCCATCTCGGCACCCCGACCTCGGAGCGCCACGAGCTCAGATCGGACTGCCGGGGCCGGGCGCCTTGCCCATCGCGTGAAAGCCCTTGTCGACGTGAACGGTCGCCCCCGTGATCCCGGATGCGAGGGGGCTGGCCAGAAAGGCCGCCACACTGCCGACCTCCCGCGTCTCGAGCTTCTCCGGCAGCGGGCTGTTCGCCTCGTAGTAGTCGACGATCTCGTCGATCGCTCCGGTCACGCTGGCCGCCCGGGTCGCGACGGGCCCAGCGGATATCGTGTTGACCCGCAACCCCCGCGTGCGGCCGAGCTGAAAGGCGAGATAGCGGGTGTCGGCCTCCAACGCGGCCTTGGCCGACGACATGCCGCCGCCGTAGCCGGGGATCACTCGCTCGCTCGCCAGGTAGGAAAGGGAGAGAATACTTCCCCCCTTCGGCATCAGCGGGGCGAAACGCGTCGCCATCGACACGAGAGAATAGGAGCTCACGCTCAGCGCGCTGAGGTAGCCCTGACGCGAGGTTTCGACGAGCGGCTTGCCCACCTCGGGGCCATTGGCCAGGCAGTGGACCAAGATGTCCAGCTGGGGGGCCTCGAAATCCGTGCGAAAGCTCTCGACCAACCCCGCGATGCTGAAATCCCCGCGCGCGGAGTAGCGGCGATTCTCGCGAATCTCGGCGGGGGCGTCCGTGAGCGTGTCGAAAGCGGCGTCCAGCGGGTAGATCTTCTCGAACTCGAGCAGGCGACCGTCCGCGAGACGACGCGACGCGTCCATCTTGCCGCGTCGCAGCAAGGTCTCGAAGATCCCCAATGCCGGCGGCCAGGTTCCCAGGCAAACCGTCGCCCCCGCATCGGCGAGGGCCTTCGCGATCGCGAAGCCAAAACCCACGTCGTCGGCAACACCGGCGACCAGGGCGCGTCGCCCATTCAAATCCAGGGACAGCATCGCGCGCATAATCAGCGCAGTATCTCGCCCCATGCAACCCCAATTTGGCGGGCGCGGAGCCCACCACGAGAGAACGCGCGGAGGCCAAGGCGCCGCCGCACGACGCGATCGGGCGCGCGCCACCCGCTCGCTCCCGCCCGCCGTCGATGCGTGCGAGCCCGAACGACCCCTCGGGGGTGACCCGGGGTGGCATTGGCCGGTGGGGCCGTTGCACGACCCATGGGAGCAACGGAGCGTCAACCAGCACGGTTCGACATCAATGGAGAAAGCCGCCCCACGCGCCTCGCCCCCCCGCCGCGGCGCCGGGACGGGCGGCTCTCCCATTCATCGAAGCTTGTGAAAAGGGCTCTAGTCTGAGCGAGGGCTGCGCTGTAGGCTGCGCGCCCATGACGCTTGGAGAGCGACGGTCCGTGGGCATCCGCCTGCGGCGGCAGTGCGCTTCGAGGAAGGGACGATGAATCGGACAATCGCCGCGGGGGGCGTTTGCCTGGCGCTGTGGCTGCTCTGGTCGGGCCTGACGGTCCAATACGGCCCGGACGGTCACTGGAGCGTGGACCCGATGTTGGCGGGGTTCTGCTTGGGCTCTTGTGCCCTCGTCGTATGGCTGGCCCGAAAGATGCACTTTCTCGACGCCGAAGGTCACCCCTATCACCTCGCGCTCAGGATCCTGGCGTACCTCCCGTGGCTCGTCAAACAGGTCGTAGCGAGCAACATGGACGTGGCAAAGGTGATCCTGACGCCGAAAATGCCGGTGTTCTCGCACCTGATCCGGGTGCCTGCTTCCCAGAAAACGACGATTGGCCAGGTAATCCACGCAAACACCATCACGCTCACGCCGGGAACCATCACGCTGGACGTGCGCGACGGCGAGCTGCTGGTGCACGCGCTGACGAAGAGCGCTGCGGACCCTTCTTCGAGCAAAGAAATCGACGACCGCATCTGCCGAGTCGAGGGCGAGCCATGATGGTCGCGACCGCGCTGGCCATTCTGGCGACGATGGCGCTGGCTCTGATCCGAGCGTTGCTCGGACCCACCTCCTACGATCGGATCCTGGCCCTCAACATGTTCGGTACGAAAACCGTGCTGCTGATAGGCGTCGCCGGGTTCCTCACGGAGAGGCCGGAGTGGATGGATCTGGCGATTGTCTACACCCTGACCAACTTCACGGGCACTCTGGCAATCCTTCGATACGCCAAGTACGGGCAACTGGCCTCCGACGATCAGGCCAAATCATCCGAGAGCGGTCCCTCAGCCGGTTAAAAGCCCGCGAAAAGCCGCCCCGTTGTTCGAGAGGTAACTAGCGAAGTGACCCTTCAACTCGTGATCGACGCCTTGAGCGCCCTGCTGCTGGCTCTCGGAGCCTCCTTCTGTTTCATCGGAGGCATCGGGATGCTGCGATTCCGCGACTTCTACTGCCGCACGCACGCCGCCTCCATGACGGATTCGCTCGGAGCCCCCCTGATCCTGTGCGGGCTGATGCTGCAGGCTGGCTTTTCGCTGGTGGCGTTCAAGCTGCTCACCGTCTGGATTCTGCTGTGGCTGACCAGCCCGGCGGCTTCCCACGGCTTGGCCAAAGCAGCCTATTCCGCAGGCATCAAGGTCGAGCCGCCGAATCCGCCCGAGGAGACCTCGTGAGCCCGTTCATCGAGCCGACGCTGTTTGCCTTCCTGCTGGTCGTGGCGTTCATGATCGTGAAGGTTCGAAATCTCTTCTCGGCGGCCATGCTGACGGGGATCTTCAGCTTGCTGTCGGCCGGCTTGTTCACACTGATGGACGCCGTCGACGTCGCCTTCACGGAGGCCGCCGTCGGCGCGGGTATCTCCACGTTGCTCATCGTTGCTACCCTGGCGCTGACTGGAAGCGTCGAGCGAGAAGACGACGGACACGGGGCCCAGTCGCGCTTGGCCTTGGTCGTGGCCGTGGCAACCGGGGCGGCGCTGATCTACGGCACGTTCGACATGCAGCCGTACGGCGACCCCTCCGCTCCGATCCATCACCATCTCATCGACCGCTACATCGTCGATTCGATGGAGGAGATTGGCCTGCCGAACTTCGTGACCTCGATTCTCGCCAGCTACCGGGGCTACGATACCTTCGGCGAGCTCTCGGTAATCTTCACGGCTGGCACCGGTGTGACACTCCTGCTCGGAGGGTTGCCGCGGCGTGTTGTATCGTCGCCCCCCCCCCCGCCCGTCAACGCGCCACGCAAGATGCGAATGGCGGACACGGTGGTGCTCAGAACGCTCACCAAGGGCCTGGTTCCGTTCATTCTGCTGTTTGCACTCTACGTGCAGTTTCACGGTGACTTCGGTCCCGGCGGAGGTTTTCAGGCCGGTGTGATTTTCGCCGTGGGCTTGATTGCTTATGCACTCATTTTCGGAGCAGACGCCCTGAAGGAGATCGTGCCGCCCGCAGTCGTACGCTTCGGAGTTTCGCTGGGGCTGCTCCTGTACGGTGGAACCGGCGTTGCCTGCCTACTCCGAGGTGAGAATTTCTTGGACTACAACGCCCTCGACCACCACCACCCGAGCCACGGGCAACACCTCGGTATTCTCTTGGTCGAGTTGGGGGTGGGCATTACGGTCACCGCCGTGATGCTCACGATCTATTACTGCTTCACCGGGCGGCCCCGGGGCTCGGACTCGTGAGCTCGAACTCCGCCAGACTCTCCAACCCCGGGGCGGAGCGCTCGCGCCGTGGGCGCTTCCCGGCGCGGGCCCACCAATCCGCATGATTGAACTTCGGAGGCCGTGCACCTTCGAGAACCTGCACCTTCGAGAACGTAAACCTCAGGGGCCAACGACCTCAGGGGCTGCAAACCTTTTGCGAGCGTGAAACATTTGGGGCTTTTTAACTTGGGGCTCTGGAACTATTGGGCGGCAATCGCCCTCATGATGATCGGCCTCTACACGCTGATTGCGCGTAGAAATCTGGTCAAGAAGCTGATCGGCGTGAACCTCTTTCAGGTCTCCGTCATCATGTACTACGTCTCGATGGGCAAGGTCACCGGAGGCACGGCGCCGATTTTCAAGGAAGGCGCTCGGGTTTCGGACTATTCGAATCCCGTCCCCCACGTCCTCATGCTCACCGCGATCGTCGTGGGTGTGGCGACGATGGCTCTCGGGCTCTCTCTGGTAGTTCGCATCCGAGAGTCGTACGGCACCATCGAGGAAGACGAGCTCGACCGGCTCGACCACCCGCGCACGGGCGATGGTGTTTCGCAGCGAGCCGCGGTCGACAGCGCGCCAGGAGAGCCATCGTGAGCCACCACCTGCCAGTGCTCCAAGTAGTGATCCCGCTACTGTCCGCACCTCTGTGCGTGATCTTCGGGAGCGCCACCCTCGCCCGCTTGCTGGCCTCGCTGGTTGGCTTCGCCTCGCTGGCCATCTCCGGCTCCCTGCTCAGGCAGGTCCTCGCCTCCGGAGCCATCTCCTACCGCTTGGGCGGCTGGCAGCCACCGTGGGGCATCGAGTACCGCGTCGACCTGACCACCGCCTACGTGCTCGTGGTCGTGACGGCGATCGCCGCCGTCGTGATTCCCGCCGGCCCCGGAGCGGGGAGCCACCGAATCCCCACGGAGCGCATTCCGCTCTACTACGCCGCCTTCATGCTCTGCCTGACGGGGTTGCTCGGAATGACCGTCACGGGAGACGCCTTCAACGTCTTCGTATTTCTCGAGATCTCGTCCCTCGCGACGTACACGCTCGTCAGCATGGGAAAATCCCGGCGAGCGCTCCGCGCGGCGTTCGTCTACCTGCTCATCGGCACGGTGGGGGGTACGTTCATTCTGCTCGGGATCGGCTACCTGTATCAAGCCACGGGCACGCTGAACATGGCGGACCTGGCGGATCGGCTCAGGCCACTACACCAATCCCGCACCGTTCGCGTGGCCTTCGCATTCCTCACCGTCGGCCTGAACATCAAGCTGGCAGTTTTTCCGCTGCACCAGTGGCTCATCGGCGCGTACGGCTACGCCCCTTCGGGCGTGTCCGCCTTCGTCGCCGGCACCGCGACGAAGGTCATCTACTACCTGTTGCTTCGTTTTCTCTTCAGCATCTTCGGCCTCGCATTCGCATTCGGGGACCTGCACTTCGGCAGCGTGCTGCTCCCGCTCTCGCTTGCCGCGATGTTCATCGGGTCCCTCGCCGCGCTCTACCAGAGAGATCTCAAGCGGCTGCTGGCGTACTCCAGCGTGGCACAGCTCGGCTACATGACGCTCGGCCTCAGCTTCGGGACGGCCAGCGGTGTGAGCGCCGGCCTGATTCACCTCTTCAATCACGGCCTGATGAAGAGCGGGTTGTTCATGGTGTGTGCCTGCCTGGTCGCCAAGCTCGGCTCTACGGACGTTCTCGACCTCCGGGGAGCGGGGCGCCAGATGCCCATCACGATGGGGGCCTTCGTGCTCGGCGGGCTGGGCATGATCGGCGTGCCCGGCACGGTGGGGTTCATCAGCAAGTGGTACCTGGTGCTCGCCGCGCTGGAGGCGGGCGACATCTGGGTAGCCGTGCTGATTCTGCTCAGTAGCTTGATCGCGGCGGCCTACGTATGGCGCATCGTCGAGCTGGCGTTTCTCCAACCCCCCCCCGAGGGAGCGGTTCGGCGAGAGGCGCCGTACCACTTGCTGGCGCCGGCTCTGATCTTGCTCGGGGCGAGCGTGTACTTTGGGCTGGACGCAGAGCTGCCCACGACGGTCGCCCGACTGGCGGCGGCCCAGCTCGTGGTGGGAGGTAGCTGATGTCCGCCGAGACGACCATCGCGCTTTGCCTGATGCTGCCCGCGCTCGGCGCCCTCGGCGTCGCGCTGACGGGCAAATGGCCCAACGTGCGCGAAGGGGTAACGCTGTCTTCGGCGGTGCTCACGGCCATTTCGGTGTCGACCTTGGTGCCGCGTCTGGTGGCGGGAGAGCACCTGGGGCTTTCGCTCGGCGAGATCATCTCGGGGGTCGAGCTCGCTTTCGACGTGGAGCCGCTGGGTATGCTCTACGCGCTCGTTGCCTCGTGGCTGTGGATCGTCACCTCACTGTACGCCATCGGCTACATGCGGGGTCACCACGAGAAGAATCAGACGCGGTTCTACGTGTGCTTCGCCGTCGCCATCTCGGCCTCGATCGGCATCGCCTTTGCCCGAAACCTGCTCACGCTGTTCCTCTTCTACGAGCTACTGACCTTCTCCACCTATCCCCTGGTCACGCACCACCAGACGGTTGCCGCCCGCAACGCGGGCCGAGTGTACCTCGGCATCCTCGTGTCCACTTCGGTGGCGTTTCTGCTGCTCGCAATCCTGTGGACGTGGCACCTCACGGGAACGGTCGAGTTTCGGCTCGGCGGCTTCATGGGCCGCGGCGTGAGCGACTCGCTATTGCCGCTGCTCCTCGGGCTATTCGCTTTCGGCACCGCCAAGGCCGCGCTCATGCCTTTCCACCGCTGGCTTCCCGCGGCCATGGTCGCGCCAACGCCCGTCAGCGCGCTGCTGCACGCCGTAGCGGTGGTGAAGGCAGGGGTCTTCTCGATCCTGAAGATCGTCGTGTACGTATTCGGCGTGGAGCGGCTGGCCACGACGGGCGCTTCGAGCTGGCTCATGGCGGTCGCCGCGTTCACCATCGTAGCCGCCTCTTGCATCGCCATCGTTCAAGACAACCTCAAGCGGCGGCTGGCCTATTCCACCATCAGCCAGCTCTCCTACATCGTTCTCGGGGCAGCCATGGCGACCCCCTCCGGCATCCTCGGGGGGGCAATGCACATCGCGATGCACGCGATGGCGAAGATCACCCTGTTCTTCTGTGCCGGCGCCATCTACGTCGGGGCGCACAAGACCAAGGTGAGTGAGCTCGACGGGCTGGGGCGCAGCATGCCCTTCACGATGACGGCCTTCTTCGTGGCCTCGCTTTCCCTCGTCGGCGTTCCGCCGCTGGGCGGCATGTGGAGCAAGTGGCACCTGGTGCTCGGGGCGGCAGAGGGCGGCGCCGGGATCTACGTCTGGGTGCTCATGCTGAGCTCGCTGCTCAGCATTGCGTACTTGATGCCCGTGGTGGCTCGAGCTTTCTTCGCCAAGCCACCAGCAAATGGGCCGGGCCACGTGTCCGAGGCCCCGATCCTGTGCGTGGTGCCCCTGTGCCTGACGGCCGCAGGCAGCGTCGGGCTATTCTTCTTTGCAGAGCCCATCTACCGGCTCCTCGAGCCGATCGTGAGAGGTTGAGGATGAGCGAACAGCAGTCGTCCGAAGCGAGCCACGGGAGCCCCCACTGGCTCGATTCTCCTAAGTTCCACAAGGGGCTCTTCTGGGGGCTCGCGGCCGTCTGCGCCGTCTTGATTGCCGTCGACCTCGTGGTACACCAGCACGGCCACTTCGAATACGAAACGTACGACGGCTTCCATGCGGCGTTCGGGTTCGTGGCGTACGTGACCATCGTGACCTGCGCCAAGGGGCTTCGCCTCTTGGTGATGCGATCGGAGGATTACTACGATGAATAGCCTGCCCCCCGGCTCTCTGCTGATGCTCGGAGCCTTGCTCCTGATGGCCATTCGCGGGCCTTTGGGCGGGGCACTCGCCGTACTGCTGCCCGTGGCTTCCTTCGTGCATCTGCTCGGCCTGCCCGAGGGGCACACGGTGGCCATGCAATGGTTCGGTTACGACCTGTTGCCCGTTCGGGTCGATCGGCTGAGCCTCGTCTGGGGCTACGTTTTCCACCTCGCAGCGCTGCTCGGCGCCATCTACTCGCTGCACGTCAAGGAGCCCCTCCAGGCAGCGAGCAGTGCCGCGTACGCCGGCAGCGCGATCGCCGCGGCATTCGCCGGGGATTTGCTCACGCTCTTCATCTTCTGGGAGCTGACGGCCATCACCTCCGTGTTCCTGATCTGGGCGAGCCGAACGGAGCGCGCGCAGCGCGTCGGCGTCCGCTACTTGCTGATCCAAGTCGGCTCGGGGGTAATCTTGCTCGCCGGGGTGATCTTTCACTTCGCCGAGAGTGGCTCGCTGAGCTTCGGCGCGCTCGGCCTGGAGTCGAATAGCGGCAAGCTCATCTTGTTCGCCTTCGGCATCAAGGCGGCGTTCCCCTTGTTGCACAACTGGCTGCAGGATTCGTACCCTGCCGCGACGCCGACGGGTTCCGTCGTGCTCTCGGCCTTCACCACGAAGCTGGCCATCTACGCGCTCGCGCGCGGTTTCGCCGGGGCGGAGATCCTCGTACCCATCGGCGTGGCGATGACGCTTTTCCCGATCGTCTACGCGGTGATCGAGAACGATCTGCGCCGCGTGCTTGCCTACAGCCTCAACAACCAACTCGGATACATGGTCGTCGGGGTGGGCATCGGCACCGAGCTGGCCATCAACGGAACGGCTGCGCACGCCTTTGCCCACATCATCTACAAGGGCCTGCTCTTCATGGCGATGGGCGCCGTGCTGCACCGTACCGGCACCATCAAGGCGTCGGAGCTGGGCGGGCTCTACAAGTCGATGCCCTGGACGACGGTCTTCTGCATCATCGGCTCGCTGTCGATTTCGGGCTTTCCATTGTTCAGCGGCTTCGTCACCAAGTCGATGACCCTGACCGCCGTGGCCGAGGGGCATTTTCTCGTGTTCTCCTTGGCGCTTTTGGTCGCCAGCGCCGGCGTCGTAGATCACTCGGGGATCAAGATCCCCTTCTTTGCCTTCTTCGCGCACGACAGCGGCCGGCGGGTCGAGGAAGCACCGCGGAACATGCTGATCGCCATGGCGATTGCATCCGCGGTCTGCATCGGCGTCGGCATCTACCCCGACGCCCTGTATCGAATCCTGCCCTACGAGGTCAGCTACGTTCCGTACACGGTCGACCACGTTCTGAGCAGCCTGCAGCTGCTTCTCTTCGCGGCATTGGCCTTTGGGGTGCTCTGGCGGACGAAGCGATATCCTCCCGAGCTGCGAGCGATCAACCTCGACACCGACTGGCTGTACCGGCGCTTGGCCCCCGTCGTGGTCCGCAGCTGCATGGCCGTCGGCGGCAACGTGCTTTCGGACGTGCAGGCTTCCGCCACGAAGCTGGCCGCCACGGCGCGCTACCAGCTGCGCAAAGCCCACCAGCCGCCTGGCTTGCTGGGCGAGCCCTGGACGACCGGGGCGACCTCCCTATGGGCGGCCATATTGCTGTGCTTCTTCTTGGCCGTGTACTACTGGTGAGGAGGCGCCCGCCGCCGCCGCCAAGCGCGCCCGACCCCACGGCTTCAATCCTTCGGCCCCTACCCTTTCCAAACTCGCTAGGGCCGCCGCACGACCCCTCACCGGCGGCATGTTTTGGGCCATCCTCGGCTAGCTTCCGCTTGCGCTTCGAGAGTGAATTGCCTAGCTTCCGCCGCCAGGAGACGTTGATACATGAGTAATCGGAAGATCTGGAACGTGCGCCTGCGCCACGTCTGGCTGCAGACCCCGCTCAAAGGCCAGCGCGTCAAGAAGCGCAGCCGCCTGCGAATCGGCCTGCAAGAGGCGCTCGAGCGCAAGGGCGAAGGGCAGTCCGAAACCGAGACCGCCAAAGCTGAAGCCTGAGCGAGGCCGGCTGGGGTCGTGCACCCTCGCGACGAGCCCATCTTGTCGTGGTCACCCGATAGGCCGACCAGAAGGTCGGCCTTTTTCCGTATGGAGCACGGAGAATGGGTCGCATCTACGGTTCTTGACATTTCCGATGTGACAATGCATATGGAGCCCCGACGTGAAGCTTTCGAACAAGGGGCGGTACGCAGTTCGGGCCCTGTTCGACATTGCGTACTTCAACGACGGTGAGGCAACGCAGGCGAAAGAAATCGCCGAGCGCCAGGGCATCCCTCCTCGCTTTCTGGAGCAGATCTTCCAGGATCTGAAGCGCGCCGGAATCGTCGGCTCGAAGCGCGGGCCGCAGGGTGGCTATCGACTGGCCGAGCCGGCAAGCAAGATTCGACTGGGAGACGTGATTCGCGCTCTCGAAGGGCCTTTGTTGCTCAGCGACACGGACTCGGAGGAGCCCCGCGCGACGGTGCAAGTGACGGAGTCGATTTTTCGCGATTTGTCGCGTCGGGTGGAGGCTTGCTTCGACGCCGTCACCTTGTCGGACGTGTGCACGCGAGCCCGCCGCCTGGGGCTCCCGAAGAATCAGAAGGACAGCTACTCGTATGTCATCTGAAGCCGCCCGCGTTGGTTTGTGCGCCCCGCGCCCTCTGCCGGACCACCCGAGGGTGTACGGCAGCGCCTTGGAACTGATCGGCGACACCCCGCTCATCGAGATCCCGCTCGACGTCCTGAGCGACGAGGTGCGGCGGTTTCGCGGCCTCCCCACCTCCACCGCCGAGCCGAGCTGCGCGAGGGTTTGGGGCAAGCTCGAGAGCGCCAACCCGGCTGGCTCCGTCAAGGATCGAATCGCCCTGGCCATGATCACGCGCGCGGAGCGCGACGGCGTCCTGCGTCCCGGCGGCGTCGTGATCGAGCCGACCAGCGGAAATACGGGAATCGGGCTGGCGTTGGTGTGCGCTCGGCGCGGCTACCGCTGCATCCTGACGATGCCCGAGAGCATGAGTCTCGAGCGCCGTGCGCTGCTCGAGGCGCTCGGAGCGGAGGTCGTGCTGACGGACGAGCAGGGGCAGATGGAGGGAGCCATCGCCCGGGCGCGGGAATTGGCTCGGGAGATTGGCGGCGTGTTCTTGCCGCAGCAGTTCGACAACCCCGAGAATCCCGCCGTTCACTACCGCACGACGGGCGAGGAGATTTTGCACGCGCTCGGGGGTGAGCCGCTCGGCGCATTCGTCGCGGGTATCGGGACGGGGGGCACGATCTCGGGCGTGGGTCGGCTGCTGCGCGAGCGCAGCCCGGAGTGCCAGATCATCGGCGTCGAGGCGGAATCGTGCGCGACGATTTCGCGCGGCGAGCGCGGACCGACCAAGATTCAAGGCTGGGCCGCGGGGTTCGTACCCGCCAACTACGATCCGAGCGTTCCTCACCGCGTCCTGACAGTGACCGACGAGAATGCCTACCGATGCAAGAAGCAGCTCGCCCAGCGCATGGGGCTGCTCGTGGGCATCAGCTCGGGCGGAGCGGTCCACGTCGCCGCCGACGTGGCCCGCACTCTGCCTCCCACCGGCAACGTCGTCGTGGTGTTGCCCGACACCGGCGAGCGGTATTTCAGTCTCGATGAGTACTTCGCCTGACCAGAGCCCGCGCGCTCGGCTTTCGGCAGCCCGCGTGCTGCTCGTGGGAGTCGGCGGGCTCGGCTGCCCGGCGGCTCTGGCTCTGGTTCGGGCCGGCGTCGGAGAGCTCGCCCTGTGCGACGAAGACGAGGTGGACGAGAGCAACCTGCACCGCCAGATCTTGTTCGGGCCCGCGGACGTCGGGCGTGACAAGGCGGAGGCCGCGAGCGAATCCCTGGCGGCGCTGGCTCGCGTCAGCGGGACCGCGCTGCGGTCGCTGCGCCGCCGATTTCTACCAGACACCGCGACAGACCTGACGGCTCGGGTGGATCTCGTGATCGAGGGAGCCGACAACTTCGCGACCAAGTTTCTGGTCGCGGACGCGTGTCGGCTTGCGGGGGTGCCCGTCGTACACGGCGCCGCGATTCGCTGGCGCGGCAGCGCGTGGGCCGTTTCGCCGAGCGGGGGACCCTGTTATCGCTGCCTCTACGAAGACATCCCGTCGGGTCCCGCGCGCAACTGCGACAGCGAGGGAGTGGCCGGGCCCGTGGTCGGCGTGGTCGGCGCGCTGATGGCCGAGCTGGCGCTCAGGCTCCTCACCGGAGGTCCCTGCTTTGGGGAGGTGTGGACCTTCGACGGGTGGGCCGACTCGCTGCGCCGCGTGCCGGTGCACGCGCGCGCAACTTGCGAGCTGTGCGGGAGCGCGCCCCGCATTGCGAGCCTCGAGGAAAGGCGTTACGTGGCCGGCGCAGGCTGTGGCTGAACCGAGCCTGCCCGCGATTCGGCCCTGCCTGACCCAGACTCTTCGCGCCGGGGCATCTGCTGCCTCCGCTCCGAGACCCCGATTGACTACCAGACCAAGGAACTCACAACTATGTCCGTAACCGTAAGAATCCCCACGCCGCTGCGAACCCTGACCGGTGGCGCAGAACGAGTATCCGCCGCGGGGGGTACCGTTCGCGCGGTAATCGACGATCTCGAGAGCAACCACCCGGGAATGAAGGATCGCTTGGTGGACGAGAAGGGCATTCGCCGCTTCGTCAACGTCTACCTCGGCGACGAGGACGTGCGCTTCCTCGACGGCCTGGACACGGCCCTCGAGGACGGCGACGAGCTGAGCATCATCCCGGCCATCGCGGGCGGCTGATGTTGCCCTTCGAGGACCGCTACAGCCGGCAGCGGCGGCTCCCCGAAATTGGTCCCGAGGGGCAGGCTCGCCTACTCGGCGCGGTAGCACGAGTGCACCCGCACGCGGGCGCCGATGTCGAGTGGGAATATCTGGAGCGCGCGGGTCTGCAGGTCGAGGCGGCCGTCGGGCAAGCCGCCCCCGCGTCTTTCCCGTTGCAAGAGCACTTCGAGCACAGCGCCGCGCTGCACGTCGGGCGGGGCGCGTACGCGGCACTCGAGCAGCTTCGCTCTGCCCTGCTGGCCGAGCCCAGGTCCGGAGGCCAATCGTGACTCTTCGCTTGACCCGGTCGAGGCGGCTTCGCGGCGTTGCGGAGGCGATCGGCCAGACCCCGATGGTTCGTCTGGATCGAATCGGCGCCGACACGCCCGGCGTGGAGCTCTTCCTCAAGCTCGAGTTCGCCAACCCCGGTGGGTCGGTCAAGGACCGACCCGCCCTGAGCATGGTGCGCCACGCCCTCGAAACGGGTGAGCTGACGGAAGACAAGATCCTGATCGACGCCACCAGCGGCAACACCGGCGTTGCCTACTCCATGCTCGGAGCGGCTTTGGGAATTCGCGTCCAGCTGGTGATGCCCGCCAACGTCACGCGAGCCCGCAAGGACATCACCCGAGCCTTCGGCACGGAGCTCGTCTTCAGCGACCCGATGGAGGGCTCGGACGGCGCAATCGTCAAGGCCCGGAAGCTGGTGGCCGAGAACCCAGGGAAGTACTTCTACTGCGACCAGTACGCCAACCCCTACAATCCGCTCGCGCACTACCATGGCACCGGAGCGGAGATCCTCGACGCGTTCGAGGATCGAGTGACGCATTTCGTCGCGGGGCTCGGCACCAGTGGGACGGCCATGGGCACCACGCGGCGGCTGCACGAGCACCCGCGCAAAATTGAGTGCATCGCCGTCGAGCCCGCCGAGGCCCTGCACGGGCTGGAGGGGCTGAAGCACATGGCTTCCAGCATCAAACCGGCAATCTACGACGCCACTGTCCCCGACGAGATTCTGCCCGTCACGACCGACGCAGGCTGGGACATGACCGACCGGCTCGGAGCCGAAGAGGGGCTGTTCGTAGGGCACTCGACGGGAGCCAACGTGGCGGGAGCCATGGTGATCGCGCACCGGCTGAAGGAACGCGGTCAAGAAGGTTGCATCGTCGTCATCGCTTGTGATCGAGGCGACCGATATTTCGAGCCGATGAAGTGGGAGAGAAAGTACACATGGTGACGCCTGCAGAAACGTCCGAGGGCCCCGCCTGGGTGCGGGGCGACCTACGAATCACGCGCGCCGCGCTCGATCTCGTCGAGCGCGCGGGGGTGGCCGCGTACGCCCGGGACGAAGAGGCCTGCGGCTTCCTGCAAGGACCAGCCTCCGACGAGCTACTGTGTGACTCGGTGGTGGAGCTCGAGAACCTCGCGAACAAGTACCACGCCGTCGATCCGGAAGCTCACCCGCGCACGGGCCGCGAGTACTTCAAGGTGAACAGCATGAAGTTCGAACGGGCGATTTCCGAAGGCCAGGCGAGTCAGCGGCCCGTGAAGGTGTTCTTTCACTCGCACCTCGACTGTGGCGCCTACTTCAGCGACGAGGATGCAGCGAGCATGACGCTCGACGGCACTCGGTCGCCGGCCTACGATCTCGCCTACCTGGTGACGGCCGTCGACGAAGGGGAGGTAACGGCCCACCGGTTGTTCATTTGGGAGGAGGCGGGTCGAAGGTTCGTCGAAGCCCCCTTCGAAGCGGTGGCGGGCTAGCGAACCCGCCGCAAGACGCGACCACGCGCGCAGCCTATCGTCGAGGTCCCGATCAATTGCCGGCGCGAGGGCTCGCGCGTCGGTCGACGGCGGGTGTGATTTTCGTTTCGCAGCCACTATCATCGGCGGCCGTGGTGGCTTGGAGAGGAACCATTTGAGTAGGGCACGCGTTCGGCGGCTGAGCCGCCCACCTCGGCCGAGGGATCACGGCGACGCGCCCGGAGGGCGGCGACCATGAGCTCTGCGGCAGCTGACGACGACCTGCTGAACCCGGCGCAACGGGCGGCGATCCAGACGCTGCGAGGCCCATTGCTGGTCTTGGCCGGGGCCGGCTCCGGCAAGACGCGTGTCGTCACCTACCGAATCCGCGAGCTCATCCGCACGGGTACGGCACCCGAGCGCATCTTGGCAGTAACCTTCACGAACAAGGCGGCCAAGGAGATGCAAGAGCGAGCGGGCAAGCTATTGCCCAAGAAGAGGCGCGGGCAAACCAAGCCCGAAATTTCCACGCTCCATTCCCTGTGCGTGAGGGTTCTGCGGCGCCACGCCGACCGGTTGGGATACCCGAAACAGTTTTCCATCTGCGATCAGGGCGATCAGGAGAGCCTCGCGCGCGGAGCGCTGCGCAAAGCCCGGGTAGAGCAGGCGAAGTTGAAGCCGTCCGAGTTTCTCTCGCTGGTGGGCGGGTGGAAGTCCCGCGGCGTCGCGCCGGAAGCGGCCCTCGGTGTTGCGGCGGGAGACAAGGAGCAGTTGGCAGCCCTCGCCTACGGCGGTTACCAGTCGACCCTGCACTCGCGCGGCTCGATGGACTTCGACGATCTGCTCATTCAAACAGAGGAGCTCTTTCGGCGCTTCCCCGACGTGCGAAGTGAGGAGGCGGGTCGCTTCGACCAACTGATGATCGACGAGTATCAGGACACGAACGCCTCCCAGTACCGAATCATCAAGGCACTGGCCGAAGAGCACCGCAACCTGTGCGTCGTGGGAGACGACGACCAGAGCATCTACGGCTGGCGGGGCGCCGAGGTGGAGCACATCCTCAACTTCAAGAACGACTGGCCCGAAGCGAGGGTCATCCGCCTCGAGATGAACTATCGCTCCCGCGAGCCCATCCTGCAGCTGGCCAACACGCTCATCGCGAACAACACCACGAGGCACCCGAAGAAGCTCATTCCCTTTCGCACCGGCGGCCTGCCACCGCGCTTTCTGCGCTTCGACGACGAAACGGCCGAGGCGACGGCCGTAGTGCGCGAAATCGCTCAAAAGAGCGGGCGCGAAGACGACAGCCGCGTCCCGCTGAACCACTTCGCGATTCTCTTTCGCACCAACGAGCAGCCACGCGCCTTCGAGATGGAGCTGCGTCGGGCAAACATCCGCTACGTGCTCGTCGGCGGGCAGAGCTTTTTCGACCGCAAGGAGGTTCGCGACATCCTCGCCTACGTCAAGCTGCTCGCGAACCCTTCCGACGAGGTGTCGCTGCTGCGAGTGATCAACACCCCCTCTCGGGGAATTGGCGCCTCGACCGTGAAGGTGCTGGTCGCCTTCGCCCTGCGCGCGGGCAAACCCCTGTGGCAGGTGTTGACCCCAGCCCTCGAGGCGGTCGATCTCGCCCCGGCGATCAACGACCGCATCGTAGCCTTCCAGCGCTTCGTCAGCCGGTACCGGAGCAAGCTGGAGGAGCAGCCGCTGAGCACCTCGGTGAAAGAGCTGATCGCCGAGATCGACTATCGACAAGAGCTCGAGCGCCTCTACAAGACACCCACCGAGGTGGAGGCGAGGTTCTCCGCGGTGGAAGGCGTGGTCAACTCGATCGCGGAGTACGAAGCGCGAACCGAAAAGCCCACCGCGGCGGGCTTCTTGGACGACACGGCGCTCGGCGGGCGCGACGACTTCGGAGACGATCGCGAGTCGAAGCAGATTGCCGTCACGCTCATGACCTTGCACAGCGCCAAAGGCCTGGAGTTCCCCCACGTGTACATGGTCGGTATGGAAGAGGGGCTCTTGCCGCACCGCCGCGTCATCGCCGAGGGGAGCGGCGTCGCCGAGGAGCGTCGCCTGTGCTACGTGGGCGTGACGCGGGCGCAAGACACGCTGACGCTGAGCGTTTGCAAGGCCCGATCGAAATGGGGCAAGGCGCGGCCTTCGATCCCCAGCCGCTTCTTGTTGGAGATGCGCGGAGAGAGCGAGCGCGCCCAGCGCGCGGCCGAGGCGGGCGAGGCCGCCGTGGCCGAGCTGCTGGAAAGGCCTTCCAAAGCGGGCGCCGCAACGAAGCCGAAGAAGGCCGCGACCGGCGCGCCGAAGTCGCCCAGCATCCAGCGTCCCGCGCGGCGCGCGATCTCGCCGCGGCCGGCCGGGGCGGCCTCCGACTCGATCGCGCCGAGTGCCCGGCCCCCCTCGACCGGCGCTCCCACCGCCCGGCGCGCCGCGCGGCGCGTCGGCGTGGCGGCATCCGGTAGCAGTACGGCGGCCGAGCTTGGAACCGTTGGCCGGTCAAGCGCCGGCGAGAACGCGGCCCCGGAGCCCGGCGCGAGCGTGGTGCGCCGCGTCCGCCGGGTTCGCCGGGCCCCGTGAGCGCGCCCCTCGTCGCGATGCCATCCGGGCGTCCTTGACGCCGATACACTTCGGGTTTTATTCGACGACGGGTCGCTTCGTGGGAGAACTCTGGACATCGATGAGCGAGCTTGCACCGGCCACGGCCCTCGGTAGCTCCCGAGCCTCGTGGGCAGATCGACTGGCCGAGGTCGTGCGGGCCCTGTCCTCCGCCCGCCCGAGCGATCCGCAAATCCTGTTCGTCCGAGCGGAGGCGATCGCGCCGGAGGCATTCTTGGCGGGGCTTTCCGGCGAGGATTGGCTGCTCTTCGCCCCCGGCGAGGAGGGCGAGGATTGGGCGGGCGTCGGCGCGGCCGCCGTGCTCGTCGCCGGCGGGGCCGAGCGCTTCGAGCGCGTGCGGACGGAGGGCGGGGAGCTGCTCGGATCGCTCGCTCCCCGGTGCCTCGCCGGCGAGCGGCCTCCGCGGCCGAGGCTGCTGGGCGGGTTCGCGTTTCACGAACAGGGCGGTCAGAGCGACGGCTGGCGGCCCTACGGCTCGGCGCGCTTCGTGCTGCCGCGGCTCAGCTACGTTCGCCGACGCGGAGAGGCCTGGGTGGCGCTGGTGGTCGCCCCCGACGACCCGCCCGAAGCGCTGCTGGGGCTGGTGAAGCGCTGCGAGCTTGCTCTCTCTCGCGCGGCCCGGCAGCCGTCGGAAGGGGCCGAGATCACGGTCGTCGAGCGCGGCGGCGAGCCTCGCGCCACCTACGAGCAGCGGGTCGCCGAGCTGGTCGCCGGCATCCGCGAGGGCCGACTGAGCAAGGTCATGACGGCCCGCGAGCTTCAGCTCGAGCTCGCCGTGCCCCTCGACCCGCTGTGTACGCTGCGAGCGCTCGAGGGCGCTGGGGCCGGGAGCGTGCGCTTCGCCTTCGGGCTCGGCGAGTCCGTGTTTTTGGGCGCCACGCCCGAGAAGCTGATCGAACGCCGCGGCGCCCGCATCCGAACCGAAGCGCTCGCGGGGACGATCGGCCCCGATGGCGACGCCGCGCGGCTCCTGCAGAGCAGTGAGAAGGATCTGCAGGAGCACGGCTTGGTGGTTCGGGCGATCGTCGAGGCGCTTCGGCCGCTGTGCGCGCGGCTCGATTACCCCAGCCGACCGGGCGTACGCCGGCTTCGGCACCTGCTGCACCTGTGCACGCCGTTTGACGGTGAGCTGGCGCCGGACGCCGCAGGCCGACGACCCCACGTGGTTTCCCTCGTGCAGCGGCTTCATCCCACGCCCGCCGTCGGAGGCTTGCCGCGCGGCCCGGCGCTCGAGTGGATCGCGCGTCGCGAGCCGCTCGACCGCGGTTGGTACGCCGGCGCGGTCGGCTGGTTCGATGCCACCGGCGACGGCCAGTTCAACGTGGCCCTGCGCTCTGGTCTGTGCACGGGTCGACACGTGCGCCTATTCGCGGGCGCCGGCATCGTGTCCGACTCCGTCCCGGCTTCCGAGTACGACGAGACGGGACTCAAGCTCAGCGGCTTGATGCGCGCCCTGCGCGGCGCCCCGCAGCGATAGACCCGGCCCATGCCTCCGCACTCGAGTGCCGCCCGTGCGAGTATCGGGCTCTGGGCTCGCCTGCTGGTGAGCAGCCTGGTCGAGGCCGGCGTGCGGCACGCGGTCATCAGCCCGGGGGCTCGTTCGACACCGCTCGTCCTGGCGGCCACCTCGACGCCGGGCTTGCGCTGCCACCGTGCGATCGACGAGCGCAGCGCCGCCTTCTTTGCGCTGGGCCAGGCGCGCGCCACGCTGGTTCCTTCCCTCTTGATCTGCACCTCGGGGACGGCCGCCGCCAACTACTACCCAGCCGTCATCGAAGCCCGCGAAAGCGACGTACCACTGCTCGTCGTCAGCGCCGACCGGCCCAGTGAGCTGCAGTATCGCGGAGCCCCGCAAACCATCGACCAGCTGCGGTTGTTCGGCCCGTACGCGAAATTCTTCGCGGTGGGTGAGCCGGACTCGAGCGCCGACGCCCAGCTGGCGCTGCGGAGCCTCGCCCACCAGGCCGTCGCCAGCGCGAGCGCTCCCGGATCCATTCCCGTGCACATCAACTTCGCGGCGCGCAAGCCGCTGGAAGCGGGGTTCGAAGACCCCTTGCCGGCCTTGCCCCCCGCCCCCCCTGCCCGGTTCGCCCGCCCCGTGCTCTCCCCGGCTCCCGAGCTCGTGCGGCACCTCGTCGCACGGCTCTCGACTGCGCGCATGCCCCTGGTGATGGCGACCGCGAGGCCCGCCGCGAGCGCGCACGGGTCGGACGAGCTGACGGAGCTGGTCCAGGAGTTGGTGCAGCGCAGCGGAGCGCTCCTGTGCGCCGAGGGGGTCAGCCAATTTCGCTTCGCTCGGTCGCCAGCGCTGCAGGCCGCCAGCCTCGACGCGTTCGAGTGGCTGCTCGACGAGCCGGCCCTCGACACCACCGTCGCGCCCGACTTCATTCTGCAGCTCGGAGCCAGCCCGATGTCTTCCGGCTTGCAGCGGCTCTTGGCCCGCAGCCAGGGGAGCACGCTCGCGGTGACGGGTAGGCGCCCCCCCGACGCCTTCCACAAGTCGGCGTTGGCGGTCGAGGCGGACGAAGCGCAAACCGTGGCCGCGCTGTGCGCCGAGCTTCCCCAGGCAGCGGCGCGTCCAGCCAGCGCTGCCTTGCTCGACCTCAATCGAGCCGCCTGGCGGCACGTCGAGGCGGCAGTGGAGTCGGATTTCACGGAGGCGGCGGTCGTGCGAGAAGTCGTCGATCGCGTGCCCGCGGGCTCGTGGCTCTCCGTGGGCAACAGCCTGGTGCCCCGGCATCTCGATCGCTACTGCCCCGCCGCGCCGCGCGGGATACTCATCGCCAGCCAGCGCGGCGTGAGCGGGATCGAAGGGGCGCTGGCGAGCGCGCTGGGGCTGGCTTCCGCCCAGCCGCATCCCGTGACGCTGCTCGTGGGGGACATCGCCGCGCTGCACGACATCGGCTCGCTGTGGCTGGCCGCTTCCGAGCGCACGGGAGCGCCGGCGCCGAGCCAACCGATCGTCGCGGTGATCGTGAACAACGCCGGCGGTCGGATCTTCGAGCACCTCCCCGTCTCCGACCCGGCCGAGACGGCGCGCGAGTTCTGGACCACGCCGCACGCGGTGGACTTCGAGGCCCTGGCGCGCGGCTACGGGGTTGCCTTCCACCGGGCGCGAGATGCGGGCTCGCTGCACCAGGCGCTGTCGGCGGCGTATGCCTCGGCGGGCCTGAGCTGGCTCGAGGTGGTCGTCCCCCCCGGCGGAGCCCTTTCCACCCGCCGCGAGGCGTCCGCGCGGCTTCGCGCGCTGCTGCCGAGCAGAGCCGAGTGATGCGGGTCGGCGCCCCCGGCATCGTCGGGCTGCACGGATTCACGGGCTCCCCCGAGAGCTTCCGAGCGTTCGCGGGGGAGGTCGCGCGGCAGCGGCCGCGCCTGGTGCTGTCGTTTCCCGCCCTGCTCGGCCACGGCGGCGAGGATCGTCGCGAACGGCTCGCGGCGTCCTTCTTCGCAGAAGTCGACCGCATCGCCGCTCATATTCGCGCAACCAAGATGAGTGGGTGCCACTTGCTCGGCTACTCGCTGGGAGCCCGGGTGGCGCTGGGCCTGATGGCTCGACACCCACAGCTCGTGGGAAGCGCCACGCTGGTGGGGGTCAACCCCGGGCTCGGCTCCCGCCGAGAGCGCTTTCGGCGCGCGCTCGCCGACGATGTGTGGTGCCAGCGACTGTGTCGCGAGCCCCGGCAGTTCGCACGGGCGTGGGCCTCGCAACCCCTCTTCGCCGGCATGGACGAGAGGCTTTCCCCGGCGGCCTGCGCCGCGCTCTCGCGGGTGCGCGCTTCGCACCGATCCGCCGGGCTGCGCGCCTGCCTGCGCGTTTTGGGGTTGGCCCGCATGCCGAATCTCAGCGGACTGCTGTCGACCTGGGCGCGCCCCCTGACCCTGGTCGTCGGCTCCCGCGACGCAAAATTTCTCGCGATTGGCGAGGAACTAATCGGTCGCGCGGGGGCGCGGGCGCGCCTGGTGGTGGTGGACGGGGCGGGGCACAACGTGCTGGCAGAGGCTCCCGGCCAGCTCGCGCGCGTGGTACTGCAGGGTCCTGCCGACGGCCCGCAATCGCCATGACCCTTCCGTCCCCACCCCTCTCCCCTGCCGCACCGCCGGCCGTCGGCGCGGCGTCCGCCTGGTGGAGCGCGCTGCGCCCGAAGACGCTGCCCGCGGCGGCAACCCCCGTGCTCGTCGGCAGCGCCTGCAGCTACGCGGGCGGCGCGTTGCGCTGGGCGCCCGCCGCGGCTTGCCTCGCCGGCGCGCTCCTTCTGCAGGTGGCCTCCAACCTCGCCAACGACGTCTACGATTTCGAGAAGGGCGCGGACACGCCCGCCCGCCTGGGTCCCCGGCGGGCAGTGCAGTCGGGATGGATCTCGCCAGGTCGGATGAAGGCGGGCCTGGTCGCCGTGCTGGCGCTGGCAGCCCTCGTCGGCTGCTACCTCATCGCGCTGGCCGGGCCGTGGATGGCGCTCACGGGCCTCGCGTGCATGGCGGCAGCCGTGGCGTACACGGCGGGCCCCTATCCGCTGGGCTATCACGGGCTGGGCGACGTGTGTGTCTTCGTGTTCTTCGGGCTCGTCGCCGTGGTGGGGACCGATTTCGTGATGACCGGGCAGCTGCGCGCGCTGCCCGCCCTGGCCTCCATCCCGATCGGGTGCCTCGCCACCAACATCTTGGTCGTCAACAACCTCCGGGACGAAAGCACCGACCGCAATGCGGGCAAGGCGACCGTAGTGGTGCGCTGGGGTCGTCGTTTCGGCCTCGCTCAGTACGCGGGCCTGCTCGCCGCGGCATACCTCGCCCCGCTCTCGCTGCTCGCGATCGGGCCGGCGACCCCGTGGCTGGCGCTCCCCTGGCTGTCGGCTCCGCTGGCAGTAGGGCTCGTGCGAGCCGTCTGGGCGCGGGAGGGGGCCGAGCTCAATCCACTGCTCGGGCAGAGCGCCCGGCTGCTGCTGGTGTTCGGCGCGTTGCTCGCCGGATCCATCGCGCTGGGACTCGAGGGTTGAGCGCTTCGCGACCGGCACTCCGCATCACGGACTACGAAGCGCAGCTCGCGGTACCCTTCGTCAGCGCGCAAGGCAGCTACGCCCGGCGCGCCGGGCTGCTGCTGCGCATCGCCGGCGACCCGAGCGGGGCCGTCGCCGAGGCCTCGCCGCTGCCGGGATATTGCTCCGACAGCCGCGACGACGCGGCCCGCTATTTGAGCGGCCTCGCGGCGAGCCAGCTCGCGACGCTGCTGGCTGCGAGCAACGCCCGAGAGCTCGCCGAGCGGCTGCGAGCGCGCCTGACCGATGCACCGGCGGCTGCCCGTTTCGCCCTCGAGACGCTCCTGTTCGATCGATTGTCCCGCACGCGCGGGCAGCCCTTGTGGCAAGTGCTGGCCGAGCTGGCCGGCTCGGGGGCAGCGGGTGAGCCGGCGCGCAGCGCGCAGCGCTCCGTGCCGCTCTGTGCGGTGATCCCGATCGAAGCCCCGGCCCGGGTCGCGCGCCGCACGGCGCAGCTGGCGAGCCTCGGCGTCCGCTCCTTCAAGCTCAAGATCGGGCCGCACCGGGTGTCGGAGCCCCAGCTGGACGCGACGCGAGCCGTGCGCCGAACCGCAGGCGACGCCACCATTCGCTGGGACGCCAACGGCACCCTGTGGCCCGACCAGTGGCCGACGCTCGAGGGCCACGCGCGCTCGCTCGGCGTGGATTTCCTCGAGGAGCCCTGGCGCCCCGACCACGCGCCGTGGCCCGTGGCGAGCGCATGCCCGCTGGCGCTCGACGAGTCCCTGCAGCGCCCGGGCTCGACCGTGGAGCGTACGCTCGGCGAGGGGCGCTGTGCGGGCCTCGTGCTCAAGCCCACCGCGCTCGCGGGGCTGCTGGCGTGCCTCGACTGGGCGTGCCGCGCGCGACGCGAAAACCTTTGGTTTACCGTATCTCACTGTCTCGAAGGCCCCGTCGGATGGCTCTCGTGCGCCCATCTCGCTCTGGCCCTGCAGCCCCGCCGCGCCGCCGGGCTGTGGCCGATGGCCCACCAACGAGCGGGCGCGCAGCCCCTGCTGGCCGGGGGGCACCTCGCGCTGCCCGAGCGACCCGGGCTCGGCGACCCGGCCGCGGGGTGACGATCGCCGCGAGCCGGCCGCCGCAGCGAGCCGCGCATCGACCAGGCGAGCCGCCCGATCGGAGCGCCCCACCCCGGAGCCGCTCGCACACCGACGGCCGTGGGCACGCCGCGGGGCGCACAAGTCGCCTCTCCTACAGGAGATTTCGCCAAGACGCGACGGCGGCCCCGAGCCCTTCTCGCAACACGCCGAGCTCCACGTCGAGATGCTCCGCGGCGGTCTTGACCGCGGTGATCGTGACCAGCGGCGTGATCAGAGCCAGCAAGCGCTCGGCGCGCGCGCCCTGCAGCGCCGGGTGACGCTTGAGGTCGAGCACGATCCGGTCGTCGTGGGCTTCGAGCAGAAACGCGGGCTTTCGCGGGAAGGCCCCGACCAGGTTGCCGAGCTTGCTGAGGTCCAGGGCGCCGCTGTTGACGAGCGCCGCGAGGGGCGATTCATCGCCTTCGATGAGGACCAGGCTCACCTCTGCGAGGCGGAGCTCGACGCGCAACTCGTCCGGTGTGACCCGGATGTCGTCGACGAAGATCAGGGCGGAGGCGCGCACCTTCGAGCCCATCACGGCGACCGTGCCGGCCACGCGAATGCCCGGGGGTGCCGCCTCGATCACCACGTCCGTCGGCGCTCTGCGCCCTGCCGCCTGCGAGGCCGCCCAGCGCAGAGCGGCGAGCGGAATCCCGAAACGCAGCTCGACCGCGTTGCGTACGATTCTCGCGAGCTCCTCGGGGTGCTCCACGAGATAGGAACAGGCTCGCTGGAGGAGCTCCTGCGTCATCATGGGCGCAATCAATAGTACGAAGCGCCGGCCAATGGCTACAGCGCCGGCGGGATCGACCGTTGACCCCGATCGTGCCGAATCGGCCTATTGTGGGGTGGCGATTCGATGCTAGAAGAGTCGGCTCGAAATTTTATCGGCCCCAAGGCCCTACTCTCCCTCCCCGCTCAGGAAGCATCAGGAAATCACTCGTGACTCAGTCCCAAAAGCCCCTCCCCCCCCTCGCGCCGCCGGTAGCTCAGGACGCCGAGCTCCAGCAGGTGGTTCGCGAGGAGCTGGAGTGTTTCGAGCGGGTGGCGAGCCACGTCTCGACCCGGCGGGGGTCGAGCGCTACTGGGCCGAAGCGGATCGACTACGACCGGCAGCTGATCGACCTGCGCGACCAGATCGCCCAGGCCCGCATGGAGGACGTTCCGCCTCTGCTGGAGCAAATGGAGCGCCTGCAGCACCTCGCGGCACGCCAGGGGCAATCCACGGTTGGCTACATCGACGCACAGTCGCCCTACTTCGGTCGCATGGTGCTCAAGGAGGAGGAACGGGTTCGAGAGGTGCTCATCGGGCGCTCGACGTACATCGATACCCGCGCCGGGGTCCGCATCGTCGACTGGCGGGACGCGCCGATCAGCCGCCTGTACTACCGCTACGCCGAAGGAGACGACTACGAAGAGACGTTCGGCGATCGGGAAGTCGAAGGCGAAGTCGTCGCCCGCCGCAGCTTGACGATCGTGGACGCCGCGCTCAAGCGGATCGTCTGCCCTCAGGGAGCGTTCGTACGGCGGCGCGGGGGCGAGTGGGAGCGTGGGGGCGCCGGCATGAAGCTCCAGGGCGGGCAAGGCAGCGCGCTGCGCGCCGACCACCACCACCGGCCGGGCAAGCTGGGCGTGGGGGGCGATGAGAGCGGGGAAGATCGCCACCTGAAGGCCATCACGGCCCTGATCGATCCTCGGCAGTTCGAGCTGATCACGAAGCCCGACTCCGGCCTGGTCGTGATCCAAGGAGGCGCCGGCAGCGGCAAGACGACCATCGGCCTGCACCGGCTCGCCTACCTGGCGTTCCAGGATCGGCGGCGTTTCCGCCCGGACCGGATGCTGGTGATCGCCTTCAACCAGGCTCTGGTTCGCTACATCTCGCAGGTCCTGCCCGCTCTCGACGTGACGGGCGTCGGGGTTCGCACCTACGGCGAGTGGGTCGCACGGCTGCGCGTCAGCCACTTTCGCTGGCTACCGAAGGAGCAGGCGGACGACACGCCCGCCGTCGTCACGCGCCTCAAGAAGCACCCGTTGATGCTGCGAGCCATCGACGCGCAAGTGGAGGCCCTGGCGGCCGAGCTCGAGCAGCGGTTCAGCGAAGCGCTCGTGGAGGATCCGGCGACGCGCGACAGCCTCGTGCGGCGCTGGCGCAGCGGGCGCGCACGGCCCCTCACCCACCGGCTGCACGCGCTGCGCCGCTGGCTGGAGGAGCAGCGCGTCGGCGGCAAGGCGGGCAACACGCTTCAGCGCCACCTGCGCAACGGGCTCAAGCAGGCCGAAGACGTGGTCAGCGCCTGGGCCGATCTGATCACCGATCGCTCCCTGCTGCGCCGCTACACCGACGAGCACGCCCCGGGCCAGTTCACGGACGCGGACGTCGCGCGCGTGCACGAGTGGTGCTCGTCGCGCTCGGCGCTCGTCGTCTCGCACGCGGAACGGGGCCAGGAGCAGGATGCCCAGCCGGCGGCTCCGGCAGAAAAGCGATCGAGCCAGCCGCGGGCGCCCAAGGGCGAGAGCGCGCCCATGGAAGAGTACTTCGAAAGCCGCGAGGCAGAGCAGGAAGACGAGCCGGCGCGGCTCGACCCCGAGGACGATGCGCTGCTCCTTCGCTTTTACCAGCGCTTGCGCGGGCCCCTGCGCCGGCCCGGTGGGCAGGAGGCGCTCTCCTACGAGCACATCCTGGTGGACGAAGCGCAAGATCTGAGCCCCGTGGAGCTCTCGGTGCTGACGCAGACGGTCAGCGGCGGCAAGAGCATGACGCTCGCCGGAGACGTCGCACAGCGGCTGCACATGGACAACGGCTTCACCGGCTGGGACAACCTGCTCGACGAGCTGGGCCTCTCGCACGTGGAGGTGGAGCCCCTGCAGGTCACCTACCGCTCGACGCGAGAAGTGATGCGCGTGGCCCAAGCCGTACTCGGTCCGCTCGCGACGGGGCCGGCGCCGCAGGCCACGCGCGCCGGAGCTCCGGTGGAGCTGTTCCGGTTCGCGCATGGAGGCGACGCGGTGGGTTTCTTGTCCGAGGCGCTGCGCGAGCTTTCCACGACCGAGCCGCAGGCCTCCATCGCCGTGATTTCGCGCTATCCCGAGCAGGCGGACGTCTTCTACGCCGGGCTGCGCAAGGCGGAGATTCCCAATCTGCGGCGCATCGCCGAGCAGGATTTTCCGTTCAAGGCCGGGATAGACGTGACGGACATCCGTCAGGTCAAGGGGCTGGAGTTCGACTACGTGGTGCTGCTGGACGTGAACTCCTCGACCTACCCGATCGACGACGAGGCTCGCCATCTGCTGCACATCGCGGCGACACGCGCCGCCCACCAGCTGTGGATCCTCTCGACGGGCGCGCCCAGCGAGCTTCTGCCGGAAGACTTGCGGGATCGGGAGCTGTAACGCGGCCGTCCCACGGCGACGCGAAGACCCACCGGCGCGCGGGCCAGCCATGGCAAGTTCGAGAAGCCTGACCCCCTACCTCGATTGGCTCGCGGACTCGATCAGCCCCGTCGTGCGCGCATGGTCCCCCAGCGCAGTGCGCGTGCGCCGAGAGGCCGCCGCTCGAGCGCTGGCCGTGCGGACCGAGTCGCTCGAATGGAGCCGGACGTACGCCAGCGCCTGCCCGGTCGCGGGCACCCGGCACGAAGACTACCGCTTGCGAGAGCTGAGGCTCGCCTCGGGCGCGTCGCTGCTCGCGGGCATCCACTTCCGGGCAGGCGACCTGCGCTATCCGTTCGTCGGCGTTTTCGCTCAGTCCCGCTGGCTCTCGCCGGCTGAACGGCTCGCTGCCCACGTGGAGCTGATGGGCGAGCTGGCCCCGTTTGCTCCGCGCGCCAGCTGGTGGTGGACGCTACCCGGCAAAGAGCCCGCGCGGCTCGGCGCGGAGCGCGTCGACCAGCATCTGGTGATGGGCTCGCTCCGCGAGGTTCGCGCACGACCCGCGCCGCCACTGCCCCGCGGGTGGCAGATTCGGGTGATGGGCTCGGCCGATGCCGTCCAGGCGGCGTTCGAACGCCTCTACGACGACTTCCACCGTGCCCGACCCGATCTGCGTGACGCGGTGCCTTGCTGTGATCGGGAAGACTTGAACGCCTGTGCGCGCGCGGGCGGGTTGATCGCGGCCTTCGAGGGCAACGCGCTGGTCGGCCTGCTGGCGGCCAGGCCGGGCTGCGATCACGCACTCGAGGCTTGGCTGATTTGCGATCTCGTACTAGCGCGGGCGCACTGCAGGCGAGGCCTCGGGCCGGCGCTGCAGCGCGCAGCGCTCGACCGGCTGGACGCCGCGCGAGCGCCGTTCGTCGTGGGCACCATCGAGGCCCGCAACCTGCCCTCCTGGCGGACGGCCCTGCGCGTGGGCCGGCGCGTGGTCGGCAGTTGGATCTTTCTCGAGCCCGGTGCGTGACGTGGAGCGCAACGCTGGCGCCGGGGAACGCCTCACCCTCAGGACAGCCCCGCCGAGGCCTGAGCGACGGGCAGATGCCGGCGCTGCAAGGAGCCGCGCGTCACGCGCATGCGGCCGTCGATCCCGATGATGTCGCCCGGCCCGAGCGCCTCCCAGACATTGTCCCCCGAGAGGACCTCGCTCGAGAGGATGAAGTGGTTGACGTGCCCCGAGGCGGACGGGCTCTCGCACACTTCCGAAAGGCTCGGGCATTGGTCCCGATCGGGGCAGCGCCTCTTGTAAGTGGAGAACAACAGCTCTTTTCCGCCTTGCGTCGCCACCATCACGTCGCCGTCGCTGACGATGAAGGTCAACAGCAAGCCCCTGCCATCGGCTTCCTTCGCTTCTCCGCAAACGCGCCGAATACAGCCGACCGTGTCCGCCACGGCCGTCATCACGTCACGCACCTCGGGCTTGCGCGAGAGGGGGCAGTGGCGCTCAATCTCGGTGAGCAGCAGGAAGAAAATCACCTCGCTGTCGGTTTCTCCGAGAATGAACCGGCGCAGACGTGGAGAAATCTCGCCCATCAGCGACGCTCGAAAACGCTCAGCGAACAGGGGGACGTCCCCGTTGTGAGCGAATACCCAGCGGCCGTACTGAAACGGGTGGCAGTTGAGCACACTCTGGTCACCCCGGGTCGCCTTGCGCACGTGTGCCAGCACCGTCTCGCTGGCGACGACCCCACTGAGCCGGTGAAACAGCTGATCGGCGAGCGCCGCGGTCGGACTCTTCGTCACGTGGGGCGAGCCATCCACGTAGTGGGCAACCCCCCAGCCGTCGGGGTGGTCGTTGCTCTGGGCCCCGAGGGCATTGTCCGCCGAAAGCAGCGAGCGGTGAACTTGGCTGGGGATGACACTTCGGAAACCGAACAGGCGACACATGGCGGATGCACTCGAGCATGGCAGCTGAGGGCGCCCCGACAACCCCTCGCACCCCGCGCCTTCTGTGGTAGCTTCTCCCCAATATGTCGCAGTCTCCTAGGCCCCCGGGCGATTCGGCCGAGCGCGAGCCCCCCACGATGAAGCGGCGCAGAGCGCTCCAGCAGCTCGCCGCCGGCGGCTCTCTCGCGATTTTGGGCGGAGTGTACGCGCTGGCGTCCCGGGCCGCCGCCGCCACCGCCGAAGCGCAGGTTAGGCCCGATGGTAGGCAGAGGCTCCCCCCGGGTCAGAAGCTGCTTTCCCAACTGAAACCAATGGGAGGCCGGCCGGGCTCGTCGCTCCGCAGCAGCTTCCGCCTGAAGGTTCACGGCGAGGTCGAGCGGCCATTCGAATGCAGCTTCGAGGAGCTGTTGGCTCTCGGCACGGTACGTCGCCGCGTCGACGTGCACTGCGTGACCGGTTGGTCCGTGTTCGGCGCGGCGCTCGAAGGCGTCGCGTTGACGACGCTCGCCGAGCGAGCCAAGCTGCGCCCCTCGGCCCGGCACGTCATCTTCGAGGCCGCCCACGGCTACACCGCCAACGTGCCGGTCCGGGAGGCCCTCAGGCCCGGCGTCATGCTGGCCCACCAGCTCGACGGCGTTGCCCTTCCCAAACGTCACGGTGCTCCGGTTCGAGCCATCGTGCCGGATCTGTACTTCTGGAAGAGCGCCAAGTGGATCACCGGTGTGCGCTTCGTCCGCAAAGACGAGCCCGGCTATTGGGAGCGGCGTGGATACAACAACCACGCCGATCCGTGGCGGGAAGAGCGCTATGCGTGAAGCCCGCGAACCGCGCTCGATCGCTCCTCCGGAGCGTGCCGGCCGCGGCACGGCGGGCGCGGCCGAGCCGGCTCGCGGCCGGCAGAGGCGCTGAGCGGTGGCGAAGGAAACGCGCCGCCGAGCGTTGCCGTGGCGCCGTTGGCTGCGCGCGGTGCACCGAGACGCCGGGTATTTCTGCGTCGGACTGACGGTGATCTACGCCGTATCCGGCCTAGCCGTGAATCACATCGGGGATTGGGAGCCGAATTTTCGCCAGATCCAGCGAGAGCACCAGCTGGCACCGCCGATTCCGCTCGGTGAAGAGCAACTGGTGAAAGCGGCCCTCGCAGCGAGCGGGGTGCCCGGTCCGGTGCGCGAGGTGTTTCGCGAGGCCGGCGACAAGCTGACCATCGAGCTCGACTCGCGCTCGCTCCTGGTCGATCTGCGCACGGGCCGCATCGCCGAAGAGGGTCAGGAGCCCCGCTTCTTCCTGCGCGCCGCCAACTGGCTTCACCTCAATCGAGGCAAGAAGGCCTGGACCCTGGTGGCGGACGCGTACGCCATCGGGCTGCTTTGCTTGGCGGCCTCGGGGCTGCTCATGTTCCCCGGGCGCCGCGGCTTGTTCGGGCGCGCGGGCCTCATCGCCCTGTCCGGTGCGCTCGTTCCCGCGCTCTACGTCCTGCTCTCGGGCAGCCCGTAAGGCGCGCGCGCCCCGAGCGGCTTGCTCGGGGGCCTCGCCTCCCCACACGATCCCCCCGCGAAACGAGCTGGGCGTCTGCGGCGCCTGCGGGGCGTGGGTGCCCGTTCGCGAGCTCTCGCGCGTCGGGAGGGCAGCGGCAGACGACCCTTGCCGCTCTGCCCCGAAGCCGCTCGAGCGCGACGGCAGTCCTCGGAGATTTTTTTCCTCGCTCGACCCGGCCACCTGCCGGAGGCCGGACTGGCGTGGTAGAAGCAGCGCGCGATGAAGTGGATGGGTCTCTCGACGGCGCTCCGCCGTGCCGCCGCTCGCGGCGCACGAGCCCGCGTCGCACTCGCGCTATGCCTCGGAGTGCTCTGCTTCGGAGCGCTGTGCCTCTCCGGGCCGTGCCGGAGCGCGCGGGCGCAGCCGACCGATCCCCCGCCCCGCCGCGCAGCAACCGGCGCGGCGCCGATCATCTCCGTCATCACCTTCGGGCCCGGGGATCACATCTTCTCGAAGTTCGGGCACGACGCCTTTTGGGTCCACGACCCCTCGAAGCCCCCGAGCCAGCGAGATCGGATCTACAACTACGGCACCTTTCGCTTCGATTCGCCGTGGCTGATTTTCGATTTCCTGAAAGGCAATCTGAACTATTGGTTGAGCGTCTCGACGCTGCAGCGCACCGTCGCGGCGTACCGCGCCGCCGATCGGAGCATCGTCAGTCAGCGGCTCCAGCTCGAGCCCGAGGCGGCGCGCGAGATGGTCGAGTTTCTCGATCGCAACGCCAGGCCCGAGAACAAGTACTACCGCTACGATTACTACCGAAACAACTGCAGCACGAAGCTGCGGGACTTGATCGACCGCAGCGTGGGCGGGGCTCTGTCGAGCGGCGGCAAGCGGCAACCCGCGCGCCTCACCTACCGCGAGCACACACGCCGGCTCACCCAGGAGTCGCCGGCGCTCTTCTTCGCGCTGGACCTCGCCCTGGGGCCCCTGATCGATCACCCGGTGACTCGCTGGGACGAGGCATTCTTGCCCTCCCAGCTCGAAGGGCTGCTGGCGGACGTGTCGGCCTCGGGAAGCCCGCCTCTGGTCGCCGAAACGCGGACCCTGTTCATGGCGAAGCGCCCCGTCGAGCCGACGGGAGCTCCTCCTCTGAGCCCGCGCTGGCTCGCCTTCGGGCTCGCCATCGGGGCCGCGCTGGCGGCGCTGGGCTGGGCTCACGAGCGCCGGCTGAGCCGGTGGTCGTATGCGGGCCTGCTGTCGATCGTAGGCCTGGTAATCGGGCTGTTCGGCGCGAGCCTGCTCGTGTTGTGGCTGCTCACGGACCACGACGTGACGTACTGGAACCAAAACGTGCTGCTTTGCCCCGTGTGGGCCCTCGCGCTGCCGGTCGCAACGCTGGATTTCGCACGCCGCGAGCCGCGCCGCCCCGAGCTGCTCGTCTGGCTGACGGCCGGCACTGCCGGCCTGGGCTGGTTTCTGCTCCTGCTACAGCCCCTGCTGCCCCAGAGCAGCGGCCCGGCCTTTTCCCTCTTCTTGCCCCTGTGGACGGGAGCTGCCCTCGGCGCGCTCCGCCGCGCGGTGGCCTTCGGGTTTCGGGCCCCGGGCTCGAGGTCTCGCGAAACATCCTCGGAGCCAACGGCCACGGAGGGGTAAGGACGGAGTCGAACCGGCCGGAGTCGGGGTAGGTCCCGCCCCCCACCGGGCCCTCTCGCGCGGCCGATCTGCTAAATAACCGAGTCCGAGCGTCCCATGCGGCTGACCAAGACTTCAGCGGGCGACTTGCTAAGCCGTCGGCCAAAGGGGATCGTATTTTGCGAATGGGTGGATCGAATACGCCCAATATGTTGGATTGAAACCCTGTTATGAGTGATATCAGGGCAGCCGCGGGGCTCCGTGCCGCGCTCCGCCGGCCGCGCCCTTGCCCGAGAGCCCGCCGAGATGAAGATGTTTCGTCGCCTGATTCCTTCCCTATTCGGAGTCGCTGCCATCGCCTGCGGCGGAGGTTATCCCGAGCCGCGCAACCAGCTGACGGCCTCCGAGGCGGCCGTTCGCGCAGCCGAGGTGGCGGGAGCGCAAAACAGCCCGCAACCGGCGCTGCACCTCAAATTGGCGAGGGAGCAGGTGGAAATCGGCAAGGGGCTGATTCGAGCGGGCGAGAACGAACGGGCCGACTGGGTGCTGCGGCGGGCGGAGTCCGATGCCGAGCTAGCGCTGTCGCTGGCGCGAGAGGAGGCACAGCGCAAGAAGGCCGCCGCGGCGAAGGAGGAGTTCGAACGGCTTCAAAAGAGCGTGCAGCAGGCCCCCCTGCAGTGACCGAGTGCAATCACACGAAGCGCGACGACACCGAGCGCAATCACCAAGCGGGGGTGCGACGTTGAGGTTCTCAGGAGAGTCGATGGCGAAAGACGCGATACGGTGCACGGCGGTGTTTCCGCAGCAGCATCCTGGGCAAGAAGTTCTGACCCGCCGGTCGAGCAGGCGCCGATTGCGTCTGACGGCCAGCAGCTGGGTTGCCCTCGTCGGGCTCGCAGCGTGCAGCCCGGCCGTGGCGCCCCAGGAGCTCCACAACGCGCGCCACGCCTACAACCAGGCCACGCAAGGCCCCGCCATGGAGCTCGCGCCCGCGCAGCTGGACACGGCTCGCCAAGCCGTGGATCGTGCCAACCTGGAATTCACGAACGGCGCAGAGGAAGCGATCGTGCGGGATCTGGCGTACGTAGCGGAGCGCCGTGTGGCCATCGCCGTTTCGGCGGCGGGTCTCGAGCAAGCCAATCGAACGATGGCGAAGTACGAGAAAGAGCAGCAGGAGCTTCGCCAGCAGCTGCAGGCCGCGACCCAGACGGAGCTGCTGCGGATGCGGCGCGAGCTGCGGGAAAAAGAGCGCGAGACGGAGCGGCTGGCCCAAGACGTCGCGGCCGAGCGCGAGGCGCGCCTGGCGGCCGAACGCAAGGCGGCGGCGGCCTTGACCAGCCTCGAGGAGGTCGCACGCGTCAAGGAGGAGTCGCGCGGCATCGTGATCACCCTTTCAGGGTCGGTGCTCTTCGCCACCGGCAAGTGGGCGCTGCTGCCCATCGCCAAGGAGAAGCTGCGCGACGTGGCCAACGCCCTCTTGGAGCAAGGCGACACCCGGATGATCGTGGAGGGGCACACGGATTCCCGCGGCTCCGCCGAGAACAACTACGAGCTGAGCCTGCGACGGGCGCAGGAGGTCCGTGGCTACCTGATCAGCCAGGGGATCCCGACGGGGGCTATCGAGGCCGTGGGTCGCGGCGAGGAAGCCCCCATCGCAACGAACGACACCGTCGAAGGACGCGCCATCAATCGGCGGGTCGAGATCATCGTCAAGAAAAAGAACCAGACCGAGAGCCGGGCCACCCCGTGAGCTCCGAGCCGTCCGGCGACGCATCGGCCGCCGGTCTGTTGCGAAACGCGCACTGAACAAGAGAATTCGCGGAAATTTGTTGCGCGAGCAAATTTCCGAATCGGGCATCGAGGCCCGAGAAGGCCCGAATCGATTCGCAGTTCGCGGCCCGCGCGCGCGGGCCGCCCCGTAGGTGCAAACGGCACACACCCGAGGGGGTGATTGCGCCTTTTGGCGGCCAAAGGCATGAGGGCGGGCCGGTCTCGTGTCGATTGGGAAGCTCTTTTCCAAGCCCAATCAAGTTTTCTCGGAACGCGATGCACGGGTTCACTATTCGGAAAAATCTGAGCAAAACCCGGGCGAGCACGACACAATGTGTCTGGGCAGCGCGAGGCGAGCCCGCGAGCTGGTGGGTAACCTGAGGCGTTCGCTGATCCACCGAGAAACAGACCCCGGGCGGGTCACGTACCGGCGCGATGCCGGACCAGTAGTACGATGAGGCAGTCGCAATGACACACGGCAACAACGACATCGAGGAACTCGAAGAGCTTCTCAGTGAGCTAGAGGGGCAGGAAACACAACTCGTCGCGCCCTATTCGGAGGACGAGGATGCTGTCACGCAGCTCATGGAGGCGCCGCTGAGTGATCAGGAGTGGATGGTTCAAGTAACCGCCCTCGATCGTCGCATGATGGCCACTGCGCAGCTGCTCTCGGAGCTCAACGAGGGCAAGATCAAGGAAGCGACCCTGGTCTGGCGCGGGGGCATGGAAGACTGGCTGCCGATTTCCCAGGTGGCCGAGCTTCGCGATCCCGCGGCGGCGCAGGCTGCCTCCACTACCACCACCTCCCCGAACGCGGCGCCGCCAACGCCCGTCGCGACGGCTTCCGGCCCGGCGTGGGGGAGCCCGCAGCCCAGCGCTCCCCGGCAAGCGCCGCCGCCGCCGCCGCCGGGTGCAGCTCGCCCGGCGCCGTCTGCTGCCGATGCCGCTCCGATGTCCTCGCGCCCCGCCCCATCGCAAGTCCACCAGCCGCGCCCCATGGCGGCCCGAGCGGCGCCGGCGGCGGCTCCGCTACCGCCCGTGGCCTCCGCGCCGAAGACGGTGCCGGTGCCCTCGCCGCAGACCTACACCGCTCGCCCGGTGGCCGTCGATTTCGCGGGCTCTGCCGCGGCCGCCGAGGAGAGCGGGATGCTGCACAGCAAGCGCGCCGTGCTGGCCCTGGGGTCGTTGGCCGCCGTGGCCGGTCTGGCCATCATCTACACGCTGTCCTCCGCCGCGCCGTCCACCTCGGCCGGTGCTGCGCCGCTGGCCGACGTTCCCGCCGAGGCGGCCGAAGAAGCCGAACCGTCGTCTGCCGCGATGGGCGCGAAGCCGGCGGAGGGCAGCGAGGGGGCCGACTCCGAAGCGAAGCAAGAAGGCTCCGCAGAGGCCGAAACCGCCCAGGCGGATTCGGAGGCCGATGGGCAGGAGGAAGCCAAGGCCGAGGCGGCCGATTCCGAGAGCGAAGAGGCCGCGGAAGAGGCGGTCGACGAGAAAGCGGCCAAGGCGAAGAGCTCGAAACGCGGCCGCAAGGTCCGCCCCGCGCGCTATACGCGCCGCCGGACGAGGTCGGGCTCGCGCCGCTCGGCGGCGGCGGCTGCTGCTGCTCGGGCCGAGGCGGAGGAAGAAGAGGCCGCCGAGGAGCCGAGCAAGCCGGAGAACCTGCGCGAAGCCATGCGGCGAGCGGGCGGCCGCGAGGAGTCCGAAGAGCGTGAAGCGGCCGTCCAAGACGAGCCCGCCGAAGAAGAGGCTCCGGCGGAGTCCAAGAAGGCGACCGTTTCCAGCACCTCCGGCGGCAGTGACAGCGGCTTCGACCGCAATGCGGCCAAGGCAGCTCTGGACGGCGCCGCCACAGCCGCAGCAAACTGTCGGCCAGCTGGTGGTCCAACCGGCAGTGGCCGCGTCCAGGTGCGCTACGAGCCTTCCGGCAAGGTGGCGTCGGTCTCCATGTTGACCGAGAAGTTCGAAGGAACGATGACCGGTAGCTGCGTGCGGCAGGTCTTCCGCCGCGCAAAGGTGCCGGCGTTCAAGGGGCCGCCCGTCGTGGTGGTGAACAAGAGTTTCAACATCACGCCCTGAGCGCCCCCCTGGCACGCAACGAGCCGCCCGGCCCACTTGGGTCGAGGCGGCTCGTTCGTTCTCGGAGGGCCAGCCTCGCCCGCGGCCCGCCTGCCCGGCACCGCCCGGGGGCGATTCTACGAGGCGCAGAACCGCCAGTGCCAACCGGGAAGGAGGGCGAGGGCGCACGCTCGAAACCGCGAGCAGACGCAGCGCCGGGCTGTCGCAAGCGCCGGGCGGTGCGGGGCCGGAGAGGCCGGAGGCGACAGCGGTCGGCCGAGCCTGCAGCTCGTGAGCCCCGGCGAGCAGCGCGGGCACCCCTTCGCTTCGGCGCGCTCGAGCTAGCGCCGGCGACCGAGCGTGTAGCTCGCGGCGTCCAGCAGCGCGGAACGCAGCCCTTCGTCCGCCACCGCGCCGATCTTGGAGGCGAGATCAGCGGGCAATGCCGTCGCCTTCTGAACGCGAACGGGCCGCTTTCGAGCCCTGGCGTCCGCGGCGGGAGCGACTCGAAACCGGAGCCGGTCCACCGCGTGGCCGCGCTCGCGCAGCCGGCTCACGATCGTACTCGACAGCAGCGACAGCTCCTGGGCCCAAGTCGAAGAAGGGACCCGAACCACCAGCACACGGCCCTGCAGCTCCTCGGGCTTGGCCTTTTCAGCGAGGCGCGCGCCCACCGCCGCCGTCCACTGCCTGGGCGGAATGAACCCCGAATGGCGCGCGAGAGCGGGGCTGGCCTCGAGCAGGGCGCCAATCGTGGACAGAGCGCGCGGACTTTTCGAATCGAAGGCCAACGGAGCGAGACGTTACTCGATTCCGAGCAGCTCGCGTACGGTCGTCATCACCTTCGGCGCCTGAATCGGTTTGGTGATGTATGCGTTGGCTCCCAGGCGAAGGGCGCGCTCGCGATCCTCTCGGCCCCCTTCCGTGGTAATCACCACGATGGGGGTTTCCTTGTGGGTTGCGTCCATCCGGACTCGCTGGATGAGCTTGAGCCCATCCATGATGGGCATGTTGATGTCCGTCAGAATGATGTCGAACTTGCCCGAGGCTAGCTTTCGCAGGCCGTCGACCCCATCGTCCGCCTCGGTCACGCTCAGGTTTCGAATTCTTCCCAGCGCGAAGACCACGAGCTGGCGCATCATCGGCGAGTCCTCGACGACCAAACACGAATAATCAGCCATCTTGGTACCTCATGCTCTGCAGGGCCGCGGCTCGAAGGCCAAGGTGCGCGGAAGGGCTCGGGTCCGCGCTTGCCCCCGAGTGGAACCCATTGTGTAGCTCATGCTTCGAGGCCCCCTCTTCCGAAAGAAACGGGATGACACAGCGTATACCAAGGAAACGGGAAGGGATAATTTTCTAATTCTTGCGACGGCTTTGCCAGCCCTGCCGCGGAAGGGGATTCGCCTTCGCAACCCTGGCCGCCGGCTACCAGCGTGTCCACTCGATCGTCTACGTACCGCCGACGGCGTTGATTAAGGGCCCGCTCAGGCTCCCAGGAGACCACACCCACGCGCCTTCGGCGCACGGTCGTGCAGAGGGGTGGGGGCCAGCTCTCGGCACGCACTCACCAATCCGGTTGTGCCCGCTGGTTTGCACCGGGACAACCGAAAAAAGAATCGCACGCCCGAGCCTCGGCGACACCGACTCGTAGCACGACCGCACGGCTCTTCTCACCGGCGGCCCTGCCTGGCTCTGCCCTGCCCTGCGCGGTGCCGACTGAGCGCAGCGCAGCTCGGCCCGCGCACGCATGGCCTTTGCGGTCGGCGACGCGAGACGCGCCGCCGGCAAGCCCCCGCCCGAGGACGGCAAGCACTTCACCTGCGACGAGTGCGTCGGAACCGACGGCTGCGCGAGTCACGCTTCACACATGACGAAAGCGACTGTCGGGCGCGGCACGCCGCGCCTCGCGTGCGGCGCAACCGACGAAGGGCATCGAGCGCTCGAAGGAAGGGGCTGCGCAAGACGCTTCGTTTCTCGGCCTTCCCCCGCCCCCGGTGACCGAAGCGGCCCGATCGACGATCGCGGCGTTGGGGGGGAGCCGGGGAGGCGCGGGCAGCTCCGGCGCGGGGTGGTGGAGCGCCGCACCAGCGGCCCCGGGGGAGGCGCACTCGAAGCGCCCCGGCTCGTGCGGCGCTCGGTGCCACGCCGTGGCCCGGGCAGCTCGACGCGTGCAGCCACCGCGGCGGGATGCGAGCTGGTGCCGATCCAGGGCGAGCAGCTCACCCCGACCCACTCCGGCGGCGACCCGCCCCGACGCCTCGAGGGACGCTCGCGCGCCGGGCGCGGATGGCCACCGCCTACCGCACCACTCAGCGTCCAGGCCGCCGAGGCGCCGGCCCGGACCGGAGAGACGGCACCGCCGGCCGCCGACTCTCACGCCCCCCCACCCACATCAGTACCGAAGATCGGACTCGAACCGATACGCCCGCGAGGGCGGCGGATTTTGAATCCGCTGCGTCTGCCAATTCCGCCACTTCGGCTTGGAGGGGCGTAGCCTAGTCCGCTTCCCTCGGGGATGCCAAGCCCCCAGCGCGCGAGTTTTTACCCCAGCTCGGCTAGCCCGCGGTGCCGCACGGCCGACGCGCCACGGCGCGAAGCGATACCGCGCAGGGCCGCGCAACGCCACGGGACCTGCCGTGCTCGAAGAGCGGCCGCGCCCCGGGCGGCGACTCCCGCCGCCCCGGTCGAGCCCGCGGCTGCAGTGGGGCCGTAGTTGGCCGCGCCCGGGCGAACTGGTGGCGGCCGGGAGGCATCGCACGTCGACCAAGCCCTGCCGCGGGTCGCGACGTGCGCCCCTCCGCCCAAGTCCGCGTCCTCGCCGACTGCCAGGGCGCGGCGGCCCTGGCCCGTCGAAGGCCCGGCCCCCCAGTTGAGAGGGCTCTTCCGCGAAGCTGCCCCCGCGGGCGGCCCGTTACTCCTCTTTCTTCACAGGGAGAATGGGCGCCCAGACGAGCCGCGCCAGTAGGTCGTCGGAGATGAGCAGCCCCCGGTCGCTGAACTCGAGCGCGTTCTTCTCGGTGCCTTCGATACGTTGGCCGACGAAAAGGATGGCCTGACCCTTCTCGTTGTAACCGAGCTGGACGATTGCGTTCTGCAACCAATAGCCCCCCCCTTGCAGCTCGATTCGCTCGGGAAGCGTGTAGAAGCCCTCCGCGCGCAGCTGCTTGAGCGTCGATGCCCAGGAGGGAGAACGGAGCGGCGTCGTCGGCTCGCCCCAGTACCACCGGTTGTGGTGGTTGCGCCCCGGACGCACGACGAACCGGCCGCCGCCATTTTCGGACTGGCCAACGTAGACGAGGACGTCCCTGGGGAACCCCTCCTCGCTTCCGGGCATGGGTTGGGTCGTGCGGTACAATCCGGGTTCGGGTAGCTCGAGCATGGCTTTTTCTCAGCTCCGGCTTGGGTTCGCCGAAAGCGCGTGGGCATTTATCACATCTAGCAGCCTAGCAAGGCACCGCGCTGTGGTTCGAGGTGCTTTGTCCGGCAGAATGCGCCGGGCCGCACGCCCGCCCGTTGCCATCCCGTCGATTCCCGAATAAATGACCAGCCATGGCGGCGACGTCTCAAGGCAAGAAGCGAGCGAGTGGGAAGAAGGCAAGCGCCTCGAAGGTTACCAAGAAAAAGCGCTCGGCCAAGAAAGCTACCAAGAAGAAGGCCACGGGCGGCGAGGGGAAAGCGAAGAAGCGGGCGAGATCGGCGAAGAAAAAGGCGGCGAAGAAAGTCGCCGGCAAGAAGGCCACCGGCGCGAAGAAGCGCGCGACCAGCGCCGCCAAGACGGCGGCCAACGCCGGCGCGAAGAAGCGCGCGACCGGCGCCGCCAAGACGGCGGCCAACGCCGGCGCGAAGAAGCGCGCGACCAGCGCCGCCAAGACGGCGGCCAACGCCGGCGCGAAGAAAGCCGCAGCGGGCGAGAAGGTCGCCCGGCGAGCGGCCGGGAAGGCTCGCGGAAAGAAGGCTGCTGGCCGCAAGAAAATCGGGAAAACCATGGCCAAAGCAAACCAAGCGGCACGGGGTGGGTCCGAGAAACGAGCTTCGAAGCGGCAAGCTCTCGGTGCGGCGCCCGTCGCGGCGGCCGGCGCCGAGCCGACGGTGGGCGCCGATGCTCCCGCGTTCGAGCTACCGGACCAAGACGGCAAGTTCCACGGCTCCGAGCAGCTGCGCGGCAGCCGCTACGTGCTGTACTTCTACCCGAAGGACAACACCCCGGGCTGCACCACCGAAGCCTGTGATTTTCGCGATCTGAGGCTCACGGTGCCGGTTTTCGGCGTGAGCCCGGATTCGGTGGGAAGCCACCAGCGGTTTGCCTCCAAGCTGGAGCTGGGCTTTCCCCTGCTCTCCGACGAAGAGCTGGGACTGTGCAAAGCCTACGGCGTGTGGAAGCTGAAGAAGAACTACGGCCGCGAATACATGGGAATCGAGCGCAGCACGTTCCTCGTGGACGAGCACGGAAAGATCGAGAAGTCGTGGCGCAACGTTCGAGTGAAAGGTCACGCAGCCGCCGTTCAGCAGGCGCTGGATGAGTGATCTCCCACTCCGCTCCCCCCGTGTGGGCGTGCAGTGGTCGCGGCGGCAGGTTTTGTCGGGCTGCGGCTCGATTCTGTTGCCCTTCGGGTGTGAAAAGACGGACGAGCGCAGCCTCGAGCGAGCGGGCGAGCATGCCGCGCACCTGGCGGAGCTCACCTCCGAGGACGTGCAGGAAATCCGCCGGGGGCTCCCGGAGGGCGCCGAGAAGCTCGCGGAACTCTGGCGGGAGGGCAAGCCGCTCGACGAGCCCTCCTCCGCCCGCACCGCCCTCCGACTCACGCGTCGAAAGGTCCAGGATCTGCGCGTGGCCAAGTCGACCTTCTTCGCCATTGCCGTCGCGGGAGTGGTGGTTCGCAACGATCGCGAGCAAGACGAGATGGCGGGCGTCTCGCTCTACGCTGCATTTCCGGCGCTGCAGGGCTTCGAGGGCCGCTACGCCGAGGCGCTCGGCGCGCTGAAGGAGGCGGACGGCGTGCGCGGGAAGCCCGACGCGCAGTGGGTCGCCGCCGCGCGTGTCCCCGCCCCTTCCGACCTCGACCCCCCACGTTCCGATTGCCTCTACGTAACGGGCTGGGCGTGGTCCAGCTACGCGTATCGGCTGGAGTTCACGCTGCGGTCCGAGGTGAAGCTGGCGCTGCGCGGCAGCCAGGAAAACGTTCCGCTGCTGTACTGCTTCGTGCTGGTTGGCGGCGGTGTGTACAGCGCCCCGGAGGCGCCCGAGGTCAACGCGCAGGCGATCGCCAAGCTCGGACCGCTGCGTCAGCTCGATGCACGAGGGACGTATCGACACTTGATGGAGGTGGAGGGTCGGCGCTTCGCGCTCGGCGTCCACCGGGCCCCCAACTTTCCGGCCGACGTAGCCGTGGCCGTGATGCGCAGCGAAACATGAGACGCGGCGGCACGCCGAGCTCCCATTTCACGGCCCACCGACGAGCGGCGATGGGAACGAATGTGGGGGCGAGCCGTGGACGAAGCGTGCGTGGAGGCGCCACTCGGGCGCGCCGCTCCGCCCAGGGCAGCTCGGTGCGGGCGGCCCCCGGCGCGCCGACGGCGAGCGCTAGATCGGCCCCGCTCGACCGAGGCGATGCAGATTCCACAGCATCACGGCGAGGCCCGCCAGCGTCAGCGCCGCGGAGGCGTCCGGTTGCTCCAGGAGCCCGAGTGCCGTGCCGCAGGCGGCCGCTGCCCCTCCGAGCACCAGCTGGCGCACGGCGGCACGACCCTCTTCTTTCGCGGCGGGCGGAGGGCGGGGCACGGTGCACACCGGGACAACCCTACCCGGCTCGAGCCGCGCGCGGTAGGGTTGGCGTCGCTGCGGGCCGCTGGGGCGCTGCGCTCGCTTTCGCCTGCCTGTTGGGTTGCCCGCCCCCCCCGCCGCCCTCCCCCAACGGCGCCATCGAGCGCTGGAACGATGCCGTGCGAGCCGGCGATGGCGAGGCCGTCCGCGCGCTGTTGAGCCAACGGGCCCGGCAGCGCTTCGACGCGGACCAAGTGGGCAAGCTCTTGAAGCGTGACGCGGCGGAGCTCGAGGCCCTTTCGAGCGCCGTGGCGCAGAGCGACGCCCGGGTCGAGGTAACGGCCGAGCTGCGCGGGCCCGAAGGCTGGTCGGTCCGCCTGGTCGACAGCGGCGCCGGGTTTCAGCTCGCCGCTTCCGACTCGATGCCTGGCGCGGCCCTACGCCCTACGGACGCGCTGCGCGAGTTGCGGGCCGTGCTCAGGCGGCGTAGTTATCACGGCTTGTTGCGCGTGCTCACGCGAGACACCGCCAGCGCCCTGGACGCCGACATGGCAGCCCTGGTGGAGGCGCTCTCGCAGATTGATTCTCTTCGGGTCGAAGTCGAAGGGCGGCGGGCCGTGGTGGATCTCGCCGATGGGCACCGGGTCGTATTGGAGCGAGAGGACGGCGTTTGGAAGATCCGAGACTTCAACTGACTCGGAGGGCGCTGTGCGGCGTGGTGATTTCTGCGTTGCTGGGGCCGAAGGCGCAAGCATTCGGGGCCGGCGGCGCGTTTCACGTGCGGCTGCTCGAGGCGGGCTCCAGGCCGCTCGTCGGGCCGCGCGCCTCGGCGGGGGCTCGATGGTCGTGGGAGGTCATCCGTCGCACCAGTGCGCCCGCTCGTTTGACCAGCGCGACGATCGCCGCCGACGACACGGAGCTGCTCGAAGAGCCTTTCGTCGTGTGGGCGGGGGATTCCGACGTCGCGCCGCTCGCCGATCCGGAGATTCGCGGGCTGAGAGAGTATCTCAGCCTGGGAGGAATGTTGCTCGTCGACGACTCCAACCCCGATCGGGGTCGGTTCGGTCGCAGCGTCCGCCGGGAGCTCGCGCGCGTCCTGCCCGAGAGCCCAGTGATTCGGCTCCCCGATCGGCACGTGCTGTACAAGTCCTACTACCTGATCGATCGACCCGTCGGGCGCGTGCAGGGGCCGGATTACCTGGAGGCCATCACGTCGGGCAAGTCGATCCGGGTGCTTCTTTCCTCTCACGACCTGTTGGGAGCCCTGGCCCAGCGCTCGGCGGCTGGCCAATGGGCCATGAACGTGTCTTCGGGCGGCGCGCGCCAACGCGAGCTCGCCGTGCGGCTGGCGGTGAACATCGCCATGTACGTGCTCTGCCTCGACTACAAAGATGACCAGGTGCACGCCGAGGAGCTGATGCGTCGGCGAGGACGCCGTCGCCCATGATGGAGAGCCACTGGGCGGTGGCCGACGACGTGGCGCTCTGGACGGTCGTCGTCACCCTCGTCCTCGGTTTGGCGTCGATCGCCCTCCTGGGCTTCGAGTTGGCCGGCCGGGAAACGAAGCGCCGCCGAGTCTTCGCGAGCGGCGTCGCGGCGACGCTCGCCGTGGCGTTGTGCGTGCTGCGGCCGGCCCGCGTCGACTCGACCCACAGCCGGGTGGGGCCCCGCATCGTGGTGCTCGTCGATCAGTCCCGTCGCCTGCTGTTGCCGGCAGACGGCGAGCGCCGCATCGACCGCGCGCGGTCCGCCCTGGCCGCGGCGGAGAGGCATTTCGCCGACGCGCGATTGAGCGTGTTCGGCTTCAGTGACGGGAAGCTCAGGCGGCTCGTGCAAGGAGACCCCGAGCTGACCGCGGGGAGCGAGAGCGACCTGGTCGCCGCGCTGCAGAACCTGGCTCGAGACCCCACCGAGCACCCGCAGGCGGTCGTCGTCCTCAGCGACGGGCGGCTTCGGCGTCCCGGCGAGGAGGGCAGCGGCTGGGCGTTGGACGACGCGGGGCTCCGGGTGCCGATTCACACGGTGCGCCTGGCGCAGCGAGCTCCGGCCGACGCGAGCATCCGCAGCGTGGCGGCCGCGGGCGCGGCGGTCGCTCACCAGCCCCTGGCGTTGACCGTGGAAGTCGGCTGCGCCGGAGGGCTGGATTGCGAGCGGATCCCGGTCAAAGTGGAGGCGCTGCGGGACAGCTCGAGTCCGGCCCTTCTGGCGCGGGGAGTCGCCAATGCGAGCCGCGGCCTGGCGAAGGTGGAGCTCGAAGTGGAGCTGGAGCAGGCTGGCGAACGCGTGGTGCGCGTGGCCCTCGAGGCCCCCGACGGCGACGAGGTGCCCGGCAACGACGAACGGCTCACGACCTTCGTGGTCGCGCGCGAGCGAGTGCGGCTGCTGCACCTGGCAGGGCGCCCCACGTACGACGTGCGCGCCCTGCGCAGCTGGCTCAAGAGCGACGAGTCCGTCGACGTGGTTGCCTTCTTCATCCTTCGCGACAGCCAGGGGGACGACCCCGGCGCACGCAACGACGAGCTCGCGCTAATCCAGTTTCCCGTCGACGAGCTGTTCACCGAGCACCTGCACACCTTCGACGCCGTGATCCTCCAGGACATCGATGCAATTCGCTACAAGCTCGATCGCTACCTCCGGCGCCTCGCGGACTACGTCAAGGGTGGCGGGGGCCTGATCATGGTCGGAGGCCCCTCGTCGTTCGCAGGTGGCAACTACGCGGGCACGGCTCTCGACTCGATCCTGCCCGTCGAGCAAGCCGAGCGAGAGCGCGCCTTCGACAGCAAGCCGTTCGCACCGCGCTACACGCGCGCGGGGCGCAGCGCTGCCGTGACGCAGCCGCTGCGCGATCTGCTGGGAGATGCCCTTCCCGTGATGACGGGCACGAACTACCTCGGGCCCAGCCGTCCCCGTTCCATCGTGCTGTGGGAGCATCCGGAGCTGAAGGTCGGCGAGACCCCGATGCCGGTGCTGGCGCTCGGGGAGGTGGGTGATGGTCGCAGCATCGCGCTGGCCGTGGACTCGACGCACCGGCTTTCGTTCGGCAGGATGGCGGCGAGCGTCGCCGGACGGGCGTACGGGGCTCTGTGGGACGGGCTGCTCGGCTGGCTCATGCGAGACCCGCGCTACGAAGCGGCGCGGGTCGAGCTGGTCGGGGAGTGCATCGAGGGCGAGCCGACCCGGCTTCGCGTCACCCGCCTGCCGGGCATGGAGGGTCGAATCGTGATGCAAATCTCGAAGCTCGGGGCGGGCGGCGAGCCCCCCATCGAGCGAGAGCTGGCAGGCAATCCGGGCGAGCCCGCCGAGCTGGTGTTGGGCGAGCTCGTCGCCGGGGGGTACTCGGTGCGCACCACGATTGGAGCCGCCCCGCCGAGCCGCCACGACTTCGCATGCGAGCGAGGCGGCGCGGCATGGGCCGACAGCCGCCCCGACCCGCAGCGCCTGGAGCGAATCGCAAGCGCCACGACCGGGGCCTCCGTGGGCCACGACGAGGTTTCGGCGTTGCCGCTGGTCGCAGCCACCCAGGTTTCCGCGCATCGCAGCAGCTCTCCCCTGGCCCCGCCGTGGGTGTGGAGCCTTGCCTCGGCCGTGTTGCTGGGAACACACTGGATCTTCCGGCGCCGAGCAGGCCTGGTGTGAGGCCCGGCGCGGAGCCCGAGGGCCCGCCCGGGGGCAGGCGGCAACCCCCTCGCGACGACGCGGCAGGCGCCGCGCTCTGCTACGCTGCCCGGGTGGCGAGGTTCCCAACCGCTCTTCGGTCCGCAGGCGCACTGGCTCTCGGCCTCGCGCTGTGCTCGAGCGGAGGCCGAGCCGGCGCACTGGTGTGGCCTTCTCAGATCGAAGCGCTGAAGGCGGATCTGGCGAGCGAGGACGCGTCGGTGGTCGCGGCTGCGGTCACGCGAATTCCAGGCCTGCCGTCGGCCATGGTGGCCGAGCTCCTGCCGAGCTTGTTCGACGAGAGTGATCCCGAGGTGCTGCTCGCGCTCGCGCAGGTGACACTGAAGCTCCACCCGCGCGGCGCGGGAAAGCGCGTCGCCCACTGGCTCGGCCATCGGGACGTCCGGCTGCGGGCGGCGGCTCTGGAGGTTCTCCAGGCCCTGCCCGACCCGGAGGCCGCACCTGCCGTCGCGCGCGCGCTGGGCGATGCAAAGCCCAGCGTCCGCATCGGCGCGGCCCGCGCGCTCGCGCTCACCGGGGGAGACGTGGCGGTTTCCGCCCTGCTCGGGCAGCTCGACGACACGGACGCCAATGTGCGGCGAGAGGTGATCGCGGGCCTGGCGACCATCGTCGACGCTCGCGCGGTGGTGCCGCTTCTCGGCAAGATGCAGGATCAGCAGCCCGAAATCCGTCGCGAAGCGGCCGATGCGCTGGGGGCGATCGGCGATGCGCGCGCCATCAGCTCGCTCACGGTGGCGCTCGCAGACAGCGACGCCGAGGTGCGCGCCGCCGCCGCTCGCGCGTTGGGGCGGCTCGCGGCGAGCCCGGCGATCTGGGCGCTCCAGTCGCTGGCGGAATCCGAGGCCGAGCCCAACGCCACCTCCGCCGCGCTCGTGGCGCTCGGGCGGATCGGCTCTGCGGACAGCCTCGCGGCGCTATTGCACCTGCTCTCGGTACGCCGCATGCCGCCCGGGGCGACGCATCAGGCGCTGGCGGCAGCTGGTGAGCGCGCCGCGGCGACCGTCGAGCAGTGCCTGGCCCGCTCCAGCCTTCCAGAGTCGATTCGCGTCGAATGCCTCGAAGCCGTCGATGCCTCCGCCAATCGCGAGGGCGTGCTGAAGCTGGCGCGCGCAGCGCTCGGACAGGGGCCGGCTCTGACGACGAGCGCCATCTCGCTGCTGGGGCGCAGCGGCGGCGACGCCGAGTTGCCGCTGGTGCTCGAGCAGCTCTTGTCGCCGGAAGTCGAGGCGCGGGCCGCGGCCATTGCCGCGACCGAAGAGCTACTGGCGCGCGCCGCGCGACCCGGCTCCACGGTTCGCCCCATCGTGGCGGCGCGCGAGCGCCGGGACTGTGGGCTCTCGGAGCGCATCGCGCTGGTGCGATTGCTCGGCCTGACGCGCAGCCCTCGCGCTCAGGTCACCCTGCTCACGCTGACGGCCGCGAGCCACCTTCAACTGCGCATCGCGGCCGTCGAAGCACTGGGGCTGTTGGGCCGCGACGGCGCCGACGCCGCCCTGTTGGAAGCACTCGACTCCGATAGCGATTCGATGCGGTGGGCAGCCGCCTCTTCCCTGCGGCAAGCCGGCGGTGCGGAGGCCGCAGCGCCGCTGATCGCGCTGATTCTTTCGGCCCCAGCGGCTTCTGCCACCACCGCCGCCGTTGCCTTGGCGGGGCCGCTGCGCTCTGGTGTTTCTTCAGAGCAACTCTCCTCGCTGCTCTCCGGGCTCGAGAGGCTCTCCGGGCCGACACGCGACGCCGTGGTAGAGGCCCTGGGGTTTCTGCCCAGCGCGCAGGCCGCGGAGTGGCTCGACCGTCTCGCGGCTCACCCAGATTCCTGGACGCGGTCGAAGGTAGCCGAGTCGCTTGCGGAGCACCAGGGCGCCGAGCCCACGTTGCTGCGCCTGCTCGGCGACCCAGAAGCGCGGGTGCGCGCCAACGCGGCCTGGTCGCTCGGCGGCTCGACCTCGCGAGCCTCCCTCGAAGCGCTCTCGAAAGCGCTGACCGACGACAGCGCGATCGTCGCGAGCAACGCCGTGGCCTCGCTGGGACGCGCCGCGGCCTCGGTGAGTGAGGGAAACCTGCCGCAAGCCATCCGAAGGGCGCTGTGCAAGAGCTTGGACTCGACGGCTTCGTACGTTGTCGCGAATGCGCTGCACTCGATCCGTCAGGCGCGCGCGCCGTGCGATTCGGCGAACGTGGTCCGGCTTCTCGCGCATCATCATTCCGAACAGGTGCGCCTCGCGGCCGCACGCTTCCTCGCCTCCTCGCAGCCGCTCCCCGAGGCGGCGCGGGCGGCTTTGCGCCGCTGCGTCAACCGCGACATGAGCGGCGCAGTGGCTGAGACGTGTCTGCGGGGGCTCGAGGAATCAGGCGCGACAGCCGAGGCTCCCCCCGGCGCCCCGGCGCCGCCGACGGCATCCGCCCATCGAACCTCCGTCCTGGTGATGGATCCGGGCCACGCCAGTCCCACACCCTCGGCGCCCTTCAGTCTTGCGACGTCCGGAGGTTGGATCCGCTCCGGGTTCACGGATCGACGCGGAAGCGTCCTCGCGACGAGCCGCGAGGCGGCGGACGTCTCGCTGGTTCAGCCGTGCGTATTCGACATCTGAAGAACCCGGAGCTCCCCTTTGCCAAGGGGCTGCTCCGCGGCGGGCCCAACGAGCGGGAAAATCCGCCACCCCGCCCTCCTCGCCAGGCGTTTGGTCGTCGGCGTTAGTGCGCCCCTGGCCGGGGTGCCCCCGGAGACGTTGCGCCTCTGCGCGAGCCGCGCAGCTGCCGGGGGCAGGCCTGGCCCTGGCCTAGCTCGGATGGGGGCGGCGCGACGCCGCATCCCCTGAAGCGCCGAGCGGATACTCGGGGCCTCGCAGAATCGACTTGGTTGCCGCCCCGGGCTGGGGGCGACCGAAGGGTGCGACCAACGCGCGGCAGGCGCCCGCTGCCGACCGAAGCCGCGCGGATGCCCTCTTGCCGCCGCTCAGCGGTTCGCCGAGCACTTCATGGCGCACATCAAGTCCGCCGGCTTGCAATCGCAGTTGGACGACTTCTTCTTTTTCTTCGGAGCCTTCTTGGGGCTCGCCTTGGCAGGGGCCGGCGCGGGCGGAGCCGAGCGCGGCGGCGAGGGAGCCTTGGCCACCGGCTTGACGCGGCTCGGCGCCGGGCGCTGACGCTCTCGACGCGCAGGCGCAGACCTCTTCGGCGCCGCGCTCTTGGCGGGCGCGCTGGCCGCCTTCGTCCGCGCTTTGTCCTCGGCCTCGGCGGGATCTTCCTCCGGCTCACTGAGCTCGTCGACCTCGGTGCCCCCGGCCGCTTGGGCGCTGCTCGGCTTCTGCGTCGCCCCGATCGGCTCGGCCGCCGCAGCGGTGCCGACCTCCACCGTGCCACTCGATGCCGGAGCCGGAGCGGCGGTGGGAGCCGGTCGAACCTCCGAGGCCACCTGTGGCTCGGCCGGGCCACGGAATTGCACCACGTAGAGCACGACGACCAAGATGGCCATGGTGAGCGCACCGATACCAACCAGCACGAACGTTCGCGTGCTGCTCCCCTTTTGCCCGGGGCCCATGCCCGCAGCCATCGCCGGGCTGCTGACACCGCCGAGCGGTGCGGACATCAGAGGCGACGTGGCAAACCCACCAGGCGCCACGCCGAGGACGCCCCCCTGCGAGCTGCCGATCGGCTCGGCCGCGGTGAGGGCCTGAAGATCGATCAAACCGGAGTCGTCCGAAGACTTCCTTTCGTCCGCAGGTGGATGCTTCGACTCGCTCGCGGTGAGCGCGCTGAGCGAGAACAGCACCGACGACTCATTTCGCGCGCCCGTACCAGCGGTTGGCTGCGGCGCGCTCGTGGCGATGTCGTCTTCCCCGCCGGCTCGGTCGATGCCCCCGAACAGATCGGAGCTGCTGCCTTCGGAGACGGCAGCCGCTTTGGGGATTCCCACACCGTCGGCCTGCGCCGCCGCGTGCAACGCCGTCGCGATATCGGGGACCTCGGCCAGCGTCTGCCAGTCGGCCATGCCCTCGCGCCAGATGTAGGTATCCCCGTTGATCAAGCCTTCGTTGTACGCCGTGACGATCTGGGCGACCGTCATGTTTCTCTGATCGTTGTCCGCGATGTCGACTGCAAACTCGTTTCGAGCCGGCCCGACCGGCTCGGATTGCGAGGTGCGGGCGGCAGCCCCCCCCTCCCCTCCGCCGAGCGCGCCGAACACGTCCGAATCGCGCCGCCCGGCGGCGGGCGCCGAGGCTGCCGCGACGGCGGCGGCCGAAGGTTCCGAGACTCCCGCGCCCGCAGGGGCACCGGAATGCGAAGACTCCGAAACGTAGACGTTTGCCGGAGTGGCCGTCCCGTCGATGACGATCGTGGCGGCGCACTTGCGGCAACGAATCTTGGCAAGCCGAGCCTGAATCTTTTCGTCTGCGACGGAGTACTTTGCCGAGCAAGAGGGGCAGGAAATCTTCACAAGTTCCTTCTTCGCTGAATCCGGTATTTTTGCGGCGGGATGCCGAAAGCTTACCCCACCCTAGGGTCGGTGCTCAACTACTGCGGCCGAGGCCGCCATTCGAGGCAACGCTCAATCCTTTCCGGGGCCGCGAGCCCTGGCGACACAAGCCGGAAGGCTCCCCGCAGCGCGCCCCGCGCGTCTGGGCGCGCCCGCTCGAAAAGCGTGGCCCGTGGTCGACTTGCAGGGCATGTGCGGCAATTCGCTAACACGGCCGGCTTGTCGAACGCTTGAGGCGAAATCTCAATCCTCCGCGCCTCCCGAGGCCACCGCGCCGCCCTCCAGGTCACTCATCACGGCCTCGATCCAGCGTCGGACCGTGTGCCGGAAAGGCCACATCCACAGATAATCCGGCCCCACGAATCGCTGGACGATGTGCTCGTGAAGCTCCGGGGAACGGGCGGCCCGAAGGCCACACAGCTCCGCGGTCGCCCGCAGCGTCTCGGCGTAGGCCTCCCACTCCAGCCGGGCGCGGCCGTACGCGAGGCCTACCGGGAAGAACGGAATCAGGTAGAGAGCGGCGAACGGGATCATCCCGTAGCGCCGCCGCTGCCGTAGATGCACGCGCTCGTGGCGCAGCAGCACGGCTCGGCCCGTGTCATCGAGCTGCGGCCAGCTCGTCGGTACGAAGAGCGTGTAGCCCATTACGGTGTGGTAGACGGTCATGTAGTGCCGCTGGCGCCCGAAGGTCGCGGTTTTCAGCAGCCCAGAAATCATTCGCTGGTGCCAGCTGTGCTCTTTTGGCACGATCCGAAACGCCGGAAACTCGCGGGTGATCTCGGCGATCACGGCGGAGGCGAGCGGAAAGCTCGGATCGGGCTCGACGCCGTGCTCCAGGGCCGGGCCGACCGCCCGCGACGCGCTAGAGGTCAAATCGATCCCCCGGGCGCAGCGCGCGCCCGTTGACGAGGTCCGCCGCAGCCTGCGCGCGCCGCCCGGCGAGCTGCGCCGTGCGCAGCTCGATGGCCTGCCCCGCCCCGCAAACGATGTAGACGCTGCGGCCGTCGACCTCGATGACGCCTGCGCGCCCCGACGGATTCTGGCGAACCGGTGCCAGCGCGGCCTCGAGGATCTTGAGCCTTCGGCCCGCGAGGCTGGCGTGCGCTCCGGGCCTGGGGGCAAGCGAGCGGATGTGGTCCAGCACGGCGCGCGCGGGCTGCCGAAAGTCGATGGCCTGGTGCTCGGCGCGGATCGGGGGGGCATGGCTCACGCCCTCCCGCGGCTGGGGGATCGGCGATAGCTCCCCCCGCACCGCCTGCAGCAGCTCGCAACCGACCATCGCCGCCGCCAGCTCCGACAGCGCTTCGGTAAGCGCTCCCGCGTCCAGGGTCGGCTCGATCGCCAGCTCGCGCACGGCGTAGACGGGCCCGGTGTCCATCCCCTCGTCCATCTGCATCAGCGAAATGCCCGTTTGCGTCTCCCCGTTGCGAAGCGCCCACTGGATTGGAGCCGCCCCTCGGTAGGCGGGTAGGATCGAAGCGTGCAAGTTCATGCAGCCACGCCGCGGGGTCGAAAGCACGTCGGGGGGCAAGATGCGGCCGTACGCCACGACCAGCGCCACGTCGAGCCGCAGCTCCTGCAGCCACTCGCGCAGAGACCCGTCGCGAACTCGCATCGGTTGGTAAGTTGGTATGCCCAGCTGCTCCGCCAATTCCTTCACGGGGGGCGGCTGCAGCCGCATCCCGCGGCCGCGCGGGCGATCCGGCTGACACACGGCCGCCACGACCTCGGTGCTAGCGGCGAGGGCTCGCAGGGAAGGCGTGGCAAACTGCGGCGTCCCGAAGAATACCGATCGTATCGACACCTTCGTTCTCATACCTCCCCCTCAGGGAGATGCCCAGTTGGGTCGTAGGGATCCTCATGGGGCCAATCGGGCGGGCCACGAGGCCAAATCCACGCGTGGGCCACGCCGCAGCGGGTCGAGGGACGGCGAGGCGGGACTCCTCGGTCTTCTGCGTTTCGGCTCGTACTCCGGGCCAAGGCGCAGCGGGCCAAGGCGCAGCGGCTCGCCGCGAATCCCCGCCCGCGTCCTCGCAGCGCCGTGGACCGCCGCGCAGCGGCGCGAGAGCATGCAAAGCCGATCGCCTCGCGCTCGGTCGCCTCGAGGCACCGAAGCCGCGGCCGCCGAGCTCGCCTCGATGCGCAGTGGCTCACCCCGGGGGAGCGGCCCGATCCTCGCCGACGCCCCCTGGCCTGCTTGGCCGGCCCCGCCCCCATGGCGATCCGTGCAAGCCAACGCGCGGGCTCTGCGTTTCCATCGTATCGAGCCGACCGAGGCGGCGACCACCCCCAAGGGGTGAGGCGTGCCACTCCCGCGAACGAGCCCTTCCTCGTAGCCGGCGGTGTTCTTTTCGTACTCGGCGCGTCGGCTCGACCGACCCGATGTGTGGCTCAGACTGCGCGCCATTTGGCGCGAACGTTTCCGATCGGAGCCCATTCAATGAGGACCGGCCGCCGAGGCTGCGCACGCCCCTTGTGTCAGCCTGGGCCGACGGCTCGCCGGCAAGTGGGCCATCCGCGGACGACCTTTCGGTTTTCGTTCGGCCGCCGGCAAATCCGTGTGGCTCGGGCGCGCAGACCGCGGAAGGTTTTCGACGGGAAAGGTAGCGCTGGAGGATATCCGCGACTAGCTTCCTTTGTGCATGCGGGTTGCACCGGCTCTGGTCCGACCCACATTCCCCCAACGAGCAACACCTCGGAGACTCGTAGGAACCAAGAATGACGAGTAAGAAAATTCCCCCGACTCCAGCCCCCCCACCGACCGAAGAGGAGATGAAGTTCGGCGACGAGCTCGCCGTGCTTCCGATCCGAAACGCGGTCCTGTTTCCCGGCGCCGTTGCGCCTTTCGACGTAGGGCGAGAGAAGTCGGTGGCTTTGGTCGAAGAGGTGCATGGGCAAGCCTCGCCCGTAATCGCGATCTTCGCGCAGCGGGATCCCTCCACCGACGATCCCGGGGTCGACGACTTGTACCCCGTGGGCTGCGCCGCGCGCGTGCTCAAGGCGCTCAAGCACAGCTCCGGCAACTACTCGCTAATCCTCCAGGGGTTGACGCGCATCCGGCTGGGGTCGCTCACGCAGACGCAGCCATTTTTGAAGGCCAACATCCAGCGCGTCGAGGCCCCCGCGCTCGAAGACGTGGAGGCCGAAGCGCTCGCCATGAGCCTGCGGGACGTGGCCAAGCAGGTGATCCAGCTGATGCCCGAGCTGCCGCGCGAAGCGGCGTCGCTGATCGACTCGATCCAGGCGCCGGGAGCGCTGGCTGACCTGGTGGCGGCCAATCTCGACGCTCCGGTGGAGGAGAAGTCACAGCTCATCGAAACGGTCGACATCAAGGAGCGCATTCGCAAAGTCCTGCGGCTGCTCACCCGGCAGCTCGAGATCCTCAAGATGCGCGAGCGGATCAACTCGCAGATCAAAGAGGAGATGGGCAAAAACCAGCGGGAGTACGTCCTGCGGCAGCAGCTCAAGGCGATCAAGGAAGAGCTGGGAGAAGACGACGGCGATCAGGGAGACCTCGATGGGCTCGAGGAGCGCATCGCCAAAGCCGACTTGCCCAGCGAGGCCGACGGCGTCGCAAAGAAGCAACTGAAGCGGCTCCGGACGATGCAAGTCGGCAGCGCCGAATACACCGTGGTGCGCACCTACCTCGACTGGATTCTGGATCTTCCTTGGAACAACGCGACGGAAGACAACATGGAAATCGCCGAGGTACGCAGCGTCCTCGACGAGGACCACTACGGGCTCGAGAAGGTCAAGAAGCGCATCGTCGAGTACCTCGCCGTGCGCAAGCTGAAGAAGGACAAGAAGGGTCCCATCCTGTGCCTGCTCGGGCCGCCCGGCGTGGGCAAGACCTCGCTCGGCAAGAGCATCGCGCGCGCGCTCGGCAGGAAGTTCGTGCGTGTCTCGCTCGGCGGTGTGCACGACGAGGCCGCAATTCGCGGCCACCGCCGCACGTACGTGGGCGCCTTGCCGGGTCAAATCATCCAGGGGATGAAGAAGGCAAGCACGATCAACCCCGTCTTCATGATGGATGAGGTCGACAAGATCGGTCACGATTTTCGTGGTGATCCGAGCGCGGCGCTGCTCGAGGTTTTGGACCCCGAGCAGAACAATGCCTTCGCCGATCACTACCTCGAGATTCCCTACGATCTCTCCAAAGTCATGTTCGTCGCGACCGCGAACATGGCCGATCCGATTCCGGCCCCGCTCCGCGACCGCATGGAGATCCTCGACCTGCCCGGCTACACCCGCCGGGAGAAGCTGGCGATCGCGCGCCGGCACTTGATCCCCAAGCAGCTCGAAGAGCACGGGCTCGACGAGGAGCGGCTCAAGATCACCAACGAGGCGATCGAAGAGATCATCGAGCACTACACTCGTGAGGCGGGCGTTCGCTCGCTCGAGCGCCAGGTCTCGAGCGTCATCCGCGGCGTCGCGGTGAAGGTCGCCGAGGGGGACGATACGCCGCGCGTCGTCAAGAGCGAGGAGGACGTTCGCAGCTTCCTCGGTCCGACGAAGTACAGCAGCGAGGTGGCGGAGCGAACCGAGGAAACGGGCGTGGCCACCGGTCTGGCTTGGACGAGCGCGGGCGGAGAGATCCTCTTCATCGAGGCGACGCGAATGTTCGGCACAGGGAAGCTACAGCTCACCGGGCAGCTCGGCGACGTGATGAAGGAAAGCGCGCAGGCGGCCCTCAGCTACGTGCGCAGCAACGCCGAAAAATACGGAATTGCACGTGATTTCATCGAGAAGAGCGACATCCACATCCACATTCCGGCCGGCGCGATGCCCAAGGATGGCCCCAGCGCGGGCATCACGATGTTCACCGCTCTCATCTCGCTGCTCACCGGCATTCGCGTCCGCCACGACGTCGCGATGACCGGAGAAATCTCGCTGCGAGGCCGCGTGTTGCCGATCGGCGGCGTCAAGGAAAAGGTGCTCGCGGCCCACCGCGCCGGTGTCAAGCGGATCCTGCTGCCGGAGCGCAACCGCCCCGACATCGAGGACATCCCCCGCGAGGTGCGCGACGAGCTGGAGTTCGTGATCGTCAGCCGGCTCGGGGAGGTTCTCTCCTCGGCCCTCGAGAGCGAGCCGCAGCCGTCGCCGGACTTCGTCGAGCGGATGGCGGCGCAAGAGGCGGCGGTCTCTCAGTCCAATTGAACCGCGCGGGCGCCCGCGCACCGACCGGCCCCAGGCGCCCGCGGCTTTTCGAGCCGGTGCCGCCAAACGACGGGCCCCTGCCCCGCCCCCTGACGCGTCGAGTCGACGAGTTGCGGGGCGTAGCCTTCTGAAAGGCCCAAAGCCCGGCAGATACCAGCCGAGCTTTGGGTCTGCAGCGGCGGGCGTGCTATGCCGCGCCGGAGCGGCACCCCGGCGGGGTGCCTTTCGGAGGATGACGAGTGGCCAACTTCGTACAGCGTGAGGGTACCCGGTGAGCGAGCCCCAGGAAATTCGAGTCGGACTGCTGGGCTGCGGAACCGTCGGCGGGGGAGTGCTCCGGTTGCTCCAGGAGAACCGCACCGCCTTGGCCCGGCGCGTGGGCGCCGAGCTGACCGTGCGGCGAGTGCTGGTTCGAGATGCCTCGCGCAGCCGCGGATCGGCGTGCAAGCCCGAGTGGCTGACGAGCGACCCCGATGCGGTGCTGAAAGACCCTGACATCGACATCGTGGTCGAGGTCATGGGCGGTTGTGACCCGACGCTCGGGTACCTGAGTCGCGCGATCGAGGCCGGTAAGGGTGTGGTCTCCGCCAACAAGATGCTGCTGGCGAAGCACGGGCCCGAGTTGCTCGAGCGCGCCGCGCGCCACAGCGTGGACCTCGCGTTCGAAGCCGCCGTCGGCGGGGGCATCCCCGTCGTGAGGACGCTGCGCGAAGCGCTCTCCGGCGACAGCGTGCAATCCATCTACGGCATCCTCAACGGCACTTGCAACTACATGCTCACGCGCATGCGCAACGAGGGTCTCGGCTTCGAGGAGGTGCTCGGGCAAGCCCAGAGGCTCGGCTACGCCGAGGCCGAGCCGAGCATGGATGTCGATGGCCACGACGCCGCACAGAAGCTGGTGATCCTCAGCGCCCTGGCGTTCGGGGCCTCGGTGGACCCGAGCCAGGTGTCGGTCGAGGGGATCCGCGAGGTCGACGACGTGGACTTTCGCCTGGCCGAGCGCTTCGGCTTCAACATCAAGCACTTGGCGATCGGCGTGCGGCGCGGCAACCAGGTCGAGCTGCGCGTGCACCCCACCATGGTCCCCGCCGCGAGCGTGCTCGCGAACATCAACGACGTGCTCAACGGCGTCTACATTCAGGGCGCGGCGCTCGGTCCGTGTCTGCTCGTGGGGCGAGGCGCCGGTCAGTTGCCGACGGCCGTCAGCGTCGTGGGCGACCTCGTCGACGTGGCTCGCGCGCGCGTGGCGGGAGTGCCGGGCTTCGCGACTCGGCAGATTCAGCCGGTTCCCGGCACCTTGCTGCCGGCCGACGACATCGAGACGCGCTACTACCTGCGCTTCGACGTGAGCGATGGCCCCGGCGTACTGGGGCAGATCGCCAGCGCGCTGGGAGAACAGGGCGTCAGCGTGGAGCAAATGGTGCAAGAAGGCCGCTCCGGAGACGAGTCGCAGGCCGTCCCCATCCTGATGCTGACGCATCGCTGCGACGAAGGCGCCATCAAGGCCGCGACGCGTTCGGTAGCCGGCGCCTCTTTCATGAAGCACCCACCGCGCTTCATGCGGATCGAGGACATCTGAGCTTGCCCGAGAGCTCCTGGCCGGTCGGTGTCTTCGACTCCGGCCTGGGCGGTCTCACCGTGGTGCGCGCGCTGCGCGACGTACTGCCACGGGAGAGCATCCTGTACCTGGCCGACACGGCGCGGCTCCCGTACGGCACGCGCAGCGCCGCGACGGTGAAGCGCTATGCAGCGGCCTGCGCCCGCGAGCTGCTCAACCGAGGGGTCAAATCCGTGGTGGTCGCGTGCAATACGGCGAGCTCGGTCGCCGTGGAGAGCTTGCAGGAGAGCCTGCCCGTGCCCGTGCTGGGCGTGGTGCGGCCCGGGGCGCACGCCGCCGCCGCCGCGATCCGCCGGCAGCGAGCCGAAGGCAACGGGGCGGCCAGCGTGGGCGTGCTCGGCACGGCGGGAACGGTCCGCTCCGGCGCCTACGTGCGCGCGCTGCACGACGAGCTTCCGGACATGAACGTGGTGGCGCAGCCCGCGCCGCTCCTGGTGCCGCTCGTCGAGGAGGGGTGGGTCCGCGGAGAGGTGCCGCGGCTGGCCCTACGGCGCTACCTTCGGCCCCTCGTGGACGCCGGCGTGACGGTCGTGCTGCTCGGCTGCACGCACTACCCGCTGCTGCGCGGGCTGATCGAGCAGATTTTGGGGGAGATGAGCCCGCGTCCCGTGCTGGTGGTGGACGGCGCGGAGGCCTGCGCCAGGCGGCTCGGCGAGCTACTCGGCGAGCGCGGCCTGTCCGGGGCGAGCAGCCCCTCGACGCTGCGCCTGATGACGACCGACCTCACCGACAGCTTCACGCAGTCCGCCGAGCGCTTTCTCGGCGCCCCCATCGGCGAGGTGACTCAGGTCGACATCTCGGTGTCCGCTTCGCCCCCCGGGGCGTAGAGGTACAGCACCGCCATGCGCACCGCCAGGCCCGCCTCGACTTGCTCGAGCACCAAGCTCTGCGCGCCGTCCGCCACGTCGTCGGCGATTTCCACGCCGCGATTGAGCGGGCCGGGGTGCATCACCAGCGCACCGGGAGCCGCCCGCCGGAGCCGCTCGGCGGTGAGCCCGAACGCGCGCGAGTATTCGCGCGTGTGCGGCAGGCGGCTGGACCCGATCCGCTCGCGCTGAATCCTCAGCATCATCACTACGTCCGCGTCCGCAAGCGCCTCGGAGAAGTCCAGGTGCGCCGTGACGCCCAGCTGGGCGACCGCCTTCGGCAGCAGCGTGGAGGGCCCGCACACGCGAACGTGCACACCCAGCAAATTCAAAAGCGCGATGTTCGAACGAGCGACCCGGCTGTGCGCGATATCCCCGCAGATGACGACCGTCTTGCCCTCGAGCGATCCGAGCCGGCGGCGCATCGTGAACGCGTCGAGCAGAGCCTGGGTGGGGTGCTCGTGCAGCCCATCGCCGGCATTGATGACGACCGCTCGGCTGCGGCCCGCCATGAAGTGGCAGGCCCCCGAGGAAGAATGCCGCACGACGAGCACGTCGGGGTTCATGGCGTCCAACGTGGAGAGCGTATCCCGCAGCTCTTCGCCCTTCTTGGTGCTCGAAGTGGCCACGCTCATGTTCACCACGTCGGCGCTCAAGCGCTTGCCCGCCAGCTCGAAAGAAGTGCGCGTCCGGGTGGAGTTCTCGAAGAACAGGTTGATGATGGTCTTGCCCCGCAGCGTCGGCACCTTCTTGACCGAGCGCCGGTTCATCTCCCAGAAGGCCTGCGCGGCGTCGAGAATGCGCACCACCTCCTCGCCCGCCATCCCCCGAATTCCCAACAGATGACGGTCTTTCACGACTCGCCTCCGAATAGCTTCTCCAGGTCCGCCGGCGGCAGCATCGAGGGTGCGCCCGAAGGCAGCAGCACGGCCACCAGCTCGCCCCCGCGCTCGACCACGTCGACCCGTGTGCCGCGCGGAATCGACTGAGACCGCACACAGTAGTCCGGCTGCAGGGGGAGCTCGCGATGCCCGCGATCGACGACGACGGCCAGCTCGATGCGGCGCGGGCGACCGTAATCGAGCACCGCGTCGATGGCGGCGCGCGTGGTTCTCCCGGTGCTGATCACGTCGTCCACCAGGATTACCGACTTCTTGGCGAGCGGCGTCGGGATGTCACTCGGGCCGATCTTGGGGTTGGGCAGCGTCGAATAGGAATCATCGCGGTACAGGGTGATGTCGATCGTGCCCACCGGCACCGGGCCGGGCTCCAGGCGCTCGAGGCAGGCGCGCAGCTGCTCGGCCACCGGGACGCCCCCGCGGCGAATGCCCACCAACACGAGCTCCGAGGTGCCGCGGTGCCGCTCCAGGATCTGCCCGGCGACCCGGGCCAGCCCGCGGGCCACAGCGTCGCTATCCAACAGGACTTCCATGCGTGGGGGGTACCACAAGACGGCCCCCGAAGGAGCCGCCGCAGGCGGCTGCGCACCGGCCGGAGCGCTCGCGCGAAAACGGCTGCGGCCGATTCAGTTCAGGTACCCCCCGGGCGGTCCATCATCCCCCTTGCGCGTGGAAGACCGCCCCCCTTCGATGACGGACAGGCGCGTGCCCTTGCCCCGGCCCCGGCGCCCGCGCGCCTCGCCCCCCCGCGACTGCCGCTTCAGCTGCGAATAGCGAAAGCGCAGGTACAGCCGACGAGCCGGCGACGGGGTGCCACCGCCGAAGAGCCACCCCGCAAGCAGCCCTCCGAACGGAGCGATCAGCCCTTCCGGGGTCTGCTGGAGGGCCACCAGGCGCAAGAAGCTCAGACCGACGATGAACAAGAGCATGCCCCGGCTCGTGACCGGCAAGACCAGAAAGAGCCGGACCGTCTGCCCCCGGAAAGCCAGCGCCCACGCGACGGCGACGGCCTCGATCGCGGGGAAGCCGCCACACCAAAACCCCATCGAGAGCTTCGCCGCGAAGGACACCGGCGCCAGCCAGAGCACGACGAACTGCACGGCGTAGGCGAACACCGCCGACATGGCCAAAAACAGCATCAGGCGCCGCGTGCCCCACCGCTCCTCGAGGCTGGGGGTCAGAAAGTACAAGCCGATCAGCACGCCCACGACGTGGAACGGGTCGTTCGGCAAGTGCAGGAACGGCGCCGTGAAGAGCCGCCAGAGCTGCCCCGAGGCGATCCCTTCCACCGAACCGGTGAAGAGCATGAACAAGCCGGGCTCGGCGCCTGCCCAGTTGATCGCCGCGGCGAACATCAGCCAAACGGCGAGCAACGCGATCATCAGGGCCTTCAGCCCCCTGCCCGGCCTCGGCAGGCTCAGTGTCTGGCCGCCGCCACCTTCCCAGTTCATCGTCACCTCTGCTTTCGCGTCGTCGTCGCCTCGAGCGCCGCGGCGCATCGCCGAAAACCTCCAGGGCCCCGCGGGATTCAGTGTACGGCCTGTCGGCGCGCGCGGCTCAGAGCTCCGTCAGCGAGCCGCACGACACGGTGACCGAGACCCCTTCCTCGGCCTCGGTTGCGCAGCTTCCGCGCCAGCGCGCCACCTCGGGCGCGTCGCCGCACGCGACCGCCAGCAGGGAGGTAGACGCGTCCGCCACCGGGTCCCCGCCCGCGCTCGCATCCGGCGGCTCGGGCGCACCGGCATCCAGCGAAATCCCCGGCCCGCCGTCAGGCGGGCAGACACTGGCGTCCAGGCCCACATGCGAATACGCCACGATGGCTATCTCGTAGGGCCCCGGCGCCAAGCCGGCCAGCTCCGGCATCCCGCCGCACGGTGCCGAGGCGCTGCGCCCCCCGGCCGACGCCACCACGCGCGAAACCTGGCCCGGCGCCTGACCGCACTCGAGGTCGGCCGCGGACAGGGCGGGCGCGAGATCCACCAGCAGCGCACCCGATGGCACCGGCCGCAGCGGAGCGCAGCCAGTGAGCCGCGACTGGCCGCCGGCCAGGCTGGGGGTCAGGTTGTCTGCCTCGACGCCGGCGTCGCCTCGATACCAGACCCCACATTCGGTGCGCCAGCGGGGCGGGATGCCTTCCCGGCCGCTTTCGCGCAGCTCCGCTGCCGGCAGGTGGTAGCCCAGGATGCGCGCGCCATACGAGAAACCGGCCGGCACCGAAAAGCGCGCGTTGCGGTTGCACACGACCGGAGGCGTCTCGATGACCAGCGGAGCAACCCCCGCGTCCGTCAGGGCATCGGGGTAGACCAGCTGCGCCACGTAGCTCTGCAGCGCGCCCTCGCGGCCCGGCAGGCACTCCACCTCGCCCAGGAATTCCTCGGGCGCGACCACGATCCCGCCCGCCCCGGAGCTCGTCACCGGGCCGCCGCCCCCGCTCGAGGAGAAGGCTCGCGACTCGCCGCAGCCCGCCGCGAGCAGCAAGGCCGCGCCGCCGAGGGCTGCGTGAGCGGCAGCCGCCCGGCGCAGGGCGGAGCGCCCGCTGCTCCGGCCGCGACCGCCCTCTCGATGGGCACCGTGATCGCGGAGGCGACGGCTCGGCGTGCCCCCGGACCGGGCCCGACGGGCTTCGCCGCCCGAGGCGGCCCCTTCGACTTCGCCGCGGGAGGCGCGAGGGCGATCGTGGAAACGAGCAAATGAATCTGACATGGGAAGCCGGCTGCAGCCGACGCCATACCGCGTGGCGCTCGGCATTCCAATGGCTGGCCGAGCGAAGTCGCCCGGGCAGACCCGAATTCGATTCGCGCCGCGGCGGCCGTCGAGGGGAACTAGTTCAGCGGCCGCGCCCGCGCCAGCAATTCTTTGTCTTCGGTCCGAACCCAGGGGTCGCCGCCTCAGTCGGCCGGGACGAATTGACGCGTCTCGAGGGGCGGCTCGATGGGCTCGAGCCGGTCGGCGCGCAGCATGAATCGCGATCGACCCGCCTCGAGCTCCAGCGGCGGCACGGGCGGGCCGGAGCTCCCACATCGACGCGGTTGCTTCATCGCGGCCCATGCCAGCTCGATGGCGGGCTTTCCGAGCTTGCGCCCGTACGTGACCTCGACGCTCCGACTCAGCGGCGTCTGACAAGTGACCTCTCCGCCGGCCCGCATCGTGAAGCGCTCCTCGTACAGCAGCGTCTCGACCGCCGCGGACGCCCCCTTCCGAAGCTCGATGCGCGACAGCACGTGGCGCTCGAAGGCGGAGATGGGGCTGGGGCTCGAGCGCAGACCGGAGTCCCGCTCGCGCGCCTCCCATACGGATCCAATGCGCAGGACCGCGTCCTCGGGTGTTTGCCGAACCGTCGGCCGGGGCGGCGGCGCCGGAGCTCCGCATCCGGCCCCCTGGGCTATCGCCACGGCGCACGCGAGGCAGCGCCGGCGCCACCCCCGCAGCGAGCCCGTCGACGGAACGATGGCAGCAGGGCTCATCGCAGCCCCCCGCTCAAGGCCGGCTCGCCGCCCAACAATCGAGCCGGCGCCACGTGGGCCGCGGCATCGCGGGCGCTCGGCTCCGACTCGCTTTCGGCCGGGGGAGGCTCGACCAGGAAACGGCACTCCTGCGCACGCTCGGGGCGCACGATCAGGTCGCAGACGTCGGTGGCCTCCGCGCTCGCCGCGATCGGGATGCTGCACGCGCTCGGAGCGGTGTCGCCCCCTTCGCTGGAAGCGCAGCGGCCCGCTTCGGCAATAGCGCCGAGACAAGCCTCCAGCTGGGTCGCCGAGGGGCTCGCGCCGCCAAGCCCGTGAAGGCAGTCGTCGCGCGAGAACAGCAAGCAGTCGGGCTCGTTGTCGAAGCCGCAGGAAACCGCCGCTCGGCACCGGACCGCTTCGATCTGGCGACACTCCGACACCCCGACCGCGTCCGTTCCGCACGCCGCCGCCAGCGCCAAGACCAGCCTACCGCCCACGGAGCCCGCTCGCCCGCAGTCGCGCGAGCCGAGCAGCCAAGTGCCGAAGCGGCTTCCTCTCCGCGATCGGGCCACGGCGCCCAGGACGAGCCGAGAGCCGACGGCACGCCCCCTCGACCGAGTGCCCCGAGCCGCCGCGCGAAGCAGAGCTCTCCAGCCGCGCGCGCAACGGATCATCGCTCCGGCAGCTACCACGCCGGGCCAGCGCGGGCGACTTTTCTGGGTGCGTCGCCCCGCCGGGGGGGGCCCGCAGCGCTTGCGAAAGGCAACGGGTCCATCGCAGCATGGCCCCTGTGAAGCCCGTCGGCCCTGCTCGCACCATGCTGCTCTGCGCGGGCCTCGGCACCCGGCTGCGCCCGCTGACCGATCGACTGCCGAAGCCCCTGCTCCCCGTCGGCGACCGACCGGCCCTGGGCCATCTGGTGGCCGAGCTACTGCGCCAAGGCGAGTCCGTCGCGGTGGCGAACAGCCACTGGCTTGGAGAAGAATTAGTCACCTTTGCCAATGGTTTATCGTTCACTTTAACGCTATCGAACGAGCCGCATCTGCTGGGGGTGGCGGGCGGCGTTTCGGCAGCGCGTTCGCAACTCGAAGCCCCGGTGGCCATCTGGAACGGCGACATCCTGTGCGAGCGGCCACCGCTGGCGCAGCTGCGCCGCGCGGCGGACGAGGTCGACGACATTTGCCTCGCCGTGGCGCCGCGGGACGCCGCGCAGCAGGGCACGGTGGGCCTTGGAGCGTCGGGCGAAGTGGTGCGACTCCGCGGCGAGACCTTCGGCCGGGAGGTGTCCGGCGGGGACTACGTCGGGCTCTGGGGGGCCAGCGCCTCAGCGCTGCAGCGGTTGCCTTCGCCCGGCTGTCTGATTGGTGACTACTGCCTATCGCGCCTGCGGGACGGAAAGTCGGTCCGGACCCTGCCCTACGCCCGGCGGTGGTACGATATCGGCTCGCCGCGGAGCTACCTCGAAGCCAATCTGGAGTGGCTGGCGCGCAGCGGCGATTCACAGGCCAGCCACCTCGGGCCAGACGCTCGAGTGGGCCCGGGCGTGGAGCTCGACCGCTGCGTGGTGGGGGCGGGAGCGCGCGTGCAGGGCGACGGGCGTCTGAGCCGATGCGTGGTGTGGCCGGGAGCCGTCGCCACCGCCCCCCAGCAAGACAGCATCTTTGCGACGCACTGCGTCGTCTCGACCGGCGGAGCAGCTCGTTGAGCGGCCCTCGGATTCGTCGAAGCCTCTCCGTTCCCCCCGATCCCCTGCTTCTGGCGGAAGCGGTGGCCGGTGATCGCGACTTCGCGCTGCTGTGGACGGCCGACGGGAGCGGCGCCTCCTATGTCGGGGTGCACGTACGAGAGCACCGCATCGGGCTCGATCCGGAACCTTCACTGCCCTCTTGCGACTCGGACGACCCGCTCGACCGAGCCCCGCGCTGGGTGGGGCTGTTGCCCTACGAGGCGCTGCGGAGCCTGGAGCGGCCGGCTCTCACCCCCCCCGAGCGGCGCGACGAGCCCCACGTCTGCCGGGCGCAGTGGTGGCGCTTCGCGGTCGTGGTGGTGGTTCGCGGCGGCACCGTGACCGTCCTGGGGGACGACGCGAGCCTCGTCGATCGCGTGATGGCTCGGCTCGCGTCCGGCCGAGCCTCGCGCCCCGAGGCGCCGCGGATCGAGGCGTTGCCCGGCGAGCCTCCCGAGCGGCACGTGCGCCGCGTGCGGCAGGCGCTCGAGCTCATCGCCGCGGGTCAGGTGTACCAAGTCAATTTGGCTCGTCGGCTGGATTTCGAGGTGCGGGGGCACCCCTTGGCGGTGCTGCGGCACATGTGTCGCCACACCCGCCCCCCTTACGCGATGGCGCTGCGCGCCGCGGGCGTGTGCGCGGTGAGCACCTCACCGGAGCTGTGCTTGTTGCAGCGGGGCGCCCGGCAGCTGGAGACGCATCCGATCAAGGGCACGCGGCCGTGGACGGGCGATCGGGCGGAGGGCGAGCGGGCCGCGCGAGAGCTCGACGCCGATCCCAAGGAGCGAGCGGAGCTGAGTATGATCGTGGACGTGGAGCGAAACGATCTGGGCCGGGTCGCCGAGCTCGGCAGCGTGCGGCTGGCGGGTGCGCCGCGGGTCGTGTCGCACGGCCTCGTCTGGCACCGGGTGGCGCGGGTCTGCGCGACCCTGCGGCGCGGCGTCGGGCGCGCCGAGCTGCTCTCCGCGTTCCTGCCGAGCGGCAGCGTAACGGGGGCCCCCAAGGTGCGAGCCATGGAAATCATCGCCGATCTCGAGGCCGAACGGCGGGGGCTGTACACGGGGGCGTTCGGAGTCCTCGACCACGCCGGGCGCCTGAATCTGGCGATGGCGATTCGCACGCTCACCGTCCGCGAGGGGCGGGGCCACTACTTCACGGGGGGCGGAATCGTCGCGGACAGCGATGCCGAGCGCGAGCTCCAGGAGACATGGTGGAAGGCTCGCCAGCTGCTCGAGCGGGCCGGGTGATTGAAGTTCGACTCGGCCGCGGTCGTAGCGGGGGGTGGCCCCCCCCGAAAGTTGCCCACCGGGCCCCAACCGGCATACTCGGGCGGACTGCTGGCCGACGGAGTCGTCGTGGAGATTCGCAACCTGGAGATGATTGAAGAGCGAGAGCCCAGTCGCGCCGGGCGCAGGCTCGGCGCCTGGCTGCTGGCGGCCATGGGTGCAGGCGCGATTGCTCTGACGGTCGTCTTCTCGCCGACGGGCGACGCGTCTCGAGCCGAATCGACGGCCGACCCCCTGGGCGACCTGATTGCGGCAGCCAAGCACGAGCAGCGCCTGCCGCCGGACCAGCTCTCCCGGGACAATGCCTCGTTCGCCAAAATCCTGAGCGACCGCGAGCCGCCCAGCACGGCCGTGGTGGCGGTCAAGGGGGCGGACGGCAAACTGATCGACCCCGCCGATCAGCCGCCCGCGGCGCCCGACCCGCCCACCGCGACGGACCAACTGCCGGTAGTGCCCCTTCCGGTGGGGCGCCTGCTCGATAGCACCCAACTGAGCAATCGACCGGCCGATCCACTGCTCGAGATGGCTGCCGATCGATCCCGGCCGCCCCCGGGCGCACCGCAGGCCGACCCGGGCTCGGCCGGGCAGTACCAGATTCAGGTCGCGAGCTTTCGCGAAGAGGCCGACGCCGAGGCGCTGGTACGGCAGCTTCGCCTCCGGGGCCACGAGGCCTATCGCCAGTCCGCGCGCGTGCCGGATCGCGGGCTTTGGCACCGGGTGCGCGTCGGGCCGTTCAAGTACAAGTACGAGGCCCTGCGCTACCAGGCCGAGTTCGAACGCAAGGAGCAAATGGCGACGCTGCTCGTCGATCCGGGCAAGGTCGAGCGGCAAAAGGTGCAGCGGGCTGCCAAGCTGGCGGCGCGGCGGCGCCGAAAGCAGCGAGCGGTGGCGCAGCAATAGATGGCGAGTTGCGAAATCGGCGCGCCGGAGGTTAGACGGATCCCGACGTGCCCGGTGGACTCTTCGACGGCGCCCTGCCCATCGGGCTCGTGATGCTCCTGGGTACGGTGGTCACGGTGGTGACCGCGCGGCTCGGGCGGCGGCGCGCCGCGCTGGATTTCCCCCAGCTGGCGGCGACGCTCGGCTTGACCTACGCCCCGCCACGCTACCGCGACATGATCGGCAGCCTGTCGGGAGTGGTGCGAGGCCGCCCGGTCCGCATCGACCCCGACGAGCAAAAGATGATCGCCGTGCGCTTCGTGGCGGCTCCGCTGGTGGATCTTCGGTCCTACGAGCACGGCCGTGGCGCCCCGCACGGGATGGTCCCGGTCCACACCGGGCACCGCGACTTCGATCGCTTCTTTCGCACCCGCTTCGCGTCGCCCGAGATTGCCGCTCGGCTGACGCAGATGCAGGAGCCGGACGCGCTCCTGCGCGCCTTCCGCGGCGGGCTGCGCCGCAAGGTACAGTCGCTGAGCGTCACGGCCGAGGGGGTCGTGTGCCGGCTGGACTTCGGAACGCCGGCCTACATCCCGGCGGGGGCGCTGCAGGCGCTGCTACCTGCTTGCCTCGCGCTGGCCGAGGTCGTCGAATCGGACGATCCGCACGCCGCCGCGAGCGCGCCGCTCGAGAGCGAGGCCGATTCCCGCCCGTAGCGCGAGCGGCGGGCTCTGCGCCGCGGCTTCGCCGCTCAGCCCTTGGCTGCGAACTCCTTGAACGCGGCGGCGTAGTCGGGGTGCCATCGCGACAGAGGCGGCCGCCCTTCGATCAGGTCGCCCATGGCCCAGGCCATGCGCTTCTTGTCCATCTCGGCGCTGACCTCGTTGTCTGGGCACAGAATGTAGAACTGCCCGGCTTCGATTCCGGACAGCATGAAGTCCACCACCTGCTCGGAGCTCCAGGCCCCGCTCGGCTTCGCAGAGGCCGCTTCGGGGGCGCCTTCCGGAAGCGATCGCCCCTCGAGGTGAGCGCGGTCCCGAGAGGCCTTGCGATTGATGCCGGTGTGCGTCCAGCCGGGCACGAGCAGGTGCGCCGAGACGCGGCAATCCGGGAGGTTGCGCAGCTCGTGCGCGACGGCCTCCGTGACGACCTTCACGCCCGCCTTCGATACGTTGTACGGCGTATTGCCCGGCGGACAGGTGATGCCCTGCTTGGACCCCGTGTTGATCACGAGCCCCGGGCGCCCCTCGGCCAGCAGCGCGGGCACGAAGGCGTGCACTCCGTTGATCACGCCCCAGAGGTTGACCCCCAGGACCTGCTGCCACTCCGCGTAGCGCTCCCAAGCGCCCCCGCCCAGCCCGGTGGCCGCGTTGTTCATGACGACCGACACGCTGCCGAAGCGCTTCAGCGCGCTGTCGCGAAACCGCTCGACTTGCTCGAGGACGCTCACGTCCACCACTTCGAACAGCACGCGATCGGAGCCGAAGCGCTCGCCGAGCGCCTGCGCCGCCTCGCGCAGCTCCCCCTCGTCGATGTCCGCCAGGGCCACGCGCATTCCGAAGGAAAGGAAACGCTCGGCCGCGGCCAAGCCGATGCCGGACGCAGCGCCCGTAATCGCCGCTACGCAGTTGCTCTCGAGTGCCGGATGGGGCGCCATACCAATTTGCTCCTGGGGGGACGTCGGCGGCATCGTGCCGCAGGCCTCTTGTGGCAAAGGCCCGCCGCGCTGTCACCCCCGAACTCCGACTCGACCCCAGCCCCGAGGCGGATCAGGGCTGGATTTTCGCCGGAGGATTGTACAGGCGCAAGCGCGCGGTCTCGTCGCGGGGCTCCACGGCTCGCGGGCGGGCGCGCACCAGATCGGCTTCCAACGTCGAGCCCCACTCCGGCCCGGCCCGCAGACGCAGCTCGCCGTGGCTGTCTTCGACGGCGCGCGCCAAGCTGGCGAGCGTCTCGAGCCCCTTGGGGGGGTTGTCCGGTGCGGCCAGCGTGCGTTCGAGCGCCGCCGCGGGCGTGCCGAGCCGCAGGTCCAAGATGGTCAGCTGCACACGCTGCCCGTGGACGGCGACCGTGACCACCGGGCCTTCGGTCTTTCCCGCGGCGCGGCCGGCCTCGGCCAGGAAGGCGACGAGCGAGCTCTCGAGCTCGGCGCGGTGGGCGACGACGTGGGCCTCGTCGCGCGGGGGCTGCAGCCGCACCTTTCCGTCGCAGCGCTGGGCGGCGTCCTCCACCACGACGGCCAACAGTCGGGCCAGCGAGAAGACCTGCAGCGCGGCAACCGTCTGCACCATGATCGAGGGTCGCGGCGCGAGGCTGGCCGTGCGCACCGCGGACTCGACCAACGTCCCGACCAGCCCCGCCACGCCGGGCGCGGTGGAGCGCAGAGGAACGATGTGCAAGTCGAGTGACTTGACCCGGTCGCCGCCCTGCGCCCCGGTGGGGATCTCCAGGCGATACCCCTCATCGCCGATCTCGGTGAAGGCGGGCGGAGTAACACGCATCTTCTTGGTCAACCCGCCGAGTAGGCGCTTGAGCGGCAGCGCCCCCACCTCGAGGGAGCCGTCGAGGCCCTGCGCCGGCAAGTCGATCCCGTACTCGGGCAACCGCGCCGCCACCGAGCGGCCCAGCAGGCGCACGTCGCCGAACGAGTCGACGTAGAAGAGACCGACGGGCGCCTCCTGGACCAGGGCGCTCAAGAGCCGCACCTCCGTCATCGCGGCCCGGGCGTGGTCGAGCACGCCCGCGTCCGGCGCGTTGGTCGAGTGATTGACGCTTCGGCGTCGGCGCCACCCTTGCTCCTCGAGCCGCGCGAGGCGCCGGGCGCGAATCAGCTGACCGAGCTCTCGCGCCAGGCGCTCGGCGCGCTTGGGGCGCGTCGTGAACTCGTCGGAAGCCTTTTGCCCGACGAGCATCAAGTAGCCCTCCACCTCGCCGTGCGCCATCAGGGGCAGCAGCACCGCAGGCGTGCCTTTCATCACCAGGTAGTCAGTGACGACGCTCGCCACCGGAGCCCCCTGATTGTCCGCATAGGGTGTGCGGCGAATGTCGCGCCGGCGCTCGCGGATGATCGAGTCGTCGGTCTCGCCGTTGGGCCAGAACTTCAGCCGCCAGCTGAAAGGCGGCAGCTCGGCGACGAGCACGTCGTCTGCCGCGTGGTTCTGCGCCGCCGTGCGGGCGAGGCGCTGCCAGAAGGCCGCATCGACGTCGGCAGCGGCCATGGGAACCAGACGCCCGGCGTCCTTCAGCACGCGCTCGGCGTCGGAGTCTACGCGCGCCTGGGCGAAGCGACGCGGCAAGCTCGACACCGCGATGCACAGGGCCACCCCGACGGTGAGCGTCGGGACCGGGGCCAGCAGGCCACGGGCGAGCCAGTCGGCGAGCGCCAGCGCGAGCAAGCTGCCCGCCGACACCGCCAGCGCGCCCCGCAGCCCCGCCTGCGGCTCTCCGCGACGCTGCACGAGCAACGTGATGACGGCGATGAGCAGGGCGATGCAGGCGACGAGCCAGGTCGGAGCTTGTCGTCGACCGGGGTCCTCCAGCGCGGCGCTGATCGCCCCGGCGACCTCGGTCGGCGGCAGCCCCTCGGCGGTGGTGGCCCCTTGCAGCGACAGCAGCACGATGACGTCGCCGGAGCCGCCGGCCGCGGCGGCGCGCGCGCCCCCCTGCATTCCCTCCTGCAAGCGGTGCAGCAGCACCTTCGGGATGGCGGACGCGGGGCGCGGCGCGACCCAATGCTGGGGGCGCAACCCCAGCGCGGTCAGCAGGGGATCGTCGGCGACGGCCGGCGCAATGCCGACGACGTGGCGCTCCTCGCTCAGGCGGAGCACCTCGGTCGGGAGCTGCGCGATGGGCGGGGCCAGCTCCGACTCGTCGGAGCTGGCGTCCAGGATCCCCTCGCAGAACAGGGGCAGCGGCGAGAGCACGAGCCCGGCGCGAGCACCCGTCGCGGAAAGCGCCCGCGCGACCTGGGTGGGGCAGCTGGGCGAGCGAGCGACGGCGGCGGGCACCTCCGAGAGGAGCACGACCTGCGAGAGCGTCGACTCGGCGGCTCCGCGCAGGATGCGCTCCCGAAAGCCGTCGTCGAGATGTCGAAGTGGCTGCAGCAGCACCAGGAGCACGGGCAGCGCCGCGGCCAGCGCCTCGACCAGGCGATGCCGCCAGGCGGCGTTCGCGCGCTTGGGGGCCCCGGACATGGGTCGGGGGAGCAGGAATTTCTTCGGGACCCTGCGGCGTTGGAACAGGCGGAGCACTTTCGATTCGACTTCTCCTCGAGCATACGGGTTCCCGCCGTCGCTTCTTCACCCACGCCCAACGGCGCGGGCGCGCTCGGAAAAAGCAATGGCTTTCCTGAAGCTGGACGTTTTGTCCCACGCGCATGGAACCCGCCTGGACCGCCCTGAGGCTCTTGCCGGAAAACGGGCTCGACCGAAGCCTCCACGCGCCAGTCTTCATCGGGCTGATTTTGCTCAGCTTTTTTCGAGAGAGTCTGGGCTGGAGTTTCGCCGGCTTGGTGGTCCCGGGCTACATCGCGACCGTCCTCGTGGCCGCCCCCGTCACGGGCGCGCTGATCGTGGCGGAATCTACCTTGGCCTACCTGCTGGCCCTGGCCCTGGGGCGGCAGCTGCCGCGGGTGGGAGCGTGGTTCACCTTCTTCGGTCGAGAGCGCTTCTTGCTCCTCATCGCCGCCTCATCGCTCGTGCGGCTGTCGGTCGAGGCGACGCTGCTGCCGTGGCTCGTGGCGCGCTGGAGCCTCGCCCACTCGCGTGAGCTGTACAGCCTCGGCCTGGTGCTCGTGCCCCTGCTGAGCAACAGCTACTGGAACGCGGGCTTCGTGCGAGCGTTCCCGCGCATCGGCCTGGTGACGGCGATCACCTACGGGATTGTCTCCGAGTTGCTGCTCCCCTACACCAACTTCACGCTCTCTCGCTTCCAGGTTGCCAACGAGAGCGTCTCGCTGGCGTTCCTCGAGTCGCCCCACGCCCACATCATCCTATTGGTCGGCGCCATCGTGGCCGCCCGATTCAACGTGCGCTACGGCTGGGACTACAACGGGATCCTGGTTCCCGCGCTGCTCGCCGTGGCCTGGTATCAGCCGTCGAAGGTCGCCACGACCCTCATGGAGGCGATCGTCGTGCTGCTGCTGAGTCGCGCGCTGTCGCGCGTGCCGCCGCTGTCGCGCGTGTCGATCGTCGGCTCGCGGCGCGTATTGGTCGCCTTCTCCGTGGGATTTTTCGTCAAATACTGCGCGGGCTGGGCGCTGTTTCGCTGGCTGCCGAGTGTGCAGCTGCTCGATTTTCTCGGCTTCGGCTACCTCCTGCCGAGCCTGCTCGCGACCAAGATGTGGGATCGCAACAGCATCCCCCAGGTCGTGATGCCCACGGTCCAGGTGAGCCTGCTTTCCTTCCCCGTCGGCACCGCCATCGGATTTCTGATGCGAACCGTCGACGCCCGCCCCGCCGCGGCGGTCGCCGCCCCGCCCCTCGGGCTCGCCGAGTCGGTGCCTTTGGCGCTGAGCTTGGGAGATTCGGCGCCGGCGCCGCAGCGCACGGGCTCCGCGGGGCGTTTCGTCGATGCCTATCAAGCGGCGCTCGAGCTCGCCACGACGAGCGCCGAGGGCCCGGGCGCGGGTCGTCTCGCCGCCAGGGCCCACCTCGACGTGCGCTACGGCGTCCGAGGGCGGTGGAAGATCATCAGCCCGGTCGTCGACGACCCGGACCAGGACACGACCGGACCGCGCGTGGCGCTGCGCCGCACGCGGCGCTTCGGGGACCGCTACCTGGTGCTGATCGAGGCCGAGCGGCTCGGCGCCCCCTCGATCCCGGTCGGGTTCGACATCGCCGACCGCGTGGGCGCTCGCGCGGTGGTGTTGCGCTCGCGCTTCGACACCATCGCCGCCCCGGACGAGCGCTTCGCGAGCCAGCTCGCCGAGCACCTGGGGCTCGACCGCGTGCTGCGGATCGCCTCCTCCGCCGCATCCTCGCAGGTCGAGTTGGTCTGCCCGGATGCGCTGCCCGAAGAGCTCTCGCTCGAAGCTCTGGGCAGCTGGCTGGGCCACCCGGTGCACGTTTCCTTCCGCCCCCCGCTCGCCGGCAGCGAGCTTGCGGCCGCTCTGCGGCTCGAGCTGCCGGAGCAGGTCGCCGGCGAAATCGCCGCCCGGCGCCTGGGGGTCGAGGCGGCCGAGGACTGGACCCTCTCGACGCTCGGAGAGTGGTCCGAGAGGCTGCGGCGCCTGACGTACAGCGACCCGCAGCGGTTCGCGCTGCCCACCTCGGGAGAGCTGCGCCTGTACGGCGAGCTGCTGCGCGAGCGATTCGAGGCGTCGTCGCCACCCACCGCCCCCCAGCTCGCGCTCGCGGCGCAGCTCGGCCTGCACTTTGCCCGGGCGCGAGGCGCGTTCGACGCCTGGGTGCTGTTCGAGCCCGAGGGTTCCCGCCGACGCGGGCTGCCAACCCTCGTGCAGCGACGGGACGGACACGCGGGAGGCCTTTCACTCGGCCTGGGCGCCCCCCGCTGGCAGCGCGGCGGAATCGACTCCGCGCTTCGGCTCACCGCGGCGCTGCAGGCGGACTTGCTCATCGTGCACGGCACGGCCGTGAATCTGGTCGCCGACCGGCTCTCGGACCCGCGCCGCCCCGAGGGGCGGAAGGCGTGGTTTCAGCGCGCCCACGAGGTGTGGCTCGACGCCGGGGGCCGAAGCGTGCTGCTGCGCGGAGTCGACGAGGAGCGCCCGACCGACGCCGAAGCCGTTCTCTCCCTCGACGCAGAGCTACCCACTGTGGCCTCGGCGCCCGAGTGGGCTCGACGACTCGCCGACCGTCTCGAGGTCGCTGGAATCGCGACGGCCGCCGTCGACGGCAGCGCCCAGTACCGGGCCCTGGCGGCTCGCGCCGATCCGGTGCTGGGCTACGCGCGGCGTTTCGCGCCGGGTCGCTCGCTTGCCCTGTGGCTGCGACCGGAGCTGCGTCTGGCGTGGAGCGGGGCTGCGTCGCCGCGAAGTGTCCTGCTGGCGCTGCCGAGTGAAGCCGGGGCTCTGCCCGATCTGCAGGCGGTGCTCGCCGATCCCCCGACTCGCAGCGCCGGGGTCGGCGGGCGGCATGGCTCCAGAGGGTCGGGCTGCGACACCGCGCGCATCGAGGCCGACTGGCTGTTGCACCGCCGGAGCAACAACCCGCACTTTCTGGATGCGGCTCTGCGCCTCGGCCTTGCATGCGGCTGGCGCGCGGCGTTCGACCCGACCACGGAGACGGCCTGGCTCGCCGGTCCCACCCAGCGCTCGTCGGGCGCGCGAACCGTACGCCTGCTCCCGTTGCTCCGCCCCCCACTCGGCTTGGCCTCCGCCCGTGAGCCGGCCCGAGAGCGGACGATGCCGCTGTCGACCTTCCAGCAGCTGCGCGGCCTCGCTCGGGGGCCCGTGGAGGTGGTGCTGCCGTGAGCCGCTCGGGGCTCTTTTGGCTCGTGTGCGCCCTGCTCTTCGCGGCGATCGTCGGAGTTCGCGACTTCGATCCGACGGCGGCGCCGGCCGACGAGATCCTGGCCTACGAGGTCACACCCGAGCAGAGCGTCGAGCTGATGCTCCACGGCGGCGTGCAGGAAGTCTCTCTCACGGCCTGGCTGCTCGTGCCGTTTGGAGTGGCGAGCGACGAGGAGCTTTCTTTCTCCCTCTCGGTCGAGGTGTTCGACAGCGCGGGCCAGTCGGTGGCGAGTCGAACGCTGCGGGGCCTCACCCAGCTGCCCGCCGCGCAGGGGGCGGGTCCCTCCGAAGAAGCCGCCCACCTGGCGGGGGGCACGAGCCTGGTGTGCGAGGCGCGCAGCTTCGAGCTCGACGTGCGCGCGCTCGCCGGACGCGCCGGGCGGCTGCGCCTTCGCGCCGGGCGGGGCGACTCGAGCCACCTGCTGCTTCGCCTGGCACACGACGTGGCCCGCACGCCCCTCGAGCAGCGCTTGATGGAGCGCACGCTGAGCCTTTCGGATCGGCGCGGCCTGACCGAAGACCGCACGAGCCTGGGCTTCTACGACATCGACGCGGACGTGCGCCGTGCGGCGCTCTCGCACTGGAAGCGCCGGCTCACGGCCGCGGGCCGAGAAGGCCGCGACTACGTCGTGCGCCGGCTGCTGTTGGGGCCGGCGCTCGGGCGCGCCGCTCCATCGACCGGCATCGACGAACGCCTCGAGACCGGCCCCGGCAGGGAGCTGGCCCTCAACACGGTGGGCGCCGTGGAGCTGCGCGTCGCCTCCGACACCGACACACGGGTGCGTCTGTCGCGGCTGGGCGGCGAGCCCCCCTCCGAACACCGGTTGCGCGCGGGGGGCAAAGTCGACCTGACGCTGCCAGACGCCGGGCCGAGCACGATCGTGCTCTCGACCGAGGAGCCCGCCCGCCTGCGCATCACCGCGCTGCGGGAGCTCTCGGACCGCTTCCTCGAGGCCGACGCCTATCCGCTGCGGGGCGATCGCATGCTGCTCGGCCCCGACCTGCGCATCCAGCGCCCCCACGGGCTGGATCCGCGAGCCCCGCTGGCGCTGTTGGCCGCCCCCGAGCAGCGCCAGCTCGGCCTGAGCCTGCGCTGGCTGGGCGAGTTGGGCGAGCCAGCCCCGCGCGCCACGGCGCGCGTGACGTTCCTGGGCGCCGACGGACGCAGTCTGAGCGAGGAAACGCTCGGCTTCGACCCCGAACCGTCGACCTTCGAGCACGTGCAGGGTCAGCCCGTCTCCGAAGCGGCCGTCTTTCGCCTCCACGTTCCGACCGGGAGCCGCCGGGTGGAGGTGTTCGGCGACGAGCGCGTACTCGCGGTGGCGTTCGTCGATCAGACCGCGGCGCCGCCCCAGCGGGAGCCCCCGTACGACTTCGAGCCGCCCGAAGGCTTCGCCCTGCGCTACGCACCCCATGTCGTCAGCCCCTGGGTGGTGCTGACGCCCGACAACCTGTCGGAGCTGTTGCGGCAAGAGCGGCAGCACCTGCTGACGACCCAGGTGCGCATCGAGCCGCTTCGGGTCACCAGCCGGGCCGTAGCGCCCCGCGTGCTCGAAGCCGCGGGTGGTCTCATCGTCCGCAAGGTGTTCGTGCCGAGCGCCCTGCCCGCCTCGCAGCCCCTACCGCCCAACGGCTGGGCACTGCTCGACTCCACGCTGGAGACCAGCACCCTGGCCCTGGAATCGCCGATGGTCGTCGCGTTCGCCGCCGACGAGAACCAGCTCGGCGGCACCTGGCGGCTGTGGCTCGGCGAGCAGCTGTTGATCGAAAATGCCCTGTCGCTGCGGACGGGAAGGCGCACGGTCTCCGCTCCGCGAGCGCGAGGGAAACTGCGAGTGGAGGGGCTGGGCCCCGCGGGTGTGCTGTTCGCGCGAGCTCGACCCGTCGCGGGCGGGCGGATCTTCAAGCACCAGACCGTCTACGGCCTCCCGGCGGGGCAAACGGCTCGCTTCCCCTTCGACCGACGCCCGGGGGAGCTGCTGAGCGTCGCGGTCATCGGCGTGGCCCAAGGCGACCTCGGCCCCCTCGAGTTGAGCTACCGGGTCGATGGCGGCGCGCCCGCCCGTGTGGCAGGGCACTATCGCCGCCGCGCCACCGAATGGCGCGGTCGCCGCGCCCTGGCATTCGGCACGCGCGGTCGGGCGCTGGTATGGGCGGAGCCGTTCGACACCGCCGCCGGCCCCCTGCCGGACCGCATGGCGGCCGCCCTGATCGCGCTCGGCGACGATCTGCCTACAGGTCCGCACACGTTGACCATCACCCGACCGGCACACAATCCGAGGGCGGCCCGAAACCGACTTTGGATTCGTGCCGTTGTCGAAGGGCGTGTGCTTCAATCACCGTGAGGGCTCTCGGGCCATTCGGCGACCCGCGCGGCGCCGCGCTTTCCCGATCGGCGGGGCCGCAGCGCTGGCGATGGCGCTCGCCGCCTGCGAGAAGGAGCCCGAGCCGGGATCTGCCTCGGGAGCTCCACCGGACCCGGCGGAGGCGGCGGGTGACCCATCGCCGCCGGGGGCGGTGGTGAAAGAGGGATTGTCCGACGCCCTGGCGCAGCTGCGCCGGCTCGCCGTCTCGCGCTACGCGCCGCCCAGCGAGGAAGAGGCCAGCGACTACCGAGCGTGGATGCGCCATCTCGGGGGGGCGCTGACGGAGCGCCAGCTCCCCTCGCGCCCCGCACTGCCCGGCTTCGCCGCGCACTGGGTCGACGAAGGGCGCGTGTGGCTGCTCGCCGAGCGGCCCGAGCGAGCGCGGGGGGCCGGGGCCGTGGCGTTGCGCGCCGCGGCGCAAATTCCGTTGATCGTCGAGGCGCCGCACACGTTCTTCGACGCGCAAACGCTCCCCATCGCGACCGCGGTGTTCGAGGTGGCGGGCGCCCAAGCGCTGCTCATCAACACGGTTCACCGCGGCGGGGTCGGCGAGGACGCCGAGCGCAAGAAGCGAGCCCGCAGCGGCGACAGCCCCGCCGACGCCGCCCACCAGACGCGCAGCTTCTTCCACCAGGCGCACACCGAGCTGACCGAGGTCTGGCCGCGGGCGCACGTCCTGCAAATCCACGGGTTTCGCGACGAGAAAGCGCCCGAGGCCAAGATCATCGTGAGCGCGGCGGGCACGGAGACGCCCGTGGTGCCGTTGGCCCGTGCCCTCAACGCCGAGCTCGGACCGGGCACGGCCCGCGTGTACCCCGACGAGATATCGGTGCTCGGGGGGACCACCAACGTGCAAGCGCAAGAGAGCCGGCGCAACGGTCGCAGCTTCGTTCACCTGGAGCTGGCCGCGTCGTTGCGCACTCAGCTCGCGCGCGAGCGCAGCCTGCGGGAGCGATTCGCACGCGCCGTGGCCAGGGGGCTGTCGGTGAACTGATGCAACGTCGCAGCTCGGCCGCTTCGACCCGCTCGCCCCCGAGGCACCCCCCGGGCGGGGGGGTCTGCCGCAAGGGCGAATCGAGACGCGGCCCCCGGCGGGGGCGCTGGGCCTGGGTGGTCGCCGCGCTGACCGCCGTGCTGACGCAGCTGTCGAACGCAAACGCGACGGAAGCGATGCTTTGGCTGCCGCCCGCGCAAATGGCGCGGGTGGACCACAGACTCTCGCAGCCCCCCGAGTGGCTCCCCCCGGGGCCGTCCGCTCGCTTGACCCCTGCCTCGATCTTGCTCGTTCCGGTGCGCCCGGGGGATCGGCTGTCGATCGAAGGCGAGGCCCTCGCGGCCGGGTTGGCCTACGCAGGCGACGGCGCGCACCCCGAGCTGATCCACTGGCTGCACGGACCCGCCCCCACCGAGCTGCGCATCGCGAGCTACCTCGCGCCGCGCTTCGCGGCCTTTCGGGCGTCGCGACCGACCGCGCTGACGGTGCGGGTCGCGACGCCCCGGGCCCCGGACGACTTGCGAGAGCAACGGCTGGACGCGGCGGTCGGGCGCTGGCTTGCGCGGGGCGGCGACCCGCCGCCCGCGCTCGGCGGCTCCTCCGAGCGGGCGCTGCGCATGCTTTCGGCCCTGCGCCGGCTGATGGGGGGCGCCCGCGGGAACTCGCCCTCGCGCGGGCAAACGCGCCGAGCCGAGCGGCGCTGGCTCGCCGGGCAGTGGCAGCAGATGCGGCTGCGCGAGCGGCGGCTGGTCGCCCCGTATTTCGAGCGGGTGCCGCCCGAGCCCTCGGCGACCCGGGATCAGGCCGTGCTGCGGCCTGAGGCACCCTTGCGGCTGGCCGTGGTGCCCGGCGAGGTCGTCTCCCTCGGGCTCTCGCCGGCGGCGGACACGGTGGGCCGGTTCCGCGTCCGCGAAGGCGACTGGACGTGGCACACGCTGCGCACGCTCCCGGCGCGCGACGCGCTTGCGGCCGAGGACGGGGGGGAAAATGCAGGCGAGGAGGAGGAAGGCGAGGAAGCCCCCCAGGAGGCTTCGGCGCACCCAGGCCCCAGTGCTCCAGAGGCCGGCTCGCCCGACCCGGCGAGCGCCGAATGGAAGGCGACGCGACACCTGCGGGTCCTGCCACGAGGCCGCTGGCTGACCGTCGAGGCACTCGCGGGCCGAGCTCGCGTCGAGGTGTCCCGGTACATGCCCCGCCGCGGGCTCTTCGATCCGGAGCTGTCGCATCTGCCGCAGGCCAGCTACGCACCAGCGCCCCCCGCGGCCCCCTCCTGGCTGCGAGAGCTGGTCGCCCACCACGCCGCGCCCTCGATTGCGGGGCTCGAGCCGCTGCAGCAGCGCGCCGAGGCGGCGCCGGAAGCTCCGGGCGAAGTCCAGCGCGCCGCCCTGGCGGCGGTGGTCGCGCTGCCCCACAGCCTGGATCGACCCGGTCTCGCCGCCCAGCTGCAGGCTCTCTGGCGCGGCAGCCTCGAGCTGCCCGAGCCCGAGCGAGTGGCGCTGTGGATCGAAGTGCTGCGGCGGGCGCGACCCTTCGCCCCCGCCGACGCCCTAGAGCCGACCTCGGCACCTCTGCCCGCGTTGCGGGGGCTCGCCGAGCGCAGCCGCGACCCTCTCTCGGGCGCCTTGCTCTCGGCGCTGCTCGACGCCGCGTTTCCCCTGCACGAGGGCGCTCGCCCCGCGTATCTCGGACGCGCCGACCGAGCGCTCGTCGATCACCCAGCCGACCGCGACGCCCTGCGGCTGGTGCGACGCGCGTTTCGCACGGCGGGTGGATGGAACACGCTCGAGTCCCCCGACGCGGCGCCCTCCTTGCGCCTGCGCCCCCTCTCGCGGCTGGCCGGCCCCGAGCAAACCTGCTCGGCCCTGGGCCCGTACGGACCGCGCTGGTGGGTCGTGCCGAACCAGCCAACGCCGCTGTCCGTGCCGAGCTTGGGGGGGACCCACGCGGCGCTCGTGCTGCGCCCCGTCGATCGAGCGCGCGTCGAGCCCTCCGCGATCGTGGTCGACGGGGCTTCGCTGTTCGTTCACCCGCTGCTGCAGACGCCCTCGCGCGCCGGCGTCGCCCCGGGGGAGCATCGGATACGACGGGCGAACGGGCCCGAGGTCGCCGCCCTCCTGCCCTGGGGCGCACGATTGCCCTGCGCAGAGCTGCGCGAAGGCGAGATCTGGACCGCGCTGGAAGGGCCGACGCGGTTCGAGCTGCCCGCCCCGGGTGAGCTGGCTCTCGTCAGCCTGCTGCTGGACGCGAGCGCAGCTCCCAAGACGGGTTTGGTCCACCTCCGGCTCGGCGAAGAGCCGGACCAGGAAGAGGTCTGGCTGCGCCCCGGCGCCTCGGGGGAGCTGCGCTTCGCCGTGCGACCGCGCGAGAGCAGCTTGCGCGTCACCACGGACACGCCGATTCTCACGCGCCTGCGGATTCGCTTGCAGCCCCGCCGAAGGGCTCCTCCGCGCCCAGCCGACTCCCTCCCGCGCGAGGCGGCGCCGGATCGGTCCGAGGTCGAAGCGGAGCCGTCGCTCTCGGAGCTGCGACGGCTGGGCACGGCACTGCGGCAGGCCCCGGACGGCGAGCGCCGCCGAGCCATCTGGGGCGAACGCGCCCGCGCGCTCGCGGCCCTGGGCTACGTTCAGCTCGCACAGGGCGACCGCGCACGGGCGGGGTTGCCGTCCCACGAGCTGGCCACGGCCAGCGGCGCGCTCTTCTTGCCGCTCGCAACGCAAGCCGTCGTGCCGCTCGGGCTGGCGACGCGAACGGAGCCGATGGCTTTCTCGGGGGAGCCGCAGGCGCTCTCGCGCGCGGGCCAATGGCAACGCGCCGGCAGCAGCGAGAAGGCCCTCGAGGCCCTGATCGGCGAGCTGTCGCCGGGACGCGACAGCCTGGGCACGCTGTACGGAGCCGTGCTCGCTTCGCGCCTCGGTCGCCCCGCGATATCCGCGCCGCTGTTGCAGGGCCTGGCCGCGAGCACGGGGCAGACGGCGCTTGCCGAGGCCGCCGCCGCCGACCACCTCGCCCTGGCGCGCGCCGAGGGGAGCCTCGATCACGCGCGCTCGGCGTTCGTGCTGGCCCACCGCGGAGACCCCCGCGCGCACGCGACCCGACGGCTGCTCTCGCAGTTCGGCGGTCGGGTGCGCTGGCGCACACCCAGCCTGGAGACACTGGGCGAGCGCACGATCGTCGTCACCAGCAGCGCGCCGGTCGTCGACGAACGCAGCGCCAGCGCGCGGGTTCGGCGCGCGCTCATGCTGGCACCGGACCGCGCCCGCAGCCTGTACGATTCGGCGGAGCTCGACGTGCGTGCCCACCGCGGGCAGACGCTCGCGGTCACCAGCCTGTGCTTTGCGCGGCGGGGTGCGACGGAGCGCTGCTCGCAGTCACTCTTCGTCGACGACGCCCCGCTGGCCTGCGACGCGTCGGGCCCCTCCCCGCCCGACCGCGTCGCGCGGCCCGTCCACTGCCGCGTCGCTCTCGGCCCCGAATCGACCACGCTGCGCGTCGAGCTGCCCGAGGAGGGTGAGCCGATGGGCTGGGTGCAACTCGGCCTGGTCGACGAAACTGACTCCACGCTGCGCCCCGCGCCTCGAAAGACCCGCTACGCGAGGCTCTCGCGCCACTCCGGGACGACCGTGCTGCACGTGATGGGCCCGGCCCTGGTACGCTTTCGGGTACGCGCCGTCGGCGCCGCGGGGGGCGCCCTGCAGCTGACCGTGGCCTCCCCGACCGAGGCGGAGGGGGCCGAGCGCCGCACCCTGCCGGTGAGCGCCGAGGTGGACCCTACGGCGTTCCACAACCTCGGCTCCGAGCAGTTCTCACCCGAGACGCGCTTCGAGCACGTGGTCGACTCGGCCCGAGCCCAGCGCCTGGAGCTGCGCGTCGCCAGCGGCGATCTCTTGGTTCGCCCCGAGGTGGCCCACGTGGTGGAGATCCCGCCCGCGCCGGAAGGGGAGGCGCCGCTCGCGGCGCCCACGGCGCCGGCGCTCGCCGGCGCGCCGGTGCGTTTCGACCAGGACCGGGGCGCCGTCGGGCCGGCGCCCCATCGCGCACGGGACGCGCCCCCTCTCAGCAGCTCCGCGACCCTCTCGCTGATCGACCGAGACCTCTCGGACGCCGACGACGACGCCTCCGACCGATTCCTCGAGATCGCTTCCGAGCTGCGCCAGCAGCTGCTGGGGGGTCGGCTCTACTGGCAAGCCGTAGGCTACGGAAGGCTGCGGAGCGGTGCCCCTTCGCTCGGCGCCAGAGCGCGCGTGTCGGTGGTGCCGAAGGGCGGGCTGCCCGGTCTCAATCTGCGCGGGCGCGTCGCCTATCAGCCACGCTACCGCGGCTACGGACTGCTCGGCAGCTTCGAGGCATATCATCGAACGGCCCTCACTGCCGACCTGCTCCTGACGGGGCGCGCGGGGATGACGTTTCGCAGCGCGGCCGATCGAGCTCGTGGCCGGAGCGACGCAGACGGCGACGTCTACTCGCGATACGCCGCGGAGCGCCCCCAATCCCTCGACGCGCAAGCGAGCCTTTCGCACCGGCCCTTCATCGACACCATCTCCTCGTATTACCTGGGTCTGCGACTCGATCCGACCCTTCGCACGCTGGACCGGCTCAGCGCCTCGAGCGTGCTGCAGGTGCTCAGCGGAGCCGGCCACCATCCTTGGCTGCGCGCGGCCCTCGAAGCCAGCCATCGCCCCCCCGGCCCCTACCGCCGCCGCGCCTTCTCACGGCTGAGCGTCGCCCCGCGCGCCACGTTCTGGCTCTGGCCGCGTTCGGACCAGCGCGTGCTGGCCGAGCTCTCTCTTTCCGCCTTCGCCGACGCGCCGCGAAGCAACTTCGGCGTGTTCGCTGCCGCCCGCTTCCGCTACGACTGGGTGCTCCGCCAGGGGCTGCAGGACTATCGACCCGTCGAGCGGCCGTTCGTCGATCGCCTCGAGGAGGGCGGACCGGCGCTCGCCCCCGTGCCACCGCGCGGCGACCCGGAGTGGAGCCGGTCCAGCGAGCAAGAGGCTCCGCCGTGACCACCTCCCTGCTGCACGACACCAGCGGTCGGATCGAGTCCGCCCTCGGGCGGCTCGATCGGGAGCTCCGAGGCAAGGCGGTGCAAGCCGCCGCCTACCAGGCGGTGCTCATCACCGATGGGCGAGTCGACTCGGACCTCGATCTGGCCGTGGCGCTGTGCCGAGTCGCGGCCCAGCGGGCTCGACCCATCGGCCCGCCCGGGGCCGGCGCCGAGGACCCCCAGACTGCGGCGCGGGACTCGACCGACGAGGCCGACCGCGTCGACCTCGCCCTGGTGTCGCTGCGGGCGGCGCTCCAGTTGGTGGTCGCGGCGCCCTCCGGCACGCGCAGCACGGTGGCGGTGGATGCGCTGTGCGCCAGCGCCCTGGAGCTGAGCCATGTCGGGCTGCACGCGCTATTGCGGGAAGCCGCGTACATGCTCGTGGCACGAGCCCTCGAGCTGCTGCCCGAGGCCGAGCGCGGGATTTCGCTCGGTGTCGAAGCGCTGGCCAGCGTGCGCGCTGCCGCCCTCGGTGAAACGGCCGCGAAGTTCGTTCAAACCGCCGCCTTGCAGGCCGAGGTGAGCGCCCTGGGCACGGGAGCCGTCGACGACGTCCGCGCGCTGCTCTGCCACGCCAGCGGCCCCGACGACATGCTGGTGCGACACCACGCGCTGACCCTGATCCCCCGGCTCCGCCTGCCCTTGCCACGGCAGCTGGAGCTGATCGAGAGTCGCTACCAGGACGAGAGCGAGCACGTCCGCCAGGGCGTGGTGCGAGCGCTGCTCGAGTTGGCGCCCGTAGCGGGCCGTGACGCTCTGGGGCGGCTCGCCGAGTTCGCCGTCGGCGACGGCTGTCCAGCGGTGCTCGGCTTCGCCCTGGTGCAGCTCGCGGCGCCCCCCGTGCTGCAATGCCCCGGAGGGCACGCCGCTCTACTCCGTACGCTCGAGGCGTGCTGCGCGAGCGCCGAGCCGGTGCTGCACCGCGCCGCGCTGCACGCCATCTCCACCGCCACGACGGGTCCAACCGCGGCGCTGCTTCGCCAGCACGTAGGTCGCGCGCTGCAGCAACTGATCGACGGCTGCCCTCTGGATATCGCGGAGCTCGCCGCCACCGAGGCCCGAAAGCTCGCGTTGGTTTCGCAACCGGGCGGCAGCGCGCTGCTCGCTCGATTGAGCGAAGCGAGCCGCCAGCACCGCGAGGGCCGGCGCTACACGCTCGCGCTGGGCGAAGGCACGAGCGAACACCACCTACACTGGGCCGCGTTCGTCACCGCCGCCCTCGACCTGCCGCTCACCGTGCAACGCCGATCCGACGGCAAGTACTCGATTCGCCGCGGGGAGCGGCGTGGCTTTCGGTTCTGGAAGCTCGTGTACGAGCTCTTGCACCGTGGTCCCGACAAGCGGCAGAGCCACCTGCACACGCGCGGCCGAATGCCCGAAGGTGGCGTTCGCACCGTTCCCCTGCGGCAGGCCGAGGTCACGCCGACTCGGGTTCCCGGCGAGCGCCGCGCGCTGCTCGGTCAGAGTTGGGGTTGCTTCTTGCCGCGCGTCGACGACCTGGCGGCCGCTTGCGCCCACCCACAGGGTGCACTCCTGTTGACGCCCTTCGGTCGCCTGCAACTGCGAGGGCCTCGGAGCTGGCTACGGCGCTGCTGGCTCAGGCTCCGGCTGGTACTGCTCCACCCCAGGCTCTGCGACCTGCGCGACCGAGCGCTTTTGGGCCAGACCCCGGAATCTCGCTCCGCCTTCACCCGCGAGCTCGGTCGACTGGGGTTCGGCTGCGAGTACTCCGCCACGGCGGCCTCGCTGGGCGACTTCGTCGTGGAGACCATGCCTCGGCGGGCGCGCCAGTACCTCGCATCACTCCCCCTGCCGCTGACCCTCTGGCTCGAGGACGCGCTGAGCTACGTGGTATCCCCTTCGGGCAACACCGCGTGGCACCTCTCCCTCGTGGTGTGGCTGCTCCTGGTCGGCATGCTCTTCCGCTCCCGTCGGGTCCACAAGCGCTTCGCGCGCAGCCGGCGCCTGATCCCGCTCAGCATCGGAGGCTGGGGGAGTCGCGGCAAAAGCGGTACCGAGCGGCTCAAGAGCGCTTTGTTCCAGTCCTTGCACCTCGATGTCGTCTCCAAGACGACGGGCTGCGAAGCGATGTTGATCCTGGCGCGCCGCGGTCAGAGCGCTACCGAGCTATTTCTGTACCGCCCTTACGACAAGGCGACGATCTGGGAACAAGAGACGGCCGTGGGCTACGCCCAGCGGCTCGGCGCCCAGGTGTTCCTGTGGGAGTGCATGGCACTCAATCCGGAGTTCGTCGACATTCTCAACCGGGAGTGGATGCAGGACGACATCACGACGGTCACCAACGCGTACCCGGACCACGAAGACATCATGGGTCCAACCGGGGAGGACGTGGCCCGCGTCGTGGGGCGATTCGTTCCCGATCGAGGCCTCGTGTTCTCCAGCGAGGATCAGATGCAGGCGATCGTGCGTGAGTCGGCCAACGCGCGCGGCTCGAGGCTCATTCACGTCGACGAGCTCTGTGCGGATCTCCTGCCCCGCGATCTGCTCGCGCGATTCCCGTACCAAGAGCACCCCCGCAACGTCGCGTTGGCCCTTCGCCTTGCCGAGGAGTTGGGCATCGACCGCCTACGGGCGCTGGTCGACATCGCGGACAACGTCGTTCCCGATCTGGGCGTTCTGAAGACCTTCCCCAAGGTCGGGTACGAAACCCGGACCCTGCGCTTCTCCAATGGGATGAGCGCCAACGAGCGAGCCGGCTTCCTCTCGAACTGGAATCGGCTCGGGTTCGCCGACCACTGTCCCGACGATAGTGGGCAGACACAGCTGGTGTTGGTTCTGAACAACCGCGCCGATCGAGTGGCGCGCTCGCGCGTGTTCGCCGAGCTGTGCGCACGGGACGTGAGCGCCGACTGGCTGGTGGTGATCGGCACCAACGGCTCCGGAATGCTCGCTTTCCTGCGCGCCGCCGCCCTGGCCGAGGCCGCGAAGCTGGCCGCTCCCGAGGCCAGGGAAGACGTGGCGCCATGGCTGGAAGGGACGTTTCGTCGCCTGGCCATCCCGCGCGAGGACCGCACCGTCGTCGAGCGTCTCCGCCGAGCTCACGTCGCGCTCGGTGGAGACGCAGGGGACGCCTCGCTGGCCTCGGTGCAGCAGTGGCTGGCGACGGCCGCGCGCGTGCCCGTGCGAGGAGCGCCGAGCAGCGTCGAGGCGCTGCGAGCTGCCGTGGCGGAGGCGCTGCGCCCTTGGGCCGACCAGATCGGCGGTTCCCCGACGGCGCTCCAGGTGTGTTTCCCGCGCGCGGCCGACGTGGAGGCGCGCGCGGGCCGCGCCAAGGCGTTGAAGATCGCCGAAGCGCTGGTCCTGCCGTGGCGCGTGCGTCGCGAGCTGGAGGCGGCGGCGGCCGCAGGCTGCGCACCGAGCGGGCTTCTCGGTGCCCTGCGGGAGGCGTTTTTCGAGTTGATGATGGACAAGATCGTCGTGCTGGAGAACAGCGAAGCCAAAGGCGACGAGGTGCTCGACTTCGTGTTTCGAATCATCACGCCAGGCCACCACGGCGAAGTGCTCGGCTGCCAGAACATCAAGGGGACGGGCCTGGACTTCATCTACCGCTTCATCTCTCTTCAAAAAATGCAGGACTTCGCCGATGCGGCGGAGGCCCGAGCGCACGAGCGGCCCGCCCTGCTCGCCGAAATGCTGGCCTACCGCCACCATGGACTGTTCGACTGCCAGCTGCTGCTCGAGAAGCTGGATGGTTGGCGAGGGCAGTGGCAAGCGCCCGAGGCCGTCACGGCGCAGCTCGAAAGCTTGAAGGTCGCTCTCGAGGCGCGCCGCCGTCAACTCTCCGACGAGCTCGGGCGAACGAAGAAGAAGGCCTGGTGGCATCGCGTGCTCGGGTGGCTGGAGCCGCTGGTGGACAACCTCGACGGCGTGGGGCGACGCAAGCGGGCGGACGCCACGATGAGCCGCCTGATCAACCATCAGATCGACGTGGCGACCGCCTCCGAGCAGCTCCGCGAGACGGTCGCTCGACAGAAGGGCGGCTGGCTCGCACGCGACATCGAGGCACTGCTCGCGACCTGGCGGCAGCGCCGGCACAAGCGCGCGTCGACCGGCGCGGGGCGCTGAGGCGGCCCTTCTCCTCGGGAATCTACTTGCGGCTGTCGCTGAAACAATGCCGCTTGCACTCCAGGTAGCACTGGTTCTTGCCGCCGCAGCTCTTCTCGCAGCCGTCCCGACACTTGCGCTGGCGAACCGTATTGGGGTCGGGGAAACGCAGCCGCACCTCCCGCTTCTGCCCCTCGGCGAGGTTCACCGAAACCTCTCGCCGACTGTCGCCCTTGATCGCAAGCAACTTGTGACGGCCCGGGTTGAGCTTGAGCGCGCGCCCCCGCCGGAACGGGCCGCTCTTATTGCGTTTCAGCAACGTCTTCGAAATGTGCTTGCCATCCACGGTGACCTCCACCTCGTCCGGCTGAGACGTGGAGTCGAGGTAGATGCGAAGTCGCGGAATCCGGCGATCGAGCGCGTCCCGCTCGGCTCGCGCGGCATCGCGCGATTTGCGCTCGACCGAGGGATCCTCCTTGGTCAAGCCGGGCTCGGAGGCCCACTGGTAGAACTCCATGGCTTCGAGGAATAGATTGAGCTTCGCCCGCGCACGCGCCGACCACAGCATGGAGGTGGCCGAGGAAGAGAGCGCCCCCGCGGAATCGAAGAGTGCCTTCGCCTTGGCGTAATTGCCCGCCGAATACGCTTCGATGCCCGCCTCGCGGATCGCTCTCGCCTGCTCCACCGGTGTTTCGGCGAAACTCACCGACGCACACAAGAGACAGACGATCAATAACCGCCACAGCAGAATTCGCGACACAGCCATTCCTCTACTTTACCAGACAGCAGTGACGGTTTCGCAAGCCAGCTCCGGCGACCATTTGCGCAAAATACGCGGGATCGATTCAAGTTCTTCCCGATCCCGCTGGCACTGCAATCGATGCGGAGGACGAGAACGAAAGCGCGTCTCACTTCCGTAGGTCGGTGCGCCACCTCGCTGCAAGGGCGACGTGTCGCACACCGCCGCCGACACCGAAGTGACACGCATCCGCGGCTCCGCCTGGGCGCGTCGACCGCCCCGTCGCGGCGCTGCCCCGAGGCGGAAAACGCTTCCCCTCCCGCCTTCCCGCCCCCACGGGCCCCCCATCTCGACGGGCGGCTCGCCACTCACTCGCACAGCGCGGCGTGCAAGACCCGCTGGGCCCGAGTGAAATCGGAGCGCTCGACCGTGAACTGCATGTTCGTCTGCCGAGCCGTCTGCGACAGCCCGACGATGTTGATGCCCGCCTCGGCCAACACGGCGGTGGCGCGCGCCAGGATGCCTGGCTTGGCGATGTTGGAGCCGATGGCGCACACGACGGCCGTCTCGATTACGGACACGGAATCGTAGTCGGCTCGCAGCCGGTCGAGGAGCTCCGGATGCAGGTCCCGGTCCCAGAGCACCAGGTCGATGGTATTGGCGTTGGTCGTCTTCGAGATGTAGGAGACGCCGAAATCCACCAAAACCTGCATGATACGGTGATCCGTACCGACCTCGGACACCATCTTCGTGTCGTGCACCTCGACGATGCTGACCTTGTCGGTGCCCGTCACCACCTCGATACGCGAATCGGGACACGTGTAGCCCTTGGTGATGAGCGTACCGTCGTGGTGGGGGTCGAAGGCGTTCTTCACGCGCAGAGCGATGCCCGCCAGCTCGAGCGGCTTGGACGCCTTGGGGTGGATCGCCTCCATGCCCACGTCCGCCAGCTGGTCGGCAACGTCGAAGTTCGTGCGGCACACGGGCACCACGCGATCCACCCCGACGACTCGCGGATCGGCCGAGCTGAGATGAAACTCCTTGTGGATGACCGCCTCGCGCGCCGAGAGCGCCACGGCGAGCTTGGAGAACGTGACCTCCGAGTAGCCGCGGTCGAACTCCCGCATGATACCCTCGACGCCCTTGCAGTATCCCGTCACGAAGGTCACCTCTCGGTCGGTCGCGAGCTTGCCGATGGCCTCTCGAATGCGTTCGTCGATGGTCAAGGGGCGCGGATCCCCCCAACCACTCAGGTCCACGCAGCGCGCCTCGTACCCGCGCGATCGGAGAATCGAGGTGGAGTTGTGTGCGCTGTGGCTCTCGCCGATGGCGGCCAGCAGCTCTCGGCCGGCGCTCAGGATTTCGGCCCGGGCGACGTAGCCGGAAGCCAGCACGTCTTCCATGCTCCGAAGGTAGCCGAGCACCTCTTCGGTGCGCCGTTCGATGAAGCGATTGGCGGCTTGTACGTCCAACCCGAGCCGACCTTGGGAAGCGTTGAGCTCACGCAGGCTCTCCTCGAGCTGCTGGAGCGGCTCGATGTACGGTCTCCCGGCAGCGAACGCCGTGTAGACACCGGGCTCTTTCTCTTTCTTGTGCTCCAGCAGCCGGTCCGTCACGCCTCCGTAGGCGGAGACTACGTACACCCGCCCGTAGACGCGCGCCGGGTCCCGAAGGATGACGTTGGCGAGAATCTCGTCGAATCGGGACATCGAGGTTCCACCGATCTTTTCGACGGTTACTGGAGAATTCGTCATGAGCGAGCCAGCGTTTAGCCTTCCGGGAGCGTCGGCTCAACCCTGAACGCGCGTGGGGCACCCGGACGCACCGAAAGCGGCCCGACCGCGCCGACGCGGCAGCCCTCCGTGAGGGGTCGATCGCCGCTTGGCCCGCGCCCCGGGGTCAACCGACCGTGGGGCGCGCCGCGATGATCGCCTTGTTGTTCCCGTTGCAGCCCCGAAGGGCGCGCAGCAGCGCGCTCGGCTCGCTGTCGGGCGCGAGCTGGACCTCCAGCTCGACCTCCTGCTGAGCCCCCCCCCGAGCCGTTTCCACGCCGACCAGGCTGAACTGCCGGCAGTGGCGAGCCAGCACCTCCCTCAGGAGCGGCTCGTAGTCCTGCTCCGCATCGAAGCGCACGCGCACGCTGTGCACGGCGACCAGGCGCGAGAACCAATCCAGCCTCCACATCATGACGGAGACGCCCGAGACGGCCAGCGTGGCCAACGCAGCCTGGACATACAGCCCCGTGCCGGCCCCCATGCCCACGGCCATCGCCAGGAAGATGAAGCCGATGTCGCGCGTTTCCTTCACCGCATTTCGAAACCGAATGATCGAGAGCGCTCCCACGAGCGCAAAGGCCCGCGCCACGCTCGAGCCGACGATCATGATGATCAGCGTCACCACGGTTCCCATGATGATCAGGGTATGGACGTACTGCTGCGAATAGCCATTGCCTCGGTAGGTCGCTCGGTACACCCACGCGATACAAAGGCACAGTCCAAAGCTCACGGCCAGCGAAAGGCTCAGGTCTCCGAGCGCGACCCCGCTGGGGCCTCCTGCCGCCTGGCCAAACTGTCCGAGCAGGTCCTGCATTGGCTACGGTTCCACTACGGCTGCGCGGGGCGGAAGCTGCCACAGCCGCCGCGAAAGCACTCGTGCTTCGCCGCCGCGGCACCCAGGGCTCGCTCCAGCGCCGCGGGGTGAAGCAACAAGGCCAGCCCGGTGCAGTACTTGCTGATGCGATGCCGCTTGGCCCCGCTCGACCGCAGCAGCTCCGCAACCCAGACCGGCACCTCGCACGCCGCCTTGACCTCCAAGATCCCCCAGCCCTCCGCAACGATTTCTTCGTTTTCGGCGTTCGGCTCCCCCAAGTCCAAGTTGGAGACGCGGCACCCGATGCCCGTGTCGAAGGTAATTCGCAGGCCCGCCTCGTCGCCCAGGCCCTGCACCGCGCGGCGACGGTAGTCCGTGATGGCCGTCGGTCGCAGCGGCATCGCTCGCGCGAGGCCCAGCACCTCTCGAGCCACTTCGGCTTCGACCGCAGTGAGCCCCCCGGGGGGCTTTCGCCCCTCGCACAGCGCGGTGGCTTCGGACAGAGGTAGCGCCAGGCGGCGCTTGTGCACGCGCCTGCCGGTGCGCTGCTTCACTTCCAGCATCGACAGCCCAACGCTCTCCCCGGTAGTGCGCGGCGCAGGGCCATCGGGGTAGAGGCGGAGCCGGACCTTCCTGCGTTGATCTTGCCCGTCGACCTTGGCCCAGAAGAAATCGTGGTCCGGGCTGTCGTAGTAGAGGCTGACGACTCGATACGCTCCATCTCGACCGTTTTCGTCCGGCAGGAGGCGACCCCCGATAGCCGCTCGAATGCCCTCGAAGTCGGCGACGGAGACGATGTACTTGTGCTCGACTCGGTGGAGGGATTGGATCACGAGGTTCCACGACGCCGGCCAGCGGATGCAGCAAAAGGGCCGACCCGATATCGTAGTGCATTCTTCGCTGCGAACCCGGAAAACGGGCGACGGTCCGGCACACCTCGGCCCAACAACCAAGTCGCCACAGGGTCGGCTCCGACTCGCGCCGCGCGCGGCGCGCAGTCGCTTGCGGCGCTCGGATCCGGCGGCCATCCGCCGATGTAATGAGTGCTCCTACCCCATCGCCGGTGTCGGCAGGCTCCAGCCTTCGGTCGAGGCTGGACGCGCTGTATCGCGAGGTGCAGGCCGTGATCATCCCGAAGCAGCACCCCGTCAGTGGCTTGCTCCCGGCGAGCACTGCCGCGACTCACCAACGACAACCACACCGACGCGTGGGATGGCGACGGCCGCGCTCGGAACTTGCTCGACATCGATCGCCGCTCGACCCACGCGCTGGTCGCACGCATCTCTGCGCGGGATCCCCGTGCGGCAAGGCACGATGAACGAGCTGATGCCGACGGCCTGCGTAGAGCGCATCGACGAGCTCTTGGGCTGGCGCCCACCCACCGAATCGGTCGTCGAGCGCCTGCACACCGCGACCGCGCTGCCAGAGCCGAGCACCTACCCCCCGCTCGATTCCGCGACCGAGCTGGCGATCGAAGAGGAGCTGGATCCGATGCCCCTCATCGAGCGGTTCGCCTCGACCCGCAGCCTCTGCGCACACGTCCTCGCTGCGGTCAGCCGTCGGGTCCCGCCGAGCTTCGCGATCCAGATGCCCGGGGCCCGGCGCCACGTCGGCGAGCTGCTGGAAGAAGTGCAGGAAAAGGCCGGGCGTCTGCGCCTGTGGGCGGCGCCGAGGCGAGCCGCCGCACTCCTGGAAAAGGTCGACCTGGAGCTCAGCCCCGCCGTGACCGCGCTCCTGGTACGGCACGAGCACATCCAAGCGGACCGCGCCGACAGCGACGACTCCATCCTGTTGGCCCCCCTCATTCAGCAGCAGCCGTTGCCCGCGCGGGACCGACAACCGATCGGCTTGCCACGGCCGTCCAGCTCGAACTCGCAGCAGCGCTGCAGCGCCTCGCGCAGGTGCCGCCGCCCCCGCTGCAGGCGGCTCTTCAACCCGGCTTCGCTGAGCCCGAGCTCGACGGCCGCCTGGCGCTGGCTCTTGCCCTCGAGGTCGACCAAGAGCAAGGCCTTCTGGTACGGCGCGGGCAGCCTGCGCAGGAACTCGGGCACGATCGACGCCAGCAGCGAGTCCGCGTCGGCTCGCAGGGAGACCTCGTCCCGCCGTTGGTCCGGGTCCGCGGCGAGCCGATCGCTGGCCGCGGCGCCAGCGCTGGCCGCACGGTGGGCGTCGACGATGGCGTTTCTCAGGATTCGGTAGAGCCACGCCCGGGGCTGCTGCACGTCCCCCCCCGCGCGGAGCCGATCGTGGGCCTTGAGGAACGTCTGCTGAACCAGATCCTCTGCGGCCTCGTGGCTTCCCACGCGGCCGCGCGCAAAGCGCAGAAGCTCGCCTCGGAACAACTCCCACAACTGCTGACTGAGCTCGCCGGGAGCACGACTGCTCGGGCCGGACGATCGAACTGGGCTGGATCGAGTCATGACCCTCGGTAGACGGGAGCCGGAGCGACTCGGGGGCAACGAATTCTTTGCGCCCCGCTCCAGGGCAGCGAGTGGCGCCCGCGGCGAAGTTGGCTGCATCCGTCGCCCGGGCTGGCCCGTTCTCCCAGCATGGCTCGAGACCGGCCGAGGCGCCCGCGCCGCAGGTTCCGACTCGCGCTGTTCACCCACCCCACCCTACCAAGGAGACCCATGCGCTTCCATATCAGCCTTCCCGTCAGCAACATCGAACGCAGTAGCGACTTTTACCGCACTCTGCTGTGTGCCGAGCCGGTCAAGGCGCGGAGTGATTACGCCAAGTTTCTGCCCAGTACGCTCGCTCTCAACCTGAGCCTTCACCAGAGCCCGGGCGCTGTGGCCGCCGTGCGCCCCATTCACGTCGGACTGGAGTTTCTGGACCGAGCTTCGCTGGAAGCGGCGCACCAGCGCCTGCTCGCCGCAGGGCTGGCCGGGGATCGGGCGACCTCGGTTTGTTGCTACGCCAACCAGGACAAGCTCTGGACAGAGGATCCAGATGGCTACCGGTGGGAGCTGTACCTGCTGCTCGAAGACACCGACCACAAACGGGGGCCGGACGATTCCTGCTGCGAAGCAGCGGACCCCTGCGGCTGCTGAGCGCCGCCTACGCGCCGCGCGGCCACGCCGAGCGCACGTCTGTCGGCGTGCGCCGAGCGCGCTCGCGTCGGACCGGCGGCGTTCGCCACCCGACCGACTCTCAATCGCCGTCCAACCGCACTGGCGCAGGGCAGCGTTCGCCGGTAGGGTGCCGCGATGAGAAACCAAAGTTTTGCAGTGCAACCACTGCACGCCACGCTGGGCTTGCTGCTCGCGGCGGTGGCATCGACGGTTGGCTGCAACCGCGGCGCCGAGGTCGGCCCCGATCGCGGGCCGGCCCCTGCCGAGGCGGCAGCCCGCGTCGCCCCGGCGGGCGAGGGCTCCGCGGCGCTGAAGGCCATGACGGGGCCCCAGCTTGCCGAGCGCATGGCGGAGGTCACCGGTGCCACGCGCATGATGAACCAGATGCTCGCTGCGATGAAGCAGCAGATGGGGGCGGCGCCGCAAGGCAAGGAGATGGTCCGAGCGTTCGAGGAGAAGTGGCCCGAGATGATGAATCGAATCACGCCGGTCTACGCGAAACACCTCAGCAACGAAGAGATGATCGCGGTGATTCAGTTTCACGAATCCCCCGCCGGCAAAGCGATGATGGAGAAGATGCCGCTGATCATCGAGGAGACCATGCAAATCGGCCAGGAGTGGGCCCAGCAGGTGTTGAAGGCCGCAGCAGAGGGCACTGTGAGCGCAGACGGTGTCACGAAGGCCGGCACAACCGCGGAGTCGCCCCCGGGCGCTCCAGCAAGTGGCAACTGAGTGGCGAGCCTCGACGTGCTCCGCGTCGCCGCACGGGCCGCCGGCGCCGAACTGCGGCGGTCCATTCCTGCTACGGGGGGCGACATCAACGAGGCCTATCGGCTCGTGCTCAGCAACGGCCGCCAGCTCTTCGCCAAGCTCAACGCGCAGGCTCCGCCCGGTCTGTTCGAGGCGGAAGCTCACGGGCTCGCTTGGCTCGCCGAGGCGAAGGCCTTGCGCACCCCTCGCGTCATCGCCGTTTCCCAGCCCGGGGAACACGCCTTCCTGCTGCTGGAGCTGCTCTCCTCGGCGCGGCGCAGCCCCGGCTTCGACGAGCAGCTGGGCACCGGTCTGGCGCGCCTTCATCGCTTCGGCAGCGACGGATTCGGCCTCGACCGGGACAACTTCATCGGCCGACTGCCGCAGAGCAACACGCCCCACTCCGCCTGGCCGAGCTTCTATCGCTCCGAGCGGCTCGAGCCCCAGCTGCGGCTCGCCGCCGACGCCGGTCGCCTCCCGAAGGATCTGACTCGCGAGCTCGGTCGAATCGCCAACGAACTGGAGTCGGTGTGCGGGCCAGACGAGCCCCCTTCCCGCCTCCACGGGGACTTGTGGGGCGGCAACCTACACGTCGACGACCTCGGCGAGCCCGCGCTCCTCGATCCGGCCCCGTACGGGGGCAGCCGCGAGGTGGACCTCGCGATGATGCGCCTGTTCGGAGGCTTCTCCCCGCGCGTCTTCTCGGCCTACGAGGAGGCCTTTCCGCTGCAGCCCGGAGCCGAACGGCGAGTGGCCCTCTATCAACTGTATCCATTGCTGGTCCACGTGAACCATTTCGGGGCCGGCTACGTAGGCGCGCTGCGTGAAACCGCACGGCGGACGACCGCCGCCAGCTAGCCCGAGGGGGCCGCCGGCGGGCAGGCGCGCGGTCGCGCGCCAAACCGCTGGAGGCCGGACCCCACGTCGAGGCGTCACGACCCGTGCCGATCTCGTGCTCCCACGACCGGCCAGGAAGGCGAAAGTGAGCTATGGTCCGCGCGAGATGGTCGAAGAGCACCAGCGCTGGATGCGGCTAGCGATTGCCGAGGGGGAGAAGGCACGCGGCTCCACCGGGGACAACCCCTGGGTGGGCTGCGTCATCGTGGGTGCGAGCGGCGAGCTGCTCGGGCGCGGGCACACGCAAGGCCCCGGGGAAGATCACGCGGAAATCGCCGCAGCGGGCGATGCCCAAGAGAAAGGCCACAGCGTGGTGGGCGCAACGCTCTACTCCACACTCGAACCCTGCTCTTTTCACGGGCGCACGCCCGCCTGCAGTCGCTCGATCGCGCAGCGAGGCATCGCTCGCGTCGTCCTCGGAATGCGCGATCCGCACCCTCGCGTGGACGGGGAAGGGATACGCATCCTCCAGGGCGCCGGCGTGCTCGTCGTCGAAGGGGTGTACGAGCACGAGGTCCGTCGCCAGCTCGGGCCCTGGATGGTCGAATTCCACCCCCACGCCGTGAGAGTGCGTGCCGCCCAGTTGCCCGAGGCCGAACGCGTCGGGGCGCTCGCCTCGGCCCTCGGCGTCGAACCCGCGCGGATCGCGGCGTTGCTTTCGCGCAGCTGAGCGCACGCGCGTCGCCCGATGCTTCTGGCTTTCCGGCAGCGGAGGCGGGCCTCGCCCGGGCCTAGCCGAGACGCCCCCCGCCGGCGCGCCACCGCTTGCCCGTGCACAACCGCTCGAAGGCGGGGCGAAGCACGTACAACCACGCGTCGACCTCTCGCCCCCCCGCGAGCGCACGGCAGGCGGTTCGCTGATAGGCCTCCCCCTCGTACTCGTCCAGCTGCGCCCACGCGGCGGCGCCCGTCACTTCGATCAGCCAGCCTTCGGCCTCCGAACCGGCGCGGGAGATGGCGCCCGGATAGGGAAGGCCGTGCAGCGAGCTGACGAAGTAGCCGGCGAGCCGAGCGGGCTTGGCGCGGCGCGCGGACGGGCAGACCTGCAGAAGCAGCGCCGGGTCCATCAGCGTGCCATACGCGAAGAGAGGAAAAGCGCTCGGGGCGCGTTGCGAAGAAACCGATTCCGCCATCTCGAAGTGCGCTTTGGACGAGGCCCAGGCCGCGCCGGCTGCGAGGTCGAAATCTAACCGAAGAGCGCGCCCCGCAAAACACCGCGTTCGCCGCGGCACCGGGGCTGCGGGGTGGGTGGGTCGCGCCCGCGGGGGCAGCGGGCGCGCTCCCGTCGTTCGACCTGGGTTTCCGAGCGGCGAATCCGGCATTGCGAGTCGGGAAAGCGTCCCGAGCCGGCTCGGTGGGTTGCCGGACGTCCCCAGAAGTTCGCCCTGGCTCCATCTTCGCGTTTCACGAGCAGCCTACGAGAGCGAGATGGCACACGATCCAGCTCGCCGCGACAACCCCTCGACAGTTCCCCCTCTCCTGAGTCTGCTCGGGGAGCGCCTCGGGCGCCGCGCGATGCTTCGAGGGGGCGTATCGACCTGCGCCGCCGCGCTGTTGCCGAGCCTCGCGGCCTGCGGGGACGACGACCCGCCGCCGCTCACCGAAACGCTCCCGCTGACCCCGGCCGAGCTCGGCTTCGAGCCGGTCCCGCACTCCACCGAGGACCGCGTTCTGCTGCCCGCCGGGTACCAGGCCCGAGTGCTGTACGCCATGGGTGACCCGATCGCAGCCGGCATCTCCGAATACGGCAACCGCGGGGAGGAGGCCGATTTCGACCAGCGCGCAGGCGACCAGCACGACGGCATGGCCTATTTCGGCCTCGCCGACGATGGAACCCGAGCCCCGAATCGCTCGGACCGCGGCCTGCTCGTGATGAACCACGAACAGATCCTCGACCAATACCTGCACGCCACCGGCCCCACGGCGGCAGACGACGAGGCTCGACCCCAGGCCGAGGTCGACAAAGAAATGAGCGCTCACGGCGTGTCGGTCATCGAGGTGGTCGACGACGGCAGCGGCTTTCGCTACGTGCCCGACTCTTCTCTCAACCGCCGCATCACCGCGACGACCCCGATGGAGATCACCGGCCCCGCGCGCGGCAGCTCGCTGCTTTTGACGGCGTTTTCGCCCGGCGAGATGGCTCGCGGCACCCTCAACAACTGCGCCAATGGCCACACGCCCTGGGGCACCTACCTGACCTGCGAGGAGAACTGGTTCGGATACTTCCGGCGCGACGACGACGCAGAGCGCCGAAGCGAAAGTGAAAATGCCTTGCTCGCACGCTACGGCATGGGGCCGGACACACGCGGCTCCTCATATCGCGGCTGGGACAGCGTACCCGGCGATGGGTACCGCCGCTTCGACGTGACCGCGACGGGCGACTCCGCCGCGGACGATCATCGCAACGAGCCCAACTCCTTCGGCTACGTGGTGGAGCTCGATCCGTTCGACCGGGGCTCCACCCCCAAGAAGCGCTCCGCCCTCGGGCGATTCGGCCACGAAGGCGCCTGGTTCGGGCCCGTGCGGCCGGGCCAGCCCGTGGTCGTGTACATGGGCGATGACTCGCGCTTCGAGTACATCTACAAGTTCGTCAGCCGCCAGCCGTGGGATCCGGCCGACGAAAATTCCGGGCCCGCGGCGGGGGACAAGTACCTGGGGGACGGCACGCTGTACGTGGCTCGCTTCGAGGTGGACGGCCGCGGCACGTGGCTGGAGCTCAGCTACGGCATCAACGGCTTGGACGAAAACAACGCCACCTACCCCTTCTCCGACCAGGCCGCGGTCGTGGTGGCTACGCGCCTGGCGGCGGACAGCGTCGGCGCAACCCCCATGGACCGGCCGGAGTGGGGCGCCGTGCACCCCCAGACGAGCGACGTCTACTTCACGCTCACGAACAACTCGCGGCGGACCGAGGTCGGCGCCACGGATGCTCCCAATCCGCGCAACTACGCGGCGCCGGGCGAAGAAGAGCTCGGCGGGAACATCAACGGCCACATCCTGCGCTTTCGCGAATCCGACGGGGCCTCCTCGACGAGCTTCACCTGGGACGTCTTCCTCTTCGGGGCGCCTTCGGACGCGCCGGGCGCCGTGAACGTCTCGGAGCTCTCGGAGGAAAACGACTTCTCCAGTCCGGACGGGTTGTGGTTCGACCGCCGCGGGATGTTGTGGATCCAGACGGACGACGGGGCATTCCCCGATGCCGGTCGGTGCAACAATCAGATGCTGGCTGCCGTGCCCGGCCAGGTCGGCGACGGAGAGACCACGACCATCGGGGAGCAGGCGACCATCGTCGGAAGACCCGCGAGTCCGAGCAATCTCCGACGGTTCCTGGTCGGCCCCGCCGGCTGCGAGATCACGGGAGTGGACATGACCCCCGATTACCGGACCCTGTTCGTCAACATCCAGCACCCTGGTGAAGATGGCGATCTGGAGAGCTTTCAGAGCACCTGGCCGAGCGCCAGCCGCGACGCCACCATCCCCGGGGAGGCCGGCAGCCGGCCCCGATCGGCCACGATCGTGATCACGCGCACCGACGGCGGCCAGATCGGAGTGCCGTAAGGAAAACGCCCCGAAACGCGGGACTCTCCAGACTCGGTGCCGGAGGTCGCTCGTGACGCGTCGAATCTCCGGACGAGGGGATGCGCCCGGGCTCGACGCCGTGATTCGGTCGGTCGCGCTTCAGCGCGCCCGACCGCGGCTGGGAGGTGTTCGCCATTCGACGCGGCTACGAGGGGCTCATCGACGATGATCCCGAGGGGGTGATCCCGTTCGACCGCGACGCCGCGCGGGGCATCGGGTACCCGAGCGGCACCATCCTCGGCACCACCAACCGCGGCGATCCCCTCCGAGATCCCACTCAGGTGGACGGCGAGCTGGTTCCTCGAGAGGTCTCGCAGCGCATCGTCGAGCGCTTCGCCGCACGCGGCTTCGAAGCGCCCGTTGCGCTCGGGGAGACGGATGGTCACCGGGGGCACCCGCTGCGTCGACATCCACGGCGACACTGTCACCACCGCGCGGGACGTGGGCATCGGCTTCGGAGACGAGCCCGTCGGCACCTTGTCTCGCGCGTCGCCGCACACGCAAGAGAGCGCAGTGGGGTCGAGTCCCCCGCCTGACGGTCCGGCGAGCTCCGCTCGCCTTGCGTGGCGCCTTTGGACATTTGCCGTCGGCGTAGCCGGCCACAAGCCCTCGGTCGTCCCCCGCGAAGGACACCTCGGTGCGACGAATGGGGGCAACGTGGGGGCGCATTTCGGTCGGCTTCGATGCTAGGACCGGGCGAACCGGGGGGCTCGCGGCCCTTCGCCCGCGTGCGCCGACCAGCGCGGCGCGCCGGAGACATCACGCAGCGTCGTGCAGCCCCGCGAGGGCCACGCGGGAGACCGAAAATGGTGAATCAACTGGATGAGCAAGCGCAAAAGAACCTCCCCTCGTCGCGGCCCGCCCGACGGGCCCGCTCGGCGGAGACGCCGAGCGGGTCCCGCCGCGGCGCTCGGCCGCTGCTCTGGGCTTCGGTGGGCGCTGCGAGCTGCCTGGCAGCCGCGGCATGCAACGAGTGGACGATCGACCTGACCCTCGACCTCTCCCCATCCGGGCACGGGTCGCCTTCCGAGCCGTCTCCGGAGGACGAAGCCTACCCGGGCGGCCACGGGCACGGCGATCGAGACGTCTGCGTCGACGGCTACGAACCCCACCCAGCGGATGGCACCCTGGCGCCGGGGTATGCGACCTACGAGGAAAATGGCCAGCTCGACGCCACCCTGCAGCCGGAGATGATCGAATGGATGGAGGAGCGATACTGGCAGGAGTCGCACTACCAGTGGCACCAAGTGCGCCGCTGCGTGGACAGCCCCTTCGAGCTCGAGCCGGGCGTCGTCGAGATCTGCAACTACCCCGAGCTGCGGCCCGAGGCCAACGAGTGCGAGAACGGCCAGGACGGCTACGAGTTCCTCGCCATGCATCGCCACATGCTCGAGTCGCTGCGCCAGCTGTGGCCGAGTCGCGCCGCGGATTTCGAGGGCTGGGAGAGTTTCCCGAGCCGAGAAGACTACCCGGATATCGTTCAGGAGTACTACCGGGACTGGGGTGACGACGTCGTCGAGGCGGCCGCCATCGCGGACGACATCGAGAACCACCTCGACATGTTCCCCGACGAGGGCGCGTTCGCGATGTGGATTCAGTGTGGCACCCTCGGGGGAGGGTTCTCCCCCAGCAGCTTGCACGGCGCGCTCCATTTCAACGGAGCTCCGTTCCAGAATCAGTCGCACAACGTCTCCAACGGCCGGAGGAACCTCGACAGCTACGTCTTCTGGAAGCTGCATGGCTGGATCGACAACATCTGGGAGCGCTATCGCGTCGCCACCGGAAAGGCGCCGAACGAGTCCGCCCTGCAGCAGGAGATGCTGGCGCAATGTCGCGAGATGCACGCGCTCGCCGACGTGATAGAGCAAGCCGTGAGCGAAGCTCCGCCCGAGGAAGGTCCCCCGGAGCAACCCGGGGGCGAGCCAGGCGAGGAGCCGGGCGAGCCCCTCGTCGAGACGGGCTACTTCCACGAGGTCGTACGGCCTGCGCTGGAGGACTTCGGCTGCTCGCTGTGCCACGGTGCGGGCGAAACGGCGGGGCTGCGGCTCGGCTTCGAGGTAACCTCGAGCGAAATCGTCGAGCGACTCGTGAATCGCCCGGCCGCGAACGCCATTGGCTACACCCTGGTCGTGCCGGGCGACCCGGACAATAGCTGGCTCTACCTCAAGGCCACGGGCGAAAGTGAATCCTCCGGCGTGCAGTGCCAGGGTTCGATGAACTGCGCTCAGTCGATGCCCCCCGGCGGCGGGCGTTTGCCCGACGAGGCGCTGGAGGCGCTGCGGCAGTGGATCGCCGACGGCGCTCCTGCGCCGGTTTGGCAGTGATGCCGGCGCCACGCCTGTGGTGAGGCGAGGTAAGCGCGTGTAGCCGCTCTGCAGTCGAGGTCGCATTCCGGAAGCCCACGACGACGGCGCGGCTCGCTGCGCTCGGCGGGTGGCTTCCCCGTTTTCGGCGCGCGTGGCTTTGTTTACAGTGCCCCGATGGGGAAGAGCTTGGCGGTAGCCGGTATCCAGGCGGCTCACCTCGTGGCACTGACGCCGGCGGCTCGGCGCTTTCATCGAGCCTGTGCCCGGCCGCAGCGCACCCAGCTCGCGCTCTTGCGTGAGCTGGTGCGCCGAAACGCGCCAACGGCCTTCGGGCGCGAACACCGCCTGGCCGAGGTCGGTGACCTGGCGGCGTTTCGGCGCCGGGTGCCGGTGCGCGACTACGCGGGGCACGCGCCGTGGGTCGATCGAGCCGCCCGAGGGGCTCGACTCCAGCTCACGGCGGAGCCAGTTCTCGCCTTCGAGCCCACCAGCGGCTCGACCCACGCGCAGAAGTTGATCCCCTATACCCAGGGGTTGTTGCAGGATTTCTCGCGGGCGACCGGTCCCTGGCTGTTCGACATGCTCTCCCGCAGCCCCCGCCTGTGGGGAGCGCGCAGCTACTGGGCCGTTTCAGCCGCCAATGCCGAAGCAAGACACACCGAGGCCGGCATCCGCATCGGGCTCGAAGACGACACGGAGTACTTCGGGCCACTGCAGCGGTGGGCCATTCGGAGAAGCCTGGCGGTCGACCCGAGAGTGGGCCAGCTCCGTGATCATGGCTCGTGGCAGCAGCAAACGGCGCGTCAGCTGCTGGCGGCCGCCGATCTGGGGTTCGTGTCCGTCTGGCACCCGAGCTACTGGGTTCTGCTCGTTCGTTACATGCAAGAGCACCTGCCTCGGCTGATCGAGCACCTGCCGGCCGCCCGCCGCCGCCATCTCGAGCGCCACCGCCACGCCCCGGCGCGCTGGTGGCCGCGGCTCTCGTTGATATCCTGTTGGGGGGAAGGCCCCGCACAGAGCTTCGTCTCCCAGCTGCACGGCGACTTTCCCCGCGCCCGGGTGCAGGCCAAGGGCCTGATGGCGACCGAGGGCGCCGTCACCATTCCGCTGTCGGTCGCCGCGCACCCCGTGGCCGCCATCGCCAGCCATTTCCTGGAGTTCGTCGACCTGCAGTCGCCCAGCGCGCCGCCGCGGCTCGCAGACGAGCTGCGGGCCGGGGCGGACTATCGGCCCCTGTTGACGACCAGCGGCGGGCTCTACCGCTACGACCTCGGCGACCGAGTGCGCTGCCGCGGCCACTACCGCCGCGCGCCGTTGCTCAGCTTCGAGGGCCGCTGCGATCGGCGCAGCGATCTTCGGGGGGAGAAGCTCGACTCGGCGTTCGTGCAGGGTGTGCTCTCGGACGCATGCGCCGAGCTCCATCTCACGCCGACGTTTCTCCTGCTCGCGCCCTCGGAGGGCGCGCAGCCTCGCTACAAGCTCTACGTCGAAGCCCGCGCGCTCGGCAGCTCTTGCGTGAATGCGCTCGGCAAAGCGGTCGAGCGACGACTCCTGGCGACCCACCACTACGCCCTGTGTCGACGCCTTGGGCAGCTGCAGGCGGTGCGAGCGATCGCGGTGGGCGACGGCCTCTCGCGCTACGCAGCCGAGCGCCGTCGACGCGGCATGCGAGAAGGGAACATCAAGCCGGAGTTGCTCGCCACCGAGACCTTTTGGGGGCAGGTCTTCGAGGCGTCGGCCCCGGGCGCGATGCCGACCGGTGATGCCGCGGCGCGGGGCGGGAGCCCCCAGCCGTGAGGCGGCGCTCGATGCGGAGCGAAACGGCCACGGAGCTCGAAGGGCTCCTGACCTCCTGGATCGATGGCTCCGCCTCGAGCCGAGCCCTCGTCGCCACCACGCTCTTCGCCGCGACCTTCCCCATTTTCTCCGCCATCGGGGCGCGCACCGTGAGCCGCTACGACTTCGGCCTCCCGCTCGACGGCCTGATCCCCCTGCTGCCTTGGACGGTCGTCGTCTACGCAAGCTATCTGCTCGTCGTACCCGTGTCGGCGGCCGTGCTCCGGCCCCAGCAGCTGCGGCCCCTTCTGACGAGCATCGCGTTCGTCTTCGTCGCGGCGTGCGGGGTGTTCTGCGTTCTGCCCGCCGAGTACCCACGCCCCGACCTGCGGGCGGTCGACGCTCCGCTCGTCGAATGGCTCGCCTGGGTGTACGCAAACGACGCCGCCGGCAATACGCTGCCCAGCCTGCACGTGGCCGTGACCTGCCTGTGCCTGGGCCACGTGTGGCGGGTGACTCGCCGAGCGGGCTACCTGGTTTGGGCCGCGGCCATCTGCACGTCCACGATGACCGTCAAGCAGCACTTCTTTCTCGACGTGGTCAGCGGGGCCGCGCTGGGACTCGGCGCCGTGTGGCTCGGCAGAAGGCGAATTGCCGCCCGGCAGCGACCCACCGATGCGCCCTGCCCCCGCGCCCCCACTGGAAGAGGCATCCCCGCTCGCCTCAACCTGGCGCTGGCGCTCGCCCTGTGCGCCAGCTGGTGCGCGCTGCACGTTCTCGCCGCTCGGCAAGAGAGCACGCTGGGCCTGTTGGCCGTTGGGGTGATCTTCGCCTTGATGATGGCGCCCAACTATTCCCTGATGCACGAGGCCTTTCACGGCGTTCTCCACCCCCGGCGAGCGGTCAACGACGCGCTGGGGTTCCTGCTCACCGCCTGGTTCCCGGGGCCCTATTCGTTCATGCAGGCCTGCCACCTCGGCCACCACCGGCGCAACCGCACCGACGCCGAGATGTTCGACCTGTGCTATCCGGGCGAGAGTCTGCTCAAAAAGCGGGCGCAGTTCTATTCGCTATACCTCGGCGGCTTCTGGGCTCTGCCCGTCGTGAGCCTCGCGCTCCTCGCCATCGCCCCGCGGCTGATGCTGCACCGAGCCATCCAGGACGTGCCCGCCGCCCGCGCCATGCTCGGCGGCATCCCGCGCCGCTACGCGCTGCGCATTCGGGTCGAGAGCTGGGCCACCTTGCTCGTCCACGCCCTCGCCTGGATCGCCCTCGACCTGCGGTGGCAATCCTACGCTCTGCTGTACGCGTGCCACGCCGTGTGGTGGTCGGCCCACAACTTCTTGGCCCACTACGGCTCCCCTCGCGACGTGAAGAACGGCGCGTTCGACATCGCCCTGCCCCGCTGGGCTTCCGCCGCACTGCTGCACTTCAACTGGCACCTCGCCCACCACCAACACCCCGGCACGCCGTGGCTCTGGCTACCGCACCACGCCGACCCAACGAGGAGACCCGTGAGCTACCTCCACGCCCTTTCGCGCTTCTGGCGCGGGCCCCGCGTGACGAACACTCCCTCGCCCCGGGAATTGCCTCCACGCGCGCTACCGCCCGGCGCCGGCCCGACTCCCGCCGGCGAGCGCTTGCGGGGCGAGGTGGCTCGCCGAGGCGCCCTCCCCGAAGCCACCCGAGCGCGCCTCTGGCAGCTATTCCGCCAGTACTACGACCAGGTGGACGAGGCCGCTTTCTTCCGCGACCTCGACGAAAAGTCCCACGTCATCCTGGTCCGCAACCGACAGCAGCAGGTCGTCGGCTTTTCGACCCTGCTGCTCGAGCGGCACCGGGTGGAATCCTCCCCCGCGAACGTGCTGTTCTCCGGCGACACGGTCGTGGACGAGCGATACTGGGGCGACAAGTCGCTGCACAAGGCGTTCGTCCGTTTTCTGATCGGCGCCAAGATCCGGGCACCGCTCGTGCCACTCTACTGGTTGCTGCTCACCAAAGGCTACAAGACCTACCTACTGCTCACGCGCAATTTTCCCACCCATTTTCCCTCGCGCCACAGCCCCACACCGCGCCACGTGGCCCGCTTGATCGACCGGGTTTGTCGGCGACGCTACGGGTCGGCGTGGCGCGCGCCGCTCGGCATCGTCCGGTTCGAGCGCAGCCACGGCCAGCTCAAGCGCGGTGCGGCGTGTATCGAGCCCACCCAGTTGATCGACCCCGACATCGCGTTCTTCGCCGAGCACAACCCGGGCCACCTGTCGGGGGACGAGCTGGCGTGCGCCGGCGTGGCTTCCTGGTGGATGTTTCTTCGCTTCGCGCTGCGTCTGACCTGGCGGGCGATTCGGCGCCGGCGTAGCTCGACCCGCGCTCGGCGGTTGCCCGGCGAGGCGGTGGCCGCCGAATGACCGCGCGGATGCCCAGCGCAGACCTCCCGCGGAACGAGGCGCCCCGCCCGCCGCTGCGGCGGCGGTGCGGCCTTTTGAGCAACGCTTGGTATGCCGCCCTGCGCTCCGAGCAGCTCGGCAGCCGCCCCGTGCAGCGCCTGATGCTCGGCGAGCTCGTCGTGCTGTTCCGCGATCGAGCCGGCTCCGCCCGGGCCCTCACCGACCGCTGCCCGCATCGAAACGCCCTGCTCAGCGAGGGCCGCGTGGTGCAGGGGCGCCTGCGCTGCCCCTACCACGGCTGGACCTTCGACGGCGCTGGCCGCTGTGTCCACATCCCCTCGCAAGGCCCCGGCGCACCCGATACGGAGCGGCGCACCGAAGCCTTCCCGGCCCTCGAGCAAGACGGCATCGTCTGGGTTTGGATGGGGAGCTCGGGCAGCGAGCCCAGCGCGCCCCCGCTCGCCATGCCGTACTTTCGCGCGGCGGGCTACCGCTCCTACTACATGGAGACCCACTTCGACAGCGACGTGACCAACCTGGTCGAGAACTTCATGGACGTGCCGCACACCGTCTACGTCCACGATCGCTGGTTTCGATCGGAGCGGCGCAAACGGGTGCCCATCACCGTGGAGCGCGGCGCGACGAGCGTGCGGATCACCTACCACGACCCGCAGGACAGCATCGGTTGGTCCGAGCGAATCCTCAACCCCAAGCGGCTGCCCCTCACGCACACCGACCTCTTCACCATGCCCAACCACACCCGTGTGGACTACGTGTACGGAGAGAACGAAGTCGCCTTCGTGATCACCAGCACCTGCACGCCCATGACGGACGACTCGACGCGCGTGTTCACGCTGATCAGCTACAAGCTCGGGCGCTTTGGCCGTTTGGCTTCCCTCCTGCTGCCTTGGTACACTCGCCTGGTCATTCGCCAAGACGTAGGCATCATGGCGGTTCAGCGCCAAGCGCTGCGTCACTACGGGCGGAGCCAGTTCCAGTCCACGCGAGGCGACACCCCCCACCTGTACATCGAATCCCTGCGCAACTGGGCGGCGCGAGGCGGCACGGAGCCGCCGCCCAGCCCAGCCCGCGTCGAAACCGAGATCTGGATCTGACCCATGCGCGCCGGTTCCCTTCGCTCCTCCCAGGCGGCTGCGTGGGCCGCCCTGCGTCGCAGCATTCCACCCCGCTCGGACGTGCGCTGGCCGTTCGCGCTGTTGCTCTCGGCATACGCGGTGCTCGGCTTTTCCACCTTCGGTTTCAATCGCACGCCCCTGCAGATGCTGCTGATCGTGGCATCGGGCTGCGGATTGGACCTGCTCCTGTCGGCGCTGGCGGGGCGCGGCGCCCGCTTTCCGCTGTCCGCCTACATCACGTGCACCAGCCTGGCGCTGCTGTTGAACTACGCACACGACAGCTGGGTCCTGCTGCTGCCCGTGCTGCTGGCGGTCGGCTCGAAGTACGTCTTCACCTTCGCCGGGCGTCACGTCTTCAATCCCTCCCTGTTCGCCGTCACCGCCTGTTTGCTACTGACCCGAGACGTGATCACGACCGCTCCTGCGTACCAGTGGGCAGGCGGCGACGTGACACTCTCCTTCGCGATGATCGCGCTGGCGCTCGTGACCTTCCTCCCCCGCGTGGGGCGCAGCTGGCTGGTAGGCTCCTTCCTGGCTTTCTATGCGCTGCAGACCGCGCTGCGGGCCTACATCATGCGGCACCACATTCCTCCCAGCATGTTGCTGCTCGGGACCGTGAGCGCGCCGGCGTTCTTCCTCTTCACCTTCTACATGATCACCGACCCGGCCACCTCGCCGAGCAGCCGCCGCGGCCAGGTGCTGATGGCGCTGGCCATCACCTCGGTCGACCTCTACCTGCACCTATTCGAGAGTGTTTTCACGTTCTTCTATGCCGCGTTCGCCATCGCCGCGCTCAAATGGGCCTTCTTGCACGCGCGCGCGGCATGGAGGAGGGCCTCGCGAGCCACGCTCGCGGCTCGTGGATTCCCAGCGGCGGGGCTCCCAGCTCCCGGGCTCCCAGCTCCCGGGCGGGGCGCACTCGTGCTCCGGGCGGCCCTGATCGGCTCGGCCGCGCTCGCCGTCTTCACCGCGGAGCACGCCACCGGCAGTGCCCTGCCCGCGGAGCGCGTCCACTTCACCCTCGAGCCAATCCTCTCGGCGAGGTCCGGTCTGGCTGCCGAGATGGGCTCGACCTTGCAAGAGGTGGACCCGCGGGTAGCCCACGTGGCCAAGTGGCTGCTCAGCGTCGGCAGCTCCGTGGCCGTCGCGGACGTGAACGGCGACGGCTCGGTGGACATCTTTACCACCCACCCGCTCGCCGCGCCTCCCCACCGGGCGCAGCTCTTCCTCAACCGAGGAGGCTGGCGGTTCTCGCCCGTCGACATCCCGGCGCTCGAGCCCTTCAATCACGACGATCACCGCCAGGGCATCGCGGCCGGCGCCACCCTCGTGGACTACGATGGCGACGGCGACACGGACATCCTGCTCGCCGTCAGCTTCGGCGCGAGCCGCCTACTGGAAAACCGGCTCCGGCAAAACGGGCGCCTACGGTTCGTCGACGTGACGCCGGGCGCGGGCCTCGGCGAGCACCACACGTCGATTCACGCCGGCTTCTTCGACTTCGACCGCGACGCCGTGCTCGACGTATTCGTCGCCAACGTGCTGGCGACCCACCTGCGCGGCTACGACCCGCCTCGCCCGCTCAACCTGTTCGCCCTCCCGCCGCCCGAATACCCGGGGGACCGTCGCGCTCTGCGCTTCATGCACGACGGCTGGCACGACGCCGACAACGGCGGCGAGAACGAGCTGTATCGGGGTCTGGGCGGCGGCCGCTTCGAGCGCTTCGAGCGAATTCCCCGGGAAACTCGCTGGTCCCTCGCCGTATGCTACTCCGACCTGGATCACGACGGGTACACGGACCTATACGTCGCAAACGACTTCGGCCCCGACCGCCTCTACCACAACCGCGGCGGTCAGCGGCTGGAGTCCGTCGTGGAGAGCCGCTACGGCGAGCTCGGAAACGACACCTACAAGGGCATGAACTGCAGTGCCGGCGACGTGAACAACGACTCGCTGCCGGACCTCTACATCAGCAACGTTCACCACCCCCTGCAGGCCGAAGGCAGCCTGTTGTGGATGAACGCATCGACCCCGGGCTCGCTGCGACTCCGTGACGAGGCGACGCAGCGCGGTGCGCTCAATCCCCACCGATTTGGCTGGGGCGCCGCCCTGGCAGACCTGGACGGCGACGGGTTTCTCGACATCGTGCAAGCCAACGGCATGGTGGACGACCGGCTCGACCCCCGGGGCTACGAGCGCAAGGACTACTGGTACGTCAACCACAAGCTGATGCAGTCGGGACCGGAGATCCACACGTACGCGGACATGTGGGGGGACATCCGCGGGCGCGTCGTATTTCCCAACGAGCAGCGGCGCGTCTACCTCAACCTCGGAAAGGAGGCACCCGGCCACTTTGCGGATGCCGCTCCGCTCGTCGGCATGACCCGCGGGGACAACTCCCGCGGCGTGGCCACCGCGGACTTCGACGACGACGGCGACCTGGACGTCCTGATCAGCAACCAGCACGGGCCCCTGTCCCTGTTCGAAAACACGCTGGCGCCCGCTCATCGGCACTTCGTCGGGCTCTCGCTCCAAGGCAACGGCTCGACCACGCACCGATCCGCCCTGGGGACGCGCGTCCACTTCCACTTCGACGGCTCGGGGCCCGAAGCCAGCCAATGGCGCGAGGTCAGCGCCAGCAGCGGGCTCTCGGCACAAAGCGACCCGCGCCTACTCGTCGGGCTCGGCCCGTACGCGGGCGCCGTGCACGTCGAAATCCACTGGTACGGCGGGCAGATGCAGCACCTCGAGCTGACCTCGGGCCGCTATCACCACGTCATCCAGCCCGACCTCAGCGTCGCCCGCGAGCGGGGACGGCAGAAGTGAACGAGATGCTCGGCGTTCTGTGTGGAGCGGTCGCCGTCGCCGCGCTCTGTTGGGCAATGTACCGCCGCCAAGCGCGGGGCGCCCTCGGAGGGCGCATGTCGCGGCCCAAAGCGTACTGGCTGGGCCTGGTCGTCTACCTCTGGTTTTGCCTGTGCCCCGCGGCAGCGCTCTTGCTGCTGAGCCCGCCCTGGGCGCTCTGCTTCGGCGCCTTCGCCGCCAACGTGTGGATCCGCGGCCTCGTCGAGCTCTTCATGTTGACCGTGACGAGAAACTGGCTTCCGCGCTACGGCATCCTCCACAACCTGCTCTCGCTGGCCCTCTTCGCCGCCCTCTTCACGGCAGCCGCCGTCCGAACGCCCGGGGCCGCGTCCCCCTCGCCCACCTTCCTGCCCGCAGCCTTGCTCGCGGCGAGCGTGGTCGCCAGCCTGCTGATGGAAACCTACCACGCCCTCGCCTTCGCCCGACTCGTGCAAAACCGCACCACGGGCGAGAGCGGCGTCTGGTTCGCCGACGCCGAGCAGCCCAAATTCGCCGCCATCAACCGCATCACCCGCTACAACAACCTCGCCCTCTCCGCCCTGGTAGGCTCCTCCCTGGGAGCCTTCGCGCTCCAGGCCGCGGCGCCGTGAGCGAGCCACCCCCAAGCCCGCGACAATGCCCACTGCAGCCACCGAGCCATCCCCCGCTCCAGCCGCCGCGCCGGCGCCCATCGCGATCGGCCCCGGGGAGCGGCTGCGGTTGGCGACCGCCGCCGACAACGCCGACCTGCTGAAGCTATTTCAGTCCGTCCCCATGCGGGGCGAGCTCGTGCTCTGCACCGAGCGCTCCCCCGACTTCTTCGCCCTCTACCGGCAGCAGCGCGGCACCCACGAATGCTGGGCGCTGGAAAAAGACGGCCGCGTGCGCGGCTGCGGCACCGTCCTGCTGCGCGACGGCTGGATCGACGGAGAGCGCCGACGGGTCGCGTACCTCGGCGATCTTCGCGCCGGCCCGGGCGGCCGCGGCGCGCTGCACCGCAGCTACGCACCCCTGCTGCAAAGCGTGGCCGAGCGGCACGCCGTCACGCACTTCTACACCGCGGTGCTCGCCTCCAACCAGGCGGCCCTGCACGCCCTGACGCGCCGCTCGCCCCGCCGCGCCACCCAGCCCATCTACCACCTGTTTCGCCGCTACGACGCGGTCCAGATCCACTTCACCCGACCCCGCTGGAGCGCGCCCTCCAAGCACGCGGTGCGCACCGCCACCCGCTCCGACCTGCCCGCCCTGACCCAGCTGCTGGACCGGGACCACCGGGAGCGACCCTATGGCTACTGCTTCGACCAGGGCGAGCTCGAACACCGCCTTCTGCACTGGCCCGGTTACTCGCTGGACTCGACCTACCTCGCGCACGATTCGGAGGGTCAGCTCGCGGCCGCCGCCACGGTGTGGGACGCCGCCCCCGTCAAGCGCTACCGCGTCGAACAGTATCGCGGAACCATGCGCTGGGTGAGGCGGCTCTTTGGCCTCAGCAGCACGCTTTGGCGCCACGCCCCTCTGCCCGCACCGGGAGAATGCTTTCGCTACGCCTACCTGGCAAACCTCAGCGTTCCCAGCGGCGACCCACGCGCGCTTCGCGCCCTGCTCGATCGAGCCTACCGCGACCATCGCCGCCGGGGACTACACTTCTTGATGCTCTACCTCGAAGCAAACAGCCCCCTGGCGCCCGCGCTGGGAGGCTTCACCACCCAGCGCCTGCCCTTCCTCCAGTACGAAGTGACGCCCGCCGACGCGCAAGCGCCCCCCGCTCGCCCGGGAACCTCCGGCTTCGAGATCGCGCTCGCCTGACGCCGACGCCGACCCTCAAAACGACGTCAACACCTCCTGACGCTCGACCTTCGCCACATCGAGCTCGATCCCGAACCCGGGCGCCTCCGGCAGAGTGACCCAGCCGCTGTCGGTCAGCGGGGGATCCCTCACCCAGTACAGCTTCTCGGGCACGTAGTTGATCAAATACTCCCCGAACGGGCAAAGCGCAGGGGATTGGCTCGCCACGATGTGAAGCGCCCCGTGCACGTTGTGGCAGTGGGGCACGAGCTGGACGCCGTACGCCGAGCACAAGTGGCCAATCTTGAGCACCTCGCTCACGCCTCCGCACCACTCCGGGTCAGCCTGAACGTACGCCAACACACCCGCCTGCAGGTACTGCTGCACCTCCCAGCGATTGTAGAAATGCTCGCCCGTCGCGAGCGGAATGGAGGTAGCGCGGCTCAAGCGCCGAAAGCTCTCCAGATCCGCAACGGGAAAGGCCTCCTCCAGCCACATCGGCCGATACCGCTCCACCTTGCGGCACCACTCGAGCGCATACGCCAGGTCCCAACCCTGGTACGCGTCGAACAGGATCTCGCCCTCCTCGCCCACCGCCTCACGCACCGCCCGCGCCAACTGCACGTTGCGATCCATCCCGCGCGCGCCGCTGCCTGGACCATAGCCGAGAAACCACTTCTGCCGGCGAAAACCGTTCGCCGAAAGCTCTGCCGCCCGCTGCGCCGCCCGCTCGGGCTCCACCGAAAAACCCAGACAGCTGCCATATACCTCGACCGGCTGCTGCGTGGGCCCTCCGAGCAAGCGAAACACCGGCGCGCCGAAGTACCGACCGCGCAGATCCCACAGCGCATTGTCGAGATAGCTAATCGCCATCATGTAGTGGCTGCCCCGCGAGTGGCGATTCGACCGATACATCTGATCCCAGAGCCGCTCGATGGCGAGTGCATCCTGCCCGAGCAGCAGAGAGCGCAGCGGCCCGAGCAACGTGGGCAGCACCTCCGGGTCGACCGCGCCGTACAGCCCCTCGAGCCCGCCCTGCGTGCGCACCCTCACGTAGTACTGCGTGATCGAGCGCCTTTGCGGCGGGGCGCCCTCCGCCGCCTCGCGATACGGCGGGGGGCGCCGCTCGGGATACAAGTGCGAAGGTTGCACCTGCGGCTGCCGATTCACACCCACCGCGACCTCGCGGGCCCCGGTGAGGCGCAGGACCTCGACGGCTTCGATCGGCTCGCTTTCGACGCTCATTGCCAGCCGAGTGTAGCCCCTTGCCGCGCTCTTGCGCACTTTTCGCTCGCGGGCTCTTGCGCGGCGCCCCGCCGAAAGCTAGCCAGAGGACATGTCCAAGACAATCGCCCTGTGTGGATTCGGCCCGGGCATCTCCACCGCCCTCGCCGAAAAATTCGGCGGGAAGGGCTTCTCCGTGGCGCTCGTCGCCCGCAGCGTCGAGCGCCTCCAGGCCGGCGTCTCCTCGCTTCGGGCCCAAGGGATCCGCGCGGCGGCGTATCCCACCGACCTCGCCGACCCGACGGCGATCCAAACGCTCGCCGAGAAGGTGCGCGAGGAGCTCGGCCCCATCACGGTCTTGCAGTGGAACGCCTACGGCAGCGGCGCGGGCAACCTCCTCGCGGCGGAGCCCAGCGAGCTGCAGGCCCTCTTCGATCTCCCCGTGATCGGCCTGGTCGGCGCGGTGCGCGCCGCGCTGCCCGACCTCGAAGCCCAGCCCGGCGCCGCCGTGCTGGTGACGAACGGTGGGCTGGGGCTGCCGACCGCCGCGGTGGACGCCATGGCCGTGAAGTGGGGGGCCATGGGACTGGCGGTGGCGAACGCAGCCAAACACAAGGTGGTCCGTTTGCTCTCGGAGACCCTGAAGGGCCGCGGCGTGTACGTCGCCGAAGTGACGGTGCTCGGCCTCGTCAAGGGAACCCCGTGGGACGACGGCTCCGCAACCGTCGACCCCAGCACCGTCGCAGAAAAATTCTGGAGCCTCTACACGGCTCGCGCGGAGCTCGGCGCCCAGGTCGGCTGACGCTCCCCCCACGGCGACCGCGACCGCGCCGCCCGCCGCACCGGCGCGGACACGCGGCCGCCAGAAGCTCTCCGGCGCGCGAGGCAAAGAGCGGGCGGGACGAACCAACCGCCAAGGCCCCCCGTTCACTCGGCGAGCGGCGCCCGATCCCGGTTGGAACCACTGTCGACCAGATCCGCTCGCCGGAGCGCCAGCTCGACCGGCTCGCAGCGGCAGGCGTCGGTTTCGGCGCGAGGCTCAGCGAGCCCTCGAACGCTGCGCCGCCCTCGCCAGGCGGCGCGACAGCACGTCGAGCTCGGCCACCAGCGCGGCCGGCTCGAGCACCTCGAAATCGCAGTCGAGCAGGGCCACGTACAGCCCGAGGGGCCGAAGCTCCCGACCCCCCGCCTCGAGCACGCAGCGACCCTCGTCCAGCTTCTCGAGCCGCCCCGAAAGGGGAGAGAGGCGCCGCGCCACCTCCTCGTAGGGAGCGTGCAGAATCACCCGCACCCTCGTTTCGTATTGCGCCGTGGCCACCGACTGCGAAACGTACGCGCGCGCGCTGCCCCCCGGCAGCGGACGGGCGGCAAAGCCCTCCCGCGCCGGCACCACCCGCGACAGGCGATCGACGCGAAAGGTGCGAAAGGCCTCGCGACCACAATCCCACGCCGCCAGGTACCAACGCGAGCCCGCACACACCAGGCCGTGCGGCTCCACCCGGCGCTGCGAGCACTCGCCCTTGCGATCCTCGTAGGCATAGCTCACGACCTCGCGATCGCGACACGCGCCCGCCAGGATCCCCAAAACCTCCGCGTCCACCGAAGCGCCGCCGAAGTGCATCGGCTCGAGGATGGCGCCGAGCGCCCGCACCTTCTCGCGCACGGCCGAAGGCAGCACCTGCTCGAGCTTCGAGAGCGCCCGGGCCGCGGCGCCCTCCACCCCCGCCACGCTGGAGACGGCCGCCGTCCGGAGCCCCACCACGACGGAAAGCGCCTCGTCCGCGTCCAGCGACAGGGGGGGCAACGAAGACCCGGCGCCCAGGTGGTAGCCGCCGGCCGGCCCTGACGTCGAGCGCACCTCGTAGCCGAGGGAGCGCAGCTTCTCCACGTCCCTCCGCAGCGTGCGCTCCGTCACCTCCAGGCGCTCGGCGAGATCCGCCCCCGACCAGAAACGCCGGGAGGAAAACAGAGCCAACAACCGGAGCAGCCGGGCCGACGCATCGAGCATTTTCCGAGCATGCCACGGTCACGGACGGAAACTGTCCGCAATGGCTCCTACAACGTTGCGGGCGGGGGGCGAGCTGGCCGCGCGCCACACCTTCCGCCCATTCCACGAGCCGTTCGTACCGAAAGGACCCATCCCCATGACTCTCGTTTTCTATCGAGCCCCCTTCTCCAGCGCCGTCCCCGTCGCCTGTGCCCTCGCCGAGCTCGAGGTGCCCCACGAGACCGTCACCTTCGACCTCGCCGAAAAGAAGCACAAGCAGCCCGACTTTCTCGCGCTCAACCCCAACGGCACCGTTCCCACCCTCGTCGCCGACGGCACGCCCGGCTTCGAGGCCCTCGCCCTGATGCAGTGGCTCGGCGACCACTACGGCGTGAAGCGGGGCCTGTGGCCCGCCTTCGACGCGCCCGAGCGCCTGACCGCGCTCTCGTGGACCACCTGGTCCTACGTCACCTTTGGCACCGCCGTCACGCGCTACGGCCTCGCCAAGGGAGAACGCGTCCCCGAGCTGGCGAGCGAAGCCCACCGCGAGCACGCTCTCGCGGAGGCGAAGCGCTGCTTCGGCGTGCTGGAGAGCCACCTCGCGAAGAATCCGTTCGTGCTCGGAGAGCGTTACTCGCTCGCCGACCTCGTGGTCGCCAACGTCGTCCACTACGGCACCGTCTGCGGCTTGCCGATCGACGGCTTCGACAAGGTGGGAAGCTGGCTCGCGCGGTGCCTCGAGCGCCCCGCGATTCGCCGCGAGTGGGCAGGCTGAGCACGGGCCGGCCGGGCCGAGGCGAGGCCCCCCGCGCTTGCGGGCGGGCTCGCCGAAGTTCCGAGGGATGCTCCCACCGGGCTCGACGCCGCCTTCGGAAAGTCGCCGGGAAACGAGACCGATGAGCCACTCGCCGACACCCTGCCGGGCCCGCACCCAGGACCGCCGGGCCCGCACGCAGGACCGGCGACCGTGGCTTTCACTCGAAGCTCGAAGGAGGGGGGAGCCCCTCTGGCCTGCCCCCGAGAGCCTCCGGGCGGCGCCGCGCCCCGCCGCCAGGGACTTGCAGGACGGGCTCCGCCCGAACGGCGCCATCGGGGCGGCTTCCCCCCGCCCTCGCCCACGCGAGGCCTTGCCGAAGCTCCATCCGGCGCACGGCGGGGGCCGAGCCGGCTCGACTCGGCCCGGCCTTGCCCGCCCCCTCCCTGTGGGAGCCGAGGCTCGGCGGCGCAGCGGCCGCTGGAGGTCGCGCCTCCTAGCGCCGCAAGTCGACCTCTCGGCGTTCGCGTTTCCATCACGCCTTGACCGTGCCCAACCCGCGACGACCGGCGAGCAGCCGGGCCGCTCGCACGCGCCCCCCCGGGGGTGGCGCGCGATCGGCGCGTTGGGTAGCGTGCCGCGTCTCGATGTTTCCATCCACCGTTCGACTCGCAGCCTCTCTTCTCGTTCTCTCCTCGTCGATCGCCTGCGCCCGGCCGCACCCGCTCGAACCATCGACGTGAGCATTCAGCGCGTGGCGGGGCCGCTGGATCCGTTCTTCCGAGCGAGCGTCGGCGCCGGTCGTGCAAACGAAGGCTTGCGCGCCGACTGGCAGCGACAGCTCGGCCAGGGCGAGGCCCGGCTCGTCGAGCGCTGCACTGGTGCGTCGCTCCTCTTCCGGGACGAGCTCGGCTGCCTCGACAAGGACGCCCGCGTCGCCGAGCAAGTCATCGACGCCCGCAGCAAGGCAAACCGACCCATCGTGGTGACGTCGGGAATGACGCCGGAAGGGCTCGTCGAGCGGTATGGGGCGGCGATTGGACGGAAGTTGATGGAGGGCGGGCGGCACCGGGTGACGCGGGCGTTCGGGAGGTAACGCCTGGCCCCTCCGCTGGACGAACCGGTGGCGCCGGGAGTACCGTTCCCAAGGTGAAGCTCCCTGGAGGCGACCGAGCCGTTCTCGAGCTCTCGAAGTTGACGAGCTACTGCCTCGATCCAGCGCACCCGCGCGGACGCCACAAAGCCCGCGTCTTCCTGGCTCGCCTCGGCCTGACGGCGGCCGACGCAGCGCAGCTCCGTGCAGACCTTCTGGGAGAAGCCGCCACCTCTACGAACGCGGTGGAAACCGCCGCTGATAGATTTGGGCGCCGATTTGCCCTAGACTTGGAGGTCAGCGGGCCGAAAGGCCGCGCTCTCGTCCGCACCGGATGGATCGTGCGGGCAACGGAAGACTTCCGCAGATTCACCACCTGCTACGTATTCTGAGACCCGCACCATGAGCTCTTCTCCCACAATCTCCGTACTCGACGTGGTGGCCTTGCTGGTCGATCTGCCGGAGCACGGGCCGGTCCGAGGGCAGGTGGGAACCGTGGTGGAGCAGCTCGCCGACGACACGTTCGAGGTCGAGTTCAGCGACGACGAGGGCCGCACCTACGCGGAACTGGCAGCAGCCGCGAAATCCCTGCTCGTGCTGCATCATCGGCCCGTTGTCGCTGCTTGACGGGTCCCACACGGGCCACTGGCTCTGAGTCAGTCAACCCATCGGGCCCGAGCTTTCAACGCTGCGGTCCTGCGGTCTGCGCGGCGGCGGGAGGAAACAGCTCAGCCCAAACCCGCGTCCTCCTCGGAACTCACGTTGAGGCCCGCTGCCCATCGGTCGCAGATGGCCATACCGGCCACCTGGCGAAGCATTGGGTGGAGCTGGCCACTCGCCGCCACGGCGACGCAGCGTTCATAGTACTCGTGCGCCGTTGACTCGCTTCCGAGGCGTGACGCGGACTGTCGTCGAGAAGCTTTGGCGCGCCGTCGGCGACCTCGAGGGCCGCAGCGGCGTCTCCCGCCATGCGCGTCGCCGTGGCCAGGTAGCCTCCCACCCCCGGCGACTCCCCTACGCCCCCCCAACGACGCGCCAGCACCTCCACCAGAAACCCTCCGGAGCACCGACCTCACCCGCGAGGAAATCTCCCCGCTCCCCCAGCTAGAACCCCACTATTCTCCGCTCTTCGGAGCCCCATTGGGTCCAAACTTGGGTCCAGAAAGCAGCAAAGCCCCGGTCGTCTGCCAGGGCTTTGTGAGAAAACGCAATGATTACGCTGGTGCGAAGAAAAGGACTCGAACCGGCGCGAACGACTGCTGCCAGAGTCCGACTCATCGAACAATCAAGTGCCCGATGTACTCTCATGAGGCCCGAGTCCGCCCTGCCAACGCCTCTCAGCGTGCAGAACGATTCGTCTCGGTTACTCTCAGTGCGAAGAAGAGGACTCGAACCTCCACGGGTGTTACCCCACTAGAACCTGAACGCCGAGCCGGCTCATCAAAGTCAACGATTTCAGACAGTTACAACCACCGGGAGCCCCCAGAAAACACCAGTTTCCACCCCCCAATTGGGTCCTGGACCCAGGTTGGTGAAGATCGCGAAGTGTTGCACGAAGCAACGCGAAGCAAACGACCCGAAGCGCCGCTCAGTGGAGTTGTGGGAGTGGAGAATGCGGAGCGGATTTGGTTGCTCAAGTTGCTCGAGGATCCGCTGCATCTGGCTTGGGTGAAAGAGCAAGTGCGGAGGGCGGAGGCGTTCCATGCGGCGGTTGGTGCGTGGAGCGCGGAGCAGGATGGCTTGCCGGAGATTGACGCGAAGGCTGGCGACGAGAACCGCGGCGATGAGCAGCAAGACGGCGGCGACCGGCAGGACGCGGGCGGCAAGGTAAGCCTTGGTGCCAAGCCAAGCACGGCTGCTGTTGGGGGGAAGCGCACGAGCGGCGGTGAGCGATGACCTGGGGGCGCTTCGACGACAAGCTGCCTCGGCACGCCAAGTATGCGCCGCTCAGCGACGCGGCGTTTCGTTTGGCGATCCACGCCAACTTGTGGGCGCGGGAGATGGGCAGCGGGGGCTTCGTGCCGCGGGCGATGCTGCCGGACATCGTGCGCTTTCGGGGACGCAAGCTCGAGCGGGCGATCGAGGAGCTGCTCGGCGCCGGGGCGCCGCTCTACACCGAGGGGATCTGGCAGGCGGATGATTCCGGCGATGGGTGGTGGATCCATGACTTCGAGGACTACGGAGCGCCCGGGGGAGCCTCCCCTGCCCTCGCGGGCTCGAGCTTGGGGGCTGAGGGGCGCCGAGGGAGGTCGAACAGCGTGGATCCCGAGCTCAGTCGCAAGCGGGCCGAGGCCGGGCGCCGCGGGGCGCTGAGCAAGCACCGCCGGGCTGCCGAGGCGGCTGAGGCTGCGGGGATTACGCTGACGGGCTCCTCCGCTCCGGCGAACGACACGGCGCCGCTGGCCGCGGCTCCGGTAAACGGCATGGCAGCGGCCCAGCCAAATCGTCTGGCAAAATTGCCAGCACCGTCTGGCAAAGGCCCTGGCAAACCTACGTCGCTTGCCACCCCCGAAGATCTGAAGAGAGATCCCAATCCCCTTCCCAACCCGGAAGATCCCCCCAAACCCCCCGTTGGCAACTCTGGCAAAGCGCTGGCAAGCGAGGGCCTGCCCCCTCCCCCTATTCGCGAACGCGCTCAGGCCTTTCTGCGTGACCCCACCAAGGCCACCATGAATTGGGGCTCTCCGGAGAAGTGGCCCGAGGTCGAAGCCCTCTGCGTCGCCTTCGCAGAAACCTGGGGCCGCCAAGATCGGCCCCGAAGCGGCGGTGATCCGCGCGTGCGCGTCATTCTCCAGCGCTACGCCGCCGGCCGTAGCCAAGAAGAGCTCACGCGCGCCGTACGCGCCAGCAAGCGCTACGGCCCCATTGCCGATAAGCCCGAATACCAGCGCCTCAAGACCATCCTCCGCGACGATGAGCAGGTCGACAACCTCCTGCGCCTGGAGAGCGCTCCTCGGCGTACGAAGGGCCCCCAGCGCGCCAAGCAACGCGGTGGCTGGGCTCCGCCTCGATTGGAGGTAGCCAAGTGAGGGGCAATCTCGAGGAGATGATTGCGGAGATCCGGGCTTCGCTGCCGGGCTGGAGCGAGCGCGGCGGCTCTCAGCTGCGAAGCGCCCGCAGCCCCGGGCTCGACCCTGCAGAAGATGGGCGCGCAAAGGTTCGCCGCCGGATCGAGGCCACACTTCCCGCGATCCCGGAGAACTGGCGCGAGCTCACCCACCCGCAGATCCTCCAAGCCATCAAGGCTTGGCGCTGGGGCAACGGCAATCTCATACTCCTCGGCCACACCGGCTGCGGAAAGACCCTCGGCGCCGCCGTGCTCGCCCGTCGCATACTCCGGGAAGCGCCGTGCCCACGGGCATGGGCCCGCGCCAAACGCATCGTCTTCGTCGACGCCGCCCAGCTCGCTCTCGCCCGGGAACAGCACGGCCTCGGCCAGGGCGAGGCCCCCCTCGTTGAGCGCTGCACCAGCGCGTCGCTACTCTTCCTCGACGAGCTCGGCTACCTCGACAAAGACACCGGCGTCGTCGAGCAAGTCATCGACGCCCGCAGCAAGGCGAACCGGCCCGTCGTGGTGACGTCGGGCATGACGCCGGAGGAGCTTGTCGACCGGTACGGCGCAGCGATTGGGCGGAAGCTGATGGAGGGCCGTCGCAGTCATCACACGATCGCAACGCATGGTTGACGGCTTGGCCAATGGTAAGATATTCTTACCGCGTGACGTCCGCACAAATCGAGTCTGCCGTGGTGACGGTGCTGCGTGAGGTCCAAGCGCTTAGCGATAACGCCTGCCCCGACCTCGAGCCGGGTCTGAAACCGATGAAGGACCTGGACGGCTTCGACAGCCTGGTCGGACTGGAAGCAACCGTGATGCTTGAGGTTCAGCTGGGCTCCAAGCTCGGGTGCGACAACATATTTCTAGATGAACAGACGAACCGATTGCTGGCTGTCCATGAGGTGGTTGTACGAGTTGGCGAATGCTTGACGTCGGAGGGCACAAATGGATGACACAGCCGTAGAGATCGCAGCGCGCCTCCGTTCCGCACGGCAAAATGCGGGGCTTTCGCAAGGACAGGTTGCGCGACTACTTGGCCTGCACCGGCCAACAGTGACCGAGATCGAAGCAGGACGCCGGAAGGTCGCCGTGCACGAACTGAAGAAGTTGGCTAGCATCTATCGGGTTTCATTCACTTGGCTGTGCTGCGAAGACGAGGATATCGACCCGAGGGTTTCCATTGCAGCAAGGGAGCTTGGCCGCCTGAGTAATGACGACCTTGAGCGCGTAATGTCGCTGCTCAAAAGCGTGGCGACTCATTCTTCGGACGGAGACTGAGGGTAAACTGAAGAAGTTACGACTTAATCGGACAGATAACTTGGCCCTCCTGGTGTCCCTCTGAAAACAGAAGGGACATGAACATGAGCAACGAGCAGAAGATCATCAAAGCGAAGCTGGGGCTACTGGAGCTGGCGAAGCAGCTGGG
>JBNKVS010000113.1:0-395137 GCA_050299315.1 Polyangiaceae bacterium
ACGCTGGCGCCCCCGCCCCGCCGGGTGCGTGGGGGGTGGGCGCGGCGCCGCGCGGTGACGGCGGCGCCCGCGCGCGGCCGCTCCGGGGTCTCGTGACCGCCCGCGCCCACGGGGGGGGGTGCCGCTCGCCGGCGGGCGCAAACGATGCACCGGAGACCCGCCGCAAGGGGTCCCGACTCGGCCGCCCGCCCGCGGCGAGGCCACGCGCCCCCCCGGGCGCCCGGCGCCCCCGAGACCCGTGCCGGCGCCCTTCACCGGGCGCGGCACGACCTCCGCCCGGAGACGCCGCTACTGGCAGAACGCGTTGCCCGCGCACAGTCGGCAATCGACCGCCTCGTCCTGCCCTAGAAAGCAGGGGACGTCGTTTTCGTCGATAGGCTGGGTGAGGTCGCACACCCCGTTGTTCAGCGCCGTCCGCGCGACGAGGCAGCCCTCACACACGCGCACCACGTAGTTGAAGACCGAAGACTCGACCTCGAGGCCCCCCACGGTGCGACCGAAGACCTTCACCTCGGGTACGAGGGTGCGCCGCTGGGAGGGATTGTCGAGGTCTGCGCGGAGCGCCTCCGCGGCGCTGGCGGGAACCAACGTGACCGACACGATGCCGAGCCCCGGGCTAATAGCCGGGTCCGGCAGGATCACGCCGGAGGCCGGCACCGTGAATTCGCTGTTGACGGAGCCGTCGTCGTTGAGGAGGCGCACTTCGGCGCCGGTCGTAATCACCTGCATCGTCTCGGTTCGCAGGTTCGCCTTGTCGCCCCGCGGGGTGAGCTGATTGGCGACCAGCAGACTGGCGACGTAGTTGCTTCGGAGCCCCACGTCGAGGAAGCCCGTGCCCAGGGTAGTCGCCCCCAGGTCCGGCCGTGCCTCGCAGGTGCCCGCCGGCCGCGAGATGTTCGCGACGACGACCATGCTGGTGTCCTCGTCGGTGCACCCCGCGGCGAAGAGCCCGAAGAGCAAGCAGCCAGTCAAGCGAAGCGGATTGGGTAGGAGACGTTTCATGCGGGAACCTCGCAGGGGCGCCCGAGCCCGTGCAGGGGATCGTCGGGGCCGCCCCCCTCCATACGACCGCCCCGATCTCCAAGATGACTTCTGCTGGCCACAAAGCCGGGAAAAAATCCCCGCTCGATCCGCCTGCGCCCCCTCAACCCGCCAGGGCCGCCCCCATCTCGGCCAGCCGATTCAGCTCGAGATCTCGCAGCTCGATGCGCCCGACGTCGCGCACCAGGACGAACCGAATCTGCCCGCCCCGCCGCTTCTTGTCCTTTCCGAGCAGCTTCACCGCCTCGGGCAGCGGCTCCTGGGCGACCGCCGTGGGGAGGCCCAGCCGACCCAGCAGGGCCACGACTCGGCCGCTGAGGGCCGGGTCGGTGATGCCCAGCCACTCGCCGATGCGCAGCGCTGCCACCAGGCCGAGGCTCACGGCCTGGCCGTGCGAGAGGCGATCGTAGCCGCCCACGGCCTCCAGCGCGTGCCCCAGCGTGTGGCCGAGATTCAGGAACGCGCGCACCCCGCTCTCGCGCGCGTCTCGCCCGACGATCCGAGCTTTCACCCGCACACAGCGGCGCACCATCTCCTCCACGATGTCGGCCCGCCGCGCGCGCGCCGCGTCGGCCTCCCGCTCGAGCAGCTCGAGCAACTCCTCGTCCCCGATCAGCGCCGTTTTCACCACCTCGGACAGCGCGCTGTTGCCCAGCGCGGGCTCGCTCGAGGAAAGGGCGGGATCGCAGTAGACGACCGACGGTTGCCAGAAGGCCCCCACGCAGTTCTTGGCCGGCCCGAGGTCGACCGCCGTCTTGCCCCCCACCGACGCGTCCACCATCGCCAGAAGCGTCGTGGGCACGCCCACCCAGCGGATCCCCCGCATCCAGGTCGCGGCGGCGAATCCCGCCACGTCGGTCACGACGCCTCCGCCGACGCCCACGATCCAGCTGCTGCGGTCGAGCCCTTCCTGGCTGGCCCGCTGCCAGATGGTCTCGGCCGTTTGCAGGGTCTTGAAACGTTCGCCCGCAGGCAGCCGCATCTCCGCCACCGACACCCCCGGCAAGCGCCGCCGCAAGGTGGCGGCCAGCCGCGCGCCGTGCAGCGGACCCACGTTGTCGTCCGTCACCAACAGGACCCGCGTCGCCCCGGCGAGGCCTTCCCCGAGCCGCTCTTCGGCGACGCCCGACCCGGTGTGGACGCAGTACGAGCCCGCTCCCGCCGCCACGGCCACCGCGTCCCGCTCCCAGTGCCGTTCCACTTCCCGCGCGATCACTTCCGGGTCGCGGCCGTCGGTGGCGATCCCTGCGTGACACTCCGCGTAGCTCCCCGCCCGCTGCTCCAACAGCTCGCGGGCCCGCTCCAACGCTCCCTCGCCGCCCAACAGCGGGCGCGTGCCCGGTTGCTCGGCGGCCCGCCGAGCGAGCTCCTCGGGCGCCGCCCGAAGCGTGACCACCACGGCCCGATCGAGCGCTTCGAGTCGCACCTCCCGAGAGAGCAGCGCGCCGCCGCCCAGTGCCACCACGGGTGCGCCCTCCCCACCGAGGAGCTCACGCAAGGCCGCCCGCTCGAGCCGCCGGAACTCCGCCTCGCCGCGCGCCGCGAAGATTTCGGCCACGGACGCCCCCGCGCGCTGCTCGACCCGCTCGTCCAGGTCGACGAAGGCCGCCCCGCGCGCACGCGCCACCAGCCGCCCAATCGTCGACTTGCCGCTGGCCATGAACCCGTTCAGTAAGAGCGCGCGCCGCATACGCTGCTTCCTATTACAGCCCATCGACGCCGGCCACACTTGCCCGTCGTGCCGCCGCCCGCGACGCGCCCCCCGGCCCTCGGGGCAAGCCCCGCTCCGCTCGCCTCCCGGCCCGCTCGACGCGCCCCCGGGGGCCCCCCCGCTCTTGTGGTAGGCTGGCGGAAATTCCAGCCGTTTTCTCCCCAGCCGCGTGTCTTTCCGGGCTTCGAGCGCAGGCCGGCTTCGCGGCGGCGCGCGCGAGCTCGAGGCCTCGGGTCCGTCGTGTGGCCAACCCAAGCCCGGGGGATCGCCCCGTGCCTTTCCCCTCACGACCCGTACAATTATCTGGCCGGCCGTGCGCAAGCCGCGCCGCCAACGGGCCGTCCTGTCTGTCGTGCCCAGAACTCGGCATTGAATGGTAATGCGCTCGCCGACTCGAGCCGCCGCCCACAGGCGCCCGCTCGCAGCCGGTCGGCGCGATCTCTCCAAGCCCGCTCGCCCGCCCCACACGCCCCACGATGACTCGAGACTCGCGACAGCCCACTCGGGAGCAGCTGGTTAGCTCACGCGCCCGCTTCATCAGCGAGCTCGAGCCGCGACTGCAGGCGCTGCGGCAGGGGCTGGAGCGAGTGGGCTTGACCGACCCGGACAACAACGAGCTCAACGCGGTCAAGCGCCGCGTCCACGCCATGGCGGCGGCGGCGGCGGTGCTCGACTTCTCCGCGGCCGCCGATGCCCTTCGGCAAGCCGAAGCCGCGCTGATGGCCGCCGGCTCTTCACCGCTGGCGCCCGTTGCCCAGGAGCGCGTGACGCGCATCCTCGATGCCCTCCCCACCCTCGTGCTGGGGGGCTCCGTACACCTCACCCGCGAGCTCGACGGGGAGCTCAGCCGTCCCCTGCGATCACCGCTCTCGCTGCTCGTCTTCGGGGATCCCGCGCTCGCGCGCGCTCTCGTGCGAGGTGGACCCCTGCAGGAGGCGGAGTGCGAGCACAGCACCGATCCGGCCTACCTGCTCTCGGCGCTCCGCCGCCTGGGCCCCGACGCGGTGGTGATCGACGGCGACCTGCTTCCGGACGAAGGCCTCGTCACCCAGATTCAGCAGGTGATGGACATGGCCCCGGTGCCGATCGTCGTCATCTGCGGCTTTCACGACCCCGACCTTCCCTCGCGTTTCGTCCAGCGCGGCGCCACCCGCGTGCTCCCGGCGCCCGCCGACCCGTGGCTGGTTCAGCGCACCTTGCGCCAGGTGTGTACCTCCCGCTTCCGCCCGGTGACGCAGCACTCGGCCTTTGCGTGTCTCACGCTCAAACAGCTGGCGGCAGCCATCTCGCAAGAGGCCGAGCGCGCCCTGGTCGACGCCGTCGAGCCGGGTGTGCGGGACGTGCCAATCGACTTCGGGAGCGGCTCCGAGGTCCTCGGCGCGCTGTGGCGCGCCTTGGCCACCCTGCGCGCCCTCGCCGCTGCCGCCCCCGAAGCGATCCGCTTCGCCCCCGGGGGGCCCAACGGGTGCCTGCCGATCGCGCCGGGCCCGCACCCCAGCGCCGCCTACAGCGCGCTGACCGGGCCCGATACACCCGTGCCCCTCGACGGCCGCAGCGTGCTCGTTGCCGATCCGGACCCGGAGCGCCGCGCCCACCTGATCGGGTCTCTTTCGCGGCTCGGCCTGCGCTGCGGCGCCGCCGCCACGATCCAGCAGGCCCTCCGCGCCGCACAGCTGCACTGGCCCGACGCCATCTTGGCGGCACCCGACGGCGCGGGCTTCGATGGCCTGCAGCTCGCCCACGGCATCGAGCAGGACATCGCCCTGGCGGACGTACCCGTGCTGCTCTTGACGGAGGTGCCCGCTCCGGCCGAGGCCGACGCCGGCTGGCTTCGCCCCGTGCTCGCCCAGAGCCTCTCTCAGCGCTCGCGCCTGGAGCAACGGCTCTCGCAGCTGGACATGTTGCACGGGCGCCTGGACGGAATCACGCCCCGATTGCTGTTGCAGCTAGCCGCCCACTACCGCCCTTCCTGTCAGGTCGAGCTGAGAAGCGGCAGCCTGACCTTCGAAGTGCAGCTGCACCGCGGGGCGCCGAGCGCAGCCAGCGTCTTCCGGGACGGACGGCGAGTCGCCTACGGCGACGAGGTCTGGGGACCCCTGCTCGGCACCCGCACGGGGCGCTTCGCGGTGAGCCCGGCCCCGGAAGGCATGGAGTCCCAGTTCGAAGGCTCTCTGTTCACCGTCCTGCACGCGACCATCGAGCGGGCCCGCGCGGCGCGCCGCTGCCTGGCGCCCGAAAACCTCCACGAGGTGGCCCGTATCACGCTCGACCCGAGCGCGCTCTCGCAATACCTGAGCGAATGCCCCCGGCGGGTGCGCGCACTGCTCACCCAGCTCTCCGACGGCATCGCGCCGCGCGAGCTCGAGCAGCGCGCGGACGAGCTCTCGCCCCGCTCGATCCTGTACATGGCGCTGGAGGAGCTCTGCAGGCGCGGCGCCGTGATCGCCGTGTGGGGCGACGACGGCGCGGACCATCTGCAGGAGGCGAGCGGCGAGCCCGCGTCCGCGCCGGCGGCCACCGACGGCTTGGGCTTTCGCCCGCCTTCTGCCTCCAGCCTACCGCCGCCGCTTCACGTGAAGGCAAACCCCGCCGACCTCCTGCCCTCGCTCGGCGACGCCGTCCGCGACGCCGTGAGCGCCCCGAGCGCCCCCTTCGACGACGACTTGCCCGCCCACCTCCGAATCGAAAGCGACTCGCCGTGGCCGCCGGCGCACGAAGCATCGTTCGATCTCAGCCGCCCGGTGAGTGAGCCGCCGGACGCGCTCGCGGGGTCGAGCTCGGCGCCGCCCTCCCGCGACGCTTCCCTCCCGCCTCACGTCGAGGCCGCCCGGGCCGCGTGGCGCGAGGCGCCCACCACCGAACAGGGCCCCGTGACCACCGCACCAGCCGGCCCCCTGCAACGGTTGCTCGCGCCGCTGTCGATCGTCGCGGTGGCGGTCGGCATCACCTACCTCTCGCTCAGCGCCGTCCGCACCGGTCACCTGCCCACCGCGGAGGACCCGCTGAGCCTGCGCCCCTCCACCGAGCTGCTCACCAATCGGGGCGCCCTTCCCCCCGCGGATGCCGGCTCGACAGGCCGCGGCGCGCGGGCCGCGCAGACCCCGGCAGCCCCGGCGAGCGCGCTCGAGCCGGCGCCGGGCGGCGGCTCCGACGCCCCCCCCGTCGACGTCCGTTTCAGCGCCGAACGGCTGGAGCTACCTCCCGGGCTTTCCCTGCAACCGAGCCACGGTCTGGCGGAGATCCGCAGCTGGAAGGTCCAGCACATCTACGTCGACGGCGTCTTCATGGGGCGTTACCAAAACCGCTTGGTGCCCCTGTCGCCGGGCCGCTACGAGCTGCGCCTCGGGGCTTCCGTCGAAACCCCCACGTATGCGTTCGAAATCGTCGCCGGCGAGCGGACTCGCGTCGTTGCGACCCTGGGTGCAACAGCGGACCGCGAGCCATGATTCGCGCGCTCTGCACACCGGGCGGCGCCTTCGGTGCAGGGCGGCGCGCGGGCGCGCTGCTGCGTCGCGCTCGGGCGATGGCCGCTGCCTGCTTCTGCGGGTCGCTCGGCTGCCAACAGCCCCCGCAGGAACCTTCGCCCGGGGCGCCGCGGCTCGACGTGGCCGCCGCCCCGCTCCGCGAGCTTGCACCGAGCCAGCTCGCCATGCCTTTCGCCGACCTGCGCCGGTGCCGAGTCGACCCGGGAGGCGTCTTTTTGGACCTCGGCGATTCGGCGAGCCTCGCGCGGCGCGCGTTTCGGCTCGGCCCCTTCCCGGGCCTCCCGATCGAGGCCTGGGGCGAACTCGGCCACACCCGCTTCGAGCAGCGCCAGGCTCACTACGACTTCTGGCTCACCGAGCCGCTGCAGGCGCCGCGGCTTTGGCTGCGCGCACGGGCCGAGGGAGCGCGCGCGGTGACCGCGACCGTCGACAACCACCGGCTCGGGACCCTGCGGGCCTCCCACTCCGACTTCGAGACGTTGCGCTTTCCGGCGATGCACGCGCCTCTCTCTGCGGGCCGCCACCGCTTGACGTTGCGCTGGACGTCGCGCGGGCGAGCCTCCAGCGATGCGTATGGCCGAATCCAATGGGCGCACCTCGCCCCCGCGCCGAGTGACGACTTTCGCCCTCCGGTGGCTTCGGCGCTGTACGCCGACGTGGTGCTCGGCGGCACCGCCCGACACGCGCTGGTGATGCGGGCGCCCACGGCCATCGCCTGCCCCGTCCACGTCGGCCCCGAGGCGCGCCTGCGCGTCTCGGTGGGTTACTGGGGGGAAGGGGAGGGCGTCGCCCGCGTCGTCGCGCACCGGGATGGCACCGAGCCGCTGATCCTCGGCGAGCGGCGCCTGCGGGGCGGAGACGGCGCCCGGTTCCGGGAGCTCGACCTCGATCTTTCACCGGTCGCGGGAGACCCGTTTCACCTCGAGCTGTCCGCGCCCCAAACCACCAAGCGGGGCCGGGTCGCGTTCGGCGAGCCACGCATCGAGGCCGCCGCGGCGGCCACCCGGACGCCTCCCGCGCGACTGGCCCTGGTGGTGCTGGCCAGCGGCCTGCACCGCGAGCTGCTCCCCCCCTTCGACGGCAGCACCCTGCGCTCGCTCCGCTCGGAGCTGCTCTCCGCGACGCGCTTCACCGACTACCGCGTGCCGACCACGCGCGTGGCGGGCGTGTTCGCCACGCTTCTCACGGGCGCCGCCCCGACGGCCCACTTCCTCGATCACCGCAAGACGCGGCTGACCGACGGCCTCCCCACGCTTCAACGTCTGCTGCTCGCCCGCAGCGGCGAGGCCGCGCTCTTCTCCGGGGTGCCCCACACGCGCGCGGAGTTCGGCTTCGGCGCGGACTGGAACGACTACGCTTCACTGTCGCCCGTCGACGACGAGCCGGCAATCGAGCCCGTGCTGCGCGCGCGCCAGTGGCTCGCCAAACGGCTCGCGGCGGAGCCTGCCCGCACACGCCTTTTGGTGCTCCACCTGCGCGGCGGTCACCCCCCCTGGGACGTACCGCAGGCCGAAGTCCGCGAGCTGCCCCCGCGCGACTACCACGGGTCCATCGAGGCGCGCCGCGGCGGCCTCATTCTCTCCTCCATCCGCTCGCAGCGCCGCCGCTCCGCGCGCAGACTGAGCGCCGGCGACTGGACGCGCCTGCGCGCCCTGCAGCGCACCACCCTGGCCCGCCAGGACGAAGCCCTCGGCGCGCTGATCGCTGATCTCGAGCAGAAGGGGTTGTGGCGGGAGGCGCTGTTCGTCTTCGCTGGCGACGTGGGCGCGAACGACCCGCCGGAAGCGCCGTTTGGCGACGGCCGGGCACTGCAGGAGTCACGCCTGCTGACCCCGCTGTGGATCAAGTTCCCAGCTTCGGCCCACGCGCCCGATCACGTCTCTCTCGCCGTCACGACACGAGATATCGCGCAGACGATCGCCCGGGCGATCGGCGTCGAGCTGCCCGCACCCGGCGGCGGCCGCGACTTGCTGGCCCTCTCGACGGCCCGCACGGTGGCGTCGTTGCCCCCGCGCATCGCCACGCTGGAAAATGGCTACTCGACCCGCTGGGGTCGCTGGATTTTGCGCGGCACGAGCCCCGCGGCGCCTCAGCTGTGCAACGGGAGCGTCGATCCGAGCTGCTCGACGGACCTACTCGACAACTACCCGCTTTTGGCCGACGCTCTGTGGCGCACCACCTACCTCGCGGTTCCCCTGAAGCAGGATCCCAAGGCGGCGTCCAGCCCCGCGCTGCTGAGCCGGGCCACGGCCGCCGCGCTGCGGGTCTGGGGGGACTGAACCCGGAAGGCAAACGCCGGAAAATGCCCCCCCAAGACCCGACCCCTCAGCTCGAGCCCTACATCCTCCGGCAAGACATCGCCCGCCGCGTCAGCGAGCTGGGACGGGAGATCGACCGCGACTACCCGAGCGGCGAGCTCGTGCTGCTCGGCGTGCTCAAGGGAAGCTACATTTTCCTCGCCGATCTGTGCCGCGCCGTGCAGCGCTCGATGCGCGTCGAGTTCCTCGGCGTGCGCAGCTACGGCGACGGCACCGAGAGCAGCGGCGCCGTACAGATTACGCAAGACCTGACGCGGCCCGTCCAAGGGGCGCACGTGCTGATCGTCGAGGACATCGTCGACACCGGCCTCACCGCCCACTACCTGATCGACCAGGTTCGCTCGCGCGGGCCCGCCAGCGTGCGGCTGTGCGCTCTGCTGCACAAGCCCGCTCGAACCGTGCGCGAAGTTCCGATCGACTACCTCGGCTTCACGATCGAGGATTGCTACGTCGTGGGCTACGGGCTCGACCGGGCCCAGCAGCTGCGCAACCTCCCCGACCTGTGCCGCTTCGACGAGGGCTGAAGCACGACGCTTCGGGGCGCCGGCTGGCTGGCTCTCGCTCTACAGCACGAGCACCCACAGATCGTAGAGGGCGTGCGTCCAAACCGCAGGCGCGAAGCCGCGCAGCGCGTAGATCAAGGTGAAGATCATCCCGCACACGGCCCGAAAGACGAAGACGCGGGCGTCGAAATCCTCCCCCAGCTCGCCCACGTGGTGCCAGCCGCTGAACACGAACGCCGAAAGCACCGCCCAGCCCGCGTGCACCGCGAAGCGCCGCGCGCCGGTGCTCGAGAAGAGCGCCGTCAGGGCCCGCGCGCCGAGCCCGTAGAGCGCCACGCGAAAAGCGATCTCCTCGTAGAAGCCGGCGCCGAGGCTCATCACGAAGGCCGTGAAGCCGCGCTCGATCCCCCCGACGAAGCCCGCCGCCAACAGCAGCCGCCCGACGACGAAGGACGCCACGAAGCGCATCGCCACCGCGTACGCCACGCCCTCGGCGGCGAGCACCGCGAAGTTCTGCCAGCGAAAGGTCTGCCCGCGACCGAGCAGGATCAACACCGCCACGTATACGCCCCCCAGGCCGAGCGTCAGCACGCAGTAAGCCAGGCGGTCGGCGTGCACCAGATCACTGAGAGTACGCGTCACCCAATCCGCCGCGTTGCGCACCGGCAAGAAGACGACGCTCAAGTGGTACAGAATGAAGATCGGCAGGGTGAGCGCGAGATCCGTGCGAGGCGAGCTCGGGCGGAACAGCTGTGGGGCGGGGGACTCGGCGGCGCGCTCCGTCACCGCTGGGGCTCCAGGTTGTAGACAATCCAGAACACGACGGCGCCCCAGCCGAACAGGATCCCCACGAACGGGCCGTCGCTGAGCATTTCCTGCGTGGGGCTCTCGGCTCGCGGCCGCGTGCTGACGAGTACCATGAAACGCCACACACCCAGCGCCACGAACAGGGTCGTCCACCACAGCCGCGGCGAACCGAAGAACTCGATCGTGCTCGAGTCGAGCGTGTAGGCGGCATAACTGGCCACCGTCAGCGCGGCCGTCACGTACAGCGCCCAGCGAGCGCCGCGCAAGCTGTACTTCTGCAGGGCCGCGCGCTGCCGACCGTGGCGCGTGCGCTTGGCAGCGCTGAGCTCGTGCACGCGCTTGCCGAGGCCCAGAAACGAGGCCAGCAGTGCCGTGCAGACGAGCAGATACGTCGAGACCTCCGTGTGCGTCGCGAAGCCCCCCGCCAGCACCCGAAGCACGAACCCGGCGGCGATGATCGCCACGTCGAGATAGGCGATGTTCTTCAGCTTGAACGAGTACGCGACGTTCTGCGCAAAGTACGCAATCGCCGTCACCAGGAATTTCCAGGGGCCGAAGGCCGCCCCGACGAAGCTGACCACGATCAAGAACAGCGCCGCAGGCTTCGCCCAGGAGAGCGGAAGGCGCCCCGAAGCGATCGGCCGATGCCGCTTGACGGGGTGCGCGGCGTCGCTCTCCCGATCGGCGATGTCGTTCATCAGGTACACCGCGCCCGCCAGCAGGCAGAACACTCCGAACGCCCCGACCGAGCGCACCAGACGCTCCTCGATGAACATCTCCCGAGCGAAGACCATCGGCGCCAGCACGAACACGTTCTTGACCCACTGGTGGGGCCGCACGCTGCGCAATAGGCCGCCGAGCCGCCAGAGGAAGCCTCCGTTCGTTCGCGGCTCTGCCTCCAGGGTGGACGACGGGGGCTCGAGCTCGTCTCGCCGCTGCATGGCCCCCAGCATAGCCGGCCACGGGCGCAAACCAGGCATTTGTGCACCGCTGGCAACCGCCTGGGGCGCCCTCCGCGCTTGACGCCGGGCCGCGGTGTCGGGCATCCGACAGCCGTGAGCGCGAACGACGCAGCGGATTCGCCCCTGGACCGAATGAGCCACGCCGACCGGCAAGCCGAGCACCTCCGGCTCGTGACCGAGTTGCAGCACCACGACTACCGCTACTACGTGCTCGACGATCCGATCCTCTCCGACCGGGACTACGACGCGCTTTACGCGCGGCTTCGCGAGCTCGAAGCCCTCGAACCGGGCTTGATCCACCCTCGCTCACCGACGCAGCGGGTCGGCGGGGGCCCGCGCGAGGGCATCGCCACGGTGGAGCACGCGGCCCCGATGATGTCGCTCGACAACACCTACAGCCTCGAAGACCTGACCGACTTCGTGCGCCGAGTGCGCGAAGGGCTCTCGGATCGCGACGTGGTCGAGTTCACCGTCGAGCCCAAGCTGGATGGCGGCAGCGTCGAAATCCTCTACCGGGACGGGGACCTGGTGGGAGGCTCGACCCGCGGTGACGGCCGCAGCGGGGAGGACATTTCGGTCAACCTGCGCACCCTGCGCTCCTTACCCCTACACATCGCCTATGCCGGGCCGCTCTCGCTGCGCGCCGAGGTCGTGATCTACCGGCGCGACCTCGAGGTGATGAACACCGAGCGAGCCCAGGCCGGGGAAGCCCCGTTCGCCAATCCCCGCAATGCCGCGACCGGCAGCTTGCGCATGCTCGACCCGAAGATCGTCGCCCGGCGAAGGCTGCGGGCCCACATCTACGACGTGGTGGAGGGCAGCGAGCTCGCCGCGACACACGCCGAAGCGATGCTCCGGCTCAGCGAGCTGCGCCTGCCCACCTCCTCGCTGCCCCGCCTCTGCCGCGACGTGGACGAGCTCGCCGCCGCCATCGCCGAGATCGAGGCCGGCCGCGCCGACTACCCCTACGAGATCGACGGCGCGGTGATCAAGGTCAACTCGTTTTCCCAGCGGGCCATCCTGGGCGCCACGGCAAAGTTCCCCCGCTGGGCGATTGCCTACAAGTTCGGCGCCGAGCGCGCTCACACCGAGCTGCTCGACATCCAGGTCCAGGTGGGCCGCACCGGGGCGTTGACCCCCGTGGCGGTTCTCCGCCCAGCTCCCCTCGCCGGCACGACGGTTTCGCGCGCCTCCCTGCACAATCAGCAAATCATCGACGCCCTCGACGTGCGCATCGGCGACGAGGTCGCCGTCGAGAAGGCCGGGGAGATCATCCCGCAGGTCGTGGCCCGCGTGGCGAAGGGAAAGAAACGAAGCAAGACCCCCTTCCAGATGCCCAGCCAATGCCCCGCTTGCAACGGCCCAGTGCAACAGCGCGATGAGGAGGTCGCGTTGCGCTGCATCAACCCGGTCTGCCCGGCGGTCGTACAGGGCTCGATCGTCCACTTCAGTCGGCGCTACGCCATGGACATCGACCACCTCGGCATCGCGCTCGTCCAGCAGCTGGTCGAGCGCGAGCTGGTCAAAGACATCGCCGACCTCTACGACCTCGAGCACGCCCAGCTCGCCGGCCTCCAACGCATGGCCAAGAAGAGCGCGCAGAACGTGATCGAAGCGATCGAGGCTTCGCGCAACCAGAGCTTCGACCGCCTGCTCACCGGGCTGGGCATCGAGCACGTGGGGCTGGTGGCAGCCCGCCAGCTGGCGGAGCAGGCCAGGAGCCTGGAGGAGCTGTTGCGCTGGAGCCGCGAGGAAACGATCGAGCGCCTCTCGGAAGTGTCTGGCTTCGGCCCGAAGATGGCCGCCAGCGTGGCAGATTATCTCTTCGACCCCGAGCGGCGCGCGGTGCTCGAGAAGCTGCGCGCGCACGGGGTGTCCCAGCCCATGAAGAGCGAAGAAGCCGTCGACGGGCCCCTTTCGGGCGCCACCTTCTGTGTCACCGGAATCTTCAGCCGCAAGCGGGAAGACCTGCACGCGGACATCCGCAGCCAGGGCGGCGAGGTCCACGACGCGGTCAAGAAGACCACCCAGTTCCTCGTCGCCGGCGAAAAGGTCGGCAAGAGCAAGCTGGACAAGGCCAGAAAATTCGGCACGAGAGTACTCTCCGAGGCCGAGCTCACGGCATTCGTGGCCACGGGCGAGGTGCCCGAGCCCCCCCCGAAGGAGGATTCCAAGAAATGACCAACGAAAGCCCCTCGCGCTACGCCCGCCTCTCGATTGACGGAACAGCGCACTACGCGCAGCTGCTCGCCGACAAGGCCCACGTGCTGAGCGCACCACCCTGGGACCCCGAGTGCAAAGTGGCTCGCGCCGTTCCCTTCGACGCCGGCGCCCGAGGCGCCCCGCGCCTGCTCGCACCCTGCCTGCCCAGCAAGATCATCGGCATCGGTCGCAACTATCGCAAGCACGCGGCGGAGCTGAACAACGAGATCCCGACGGCGCCCTTGATGTTCCTCAAGCCGCCCTCCGCCCTGCTGGATCCGGGCGGCGCCGTCGTCTTGCCCCCCGAGAGCGAGCGGGTGGACTACGAAGGCGAGCTGGCCGTGGTGATCGGCGCGCGCTGCCGCCGGGTGAGCAAGGCGGATGCCCTCGACCACGTCTTCGGGTACACGCTGGCCTGCGACGTCACCGCCCGTGACCTGCAGAAGAGCGACAACCAGTGGACCCGCGGCAAGGGCTTCGACACCTTCTGCCCAATCGGCCCGTACATCACTCGCGGAGTCGCCCCGGCGCCCCGCAGTCTGAGCCTCTGGGTCGGGGAAACCCAAAAGCAGAGTGGCTCCACGGCGGACATGATCTTCGACGCGGCGGAGCTCGTGAGCTACGCGAGCCAAACGATGACCCTCGAGCCCGGGGACCTGATCTTGACGGGCACGCCCGAGGGGGTCGGGCCCCTCTCTGCCGGCGATGCGGTCCGGGTGCAGGTCGAGGGCCTCGGCGAGCTGACCTTTTCGGTGGAGGACCAACGGTGAGCGACTTGCCGCGGGCTGCCCTGCTCGCGATCGGCACGGAGTTGACGCGCGGCGAGATCGTCAACGCCAACGGCGCCTGGCTCGCCGAGCGCCTGACCACGCTGGGCGTGGATGTCATCGCCCTGGAAACGATCGCCGACGATCCCGCCGCCATCGTCGACGCGCTCGAGCGGCTCAGCGCGCGCTGCGCGCTGGTGGTGTGCACCGGGGGCCTCGGCCCGACCAGTGACGACATCACCAGTGAGACGGTCGCTCGCTGGCTCGGCGTGGCCATCGAGCGTCGACCCGAAGCGCTCGAGCACATCCGCAGCTGGCTAGCCCGCTACGGGCGAGCGCTCGAGGCCTCCAACGCCAGCCAGGCGGACTTCCCCGCGGGTGCCACCGTCTTGCGCAACGACCGCGGCACCGCGCCGGGGTTCGCGGTCGAGCGGGGCTCGTGCCGACTTTTCTTCACACCCGGCGTGCCGCGCGAGATGAAGGCCATGTTCGAGCAGAGCATCGCCCCCTTCGCCCGCACGCTCGCCGGAGGCGCAGAGGCGATGATCCGTTTGCGCTGCTTCGGGGTGCCCGAGTCCCAGCTGAACGAGCAGCTCCGGGGGCTCGAGGAGCAGCACGGAGTGGTGGTGGGTTATCGGGCCCACTACCCCGAGGTCCAGGTGAAGATCCTGGCCCGCGCCGCCGAGCCCACGCAGGCTCGGGCGCGCTGCGAAGCCGCCGCGGCCGCGGCTCGCGAGCGCCTCGGCGCAGGGGTCTACGCCGAAGGGAGTGAGGACATGCCGGCACTCACCGCGCGGCTGTGTCGAAGCCTCGGCGCAACGCTCGCGCTGGCCGAGTCCTGCACCGGCGGTCTCGTCGCCTCGCTGATTGCCGCCGAGCCCGCCAGCGATTTCTTGCTCGGGGGCGTCGTCTCGTATTCGAACGACGTGAAGGTCCGCCAGCTCGGCGTCGAGCCCGAAGCGCTCGAGCGCCACGGGGCGGTCAGCGACGCCGTGGTCCGCCAAATGGCGCAGGGTGCCCGGCAGCGGCTGGGGGCCGATTGCTCGATCGCCATCACGGGCATCGCCGGGCCCTCGGGCGGCAGCGCGGAAAAGCCGGTCGGGCTCGTCTACCTCGGGGTCGCCAGCGCCGCGGGCACCACGGTGCGCCGTCTCGACATCGGAAACCGTACCCGTCAGGCCGTGCAGCTCTACGCCGCCTGGGCCGCGATGGCGTTATTGTGCGGCGAGCTCCGCGGCCAGGGCGCCGGCTGAAGCTCACCCGGGGGCCCGCCTGTCCCGCCGCGACCGCCGCCGGCGACGACGCTGGCGGCCACTTCGAGGCTCAACCGGCCAGAGCTACGACCTCCGCCGCCATTCTCAGAGCCGGCCCCGCCAAGTACGGGATCGCCTCCCAGGCGATCACGAAGGCCAAGAGCTGCAGCAAGAAGGACTCGCGAACCTGATCGTAGAGTCGCCCGAGCGAATTGGGAAAGAGACCCTCCGCGACGCCCGCCCCATCCAGGGGAGGCACGGGCAACAGATTGAACACGCCCAGCAAGATGTTGAGATTGACCAGCACCGAGGTGCCGAGGGCCACGGCGCCGAGCGCCGACTGAACCCCCTGTGGGTCGGCGGGCACGACCAGCGTCGTGAAATCTCCGCGCACCGGAATACGCACCACGCCCATCTTCGCCAAGATGACGGCCACCACCACGCCAATGCCGGCCAGCAAGAAGTTCGATGCCGGCCCGGCGAGGCTCATCAGAGCCTGCCGACGCGGGTAGCGCTTGCCCCAGCGCGGGTCGAACGGTACCGACGCCCAGCCCATCAGAAAGCCCATCCGGAAGAAGGTGATCACCGGCACCAGAACCATCCCGAACGGGGAACGCCGGATGTGAACCATCGGGTCCAGGGTGAGGTGCCCCCCCTCGAACGCCGTTCGATCCCCCCCGCGCGTGGCAATCCACGCGTGCGCCGCCTCGTGGACCGTCGTGCTGAAAAGAAACACGAGGTACCAGATGCCGAAGGCGGCGAAGTCGAGATTCATCTCCATGCAGCCAGGGTCTCACACCCAGGCCCTTTGGGCTACCGGCGGCGGCAGCGCGCGAAGCCCGCCGAAAGCCACCGCGGCCGCCGGGGGTGGGGGAGAGGGGCGCCCTCCGCGCGCCCCCCGAACTCAGCCGGCGCGAGCCGAGCTCGACGCCGGGGCCGAGTCCTCTGGCGACCGCAGCACGATGCTCAGCTCGCTGCCCTGCACGTCCACCGCGACCTCCGCGCCGACCTCGAACTGCCCCGCGAGCACCCGCGCCGCCAAGGGATCCTCCAGGTGCTTCTGCACGGCACGCTTGAGGGGTCGCGCCCCGAATTGCGGGTCGAAACCGGCTTCCGCGAGCCTGTCTCGAGCCGCGTCGCTCACTTGCAGGCTCAGCCCGCGGCGGGCCAGCCGCCCCTGGAGCCGACGCAGCTGGATGTCGACAATGGTCCGGATCGACTCCTTCTCCAGGCGCCGGTACACGACTGTTTCATCGATGCGGTTGATGAACTCGGGTCGGAAGTGTTGCTTCAATGCTTCGAGCGCAACTTCCTGCAGCCGCTCCGCCACCCGGTCAGAGCCACCCCCGCGATCCTCGACGTCCGCCAACGCCTGCGAGCCGATGTTGCTGGTCGCGATGACCACCGTGTTCTTGAAGTCCACGGTGCGGCCCTGGCCATCGGTCAGCCGCCCGTCGTCCAACACCTGCAGGAGCGTGTTGAACACGTCGGGGTGCGCCTTCTCGATCTCGTCGAAGAGCACCACGCTGTACGGGCGCCGGCGCACGGGCTCCGTGAGCTGGCCGCCCTCGTCGTAGCCCACGTAGCCTGGCGGTGCGCCGATCAGGCGCGAAACGGCATGCCGCTCCATGTACTCGCTCATGTCGATGCGGATCAGCGCTCGCTCGTCGTCGAACAAGAACTCCGCCAGCGCTCGCGCCGTCTCCGTCTTGCCGACGCCGGTGGGACCCATGAAGATGAACGACCCGATGGGACGGTTCTCGTCCGAGAGCCCCGCGCGGCTGCGCCGCACGGCGTTGGCGACGGCCGTGAGCGCCGGTTGCTGGCCGACGACGCGCTCCCTCAGCTTCTCCTCCATGCGCAGGAGCTTTTGCATCTCCCCCTCGAGCATCTTCGAGACGGGGATGCCCGTCCACTTCGCCACCACTCCGGCGATGTCCTCTTCGGTGACCTCTTCCTTGAGGTACCCGCCGTCCTCCTGGGCGCGCTCGAGCTCGGAGCGGCGCCCTTCGATCGACTTCTCGACCTCCGGGATGGTGCCGTACTGAATCTCAGCGGCCTTGCCCAAGTCTCCCACCCGACGCGCCTGATCCTCACTCGCCCGCAGCTCTTCGAGGCGCTTCTGCTGCTCACGAATCTCCGTGATGAGTTCCTTCTCGTGAAGCCACGTTGCGCGAGCCGCATCCCGCTGTTCGCGCAGGTTGGCGATCTCCTCCGAGAGCTCCTCCAGGCGATCCGCCGAGGCGCGATCTTCCTCGCGTTTCAGCGCTTGCTGCTCGATTTGCAGCTGCAGGAGCCTGCGCTCGAGCTGGTCGAGCTCGAGCGGCAAACTGTCGATCTCCATCTTGATCTTGCTCGCGGCTTCATCCACGAGGTCAATCGCTTTGTCCGGTAGAAAGCGCTCGGTGATGTAGCGCTGACTCAGGGTGGCCGCCGCCACCAGCGCCGCATCGCGAATTCGGATCCCGTGGTGCACCTCGTAGCGTTCCTTCAGGCCGCGCAAGATGGCGACAGTCGCCTCGACCGAGGGCTGGTCGACCATCACCGGCTGGAAGCGGCGAGCCAGGGCCGCGTCCTTTTCGATGTGCTTGCGGTACTCGTCGAGCGTGGTGGCGCCAATCGCCCGCAGCTGCCCGCGGGCGAGCGCAGGCTTCAGCATGTTGGCTGCATCCATCGCGCCCTCGGCGGCACCCGCGCCGACGAGCGTGTGCAGCTCGTCGATGAACATGATCACGCCGCCCTCGGCGGCCTCGACCTCCTTGATGACGGCCTTGAGGCGGTCCTCGAACTCGCCCCGATATTTGGCACCCGCCACCATCGCGGAGAGATCGAGCGCGACCAGCCGCTTGTCCTTCAAGCCCTCGGGCACGTCGCCCGCGGCGATGCGCTGCGCGATCCCCTCGGCGATGGCCGTCTTGCCGACACCGGGCTCCCCGATCAGCACCGGGTTGTTCTTGGTGCGCCGGCTCAGCACCTGCAGCACGCGCCGAATCTCCTCGTCTCGCCCGATCACCGGGTCGATGGCGCTGCGCCTGGCGAGCTCCGTGAGATCACGGGTGTACTTCTCGAGCGCTTGGAACTTCGACTCGGGGTCGGCATCCGTCACGCGTTGGCTGCCGCGGATCTCCGAGAGCGCCCGCAGGATCTTGTCGTAGGAGAGACCGTGGCGATCGAAGATCGCCTGCACGTCCTTGTCTTTGGCGGCCGCGGCGAGCAGGCAGTGTTCCACCGAAATGAAATCGTCCTTCAGCCTCTTTGCCTCGACCTCGGCCTGCTCGGCCATCTCGCGCGCTCGGCGGTGCATGCCGGGGGAAGCGCCCCCGGAGACCTTGGGCAAGGCGGCCAGCACGCTCGAAAACTCCTCGCTGAGCTGCGCCACACGGGCCCCCGCGCGCTCGACCACGGCCGGGCCCACCCCATCTTTCTGATTCAGAATGGCCAACAGCCAGTGGCTGGGGAACACCTCCGGGTGACCTTGTCGCTCCGCCATTTGGAATGCGGTCGCGAGGGCCTCCCGGCTCTTGGTGGTCATCTGGTCGCTTCGCACTTGTATGCTCCTCTCTCGCGAAAAATCCTCGTCCAGGCGACCCCGCCACCGCGGGGGTGGGGGCCGCCTCGACCGCCACCCAACCTGTGTTCGCAGCGCGAGTTGTCGAGCCACGACGCAAAAAAAGCGCAGACCCCGCCGCTCTCGGCTTCGCCAGCGCGGGGCCTTCGCCGCGCCCCTCACCGCAATCGGAGCGGATCCCCACGCGTTCGGGAGTGCCCCGGCGCACGGGGCCGCCCCCGAGCAGGTGCCGTCCGATTCGCCGCCCCCCGCGCCCGTGCGCCGCCCGCCGGCGGCGCGCCCCGAGCCCGCGATAGGCTCCGAGGGCCAGCCGCCCATCGCGCGGCCGCGGGAGCCCCGCACCGGGGGGCAGATCGCGACTCGGGGCCGCCGGGCGACCCGAGAGCGCCGCGCCCCGACCTCAGATATCGAGATTCTTCACGTTCAGCGCGTTCTTCTCGATGAAGTTGCGACGGGGCTCGACCTGATCCCCCATGAGGATGCTGAACAGCTCGTCAGCGCCCACCTGATCCTCGATCCGCACACCGAGCATCGTGCGCGCGTCGGGGTTCATGGTGGTATCCCACAGCTCGTCGGCGTTCATCTCCCCGAGGCCCTTGTACCGGGAGAGCACGATCCCCTTGCGGGCGCGCTCCTGAATGAACGCATCGAGCGCCACACTGTCGACAATCTCCTGCTCGAGACCCCCGTCGACCCGCGCGGTGTACGGGGCGGTGCCAATCGAGCGCACGTCTTCCTCGATGGACTGCAGCTCCTTGAAGCGGGGCTCTTCGAGCAGCGCCGCATCGATGATGGCGGGGCGCGCCGAGGCACCGGGCCGAAACTTCACGGCCAGGCTGCCGAGCTGCCCGTCCTCGGGCGGCGTCGCGACCACGCGCAGTGGCTTGAGATCTTGGTGACGTGCTTCCAGAAACTCCTGCATCGCCTCGGCAGCGACCTGCAAAGTCTCAGGCTGCTCGAACAGGCTGGCCTCCGGGGGCGCGCAGCGCAAGAATGCAACCACGGCGCGCGGGTCACACACGCGCCCGAGCGCCTCGAGCCCGACCCGAAAACGGTTGAGCCCGAACGCGAGATTGTACAGAGGCATGCCGCTCAGCAGCGGGCCCTTGGTGGACTGCACGGAGAGCTTGGCGATTCCGTTCTCGAGCAGGTGTCGGTCCAGCCCGGCCGCGTCCTTGATGTAGAGATCCTTCTTCCCCTTGCGCACGCGAAACAGCGGCGGCTGGGCAATGTACAGGTACCCCTTCTCGATGATCTCGGGCATCTGCCGATAGAAGAACGTGAGCAGCAACGTCCGAATGTGCGAGCCGTCCACGTCCGCGTCCGTCATCAAGATGATCTTGTGGTAGCGCAGCTTCGAGAGGTCGAAACCACCGGATTCGGTGATGCCGCAGCCGAGCGCCGAGATCAGCGTGGCCACGGCCGTCGAAGAGAGCATGCGGTCGACTCGAGCTCGCTCCACGTTCAGGATCTTACCGGTCAGCGGCAAAATGGCCTGAAAGCGCCGATCTCGGCCCATCTTGGCGCTGCCTCCCGCGCTCTCGCCCTCGACGATGTACAGCTCGCTCTGGGCCGGATCCTTGCTTTGGCAATCCGAGAGCTTGCCGGAGAGGCTCGTCATGTCGAGCACGCCCTTGCGCACGACCTCCCGCGCCTTGCGGGCCGCCTCCCGCGCCTTGGCCGCGATGACGACCTTCTCGATGATCTTCCTGGCGAGCGGAGGGTTCTCCTCGAGGAAGCGCCCCAGGTTCTCGGTCACCGCATTCTCGACCACGCCCTTCACGTCACTGGAAACGAGCTTGCTCTTCGTCTGCGAGTCGAACGAAGCGTCGGGGTGCTTGACGTGGAGAACGCAGATCAATCCCTCTCGCGTGTCGTCTCCGGTCAGGCCGTTCTTCACCTCCTTCAACAGGTTCTCGGCCTGCCCGTAGGTGTTGAGCGTGCGTGTGAGCGCGGAGCGAAGGCCGGTCAGGTGCGTGCCTCCATCCCTGTTGTGAACGTTGTTCGTGTAGCAGCTGATCTGCTCCGCGAAGCTGTTCGTCCACTGCATGGCCACGTCGAGCTCGATGTTCAGCTTGCTCCCCGCGAGCGGCGTTTCGCTCTTGAAGGCCACCACCTGCTCGTGCACCGGCTCCTTGCTCTTGCTGAGCAGAGCCACGAACTCCTGGATGCCACCCTGGTACTCGTACCGCTCCACGACGGGCTCGAGGGCGTTGCGCTCATCCCGCAGGTGAACCACCAACCCCGAGTTGAGGAAAGCCAGCTCGCGCAAACGGCTGGAGAGCAGGTCGAAGCGAAACTCGACCTGGCTGAAGATCGCCGGGTCGGGCAAAAAGCGAAGCTCCGTGCCCGTCTTGTCGGTGTCGGAGACGGGGGAAAGTGGCCCCTGCGGAACTCCACAGCGATACTCCTGATCCCAGAGCTTCCCCTGCCGCCGGATCTTCAGACGCAGGTGCGACGAAACCGCGTTGACCGCGCTGACGCCTACGCCGTGCAGGCCGGCGCTCACTTTGTAGCTCGAGTGGTCGAACTTGCCGCCCGCGTGCAGCACGGTCATGACGACCTCCGCCGCACTCACCCCCCGCTCGTGGATGTCGACCGGGATGCCGCGCCCGTCGTCTGCGACGGTACAGCTACCATCGGCGTTCAACGTGATGTTGATCGTGGTACAGTGGCCGGCGAGGTGTTCGTCGACGGCGTTGTCCACGCACTCCCAAACCAAGTGGTGCAGCGCTGAGCCGTCGTGCACATCCCCGATGTACATTCCGGGACGTTTTCGAACTGCGTCCAAGCCTTCGAGCACGGTGATGTTGCCGGACCCGTAGGCCTCGGCGTCGACGGGTGCGGTCTCGGCGTTGTCTGTCGTCAAGGTGGTGTCTTTCTATGCCCCGAGAGTCAGCTTCGGGGAGCTCGTGAGCATACCAGTCAGCGGCTCGATTCGGCAAGCTTAACGGAAAGCGCAACTACCCAATAAGATAGCGTTTTTTTCGCCTCCGCGGAGGGGTGAAGAGGCTCCGCCGAGAGCCTCGACGAGCGCGCCCCGAAGGCGCCTCGGGGGCGCGGCCCGCCGCGGGGTCGGCGCGCCCCGCGCGGCTCGCTTCACCGGCTGCCGAGGGCCGAGATTCGACCCTCCCACGCCGTTCGCGGGTCGACCGAGCCGGGGCCTTTCGGCGGGTCCGGCTCGAGCCCTCCGCCAGTCGATCGTCCCCGTCGACCGAAAGCGTCGGCTGAGATCGGCCCGCCTTCAGCTCTCGTCCGCCACGACCAGCGCCCCGGCGTGGAGCCGAAAGTCGCGCCTCTCGGTCTGCTGGGCGCTGGGCGTATGGAAGAGCTCGGGCCGCGTCGTGGTGACGAAAACTTGGCTCTTGGTGGCTCCGAGGAAGTCGTACACGGCGCCGATCCGCGTCGGATCGAGCTCGCTGGATACATCGTCGAGGAGCAGAACGGGATGGGTGCGGCGCACCGTGCGGATGGTGGCCAGCTCGGCGAGCTTCAGCGCGAGGGTGATGATTCGGTGCTGGCCCTGCGAGGCGTGATTGCGCGCCGAGCGGCCGTCGAGCTCGATCGCCAAATCGTCGCGCTGGGGCCCGAACGTCGCCATGTGCCGGCGCCGGTCGGACCCGCGTCGCTGCCGCAGGGCCGCTTCGAACTCCTCGGCGTCCGCGCAGCCACCCGGGCGATAGTGAAGGCGCAGCGGGAGGCCCGTCTTGACGAGCTGCTCGAAGCCCACCACCACATGCTCCGCCAGAGCCCGCAGCGCTGCCGCGCGAGCCTGGGTCAGCCGCGCCCCGTGGCGGGCGATCAGCGCTTCATACGGGCCGAGCTCCGCGGCAGCTTCCCCGCGCACCTCGAGCGCCTTCTGGCGTTCTCGAAGTGCATGCCGATAGCGCCGCCGATCTTCGGCCACTTCGGGGGCGGTGAACAGCGCGATACGGTCGAGCAGATCACGTCGCGGGCCCGCCGGACCCATGGTGAGAGTCAGATCCCCCGGGTGGAAGACGATCACCGGCGTCGCGACCGCATAGTCGCTCAGGCGCTTGGGTTTCTCGCCGTCCACCGAGACGGCGCGGCCCGAGCTGCTCAGCGTGGCGCGCTGCTCGCGTTCGAACCCGGCCTCGGCGATGCGCGCGTCGACCCGCGCGAAATCTCTTCCTTCGCGGCGCAGGCGATCGACTCGCTGCGTTCGGAAGCTGCGGCTGGTAGCGAGGAAGTAGATGGCTTCGAGCAGGCTGGTCTTGCCCTGGCCGTTGTCTCCCGAGATGACGTTGAAGCGAGGCGCCGGGGTCAGCTCGAGGCGAGCGATGTTGCGGAAATCCACCAGCGCGAGATGCTCGAACACCAGCGGGCGTGCGCCAGCGGCGGACACGGCGGGCTCCACGGGCGCGCTAAATGCGCATCGGCATGATCACCGCCAAGAAGGCGGTGCTCTCCGCCTGCGGCTCCGGCTGGATGGTGGCTGGGTCGAGCTCACCGCTCAAGCCGAGCACGATGTCTTCTTGATCGATGCATCCGAGCACGTGCAGCAAGTAGGCAGCGTTGAACCCGACCGTCAGCGGCTCGCCCGAATAGTCCACGGGCACTTCGTCGAAGCCGTCTCCCGTTTCCGGGCTCTCGCTGGAGAAGCGCATCACGTTGGGGCCGAGCGTGACCTTGACGCCCCCGGTGCGGTCGCTCGCGGCCAGCGAGACCGCGCGGACGGCGTCGGCCACCAGCGCGCGCGAGGCGGTGATCTGGTGGCGCGTGCTGGAGGGAATGACCTGCGCGTAGGGCGGGAACTGTACCTCCACCAGCTTGATCCCCAGCTGAAGGCTCGGCACCCGAAAGAAAGCGTTGGGTCCGCTCGGCAGCAGGGTGATCTCACGCACGGAATCGGCCTTGGCCTCCTCGCACAACCGGCGCAGCTCGACGATGCCCTTGAGGGGGATGAGCATTGAGGCTTCGGCGGAGTTGCCCTCGACGGTGATCTCCATCTTCGACAGGCGATGCCCATCCGTGGTCACCATTCGCACCGTCTCGCCTTCCCACTGGAAGAGTGCACTGTTCAAGTGCGGGCGCGTGTCGTCGGAAGCGATGGAGAAGTGCGTCTTGGCGATCAGTTGGGCGAGGGCCTCGGTGGGCAGAGAAAGCTCACTCGCTCCTTCTCCGGGCTGCGGCAAGCTGGGAAACTCCGAGCCGGGTAGGGTCCTGAGCGTGTAGCGGCGCGCTTGGCCCTGGGTGCGCACGACCATCGCGCCTTCGCTCTGAAGCGACAGGCTGATGTTGCCCTCGGGCATCATCTTGATGCGTTCGAACAGATCCTTGGCGCCCACTGCAACGGAGCCGGCGTTCTGCACTTGACCTTCGATGGTACCGCTGACGCCGAGATACAAATCGGTCGCCGCGAGGCTCAAGCCGCGTTCGCCCCGCGCCTCGAGCAGGACGTTGCCCAGCACGGGCATCGTGCTTTTCTTGTCTGCAACCCCCTGACAACGCGCCAGGATTCGGAGCAGGTCGCGCTTGCTGACCACCGCTTGCATGGGTCTCATCATCTAGCCGCCCAGGAGCAGCGCGGCTAGCCTGGATTTGGAGCTTTCCCACCGAATCTGCCCAACTTCGCTAACCCACTCGCCGCCCGAGCGATGGCGCCTGAACCGGAAAGCAGGTGAGAAGCTCTCGGGAGCTGTCGTGGAGTGGGGGCGCTCGACCAACCGCGCGCCAGTTGCCCACAGCTCATGGATATCGGCTCCGGAGGTTTGAGAAAATTTTTGTTTTTCAGCCTCTCGTAGTAGGCCCTGTGGAAACTGGGGATAGGACTCTCAACCAATTGATTTTGCGTATTTTTTTGTCCACGTGAGGCGAGGGGAATGGAGGGAGGGGCGGGGAGGAAGCTGTGGGCGGTCGGCAGGGGTCTCCGTCCCATCACCAGCTCGCCACACCTCCACCCCCAGCGTGTCCGGCAGTTGTCCCCAGTGTGGCAGCCATGGAATCCGGCTCCCTTGGATTGTCCACACCTGGGGATAAGTTGTGGCGGATCGCTTCAAAAATTGGTGCTGAAGCGGGTCCGAGGCGATCCGTCGGCTCGGTCGACTGTTGCGCGGAGGCCGCGCTTTCGACTTCCTTCGATGCCCGCGGGCCGGCGCATCTCGCGTCGCCCGGCAGTGCGGCTGGGCGGGCTCGTCGGGGCCGAGACCTCGGGGGACGGGCCCGCGCCGGGGTGGGCTCGAGCTCGGTGTGGGCCTTCGCCGCTCGCAACGAGGCCCCTCGAACGCTCGGAGGGCGTCCCGCGCGGGGACGGGGCCATCAGCGTGGATCTCCGCGTCGGACGTCCCCGGCGGGACCGCGGGACGTGCGAGTGGGGGGTGCGAGCGGGGAGAGCTCCCGCATCACCGCCCCACGGAGGGGACCCAGGCCGAGGCTCCGCCGGCGGTTGGGGCCGGGCGGCAGGCGAGGCGCCGAACCGGAGCCTACCGGCAAGACGGCCGGAGCGCCAAATCAAGAGTTCCGAGCGCGGGGGGGGCGGAAGGCGCGGCCCGCGGGGACTGTTGCTCCGCCGGGCCGCGGCCGCGGCAGGCGGGGGGCCCCGGGAAGCGCGCCCCGCGGGGATCCCCGCTCTGATCGGGCGGCGCCCGGCCGCGGCGCGCCCAAGGGCCCGCCGGAGCGTGGCGGCCCGGGCGCTTGCCCCCGAGGATTGCCGCCCCCCCGACGGCGCCCGGCCGCGTTCGCTGGGATCCGTTCGGACCGCTCCGGGAGCTGCCGACGGCCACCCGAAGACCCGCTCGGGCGGTGACCCCCGGGGGCGCGGCGGGGCAGGGGAAGGGGGATCGCTGGGCGCGGTCGGGACTCGCCAGCGAGCAGGGCGCTCGGGACCGGGGTTGCCCGGGCTTGACGCGACCTGGTAGCGGGCAGGGCGGCGCCTCCGCGGTGCCGAGTGACCTCGGCGCCCGCGGGAGCCCAGCCTGCGGGCTCCGCCGCGGGCGGCTTTCAAGCGAGGCTTGCGATCAGCTCGGGCTGCTCTCCGCGCGCAGCCGAGCGTACGCCTCGAGCAGCTGGCGGCGGGTGCGCTCGTGCATCTTTCGGCCGATCTCCCCGCGCTCGCGGGCTTTCTCGACCTCGACGAGCTCCTCCAGGATGAGCTCACTACCCCGGGCGATGTCGGCGGGGGAGAGCCGCGTGCGGCTCTGGCGCCCGGAGCGACGCCCGAGCAGGCCCTGGCCGAGCCCGAACAACGCGATCACGGCGGCGAGCGCGACGGCGGCGTTGCGTCCCCCGGGAGGGGTCGGAATGCCGGTCACGGTCACCTGGATTTCATCCGGTGGCTGCGCCTTCTCTGCCATGAAATCCCGCGACGCGATCAGCATCGCCTGCCCCTTGCGGTTCAACTGCTGCTCGGGATCGGGAAATCCAGCCACTTTCAGCTGCATGTTCGGGCCCGTCTCGAGAAGGACTCGCAACGAACCGAGGTTGAAGCTCGCCGGCCAGGCGAGGTTCAACGTGTCCGTGCCATGGGTGGGCAGATGGAAGAGAAACTGCAAATCGTGGCGGCCGGGAGTAAACGTGCCCGCGAGCTCCACCGCGCCGTCGCCCGTCGCTTGAAAGCGAGGCTCATCGCCCGTCTCGCTGAACTGCAATGCCTTGAAGCCGGGCGGCAGGGGGATGATGGCATCTTTCGGAACCCAGGCGCGCTTGCTGTAGTTTTCGATGCGCCAGAACACCCGGACGACGAATTTGTCGTCTTGCGGCGATAGCGCGAGCAGGCCCCGCGAAAGCACGACCAGCTCCCCGAGCTCCGAGGTGGCGGAGAAGACGGGCAACTGCACGCGAACGCCGCCGCGGCCGGCGCGGAACTGGAACTCCGGCGAGAGGTAGTGCGCTCCGTTGTTCTCGTACTCGACGTGGTAGACGTAGTCCGTCTCCGGCTGCAGGCCGGAGAAGCCGACGAAGCCTTGGGCGTCCGTTTTCGCGCTGGTGGTGCTTTCGCTGTTGCCCTCCGCGATGCTCATCTTCTTGATGTGCAGAGTCACGTCCTGGTTGGCCTTGAGCTGGGCGTCCTCGGTGACGAGCTCCACCTCGAGGTCGCCCGGCTGCAGGTCGGAGGCTCCCAGGATCCGCGGCCGCGCGGAGCGCTGCCCGTGGGGGTTTTCGAAGGCGGTCGCCGGGTCGACTTTGTTTTGCCGGCGCGCCCGAGGACGCGGCACCTGCGAGCGCTTCGTGGGGCGGGACTTGGCACTGCGGGCTGGGCTGCCGTCTTGGGCAAACGCAACGGGCCCGCTGGTGAGGGGCAGGACCAGGCAGGCGGCCTGGAGCAAAGTGCGGATGCGGCGCATCACTTCTCTTCCTTTTCGCTCGACGGCTCGCCTTCTTCGGCGCCGACCGTCTCTTTTGCTTCCTCCGTGGCCGGCTCCTCGGGGTCCGGCTCCTCGGGGTCGTGCGCGAGGTTGCCGAGGCGCCGCGCGAGCTCCTCTTCGGCCCGCTTGCGCTCCGGCTCGAGGTCACGGTCGAGCACCTGCAGCAGCCGGCGCGCCTCCGCCCGGTAGTGGGCCGAGAGCGACAGGTAATCCTTGTCGTTGATCTTGCCGACGGCTTTCTCGTACTCGAGATCTTTGAGCGCGCGCAGAACCGCGCGTTTTTGCTCCTCCTCGGCGCTCGGCGCACCCAGGCTCAGCGCCTCCTCGAAGGTCAGCGGCGCTTCCCCCGCGAGGTTTTGGAGGCTGAACCAGATCAGCAAAATGCCCCCGCCGAGGGCGCCGCCGGCGACGACCAGCAGAGAGGCGCCGAGGCCGAAGATCTGCCCCACGAGGATGGAAAGAATCAGGACGGTCGGCACGTACAGGAGGCGCAGACGCGCCCCCCCGATTTCTTCGGTTTTCGCAGACATTTGGGGTTGGGCAGGGGATTCGAGAGGGATGCTCTAGCGAGGAGCTCGGCCCGGGCGGGTTCGGCCGGGTGCCGAGCCGCTGGGCAGCGGGCGGGGCCGACGCAGCGCGGAGCCGGTACCGCCCAGGAGGAGGCCGGAGAAGATGGCCAGGGCCCCGTAGGTGCCCACGTTCGACCGCCGCTCCGGCTCCGTTGGCGAAACGACCTCCAGGTCCTTCGCCGATCGCTCTTTTAGCTGCCCGACCCAAGAATCTCTAGTGTTCTGAACCGCTCCGGCGGGGGCGCTGGCCATCAAGAGGGCCAGCAGGACGGCGCTCGTCGTGCCCGCGGCCGCGCGGACGTAGCTCCAGGCCCCGACCTCCACCAGCGAGACCTCGGGCCACAGGGACACGGCGGTTCCGCCGATCAGTACCAACACGCCGATCCAGATCCAGGCGACGAGTGGATTGACGTGGATGCGGAACGTGGCGCGCTTGGTGGTGGTGTCGATGGTGCCGACCACCACGTACAGATCGTCCCGCAGGCCGTTGAGCTGGCCCACCTCGGTGGTGGGGGCCATGGGCGACTCGTTGTAGATGAACTTGGCGGGGTGGACCTGGCCAACCGGCTTTGTGCCGCGAACGACCTCCATGTCCGCGTAGATCTCCTGCTTTTCGAGCCCCACCTCGCGGCGTGAGCCGATGTACTTCAGCGAGTAGTCACCGACCTGGGCAATCTCGCCCGGCATCAGGCTGACCTCTTTCTCGATCTCCCAGGCCTTGCCGCAGAAGCCGAGGTACATCAGGCCGATGCCGACGTGCACGATGTAACCGCCGTAGCGCCGCCGGCTTTTTCGAACCAATGTGACGAGGGCTTCGAGGAAGCCCTCTTTGGCGTTCTTGCGGCGGGCGCTGACGCCGCGCTGGAACTCCTGGTAGACAACCGCGAAGTTGAAGGCCACCAGGGCCAGGGTGAAGGCCGGAGCGACGGCTGCGAGCTTCTGCACGACGACGCCGACGAAGCCCTGGTAGGAGGGCGGATCTTCCACGTACAGCGGGAAGCCGATCGCTTTGCCCAGCGCCGCGTGGGCAATCAGCATGATCGCGGCGACGGTCGTGGGCATGGCGAAGGCCTTCCTCAACGAGGCATTGCTCGTCTTGCGCCATCCGAACAAGGGCGCGGAGCCCATCAGGAACAGGATCAGGATGCCAATCGGCGTCATCCAGCGGTTGTAGAAGGGCGGCCCGACGCTCGCCTCCTGGCCGAGGAACAGATCCGTGAGAAGCGGCCACACGGTGGCCACGGCGATGAACGTCATCCCACCCAGCAGTGCCCAGTTGTTCAGCACGAAGGCCGCCTCGCGGCTGACGATCGACTCGATGCGCCCCTGAGCCCGCAGCAGGGGCAGACGCCAGTTCACGAGCCCGGCGCAGGTGGCCACGATCAGACCCATGAACCACACGAAGTAGATGCCGATGTCGCTCTTGGCGAAGCTGTGCACGCTGCTGATCAGCCCGGACCGCGTGAGGAACGTGCCGAAAATGGTCAGGAAGAACGTGATGCAGATGAGGGAGACGTTCCACACCTTGAGCGTGTTGCGACGCTCTTGGATCATCGTGGAATGCACGTAGGCGGTGGCCGTGAACCAGGGCAAGCAGGCCGCGTTCTCCACGGGATCCCACGCCCAGTAGCCGCCCCAGCCGAGCTCTTCGTAGGCCCACTTCATGCCCAGCGCGTTGCCGATCGTGAGGAAGAGCCAGGCGAAGAGCATCCACTTGCGCACGGCGTTGATCCACTCGGAGTCGAGCCGCCCCGTGACGAGCGCGGCGATCGCGAAGGAGAAGGGAACCGAGCAACCCACGAAGCCCGTGTACAGGCTCGGCGGGTGGATGATCATGTAGTAGTTGCGCAGCAGCGGGTTGAGGCCTTCGCCGTCCACCTGGGCGCCGGCGATGGTGGTCGCGAAGGGGTTGGCGGCGAACAGCATCAGCACCGCGAAGAAGCCGACGATCACCATCAGCGTCGCGATCACGTAGGGCTGCAAGACGCGGTATCTGCCGCGAAGCCAGCGAACGCAGGCCACGATGTAGCAGCTGAGCAGGAACAGCCACCATAGTATCGAGCCATCTTGGCCGCCCCACAGGGAGGTGAACAGGTACGCGGTGTCCATCGAGCGGTTGCTGTACCGCGCGACGTAGCTGATTCGAAAATCGTGCGTGATGAACGCGTAGGCGAGCACGACCACGCCGAGCAGCACCAGGGCCGAGGTGCCATAGGCGCCGAGCCGGGCCGACTGCAGCAACCTCGGCCGCCCCCGCCCCGCAGCGATCGAGACTGCGAAGGTGTAGGCGGCGGTCACCAGGACGGCGTAAAGAACGCCGGTACCGAATTCAGGTAAAGATTCCCACATTGCAACCAGAACTCCTTAGCGCGAAACCACCGACGGCGAGGCACGATTCCCGAAAAAGCGAAGGGAGCTTCCCTTGCGGGGAGGGCGCCGAGTCGGCTAGTGCACCGCGCTCGGACCTTTCGCACCCTGGCAGAAGGCGCGCCGCGCACGGCCCGGTGGAGCGCTACGACTTTGGCAGGCCGCGGCCGCTCGCGGGGTTATTTTCGCCAGGCTCCTCGCCCCCTGGGCCGGCACACCCCCTTCGAGGCGGCCGCCTGGGCCCGGGTCACAGAGGGACTCGCGACGCCCCGGGCTCACTCGTTGCGCCGGTGGCTCGCTCGCTGCGGCCGTGACTCGCTAGTTGCGGCCGTGACTCGCGCCGGGTGCGCATACGATCGTACCCAGGCGCTCGCCCATGCAAACACGTCGCACGTTGCCGGGATCCATCTTGAAGACGTGGATCGGCATTCGGTTCTCGCGGCACAGGGTGACGGCCGTGGAATCCATCACGGCCAGGTGCTGGGCGAGGAAGGCGTCGTAGCTGACCTGCTCGAACATGGTCGCCCCTTCGTGCCGCTTCGGGTCGCGGTCGTACACGCCCTCGACCTTGGTGGCCTTGAGCAGTGCGTCCGCCCGAATCTCCATCGCCCGCAGCGCGGCCGCCGTGTCGGTGGAGAAGTACGGGTTGCCCGTGCCCGCGGCGAAGATCACCACGTAGCCGCGGCTCAGGTGCCGCATGGCGCGCCGCCGGATGTAGGGCTCGGCCAATTGCTTGAGATCGATTGCCGTCATCACTCGGGTGGCGACGCCGCTGCGCTCGAGCGCATCCTGCAGGGCGAGGCCGTTGATGACCGTCGCGAGCATGCCCATCGAGTCGCTCTGGGCGCGATCCATGCCTTCGCTGGCGCCCTTGAGGCCGCGGAAGATGTTGCCCCCGCCGACGACCACGCCGATCTGCACGCCCGTGGAGTGAATCTCCCCGAGCTCGGAGGCTGTCTTCTTGAGGGTCTCGGTGTCGATTCCAAAGCCGCCCTCGGTGCCACACAGTGCCTCGCCACTGAGCTTTACGACGACGCGGCGGTAGCGAAGTTTGCTTTCACCCTCATCCACGGCTGCATCCATACTCGCGCTCACGCGCCATAGCAACGGCCGAGGCCGCTGCGGCAGCCCGGGCCGGGGTTGGGGCGCTGCTCGCGCCCGGATCCGGCTTGCTTGCGGTGGAAGGAATTCCCCGACCGGGCTCGTCGAACCCGAGGGCGCCGGGCCCGGCTGGGGGCGGCCCCGCTCGGCCGAAAGCCTTTCGGTGCGCGGCGCCGCCTCGGGGTCGCTTTGCACGGGGCGCGTGAGGTCTCATGGCCGGCTGGGGGCGGCCCCGCCGAGACGCAGCCCGCTCGGCGCGCGGCAACGCCCGCCACGCAGCGCGTTCTTCGCGGAGGCCGCGGCCCGCTTCGCTGCGCGGCCCGGCCCCGTTGGCGTCGGATTCATTGATTGCGACCCAGCGGACGGGCCACTACGGTACCGACCGGCGACCATGAGAGGCCGAGCGGGTAGGCAAATGTGGGGGGCGAAGTGGCGCTCGAGGGCCTTCGCCACGGCCTCCCGAGCGGTGGCGCTCGGGGCCCCGTGCCTGGGCGCGGGCGCGGGCATGTTCGCGTGTGACGAGCCGCAGGCGCCCGCGGGCTCCGAGCCCGCGGTGCAGGTCGCGGGGCTGAGCCCCGAGGTCGCCAGCCAGCGGCTGGCCAAGGTCGGCGATCGCGAGATTCGCCTGGCGGACTACGCGGCCGCGCTTCAGCGCATGGATCGATTCGAGCGCATGCGCTACCAAACGGAAGATCGGCGGCAAGAATTGCTCGACGAGCTGATCGACCTCGAGCTGCTGGCCCGAGAAGCCGAGCGGCGCGGGCTGGCGGAGGAGCCCCGCACCAAGGAGCTGCTCTGGCAGGCGCTGCGCAACGAAGCGCTTTCCGAGCTGCGCGCCGGCTTGCCCGAGCCGGCGAGCTATCCGGCGAGCGAGGTGAGCCGCTACTACGAGGCCCACAGGTCCGAGTTCGTGGACCCGGTGCGCGTGCGCGTGGCTCGCATCGAGCTGGATTCCGCGCAGCGCGCCGAGAAGGTGTTGGGGGAAGCGTTGGGCTCTTCGATGCAACGGTTCGGCGAGCTCGCGCAGCGCGAGCGCGCCCTTTCGGCGCCCGACTCGCCCGGTGCGGCGCCCGCTCTCGGCGGCGCGCCGAGCGCGGAGGCACCGCCGGAGGCCGAAAATGCGGCGTTCGAAGCCGCCGATTGGGGCTTCGTCTCCCGGGCGGAGCCGGCCCGCGTACCCGAGGCGGTGCGGCTCGCGGCGCTGCAGCTCGAGCGGGACGGGCAGGTGCTGCCTTCGGTCGTCTCGGCGGCGGGCAAGTATTACGTCGTGCGGCGAGTGTCGGGGCTGCCCGAGCGGCAGCGGCCGCTGGAGGAGGTGGCGGGCGCCGTGCGAAATCGACTCGCCGAGCGGCGCTTCGAAACCGCGCGCCAAGAGCTGATCGAAGCGCTGCGAGGTCGCGTCGAGGTGCACATCGACGAGGCCGCCCTGGCTCGGGTGCCGCCTCCATGAAGAACCTCCTGCTCGGCCCGGGTCGGCGGCTGCCCTCGGTGCCGCCGGGTGCCGCCGAATCGTCGGCCCCGCATGCCGACGCGGCCCGCCTCGGGGACTGGAAGTGGCAGCTCAAGAACAGCCTCACGCGCCCCGAGCAGCTGCGCGCGGCGCTCGCGCTGAGCGCGGAGGAAGCCCTCGGGCTCGAGGCCGCCGCGGATCGGCAGTTTCCGGTGGCGATTACGCCCTACTACTTCTCGCTCATGGACCGGCACGATCCGGGTTGTCCGATTCGGCGCCAGGTGGTTCCGCTTCACGGCGAGTGCCGCACGGTGCCGGGGGATCTCGTCGATCCGCTCGGGGAAGAGGCGCACGAAGTGGCGCCGAACCTGATCTCGCGCTACCCCGATCGAGCGCTGCTCTTCGCCACCGATCGCTGCGCCGTGTACTGCCGCTTTTGCACGCGCAGCCGGCTGGTGGGCGCCGGCGGCGGCGCCCGCGGCCTGGCCCGGCTGTCGCAGGCGCTCGAGTACCTGCGCGCCCACCCGCAGATCGTGGACGTGATCCTCAGCGGCGGCGATCCGCTGGCCATGAGCACCGAGCGCATCGCGGCCGTCGTGCGGGCACTGCGGGAGGTCGAGAGCATCCAGGTGATCCGCCTGGCCACGCGGGTGCCGGTGGTGCTTCCCCAGCGCATCACCCCCGAGCTGGTCGAGGCGCTCAGACCGTTTCACCCATTGTGGGTGATGACGCATTTCAACCACCCGAAGGAGCTCACCCGCGAGAGCCTCGAGGCGTGCCGCCGGCTCGCGGACGGGGGTTTTCCGATCATGAATCACACGGTGCTGCTCAGGGGCGTCAACGACGACGCGCAATGCTTGGAGCAGCTGTTTCGCGGCCTGGTGCGCGCCCGCGTGCGGCCGTACTATCTCTTGCAGAGCGACCCCGTCGCCGGGACGGGCCACCTCAGAACCCCGCTGCACGTGGGCATCTCGTTGATGGAGCGGCTGCAGGGGCGGATCAGCGGCATCGCCCTGCCGAAGCTCATCGTGGACACGCCCGGAGGGCAGGGGAAGGTGCCGGTCGGCCCGGACTACGTGGTGAGTCGCGCGCCCGGCGTCACCCGGCTGCGAACGCACCGGGGCGTCGAGGTGGATTATCTCGACCCGCCGGCGGACGACCCGCCGAGGCACCGAGAGTTCGAGGGCCGGCGGTCGGCCCCGCAACAGGAGGAGTGGTGAGCGAGAAGCTCGAGGCACTGGAGTTGGCGGCCCTCGGCGGTGGGGGTCCCGAGAGAGTCGAGCGGCAGCACGCCGCCGGAAAGCTCACGGCGCGCGAGCGCCTGGAGCTGTTGCTCGATGCCGGGTCGTTCACGGAGCTGGATCGGCTCGTTCGCAGCCGGCAGCAAGCCGAAGCGGCCATTGGGGATGGCGTGGTCACCGGCACGGGCCGCATCGACGGGCGAACGGTTTGTGTCTTCGCGCAGGATTTCACCGTCTACGGCGGCTCGCTGGGCGCGGCGCACGCCTCGAAGATCGTCAAGGTGATGGACCTCGCGATGAAGATTGGAGCGCCGGTGATTGGTCTCAGCGATTCGGGGGGGGCTCGAATCCAGGAGGGAGTCGAGTCGCTCGGTGGCTACGCCGACATCTTCTATCGCAACACGCTGGCCAGCGGAGTGGTGCCGCAGATCAGCTGCGTGATGGGGCCCTGTGCGGGTGGCGCCGTGTACTCGCCCGCCATCACGGACTTCGTGTTCATGGTGGAGCAGACGAGCTACATGTTCATCACCGGCCCGGACGTGATTCGGGCCGTGACGCACGAGGAGGTCACGAAGGAGGCGCTGGGCGGCGCCGCGGCCCACGCGGCCAAGAGCGGTGTGGCCCACTTCACGGCGCCGGACGACGCCGCGTGCCTCTCGCTCTTGCGCAGGCTGCTCTCCTATCTACCGCTGAACAACCTCGACGGCTCACCCGACGCGCCCCCGCGGGACCCGCCCGGGCGGGAGTGTTCGGGGCTGACCGGCTTGATCCCGGCGGACGCGAACAAGCCGTACGACATGTCGCGGGTCGTCGCGGAGGTGCTGGACGAGGAATCGTGGCTGGAGGTGCACGCGGCTTTCGCGCGCAACATCCTGGTGGGGTTCGGTCGGCTCGGGGGGCGCGTGGTGGGCGTGGTGGCGAACCAGCCAGCGGTGCTCGCAGGCGTGCTCGATATCGACGCGAGCGCGAAGGCGGCCCGCTTCGTGCGTTTCTGCGACGCGTTCGCGATTCCGCTGTTGTGCTTCGTCGACGTGCCCGGTTTCCTCCCCGGGGTGGAGCAAGAGCACCGCGGCATCATCACGGATGGCGCCAAGCTGTTGTACGCGTTCTGTGAGGCCACCGTGCCGAAGCTGACACTGATCACGCGCAAGGCGTACGGCGGCGCCTACGACGTGATGAACAGCAAGCACATCGGGGCCGACGTGAACCTCGCGCTGCCTCAGGCCGAGATCGCGGTCATGGGTCCTGCAGGCGCGGTGAACATTCTGCACCGCACCGAGCTCTCCAGCGCCGAGGATCCGGAGGCGCTGCGCCAAAAGCTCGCCGACGAGTACCGCGAGCGCTACGCCAACCCGTACTTGGCTGCGGAGCTCGGGTTCGTGGACGAAGTGATCCGCCCCGAGCACGTCCGCGCGCGGCTTTCGTATTACCTGGAGCTATTGCAAGGCAAGCGCGCGGAGCGGCCTGCCCGCAAGCATGGCAACATCCCGCTCTGAGCGCGGTTGCGGGGCCGGGGTGCAGAGCCCCTGGCCGGCTGCTCCGAGGCGCAGCGCAGGCGGTCGCGAAACCTTCACAGTCGCCGTGGCGCGGCGGCGAGTCGCGCAAGCCCCTCGGCTTTGCCTCGCGCGGCTCGAGCGTGGTTCGGCCCGTGCCCGGCGGCCGCCGAGCCCTGCCGTGGCGGCCCCGGCGGATGCTCCTCGGGTGGCGCCGCGCCGCGCCTGGCTGCCAAGCCCGCGGCGACCGGGCGCGCTCGCTCAGCCGCGCACGCGGGCGTCGGTGCGGGTGAGTGACGTGCAGCGCTGCGCCACCTTTTCCAGCTCGTCGTGGAACGCGTGAAACGCGCTCTCTTCGGGCCACGGGGGCGCCCCTTCGATCAGCCGCAGGGCCTTGTCCCCCGCGCCGCGGTCGATGCAGAGGATCGCCTGTGCATAGCGCATTGCCCAGTGAACCAGCGGATGATACTTCGCGGCCGCGGCGAGCCGGCGCTCGTCTCCCGCCTGCGGGCGGTGGGCGAAGGCGCGAGTCAGCGCGGCCAATCCGTGGCGGAGGCTGGCCGCTTTGCTCTTCGCCCACGGCGAGGCCGGCATCGGCAGGCTGCGCAGGGTAGCGGCCTTGCGCAGCGCTTCTTCCGTTTCTCCCTCGAAGGCGTGCAGGAGGGCCTGGATGAACAACCGGTGCTCGATGGCGTGCTCCCAGGCCTGGCCCCGTTCGGCTCGGTCGAGCGCGCTGCGCGCTCGCTCCGTCATGCCGTGGGCCGCGAGGGCAGCGGCCCGCGCGAGCGGCCCGTTCGTGCGATAGTCCGGGTGGCTCTCCGCCGCGTCGCTCGAAACCTCGAGAATGGCGTGGATGTCCCCGGAGCTCAGGAGATCCCGCAGGCGCCGGCGGGCTCGCAGCTGGGGCAGGGCGAGCCCGAGCGCCACCGACACGACCAGCATGGCCACCAGCGGGTCGAGCACGGCCAGGTGTAGGGCCGACGCGACGACGGCGGCAGAGAGGACGAAGCGGCCCCAGGCGAGGGCCCGCTTGCGACGGGTGAGGGCGTTGGCGTAGATGGGGGGCACGGGCAATTTCTTTTTGGTTGCGCGCAGTTGCAGTTCATACAGGAGCGGCGTGGGGCGCTCCTGGCGACGTTTGTGGTGTTTTTTCGCGCATTTGCTTTTCCGCAGCGGGCGGGCGCGCGGCCGACTGGCACAGACGAAGCTTGGGCCAGGGGGTGGCTGTACGTCAAGGTGCGGCCGGGTGGTTCGTCGGATGCCGACGGATCTGGGTCGGTGCGGCGCGCAGGCGGCTCCGGAGGGGTTGGTTTCGGGTCGAGAGTTGGTTACGTTCCTCACTGGTCCGCCAACAGCGCACCGCGAACCCCGCCAGGCCTGGAAGGGAGCAACGGTAGTGGAAAGCGAGTGTGGCGGGCCTCTGTATTTTTGGCTCGTGGGTGCCCTAGCCCACGAGTGTTTCTTTCTCGTGGGTGCCCTGGCCCGCGGGGTTTGTTTTTCTCGTGGGTGCCCTAGCTCGCGAATGTTTTGTGGCTCTTGGGGCGGTCTGGTCCGCGAGGGGTGTTTGGTCGGGAATCGGGTCCGCGAGGGTTTTTTCTCGTGGGGAGCCTAGGTCACGCGCGGGCCGTGTGGCTCCGGGCCGGGGGCACGCCGTTGGCTTACTCCGCCAGCACCGCCGTCCCACGCCGCGAGGGGTACGTGAAGCCGGCAAGCGTCGGGATTTCGAGTGGACCGGATGGCGTGTGAGGGCTCCGTTTTCGGGAGGCGAGTTTGGCGGTGACCACGTGTGCGAGGGGAAGATGCCCGGCGGGTAGCCGCTGGAGCTTCTCCTCGCCGCTCGACGCTCGTGCTGCGTTTCGATAACGCTGTTGCGCTGTGTACGTAGCGCACGGCGCGACAAGGTCGCTAAGGTCGATCGCTCGCATGTGCGGATGGAACCGAGCCTGGAGTTGCGCGCAGTCGTTTCGACCCCGGCCCTGGCACGTGCTCGTGCCGCTGTGCGGGTGGGTGGTGCTCACGGCGTTTCAGCTGAGCTCGGCTCCAGGAATGAACATGGACGAGGCTTGGTCCATTCTCGCCGCCCGTGGCGAGTGGGCTCCGGCCGATCCCCTGAGCGGGATGACGCGCTACTCCGGGCCTTTCCCGGTGCTCTTGCTCCAGCTCTTCGGTACCGAGCACGGCCTTTCGGTGTTGCGGGGCACTGGCTTGATCTGCAACGCGGTGGCGGTGGGGCTGGTGGCCGCGATCCTCGCGCGAGCTCAGCCCCAGCGGGGATTCGTGGCAACGGGCGTCGCCGCAGTCGCTTTCGTTCCGTGTTGGCTCGCCATGGCCCGCAACGGAATCGAGATCGGGATGTTCGGGCCGATGCTCGTCTTGCTCGGCGTCTACGGCCTGCTCCGGCAGGAGCGCCTCGCGGTGTTCATCTCGGGCGTCTGTTTCGGGCTGGCCTCCTACAACCACGTAGCTCACGCCTTCGTCCCGGCGAGCCTCGCCGTGGCCTGGTTGCTCGTGTATCGCAGGCTGCCATCCGTGAGCCTGGTGCCGCTGCTCGCCGGTCTCGCGCTGGGACTCGCGCCCCGTGCAGCGGCGCTCGCACTCTACTTCGATCGCGGGCTGGAGGGTGGGGCTGCGCGCTATGACTTCACCTCGCGCCTGTTGGATCTGCCGGCGCTGCCGGCCGTGCTGTGGGACGCGCTGCACGGCCGCAGTGTGTACATGCGCTTCGTCGGCAGGCTACGGGTGTGGGTGGCGCCGTACTACTTGGTCGGCCTCGTGGCGGTGTTGCCATGGGTCTGGCGCCGCCGCCTGCCGCCGCGCTCATTTTTCTTCCTGTTCACCGCCACGATCGTGCTGAGCGTCATCACGACGGTCGGGGCGCTTGCCTTCGCGGTTCGTTTCTTCGTCTTCCCCGCCATTGGAGTTGCGCTGTGCGTCGTGGTGTTGGCGGCCCAGGCCGCGCACCGGTTCCCGCGCTGGCGCCCGGCGATGCACGCCGTCGTGGTGCTGCTCGCTGCGATGCAAGTGTTCTACGCAGTCGCAAACTTTTCCATCCCCTGGTACCGCGGGTCGGTGCGCATCGCGGGCCAGCAGCTGGGAGGTTTCAACCAAAAGAGCTGGGGCTTCATGCCCAAGGTGGTGCTGGCGGAGCGCCTGCGGGAGTTGAATCCGGATGTGGTGCTCACCGGCTTCGGCACGCTCCAGCGCCCGCTCAAAGTACTTCTCCCCGGCGTCCGGGTCGAAGGGCGGTACCCCCGGGTGGGGCCGGAGCCGAAGCACCCCGTGTTGGTCACGTATCGGTTGCGGCGCCACCCCGACCCGACAGCCTGCATTCCGGGTCGGCGGAGGCGTCGGTGCTTTTCGAGGGCCGAGATCGTGGACAAGCACTACGTGGTCTATCGGTAGGGCCCGAGCGGGCCCGGTTCCGGCGAGCTGTTGGTTGTCAGACCCGCTTCGCGGTCCCAGAGCGCCGTTCGAACGGGCTGTCGTGCTGATGCTCCGTTGCGTTCGAGGTGAGCGATACTAGCAGTTGCCTCCTACCCCTCCGCCGCCAGCCAAACCATCAGCGGATCGTAGGCGCGGCCGTTCCCGCTGCAGACGAGTCGGCGCTCATCGACGTAAATCACACTGTTGGCAGGGCACTGTTGGGATACCGGACTCTTGGGTCCTGGGGCCGGGACCTCGCCTGAAGAGGGTGTAGCCGAATCGATCCCCTCGGCGCCCGCCTCTGGGTACTGTTGTCTGACGAGGGCGTCGTCGCCGTCCGATTCGCCTTGGTCAGCGTCCGATGGATCTGGACTGGTCGGCAGCACTCGTCCCGTCTCTCCATGCCCCTCGGAATCATCCGCTCGCGGAGGTCCAGGGAGCGTCGGGTTGATTTCAATACATGCTGTGAGGCTGAGGATGAGCACCATGTACCAACAGCTGCCCGCAAGCCGCTCGCACGCGATAGGGGGCGGGCGGCGACTGGCAGGCGTTCCGTGCCAAGCCAGGGGCGAGGGGTGCTGCTGCTGCTGCTGCCTGAACAGGGGAACCGGCGATCCTGGTGAGTTCGTCACATTGTGCTCCAAAACTCGAGCATCCAGTTGGACTGCTCGCGTCGTTGGGGTTCCTCGGGAGAAGTGAACCACCGGAATCCAAAGCCTCCGCAGAGTACCACTGTACTCGCGGCGCCCAGGCCGACCGCCGTGTCACTGCTCCGTTGCAGGCGAAGAGCGGCTCTCTGACTTCGCTGCGAGAGAAGCCAGGCATCGGGGTCGTCCTGGTGTGCCTCTTGGAGTCGCCGCCTACTGCTTTTCCATTCTTCGTTGTCCTTGACCGCTCGCAGTGCAAAGACTCTGGCGACGGTGGCGAGCGCTGCGCCAACGCCGATTGCAATGTTACTCCACGTTTCTCGCTGGAGTCTGGCGGCCGTCAGCTCGGCGACGCGGGCTCGCGAAAGCGGCAGATCGGGAGCCAGTGTCGTCGTCTGATTGGATGGCACCTCCACGTGTCCGCTCCATGGCTCGCGGTTTGGAGCGAAGAGCCCCAAGTCGTGCGGGCCGGTGGGAAGCAGCAGATTGAGCTGCTGCCCGGATCGGGCAACCGAGAATCCGTTCGGATGACCGTCGACCCAGACTTCGACCGCGTCAGCCACAGTGGGCAGCAGCTGCATCCGCACGGTTCCGAATGCGCTTGCGGGGGCTGCCGAATCGGGGCGCGCCTCGCACGCCATGGTGTACGCCCGTTCTTCCTCGGCGTTCAGCTCGATTCTTTCGCGCGCGTATCCCGCTCGAAACAATTCCAGTGAGTGGCGCCCGGCGCTGATCGCAAACAACTTGCGTCCGAGCTGAAAAGGCTCCTCGCCGTCGACGAGAAGGCTCATCTGGGGCACGTCGCACTCGAGCTGCAAGTAGCTGCGGGAGACTGATTGGGCCAGGTAAATCTCTCGCTCGACCAGGTCGCGTCCCACGACCTCGACGCTCTCCACGTGTTTCTCGTAGCCCTGTCGCTCTACCCGGACGACGTGCGAGCCCGCACTCAGCGCGATCGGCCCGTTCATCGCCTCGACCTCATGCCCATCGATGAAAACGCGGCCGTCCGGAGGGGATACTGTCAGAAGCAGCTCTCCAATGTAGCGGTTGACGACTTGCAGGGCGCTCTTGGCGCGGTCGCGGAGGGATACGTCCGCGGATGGATCCGATTCCCGTAAGAACTTGGAAAAGGCCAGTGCAGCTCGGCGTGCGTCTCCCGACGCCGCCAGCGCCTGCCCGAGGTTGTAGAGCACGGAAGCACGAGGTTTCAGTCGATAGGCTCTCTCGAATTGGCGTGCGGCCGCTGGAAAGTCACCGTCCTGAGAAAGCTCGTAGCCCTGGTCGAAGGCCCGGCGTGCTGCGTCGCCGTCGTGTTCAGCGGTCGCGATTTCCTGTTCCCCGGACCCTGCTTTGGGTTCTTCACCGTTCGGAGAGGTTCGGTGTGCGGAAGAGTGTGTGGTCGCTCCAGTAGACGGGTCCGCTTCGCCTACCCCGGCGTTTGCCACCGATACCGTGACGATGATCGCGACGATGAGCCGTGGATTGGGTCCCTTTCGCCGCGCTGAGCGAAGGCGACCCATGGGCGATCGACATCCGCCGGACGGCGCATCAACGCCCAGCATAGGAAGCGCGCGACAACCCGATCGCGTGGAGGGAGCTTAATCAACCCCTCCAGGGTTCAGAGAGCGTTGCGAAGCGCCTTGAGCGACTGAAACGCGCACTCGGTTCATCGGAAGCCTGCTTTCGCTACCTTCTGGACGTTGAGGCCCCGATTGACCGAGGTCTGCTCCAGAGCAACACTAGCCAGTAGTGTGGCGCCGGGTGGCTGAACCGTCGGGCCATTGCGAGGAACCGGACGCAGATAGTCGGGCGTGGTGGCATGACATGGGTGCATCGGATACCCGGAAGGCTTCGTGCTCCGCGCCTTCGGCGTGTCCCCTCTGTGAGATGGCTCGCGAGCGCGTCTATTGCGGCACCTCCGACCACTCTCGGGTGGTTCGACGAGACCACGGCATCCGCTTCACCCCCAGCGACGGCTGATTACTCACCGCCAGCGAGCGCCGGCTCGCCCTGTGAAACCGTAGCCGACTTGCGCTGGGCGCGCATGAGCAGCAGTACGACCAGAGTGTAGGCACCGGCGACCAAGACGCTGAGGAACGCATAGCCGAAGTACATGCCTGTGTACTCCACTACGCCGCCCAAGGTGGCACCAATGAGGTTCCAACCAAAGAGGTGCTCGGGTACATCCTGGTCACGGAACGTCACGCTGAAGATCAGGTTGGCAAAGAAGATGGGCGAGAACGTCATCAAGCTCGCGAGCACGAAGCGCAACACGCCGCTCTCGATGGAGAGCAGCCCGCTGAGCGGGAAGACGAACGTCGCCAGACACGACGTGACCAGCGCCACATAGACGATCGGCATCCAACTCGGTCGTTTGATGAAGGTCGCCGCCCAGTTGGCGGCGAGAACCAAGAGCAGCACCGCCAGGAAGACCAGGGAGCTGTTGAGCCAGGTCGTGCCGAACAGCAAGCTGAACTGGATCACGCTCTTGGTTTCCAGCAGCAGAAACGCCATGCCCATGAATACGAAGGCGAGCTTGGTTGCGAGCATGCCGGGCCGGCCATAGTGCTCGTGCCGTCGCGTGGAGTAATGCAGCAGCCCCGCCAGGAGCGCCACGAAGGCAGCCATTGCAAGCATTGCCCACTGGTACACCGAAGGAATGCCTCGCTCGACGAGGTAGAGAAAAGGCCAGTCGTCCGTGGGCAAGTCCAGGGTCGGCGTGAAGCCGGCGAGCCGCGGGCTCTCGTCGCTATGGGCCCGAAGCACCGCGAAATCGTACCAGGTGTACATCTGCTTCGGCGAAAGGCCCGTGGCCTGCTGGACCATCTCGATGATCTTCTGCTTCAACCACGGTTGGCGATAGAAGTTATAGAAGATGAGGTCCCCGCCCGGCGCCAATAGCTCTCCCGCGCGGCGCACGGAGTCCACGGTAAAGAGGTAGTTCTCGAGGCGCAGCTGGGACATCGAGCTCACCTTGACCAGTGAATCCGTCAAGGCGAAGACGATCAGGTCGTAGCGCTTCTGCGTGCGGCTCATGAAGGCGCGGCCGTCGTCGATGACCAGGTTCACTCGCTCGTCGGCGTAGGGGCGGCTGGGGTTGTGGTGTTTGCCAATGCCGGCAATCGCGGGGTCGATCTCGACGGCATCCACGTGGACTGCGCCGTTCGCCAGAGCGGCAGCCACATCGTTCCCCGAGCCCGCCCCGAGGATGAGCACGTTGCGGTAGGGCTCGCCGCCGCTGCGTCGACGCTCCGTGTGGATCGTCTGGTAGTAGCGCTTGGAAAGCTGTGCCGCCGGCGCGATGCGTTGGTGGCCGACTCCGTTGGCGTAGATGCCGAGCCCCTGCTCCACGAATTGAATTCGTTGATACGGGGACCAGAGGGACTCGAGGTGGCCGCGGTAGCCTTCCTTGCCGAGCAGCACCTCGTCTTGTCCGTGGATGAGCAGCACCATGGGCAGCCCGGAGACGAGGGGCAGCCACCGCCAGCGCCAAGACCCGGTCATGACGGCGACCAGGACCACGGCAAACACACCAAACCAGACCCAAGCTGGAATCTGCAGCCAGCTCACCAGCATGAAGCACACGATGCCGAAGCAAGAACCGGCGATGTCGAGTGTGTAGGCGGTGAGCGGACTGAACCGTTGAAACAGCTTCGCCGTCCGCTGGGAGAGCAGCGCGAAGATCGCGACGATGGCCGTGAGGCACACCACGAAAGGCGTGTAGCCCTGCTGCGCCGACTCCTCCGGGGTGGAGGTGAAATAGAGGTCGCCCCCGATGTCTCCTCCCCAGCCACCAAACCCCGGGACGCTGGGGTGGTAGACGTGAACGAAGGCTACCAGTGCCAGCAAGACGATTATGGAAAATTGCAGCAATACGGTCGATAGGCGCGCCTTCGCATATTGGTGCAGCATGAATCCGAGCCCCATCCCGATGAACACGGAGATCAGCACCAGATTTGGAAAGTACCCGAGATTCCAGATGTTACCGGCGAGGTAGCGGATCAGGGCCAACTCTAGAAACAGCGTGAGGAAGCCCATGCAGAACAGCTTGAGGGCGTCCGGCGATTTCAGGCTGAGCGGCTGAATTTGCGGCATGCGCGGACCATGGCACGCCCTTCGCGCCAGGAAAAGTGCCTTGGATGGGTCGAGCGCGGCGAGCCTCGACATCCATCTGAGGCGGTGTAGGGTGCCGGCAAGTCCGGTGCATTTCGTCGTTCGGCCTCGGTACCGCAAACTGGTGTGGCTGGGCGCGGTCGTGGCTCTGCTCGCAAACGCCCTTTTGTTTCCGCGCTCGCGGGCAGCGGGGCTCGCGGTGGTGGCGTTGGTGGCGTGCGCGGGGCTCGCGGTCGGCGGGGTGGTGTCGCGGCCCCCCGAGTGGTTGCGGCGGCACTGGGCGCCCCCTCGGACGCCCTGGGTGGCGGATGCGCTGGTCGTGCTCGTGGTCGTGCTCGCGAGCGCCTCGCTGTTCGCTCGCCCCTGGAGTCATTCGACCCTCAACGTCTACGACTGGGGGCCTCACCACGCGAACCTCGCCAACCTGGTCCGAGCCCTGCGCAGCGGCGCCGATGTTCCACACTGGGTACACGGCGTCTCCACGGGCGACAGTCCCTACGAGCTCTACCCCGCGTTGCCGTACTACCTCGCGGCTGCGGCTTCCGTGCTCACCGGGGCCACGGATCTAACCCTGGTACTGATGCGCGAGGCGATCGTGACCCACACCCTGGCAGCCATCGGCGCTGGGCTGTTGGCAAGGCGCCTGGTTGGCTGGCCCTGGGCCTTGGGGGTCGGACTCACTGCGCTCTACGACGTCGGCTCGGTGTGGGGCGGGGGCATCGACGGGCTCTTCAAGATGGGCGTGTTGCACTCCGCGCTCGCCAATGCGCTGGCTCCGTTCTCGCTCTGCGCGGTGATGGCGCTGCTCGCTCGGCCCAGCTCGTCGCGTGCCGCATTGGTGTGGGCCGTCGTCGCGCTCACCGTGGCCTGCCATCCGTTGGGGCTCGTGATGGCGATCGCCACGGTCCTGGGGCTGGCGCTGGTGGCGGCCCTGGCGCGCGACACGCCCCCGTTGCGCGCGGGCTTCGCGATCGTCCACGTGTGTCTCGGCGTGCTCTTGGTCGCTGCCTGGTGGATGCCCCTGAGTCGCCGCCTCACGCTCTATTCCGTGCACTTCGCGATTGGGGGGCGACTTCCCTGGGAGCTCTTCGGCTCTCTGCTCGGGGGCCCGGTGCCCGAGGCGACGTTGGGACCCCTCGTCCACGCTGGTTACGTCGGCGCCGTCGCGGCAATCTTGTCGCGGCGCGCTCGACCCACGCTGCTCGCCGGCTTCGTGGCGGTGCTCCTGGCCGGGCAACTGGATCAGCTCTACGTCCTGCTCGACCTCGCTCCGTCTCTGGAAACGGCTCGTTTTCAGACCGTCCGGTTGGCGTCCGTTTCCAAGGCCGCGGTGTTCGTGCTCGGAATCTGGTTCGTGCGAGGTGCCATTCGTCACGCTTCGCGGAGCGTCCATTCGGTGGTGGCGGGGCCGTCGGAGAACCCAGCGGAGACGAGGCGAGGCCCGGACAGCGCGCTGTTGGCCGCCGTGCTCGCCCTGGGCGCCGTGACAGCCGTAAGAGCCGGCCTCCCATTCTACGATCGCCTGACCAGTCAGTTGCGAAGCATGACGCGGTGGGAGGTTCCCGACAGCGACGGGCTTCGAGCGCTCTCGAACTGGGCTGCGCAGGAGCAGCAGTCCACGACGCCCGACCGCTACGCGCGACTGCTACACGAAGAAGACAGCGGCCGCAGCTACGCCGTGTACCACGTCAACGCCCTGAGCGGTCTGCCGACGCTCTGGGTCGGGCCCGTGTCCTGCCTGTTCTTGAGGGAGCGCATCGAAGACTCTTCCGCGGAAAGCCTGAGCCGCTTCAACGTGCGGTGGGTCGTGAGGCGCGACCGACCACCGTCCCTGGGGGATCCGGGCACCCAACGCCGGTTCGGTCGATACTTCGTGCGCGAGCTCTCGAGCTGGGACGGACATTTCGCTCGCATCGAACGCGGACACGGCCAAGTGCGGCTGCTGCGTCTGGACGACGAGCGCGTCGAGGTCGAGCTCACGGGAACGAGCGAGCCCGCGCTGGTCGCGCTCGGCATGGGATATTATCCCCGCTGGGAGGCGCACCACGCAGGCGCCGGCACCCTGCCCACCTACGCCTTGCCGGCGACGGCTGGAGGCAAGCTGCGGATTGTCGCCGCGTGGCTTCCGCCCGGACGAAGCACGTTTTCGCCGACCGCCGCGCTCCCCTCGGACGGTCGGGGTCGCTGGCTTTCGCTCGGTAGCGCCGTGACCATGCTCGCGATGATTGGCGTTTGGGGTCGTCGTGCTTCGCGCCGGCGAGCGCTACGCGCGCTGTCGCGATCACGCCGCTGGCTGCGAAGGCTGCGGTCCCGAGGGCTCGCGACAGTGGCGGGGACGGTGGCAGCGTTCGCCCTGCTGCTCCTGGGCCTGCGCGGCTCGCGCGACGACGCCGCGGCAATTCAGGTGGGCAACGGCCTCTTTGCCGGGGCCCAGGTCGAGGAGCTGCGCTCCAGTGGACACGTTCGTACTTGCCAATACTCTCCCTTGCACGGGGCATTTCGCTGTCCGGGCCCCGTGCTCGTGCAGGACAGCATGGCCAACTTGCTCAACGATGCACCGCCGAGCCCGGCCTTCGCCGTGCCGGCCATCGTCGTCTCCACGACCAACCGCGCAGCCAGAGTGCGTGTCGTCGTCCAGGCGCGGCTTGCCGGAGAGTATTGGGCCGTCACCAACGGTCGCTCGGTGCAGCTGCAGGTCTCGGGCCGCGCCCCCGAACGGATTACCAGAGTTCAATCCAGCTTGGTGTATCGAGATACGGGTGGGCCTCGCGAGGTCGTGCTCGACTTGACGGTGCCGGCACAGCAGCGCCTGGAGGTCGCGCTGGTTCGGCGCAATCGGATCGACCCGGATCGCGGCTACGCACTTCCTCCGCCGCAACCTCCGTGGCTTGCCCGCGATGCGCCGCGCTTGCCCAACTCCGGAGCGACCTCTTCACATCCGGTGGGCGCCGGGCCTGTCGGGGTGCCATGAGGTCGGGCCTCGCCGAGGGTTCCCGCGAAAGAGCAGCTCAGCCCGGGGCGAGAAACCCGGGGACGGCGTCTGCACGATCCGCGCGGCGACGGTTGCCGTCGCCTCGTCTCGCCTGGCCTCGCCGGCGGAGATTCGAGCCCTTCTTCGAGGCCAAATCCGGCCGGCGAAGCGGGCCCCCACCAACCGCTCGCGGATGCCGGCGGCGAGAGCTCGTCAGAGGCCGTGGCCCGAAGCCGGCGCCTGGCTCGCCGTCGACGGGGTCGCGGCTTCCGACGAAGTCGTCGGCGCCAGGGTCCTGCGCCGCAGGGTGTCCGCGAGAACGAAGGAGGCATCGGGCGTCGAGCGGGCACGCACGTAGATCTGGTAGGAAAACAGCGTCTTGCTGACGCGGATCAGCGCTAGGTTGGCTGCCATGGCGGCGCGTCCCAGCGGGCCGTTGCCGAGGACCTTGGGCAGGGGCGCGGGCACGCCCTTGATCTCCTCCACCACGAAGCCCTCGTCGCGCAGCAGCCTCAGCAGGGAGCGGAAGGTGAAAAGCCGGCAGTGGGTCCGGTCGAGAATGCCGGCTCGACCGTAGTTGAACTCGCCGATCAAGAGCATCAGCCGCTGGACGAAGAAGGCGATGTTGGGGGTGGTGAGGATGATGCGCTTGTCCTCGTAGTCGAACTGTTTGCGCACGCCCTCGAGGAAGCGCTCGGGGCTCGCCAGGTGCTCGAGGATGTCCAGCATCAGCACGGTGTCGTGCTCGGCGACGTCGAAGCGAGGCTCGTCGTTCAGGTCCTGCTCGATGCCGATGACGTTCGGGTGGTCGCCGGCGACCGGGTAGCGGTCGACGACCGTGACCTGGCACGCCTTCTTCGCCAACTCGGCCGCGATTCCCCCGGGGCCGGAGCCGAGGTCGAGCACGCGCGAGCCGGGCTCCACGGCCTCGAGCGCGTAGGAGTGGCTGCTCTCGTAGCCCAGCTTCAGATCATAGTGCGTGTTGTCGTCCGGATTCGTGTCGAAGCGACGTTGATAGCGCAGCCCGGCGCGATGCACGACGTTCTGGAGCGTGGCGACCATCACGTTCTTGGCGTACTTCATGCCGTTGACGTGGCAAACCTCGTCCCCGTAGTAGGTGGGGATTGGCAGCTCCCGGATGCGAGCGCCGGCATTCATCAGCTGGATGATGATTTCCGTGTCGAAGTGGAAGTCGTTCGAGTTCAGCCGCAGCGGCAGGCGAGCCAGCGTGGCTACCGAGTACAGGCGATAGCCGCTGTGGAACTCCGAGAGCTGGCTCCGGAGCAAGGTGTTCTGCAGCCTGGTGAGGATCTTGTTGCCGACGAATTTGTACAGCGGCATTCCCCCGGCGAGCGCGGTGCCAGCCTGCAACATCCGGCTGCCGAACACGGCGTCGGCCTCACCGGCGAGCAGGGGCGCCAGCAGACGGGGGAGCTCTTCCGGTGCGTACTGCCCGTCGGCGTGAAGCAGGGCCACGAAGTCGAACCCGCGGGAGACGGCGTAGTGGTGGCCGACCTTCTGGTTGCCGCCGTAGCCTTGATTGAGCTCGTTGCGCAGCACCGTCATCGGAACCCGTGTCTGGGCGCGGCGGTAGTTCTTTCCCACCTCGTAGGTGCGATCCGTGGAGGCGTCGTCCACTACGAGCACTTCGCAGTCCGCCTGCTCGAAGAGCTCCACGGGGATGCGGTCCAACACCGCCTTCAATGTCGCCTCGGCGTGATACGCGATCGCGAAGATCAGCAGCTTCGGTCGTGCGGCGGCGGCCATGATTCGAAGAAAAGCGCGCGAAGCCCGGTCGTGGTTCGGCCAGCGACGGGGCAACCCGTTGGCGCGCGGCATCAGTAAACGGCCCAGGCTGCGCCGCGCAAAAGCATGGCGGGCGCAATCGAGCCGGCCTCCGGCCCTCCGAGGCGGTCGGCGCGAGGACCGCAGGTCTGGCCTCCGGGCAGAGGAGAGCGACCGTCGACCGCTCGTGGCGGAATCCGCTGCCTCCAGACAGGCGGGGAGGCCGTGGGAAAGCTCGCAACGCCTGTTCAGGTCGCCTTCGCGTAGACGTCCGGACGTCGAATCTCCATGAACATCTCTGGCGCCGTCAGCGGGGTGAATCCGAGCTTCGCGTAGAGGCCATGGGCGTCCCGGGTAGCCAGTAGAAAGCGCCGCAGCCCCTGGAAAGCCGGCTCCGAGGCGATGACCTCCACGAGCCATTTGCCGAGCCCTCGGCCCCGGTGCTCCTCGAGCACGAAGACGTCGCCCAGGTAGGCGAACGTGGCCTCGTCCGTGATGACGCGGGCGAAGCCGACTTGGCGCTCGCCTTCGTACAGGCCGAAGCAGAGGGACCCGCGAATGCTTCGCTCGACCACCTCGCGTGGAATGCCTGCGGCCCAGTAGGAGCGGCTGAGGTAGCCGTGCACCACGTCGAGGTCGAGCCGCTGCTCGTCGGTCGAGATCAGGTAGGGGCCCCGGCGTGCTTCGACGTGTGTCATCGGTCATGGCGCGCCGGCGCGCGGCGCTCGCGTCCTCCTGCGCGGAATCGTAGGCCCCGTCGTCGCGCCGTCAAGCGGGGGGCGGGTGGATCCGCGGGCTGCGCGGAAAGAGCCGCGGCCGTGCGGGGCGGGCTCGACAGGGGAGGGTCTCTCGATCCTTGCGCCGGCCCAACGCCGCGAGCCTCGCTTTCGCGACGGCGGATGCGTTCGACGGGGCCGTGACGCGAGCTGGGGGGGGTTGCGGGGTCGAAGGCTCTCGTCGAGCGCGCGAACGAAGGGCGACGAGCGGCCCGGCTCCAACGGCCCGTTGGGACGATTCAGGGTGAGTAGCAACTTGTGGTCCGGCGGTACTCCCAGCGAGGCAGCCAGGTCGATCTGCCGAGAAAGTCCGCGGCGCCGCGTGGCCGGGCGACGCCAGTCGAGCCACGGCAAGGCCGCCGCGTACCCTCCGCCGCGCACGCGTGCTATGCGTCGACGCAGGAGGGAGTATCCCATGCGCACGATTCTCAAGTGTTTTGGCCCGGCACTGAGCGTGCTCGGCGCCGTCGGTTGCTCGAGCGGGGCCGATTCGCGGCCCGTCGGGCCCTTGCTTCCCGCCGAGAGCGAGTCGGGGCCGCCTGCGTCGGCCGAGTCTTCCGTGGGCAGCGCTGTCGAACCGGCTCCGGCGGGCCCCGACTCGATGCAGACCCCGTCCGCCCCGCCAACGGATTCCGAGGGCGCGCCGTCGCTGCCGCTCGACGAACCAAGCGCCGGCGCCGCGGCGCCCGCCGCTGGCCCGGCGATGGGGGCGGAAGGCGGTGGGGAGGCTGAATCGGAGGGTGGCGATCCCGCCGAGGCCTCGCCCGACGAGGAGTCGGCGCCGATCGAGCCCAGCGTGGATGCGACGGGCGGCAGGGGGGGGCCCACGGGCCTTTCGGAGCGCGTCTCGGCGGGCGGATTGACCTATCGGATCGACGCCCCAGAAGGCGACACCCCGCGCGGGCTGCTCGTGCTGCTGCACGGCAGCACGGCCTCGAACTACCAGAATTTCATTCCCCTGATGCGCACGGTGGCGAGCCGATACGATCTGATCCCGGTCTCCGTGCTGGCGCCCAACGGTCAGGGCTGGAACGAGGGCAACCAAGTGCGGGCGGCCGAGCTGCTGCACCGGTTGATTCAGGAAGATCTGTTCGCCGACTACAACGTCGACCGGGGCCGCATCCTGTTTTCCGGGCAGTCGAGCGGGGGGGGCTTCTTGGGCTCGAACTTCGTGCCCGCACACGCCCAGGATTACCGCGGCGGAGCGTTCTTGCAGTGCGGGGCGGCGCCACCCAACATCGCCTTCGAGCCGAGCGAGGAAACGCGGCAGAGCTTTCGCCTCCATTTCGAGATCACCAGCGGCGACCCGATCTGGCCCGAGTACTACGCCGCCGCGCTGGAGCGCTACGAGGCCGCGGGGATGGAGTTCACCGCGGACGCCACCAAACCCGGCGGCCATTGCCAGTTCGACCAACAACAGGTCATCCTCGATCACATCGATTTCGTGCTCGGCTCGCCCGCGGCGCCGTAGGGCGGATTGATCGGGCGCTTCAGCCCGGCACCTGGGCCAACTCCCGGATGCGTCCGCTCCCGGGCGCGGCGGCCCGGCACGGGTTCCTCGGGCGCCTGGCCCCGGGCGCGGGTTCCGGCGATGGAAGGTCGCAGACCGCGGGGGGGCTCGGCGCGGGCGTCGCCTTCGGAGGGCGCTGCCGCGGGTCGGGGACGCACGGTTGCGACGACTGACGGCCGCTCTGGCGCGGGGCGGCCATGCGCGGGCGGGGGCCCCGCCGGCGACTCGTCGTCAGCCGACGTTCCAGAGGACGAACGCGAGCTTGGTCAGGAAGAAATCCGCGATCAGGATGTTGATGGAGATGGCCACGACGGTCTTGGTGGTGCTCAGCCCCACGCCCGCCGTGCCGCCGCGCGTCCGCATTCCGAAGTGGCAGCCGAGCAGGGCGATGATGGCGCCGAACACGGGCGTCTTCATCACCCCCATCAGGTAGTCCATCATCACCAACTGGTCGAGCGCGCTCTGGAAGAAGAACGCGGCGGGAATCCCGAACTGCGAATCGGTGATCAGCATCGCGCCGGTGAAGCCCAGGACCAGGGCGAACGTGCCGACCACGGGCAGCACGATGGTGGCCGCGATGAGGCGCGGCAGCACGAGCTTCTTGATCGGGTCGGCGCCCAGCGCGCGAATCGCTTCGAGCTGCTCCGTCACGGCCATGGCCCCGATCTCCGCGGTCATCCCCGCCCCGATCCGCCCGCCGACGATCACCGCCGTCAGCGTGGGGGCCAGCTCGCGTGCGAACGTGAGCGCGACGACGCGCCCGGTGTATTCCATGCCCCCGAACTTGCGCAGGCCGAACGCGAACTGCGTCGACATCACCATGCCGATGAACAAGCTGGTGACGATCACGATACCCAGCGAGGCCACGCCGAGCGACTCCAGCTGCCGGACGATCTCGCGGCCTTCCAGCGGCCGGCGAAAGGCCGCGCGAACGCAGCCCCGTAGCAGCAAGAAGACCTCGCCGAGTTGCACCAAGAACGAGCGGACCAAGCGCGTGGCCGCGTCGGTGGCCGTGGGCGGCGGGGGCCGCCACGAGGGGCGCGGTGGGGCGGCGCTTGGGCTCCGGCTGACCATCAGCTCAAGCTCGAGAATCCTCGAACGAAATCGAGAAAATCCTGGGGATCCTGGCGCGCGCTGGCAATCTGCAGAAAGTCGTACACGCAGCCGTCCTTCTTCAGCACGATCACGTCGAAGTGCTTTTGCACGCCGTCGAGCTTGGCGACCATGCGCGTCCGCAGCGCCTCCCGGCCGTCGAGGGGCATGCGCTCCTGGCTGGCGATGCTGCGCTCGGTGAACTGCAGAAACAGGTGGCGCGTGAGCGACTGCAGGGGCACGTCTTCGGCGTCCTGGCCGCAGCGGCCATTGACGGCCACGGTGGTTTCTCGCTCGTCGTCCCGAAAGGCCAGGGCCGTGTCCTGCAGCTGTAGGGGCCGCCAGCTCTTGGGCAAGCGCTGGAGTCGGAACGCCACGTCCCCGCGGCGAAAGACCTGGCCGTCGAAATGCGCCGAGCTGCACGCCAACAGCCCCAGCGCGAGCGCCCCCGCGAGCGGTCGGGCCGCGCGAGCCCGCCGGGCCCGAGGCGCGGGCGAAGCCGCGGCGGGCAGGGGGCCCGAGCGCGCGGGGTGACGCGCTCGGGGGCGCACGGGGAGGTTGGACGGTGACAAGCGTGCGAGCCGGAAAAGGAAGGCCATCGAGGCGGAGATCGAGAGCCTAGCTCTCGCCTCCCGGGCCCTCAAGCGCTTCACCGGCCCCCGCGCGAACTTCGCGGGGCCCCCGCTTTGCCCGGGCCCGCCCGCGGCGCTTGACGCCACGGCCCCCTTGGCTTCTCTTGTGGGGAGCTTCGGCCACCTCATGTTCTTTCCCCTCCGTGACGAAAATCCAACCCGGCGAATCCCATACGTCACCTACGCCCTAATCGCCGCCAACCTGGCGGTCTTCGTGGTGACACAGAGCGGAGAGGCGCGGGGCCAAAGCTGGTTGGCAGCCGGCTACGGGCTCGTGGCTCGTCGCATCGTGGCCGATCCACTGGGTGAGGCCTTCACGATCTTCTCCAGCATGTTCATGCATGCCGGCTGGTGGCATCTCGTCTCCAATATGGTATTTTTGCACGTTTTCGGGGACAACCTCGAGGACGCTCTCGGCCGCGGCCGATACCTCCTCTTCTATTTGCTCAGCGGCGTCGCCGCCGGCTTGCTTCAGGTCGGAGTGGACATGGCCTCGCCGATTCCGATGGTAGGCGCTTCGGGGGCCATCGCGGGAGTCATCGGCGGCTACCTCCTCCTGTATCCGCGCTCGCCGGTGGTGGTCCTCAATACCTTGCCGCCCTTGTGGCTGATCGTGCCCATCATCGCGGTGGTCCCCGCCCAGTGGGTGGCGCTGGAGTTCTTCGTCGTCAACGGTGTGATGGCGCTGCAAAAGCTCAGCACCCTGACGGTCAGCGGCGGGGGCATCGCGGTATTCGCCCACCTCGGCGGGTTTTTCGCCGGTCTGGCTTTGGTCAAGCCGCTCAAGGGGGCTCGGGAGGTCGAGGGGCGGCGCTGGACGAGCTTTCAGCGCAAGGTCGTCGAGCAGCCGCCCGTGGGGCGCGGGACGCGCTGGCGCCGGACCCGTCGGCCTGGCAGCCCGCTGGAGTGACCGGAGCCGCCGCTGTGCGGGGGCGAGCTGGGAATCTCGCTGGGCCCGGGGGAGGGAGCGCCCGGGGTGACTAGTGCCTCATTTTCATTTGAAATGAGGACCAGAAAAAGAAAGGGTGCAGCGGTCCAGACGGGTGGATCTGGGGCGATTTCGCCGCCCTCGCCCCGTCAGGGGCGGTGAAATCGCCCATCGACTCATGGGAACGCTGGACTAGACGCCGATGAACAGGCGGTGGGCGAAGTTCCGCTCGAGGCGTGCGTCGAGCACCTTCTGGGCTGCCGTCTCGATGTCGTATTCGACGCGCTTGAACTCGAAGCGCTTCTTATCCGTATCGTAGACAGTGTAGCTGGAGCGGTTGTCGTAGTCTCGCGGCTGGCCCACCGAGCCGACGCTCACGATGTACTTCTTCGTCGGATCGAGCTCGAAGTCGATCGGTGGGAGCTCCTCGACGGAATCCTCCGTGAGCGCAAACACCTTGCACAAGTGCGAATGGCCGATGAGCGTGATGTGCCCCAGCTCGTCGTACATGGGCAGGCACTCTCGGGCCTGCTCGGGCGCGAAAATGTACTCGAATTCCTCGAGACGCACCGGGGAGCCGTGGCAAAGGTCTACCCCGTGCTCCTCCAGCTTGACTTGGTAAGGAAGGTTCTTGAGCCATTCCAGGCTAGCCTCCCCGAGCAAAGCGGAGTGAACGTCGAGCGCGTGGCGGGCCGCTTCGTAGTAATAGGAGTAGTCCATTCGACCGGCCACGGCGGCATCGTGATTGCCCAAGATCGTCGCTTTGGCCATTTCGCGGATGATTTCCGCACACTCGTTCGGCGAGCCGCCATAGCCGACCGTGTCTCCCAAACAGTAGTAGTCTCCGATGGACTCTGTCTTGTAGGCTTCGAGCACGGCGCTCAGAGCTTCGTAGTTGGCATGGATGTCGCTCAGAATGCCAATGCGCATAATATTCACCACAGCCTAACACGGATTGTTGCCAGCGGAAGGCAGTGGAGCCGCGACCCACGTCCACCTCACGAGCGGCCATCGAGGGCCGCCTCCGTAGTTGGATGCGCGGGTCGCCCTGGCCCGATTCCTAGGTGTAAACAGGAGCGGCGCGCGCATTGTCTTGGACACGTCACAGCGTCCGGGAAAAAGAAGTCCAGCGCTACGGCAATGTATTCTGCCGTCAAACTTTCCGAATCGGAGGCGGCCGTCCGGTCAATACACTGAACTTGTGTGTGAACGGCGGATGGATAAGGTCCTGGGCCGTGGCTGAAGATGGCGCGCCCGCAGTCGGTTCCTTGAAGACGGCCGAGTTTCTCCAGGAGCTGTGCGCAAGCTGTGAGCAACACGTGAAGGACGCCGTGGGGCTCGCGCTCGACGGCAGCATCGAGACGCTGCCGGTGCTCGATCATTATCTGCGTATTTCAGCGCAAAGTGTGCGGGAGCGCCCGGAGCTCGTGCCGCTGCTCTCGCGCACCGCGGGGGCGTACTTCGGCCAGGTGGTGGCGGCGCATTTCGGTGGTTTCTGGTGGGCGCAAGGCGCTGACGCGCATCGATGGTACGTTTGCTTCCGCAACGTCTATCTGGCGCTGAATCCCGTCGGGATCGCGCACCGAGCGCTGGTGTGGAAGCTCGACAGCGCCCCCGAGGGCCCGCCGGCGGAGTTGCACCTGGCGCGTGAAGACCGCGGCTGGGTCAGCGAGCGGCTCGAGGCCCTTCCGCCGGTTCGGGAGGGAGACTTCTACTCCCTGAGCGTGTGCGTCGAGAGTCTGGAGATCGCCTCGGCGGCTCTCGGCGAACAGATGGCGGCGGCCGGGACGGCCGATGTCCTGTTCGACGAGGACGACTACGTGGCCGAGCTCGGCGACCCCTCGCTCGCCTGAGCGCCCCCCGAGAGCGGGAGCTCCAGCTCCAGGGCGTCGCAGGCCGTGGCGCGGTGCGCGCTCGGGGGGTAGTAGCGCGACCGCCGGTGAAAGAGGCGAAACCCGAAGCTCTCGTACAGCCGCCGCGCCGGCAGGTTGTCCTCCGCGACCTCGAGGGTGATGCGCTCGGCGCCGCCGGCGCGGGCCGCTCCGAGCAGCTGCTGCAGCAAGCGCTTCGCCACGCCTCGGCGCCGGGCGGCCTCTCGGCAGCCGATCGCCATCAGCTCCCAGTCGGGACCCACCCGTCGCACCAGCGCGAAGCCGTCGGGCTGGCCTTCCGCGCGCCCGGCCACCCATCCCACGTACAGCGGGGAAGCAACGCTGCCGCCCAGGTCGAGGCCGCGGAAGGCGTCCGTCGCCCACCGCGAGAGCTCGCCGCAGTCGGCCCGCTCGAGCGCTCGACACCACATCGGCGCAGTGTGCCTGGGCGACATCCGTCCAGCAACGAGCGACCGGCGCGGCCTCGCCCGGCTTCCCTCCGCCAGCCGGAAAGGGCCGAAATCTGGCCTGTTGGTTCCTTCTTCTGGCAACTGGCGAGGTGTGACCGAGCGTCTTTGGCCGTCCCGCCTCGGAGAGCTGTGCGGATGGGTGAGCTTTCTGTTGCCCGCCGTTTGCGGTCTGTGGACCACGAGCGGTCACGAGCGTTGGGCCGACGACGTGGCCGTGGTGCGCAGCCTCGGGCTCTCGCCGGTGGGCGGCGAGGGGCTGCTCTCGATGGTGCTCTGCCAGCTCGCCGTGCTTTTGCCGGTCGGCAGCCAGCTGCTGCGTGCGGCGCTTTCTAGCGTGGTGGCGCTGGGAGTCTGCAGCGCGCTGACCTATCGGTTGATCCGCGGGCTGCTCGATCGCTGCGCCCCGAGCGCCGCGAGCCCGCTGGTCGCTTGTCTCGCCGCGAGCTTGCTGTCGCTCTCGCCGCTGGCGCAGCAGGAGGCTGGTCGCATCGGGGGCCCGCTCCTGTCGCTGTCGCTGCTGCTGCTCGGAGTCAGCGTGTGCGAGGGTCGGCGCGCGCTCGACGACCCTCGCTTCGAGCCGCTGGCGGGCCTCGTCTTGGGCTTGGCCAGTGCCGAGAGCCGCGTCGCCGGGGCCCTGTTGGCCTGCGTGCTGGTGGTGCGATACGGCGTCGAGCGCCGGCTTCCTTCGGCGCGCCGCGTGCTGCTGCTGGCCACCGGAGCGGCGTACTCGTGGGGCCTCGCCTCGATGTTCTGCTGGCTCCGGCCGCTGTCGGAGAGTGCCTGGCTCAACGTGCCCCAGGCTCCCTCGCCGGCTCCGCCGGCGGATTCGCTCGCGCCGCTCGGGGGCCTCTGGGACTGGGCTCGAGCAACCTTCGGCCAGTGGGGCGCGCAGTTCGACGCGGTGCCGTTGGGAGCCGCCGCGGCGGGCCTGTGCCTGCTTTTGCTCCGACCCCGCCGGCTGGCGCCGGCCGCGCCGTTTCTCGCCCTGCTGTCGCTGGGTGGCGTGGCACCGTGGGCGCTTCGGGCGGGTCATCGCGAGCTTTCCGAGCTTGCCTGTTTGGCTTCCTGTGTGGGGGTGGCAGCCCTGTCCGCGGTCGCCGCGAGCGCCCTGTGGCGCCGCCTCGTCCGCCCCCGGTGGCCGTTGCTCGGTCCCGCGGCGCCTCTGGGGCTCGCCCTGTGCGGCACGCTCGTCCTGCGGAGCCTCGATCGGGCGGTGACCGTACCGAAAGGCCACGGCCTCGGCGCTCAAGTCTTCTTGGAGGAGGCGCTCGGGCGCCTGCCGCGCGGCGCCATGTTGTTGGTTCGGAGTGAAACACTCGCGTTTCGTCTGCTCGCCGCCCGCGCGGCTCACGGCTACCGACCGGACGTCGTCATCGGTCCCGTTTCTCTTCTGGGCAGCGGCTTCCTCGACCGGCGGCTGCTCGACGCAGAGCCCGAAGCCGGTTCGCTGCTGCGACACCTGGCCGTCGACGGTCGGGCCGACGAGTATTCCCTGTGCCGGCTCGCCGACGCTCGCCCGCTCTTCGTCGAGCTCGACCCCGGCTGGGATCGGCAGCTGCTCGAGCACCTTCGGCCGGAGCCCATTTGGCTCGGATTTTCGCCTCACGCGCTCGACGCCTCGGAGCGCATCGAAGGCCTCGCGCGCAGCCGCGACTCCTTTCGCCGCATCGTGCTCTCCGGCCAGCATGCCCCGCTCGACGCGGCCACCAGGCAGGCCGTGGGGCAAGCGGCGCGGCAGCAGGCGCTGGTGCTCTCCGAGGTCGGCGATCGCCAAGGCGCCTGGCGGCTGCTCACCGTTCTTTCCAAGCTGCTGCCCCGCGACCCGCTGGTGGCGGAGCTGGGCGCTCAGCTCCGCCAGCAGGGCGGTGGTGTGGGACGCGGGCGCCCGTAAACTCCTCGCCCCGACGGACGTCCCCGAAGGGCGATGGCGAGCGTTGCTCCGTTGGCCGGCGGCCCCCTCGTCGACCCCCGCGAGGTGCCATGGCTCAGCTAGACAAGTTCATCTCCGCCCTCTTCGCCAAGAAGGGCAGCTCCCTCTCCCTGATGGCGGGCGAGCCGCCGATGCTCGTGATTGGCGACCGCTCCGGGTCCCTGACGGACAAGCGCCCCACGGGCCAGCAGGTGCGCCGCCTGATAGGAGAGATCGCGCCCAGCTCCGCCCGGGATCCGCTTCGCAGCGAGGGCGAGGTGAGCTTCTCCTACGATGCGCCCGACGGCCCGGTGGATATCTCCGTGTCGGCCTGGAGCGGGGACGTGTGCGTCCACATCGCCCCTGCGGCCCGGGACAATGATCTGGAGTGGCAGCTGGAAGGCAACTCGCTCGCCGTCGAGGCGGCCCCCGTGTCCCGCCCCTCGGCCCTCGGTGCAGCGCCCGAGCGAGGGCAGCCGGGTCCGGCGCCGCGCCGCAAGCCTTCCTCGTTGCGACCGGCGGTCTCCAATGACGTGGCTTCGCGAAACGCCATCGACCGCTTGCTCCGCCGCCTGGTGAAGGAGGGAGCGTCGGACTTGCACATGAGCTCCCAAGAGGCGCCCATGATCCGAGTCGACGGCGACATGGTGCGCCTCAGTGGCGAGGCGATGCTTTCGCCCGAGGAGCTGTTCGTGCTGCTCGAGCCGATCATGCCGGAGCCGAACCGCGAGGAGTTCGCTCGCGATGGCGACACCGACTTCGCCTACGCCATCGAGGGGCTGGCGCGATTTCGCGCCAACATGTTCCGCGATCGCCACGGGGTGGGAGCCGTGTTCCGGACGATTCCAGCCGAGATCATCACGGCGGAGAAGCTGGGCCTCTCTCAGGCAATCAAGGATCTCTGCCACCTGCACAAGGGTCTGGTGCTGGTGACGGGCCCCACGGGTAGCGGCAAATCCACCACCCTGTGTGGCATGGTGGACCTGATCAACCGCACGCGCGCCGCCCACATCATCACGATCGAGGACCCCATCGAGTTCGTGCACGAGAACAAGCAGTGCCTGATCAATCAGCGGGAGGTGGGTCCGCATACGCAGAGCTTCAAGCGCGCCCTGCGCGCCGCCCTGCGCGAGGATCCGGACGTGGTGCTGGTGGGGGAAATGCGCGATCTGGAGACGATTTCGATCGCCATCGAGACGGCAGAGACGGGCCACCTGGTGTTCGGCACGCTGCACACCAGCACCGCCTACTCGACCATCGACCGGATCATCGATCAGTACCCCCCCGACCAGCAGGAGCAGATTCGCGTCATGCTGAGCGAATCCCTCAAGGGAGTCGTCAGTCAGACGCTGTGCAAGAAGATCGGCGGCGGGCGCGCGGCCGCGCTCGAATTTCTGCGCGTCACTCCGGCGATTTCCAACTTGATCCGTGAGGGAAAAACCTTCCAGATCCCTTCCATCATGCAGACTTCCCGCAACATCGGCATGCGGTTGCTCAACGACGCGTTGCTCGAGCTGGTGATGGCGAGAACGGTGTCCGTCGAGGAGGCGCAGAGCAAGGCGGTAGACAAGTCGGGCTTCACCAACCTGCTCAAGAGCAAGGACCTCTTGCCCAAGGCGACGGCTGCCGCCTCCTGAGGGCTCAACCGAAGTGCGCGGCGGAGACGCGCTTTCCGAAAACGTCCCCGGTAAACGGGACGCCGCCGAGGTCCTCGCCGGCGGCGCCGGCGACCACCATCAGGGGCAACAAGTGCTCTTCCCGAGGGTGCACGCGCCGCGCCGCGGGGGCCGCTTGCCAGTTCGCCAGCCGGGCGTTGCGCTCGACCGACGGGCAGCGAACCGTCTCCTGTAGCCAGTCGTCGAACCGCTCGGCGTCGGGGTCGGCCCCCGGCGAGCGAAAGCCGCGCATGTTGTGGTAGCTCATGCCGCTGCCGAGGATGTAGACGCCCTCGCGGCGCAAGGGCGACAGGGCTTGGCCAATCGCGAGGTGCTCGGCCGGATCCAGGCCCGCTTTCAGCGACAGCTGCAGGGTGGGCACGTCGGCCTTGGGAAAGCTGCGCCCGAGCGGTACGAAGGTGCCGTGGTCGAAGCCCCGTTCGGCGTCCGCTGCGCTCGCGATGCCGGCCGCGCCCAGCAGTTGCCGCACGCGCTCGGCCAGGCCCGGGTCGCCGGGGGCGGGCCAGGTCAGCTCGTAGGCGCCTTGGGGAAAGCCGTAGTAGTCGTAGAGCATCGGCGGCCGTGGCGAGGTCATCACGGTCGGCACGTCCTGCTCCCAGTGGGCGGAGATCACGAGCAGAGCGCGCGGCGGCGCGCTCGGCAGGGCACCCAGCTGCCGCCAGTACTCGGCCAGGGCCTCCACCTCCCCCGGTGGCACGCCGAGCTCGACGTAAGAGAAGGGTCCGCCGCCGTGCGGCAGGTACACGACGGGCATCGTTCGATTCGCCATGGGTTCGCTCGCTGGTTTTGGAGAGGCCCCCGCCCGCGCCGCCGCCCGCTGGCCGGCCACGGCCGCAAGGGTGGCGACTCCGAGCAAGCTCGCCCTGCGGCGGCTGATCTTGGCAGGGGGCGGTTCTTCACTCATGCTGCGTCCAAACCAGAGTCGAAGCGCAGTGGACAGGAATTTCGCGCGGGAAGGAAGCGCGTCCACATCCGAAGCCGGGGCGCGACCGGCCCCCGCGGCGGAGCCGCGGCGCAGGTGGGTCGAAGGGGGACATGGGCTCGGGCAGGTGGCTGGGCGGTCGCGCGGAGGAGGTGGCCGGTTCGAGCCGGCTGCGCGGCGCCTTCCTGGGCGTGGGGCCCCGGCGCCGGGCGGTCAAGGGGGGGCGTGTGGCGTTGGGGGCGCGCCGGAAGCCGTGGGGGCGAGACCGCGCGCCTTCGAGCCGAGGCCGGGCCGGGTTGCCGCTGTGTGCGGGGCTGGCCTACAAGCTCCTGCACCGCCGCGTCGGTTTCTCGATCGAGGGCGCGGCCCCTCGTCGGCTGGCCAGGAAATGCCCAAACCCAAGCAACGCCTCGACGAGTACGTGGTTCAGGCCCAGCTGGTCGCCGACGTGCGCGCCGCCCGCGGTCTGATCATGAGCCACCAGGTGTTGGTCGACGACGCGGTGGTCACCAAGCCCGGGGCGCCGGTTCGCCCGGGAGCGCGCGTGCGCCTGCGGCGACCGCTCGGGCGCTACGTGAGCCGCGGGGGGGACAAGCTCGCGGGGGCGCTCGAGCGCTTCGGGCTCGACGTCCGCGGACGCGTCTGCCTCGACGCGGGCGCCTGCACCGGGGGCTTCACCGACTGCCTGCTGCAGCACGGGGCTCGCCTCGTCTACGCCGTCGACGTCGGGCACGGCCAGCTGCACAGCCGCCTCGTCCTCGACGAGCGTGTCGTCTCCCTGGAAAAGACGAACATCTCGGATCTCGGCCCTGGCTCCTTCGGCCCCGGCGTGCCCACGCTCTGTACGGCGGACCTTTCCTACCTTTCCCTGGTCAAGGCGGTGCCCGTGCTGGAGGCCGTGGTGGCGCCCGGCGCGCTGTTGGTCTGTCTGGTCAAGCCGCTCTTCGAGGGCCTGGCCGAGGTGAGCCACCGCGATCCGGCGGCGCTCGAGCGGGTGCTCGGCGAGCTGCTCGCGGCCGTCGAGGCGGTGGCCACGCGCCGCATCCTGGCCTGCGCCGCATCGCCCATCACCGGTAGCAACGGATCGATCGAATTTCTGGTCTTGCTCGGGGCACGGTCCCTCGCCGTCGATCGCCAGGCCCTGGCCGCCGCGGCGGTGCGCGAGGCGGCACGTCTTCACGGCCTGTAGCCCGCGCGGGCGTGACGAGGGCGCGGTGAGCGCCCGCACCGGCCCGCCGGGAGGCGGCCTGACGGTGCCGTGCGCCGCCCTCGCCCATGCAACCGTCCCGCTTGCCCGAGCGTCCGGGAAGGCCCGGCGGCGGCAGCTCGCGGCCGCACCGGGCGCGCAGCGCGAGGGGGCGATCCTGGTTGGGCGCGAAGCGACGATCGACCCGATGGGCGTCGAGCTACCGGGTGCGCCGGCCGCCGGGGAGTCGGCGCGCGCGTGAGGCCGCTTCGTTCGGGCTGCCCGCGCAATTTTCGGTCGCGGCCCGCTGTTCATCCGTCGAGGGGAACGCAGCGAGCGAAGACGCGCGCGCGGACGGGAAGTTCGGCCGCCTCGAATCGGGAGCAGAGCGCCCCCGGGAGGATGCGCGGGCGGCGACGCGCGCCGTCCCCGGCGGGCGCGCAACGCGCAGCGGAATGTGGGCCTCTGGCTGGACGCGGCGTTGGCCGGACGCGGCGATGCGTAGCCGTCGCGCGGCGTGGAGGTGCTGTGGGTCGGGCGCCGGTCAGTCGCCGGAGCCAGTGCTTTTCGTCCAGTCCAAGAACGCCTTCGCGAAGCGCTCCAGGTGCTCCGCGGTGCGCGGGTCGACGAGCGCGCCCCGCTCGTCGAACTTGGCGCCGGCGCCCCCCACGAGTACTTCGGGGTAGGGGAAGATGGGCGTGAGCGTGCCGGCCAAAATCTGGCGGAGCTGCGCCTGGGCGCGCGCGGTGCCCACCGCGCCCGGCGAGGCCCCCAGCATGGCCGTGGGCGTGCCCGCCAGGGGCGAGCGGTAGGCAGGCCTGGAGGCCCAGTCGAGCGCGTTCTTCAGGACGCCCGGGATGCCGTAGTTGTACTCCGGGGTGACGATGAGCAGTGCATCGGACTGCTCCACGGCCGCTCGCAGCTCCGCGACCGCCTCGGGCTTGCGTTCCCCGTCCAGGTCGGCGTTGTAGTGAGGCAACGCGCCGATATCGACGGTGTGCAGTTGCCCTGCATCGCCAAACGCGGCGCCGACGTGGCGCATCAGGGCGCGATTGAGCGACGCGACGCGCAGGCTGCCGCAGAGCCCGAGGATTTGGAGAGACATCTGGCTTACTTTCCGGTTCCGCCGCTTCAGCGCAAGTCGAAGAGCAGGACATCGGATGGCTCGATGGCCTGGACCTCGAGGGTTTCGACTCCCGAGAGGGCGGCTCCGTCTCCCGCTTCGAGCTCTGCCCCGCCCGCGATCAGCCGCCCCTTGGTGACTTGCAGCCAGGCGTGGCGCCCGGGGGCGAGCCCGTGGCGCACGGGTTCGCCCGGTTGCAGGCGCGCGGCGAGCAGCTCGGCGTCCTGCTGGAGCCGGATCGAGCCGTCGCGGCCACTCGGGGAGGCGAGCACGCGGAAGCGGCCGACCCGCTCGCTCTCGGGAAAGGCTTTTTGGTCGTAGCTCGGCGCGATGCCGGCTCGGTCGGGGAGTATCCAGATCTGCAGGAAGTGCACGGGCTCGGACTTGGACGCGTTGTACTCGCTGTGGGTCACGCCGGTGCCGGCGCTCATTTTCTGAACGTCCCCGGGCCGGATCACGGAGCCGTTGCCCATGCTGTCGCGGTGTTCCAGCGCCCCCTCCAGCACATAGGAGATGATTTCCATGTCCCGATGGGAGTGCGGTGGAAATCCGCCGCCACCGGCGACACGGTCTTCGTTGATCACCCGCAGGTCACGAAATCCCATGAAACGTGGGTCGTAGTAGTTGCCGAACGAAAAGCTGTGACGGCTGTCGAGCCAGCCGAAGTTCGCTCGGCCGCGCTCCTGCGCAGGCCGGACGTGCACTGCGCTCGGGCCGCCTTTCGAGTCCTTGGGAGAAACGGTTGCTGACATGGCCGCAGCATAGCCGCGATTGCTCCCGCGAGCGCAGGTCCCCGGCGAACACGACCGTTCTTTGCCGTGCGCAATCGTGCCGCCGCCCGGTAGATGGCGCACTCCGCGAGGGCCTGCCAGTGGGCATTCCCCGTCGTGTTGCCCGGAAAGGGGTTTTCCGTGCAGAGCGTTTTCCGTACTCGCGTTGCGAGCCGGAGCGCACCCGGCCGCGGGCTTCCTTCGATGACTCGCGCGTATCGCTCGGCCGGCACGGCGGGTTGCGAGCGCCTGCGAGGCGAGGCGTGGCGGCTCCCCGTCGCGCGGGCTCGGCGGCTCGGGGTCTCGCCGTCGCGTCGCTCGGCCGCGGATCGCGCGATGGCTCCGTCGGCACGGCGACGCGCGAATCTGGCGCCACCGCAAGCGTTGGTTGGCGTGGCTTGCGACCCAAGCGCGGAGCCAGGAGGCGGCGTGGCGGGGCGCGCGCGGGCGTCGGCAGGCGAGGGATCGCAGCCGGCGCGACTTCGCGCGACCATGTGCTCGCGCGCTCGGTCGCTCGAAATGGGTGGCCCCGACCTTGCCTTGCGCATGGCGTCGCGACCCATTTGCGGCTTCAGGGAAAAATGGAGATCGTTTTGCGTGCCTGCCGGCATCCTCCGCGATCTGCGCCGAGACTTCCGCCAATGGCAAAGAGCTGCCGTGACGTGCGTGGGCGCGAGCCACACGCGAAACGCCACCCCGGCTAGCGACAACGCAGCGGTACTGCGAGCCGTTGCAGGCGGGAGCCGCGGAAAGGAGGGCTGCCCGTCCCCGGCTTCGCGGCGATCCGGTCGAGGGCACCCTGCGAGCCGTTGCCCTGCTGCGAGCGGCCGCCCGCGCGAGTGGCCGCTTCGGTGATTTGTGGTCGCAACCAGCTCTGCTACCCTCGCTGACTCTCGGCAACCAAGGAGCTTTCCAGGTGAGCAAGCGAGGTCTCTCAGTATCGTGTCGCAAGGCTCGGGCGCGTGCCCGTGCGCTGCGGCCTCGGCGTCGCGCCGCGCTCGTGGGCTCGGCGGCGAGCTCCCTCGGTGTTTGCCGACTTCGTTCGGGCCGTCGCGCTGCGCGGGCCGAGTGCTCCTGGGTGGGGGCCGGCGGGCTTTCGCAGCACGAGGTGTAGTCATGCGGTCGTTGCGACTCTTGTGCTCTCCGGTTGCCGCTCTGTCGGCCTTTGCATTTCACTCCGCGTGCGGCGGCACCAGCACGTCGGCGCTGTATGATCGAATCGAGGTGGAAGCCCCTGCGGCCACGGCATCCTCCGCCTCGCCACCGGAAGAGGGCGCGCGGGATGGCCTCGCCCGCCCGCGTTCGGCGGCCGAGAGCCTTGTCGCGCCCTCCTTCGAGCGCGGCCGCACGCTCCCGGCTGTCCCGGTCGCGGACCGGGCTACGAGTGGTGGCGGCGCTGCGGGGGCGTCGAGCGGTGCGGCCGAAAGCGGCGGCTCGGGCGCCGCCGCGGCGGGCTCCAGCTCCCAAACGGAGGGGTCGGCGGTAGAAGGCTCTACCGAGGAGGGAGCCGAGGCCGAGGGAGCGGGGCTCCCGGACCCTGCGCTCCCGGACCCTGCGCTCCCCACCGACGGCACGGTGAGCGTACGGGAAGCGTGCGAGTTCGTGCCCTGTGGCGGGGGGGCCCTCGAAGGCAGCGAGTTCGAGTACGTCGGCGCGTGCGTGCAGCGCGGCGCGCTGTTGCGCCGGCTGGGCGGCATCTGCGACAACCTCGAAATCGTAGGCGCCAGCGGCCTGATCGGCGGCGACATCCGCTTCGAGGACGGCGAGGCGGAGCGGCACGTCACGCTCTCCTTCGTGCTCTCGTTCCTCTTGCCGCAGGAGTGCACCGTGTTGACCTGCGCCGCAACCGCCGCCCGTCTGTTGGTGGGCGGCGCACTCGGAGCGGCGTGCCAGAGCGCGGGCGGCGGGGCCTGCCAATGCTCGATGCCGCTGACGCTCGATGTCGACGAGACCGTGGGCTTCGAAACCAGCGGAGACGAGCTCAGGCTCGGCGACGCCACCGTGTCGTATTGCGCGCAGGGTGGCAACCTTCGCTACACCGGCGGCCTGGACCCCATCGACTTCGTGCTGTCTGCGGTCGAGCGCTGAGGCGCTGCCGCTCTCCGCTCGCCCGGCCCCCGCTCGGACGCGAACCCGCGGGCATCGCGCGCGAGGGCGGCCCGGGCCGCCGCGCTCAGAGCGGCCGCGTGGGGGCGCTCAGAGCGACCAGCCCCGGCGCGGGTACGTCTACGACGAGCTTGCCCTCCTCGAGGCGCAACTCGGCGGCCGTGGGGGAGACGGCGCTCGGCTGCTCGAAGCCGTTTTGGCGGTCGACGGCACCGCCGCCCAAGGCGAGCGCAGAGCCGCCCGGCAGCAGAGAGGCTCCCGATAGCTCCAGCTCCACACGCAGCGGCTGGTCGCGGCGGCGATTGACCATGAAGGCGGCGAGCTGGCCCGAGGATTCGTCGTACGTGGCGGCCGCGTCGAGCACGCTGACCTCGCCGCGTTCGCCGGCCTCGTAGCAGCTCGCCTCGATCCGTGGCGTCAGCGAGATGCCCCGCGCCAGCCGGGAGATCATCGCAAACGGGTGGTAGATGGTTTGTAGGTACAGGCCCTCGGGGCTGGTGAAAATCGGTGCGATCACGTTCACGATTTGCGCGAGACACGCCACCTTGACCAAGTCGGCCCGACGCAGAAACGCCATCAAGTACTGCGCCGCGACGATTGCATCTTCGAGGTTGTAGCGCTCTTCGAGCAGCGGGGGCGCCTCAGTCCAGGCGCCCCGCACGTCTGCCCCCTCGCGAGTTCGGTACCAAACGTTCCACTCGTCGAAAGCCAGGTAGATGCGCCGGTTGCTTCGCTTCAGGCCGCGCACGTAGTCGATCACGCCCGCGTAGTCGGCCAGGATTCGATCGAGCTCGACCCCCTCCGCCAGGTACCAGGCCGTATCGCCCCGGTCGTTGCTGCTGTAGCGGTGCGCCGAGATGTAGTCGATCGTGTCCCAGCACGTCTCCAGTACCTCCCGGTCCCAGGAGAGGTAAGTCGGCATCCCGCGGTAGGAGGAGCCAGCCGCCACCGTTTCGATGCTCGGATCCAGCTGCTTCATCAAGAAGGAGGCCTGGAACGCCCGCCGCGCGTATTCTGCGGCCGGGACGTGCCCGGCCTGCCAAGGGCCGTCCAGCTCGTTGCCGAGGCCCCACAGCGAGATGGCGTAGGGCTGGGCTCGCCCGTGCTCCACTCGCTCGTCGGCGATGGCGGTCCCGGCGGGGAGGTTGCAGTACTCGACCAGCGCCGCGGCCTCCGCCGCGCTGCCCGTGCCGAGGTTGACGGCCATCATCGGCTTCGCCTGGACGAGCTGGCACCAGCGGGCGAACTCGGCGATGCCGAAGTGATTCGTCTCGACGCTCTGCCAGGCGTAGTCTGGCCGGCGCGGCCGCTTTTCTCGCGGGCCCACCGAATCTCGCCAGTTCCAGGCGCTCACGTAGTTCCCGCCCGGGTAGCGCACGAGGGGCATGGCGAGCCCGCGGAGCGCCTCGAGCACGTCCACCCGAAAGCCTTCCGCGTCGCTCTGGGAGCCGCCCGGGTCGTAGACGCCCCCGTACACGGCTCGCCCGAGGTGCTCGAGAAAGCCGCCGAAGATGCGCTGGTCCACGCTGCCGGCCGAGAACGCCGTGTGCAGGCGCACGCGCGCCGGCCGAGAGCTCCGAGTCATCCTCGGCAGGGTGGCACGTTCTCGAGCCCCTGATAAGCATCCGTGCGCTCGCCGTGCGTCGGCTCGCGCTCGCGAGCCGCGCGCGCTGCGGCGGCAATGCATTCTTTCGTTTGCATTGTTCCCCCGCAGGGGCGCCCCGCGAGCGGTCTTCGTCGGGGGCGCCCGAGCCGGAACGACGCCACGGGAACGATGCGACGGGAACGACGCCGGTCGCACGGGCCGCCGTCGGGGCGGAGCGCGCGCAGGCCCGGTGCGGCGCCGCGTGGGGCCCGCGCGCCCGCGCTCGTCAGCGAGAGTCGAACCAAGCCCACGCGCGCTGCAGCAACGGCCGCTGGGCAGCGACGATCTTCTTCTCCGCCGTTTCTCGGTCGAAGAACTCCGCCCGGTCCACCTCGGCGAAGCGGCGCAGCTTGCCGGAGCGAGGGGGCCACTGAATCTCGATGTAGTTGCTGACGAGCTGCGCCGGGTCCCACTGCCCGACGAAAGCCCAGGCGTGCACCGTCTTGCCGCCGCTCTGGCGGATGTTGCCCAGAGCCGCGGGGAGCTGGTCGGGTGGGCGCAAACCCAACTCCTCCTCGAACTCTCGGCGCGCCGTTGCTTCGAGGTCCTCTCCCGGCTCGCGCATTCCCTTGGGAATGCCCCACACGCCCAGGTCGCGCCGCGCGAAATAAGGCCCGCCCGGATGAACCAAGAGCGCCTGCCCTTCCGGGTTGAGCATCACGATGCCGGCGCTAACCTTCGCCATCGAGAGACGCGCACGGTGGGGTGGGCAGCTCACGGGCCGCGGGGGGGCTCGTGAGCTCTGCGAGAACGAAGTGTTCCACGTTGCCTTTCGGACCGGGCAGGCGCGAGGGTGCGTCCGCGGTGCAGGTGAACCCCGCCTGCCGCACCTCCTCCATCACCCGTTCGACGATCTGGCGGCGCAATCCCTCGTCGCGAATCACGCCTCGATGTTTGCTCGCGAGCTCCTTGCCGGCCTCGAACTGCGGCTTGATCATCGCGAGCAGCTCGCCCCCCCGCGGCAGCACCCTCGCGATCGCCGGCAGCAGCTTGCCGAGGCCGATGAACGAAGCGTCGACCACGACGGCGTCGACCGGCTCGGCGAAGGCCTGCCGCGTCAGGTGCCGGGCGTTGACGCCTTCGAGATTGACGACGCGGCCGTCGCGGCGCAGCTTGTCGGCCAGCTGCCCCCTGCCCACGTCCACGGCGTAGACCTTGGTGGCGCCGCGCTGCAGCAGGCAATCCGTAAAGCCCCCCGTGGAGGCTCCGATGTCGACCCACACACGGCCCGCGACGGCGGCGCTGACGTCCGCCAGCGCCCGATCCAGCTTGATGCCACCGCGCGAGACGAACGGCTGGGGCGAGCGCACCTCGAGGGCCGTGTCCTCGGCGATGGCGGTGCCGGGCTTGTCCAGGCGCCGCGCTCCCGAATATACGTGACCAGCCAGGATGTACCCGACGGCCGCGCTGCGGCTCGGCGCCAGGCCCCGCTCGAGCAGCACGGTGTCCAGGCGTTTGCGCGGTGACTTTCCCACGACGACAGCTCCTTACGCCGAGATGGCCGCGCCTGCCCGGAAAACAAAGGGCTCGCCGAAAAAACCCCCGCTCGACGCGGGGGCCCTTGGCCCTGTGACGAGCAGCTGCCAGACTGCACGCAGTCCCCCATGCGCGCTGCCCTGGTATTCGACATCGACAATACGCTGACGTCCCCGCGGGAGGCCCTGACGAAGGAGATGGCCGAGCGGCTGCACCGGCTCGAAACGCCCTTCGCCCTCGCTGCAGGCAGCGACCTGCCTCTGCTGATGAGCCAGTTCTTCGAGCCTTTGCACGAGCACGGATACCGCGGCAGCTTCGACGCCTTCGTCTGCAACGGGGCGAGCCGATACCGCTGCCGCAGCGGCTCGCGGCTCTCGCTCGACGTGGTGGAGCAATTTTCGCTGCGCCGGCACCTGGGCAGCAGCTTCGAGCCCCTGTGGGGCCTGCTCGGGAAGCTCTCGCGCAGCGCCGAGTTCGCGCTGCCTGCGGACTTCAAGATCATCGGCTCGGTGCTGGTGGACCGCCAGGCCATGGTCAACTTTGCTCCCATCGGGCGTCCGGATGGATCTCTGAGCGACGCAGCCATGCAGAGTCGCCAGCAATTCGTCCGATTCGACGAGGAAACGGGCTACCGCAGGCGCTTGATGCCGGCGCTGCGCGAAGCCGTGCAGGAGCTCATCCCCGGCAATGACCTGTTGATCACGCTGGGCGGCCAGACATCCTTCGACATCGTCGTCAAGGGTCGGGACAAGAGCTACGCCGTGCGCTCGCTGCTGGACGAGGGAAGCGCTCATGTCACTTACGTAGGGGACGCACTGTTTCCCGGCGGCAACGACGCGGCCGTCACGGAGTTCGTCGCTGGTTGGCCCCAGGGCCCCGAAGCCTGCCCCGTCAAGGTAGTCCAGGTGGATGGCTGGGAGCACACCGCTCGGCTGCTGGACGACGGCTCGCTGTTGCCCTGAGCGCGTCGGCTTGGGTGGGCTCCCCCCCGGCGCGCTGAACGCGCGCGGGCGCGGTGGCGCGGCCGACCCCTTCTCGCCGTCCGCGGCGTCATGGGCTCATCGGGCGCGGGTGCCCCGCAGGGTTTGCCGTCGCGAGCGGCTGCGCGAGCCGTAGCGTGTCGCTCGGGCGACGGCGCGCTCGCGCGGCGCGGCCTTCCGCCTTGCATGCGCCCGCGGGCCTTGCGCGCGATCGACCGGCGGCGCGTCGGGCTTCGCTGGCTGGCTCGCGTCCGCCGCGGCGCCGGTCGGGGCCGCCCTGTCGCCGCTCCGCCCTGTCGCGGCTCGGCTGCGGCGCGCGGCCGTCCGGTTTTCTCGGCCATTTTCCCTGCGCCCCGCTCGGCGCCGCGAGCTCGGCTCACGCTCTGAAGTCGGCTGGCCGATATTGAATTCACCTGCCGCGTCGCAACCTTGCCGCAATTCTCGCGCTCTAGCCTTTTTGCGTGGCTGCGACTAATGCCGAGTCCCGCGTGGTGTTCGGTCGCCGCGTGTCTCCCAGTTCGGCCGAGGGATCGCTGCATACGATGTTCGGGTTTGCGGTGGTTTGGCCAGCCGAAAGGAAGTGTCGTTCGTGAATCAACCCATGCAAGGCAACTTGACGCTGTACAGCGCTGCCATCGGAAAGAAAGCAGTGGTGGCGGCCACCGGGCTCGTGTTGTTCGGTTTCGTCATTCAACACACCATCGGCAACCTTCAGGTGTTTTTGGGCGCGGAAGTCTTCAACGCGTACGCCCACGATCTCAAAGCCTCCTTGGGGAAGCTCATCTACGTTGCCCGCGCAGGTCTTTTCGCCATCCTGATCGTCCACATCGTCGCCACGATGCAGCTCGTGAAGCAGTCCACTGCCGCGCGCAGCCAGGGCTACCGGGTGCAGAAGAGCGCGGCCACCACGTACGGGGCGCAGACGATGAAATACACGGGGCCCATGCTGGCTGCCTTCATCATCTTCCACATCGCGCACTTCACCTACCCCGGCGTCTCCATGGGCGCGTACGTTCACAGCTCGGAAGACATCTACTCGAGCTTCGTCAACGGCTTCCGCATCCCCTGGGTCACGGGAGTCTACTTGATTGGCCAGGTGCTGCTCGGCCTCCACATTCACCACGGCGCCTGGAGCCTCTTTCAGTCGCTCGGCTTGAGCCACCCCCGCTACAACCAGATGCGCGAGCGCATTCCACAAGCTCTCGCGCTGTTCGTGGCTGGCGGCAACATGATCATGCCTTTGGGCGTCATCACCGGAGTGATTCAATGATTCCCGCAATGGGTCTGCGCGACAACGCGCCCCTCGGTCCCCTGCAAACTCGCTGGGAGCGTCACCGCTTCAACATGAAGCTGGTCAACCCCGCGAATCGCCGCCGCTACGAGGTCATCGTCGTCGGCTCGGGCTTGGCGGGCGCCGCTGCCGCGGCCACGCTGGGCGAGCAGGGGTACCGCGTCAAGTGCTTCTGCTTTCAAGATAGCCCGCGCCGCGCGCACAGCATCGCCGCGCAGGGCGGCATCAACTCCGCCAAGAACTACCAGAACGACGGCGACAGCGTCTTTCGTCTCTTCTACGACACCATCAAGGGAGGAGATTTCCGGGCGCGCGAGTCGAACGTGCATCGGCTCGCCGAAGTCAGCGTGAACATCATCGACCAGTGCGCCGCCCAGGGCGTCCCGTTCGCGCGCGAGTACGGCGGGCTCTTGGCCAATCGCTCGTTCGGCGGTGCGCAGGTCTCCCGCACGTTCTACGCGCGCGGGCAAACGGGCCAGCAGCTGCTGATCGGTGCCTACCAGGCGCTCTCCCGGCAGATCGGCGCCGGCACCGTCGAGATGAACGTCCGCACCGAGATGCTGGACGTGATTTTGATCGACGGGCGCGCGCGGGGCATCGTGACCCGCAACCTGGTCACCGGGGAGATCAAGGCGCACCTGGCCGACGCGGTCGTGCTGGCGACGGGCGGTTACGGCAACGTCTTCTACCTCTCGACCAACGCCAAGGGGTGCAACACCACGGCTATCTGGCGTGCCTACCGCAAGGGGGCGCTCTTCGCGAACCCCTGCTACACGCAGATTCATCCGACCTGCATCCCCGTCAGCGGCGAAAGCCAGAGCAAGCTCACGCTGATGAGCGAATCGCTGCGCAACGACGGCCGGGTCTGGGTGCCGAAGAACGCCGCGGACTGCGCCAAGCCCGCCCGGGACATCCCCGAGTCGGATCGCGATTATTACCTCGAACGCATCTACCCGAGCTTCGGCAACCTGGTGCCCCGCGACATCGCCTCACGGCGCGCGAAGGACGTGTGTGACGAGGGGCGTGGCGTGGGGCCCGAGGTCGGGGGCGTCCGGCGCGGCGTGTACCTCGATTTCTCGAGCGCCATCGAGCGCCTCGGCAGGAAGACGGTCGAGGAGCGTTACGGCAACCTGTTCGAGATGTACGAGCGCATCACCGGCGAAGACCCGTACGAGGTTCCGATGCGCATCTACCCGGCCACCCACTACACGATGGGCGGCCTCTGGGTGGACTACAATCTCATGACCACCATCGACGGGCTTTTCGCGGCCGGGGAAGCCAACTTCTCCGACCACGGTGCGAACCGGCTGGGCGCGAGCGCGCTGATGCAGGGGCTGGCGGATGGCTACTTCGTGCTGCCCTACACGCTGGGCAACTACCTGGCGCAGGTCCAGCCGGGCGGGGTTTCTCTCGAAGACACCGGTGTCGTCGAGACACTCGATGCCGTGAAGGGGCGGATCGACAAGCTCCTCTCGATTGGGGGCAGCAAGACCCCCGACCACTTCCACCGCCGCCTCGGCAACATCATCTGGGACAACTGCGGGATGTCCCGCACCAAGGGGAACCTCGAGGGAGCGATCGAGGCGATTCCCAAGTTGCGTGAGGAGTTCTGGCGCGACCTGAAGGTTACCGGCACCGGCGAGGAGCTGAACCAGACGCTCGAGCGGGCCGGACGCGTCGCGGATTTCCTCGAGCTCGGAGAGCTGATGTGCCGCGATGCGCTGACGCGCGACGAATCGTGTGGCTGCCACTTTCGCGAGGAGCACACCACGCCCGAGGGCGAGGCCGCTCGCGTGGACGAAACCTTCGCGCACGTCGCCGCGTGGGAATACAAGGGAGACGGCCAGGCGCCGGTTCGTCACAGAGAAGAGCTGAGCTTTGAGTTCGTCAAGCCGAGTACGAGGAGTTACAAGTGAGTGAACGTACGATGAAGCTCACGCTGCACGTGTGGCGTCAAAAAGGGCCCAAGGATTCGGGTCGCTTCGAGACCCACGTGGCCGACGGCATCAGTGAGCACATGTCCTTCCTCGAGATGCTCGACACGGTCAACGAGGGGCTGATCGAGGCGGGCAAGGACCCCATCGCGTTCGATCACGACTGCCGCGAGGGCATCTGTGGCGCCTGCGGTATGGTGGTCAACGGCGCGCCGCACGGCCCCCAGAAGCTGACGACCACCTGCCAGCTTCACATGCGGCAGTTCCAGGACGGGGACGAAATCTACCTCGAGCCGTGGCGTGCGACGGGCTTTCCCGTCGTGCGAGACCTGATGGTGGACCGCGGCGCGTTCGATCGAATCATCCAGTCCGGCGGCTACATCTCCGCGCGCACGGGCAGCGCGCGAGACGCCAACGAGCAGCTGATACCGAAGGACGTGGCCGACCTAGCGATGGACGCGGCCGCGTGCATCGGTTGCGGGGCGTGCGTGGCGGCGTGCCCCAACGCCTCCGCCAGCCTGTTCACGGCCGCCAAGATTTCTCACCTGGGTCTGATGCCGCAGGGCCAGGCGGAGCGGCAGCGCCGCGCTCAGAGCATGGTGGCTCAGATGGAGGCGGAAGGCTTCGGGCACTGCACGAACCACAACGAGTGCGAAGCGGCGTGTCCGAAGGGGATCTCGGTGGCGTTCATTGCCCGCATGAACCGGGATTTCCTCCGCTCGATGCTGACGGCTCGCGAGGTCGTGCCGCTCGGGCGCAAGCCCGGCTGAGTCCGGGCAGGGCCCACGGCGCCGCGTGTCGCGGCCCGGGGGTGAGTCGCGCGCCGGCGCGGGGTTGCTCCGTCCGCCGCCAGCCGGTGTCACCCGCGGGGGCGCTCGTTCGGAGGGCCGGGGACCCACCGGCGCGGGCGCGCCCTCCGAATTATTGGTTCTTGCGGTTTCCTGTGACTGGTTGCTCCGGTTGCCGAGCCTGGAGGCGTATCAGCTGGATATCGCATGGCTCGAGGCTGCGCTACGGTGGCTCGTCGGCGCTCGAGCGGCGCCGGAAAGGCGAGCGGTGGTCGATCCGAAGGCGAAGGAAGGCACCTACGACGCGATCGTCGTGGGAACGGGTATCAGCGGCGGCTGGGCGGCGAAAGAGCTGTGTGAGCGCGGCCTGAAGACGCTCGTGCTGGAGCGGGGGCGCAACGTGCAGCACGTGCGGGATTACCCGACGGCGACCAAGGCGCCCTGGGAGATGCCTCACGGAGACCAGCTCAGCCGCGCGGATCGAGCCCGCTTGCCGGTGCAGAGCCGTGCGGGGGCGGTGAAGCCGTCGACCATGCACTTCTTCGTCGACGACCGAAGGCACCCCTACATCGAGGAGAAGCCGTTCGACTGGATTCGGGGCTACCAGGTGGGGGGCCGCTCGCTGACCTGGAGCCGGCAGTGCTATCGCTGGAGTGATCTGGATTTCGAGGCGAACACCAAAGAGGGCGTCGCGGTCGACTGGCCCATCCGCTACGCCGACATCGCGCCCTGGTACGACCACGTGGAGAGCTTCGTCGGGATCAACGGCCGCAGAGACGGCATTCCGCATCTGCCCGACGGCAAGTTCTTGCCTCCGATGTCGATGAACTGTCTCGAGCAGCAGGTGGCGGCGGGGATCGCGAAGCGCTTCGGCAAGGAGGGGCGAACGATGACCGTCGGGCGCTCGGCGAACCTCACGCGCGCCCACGAGGGCCGCGGCCAGTGCATGTACCGCAACCGCTGCCGGCGGGGCTGCCCGTTCGGCGCGGCCTTCAGCAGCCCCGCTTCGACGCTTCCCGCGGCGGCGGCGACGGGCAACATGACGCTGCGACCGGACGCGGTCGTCTCCGAGGTCATCTTCGACGACGCGAAAGGCCGGGCCGTGGGCGTCCGGGTGATCGACGCGAACACGCGGGACGTTCGCGAGTATTTTGCGCGTGTCATTTTTCTGAACGCCTCGACCCTGGGCTCGACCTTCATCTTGCTCAACTCGACCTCTCGGCGCTTTCCGAACGGGCTCGGCAACGACAGTGATCAGCTCGGCCGCAACCTGATGGACCATCATTTTCAGGTGGGCGCGCGCGGCTTCCATCCGGGCCTGGCAGACTCGTACTACTATGGTCGCCGCCCCAACGGCACGTACGTCCCGCGCTTTCGCAACGTTACGACCACGCACAAAGAGTTTCTGCGCGGCTATGGGTACCAGGGTCGGGGCGAGCGCCTGGATTGGGAGCGGACGGTGGGGGGCTCGAGCGTCGGGATCGCGCTCAAGCGCGAAATCGGCGCGCCCGGACCTTGGCGCATGCGGCTGTCGGGCTTCGGCGAGTGCCTGCCGAATCCGGAGAATCGCGTTCGGCTGGACGCCAGCCGTCCCGACCCGTACGGCTTGCCGCAGCTTTCGATTCGCGCCGAGCATGGAGAAAACGAACGCGCGATGCGCAAGGACATGGCCGTGAGTGCCGCGGAGATGCTCGAGGCGGCTGGCCTGCGAGACGTCCAAACGTACGACGAGGGCAGCAACCCGGGCCTCTGCATCCACGAGATGGGAACGGCGCGCATGGGCCGGGACCCGAAGACCTCCGTTCTCAACGGGCACAATCAGGTGCACGCCGCCAAAAACGTGTTCGTGACGGACGGGGCGTGCATGGCCTCGTCGGCTTGCCAGAACCCGTCGCTGACGTACATGGCGCTCACGGCGCGGGCCGCCGCCTTCGCCGTCGCGGAGCTCGACAAGGGGCACCTGTAGACGCTCGGGCTGCCCCCCGCGGTTTGCGCCAGCTCGGAGCCGGGTGAGCAAACGCGGGGGATCCGCTCGGGTGCCGGAGCCCCGCGGTCGCGAGCACGCTGCGGCGAGCGTCGACTGCTCACGGGGGGGCCGTTCGCGCGCGCCGCGGAGGCCCCGGGGGGCTGCGTCGCCCGGGCGTGGCGGGCGCTCGCCGCAGCTGCGTGCGCGCTGGTATGCCGGCTCGCGCGGGGTGGCCCGCCGCGCGAGGGCGCATCGGGTTTTGGGCTCGACCCTCGCGCCCGTGTCGTGCCAGCATACCGCTGGTGGATCGGCGAGCGGCACTCAAGACGGCACTAGGTGGCGCGGCGGGGTGGCTCTCGGCCTGCGAGAAGTCCCCCGTCCCGAGCGGCGAGGTGGCCACCGCCGGCGCGGCCCCTTCTCCCGGTTTCACGCCGAAGTTCCTGGATACGGAGCAGGCCTCGGTCCTCGAGGCCCTGGTGGATGCCTTGATCCCCGCGTCGGATACACCGGGCGCGCGCCAGGCCGAGGTGGCCGAGTTCGTCGACGGAATGCTGCTGGACGTGCTCGACGAGGCCGAGCAGAAGGCGTTCACCGCCGGGCTTTCCCGCTGCACGGCCGAGCTCGGAGCAGGTCTCGGGCGGCCGTTTCACCAGTGCAGCACACAGGAGCAAGTCGCGCTCGGCGCGAAGCTGTGGGCGGCGTTTGCGTCGGGGGCGGTGGATCCGGGGGACAGCGCGGGAGCCGCGCCGGCCGCTGCACCCGCGGGCGCGCCGCTCTTGCGAGGAGCGGCCCAGGGTTCGGCCCCCCCGGGGAGTGCCTCTGCCGGGGGGCTTCACCCGGAGCTCGTCGCGTTCGCGGAGCAGCTGCGCGGCCTGGCCATCACCGGGTTCTGCAACTCGCGTCTGGGTGCCACTCGGGTGTTGCACTACGAGGCCGTGCCCGGGGATTATCGAGGCTGCGTGCCGCTCGAGCAGATCGGTCGAGCCTGGGCCACTCGCTGAAGCCCGGGCGGCGGCGGCGGGCGCGCGGCCGCCTTGCGGGGGGGCAAGCCGACACTCCGGCCCGCGGGAAGCCATGGCCGCGGGAAGCCAGCCGAGGCCACCCTCGCCCCCGGGCCGTCCAGGCGCTGATCGGCGCGCTGCCGTCGAGCGGCGCGGCCGCTTGCCCCGGGCCGCGCAGGGGGCTGGTCGGCACGCCGCTGTCGAGCGAGCGCGGCCGCGCCGCCGCCCCCGGGCCGTTCAGGCGCTGATCGGCACGCTGCCGTCGAGCAGCGCAGCCGCGTCTCCGCCCTGGCGGTGCAGCGCCACCGGCGCCGTGCGCACCAAGTCCCGGACACCGAGGGGGCGAATCATCTCGATGAACTGGTCGATGTCCGAGCTCGTGCCCGTCGCTTCGACGGTGAAGGTGTTGGCCGTGTACGACAGGACGCGGGCCCCCGTCAGGCGCAGGGCGCGCTCCACGTCCTCGCGAGCCCGGGGCGTGGCGGCTCGAATCATCGCCACGCACAGCTCCCGCTCGACGCTGGTGTGATCTTCGACGTGGCGCACCTTGCGGACCCGGACCAGCTTGTTCAGCTGCTTGAGGATCTGCTCGACCACGTGGGAGTCCCCCCGCGTGGTGAGCACCACCCGGCTGAAACCCGGCTCCAGGGTGCTGTTCACGGTCAGGCTGTCGATGTTGTAGCCGCGCCCGCTGAACAACCCCACGATTCGAGCCAGCTCCCCGTAGCGGTCCTCGACCAAGATGCTCAGCATGTGCCGCGTCGTCTCCGGCGTGCTCATCGCTCTTCCTCTTCCGACTCGCCCGCTGCGTCCTCGGGGCCGAGCAACATCTCGTAGTGCGCGGCGCCCGCCGGGATCATCGGAAACACGTTGCTTTCCTTGTGGACGATGATGTCCATCACGACGGTGCCCGGTGCGCTCAGACCCTTCTCGAGGGTGGGGCGCAGCTCCTCCACGCTCTCGGCGCGCAGCCCCAGGGCTCCGTAGGCCTCGGCGATCTTGCAGAAATCGGGGAAGTACTTGAGCCCCACCTCGCTGTAGCGCCGATCGTACAGCAGCTCCTGCCACTGCCGGACCATGCCCAGGAAGCGGTTGTTCATCACCAGAACCTTCAGGTTGAGGTTCTCCTGAACGCTGGTTGCGAGCTCCTGGATGCACATCTGGAAGGAGCCGTCGCCCGTGATGCACAGCACGGGATCCGTGGTGCCGCTCAGCGCCGCGCCGATCGCGGCGGGCAGGCCGTAGCCCATCGTGCCGAGCCCACCCGAGGTGAGCCACTTTCGGCCGTCCTCGGCCGGGTAGTACTGGGCAGCCCACATCTGGTGTTGGCCCACGTCCGTCGAGCAGATGTAGCGGCCCTTCGTCAGGTCGGCGAGCTCCTCGAAGAAGCGCTGCGGCATGATGCTGTCCGAGCGGTCTTTGTAGGAAAGCGGAAAGTCCCGCATCATCGTGCGCAGGCGCTGCCACCACTCGGCGTGCAGCGGCGGCTCCGCCGCGGGCAGCATGTCGAGCATCTGCTGCAGCACCACCTTGGCGTCACCCACGATCGGAACGTCGACGTTCACCGTCTTGTTGACGTTGGTGGGGTCGATGTCCACGTGGATTTTTTTGGCCTTCAGCGCGAATTTGTCCACGCGCCCCGTGACCCGATCGTCGAAGCGGGCGCCGACGTTGATGATCAAATCCGCCTCGGCCATCGCCATGTTGGCGGTGTACGTGCCGTGCATTCCCAACATGCCGAGGCACTTCGGATCGTTCGGCGGGAACGCGCCCAAGCCCATCAGAGTCGGGGTGACGGGCAAGTTGAGGCGGCGTGCCAGCTCGGCGACCTCGGGCTGCGCCCCTGCGTTGACCACGCCGCCGCCGATGTACAGGACGGGCTTGCGAGCGGTCTGCATGAGCTCCACGGCCTTGCGAACCTGGCGGCTGTGCCCAACCACCGTTGGCTTGTAGGACTTGAGCTCCACCGAATCCGGGTAGATGAAGGGGCACTCCCAGCCCGTCACGTCCTTCGGCAGGTCGATCAAGACGGGGCCGGGGCGACCGGTGCGGGCCAGGTAGAAGGCCTCTTTGATCGTGGGCGCGATGTCTTCCACGCGTTTGACCAGGTAGTTGTACTTGGTGCAGGGCCGCGTGATGCCCACCACGTCGGCCTCTTGAAATGCGTCGTTGCCGATCAGGCTGCTGACGACCTGGCCGGTGATCACCACGATCGGCGTCGAATCCATCAAGGCGTTCGCCAGCCCCGTCACGACGTTGGTGGCGCCCGGGCCGCTCGTGACCATGGCAACGCCGACTTTGCCCGTCGCCTGGGCGTAGCCCTCGGCGGCGTGCACCGCGCCCTGCTCATGGCGCACCAGCACGTGCCGCAGCCGATCCTGCACTTTGTACAGCTCGTCGTACACGTGCAGGATGGCGCCGCCGGGGTAGCCGAAGATCAGGTCGACGCCTTCCCGGATCAAGGACTCCACCACGATGCGCGCGCCGCGCAGCACGGGGGCAGGGGAGGGCTGTGTGTCGGGCTCCCGCGCCGAGGGCACGGGCGCGGCCGGCGTGCGGAGGCTCGCGGGGCTGCTGCTGGGTTGCGTGTCAGTCATGCTGGGCTTTCGGTAGCACGAGGCGATTCAAGATTTTTCGATGGCGCGGCAAACGAGATCCCCCATGCGCTCCGTGGAAATGCTGCCGCCGAGATCTGCGGTGCGGTGGCCGGCCTGCAGGACCTCGTCGATCGCCGCCGACACCTCGGCGGCCTGCTGATTCAGATCGAGAGATTGAAGCAAGGAGGCGACCGAGCCAATCGCCCCGAGCGGATTGGCGATGCCTTTGCCGGCGATGTCCGGGGCCGAGCCGTGAATGGGCTCGAAGAGCCCGGGGCCGTCCCCCAGGCTCGCGCTGTCGAGCAAGCCGATGGATCCGGCTAGCACTGCTGCGGCGTCCGTCAAGATATCACCGAAGAGATTGCCGGTGACGACCACGTCGAACTTCGTGGGTTGCCGAATGAGATCCATCGCGGCGGAGTCCACGTACTGGTGCTCGAGCGTTACGTCCGAGTATTCGGCCTGGTGCAGCTCCTTGACGGTGGCGCGCCACAACTGGGAGACCTCGAGCACGTTCGCCTTGTCGATCGAGTAGACGTGGCCGCGCCGTTTGCGGGCTGCCTCGAACGCGACGCGGGCCACGCGCTGCACCTCGCTCTTCTTGTAGCCCATGGTGTTGAAGGCGTAGCCGTCCTCGATCCCGCGAGGCTCGCCGAAATAGACGCCGGAGAGCAGCTCGCGAACGACCAGCATGTCGACCCCGGCGATGCGCTCGGGCCGCAGCGGCGAAAGCTCGGCGAGGGCCGAGTTGGCCCGAACCGGGCGCAGGTTGGCGTACACCCCGAGCGCCTTGCGCAAATCGAGCAGGCCCTTCTCCGGTCGCTGCTTGCCGGCGAGCCCGTCGTACTTCGGCAGACCCACGGCGCCCAGCAGGACCGCGTCGGCCTGCAGAGCGGCCTCGCGAGTGGCGGCCGGAAGGGCCTCGTCCCCGGCGTCCAGCGCAACGCCTCCCAAGGGCATCTCGCGTACCTCGAGCGCACGCCCGGCGCGTTCGCAGCAGAGGGAAAGGACACGTTGCGCTTGCTGGCAAACTTCGGGACCGATCCCATCTCCGGGAAGGGCGACGACTTTGATGGGTTTGGAGCTCATATCGTTTTCGCGAAGGCCTCGTTCAGGGGTGGCTTTTCCGGGGGCTGCGGTGGCGGTCGGGCCCGGGTGTGCCCTGCGTCTAGCTCGAAATGGTCCGCACGAAAACCAAAAGGGGGGAGCCGGGTCGAGCCGGGGCTCGGGGCGGCAAGAATGTTCAGTGCCGGCCGCCCAAGCCTCACGATTCTACCGCCACTGGCCGTCTTTTTTCGGCGTGTCGTAGCGGGCCGGCGCCGGGCGCGGGCCGCGACCGGTTCGCCCCATGCCTGTCAACCTACTCCAGAAGCTCTTTTCCCTGCTGTTGTTCCTCGCCGCCCTGGTGGGGTTGATGCGACTGACGGCGGTCCGTTGGTGGCGGGTGCCCAGCGACGATCCCGATCTCACGGCGTCGATCGCCCCCACCCTTTGGCCGGGTGACCTCGTGCTGCTGTGGCGACTGACCGAGCCGGGGGTGGGCGCGCTCGTACTGTGCCCGGACCCGGACGCGCCGGACGAGCCCCTGGTGGCTCGCATCGCCGGGCGCGGGGGAGACCACGTCGAGCTGGACGACCGCGGCGACCTGGCGGTGACCGGGCAGCGCGTGCGGGCCGACAAGGCCTGCAACGACCCGCGTTTCGTCGTCAAGCGACCGAACAACGGTCAGGAGATCGAGATGACCTGCGAGGTGGAGACGCTGGGGGGGATCCACCACCGGCGCGGTGTGCGGGGCAACGCCGCGACCTTCCCCCGTTCGGATCAGGTCGACGTCCGCGATGGGTACGTGTACCTGGTCAGTGACAACCGCCTGCTGCCCTTCGACTCGCGCGACTACGGGGAGCTGCGCGCAGCCAGCTGCCGGGAGCGGGTGTTCTTTCGGCTGGTGGGTGCCGCGGGGTTTTCGGACGTCTCCACCCGGCTGAGTTGGATTGACTGACTCCCGCCCCGTTGCGCGAGTTTTCGTCAGCCTGCGGACTACTTCGATAGCGCCGGCCCCCGAGCGGCTCGGTGTGGGCTGGACGGGAGCCGAATGTCCCATTTACTCTGCGTTTTTGAGGCCAATTTTCCTTCGACGCCGTAGACTCGCACGGGACGAGAGCTCGCCGGTGATCGCGGCCGGGACGAAAACCAGACGACGACCGAGACCAGTATGAGCAAGAGTGCCGCACGAGCTGCTGAGCGGCCGCCCCCCCGCGGGCGGGTCGGCAGTGAGTGGGCGCAGCGCAGGCCGACGCACCGGGATGCGGCGGCGTGGTGCTCCGTATTCGCAGAGAAGCTCCCGGGCACCGCTGGCCGCGCCGGCTCGTCCGTGCGGGGATGGCGGCCGGGCGCTGGCCAGCCCCGTTCGAGGAGCAGTCGGCGGCTCCCCCTCCCCTCCGAGCCTCCGCCCGCGGAGAAGAAAAACTCGCCGAGACGAAACGACAACGAAGTTAGATGACGAAAACTGCCGCAAGAGCCGTTCGCTGGTGGCCCTCCCGTCCGGGGGCTGGCGGCGTGCGCGCCCAGTTTTCGCTGGCATCTAGCGCGGGCCCGCGGAGAAAAGCCCCCCGCGGCCCGTCCACGACGAAGACGGATGACGAACAGTGCCGAAACCGCCGCTCGACGGCAGCCCTCAACGAGGGGGGCTGACGGGGAGCGCGCGCCGTTGGCCGGCATCAGCTCTACGAGGTACCCATGGAACAGGCCAAACACTACATCTGCCGCTCATGCATGACGGGAGTCGCGACGGGTCACAAGTTCTGCGGTCGCTGTGGAGCTCCGGTGCCCGAGGAGATTCTCTCCGCAAAGACCAAGTATTTCAGCGACATGCAGAACCCGGAGAAGGCTCGCCTGATCCTGATCCGCGGTGACGGGATGGATGGCCTGAGCTACCACCTGAAGGCCGAGCAGCACATCTTGGGTCGCTCCGGGCAGCTGGAGTTTCCAGAGGACGAGTTCATCTCGCCCCGGCACGCCAACTTCTTCTACCGCGATCGCCAGTTGGTGATTCGGGACGAGGACTCGCTCAACGGGGTGTACTACCGGGTGCGTGCTCCCGTCGAGCTCACCGCGGGTGACTCCTTCCTCGTCGGGGAGCAGCTGTTTCGGGTCGACCTGGCGCCGATTGCGTCGGATGGGGCCGACCCGGAGGGGACGTATTTTTACTCGTCGCCGAAGTTCAACTCGAGCTTCCGTATCAGCCAGGTGTTGGTGGACGGAGCGATGGGAATGACGGTGTGCGCGCGCGGCAGTGCGCTCGTCGTCGGGCGGGAGGGTTGCGACTTGAACTTCCCTTCCGATCCCTACGTGTCACCCAAGCACTGCACGGTCGAGGCGGCGGGGGGCAAGTTCCGCCTCACCGATCACGAAACGGTCAACGGCACGTACGTCCGGATCAAGTCGGAGACGCGTCTCGGCCAGGGGGACTACATCGCCATCGGGCGCAAGTTGATGCGCGTGGAGCTCAACACCTAGCCCGGATTCCTCACGACCGCGTCCCGAGGGCGCGGACGGGAGTGTGTTCTCACCCCTCGCCGGTCCTGCTCGATGGACGCCAAGTCCGCCGGCGCGCGTCCGGCGGGCCCGTGAACGGGGGCGCCGCCCCCTCCACGCCTGCCGGGCCTGCGGCACAGTGGCTCGCGGCGCGTCTCCGTTTCCGCCCGACCGACGGGCGTGCGATGCTCCCGCCGCCTCCAAGAACCTTCCGCGACGTCGGCGGGGCGCCGCACGCGTCACCCTCGACTGGCTTCCGCGGGGCGTGGGCTGCGTGGGGAGCCGCCCCACGGGCGCGCCGAAGTGGGCGCGGCAAGCCGCGGCCAGCGAGCGAACACGAGCCCGCTCGGGGCGCTCCTCGAGCCAATTCGGCCCCCCGCTGGCGCCGGGGGGCGAATCGCACGAGGCGCGCCGAGAGCCTTTCTCAGGCCTGCGCGGGGTAGACCGAAATGCGCTTCTTGGAGCGCGAAACGTGCTCGAACTTCACGGTGCCGTCGACCAGCGAGTACAGCGTGAAATCCTTGCCCTGCCCGACGTTGACGCCGGGGGCAAAGGTCATACCGACCTGACGGACGAGGATCGAGCCTGCGCTGACCTGCTCGCCCCCGCACGCCTTGACGCCGCGGTGCTGAGCGTTCGAGTCACGTCCGTTGCGTGTTGAGCCGCCGCCCTTCTTGTGTGCCATGAGAGTCTTCGGGATTTGCTGCGGCGAGCGCCGCGAGTGGATCCGGGAGGTGTAGGTTTTCGCCGGGCGGGAACTAAGCGGAAATCGAGGTGATCTTGACCTCGGTGAAGTTCTGCCGGTGGCCCATCTTCCGCTTGTAACGCTTGCGGCGCTTGAACTTGAACACGACGAGCTTCTCGCCGCGGCCGTGCTGCACGATTTGCCCCTCGACCTTGGCGCCCTCGACCAGGGGCTGGCCCAGGACGGGCTTGTCGCCACTGACGGCCAGGACTTCGTCGAACACGACGGGCGCGCCCTTCTCGCCCGGGAGCGTGGCCACCTTGAGGGTTGTGCCTTCGGAGACGCGGTATTGCTTACCGCCGGTTCTGATGATCGCGTGGGTCATGGTGGGGGCCGGCAAGCTAGTTCCGCGTCGCCGGCTTGGCAAACCAATTGTGCGCCCCGGCACGCGCAAAATCGCAGCACCGCTGAGCGTGTGAAGAGTATTTTCGGTCGAGCGCCTGGCGAGCGGGCATTTTGCTCAGTGCCGCCTCAGGCGATCGCGGTGGGTAGGGAGGGGAGCCGGGGCCACCTCCGCCCACCGCATTTGCGCGGCGAGCCCCGAAAGCGGCCGCGGGCAGCGGCGACCGAGCAGCTCGAAGGCTATTCTTCACGTCCCGCCACGACAAGTGAGCCGGAAGGAAGGCAGAGGCAAGCTGTGAGCGAACGAGGTCGCCAGAGCCGCTCGACGGTGCCCGCTCAGCGAGGGAGCGCACGAGTGGGAACGTGTTGCGCCGGCAACGCCCTTCGGCGGAGCGCCGCACCGGCGAAGCGCCGGCCGGGCTGGGTCCTCGCGGGGCTCTTCGCGCTGGCTTTCGGCCTCGGGGCGGCCGACCCGGCGGTCGCCGCGGTCACCGACAAGAAGCCGGCCAGAGCGCCAGCCGCTCAGAAGAGCGTCAAAAGGAAGGCGAAGGCCGCCAAGCGGAAGAAGCCGAGGCCCAAGCGGAGCCGGGAGGCGGCGCGCACGGAATCGAAAGCCAAGGGCCGTGCGGCCGAGCCGGCGGCAGAGGCCGAGGCGAAGCGAGCGAAGGCGGCGAAGCCGGGCTCCGACGAGGTCGTGACCCACAGCTTCGACGCGCAGCACATCGAAGGCCGGCTTCGGTCGCCGCAAATACTCTACTTCCTCCGCCGCGTGCGGGCGCAATTCGACCCGCGCCCCCTCGGGCATCGCTCCTTTCTGCTGGAGCTGCAGGACACGGGGCGGAGCGCGTTCGACCGCTGAGCGCGCTGCCATCCCCGGAGGCGAGCCTGGCACGGGTCGCGGGTTGCGTGCGGCACGGCCGTCCAAAACGGAACGACCGAACCCCGGCCCCCCCCGCTGGGGCGATTTGACTTCAGCTGGCCCTGATTGTGCCGGAATAGGATCGAGATGAGTCTGCGCACGAGACGGAATCCGGATCCCGTGGTGCTTCGCACCGCCGCCGTGTGGGGCAAGTACCTGGTAGCCTCCCGCGACCTGAAAGGGGGTCAGTCGCTTCGGATTGGCGACGGACCCGAGGATCTGGTCGGAAAGCCCGACGGCAGCGGCATCGTCGAGCTGCCCATCCGCAGCTCGCAGGGCGGCTGGGAGCTCGATCCGCGCGGTAGCACCGGCGGCGTCGTGTATTTGCGCGGGCGCGCGGAGAATCCTCGTGAGCTCGGAGAGTCCGGCGCGTCGGTGCCGATCGTGGCGGGCGACTACGGGGTCCTGCAGTACGGGGCGCTCTCCGTCTTCTTCCAGTTCTCCACGTCGCCTCCGCCGCCCAAGAGCCGGCTTCGCTTGGACGCATCGCTGCTGCTGGCGTTTCTCTTTGCGATCATCACTCTCGGCGGCGGGCTGATGCTGCTGTACCTGCTCTTCCCGTATCCGCCGCTGGCCAAGCCGCTGGAGCTCACCAGCCCCGAAGAGCTGAAGGTTCGCTACCATTTCAGCCCTCCGCGCCCCGACGAGCCCGAGGAGCCCGCGGGCAAGGCCGAGGAGGGGGCCGCCGGGAAGAAGAGCGCAAAGCGCAAGTCGGCCGCCCCGAAGCGCGAGAAGGCGCCGCCGAGCCGCGAGCGGGCCACGCCGAGCCCGCGCAGGGCGCGCCCTGGGCTCAGCGCGGTGACGGACGTGGTGCAGGGCCAAGTCGGCAAAGAAGTGCTCGAAACCCTGGGCACCATCAGCTCCGTCGCCGATGCGCTCGGCGGCTTGAAGTCCTCCGCGATCGTGCTGGGGGGGGGAGCCTCCGGGGGGCTTCGCGGCGGCCAGGGCAAGGGTCCGGGGGGCAGTGGAGGGGGCAGTGCGCTGTTCGGCGCCGGAACGCTCGACACCGGGTCGGGCGCAGGAGCCGGCCGCGCGGGTCGTGCGCGAGGGCGCCGGGGCCGGGGCCAGGGGCTCGGGGGCTCGGGCGAGGGTCGCGGCGGCGAGCGCCGGCTGAAGAAGGTCGAGGCTCCGCGAAAGGGGCAGGGGCTGAGCCGGGAGCAGATTTCGCGTGTCGTGCGCAAGCGAGCCGGGGCGTTCCAGGCCTGCTACGAGTCCTCGCTGGCGCGTGACCCCAACCTGCGCGGAGGCGTCACGATTGCATTCTCCGTCACCCCCGATGGTCGCGTGAGTGACGCTTCGGTGCGCAAGTCGTCGATTCAGAGCCGGCGCGTCGAGGGCTGCGTGCTGCGAATGTTTCGGCGTTTGCGCTTCCCCGCGGCCGACAAGGGCAGCAAGGTCGATTGGCCCCTGGTGTTCGGAGGCAAGAAGTGAGCGCCCGCGTCGGCAGGGCGCTGCTGGCGCTGCCCTGGCTGGTCGCCTGCGGCGGGGAAACCGTTCGGCACCTCGACCCGGTTTCCGTCGCGTTGACCGACGACGTGGGCCCCGTCTACGACGACGGGGAGCTCGTGATCTACGAGGCCAAGACCGAGCTCCCCCTGCCCATCACGGCGCCCGGCGGGGGTCAGATGCAGCAGCTCTGGGATGCGGGGCCCGTCGACCCGTTCGAGCGCCCTCCCTGGGTCGATGCCGAGGACCTCGAGGTGCAGGTGCACTACACGATCACCAACCTCGACGAAGAATCACACCAGGTCTGGCTGATGATCGACCCGTGGAACGAGTTCGCGCGCTACGAGCCCGCCATCGTGGTGAACGACGACGAGGCGGCGCGGGACTTCTCCGGCGTCGACCTGCTATTCTTGGTGCCGGGCGTCGGGGAGCTTGGCGTGGTCGGGGCGGATGGGGACGGCCGCATCACGGGAACGCTATCATATGACGACATGCGCGAGCTGGCGCTGGACCTCGCCACGATCTTCAAGATCGTCACCGACGTGGTCGTGGGGGCAGACGGCGAGGACGATCCGCGTTCCACTTTGGTGAATCACGCGCTCAACGTCCGCAACCGCGAGTACAACAGCCCACTGCTCGAGCCTTACTCGCCCGCCGTGGTGCCCGCCCTGACGGGTTTCGATTTCGGTGTTCGCACGGGGGAACCTGCCAACGTGGCGGTGGAGCTGAGTGTGGAGCTGCGTGACCTAACGGGCGACCGTGTCCCTGCGCGCGGTGAGAATTCGGAACAGCTCCAGCCGCCGGACGCCGTGATCTCCTCCACTTCGGCCCTCTGAAGCCGTGGATTGAGAAAAATTGCGATTGTCTCTCGATCGCGTCGGGAAGCGTGGCTCTTGGGTGGTAGGCTCGTATCCTCACGGGAGAGGGGCCCAGACGCCACGGCGCGGGCGCACGACAATGGAGGACGGGTGGCCGGTCGTCGGGTAAATGGAATTGGCGGGCTTGGCTATTCTTTGTTTCGGACCGTGAGTGTTCAACCAATGAAACCGGTGGCAGGCTGGGGCCGGGGGAGGGAGCGACATGTCTAACGAATATCCGGTCGTACAGAAATCTGCGTCACGGTTCGACCCATCGGCGATTGCAGCGGGATCTGCGCTGCGCGTGCTCGTCGTGGAAGACGAGCCGGCCGTCGCCGAGGGAGTGCGGCTCCTGCTCGAGCAGGACTACGACGTCGTGGTCGCCGGCGGGGGGGAGGAGGCGTTGCGGGTGCTTTCGCTCGGGGGCCACTTCGACGCGGTGTTGTGCGACCTGATGATGCCGCGGGTCAGCGGGATCGACCTGCACCGCCGGCTCGCCGCCGAGCGGCCCGGCATGGAGCACAAGATGGTGTTCATGACCGGCGGGGCCTTCACCGTGGAGGCCGAAGATTTCCTGGCCAGCGTCGGAAATCCTCAGGTGCACAAGCCGTTCACGTTCGAGTCGCTGGACGCGACGCTCAAAGCCGTGGCGCGGCAGTAGGTGCACGAGCCGTTCACGTTCGAGTCGCTGGATGCGACGCTCGAGGCGGTGGCGCGGCAGTAGCGCGAGGGCGGAACCTTCAGCTTCTCGAGCGGGGGGCAGGAGTCACGGCATTCCCGCCGCCGCACGACCCTTTCCCCTGGGGCGCCGGGACCGATTCCGTCCGCGGTAGCTGCGTGGCGGCCGCGGTGGAAGCGGTCAACGGATTGCCGCGTGGGCGCCCCGGCGGACGTGCCTTGGCCGCGCCGGCACGGTCGCTGGGGCCGAGCTCTCGGGCGGGGCTCCGTTCGCGCGCACGCGGAGGCCGGGCTCCGCGGGGCGCGACCCCGGCGGCCGCAACGCCGCCGGCCGGGCTCTCCGCGCGCCCTGGGCCGCGCCGAGGTGGCCGCTTCGGGGGAGCAGCGGGCCCCGACTTCGACGGGCTCGGCCCCGCGCGCAGCCCTCTCCGCGGCCCGCGCTCACTCGTCGTCCCAGCGGCGGCCCCCCAGCCGCCGCCCCTCGGGGCGGGGAGGAAACTGGCGCCGGGTCGAGGCCCCCCGGCGGTCGACCAGAGAGCGGCGCCCTTCGGCTTCGACGAACAGGCGCCGAAGGTCGGCGAAGGTATGGGCGCCGGCTTCGCGGGCTCGGGCCGCGTGACGCCTGCACAGCAGCACGCTGCGGGTCTCGAGCGCGAGCTCGACCAAGCCGGGCCCCTCGGCAGCGCACACTTCGCAGCGTTCGACGCCCATCACCCTCTCTTCTTGTCGCGTACGCGACGCTCCACCCACTCGATCACGCGCGCCGCCGGGTCCGCGCCGGTCAGGCGGGCGAGCTCTTGCACCCCGGTCGGGCTCGTGACGTTGACCTCGATCAGCTTGCCGTCGATCACGTCGAGGCCCACGAAGTGCAGCCCGCCGCCTTCCAGCTCCGGGCCCATCTCGGCCACCAGCCGCTCCTCCGGCGGCGTGAGCTCAGCCGCCTCCACGCGCCCACCGACGTGGATGTTTGCTCGAATGTCCCCTTGCCGGGGCACGCGACGGATCACTCCCAGCAGCTCGCCGCCGAGCAGCAACACTCGCTTGTCCCCTCTTTCGACGGCGGGCTGAAACTCTTGCACCATGGCCAGCCGCCGACCTTCGCTGGTGAGCAGCCCGACCAGGGGGCGCAAGTTCGCGTCGCCGATGCTGAGCTTTGCGACGCCGCTGCCCCCCGCGCCGTCGAGCGGCTTGATCACGGCGTGCCCGCCGACGGCCGATACGAACTCGATGAGCGCCTCCTCGTTAGCGCTGACGAGGGTGCTCGGCATGAAATGCTCGAAGCGAAGAGCGTACAGCTTCTCGTTGGCGCGCCGGATGGCGCTCGGGTCGTTGACCACCAAGCAGTGACCCTTGGCCAGGTCGAGCTGCTGCGTCATGTAGAGGTAGGCCGCGTCGAAGGGCGGGTCCTTGCGAATGAATACGGCGTCCACCCGGGTGAGCTCGACGTGCTCGAGCTCGCCCCCTCGAGCGGCGGTGCCGGCGCTCTCTTCGACGAGCTGGATCGGTCGCGCGTGCGCCGAGACGCGCTTGCCGAGGCAGGAAAGGTCCCGGGGCTCGCAATGCAACAGGGAGTGGCCCCGCGCGGCCGCCGCTCGCATGAAGGCGAGGCTGGTGTCCTTGCCGGGCAGCATGCCGGCGAGCGGATCCATCACGAACAGAAATCGCACGCCGGGGATTGTACTCGCTGCCGGCTCGGGCGCTAGCGCGCATTTTCACCAGTCGGGGCCTCGAGGCTCGCCCGCGCCGAGGCATCGCCGATCTCGCGGCCTTGCCGCCGGAGCGGGCCCGCGGCAGCGCATCGATGCGTTTCGACGCGCCGGCGCTTTGCACGGGCTCGAAGGCAAGGCTTGCAGGGGCCGCTTCGCGCCTACGGGCTCGCGGAGTGGCCGACCGCAATCATGCGAACCAGCTCCGTGCTTTCGCGGTCGCTCTTCAGATCACCCGTCACCGCGTAACCCACCCCATGGTAGACGAACGCGGCCACGGGGTAGCCGCGGTAGCTGCCGAGGTAGACGTGTTGGTTCGTGCCCGAGATCCGTTGGGGAGTGAGCTCGGCGTGCAGCGGCACACGCTGCGGATCATAGATGTACGCGCTCACTCGGCGCCCGCCTGGATAGCGATACGACAGCTGCGCCGCGGGCTGGTGGCGGACGCGAAACAGAGAAGCCCCCGCCCAGTTGGCCCCCCGCACCCGGTCTGGCGGATCGACTCGAACCCCCAGCTGGCGTGACCACCCCCACACCTGGCTCCGATCGCGAAGCTCGGGGGGTTGCGCCGTGACGTGGCGAACGACCAGGCTGTCGGCGAGCTTCTCTTCTTCGAAAGGATTGGTCTCGGCGAAAGGCTTGTCGCTTTCGAACGGATCATCTTCCGCGGCCGCGGCGGGGAACACACCGACCCCGGCGCTCGCGTTGCGCCGCAGGGACCGTGCGCGGCGAGAGTCCGCCACGCCAGGCTCGCCGCCGGCAATGTCCGGGCTTGCCGGACCCGCGATCGGAGAGCCCGCGCCGGGAGAAAACGTGCCGAGCGAACCCGCCACGGCAGAGGGGTCCATCGTGGTCGCGCTCTGCTCGCCGAGCTCGCGCGTGGGCTCGCCGAGCGGCAACCACGTGCGGCTCCCGAGCCAGATTCCGAACGCGGCGGCTGCGGCCAACGACGCGTGATGGAGCAGCCTGCGTACCCCGCCGACGGGGGCTCCGCTGCCCCGGCGCTCGGCGCGCTCTTCTTCACTCAGCGCTCGGGCGAGGTCCTGCTCGAACCCCGGGCTCAGCTCGCCTTCAGCCACGACGAGCTCTCGGGTGGTGCGACGGATCGCCATGGAAACAGCCAGCTCTTGGCGGCAATCGTTGCAGCCCTCCGCGTGCTCCTGAACGTGCAGCATCTCCTCAGGAGAGAGCTCGCCGTCGAGGAACACCTCGAGCTTGTGGCTCCACTGCTCGCAGCTCACGGCGACCCCGCTTTCTTGTGACGGTAGTCCGCGAGCACGGCCGGCGTCGCGTCGTTCTTCGCTCCCGAGGCGGGCTCGACCTCGGGGCGCAACCCCGCCGCCTGCGCCTGCGCTCCGAGGCGAGTGCGCAACATGCGACGGGCTCGGTGCAGCCGCGACATCACCGTACCCATGGGGCAACCCATCGCTTCGGAAATCTCACGGTACGAAAGCTCCTCCACGTCCGCCAGGACGACCACCGAGGCATATTCTTCCGGGAGCTCGTCGAGAGCGCTCACGAGCGCACCCTGAAGCGACTGACGCAACAGGCCGGTTTCGGGATCCACGGCCGCCGGCCCAGGCGATCCCCCCGTGAAGCCCCAGTGGAGGTTCTCTTCCGGCCCCTCGACGACCTTCCGGTGCAAGTTTTGCCGGCGGTAGTTGTTGAGGAACGTGTTGCGGAGAATGGCCACGAGCCAGGCTTTGAGGTTGGTTCCCTCGCGGTACGTCGAGCGGGCGCGAAACGCTTTCACGAGGGAATCCTGGACGAGGTCTTCCGCATCCCCGCCGCCACGAGTCAAACGCCGGGCCATGGCCATGAGGATCGGCAGATGGGGCGTCACCTGCCGCTGAAACTCACGTGCATCCGACTTGGCCATCACCGGCCCAACCGGCGACGCGGGGTCGCTATTCCCTGGTCCTGCCTTCTTCATCGCCGTGTCGGGACCATGGGGCGGCCCGCCCGGATTGGCCAGCCCCGAGCGATTTCCCGGCTCCTGCGCCCGCGCTGATTGGAAGGCCGGATCGGCCGCTCTCAGGTCTCCGCCCGCCCATCGAGCCGTCCCGTTTCGAGTCGAGCCGCCCGGCACGTGCGTGCCTCGGGCCTCCCTGCGCCCACGGCTCGCGTGGCCGTCGGCAGGCCCGTTCGCCACGGCGGGGGCGGCGGCCCCGGCGCTTCCGGGGGGCGGGTGGGCCCCCGCCCCGGCGCGCGCTGCCGCACACGGAGGGTGTCAGTTGCCGTTCTTGAGATTTGCCAGCTCGGCGTTCTTCTCCGCGACCTCTTGCTCCAGATCGCGCACCCGCTGCTTGAGCGAGTTGATCTCCGTCTGCAGCTCTCCGAAGCTCGAGAAGTGGGGCATGAGCGTGCGGATGCGCTCGTCGACCGCGTGCTGCAGATGGTCGAACGTGCGCCGCAGCCCGCTCGGCTCCTCGCCGTCGATCTCACCCACCTCGCCCACGGCCATGGCCGCCGATCCTTCGGCGCCAGCCTCTTCCTCGGCGGGGATGAGGCGTCCGATGGGGCTGTCCCGCAGTTGGGTCAGCAGGCGGCCGCCGCGGTTGCGAATCAGCGCGCGCAGCGTTGCCAGCGGAATCGCCCGCGGCCGCGCCTTCAGCTCTTCGGAGATGATCAGGGCGAGGGTGACGTCCGTCTTGTCTTCTTTGGTGGCGTTGTCGATGATTTGCACGTCCTCGCCGGCGCGTACCATCTCGGCGATCTGCAGGAGCGTGACGTAACGGCTCTGTCTCGTGTCGTAGAGTTTTCGGTTCGAATAGCGCTTCACCACTCGACGGGCGGCTTCGCCCGAATCCCCGTCGGGGCTGGGCAGGGCATTGCCGTCGGGCTGTGCGGTCGCCGACGGCTGGGCGGCCGCGCCGCTCATGGAGTTGGTGGACGCCGGGGGAGGCACGGCCTCGGAGCCAAGTCCGTTCGAAGTGGGATCGGTGTCGACAGTCGTTTGCGTCACGCGGGCTCTTTCCAGTTAGGACGTTTCAAGCAGGTCTACGTTCGCGGGGGCCAGGCCTGCTCGCTCCGGCCCCCAGAACGGACCAGAGCAGGCCCGCTGCGCGGCGTCAAGGCGGCAATCCCCGCAAATCTGCCCTGTGGATTCACCCAAAGGGGTTAACTGACGCAGCGCATCGTTTGCAGCCCGGCTCCCTCCGGGGCCTTTCGCAGCGCCTCGCGCGCCCGCAGGGTTGCCCGCTCGCTTCTGCAAAGCTGCAAAACCGTTGCGAGAAACCCCGTAAAGCAGCGGCAATCCAGGCCCAATCCGCCGATCCAGGCGACCACGGGCAGCTCGCCGTCCGCCAGCCGCGTGTGGGTGTCGAACGCGAAGACCGTCTGCCCCTGCGCATCGGCCCCAAAGGGGACGTAGCGAGCGCTGGGAGCCGCCGGGCAAGGGATGCTGTCCCGGTCCAAGCCGTGGCGGCGTGTCTGCGGATCGAGGCTCGCGGGCCGCCCGACGTCGGCGGTGCCGAGCAAGTGGGCGCCCTCGTAGAACAGCTGCCAGCCATCGGAGAAGGCGAGGAACTGGCGGTAGCTCGGTGGCAGGCGGAAGCCGAGCCGCAGCTCGGCGATGGCAATCGCGCTGGGCGGAGCGGCGGGGTTTCCCGCCAGCCCGAGGCGGGCCTCCCCGTCGAGCTCCCGCGAGAGCTTGCCAATCTCGAGCTGGGTGCCGCGCACCTCGGAAAGCAGCACGCGCCAACGCGGCTCCGGGCTCGCCGTGAACGCGGTCGAGGCGCTGCCCGCGGACTCGACCACGCGCGATCGGGGGCCGCCCTCCGAGCCCGTTGCGCTTCCATACCTCGCCGCCACGGAGCGCTCGGTGTGCCGGGATTGCTCGATGGCATGGGACGGCTCGACGAGCGGCGGCTGGGCCGAGCAAGCCACGCGCTCTTCGCTCGACGGCGCCGAGCGGCTCGCCGCCTCGCGTTCGTGGCTGCCGCTTTGCTCCGCGGCCGGCGATTCCGCGTTCGCGGGGGCGGCCCCCGAAGGCTCTTCGATCGACGGCTCCCTCGATGATCCAGCGCTCGACACGGGCTCAGCGATAGCCACCTGCAGATCCGGGGGCCAACAAAGTGGAGGTGACGCCATGCACCGTGTTCATACTCGGAAAACGACCCTGAAAGAACGCTCAGTTTCGATTCGCTGCGCGTTCCGTGGCGACGGTGCGGGCCGGCGATAGTTGTGCCAATGCCCCCGCGGGAGGTTATACGCCGGCTCTGACATGGTTGGTGGACGCCTGACGCGGTTGCCGGGGCGAGTCTCGGGCGCGGGGGATCGCTCGAGTGTTGCTCTCGTCGTGATCTGGATGCGCCTTTGGCTTTTCGCGCTATTGGTCGTGCCGTGGGGGTGTGGTCGCCTGCCCGTCGTCGAGCTTCTGCGCGTGAGCGCGGTCGAGCCGAGGCAAGTCCACTTCGCTGGCCCCATGTTTCTTCGCGGTGACGGCTTCGCGCTCGGTCGGCCCGCCCGGGTGCACCTGCGCGGGGTCGTGTTTCGCGCAGGGTACGAGCCAGCGCGGGTCTCCGTGTCGCTGCGCGCCCACACCGAGGCCCAAGATCGGTTGCGGGTGCCGATGCCCGGTTCGCTGCAGGCGGCTTTCTGTGGCGAGCCAGGCCAGGCTTCGCACGCCACCTTTCGCGGGGATGTCGAGGTGTCGATCGCGGCGCGGGCGGTCGGCGCTCCGGCGGTCGTGGGGCGCCTACGGGGAGCGACCGTCGAGCTCTACCCCGCGCGCAAGTCGCGGCAGGCCGAGCAGCGCACCGCCGAGCGTGCCGAGCGCGCGGTCAGCTATCTCGGGCTCGATCTGACCGAGCCGCTCGAGGCCGGCTTGCTGGTCGTGGCGGTCAGGCCCGGGAAACCGGCGGCGAAGGCCGGCGTGCGGGCAGGCGATCGGCTGATCGAGGCCGGGGGCGTGACCCTTCTGCAGGCATCCGACCTCGGCAGCGCCCCGTCGCGGGACTTGCGGCTCACGGTGGTCCGCGGAGATCGTCGGCACGAGCTGACCGTCGACATCGACGGCATGTCCCCGCGTCCGGCCCTCTCGCTGCAGCGGGCGGCCCCCGTGCTGGGAGCCGCGGCGCTGGTCTTTTTTGCGCTTTCGTCCCCCCTCGGGCGCGCGCTCGGCTGGCTGGAGATGCTGGTCGCCGCGCGGCGCCGCGCGCAGCGAGCGCGCGCCCGGCCTTTGCCCGCTCGCCCCGCGACGGGGCTGGCCTGGTGGCTCGCGTTCGTGCTCGTGGGTGCGGCCGTCGTGGGAGTGGGGCTCGGGCACTCGATGATCGCGGGCCTGGATCCCGCAACCTCGATCGGGGCTTTGTGGCTGGCCAGCTGCTTGCTGCGGTGTCTCTCCGCGCTCATCAGCGGAGGCGGCCGGCCGCGCGGGATGCCCGCAGGGGTTGCTTGGTCGCTCTCGGCCGCCGTGGCGGCCTGCGCCGCGCAGGCGATCGGGTTGCTGCCGGCGGCCCTCGCGCTGGGAGCGCCCCTGCTGGAGAGCGGCCTCGACCTGGGCCGCGCGCTCGGAGCGCAAGGGGCGTGGCCCTGGCAGTGGACGGCGCTTCGAGACCCTGGGCTCCTGGGCCTCTCCTTTCTCCTGTGCCTTTCGGCAGCCGGTCCCGTCGCGCCCCGCCCGAGCGCCAACTTTCTCGCCGCGGCGGAGGAGCCCCGGGCGGCGCGCCCGCGAGCCGCCCCCGCGTTGCACATCGCCTGCTCTGCCGGGGTGTTGGCTCTTTCCTTCTGGGGTGGCGCCGCGCTGCCGGCGGGCGGCGTTTCTCAGCCGGTCTTCGCGGCGCTGCTCGGAGCGGCCGTGGTGCTGGGCAAGTACGCCGGCGCGGCGGCTCTCATCCTCTGGCTGCGCCAGCTCACCGCGGGGCTTGGTTGGCGCAAGTGGCTCGCGCTCAACCTGAGGCGGCTGATTCCGCTGGCTGCTCTGTGCGTGGCATTCAGCTGCGGGGGGCGGCGGCTCGCCGCGCACAGTGGTCTCGTGGCCTGGCTGGGGGAGGGGTTTCCGCTCGCGGCGTCGATCGCCACCGCCGTGGTCGCGGCGTTGCTGTGGCGGCGCGCACGGCACGCCGCGAGCCCGGGCCTGTTGGCGAACCCGTGGCTCTGATGGCGGGCGCCGACTTTCTGGACGGCGTCGCGGGGGGTTCCCAGGCGGAGCGCGCGTGGATGGGCGAAGCGTTGCGCGAGGCGCAGCGAGCCGTGGAGCACGGCGACGTGCCGGTGGGGGCCCTGGTCGTCGACGCGCAGGGGGGGGTGCTCGCCCGCGCGCACAACCGGCGGGAGGTGGACGCCGACCCCACCGCGCACGCCGAGATCCTGGCCCTGCGCCAGGCTTGTCGGGCGCGCGGCCACTGGCGCCTGCACGACTGTACGCTGTACGTGACGCTCGAGCCGTGCGCGATGTGCGCGGGCGCCCTGGTCAACGCGCGCCTGGGGCGGCTGGTCTACGGCGCTCCGGATCCCAAGGCCGGCGCGGTCGAGTCGCTACACCAGCTCACGGGCGACCCGCGACACAACCACCGGCTGCCGCACCTCGGCGGCGTGGAGGCGGCGGCGAGCATCGCGCAGCTGCAAGCTTTCTTCCGGGCCCTGCGCGCGCGCGGCGAGAAGTAGCGGGCCGGCGGACGGGCTCCGCGCGCCCCTGGCCCCGCGGGGGCGGCTGCCCGAGGATGGGCCGCGCCCGCTCGGGCGGCGATCGGACCGGCGCCGAGCGATGCGGCGAGCCGGAGGCCCCCGCCCAGGACGCGCGCCACCGGAGACGCCGGGCGTTGGGGCCGGCGGGCGGGCGCCTGGCCGCCCGTGGTCCAGGGTCAGCCGTCGACGTCGAACAGTGACGTGCCGAAGAGGAAGTCCGCCTCGGGAGCCTCGTGGGGGTGGCCGAACCGCAGCTCCTCGCGCGTGCCCGCCTCGAGCTCGTCGTCCGTGATGCGTTTGATCTTGTGCGCGACTCGCATCAGGAAGTGCAGGTGCTCGGCGTAGCGCGGCTTGAGCGTGCCGTCTTCTTCGAAGCGCTCGACCTTCGGGCTGGGGAGTAGCGACCCGAAGAACAGCGCCTGCCCGAGAGACAGCTCGCCGGGATGCGAGCTGAAGTAGTGCTGCGACGCCTGGCGGATGCCGTACACGCCGGGGCCAAACTCCACGACGTTGAGGTACAGCTCGAGAATGTCTTCCTTGTTGAGCCGCTCTTCGAGCAGCATCGTGAACGCCGCTTCCTGCAGCTTGCGCGCGATGGTCTTCTCCCGGCCCAGGTAGAGGTTCTTGGCCAGCTGCATCGTCAGCGTGCTGGCCCCGCGCACGAAGTGGCCGGCCTTGAGGTTTTGGGCGATCGAATCTCGGATCGCCTTGTCGTCGAAGCCCTTGTGCCGGAAGAAGCGCGAATCCTCGCACACCACCAGAGCGGTCGCCATGTTGGGGGATATCTCTTCCAGAGGCACCCATGACTCGGTCGTCGGACCCGTGGTGATCTCGGTGGCTCGCCCCTCGGCGTCCAACACGACGTGCTGGAAGGGTTCGCGGAAACGTCGCGGGTCCACGGCCTGGGGCGTCTGCAGCACCTTGCACTGGTTGTCCAGCTCCCACTCGACCGCCGTCTCCTTGGGTGCGGCCGTGTCGAACTGCACGCTCGAGGCGATTCCGATCGAGCCTCCCAGCAGCAGCCCCTCGAGCTGCGGCAAGAGCGCGACGGGCGCCGCTTCGAACACCTGCTGGCACGGTGTTTCGGGCATCTGCAGCGAGAGCTTCAGCCCGAGATCCTCGCCGTCTGCGCGCACGCTCCCGTCGAAGGTGACCCGCGCCTGCCCGATGCTCAACGCTCCATCGCTGACCTGCAACTCGTGCTTCGGCAGATCCAGACGCAGGTTGCCGCGCCACGTCACGTCCATGCCGGTCAGCGGCTCGGGCGCCAGCGCAGGGTGCTGCAGGGCCAGCCCGTCGACTTGTCCCGAGGCGGTCACGGCGAGCAGCCCCTCGGGCGAGAGCGAGCCCTCCGTGCTGACGGTGAGCAGTGTTTGCCCGACGTGCATCAGGCCGAAATCTCCCTCCCGAACGCCCAGGGTCGCGAGGCGAATCGGGCCGCCGGAAAGCTTCGCCTGCACCGTGCCGCTCGCCATGGGCACGGTGGCGTCGATCGAGAGCGCCTGGCCGTCTTCCTGGGCGGCGGGGGATCGGAACGAGAGCCTGGCCTCCTCCTTCGTGCGGGTGAGCCGGAGCGGCGCCGGGCCGAGGTTGAGCGTGCTCTGCCCCCGTGAGAGCTGCAGCACCACTTCGTCCAGGTCCACCTGCGCCTGCTCGGTGGTCGTCACCGCGAGGATGCGCTGAAGCTGCCGCACGCGAGACTGGCCTCCTCCAGCCCCGGTCGTGGCCAGAGGGGCCAGCAGCCGCTTCAGCCCGCTGGGCCCCACCTCCACCTTCTCCCTCTCCTTTTCCGGCGCTTCGGCGGCGCGGGTGCGCTTCTTGCCTCGCCGGGTCCGCCGCCGCTTCGCATCGCGCCGGCGCTTCGACGCGCGCGTCCGCCGGGCGCGGGGTGTGCGCTCGGCAGGGGGGGCGATGGCGGTGGGCACGCCGGCCGGCGCCGGCTCGGGGAGGCTCAGCTGCACGTTGCCCTCGACCCGGCGCACGCGCGCCGTGTGGAGCCGAAAGCCTTCCTCACTCCGGATCAGCTCCGCGGCTCCGTCGGCGGCCAGCCACTTGCCGAAGGGGAGCTGCACCTCCGCGCGCTCGAACCCGACTTCGTGCTTGCCCGCCTCGCGCGCGAAGCGCACTCCGCTCAAGCGATGGCGTGCGGGCGCCCCCGCGCCTTCTTGCCATTCGACGAAGAGCCCCTGGCCACGCACGGGCAGGGCGCCGCCGCCACCGGAGCCGGCACCCTCTCCGCCGCGCGCTTTGCGCCAGGCCCGGAGCTGCTCTCGCAGCTGATCCGGGCTGCCTTGTAGCTCGATCGTCCCCCCGTCGATCTCCACGTCCCGCACACCCAGCGTGGCGGTGACCCCGATGACTACCTCTCGCAAGGATGCGCGCACTCCGCGCACGCCTTCTGGCGCGAGGCGCACACCACTGAGGTGCAGCGACATCCATCCCGGCCGCGCCGATGCAACTTCGAGGTGGACTCCGCGCTTCTCCGCCTGCTCGACGGCGATGCGCCGCGCCATTGCGCTGAAACCGATCCCAGCAACGACCGAAATCAACAGCAACGCCAAGCCCGCGATCAGCCACGGTAGGCGACTCGACGGAGACGGAGAGCGCGACGGCTTAGACAAAAACAAATTCTAGTCTTTCAATAGGTGTGGGTAGGGAATGTGTTTGCGCTGTAGAGCGTGCCCGTATATTACCGCGCGATGCTCAACAATAGTTTGCTTCGCCGCTTGATGGTTCTGTTGATGGTCGCATTGGCCTTTGCTGCCGCACAGAGCTGCGGCTCGGATGATGACGATGATGGCCCGGCCGGCAGCGGCGGCAGTGGCATGACGAGCGCCGGCAGCGGCGGTAGCGGCATGACCAGTGCCGGCTCTGGTGGCGCCGACATGGGTGGCACCGCCGGCATGAGTATGTAAGCCACTGCGGTGTCCTCGCGCCAGGGCTCTTCGAGCAGGCGCCACGGGGGGCCTTCGTGGTGCGAGGCGATACCCGGTTTCGTTCGTAGACATCACGACGTAGAAGCATCGAGCCGGCCCCCGCTTGCGGGGCCGGCCACGAGGGCTGCACGCGCGGCAGCGAGGGCTGGGCCGGCGTTCGGGCGCCGCAACGAAGATCTGTAACTCGTGGTGGGCCCGTGGGCGAGGGTTGCCTCGCCGACGCACCCGCTGGGTGCGAGTGTCGCTGGCGGGGGAGCCTGTCCGCGCTCCTTCGGTCCGGTGACTGTCGTCGCCGCGGGGGTGGCCGACGCAGGGGTGCTTCGTCGGGCGTGCGGATCGAAGGCGCGCATGCGTCACGGGCGCGGCGCTTTGCCGCCAGCGGGGCGTGCTGCGCGGCCGAGCCCGCAGTGCAGCCGGCCGCTTTCGAGCTCCCCGCGGGAGTCGGGCAATGCGCCGGGAAGCGTGCCGCTAGCGTCCGCCCCGGCTTCACGAGAGGTCCCGCCGCCGGCGGGGCGGCATGCGTCGAGGGGTGGGACGAGGTGGTCGCCCGCACCTGGGACGACTCCGCAGCGCGACCCGCGGCAGATGGAAGGGCTGGGTAACGTGGCACGCCTTCGGCCATGCAAGCCGCGTGTCAGGCTTCCACTGTGAGGGCAGCCAGTGAGGGCAGCCAGTTGGGTGCGTCGCGTTATTCGGGGTTGACGCTGCGCCCGACGCACTGGGTCGAACAGCTGGCCTGGTACTGAGCACCGGCCGCGACGCCGAGCCCGGCCGGCGAGCGCTGCGACGAAGCCCGCGCGGCGAGCGCTGCGACGAAGCCCGCCCGGCTAGCGTTGCAACGAAGGGGCGGCCGCGGCGACCGGGCTACTGCCGGGGCGCGAAGGCACCTCCGACTGGGGGATCCAGTGACCCGGTGCCGACTTGTGCACACGGTGGCGGCTGCTGAAGCGCTCCAGGCCATCCGTCGAGCCACGGGCTTCCACGTAGCGAAGCACGGCCCGCTCGAACATCGAGCGGGTCCACAGGCCCCGCTGCTGCAGCCACGCGATGTCTTTCTCGAGCCGCGCGAGCAGCTCGCGGCTCGTGGGCTCCCCGGGTCGCGATTGAGGGTCGAATTCGTTGATGACGGGGATCACCCTGTCAGATTGAAGCCAGTGCGGTTCGGCGTCAACGTCTGCCTTCGCAGGGGGGGCGTCGAGGCGGCGGTCGAGCTGCGCGTTCGCAGCCGTCTGCAGCGTCGCTTCAACAACCCAGCCGTGGTGGACGGTCCCCGCAGGCGTGGCGCGTTTCGATGCGTTCCGCCGCCGATTCGCCCGCGATTGTCGATTGTGCGTTGGCGGTCTCACCACTACTGTCGCCCGGGGCCAAGGCCCGAGAGTTCCGCAATGCATAAGACTTTTCCATCCTTCACTCTTCTCGCCGCGCTGTTCTCGCTCTTGGGATGCGCCAGCGGGGAGGAGCTTTGCCTCGGAGATGCGGTCGCTTGCGAGCTGCGCACCGCCGATCAGTGTGATTCCGGCTGCAGCTTGACGCGAGGTTGCGTGGGCGGAGCGATTTCCTGCGAGTCCCTCACGGACGAGGGGCCCCAGTTGTGCAACCAGACGTCGGGCTGCACGTGGTCCGGCTTGTGCGAAGGCGTCGAAGGGTGCCGCCAGCGTTCGTACGACGAGTGCGAAGCGATGGAGGGCTGCAACCAGGTGCGCTTCTGCTTCGGCGATGGCACGCGCTGCGAAGCGCTCGAGGATTCGCAATGCGGTCTGTATCCCCAGTGTGGTAACGAGTCGGTGTGTCAAGGGGCTGCGATGGCGTGCGAGGACATCGGCTCTCGTCCGCAGTGCGCCCGCGTGCCCGGGTGTTTTCCCGCGGAGACGACTCCGTCCGTCGTGGACGACTGAGCCGCGCGGAGACCTCGGGGGCCGGCGGGACCCGGAGCGTTGCGGGCGTCCGCGCGACGGGGCTGGGATTGGCGCGCCGCCGCTGGCTGTTCGCCTCGGCAGTGCTGCTCGGAAGCTTCGCCTGCCGAACGCCTCGCAGCGTCCACGAGCCGCTGCCCTACGCAGAAACCAAGGTGGAGGCTCGGCAGCTCCTGGTTCGGGTCGACGACGCGCGCACGGACGCACGCAGCTCGACCGGCAAGCTGCTCTCGCTTCCCGAGGATTTCGCGGTGAAGGCGGAGTCGCGGCTCTGGGAAGTCGCCTCGGGTTCCGGAGACGTACTGGAGGTGCGCGTCCGTGTGGACGAGGTCGACGAGCAGGAGATCGTGGACGCGCGCGGCGAGATGACGCGGCTGGAGGTGGGTCTCACGGTCGAGGTGCGGCGGCAGGGTAGCCCGACCGTATTGCGGCGCTACGAAGGGTATTCTCGGGCCGACATCCCGCGCGACGAGGCGACGGAGGCAGAGCTGCAAATGCTCGTGGAGCCCACGGCGCTCAACGCCTTCGACCGGGTCTGGGCCGCCCGGGGCACCGCGCCGGGGATCAACTCCGCGCTGCGGCGGCCGAGCGGCCTCCGCTGAAGGGGCGCGAGGCGTTCCTTCGGCCTGCGCCTCAGCGCCCGCGCAGCTTGGCGAGCCGCGCCCTGACCTCCCTCGCCCGCGGGAAGGCCGGTTCGAGCTTCAGCGCGCGCTCGAGCGCCTCGCGCGCCTCGGTGGGCTTGCCCAGGGCCGCCGCCACCGTTCCGAGGTGGTACTGAAACGTCGCGCGCTGGGGCGCGAGGGAAGTGGCTCGTTGCAGGAGGGGCAGCGCCAGGGTGGGCTCGCCCTTGCGATGCAACACCCAGCCCCGCGCGTCGAGCGCGTCCGCGTTTCGGGGCGACTCCCGCAGGGCCTCTTCGGCCCATTGGGCGGCTCGCTCCAGCTGCTCGGGTTGCTCTGCGGCCAGCAGCGCCTGCCGTGCCAGGGCCAGCGGGTGGCCCGGGCGCATCGCGAGCACTCGCTGCAGTTGCGCCTGGGCTGCGGTTGCATCTCCCAGCACCCCGTACAGGTCCGCTGCCATGAGCGCCACCTGGGGTGAGGTCGGCTCCGCGGAGAGGGCCGCGTCGAGCAGGGCCCGCGCCAGCGCGCGCCGATCGCGCTGCGCGTAGATGAGGCCCAGGTGGAGCGTCGCTTCCAGGTGTGCCGGTTCGAGCCGCAGCGCGTTGCGGTACGCTTCGACCGCTTGGTTCATTTGGCCGTGCCGCGAAAGCCAGGTGCCGTAGAAGGCCTGCGCCGTGGGCAAGCCCGCATTCTCCTTGGCGTGCGCTGCGAGGGCGCGCTGGGCGGCCCTCGTGCCCCCGCGCTGCTCGAACAGCTCGAGGAGCTTGGTCAAGGAGGGGAGATGGTCGGGGAAGCGGCGCAGCGTGCCCTCGAGCAGGCGTTGCGCCTGCTGATCCTGCCCGCGGCCGAGCAGTGTGGTGGCGAGCCACCAGCGCGGCTCCGCCGATTGCGGCGCGATCTCCCACAGGGCTCGGAACTCGGTCTCCGCGTCGCGCAGGGCGCCGAGCGCCAGCTGGGCTCGACCCATCGCGCGGTGCGCCTCGGCGGAGCCGCGATCCTCCTCGGAGAGCGTGCCCAGCCACACTTGGGCCTGAGCTGGCCGGCCCCGGACCAATTCGAGCTGTGCCAGTTGAAGCAGCGCCCGCGCTTGCACGGGCGCGATATCCAGCAGGCTCTCGAGCAGCTTTTGGCTGGCATCGAGCTCCCCGAGCTCACGATTGGCCTTCGCCAGCGTGAGCGTCACCTCGGATCGCAGGCCGGCTCCGCCCTCCGCCTCTTTCCCCAGGGGCTCGCTCAACAGCTCGGCGAGCTCGCGCGCGGCTTGACGCGGCAGCCCACCCCGCAGCCGAACCCGGGCCCGGAGCAGGCGCAGCTCCGGGTCCGTTCCAACGTCGCCGAGGCGCGCGAGCGCGGCGTAGGCCGCCGACGTTTCCCCCTGCCGCAGCCGTGCCGCCGTCAACAGCTTCCAGGCGGACCGCGCGTCGGGCCGGCGCTCGGTGAGATCCTCGCTCAGCTGGGCGCTGAGCTCCAGCTGCCCGCGCAGCAGGGCGGCTCGGGACAGCGCCAGCACGTCCCCGTCCTCGCCTCGGCGGGCTGCGCGGGCGGCGTCCCGCTCCTGCTGCGCCTGGTTCCGCCGGTCGAGGCGATCCAGACTCCCGGCCAGGGCCAGCCGGGCCATCCGCGGCGCCTCGCTCTCGTGCTCGTGCACGTGCACCAGCAGGCTTTCGGTGGCGCGCTCGAGCAGAGGGCGCCTTTCGGCATAAACGCTCAGTAGGCACAGCGCCAGCGTGTGATCGGGAGCCCCTCGCAGCAGCTCGAGCAGGGTCTGCGCTGCCGCCGCGAAGGCGCCCTCGCGGGCCTGCACTCGGCTCAGGCCGAGCCGCGCCGACACGTCGTCGGGCCGCCCATCGAGGGCGGCCTCGAGGTGCCGGCGAGCCGCCGGGAGCGAGCCGAGCTCCTCGAACGCCAGGCCGAGGCCCCGCTGTGCGCGCGCGTTGGGCCCCCGCGTGAGCGCCGCCTGGTAGTGCTCGATGGCCCGGCGCGGCTGACCCAGCGCCAGAGCGCGGTCCCCTTCCTCGAGCTGGGGGGTGACGTTCGACCGGCACGCTGCCACCAGCAGCAGAGCGAAAAAAGTTGCCGAGCGCGCCCCGGGGCCCCCACCGGGCGGAGCTGCCAGACCGATCGGTTTGGCCTTCACGACCGCCAGATATACGGCGCGAGGGCTCGGAACGCCAGCCGCTCCCCCAGTTGACGGGAGACTTTGGGAGAATCCAAAGCGCGGGGTACACTCGGGGCATGTCCGACCTCGAGCCGCCGATGGAGTGGCCCAGCTTCGATCACATTCCCCTGGGCGAGGAGCTTCCGACTTCTCGGCCCAAGGGGCAGGCTCTTTCGCCTTACATCTGGTGGGACGGCGACATCCGCGAGGCGGATCGACAGGGCGTGCATTACTACGCGAACGCCCTGCACTATGGCACCGCCGTGTTCGAGGGGATTCGCGTCTACCCCACGCCTTCGGGTCCGGCTCTCTTCCGCCCGCGCGACCACATGGAGCGCCTGCTCGGCTCCGCGCGGCTGTACGGCATTCGCGTGCCGTACACGGTCGAGGAGCTCGTCCAGGCGGCGGTAGACGTCACGCGCCGCAACGGCATCGACCACGCCTACCTGCGCCCGCTGGCCTTTTTCGGGTACGGTCCGATCGACATCAAGCCGAAGCAGGCGTGCAGCGTCACCGTATTCATTGCGGCACGGGAGCTTGGCACGTTCCTGGGGGAAAAGGCGCTGCGCAACGGCGTGAACCTGACCATTTCCTCATGGCGCAAGTTTCCCCATGCTTGTCTGCCCACCATGGCCAAGGCCAGTGGCCACTACGCCAACAGCGTGCTCGCCGCGCACGAGGCACTCGATCGGGGGTGCGACGACGCCATCCTGCTGAACCAGGACGGGACGGTGTCGAGCGCGACGGGAGAAAACGTGTTCTTTGCTCGTGCCGGGTGCCTGTACACCAACGACACGTCCTCGTCGATCGTTCCGGGCATCACCCGGGACTCGATCCTCGAGCTGGCGCGGGCCGCCGGCGTTCGGGTGGAGGTGAAGCCCTTCACGCGTGAGGAAATGATGCGTGCCGACGAGATCTTCCTGACCGGCACGGCCGCAGAGGTCACGCCGGTGCGTGAGATCGACGGCGTGGGGTTCCGCACGGGTCGCGACACGCTCAGCGCGAAGCTTCAGCGGGCGTACTTGGCCGCCACGACCGGCAAGAACGAAGCGTATCGTCACTGGCTCCGCTGGGTGTGACGATCGCCCGAGGTGGTCGGCTCCGTCGACCGGAGCGGGGTTGGCCGGCTGCAGCCGTGCTCGCTCGCCGGAGCGGGGCCGGGGGCCAGCTCGCCGGAGCGGCGCTCGGCGGGATGGGAGGCCTTCAGTTGGCGTCTGGCCCCGCGTCTACTGCGGGAACGGCCGCGTCCGCGCCGCCACCCGCCTCGAGCACGGAATCCGGTACGCACACGCCGTCGCGCCCCCAGGGAGCGTAGCGCGTATCGAGCTGGCAGCCGTACGCCTCCTGCTCGCAATCCGCGTCCGTGTCGCACATCTCGACGCAGTACCCCACGTCGCCGGGCCCGGCACCCTGGTAGCGCGGCAAGATGCACGCGCCTTCGCGAGGCTCCCCGCTGTCACTCGTGTACCCGCACCCGCCGGAAATCAGACCGAAGGTGCAGTAGGCGCTACAGAAGTTGCCCAGCACCACGCTGCCCTCCCCGTTGGCGTTCGTGAAGCGATCCTCGAGGCAGATCCCCGAGCCACAATCCTCGGCTTCCGTCTCCGCGGCGCAATTCGCTCCCAACACTCCGCCCATCGGCTGATCCTCCACGCACAGCGTGAGATCTGGAACGTCGGCGAAGTGACCGCAGAAGCGCCCCTCACCGCACGCCTCGTCGCTCTGGCAGAGGGGGGCGCAGATGCCCAGATCCTGCTGCACGGGCACACAGGCCTGGGGGTTGTTCCCGCATTTCACCCGCCCCTGCGCGTCGCCTGGCTCGCAGAGCGCGACGCAGTAGCCGTTGTTGCCGCTGTCGTCCACCAAGTCGCAGGTCGAGTTGGGGTCGACCGATTCGCATTCTCCACCACCGACGCTGCACCGGTAGGAGCAGTATCCGCCCTGCGGAGCACCGAGCCCGAAGAACGCGTCGTCGTTGCCCGGCGTGATACAGAGCAGAGACACATTGCCGTCGCTGGGGCAATCCGTGTCCTGCTCGCAAGGAGTGCCCACCTGATTGATCAGCGGCGGCAGCGTCGCGTTGCCGCCCATGCTCGAGCCTCCGCTCGAAGAGCCGGCGTTGCCCATGCCTCCGCCGCCCGAGCCCCCGCTCGAACCGATGTTGCAGTCGCAGGTGGAGAAGCTGTTGCCGTCCTCGCCGCACGTCTGCGTGCCCATGCACTGGCCGGGGCCGACGCACGAGTTCTGCTCTCCGGGCGTGCAACCCCCGCTCTCTCCGTCCGAGCCGCAAGAGGCGAGCGAGTTCGCCAACACGAACGAAGAGGCCAGAAGAGCCGCTACCGTGGCGAGCTGGCTGGGGTTGCGGAAGATCGAACCTCGACGCGAAATAAGCATGCCATCCCATAGTGTCGGACGTGGTCAGTCCCGGCAAGCACCTTGTCGCGAGGTCGCTCCGGGGTCACAGGCCTGGGTCGTTCTGCCCCGAAAAAGGTCCTTTCTGGTGCGGAAGTCGGCCAGTGCCTTCGCCGTTCCCTTTCCTGCGCGCTGGCTCCGCACCCCACAATGATACTCGGTATAAAATTTTCTTGGCCGCTCTTGCCGCGCAACCCGCAGGCTGCTCGGGCGCAGGCACACCCGCGTTTTTCGCACGGCTCGCGCGGCACGTTTCGTTGCGTTTCGCCCGAGCGCGCGTCCCCCCCCGCGAAGCTCACGCTCCGTGATCGCTCACGGGCCTCGCCGCTCGTGTCGACGGCGCTGCCGCCGAGCCCGCCCGCCGCAAACCAAGGCAGCTGGTTCGCGTCGGCGATGCGTTCGCGCATCGCAGGCTGCTGCTGCAGCCCGGTGTCGCGTTCTTCGAAGGCCCCCTGCTTCGGCCGGGTCTGCAGAGCCATGCCTGCATTTCGGACCGGGTGCGACGGCGCCGGCTTCCTCGTCGCGCGGGAGCATCACGAACAGGGGAACGCGCGGGGCGATGTCGGACGCACCGGGGTCCGCCCGGCAAGTCTTGCCATCGCGGTGGTCGATGAGGGCCAGCATCGCGGGGGTCTCGTCCGCGGAGAGCTGCAGGCAGCGAAGCTTCGCTCGAAGCGCCCGCGGCCCTGCTACGTCCGCTCGAAACGCGCCCTGGGAGCCGTCGCCGGCCCCCGGGGCAGGTCGAGCGCCCCGGAGAAGGGCTCGGTGGCGGGCAACACGATGAGCCTGCCTCGTCTGCGCAGCAAGTGCCGCGCGCTGCTCACCAGGCGCCCCCCGCGCCCCGTCGAATGCGGCGGGGGCCGAGCCGAGTTCACTCCGTCGCCTTCGAACGGCGGCTGGTCGCGGGGGCGGCCGGCCCGCGCTCGCTCACACGACGGCCGCTGCCTTCTTCTTCGGCGGTCCGGTGCGCCGCCGGGCGGCCGCCGAGCCCTTCTTGCTCGCCTTGGCGAAGAAGCGCCGGTCGAGCCAATCGGTGAGCGGCAGCGCGACGTAAATCGACGAGTAGGTTCCGAGCACGATGCCGATGATCAGCGTCAGGGCGAAGTCCTCGAGCGTTCCCGTCCCCCAATAGAAGAAAGCGACGAGCCCCAGCACGGTCGTCGTGCTCGTCAGCACCGTCCGGCTCAGCATCTCAGAAAGGCTCGTGTTGATGATCTTGGCGAAGCTCGCGCCGCGCAGCTTGCCCAGGTTCTCGCGCACGCGGTCGTAGACGACCACGGTGTCGTTCACCGAGTAGCCGACGATCGTGAGCAGCGCCGCGACCGTCGAGAGGTTCAGCTCCTTGCGCATGGCGGTGAGCATCCCCACCGTCAGGATGGAGTCGTGCACGAGGGCCAGCACGGCTCCGGGCGCGAAGCGCAAGTCGAAGCGGAAGGCGATGTAGCCCATCACGAATACCAGGGCGATCGCGATGCTCTTGAGCGCCGAGTCGCGCAGCTGCGCCCCCGCCTTGGGGCCCACCCACTCGACGCGCAGGGGCGCCTCGGGAGTCACCTCGGGGCCGAGTGACTTGGCCAGCGCGTGCATCAGCTGGTCGCCCTTGCTGGTGAGCTGCACCTCGACCTTGTGCTCACGGGCATTCTGCAGGGATGGGTTGTTCCCCGAGCGCAGCTCGATGCCCTTGACGCTCGCGAGGCCCTTGCGGATCGCCTCGAGGTCCGGCTCCCCGGGGTAGCGCATGGTGATCTTGTCGCCCCCGGGGCTGAACTTGAGCTCCAGGGGTCCGTGGCCCCCCGGGCAGCCCGCCGCTTCCTCTGCCTTGGTGCCGAAGCAGAGGGCTTTGGCGACCTGGGCCTGATCCGCCTCGCTCAGGCTGGACACGTCCTCCACGCGAATCATGAAGCGATGCGGGTTCAGATCATCGCGAACGCGGATCACGTCCGGGCTGGAGAAACCAGCCGCGGTAATCGACTCGCGGATCTGCCGTGGAGCCACGTCCTTCTTGAAGGCGAGCTCGATCTCCGTGCCGCCGCGAAAGTCGGTGCCCAAACGGGGGCCGGGCACCACGAGCAGCACGCAGGAAGCTACGACCAGCGCCAGGCTGACGAAGGCCGCCAGCCGGCGCTTGGCCATGAAGTTGTAGATGCGACCGACGGGAAAGATTTGCATGCCTTCAGCCCATATCCAGTTTGGCGTTGCGGCCCAGCCCCCGGACCCAGACATCGAACAAGAGCCGGGTGACGACGATGCCCGTGAAGATGCTGCTTGCGACGCCGACGATGAGTGTGAACGCGAAGCCCTTGATCGGGCCCGTTCCGAACTGGGCCAGCACGACGGCGCTGATGAGCGTCGTGAGCTGGCCGTCCACGATGGCGCTGAGCGCCTTGCTGTAGCCGAGATCGACGGCGGCGCGAGCGCTTCGACCGCCGCGAAGCTCCTCTCGAATGCGCTCGTTGATCAACACGTTCGAGTCCACGCTCATGCCCACCGTCAGAGCCAAGCCGGCGATGCCGGGAAGCGTCATCGAGGCATTGAGCGACGAAAGCACCGCCAACAGGATCAGAAGGTTCAGAGAAACCGCGATGTTGGCGATGACGCCCGCGCGCCGGTAGTAGAGCAGCATGAACGCCAGCACGACGATTCCGCCGACCAGCGCCCCGCGCACGCCGAGCCGAATCGAGTCGGCGCCGAGCGAAGGCCCGATGTGCTGCTCGTTGGAGGGGGTGATGGGGGCGGGCAGCGCGCCGGAGCGCAACACGAGCTCGAGCTGCTTGGCTTCGCGGAGCTGCGTTTCCGTGTCCCCGCCCATCGTGATGCTGGCGCTGCCGCCTGCGATGCGGGACTGGATCACCGGAGCGCTTTCGATGCGGCCGTCGAGGATGATCGCGAAGCGGCGCTTGATGTTCGCGCCCGTGATGCGCTCGAAAATCGCGCCCCCCGCGTCCGTGAAGCGGAGCCCCACGTACCAACCGCCCAGGCTGTTCGGGCTCTGGTCGGGCTGTGCGACGGCGTCCCGAATCATGTCGCCGGTGATTTCGGCGCGGCTCTTGAGCAGGTAGGTGCGCCACCCGACTTCCTTCGACTTGCCGGTGAGCGGATCCATGTCCAGCTCGAGCTCGAAGCCCACCTCGCGGTCCACCGGCGGCGTCAGCGTATCCGTCCAGACGCGAAAGCGTTCGAGGGCCTCCTTGGCCGTCTCGCCCTCTTTCATTTCGAGATACGCATAGGTCGAGACTTTGCGCTTCAGCTCGCCCTCTTCGTCCTGGCCGACGGTCACCGTCTCCTGCCGAAAGCTGATGCCCTCGGGGAGGCTCGTCTTGTCCGCGGTGAGGCGCATCGGGCCGAAGAAGTCCGTCTCGTCGTCGAGGAGCTTGAAGTCGAGCCGCGCCGTCTGGCTGATGATGTCGCGAATTTCCTTGAAGCCCTCTTCGTCTTGGCCGGGAACCTCGATGATGATGTCTTCCTCGCGGCTCGAGACGCTCGCCTCGCGCAAGCCCATCTCGTCCACCCGCCGCAGGATGATGTCCTTCGCTTGACTCACCGCCGTCTCGCGCACCTGCGTTTCCACGCTCGGGCGCACGTAGAACTCGTACGTCCGCTGGTCCCCGCTCTGGGAGAAACCGAGCTCCGAGGTGAACAGAGAGAGAAAGCGGCTATCCACCTTGCCGGCGTTTGCCGGGTCCTTGATGTGCAGGGTAATCTCTCGCGCGCTGCCCTCGGTTCGGCTCAGCTCGACGAAATCGCGCAGCTTGGCGTATACCTCTTCGGAGGGTCGCTCGTCTCCCGAGTGCAGCTCGAAGATGCGGGCGAGCTCCGTGCGCATGTCTTCGTAGAGCCTGTCCCGCCTGTCCTTGATCGCCTCCTGCACGTCGACTGTGTAGACGAGACGCAGCCCTCCGCGCAGATCCAGCCCCGCGACGAGACGGAAATCGACCTTCTCCTTGATGAAATTCGGGCAGGGGAGAAACTCCAGCATGTTGCTGGCCGAAGGCCAGAGCGCCAGCACCGAGATCACCGTCACGGAGGAGACGACGCCGAAGCGGGCGCGCCAGCCGCGGTCCATGACGTCCAAGCCTCCAAAGAAGAAGGCGAACGTGAGCAGCGAGAAACACACCGTCGCCCAGAACCCATCGTAGTAGGCGGCGAGCGTGGCGCATGCTCCACACATCGCCGAAAACCACCACGCCGTGCGGCTCTGCCGGCGGAAGTAGCCGCCCGCCGCGAGTGCGACGGTCGCGCCTGCCAATACGTATGTTGCGATAGATGGGTTCACGGGTGCGCTTTCGAGAGTTTGAAGGCTATTTCTTCTTGGCCGCGGCCTTGGCCGACTTGGCGGGGTCGCCCTCGGTGTCGCGGCCGGCGATGGCCGTTCGAAGCACCGTGAATTTGGTGGTCGTCGAAGGCACCATCTCGAGCTCCACGTACCGCTCGCCGAGGCTCGCCACCCGCCCCACCAACCCACTCTGGGTCAAAACGCGGTCCCCCTTCTTCAGGCCGGCCACGGCGGCTTCTTGCTTCTTCTGCTGGGACCGACCCTGCCAGAACATGATGCCCAAAAGCGGCACCAAGATCAGCATTGGTAAGAAGGAGCCGAAGCCATCCGGCGCCGGAGCGGGAGCTTCCGCGGCGCCGGGGGCGGGCGCGGGCTGACTCGTGCCGACGGACGGGGCGTCGGGCACAGCTTGAAAGGCAAAAACGCCGAATTTCACGATACCTCCGAGGGGCGGCGCTATACCGGGTTTGGCTGGGCTACGCAAGCGAACGGCCGGGCTTCCCCCGCCCCTGCAGGCGCCGAGCTCGCCCGCTGGAGGATGGCGCGGACCAATCGCTGAACATCGAGCGCCGGATGGCCGGCGCCGAGGCGATCGCTGGTTTCTTGAGTCATGACTACCCGTTCAGGGCCCTGCCTGTGCAGCCGACCTCCCCCGGGCGGTGCTTCGAACCCTACGGAACGCTTGCTTGACAGCGCCCGCGGCCCATCCTAAAGAGTGCTCGTCCGTGACACGATTCAGGCGCGTAGCTCAGTGGTAGAGCACTACCTTGACACGGTAGGGGTCGGCAGTTCAATCCTGCCCGCGCCTACGCGAGCAGGCGTGGGCGGGCTTTTGGCTCGCTGGCGTTTCGCTTGGGCTCTTAGGGGGAACGTGTATCGCGTGAGGGCGCTGTGGGGGTGGATGACCTCCGGTGGTATGGGTGCCGCCGCCGAAGCGCGGAGGTCGCTCGCGGTGCCGGTCGGCTCTGGGCGGTGCCCGACCGGGTCGTGTGGGGCTCGTCAGGTGGCCTGGGCCGCGTCGGCCGGCGCGGGGCGAGGGCCGGCGGGCGGTCTCCGTCGCCAGCGAACCCTGGCACTCAGCTCATGATGCGCCAAGCCGTTGAGCCAATCCGCTTGGCACACGACGGCTCGCCCGCCGTTCGCCCGCATCGGGGCCGCTGGTGCGGAGCGCGCGCGGAGTGGCGCGTCCTTCGGCGGGGCGCTTGCGCGCTCGGAGCCGAGCGAGCGAGCGACGCGCGCCGTGGTGCTCGCCTCGGGTCGAGGCGCGGCGGTTGGAAGCGCGTCGGAACGCGCGATGATTCGAAGCGCGTCGGAACGCGCGGTAATTACGTCGGGCCCCGTTGGGCCTGAGAAAAAGAAGGGGACGAGGAGTACCAAACCATGGCGATGGGTAGGCGCATGATGCACCGTGATTCTCGCGGACCGCAGATTCGGGTCAATCACCGGATCCGCGTGCCCGAGGTGCGGGTCGTGCTGGACGACGGATCACAGCTTGGGGTGATGCCCACGTCGGAGGCGCTCAAGCAGGCGGAGGGGCGCGGCCTGGACTTGGTGGAGGTCAACCCCAAGAGCATGCCCCCGGTATGCAAGATCCTCGACTTCGGCCGTTACAAATACGAGGAAAAGAAGCGCCAAAGCGAGGCGAAAAAGAAGCAGACGGTCGTCGAGCTCAAGGAAGTCAAGCTTCGCCCGAAGACGGACGATCACGATCTGAACGTGAAGGTGCGCGCGGCCCGGCGCTTTCTCGAGTCCGGCAACAAGGTGAAGTTCACCGTCCGCTTCCGCGGCCGCGAGATCACCCACCCACAGCGAGCCCAAATGCAGCTCGACTGGCTGATGGAGAACCTCACCGAGATCGCCAACGTCGAGCAGCGGGCCCAGATGGAGGGTCGGACCATGAGCTTGATTCTCGGTCCGAAGCCCGTCGTGCTGCAGCGGTTGGCGAACTCCAAGGCGGCGAAGGCGGCGGCAGATGTGAAGCACCCGAAGGACTCCGAGGGGGAGGATATCTCGGAAGACGAGGACTCCGACTTGGACGACGAGGACGACTCGGACGACGAGGACGAGGACGACTCGGAGGACGAGGACGACTCGGACGGCGAGGACGGTTCCGAGCGCTGAGCCGGGCTCCCTCGGCGCAAGCCGCGACTTCTCGGCGCGGCGCTCGGCGGGCAGCCCCGCGGAGAGGCGACCGCGCGGGCCCTCCCAGCGGCGAGTGGGCAGCCGCTGACCCCAACCTTCCAGGATCGTGGTCACCTGCGCTGGTCGGCCGCCGTTTCGGCGTGCGATGGCGGCACCGGTCCGGGCCCGTCGTGGCTTGCCCCGCTGGTGTCGATCACTCGCGCGTCGCCCGCGGCGAGACCCTCTCGAAGGCCGGCGCTCGGGTGGGCGTGCCCGCCCAAGCGGGAGGGGGCGATCGGTCGGCAGCCGCTCGCGGAAGGCCCGCGGGGCAGCTCGGGGGAAGGTTGCCGCGCAACGCCGGCCCGCAGGGCCCCGGGGCTTCAGTCGAAGACGCCCGCGAAATACGCTGCGGTGGCCCCGGCGATCAACAGCAGGAGGGCAAACACGGCGACGAACGTTCGGGCCGGTGAGGGCGGCGGCGTGGAGGCGTGCGCCAGGGCTTCGGCTCGCTGCGGATCCCCCAGGGAGGCCCCGGCGATGGCGTGTTGCTGGGCGTTTGCGTAGGCCGCGGGACTGTACGGCGGCACGTGGGCGTGGGTCTGCCCCCCGGGTTGGGACATCAGCTGGCCCATGTCGAGAGGGGATCCGGGCGCCTGATCTTCCAGCGCCGCCAGGTTGCCGACCTCGAAGGGGGAGGAGGCGGGCAAGCTGACGCCCGAAGGCTCCGCTGCCGCGGGCAGAGAATCGTGGGACTCGAACGAGCCGAAGTTCAGCGGGATGGCGCCCACGCCGCTTTCCTCCTCCAGCGGCTCGACCACGGACGGCTCTCCCGTGCCCTCGTCCTGCAGAGAGGTGAAGCTCATCATCGCGTCCTGGATGAGCGAGCCGATGAGCGTCTGCTGCTTGGGCCGGGCGCCGCGCGCGCGCCGCTCACTTTCGCGAACTTCCGTCACCAGCCCCGCGATGTCGAAGGAGGAGACGGGGCGCTTCGTCTCGAAAAGGATCCGGTTCAAATCGCGTCCCAGCTCCCGCGCGGTTTGGTAGCGAGTGCGAGGGTCCCGGGCCAACGCCTGCCCGAGCACGTGCTCCAGCTCCCGCGGGATGCCGCGCGCGTACTTCGATGGCGGATCCACCTTGGCGGCCTGCACCTGACGCACGGTTGCCAGATCCGTGTCGCCGAGGAACAGCCGCCTGCCCGTCAGCATCTCCCACAGAATGATGCCGGTCGCGAAGATGTCCGTGCGGTGGTCCACCGTCTCGCCGAGCGCCGCCTCGGGTGACAGATAGCTGAACTTGCCCTTGATCACTCCCGGCTCGCTCGACTCGAGCTGGCTGTTCGCCTTGGCCAGGCCGAAATCCACGACCTTCACTTCTCCGTGCGCCGTCACCAGCACGTTCGGCGGAGAGACGTCCCGGTGCACGATGCCCAGCGGCTGACCCAGGGCGTCTCGCGCCTCGTGGGCGTAGGAGAGCCCTTCGCAGATGCGCAGCCCGATCAGGCATGCCATCTCCGCCGTGAGGGGGACGCCCTGCTTGCGGCGGTGATCGATGATGGCTTTCAAGTTGGCGCCATCCACGAACTCCATCACGATGAAATACGTGTCGTCACCGACGCCGATGTCGAAGACTTGCACGACGTTCGAGTGCGAGAGCGTGGCGCTGAGCCTCGCCTCGTCCAAGAACATGCCGATGAACTCCTTCTTCTTCGACAGGTGCGGGAGCACTCGCTTGATGGCGACCGTCTTCTTGAACCCCTCGAGGCCCGCGCTCTCCGCGCGGTACACTTCCGCCATGCCGCCGGCCGCGATTTTCTCGATGACTCGATAGCGTTGCTGTTGTTGGGCCATAGGAGCGAGACGGGAGGACGGCCGGGGCGGCGCGCCCTCGTCCCCGGCCCCGAAACGTACGGTTTCGGGGCGGTCGGTGGCAAACAAGTGGGCATAGGGACGGCAAAAAATGTGCCTCTCCGAAGTCCCCCCGCGTCGCTTCGGGGGGCACTCGAACCGTGGTGGGCCTGCCGGTCAGGGTCGTTCGATTTGGAGGAAAATGTCTCGCCTTTGGCCCCGCGTCATGAGAGCGTCCGGCCCCCGTTGGGGCCGTAGCTCAGCTGGGAGAGCGCCTGACTGGCAGTCAGGAGGTCAGGGGTTCGATCCCCCTCGGCTCCACCAAATCCCCCTGGGGTTGCGCCGCAGGCCGGGGAGCGCCGCACACCCTGACTCCTCCGCAGGCGCGCGGTTGCGGAGCCTCCCCTGCGATCGAATCGCTGGGGCCAGTCGCGGGGGTCCCGTAGCGGCAGGGCCGATTGGCTCCGCGGGCAGCGCGGGGGCGGGCTCGGCGGCGCCGAGGGCCCGCTCGAGCCCGGAGCGCTCGTGGGGCTGGGAGCCCGATGGCCTGGAGCCTCGCGCCGTGTGTGCGAACAGCGCGGCGCAGGCGGCGTGACGCGTGTGGGCTGGGGCGCGCGGCGCGCGGCCCTTTCGGCTCGATCGTGGGCCGATCGATGCGGAGCCGCGCCACGCGGCTTGCGCGGCCGCGATCATTCGCGCGGGCGCACGCTCGGCTTTCCAGCGTGTCGGGGCCTGCGGGGGGGGGATTCGCCCCGGTCGTCCCCACCCGCCACGGCGCCGGGCGCCGCAGCGCTGGTGCCTGCGACTCGCGGGCGGCGCGACGCCGCTCCACGCGCCGCTACCAGGCGTGGAACGCGGGATGTCCGGGGCGAACCGCGACGAACGTGCCCCGGCAGCTGGCCGTGACCCGCTCGGCCGAGGAGAGCTCGGCCTCCACGACGCATCGATCGCCGTCGATTTCCACCGCGCGGGCTACCAGCGACAGCCGTTGGTTGGTCGGCGTGGGCGCTCGCAGCCGGACGTGGTAGTCCGCCGTCACCGTGCACGGAGGGGAAATCGCGCCGCGATGAAGCATCAACGTGTGGGCCGCCGTCCAGTTGCTGTGGCAATCGAGCAGCGTGCCGATGATGCCGCCGTTGAGCACGCCCGGGAATGCCTCGTGGTGAGGCTCCGGCCGGAACGTGGCGCGCACGCTCCCCTCCGCCTCGACGTAGCTCGCGAGGTGCAAGCCCCGTGCGTTTGCGGGCCCACAGCCGAAGCATATGCTGCCCGGCGCAAAGCGTTGCTGCAGGGAGGCGCGGGGGGCTTCGGTCATTGGCGCAGCGTAGCCGAAGCCAACCCGGCTCGCGGTGGGATTTCGCCCGGACCGCGCGGGCCGCTGGCTAGCGCGGGTTTCCGGCGTGCATCGCTCTCCGGCCCGACGCACGGCGGGCGCTGCTTGACACCTCGCGCGGTCCTCGCTACGCGCCGAAGAGCAAATACCAAGCACAGAGCCGCTTCAGGAACAGGGAAGTCCGGTGCAAGGCCGGCGCGGTCCCCGCCACTGTAAGTGGGAGGTCGTCATCGAGAAGCCACTCGCGTACGCGCGGGGAAGGCAGAAGGCGGCCGGGGGAGGCAGGGCCCCGATCCCACGAGCCAGGAGACCTCCCTGAAGGGGCAAGAGTTTTCTCCGCGGGTGAACGGTGAGGGCGCTCTTCGGGCCGCTTCGGGCTTCGAATCTCCCTCCGCCATTCGCGCCGCTCGGCAACGGCTAGCCTCGGCACCACCAAGAGGCAAAAGAGAGAGGGCCTATGATGAAGCGAATCCCAACCCCCAATCGATTGCCCGCAGGCGAGGGCGGCTCGGCGAAGACGAGCTCGGCCTCGGCGTCGGCCCACGCGCGCAAGCTCGTTTCGGCGAGCCTGTTGGGTCCCGTGGCGACGCTGCTCGCCGCCGGCGGACTGGCCTGCGGCGAGGCGAGCGACTCGGTTTCTCCGGAGGCGGTCGCCCCCGAGCTGGCTCAGCGTGCGTACGTCGTCTCCGAGCAGTCCGATGAGCTCTTCGTCGTCGACCTCGGGTCGATGACGGAGGTCGGACGCGTCGACACCCACATCGGGGAGGGGGTCAACGAGAACCACATGGCCATCCTTTCGCCCGGCGGAGAGAAGATCTACGTGATGGCGACCGCGAAGGACGAGGTCGTGGTGGTGGACGCCGCGAGCTTGGCGGTAACGGGCACGATCCCCGTCGGTCACCACGCCACGCACGCGAACACCTGCGTCGGCTGTGGCCCGGGCGGTCGCGACGAGCTGTGGGTGGTCAACGAAGGCGGCGGCCACGGCGAGGATGTAGGCGCGGAGGAGGCAGGCGGCGAGGCGCGACACGACGGCTCGTCCCTCTCCGTCATCGACATGGCGCTCGACGAGGTGGTGCAGACAATCGAGGATGACTCGTTCTCGGTCCCGCACTTCGTGCGCTTCGCCGATCGCCTCGCCTACGTTCCAAGCATCGGTGGCAATCAGATCTCCGTGGTCGACCGAGACACCTACTCCGTCACGGAGGTGCTCGTGCTCGGAGGCGAGTCCGAGCCCGGCGAGTGCTCGGGGGATCCGTGTGGCTTCGCCGACGCGCAGATCGATCGCGAGGGGATGCTGTTCGCCGCTCACATCGAGACGGGTCGCGTGCTCGTCTACGATACGGTGGAGAAGCAGCGCTTCGAGGATATCACCATGGGTGACCATCCGTGGTCGGTGTTCGTCGACCCGCTCTCGAGCGAGTTCGACACGGTGCTCATGCCCAACTGGGGTGACGAGACGGTGTCCGTCGTCGATCGCTCCGAGCGCGCGGAGGTGGCCCGCAGCGCCGATGGGGACCAGGAATCCTACGGCGTCAACTACAGCCCGCTCGCCCCCGGGCAGGCCTTCGTGCTCAATCGCACCAAGGAGCAGGTGGCGGTGATCGATCGGGTCACCGGCGAGCGCGACGAGCTCTTGCCTCTGGGTGGCACGACCGAAACCGGCTCGACGACGGCCGACGGCCGCTACCTGCTGCTCCCGCTTTCGAGCAGCGGGGAGTTCGTCGTGCTGGATGCCGTCGACCGAAGCGAGATTGCTCGCTTCGGCGATGTCGGGCAATACCCCTGGTCCGTCACGACCGTGGGCGGCCAGAACTACTGCCACTGATCGTCCGCCGCGGACCGTCGGGAGGGGGCGCGGGCGCGGTCGTCGATGGGCGACGCGCCCGCGAGGTCGCGCTGCGCGGCGGAGTCGTCCGAGATGACGGCCCGCCCGGGTCCGCGCGAGCTCGGCCGCGACATCGTGTTGCGAGGCGTAGAGCGCCCCGTCGGTCCGTCGGAGGTCGTCCGGCCGTCGGTGAAGGCCAGGCGTTGCTCGTGGCAGCTGGCTCGCGCGCGGGCCGGGAGAACGGCCCGAATTGGGCGCGCTCGAGTGGGGGGCTCCGCGCGTTGACGAGCTACAGCTCGAGCCGCAGGGCGCAGCCGATGCTCGCCGAGGCGCTCTCCACCAGCTGAGTGCCGCCCACACTGCGCAGCAGCGGCAGTCGCGAGTGCACGAAGCACGTCGTCTCGTCGCCGGCGACGACCTGTACGCCCACGACGGCGCTCAGCGCACGCCGGCCCCCGATCCGCCGCCGGTGGGGCTCGAGCGCGTCCGGGTCCGGGTCGGGCACTTCGTCTCGACCGTGAAATTGCCGTTCGAGCCCTCCGAGCAGCGCCACGGGGGCCCCGCCCCAGGGCTCCACCCGCGAAAGCGCGCGGAGCCACACGTCGTCGCCCCAGTGCATCCCGTCTTCGGTGCGACCGAGCGGACTCTGCCAGGCGACGCTGACAGCCAGGTCGACAGCGCCCGCCACGCGCGCCTGCGCATCGAGCTCGCTCGTCAGCGCCCAGACGCCCCCACCTAGGCTTGCCTGGCTGTCGTACGTGACGGCCAGCCCGCTCAGCGGGCTCGCGACCGGGTCGGCCGCTCCCAGCGAAAGCGCCATCCCCGGCTGATACGAGCCGGTGGGCGCGACCGCCCCGATGCGCGCCACGAGGGACATCGGCAGCGGCGGCGGCCGCACCAACCAAGGCAACAGCTCCTGCCCCACCGACAGCGCCACGTCGCCCGGTCCGAAGGACGAGCGCCCCGCCTCGCGGTCCGATCGGAGCGTTACCGCGCCGAACGGGACGACGGCGGCCAGTCGCGTGCCCTGCCTCGTTTCGAAGCCGCCACGCAGAGACAAGCGGTGGCGCAGAATGCTGCCGCCAGACTCCCCCTCGTCGGCTCCCAGCGTGCGGCCGAAGTAGGCGATGTCGTAATGGGTGGCGAGTGTCACGGCGGGCTCGCTCCGGGCGGAGGCGAGGCTTCCCAGGCGGGGGGCGGCCGCGTCGTTGCCGACTCGCGTCGGCGAGCTGCCGTGGTGAGCGTGGGCCGCGGGTGCAGCCAGCCCCCCGATCAGCGCTGCCCGCGCGACCAGCGTGCGACCTCGGAGTAGCCGAACCGGCATGGGCAGGAGCCTGCCACGCCCGAGCTCCAATCGGACGGTGGCAATTTGTCGCCCCCGTGTTCGCGTCGCCTCGACGCGCTCCTTCAGGGTCCGGGTCATGGGATGACCGGTGAGGCACCGAGGTAGCCGAGCAACCCGGCCCACGCGAGGGGAGCCGCCTGGGTGCCCGCGGCCAGCAGGGCGAACGAGACGCCGTCGGCGATCAGGACCTCGTCGACAGGTGCCGCACGGCTCCCTGGGGGCGCGCTGCGCGGCGGCTCGCAGGCGAAGGCGCGCCGCAACGGTTGGGGGCGGAGGCGTCGACCGACCCGGGTCGCGGCAGCCTGCCCGCCGGCGCGCGGGCTGCTTCAGCGGGCGCCGCGCGCCGCCACCGCCGGGCGGCGCAGCCTGCCCGTCAGCATGCGCTGAGCCAGGGCGATTGCCGATGCCATGCCGTCGAAGCTCGCCTGGCCCTTCCACGCGATATCGTAAGCCGTGCCGTGATCCACGCTGGTGCGGATGCGGCTCAGGCCCAAGGTCACGTTGACGGCATCGCCGAAGGCCACGAGCTTCATCGGGATGGTGGCCTGGTCGTGGTACATCGCCACCACGCCCTCGAACGCCCCCGCGTGGGCGAGGCGGTACGCCGACTCCGCACCAATCGGACCGGCCAGGGTCGCCCTGCCGCGCAGCCTGCGCCGCGCCGCCTCGATGCCGGGCACGATGGCCCGAGCCTCCTCCTTGCCGAGCAGCTCGCTTTCTCCGGCGTGCGGATTCAGCGAGCACACCGCGATGCGCGGCTTCCGCACCAGCGCGACCTTGCTCGCCGCCGCGACCTTGCCGGCTCCGGGCTTGCCCGGCGCTTTGGGCCCGGGCGATTTGGCTGGCTTCCGAAGCGCTGGCTTTGGCGAGATGCTCAGGGAGAGCAGGAAGCGGGCGAGCTGGAAGGTCGCCTCCGCCACGCCGGGCGGAGTCAGGGCTTTCGGAACTCGGCTCAGGGGCAGGTGGGTCGTCACCAGGCTGGTGGTGAGCTTCGGAGAATGGAAGCACATCGTGGTGGAGGGCGCGCCGTCGAGGGCCTGCAACCACTCGGTGTGCCCCAGGAAATGGCGCGCCCGGCGCACGCCGCAGCTCGCGATCCGGGCCTTGCTGACGGGACCCGTCACCAGGGCATGACGGGGCGACTTTTTGACGAGCGCGAAGGCGGCCTCGATGGCCGCCAGCTGCGATTGCCCCGCCGCGGGCGACGCGGCGCGCGGATCCAGATCGGCCTCGCACAGCGTCGGCCCGGGGTCGAGCACGCGGATCTTTCGCGTCTTCGGGCTCGCGCGCTCGAAATCCACGAAGCTCAGCCGCGGCACACCGAGGAGCTCGGCGGCGCGGTCGACCGCCAGGCGGCTTCCGACCAGAACGCGCTCCGCTCCGCCCGCGCGGTGCAGGGCCGCCACGCTCACTTCGGGGCCGACGGACGCCGGACACCCCAGGGATACGACGATCATTCTTCGTCGACGAACTCGAGCTCTTCCGGCTCTCGGTCGGGCCGACGAAGCTTGTAGCCCGAGCCGCGGAGAGTATCGAGCGGCAGCTCGTCCCCGAGCTTGGCTCGCAGCCGACGGACGTGGATGTCCACCGTGCGGGGGCCGCCGTCGTAGCGGTTGCCCCAGACGCGGGCCAGGAGATGGCCCCGCGACAGCACCTTGCCGCGCCGCTCGCACATGTACACGAGCAGCGCGAACTCCTTCGCCGTGAGAGATACCGGTCGGCCGTTTTTGGTTACCTCGTGCGACGCCTGGTCCACGACGATCGGCCCGATCTTATGGCGCTCCTCCGAGGCGAACTCGCTGCGCCGCCACTCCACCGCACGAATGCGCGCGTACAGCTCCTCCGGCACGTATGGGTGCAGGACGAAATCGTCGAACCCGCTCGAGGGATCGACCCGGGCGATCTGCCCCACGGTGACGGCGATCAGCGCGCCCACGTTGTCGAAGACCTGCTCCTTTCGCACGACGCGCAGCGCGGCGATGGCCAAATCCGGCCGGTCGAGGGCCTCGAACAGCAAGGCTCGGGGCTTGCCGAGCATGTCGGGATCGTCCTCGAACAAGCTCAGCGGATCGTCCCACAAATCCAGACTGCGCACCGAAGCGCCCAGCTGGGTCAGAATCGCACCCGCGCCGTCCTCGCGCTCGAGCTGTGGCCCATGTCCTACGACAGCGACGAAGGGGGCCGACTTTGCACCGCTACCCAAGGTCCGTACCGCCTACTGTGATGCTGGCAATCTTCATGGTGGGGCACCCGACCCCGACTGGAACACTTTGGCCGTCTTTTCCGCAGGTCCAGCTACCATCCGATAGTTCCACATCATGCCCGAGCATGACTACCTTGCGCAGGGTTTCCGGACCATTTCCAATGAGATTGACGCCTTTGAGGGGTGCGGTGATTTTTCCGTTCTCGATCAAGTAGCTCTCCGTGAGAGAGAAGACGAAATCGCCGTTGGCGATGTCCACCTGCCCGCCGCCGAAGGCCTTGGCGAACACCCCGTGCTTCACGCTGCGCAGAATCTCCTCCGGGTCGTGCTCGCCGCCGAGCAGCACCGTGTTCGTCATTCGGGGCATGGGAGCGCTCGCGAAACTCTCCCGGCGGCCGTTGCCCGTGGGCGCCACCTTGAAGAACTCCGCGGAGTGCTGGTCGTGCATGTAGCCGCGCAGCACGCCCTTTTCGATCAGCACGCTGCGGCCCGGCTCGTTGCCTTCGTCGTCGACGTTGATCGAGCCTCGGGATTGCAGAAACGTTGCGTCATCCACGACGGTGCACAGCTCGCTGGCGACCGCGTTTCCGATTTGGTCGGTGTAGTTGCTGGTGCGTTTGCGGTTGAAGTCCGCTTCCAGCCCGTGGCCGACCGCCTCGTGGAGAAGGATGCCGCTGTCTCCGGGGGCGAGCACGACCTCGAGCTTGCCGGCGGGGGCGGGTCGGGCATCCAGCAGACACAGGGCCTGCCGGGCCGCCTCCCGGCCGTGGTGCTCGGGGCTCTTGCTCTCGAAGTAGGCCAGGGTGGTCCGGCCGCCGCCGCCGCTGCGGCCGGATTCGCGTTTTCCGCCGCGCTCCGCCAGCGCCCGAATGCCGAAACGCAAGAGCGGTTGCGAGTCGTGGCAGAAGTGGCCGAGGCTCGTACACAGCATCACTTCACGAACCTCTTCCGTGAAGCTCGCCTCCGCTTTCACGATGGCCGGGTCGTGCGCGAGGGCGGCTTTGCTCGCCCGTTCCAACAGCGCCCGCTTCTCTTCTCCCGGCGCGTCCAGCGTGAGCCCGGGCAGCTCGTAGCGCGAGGGTAGCGTGCGCGGCTTGATCTCCAGCGACTGCGTGCTGGCCTTGCCGCTTCGGGCGATCTGAGCGGCCGTGCGAGCGGCCCGGAGCATCGAGTCGAAGTCCAGGTCCTCGACGTGGGCGTAGCCGGTGGCGTCTCCGACGCGCACGCGCACGCCGAGGCCCACCGAAACGCCCCGGCTGGCGCTCTTCGTGATTCCGTCCTCGTAGAACAAGCTACCGGCCGCCCGATACTCGAAGAAGAGATCCGCGTACGTGCCTCCGGACGCCAGGGCTTCCGAAAGCAGCTTGCGGCACACGCTGGCGTCGATCGGTTGGCTGCCGCTGGGCCCGAACGGCGCGCGGTAGAGCTTGCTCTCTGTCATGGCAGGAGCACACCACGGCTGTCGCCCGTTGGCAACGCGGCAGCGCTTGCCATGGGCGGCCAGGGAGCATTAGCCTGCCCAGCCCATGAGCCCCCTTTACCGAGGCCTGATCGCTGCCCACGTCGCCGCCAACCTGGTTTGGATCGGGGCGATCCTGAGCGTGGGGATCATTCTGGCCTCCAAGGCGGGCGAGGTGCGAGTGGGTGCGCCCTTTGCGTACGAGGTGTACAGGCGCCTCGCGGTGCCGGCCTTCGTCATCTCGTTCGTCTTTGCAGTCGTCCGGGTCCTTCTGAGCCCCCAGCTGTACTTCGTGGAAACGAGGTACATGCACCCCAAGCTGCTGTTCGCGCTGATCGTGATCGTGCTTCACCACATCATCGGCGCGCGCGCGAAGGCCGTCGCCAGCGGCAGACGGAGCTCACCGGGGCCGATGGGCGTGCTCACCATGCTGCTCTTCGTCTCTGCGATGGCCGCGACCATCTTCGTGGTGGTCAAGCCCTTCTGAGGGGCGAGGGCGCGTGTAGTGGCCGTGCCCACCTACGGAGGCGTTGCGAGCCTCCGGCGCCGACGGCGCGGCGCGCGCGTGGGGGGGCGCGAACGCCGCGATGGGGTGGCCAATCGACGACGCGGACGTGAAATGGCTACTAGGTCGGGGCCATTGACCGACCTACTTGGGTGGCTGCGTTCGGGTTCCACCCGGAGTGGTGCGGGCACTTTTGCGACGATCGCCAGCGAGACCCGCGCCATCAGCGGGCAAGACGCTCTGTCGCACGCTCGCCCACGCCGGTGCACACTGCTTGACCGCACTCGACCCTGGGTCCTAAATTGAGGAAGCAAGCGCCGTATTGGGCGTGAGCAACGAGGCGCGATTGCCGTTCGACCGCGAAAAATCTCTTCAGCTCGCTCAAAAGCTCATCGACAAGCGGAAGTACGATCGGGCCATCGCGGAGTATCAGAAGATCGTCCAGCAGGACCCCAACGATGCGCGAACTCTGCTGCGCATCGGGGACCTGCAAGCCCGGCTCGGGTCTCATGCCGAAGCCATTGCCAGCTACGATCGAGTGGCTCTGCACTACGCGGGTCGCGGCTTCTCGCTGAAGGCGATCGCCGTCCTGAAGCAAATCCGCGAGCTCATCGATCGCCACGCCCCGCACCTGGTGGATCGCTACAGCCACGTCGGCCCCAAGCTGGCGCAGATCTACGCTGAGCTGGGCCACATCACCGACGCGCTGGCGACCTATGACGGCGTCGCCCGCCGGCTGCAGGAGACCGGGCGAGATCGGGACGCGGTAGAAATCATTCGGCGCATGGTGGCGCTCGATCGCAGCAACCCCCTGCCGTACCTGCGCCTCGCCGAGGCACTGTGCCGGATCGGGCGGCTCGACGAAGCCATCGAGCACTTCTGGAGCGCCGCCCAGCTGCTGAACCAGGGGGGGCGCCCCGAGGACGCGCTGCGCGTGATCGAGCGCATCCTCCATTTCCGTCAAGACGTCCGCGTCTGCCGGGTCGCGGCGGAGCTGTACCTGGCGCGCGGTACGCGCGAGGCGGGGATGCTGGCTCTGTCGCGCCTGCAGGCCTGCTTTCAGGCAGACGAGCAGGACCTGAAGACCCTGGCGCTTTTGGCGCGTGCCTTCCAGGTCATCGATCAACCGCAGAAGAGCGTCGAGGTCTACAAGGAGATGGTGCGCATCGCGCAGCGCTCCGGCAACGTCGAGCTGGCGGGCGAGTACCTCGAGCACCTCAAGAAGGCGGCCCCGCAGGACTCCCTGGTAGTCGAGCTGACGGGGCACCTGCTGCCCGGCGCCCCCAGGCGGCCCCCTCCCCGGGGGGCTTCCTCCAGCGATGCCCCGGAGTCGTTGCCCGCCGAAGAGATCGAGCTGCTCGACGAAGAAGAGGGGCTGGAGGAAGCCGGCGTCGACGAGAGCTACGAGGAGGTCGCCGCGCCGGAGCGTTCCCAGCCGGTTCCCGCTCGTCCGGTGGCCGCTGCGCCGCGCAGCTCGGAAATGGTGCGCCAGGCCTTGGTTGACGCCGACTCCTACCGCGGCCTCAACTTGTACGACAAGGCGCTGGCCACACTGCACGGCGCGGTCGAGGTCGAGCCGCGAAGCATCGAGCTCCGAGCGGCCCTGCAGCAGGTGATGCTCGAGGCGGGAGACGAGCCGGGAGCGATTGCGGAGATGCTCCAGGTCGCCAGCCTGTACACGGACGACGGCAACTTCGACGCGGCCCGCGCCGAGCTCGACCAGGTGCTGGGCCTGTCGCCGGGCAACCCCGACGCGCGCAGAATGCTCGCGGAGCTCGACATGATTCAGTCGATCCCGCCCGGCGAGGGGGAGGCCGCCGTTTCGCGCCCGACGGGGGAGCACGAGGCCTTCGAGCTGACATCCGCGCGGGTGTCGCACGCTCCGCCGAGCTGGATGACGCCTTCCGCGAAGCCGCCCGCCATGCCGCCGGGTCGGCCGTCGCCGCCCGCATTGCCGAGGCCCGCGCCGACTCCCGCCCTGAGCTCGGCACCCCCGCTGCCCGCCTACGAGCTCGACCCCGAGGAGCTCGAAGAGCTCGAGTACCGGATGGAGGATTCGGAGGCGCCCTCGGCGCATGCTCCGCCGCCGCTCGAGGCCGACGACGAGGACGAAGACGAGGCGCTCCCGTCCGCACACCGCCTGTCGGACTCCGACATGATGGTGACCCAGGTGCCGCCCGCACCCGCTCACGCGGCGGTGGTGTCGTCCATTCCCGTTGCGGACGCGCCGCTGCCGGAGTTCACGCTCGACGAGCTCGGTGCCTCGCCTCCAGCGCCGCCCGTTCAACCGGGCGCGCAGCGCGCAGCGCCTCCGCCCCCGTTGCCCCCGCCCGCTCGCACGCGCCCGCCGCAGGCTTCCTCCCAGTCTTCGGTGCCGCGCATGCCTGCGCCCCCGCCGCCCCGGGTGACGCTGGGGGATGCGCCCGCCCCTCCGTCTTCGGTGCCGGCAGAGGCCAGCTCCGAGTTCGAGCGCAACGAATCGATTCGCGCCGCTCTCGACGAGGTCGAGTTCTTCGCCTCGCGCGGGCTCTACCACGACGCGATGGCGATCTTGCGCGAGCGGCTCGACCACTTCCCCGGGGACAGTCAGCTGCTCGATGCGGTGGCGGATCTCGAGCCCAAGATCAGCGCGGACAGCGGCCCGCGGGACGTGGGGTCCCTCAAACCGCCCAACTCCAGCGGGGACAGCCTGCTCTCCGCCCCCCCGTCGGCGCCGCAGGATGGCATCTCTCCGGCCGAGGGGAGCGCGCTGCGCGCGCGCTTTGCCACGGACGGCCACTTCGGGGGCGGGCCGATCCTCGATGCCGACGCGGACACGGACGCCATCGTCGCTTCGCTCGGGCAGGAGGGGCCCGAGAGCGAGGTGGACGTAGACGAGGTGTTCGCCAAGTTCAAGCAGGGCGTCAAGGCGCAGATATCGGACAACGACAGCGCCACCCACTTCGACCTCGGAGTCGCCTACAAGGAGATGGGTCTGCTCGCAGACGCCGCGCGAGAGTTCGAGGTTGCCTCCAAGGATCCGAAGCGCGAATGCAACAGCCTGGCGATGATGGGGATGATGTACCGCCAGAGCGGGGACCTCGATCGCGCCGCCGAGGCCTACGTGCGGGGCCTGAACGCCGGGCACAAGACCGTCTCTCAGGAGATGAGCCTCTACTACGAGCTGGGCTGCATCTACGAAGAGAAAGATGACCCGGACGAGGCGATCTACTACCTGCAGCGCATCACGCGGCGCGATCCGGGCTACCGGGACGTGATGGAGAGGATCGAGCGGCTGGGTCCGAAAGCGATGCGCTACTCGGCTCCCGCCCGCGCCATCAACGACGACGATTTCGATCGCAGCTTCGACGAGCTGTACAAAGTGGATTGAGCTCGACCCAGGCGAGTGGATCGAGCTCGGCGGGTCGAGGCGAGCGGCGGAGCCCGGTGGGTCGAGTCGAACCGGATCGGGAGCGGTCGACCGGGTCGGTTGCCGCGGCGGGCTCGGCCCGAGCTGCCGAGGCCGAAACGAGGCCGGCGTGGCGGGGCCCCGTTTGGCGGGCCCCCAAGCAACGAACGACGGCCCGCGCCGGCATCGGTTGGGGGCTGAGCCGCGAAGCCGGTGAAGAAGCTCCTGCGGGACGCGGGCGCGTGGCGCCTCCCCGCCTGGCGGCCGGCTGCCGAGCCCCGTCAGCTCAAGGAGAGATCTTCGAGCTTGTCGACGATTCGTCGATGCCACTGCCGGGCCGCGATTTGCTCCGGCTCGGGCGCCTCTTCGTATTGCGCGAGGGCACGCCGCAGGGTTTCTCGCGCGCGCTCCTTCTTCCCGCCCAGCTCGAGGTAATGGGCGAGGGCGACCTGATGGTTGATGCGGGAGGTCTCCTGAGCCAGCCCTTCCATCAAGCCGACCGCATCGTCGTTGTGGCCGGCCCGGTGAAGCACCTCGGCGTACTCGAGGGCGGCGGTGTAGTTGCGGTAGCGCGGCTCGATTTCCATCAGCGTTGCAAACCGATCCATCGCCTCCCGGGCTTCTCCCAGCTCCGCCAGGCAGCGCGCCAACCCGTGCAGCGCGCGCGGGGTGTCTCCCTTTTGCTCGAGTGAGCGGCGGTAGATCAGGCTCGCCTCGCCATAGCGCTCCTGCGCTTCCATCTGGTCCGCCAGATCCAGCGCGGGGTCCCCGCCGCGGATCGCCGTGACGTTGCTGAGCAGCTGGCCCGGCGAACGAAGCCCGCTGGGGATTCCGCTCTCGCCGGGCTTGCCCCTCAGCGCCGGGTCCCCTTTGGCGGTGCGATCGGTGATGAGCAGCAACACCAAGTACAGCGCCGCCCCGAGCGGAAACGGTCGCAGCAGGATGATGAAGGCAATCCAGGCGATTCGCCAGCCCCCGGAATACCTGCGCAGGCAATCGGCGACCATCCAGAAGCCGAACACCCAGGCGAGTCCGTCGAAGAGAATTTTCATCAGATGAGCCGGCTTGCTGGGTTGTGAAAGGCGATGGCGGGTTGGTGCGTCGGGAGCCGCGCGCGAAAGCACGGCCCCCGGGTGCGCGATCCGTTCATCTTAGCAGCGACACGCTAGCGGTAAATGCCCGGTCCGGGGGGGCGGGGCCGCGGCGCGGGCGCAGGATGGCAGCGACCGACCGATGAGACGGCACACGCCCCCCGGGAGTCGGGCGCCGCGCCTGGCAACTCGCTCTCGATCCGTGTGCGCCGGTCGCGGAGACGTCGAGCCTCCGAGGGATCTCGGATCGAAGCACAAAACGAGGCCGCCAGCCGCCGGCGCGCCGCCCGTCCGCAGCTCGACGGCGCTCGGGCGCGCCGACGCTGGACAATTGTTGCCTGGTGCGCCCCAATTCAACCAATATCGGCGCGCTGCGCTGTGGCGCGGCCCGCGCGGGGCGGCCCCCCGCGGGCTTCGCCGCGCGGGCGTCGAAAAGCACAACGGAGACGAGGACCATGCTGAGCGAACGCGGACGCCGCCGGGTTGGATTTTTCTGCGCGGCGGCGGTCGTTCTGCCCGGGGCCGTCTTCCTTCCGAACGTTGCCCAGGCTCGCAGCCGACAGGTCGGTGATTCACTTGTTCAGCGCCCTTTGGTCTTGCCCGAGGGCGTGCTGCGCATCGACGGGGGGCCGAGCCGGCCCTACTTCGGGGGCCAGATATCCCACGCCGGGCAGTTTCAGCTGCTCACCATTCGCGATGCCTCCGATCGGGCGTTCCTGGTGCCCGGAGCCGCCTACGGCCTGGGCTCCGGCGTGGAGCTGGGCGGCGTGTGGCCGCTGCGGATCGCGCCCGATCTCGATCTCTCCGACATTTCGGCCTACGCCAAGTACCAGCTGCAGCAGGGGAACGTGGAGCTGGCGGGCTACGGGGAGCTGCGCATTCCCGTCGAGTCCGATCTCGAGCTCGCCGCGGGCCTCCCCGTGCGGGTGCACCTGGACACGAGCCTTTCGCTCGACACAGGCGGCTACTTCCGCATCGTCTTTCAGGACGATCCGCTCGGCGTGTTTCACGTCCCGCTCTCGCTTTCGATAGGGCTCGCCCCCGAGTGGACGCTGGTGGCCGAGGCCGGCCTGGAGCTGATCGATTTCGACGAGCTCAACCTGCCGCTCGGGGTGATGGGCGCCTATTCCGTGCGCAGTGGTGTCGGCACGCTCGGGGATTTCTTCGTTCGGCTGGGGCTCGGGGACATCTCCGAGGCAGGGGAGCTGTGGCGCATCGACGTGGGGGCGCAGATGTATTTCGATCTGTGAGTCGCAGGTCGTGAGAAATCCGGGCCAGTGCCCCGTCCGATGAGTCGCAATCGGCGCCCTCGCAACGATTCGTGAGAAATCGGGGTCAGGCGGGCGCGGTGCGCGAAGGGCCTTGCTCGATCCGCTGCCCTGCGGTGCGGCGCTCGCAGCCCGGTTTGGGCTGGGCACGGCGTGTTGCATCACCGGTTCGCGCCGGAGCGAGCCGTTCGCGCGCGGCTCGCGGGTGAGTCGGCCCGGGCGCACGTCGCGGGGCGGCCTTACTTCTTCTTCTTCGCGCTGGCTTCTCCGCCGCGGTTGTATAGCGTGATCACTCGATCGGTCAGATCGAGGTCGCTGCGGAAGTACGATGCGGCCTGCTTTTCGATGACGAGGTCGAAGCCACTCTGGGTGGCCACTCGGCGGATGATACCGACCGTCTTTTGCACGATCGGTGCCGTGAGCTCGTTTTGCTTCTTCTGCAGCTCTTGGTTGTATTGCAGAAAGGTGTTCTGCACCGCGGCCATCTCTCGCTGCCACTTCTCGATCCGCCCGGCCATGGCCTGGCCGCCCTTGGCCTTGATCTGCTTGTCGATCTCGCCCTTCTCCTTCTGGAGATCCTTCTGCTTCTGATCGAGCTCTCGCTGGCGCGCCTCGAATAGCTTCTTGAGCGTGGCTTGGGCGCGCAGTCCATCTTCCGTCTCCATCACGGCGCGCTGGGTGTCGACGACGGCGATGCGCATCTGCGCCCAGGCCGCCGAGGGTGCGAGCCAGAGGGCCAGCGCGAGCACGGCGAGAAGTCCGCGCAGGGCGGCGACTGAACGGATGCAGGGGAAAAACGCACGGAGCATGGGCGCGGGCTTAGCCGTCCGGGTGTTAGGGGTCAAGCGAAGCGGAGCCGGACGGCCCTTCGAGACAACTACGCGCGGGCGCCGGGCAACCTTCCCCCCCGGGGCGGTTTTTCTTTCGCCCTCGGGCCGCCGGCACCCGGGCTGGCCCGCGGGGGCGCTGCGTCGCCCGGGGCGTTGCACCCCGCGGGGCACCCCGACGGTCGGAGCGGGGCTCGCGCGCTCGGGGCGCCCGGCGTTTCGCGCGGCGGGTGCGCGGGGGGGCCGCGCGCGGCTCCTCGCACCGTCGAGGCCGGCGGGGCCGTGGCGGGCGGGCTCTTCCGCGCCCGCTGCCCTCGCCGGCCGTCGCCCGCGCCGCGCCCCTCGGGGTCCTCTCGGCGGGCGTCGTCGCGGGGCCGGGCGGGGCCGCGCGACGGGGGCCGTCGCCGTCCGGCGCGGCAGCGCCGAACTTCGCGACTCGACTCGCCGTTCGAGAGCAGGATCTCGCCGAGCGCGGGCCTTTTGGTTCGAGGCGCCGGCGCAGCGTCGCGGCGGCGGGCGCCCTCCCGAACGCCGTCGCTTTCGCGCCGCCCCTGGCGGCGGGGGCTGCCGTGGTCTCCACCTTGCGGCCGGCGGCCTGCGGTCGCGGAGCGTCCCCCTCACCCGGCACGACAGGCGCCGCCGAAGTGCGGTGGCCGCCACCGCGTTCGACTTTTGCTGCCGAGCGCGAGCGGGAGGTCTTCCTGGTTGGCGCGGGTGGCCGTAGCAGGGAGGAAGAGATTCGTTTCAACTCCTCGCGGGATGGCGCTTGGTTTGTCGAAGCCTGGACTGGGGCGACGACAAGCCCTAGTCTGCGGGGAGCATGGTACCGACGAGGGCCCAGGAGGAAGCTTGACCAAGACGCTTTTGGCAGTCGAAGACAGCAAGACGATGCGCAGGGTGCTGGATATCACCTTCGCTTCCGCGGAGTACGAGGCGGTCATCGCGGGCTCGGCGCAGCAGGCCCTGAGCCAGCTGGAAGCAGTGCGCCCCGACTTGGTCTTGTTGGACGTGACGCTCGGTGACAAGGATGGCTACGAGCTCTGCCGTGAGGTCAAGACGCGAGCTCCCGGCGTCCCCGTGATGATTCTCTCCAGTCGCCAGCAGCCGTACGACGCGGCCCGCGGAGCCGCGGTGCAGGCCGACGACTTCATCGATAAGCCGTTTGATACCCAGCAGATACGCGACAAGGTGGACAAGCTGTGCGCCGCGGCGGCAGCGCGCCCGGCGCCGCGGGCGGTGCCCGCCCCGCCGTCGCCCCCGGCGCACATCAATCCGCCGGTTGCGCTGCCCCGCACGCCCGTGCCCCCGGCGCCGGCTCGCCGGCCTCCCCCGGCGCCGCGTGCTGCGCCGGCGGCCGCCGTGGCGGTGGCTGCCCCGGCGCCGGTCGCCGCCGTTTCGGCCTCGCCCATGGCGGGCGCCGCGGCGGGTCTCGAGGAGCGGCTCGCGGAGCTCAATCTCACCGCCGAGCAGGTCGAGGGCGTCTTGGCGCTGTCGCGCGAGGTCGTCGAGCAGGTCGTGTGGGAAGTGGTCCCGGTGCTCGCCGAGACGCTCATCAAAGAAGAGATCGCGCGGCTCACCCAAGAGTGATCGGGCGGCCGCCGTGATCCCGCACGCCCCGCGTGCGCGCCGCGCCAGGGGATGCACCGGGATCCGGCCCGGGTCGTGATCCGCGAGCGCCGTCGTTCGCCGCGCGCCGTGATCGGGGAGGGTCGCGGGCCTCGCCGTCGCCCGGCTCGCGTGCGCCGCGATCCCGTCGTCGCCTTCCGAGCGGGCCCTGCCGATCGCGTCGCGCACGGCTCAGAAATCCCCTCGAGCCGTCCCGTGGGCATCGAACGGGGCTCGGACATGAGTTAGACACGAGGCCATGACGGAGTCCGCAGCGGCGCGGCCGGTCGGCAAAGCGATCGAGTTGCGCGAGTCTGGGCGACGGCGCGTTCCGCCGTGGCTCGTGCAGCTGGCGTGCGCCGCCTTCGGTGGGGTGGTTGCCGTGGCCGCAATGGGCGCGACCCCCGCCCTCGCGGGCGGGTTTGCGCTGGGGCTGCTGGGTTGCGTGGTGTGCGTCGGCGCGCTGACGCTGCTCTTCGTCGCCCCGCGGCAGCCCGCTTCGACGGGGGTCGAGGTCGCCCGGCTCGCGTCCCCCGCGCTGCAGATCGTGCTCGGGGGGGGGGTGTGCTGGGGCGCGCTGTGCCTGGTGGTGGCCGGCTCGCTCGGGCGCGCCTTCGTCGCCCCGCTGGGATTGGCCATCACGGCGTCTTTCTTGTGGTGTGCGGCCGCGGCGCTGGTGCTGCTGCGCCGGCTGGGAGCCTACGGCTCGAGCGCTCCGGCCCGGTTCTGGCAGCACCACGGGCTGTGGCTCGTTGCCCTCACCACCGCGGTGTACCTGCCACGGCTGGGGGCTTTCGGCCTCGTGGACCCGTGGGAGACACACTACGGCGAGGTGGCCCGCGAGATGCTCGCCCGGCGCGACTGGATCTCGCTGTGGTGGGCGCAGGACGGCTGGTTCTGGTCCAAGCCGGTGCTGGATTTCTGGGTTCAGGGGCTCAGCTTCGCCGCCCTGGGCGTGCACGCCTCGTCCGACCAGATGTTGGCGGGCGTCGAGGCGGGGATCTACCCGGGGCCGGAGTGGGCCGCGCGCATGCCGATCTTCGTCTCGGCGTTGCTGGGCCAGTACGCCCTCTATCTCGGAGCGCGGTTGCACTTCGGGCGCCGCGCCGCGTGGCTTGGGGGCCTGGTGCTTGCGACGTGCCCGTACTGGTACTTTCTCGCGCACCAAAGCATGGTGGACATGGTCTACGTCGCGCCGCTGTGCGGTGCGATGGGGCTGTTTCTGGTCGCGCTCTCGCTGCGCCGCGACTGGGCGCCGGCGGGCTGTGGGATTCGTCTGGGTCCGCGCGGCTTGCTCTTCACCCTCACGCCCAAGCATCTGCTGGTGGCGAGTGTGCTGGCGGTGGCCGTCCCGCAGGTCCTCTACCTGGTGTCGCGCAACGCCTCGCTTTCCTGGGACGGCGCGCCCTTCGGCTTCTACTTGCACGCGGACGACGTGAGCTTCGGCTCGCCGGGCAACTGCGGGCTGCCCGGCAATCGCGGCTGCCGCTCGGAGCCGGGGCCCGGGCGGGCGGCGCTGCAGCCTCTTTGGACGGGGCTGGCCGCGGCGGGCGGGCTCGCCGTCTGGGCCTTGATCGAGCGGCGGCGATTCGAGCTGAAGCGGGCGTGCTACCTGGGTGCTTGGCTGCTGTGTGGCCTCTCCTTCATGGCCAAGGGCGCGCCGGGCCCGGTGCTGATCGTCTTCACGCTGCTGGGGGTGGCGGTGTCGCGGCGGCGGTATCGCGAGCTGTGGGAGGCGGCTCCGATTTCGGCGGCGCTCGTGCTTTTGTGCGCGAGCGCGCCGTGGTTCATCCAGGAGTACGTCCGGCACGGTCGGCCCTTCGTGGAGCGCCTGTTCGTGCATGACATGGTCAAGCGGGCCTTCGAGCACGTGCACGACACGAACGCCGGGGACGACACCAGCTTTCGCTACTACCTCTGGCAGCTGGGCTATGGCCTGTTCCCCTGGAGCGGGCTGGCGCTTTCCGGCGTGCTCGCCGCCCTGGCGCGCCTCACCGAGTCGCGACCGCAGGCCGAGGCAGGCGGCGCCGGGGCGGCTGCCGTCCGCTCCGACACCGGCGCGGCGCTCGAGCTGCTGTTGATCTGGCAGCTGTGCGCCTTCGGAATGTTCTCGATCACGGGCACCAAGTTTCACCATTACATCTTCCCGCTGGCTCCCGCGGCCGCGCTGCTCGCCGGCTTGCTCCTCGACGAGCTGTGGAGCCAGCGCGCGCCCCTCTCGGGCCGAGAGCTGGCCCTGCTCTGGGGAGGGTCGGCGGCCACGGCTTGTTTGCTGGCCTTCGGCGCCGACGCTCTGCTCTCGGGGTCGTTTTCCGGGGAGCCCGGCGGCGAGCCGGCATGGCTTTGGGGTCTCGGCGCGGCAGCGCTCGGCTCGCTGGCGGCGGCGGGGCTCGGCTGGCGGCTGCGGGCCCCGTCGGGGGGCAGCTCGCCGGAGGGTTCGGCGCTGCCCATGCTCGCGCTGGGCGGCGCCGTGGGGGCGGCCCTGGTGGGCCGCGACTTGTTCGTCAGCCTGCCGCGCGACGTGGAAGGCCAATCCCGGCTGCTCAGCCTATTCTGTTACGTGTACGACCGGCCGTGGCCCGAGTCTCTGGATTTTCGTGGCTGGCTGGGCGCCACCGCGCTGGTCGGCAGCCTGGCGTGCGGCGTGCTGGCGGCGCCGCGGCTGCGGCGGCTGGGCGTCGGCCTCGTCTCCGCCGCGGCGGTGCTCGTCGCGGCCTGGGGCGTCAACGTGTACCTGCCCGCGATCTCGCCGCACTGGGGGCAGCGCGAGACGGTGCAGCGCTACTACGAGGAGCGTGCAGGCCCCGAGGAGCCGTTGGTCGCCTACCAGCTCAACTGGAAGGGGGAGAACTTCTACACGGGCAATCACGTGCCGGCTTTCGTATCTTCCGGGAAGAAGTTCAAGGACTGGGTCGCGCAGAAAAAGAAAGACGGAACCAAGGTCATGTTCTTCACCACGGAGTTCACGCGCGTCGGTACGCTCAAGCGCGAGCTCGGCGAGGTCGCCTCCTTCCGCGAGGTCACCGGCCGAGAGACGAACAACAAGTTTTTGCTCATGCGGGTCGAGCTTTGAACCGATGTCGGAGCCAAAGAAAGGCCGGGCCGTCTCGGGGCGGCAGCGGGCGTACGGCGGCGTGGGAATGAGCCCCAGCGAATCACTCGGCAAGGTCTGGCTCGTCGGGGCGGGTCCGGGAGATCCCGAGCTCATCACGGTGCGCGGGCGCGAGCTGCTCTCGCAGGCCGACGCGGTGCTGTACGACGCGCTCTCGCACCCCGCGCTCCTCGAGTGGTGTCGGCCGGGCGCGGATTTGCGCAGCGTCGGCAAGCGAGGGGGCAGCCGCAGCCCGAGCCAGGATTGGATCACCCGGCAGTTGATCGAGCTGGCTCGTCAGGGGCGCGCGGTCGTGCGCCTCAAGGGCGGCGACCCGTCGTTGTTCGCGCGCGGGGCGGAGGAAGCGCGCGCCTTGCGGCAAGCCGGCATCCCCTTCGAGATCGTGCCCGGGCTGCCGTCGCCCATGGCGGCGGCTGCTTACGCGGGCATCCCGCTGACGCATCGCACGCTCTCTTCCAGCGTCACCTTCATCACCGGCAGCGATCGTGCGGGTGTGGATTGGTCGCCCGACGCCTGGCGGCGCCTGGCCACCGCCACGGAGACAATCTGCGTGCTGATGGGCATGCAGCGCATCGAGGCGATCACGGCGGCCATCCTCGAAGGCGGTCGAGATCCGCAGACGCCCGCGGCCGTGGTTCAGTGGGCGGCTCGGCCCCGCCAGCGGGTGGTGACGGGGACGCTCTCGACCATCGCCGCGCGCTCGCGCGAGGCGGCGCTCTCCAACCCGGCCCTGATCTTGATCGGGCAGGTGGTGAAGCTGCGCAGCGAGCTGCGCTGGTACGACAACCAGCCGCTGTTCTCCAAGCGCATCCTGGTGCCCCGCACCCCGCAGCAGGGCGGGGAAACAGCCGCCGCGATTCGCCGCCGGGGGGGCGAGCCGCGCTGCCTGTCCGCGATCGAGGTGGTCGATCCTCCCGATCTCGAGCCGCTGCGAGCGGCGGCTCGGCAGCTTTCGAGCTACGACGTTTGCCTCTTCACCAGCGCCAACGCCGTCGAGCGCCTGTTTGCGGAGCTGGACGCGCTGGGCCTGGACGCTCGCGCGTTCGCCAGCTGCCGAGTCGGCGCCGTGGGCCCGAAGACGGAGCGGGCGTTGCGCGGGCAGGGGCTGCGCCCCGACGTGGTCGCTCGCAGCTTCGTCGGAGAAGGCCTAGCCAAGGCGATCCTGGCTCTGCCTGGGGTTCGACGGGTGCTGATCCCGCGGGCCCTGGTGGCCCGCGAGCGGTTGCCCGAGATCCTGCGCGAGGCCGGCATCGAGGTCGTGATCGCGCCGGCTTACCAGACGGTGGCCGTTTCCGGGGCGGCGCAGCAGGAGCTGGCGGCCGCCATCCAGGGCGGGGAGATCGACATCGTGCTGTTCACCTCGAGCTCCACGGTCGATTCGGTGGTCGCCGCGCTCGGCTCGGAAGCCGCCGGGCATCTTTCCGGCCTCACGCTGGCGAGCATCGGTCCCTCCACCAGCGAAACCCTGCGAGCCCACGGGCTCTCGGTCGGTGTAGAAGCCGCCCAGTCCACCGTGGCCGGGCTGTTGGACGCGCTCGAGCGGCACTTCACCCCCTGAGGGCGCCCGCGCCCCACCCCGTGAGCCCGGGCCCCGACGGGCTCCGCAGCACCGCCGCCAGCCGGGCCCCGCGGCCGCCAGCAGCAAGCCGAGGGCTGCTGCGCGCCGATACTCCGAGCCGAAGCCGGCTCGAGTCGGGCGCCCCCCGCAGGGGTCGGCGGCGCCCACGCCGCCGACCCCGCGTCGCTCACTCGATGATCTTGAACTCGATGCGGCGGTTCTTGGCGCGGCCCGCGGCCGTCTTGTTGTCCGCGATCGGATCGTCGGGGCCTTCGCCGCGCGTCATGATGCGCTCCGGCTCCACGCTGCGGTCGATGAGGTACTTGCGCACGGCTTCGGCGCGGCGCCGCGAAAGGTCGACGTTGTGATCGTGGCTGCCGCTCGCGTCGGTGTGCCCGACCACCATGATGCGCAGCGTGGGGTACTTGTTGAGCACGCCGGCTGCCTCGTCCAGCACCGGGCGAGAGCCCTGGGTGATTTCGGCGCGGTTGCTGGCGAACCGGATGCCGGGGATTACCCCGGAGAACTTCTTCACCACCTCGGGCACGGTGTCCGGGCAGCCGTCTTTGTCTTCGAAGCCGTTCTTCGTTTCCGGTTCGGTCGGGCACTTGTCGTCGCGGTCCAGCAGGCCGTCGCCGTCGGTGTCCGGGGGGCAGCCGTCGGGGGCGACGCCCGGCTCCTGCAAGCACTTGTCGTCGCGGTCGAGGACCCCGTCGTTGTCGCCGTCGGGGCAGCCCGTGGGGGCGATGCCGGGCGTCTGCGGGCATTGGTCCTGCTCGTCCAGCACGCCGTCCTGGTCGACGTCCCGCACCGGGCAGCCGTCGGGGGCGACGCCGGGCTCGCCCGGGCAGGCGTCGGCATCGTCGAGGAACGTGTCGCCGTCGGCGTCCCGGATCGGGCAGCCGTCGGGCTGATCGCTGGGCTCCCGGGGGCATTTGTCGTCGATGTCGAGCAGGGCGTCGCCGTCCGTGTTGCGAGGCACCGGATCCGGTCGCCCGAAGACGATGCCCGCGCCCAACAGAGCTTCGAGGTGGTGGGCCGTGTCGTCGTCGGGCCGCTGCTTGGTGATGCTGTCCCGGAACTCCGCGCGCAACACCACACGGGGGTGGGGAAAGATCTTGAGCCCGGCGCCGAAGTGCAGCGCCGGGTCGTCGTCGTTGCCCGTGGCGTCGCCCCGCACTCCGATGCGGCCGCCGCCCACCAGCGCGAACGGCGCCACTCGGGGCGTCATGAGTTGTAGCACCATGTGGGCTCGGCCGGCGTACAGCGTCGCGCCGCGCCCGGATTCCGTGACGCCCGCGGCGCCCATGCCCTCGAGCTCGACGCCGAGGAACGAGGCGGGATAGTAGCCGATCCGAACGCCGAACTCGGGCGAGGGCCGCTTCAAATCCTGCTCGGGGCGATAGGGGTTCACGAACTCGTTGAAGGCGTGATTGGGCGAGGCGAAAAACAGGCCGCCGAAAATGCCCAGCTCGAGCAGATTGCCGGCCGGCTCCATTCCGGTCGTTTCGTAGTACCGGGGGTCGCCCGGCTCGATCCCCGCCCGGAAGGCGCCGTCGCTGGCGCTGGCGGTGCCGGCCGCGGACGACGCCGTGACCGACAGGTCGCCGGCGACGGACCCGTCGCCCCCGGCATCTTGCGCGGCCGAGGAGGTCGACAGAGCGCCCACACACGCTGCGGTGGAAAAGAATGGGAGAGAGGAGCAGAAGAAGAAGCGCATATTAAAGTCTGGGCGGCTGGGGAAGGAGGCCCGAAGGCCACGTTGTAGAACTGTACGCAGCCCCGCGCGCCGCTGCCAAACTTGTGCGCGTCGGGCCTACGTGGGGCTGGGGTCAGTGCCCGAGCATGTATAAGAGCGTTTCGGGCCCAGCCAAGCCTCGACGCGGCGAAGGGCCGCCGCATTCCCATCGGGCGTCCAGTTGCGCCACACCGGCCGCGGCCGTACCGTCCTTTCGGATGACGCAAGCCATGATCGAGTTTCGCGGGGTGCGCAAGGCTTTTGGCCCCAAGGTGGTCTACTCCGGCCTCGACCTGAGCATCGAGCGGGGGGTGGCGCTGACGATCGTGGGCGGCTCGGGCGTCGGCAAGAGCGTGATGCTCAAGATGCTGATCGGTCTTCTCAAGCCGGATCACGGCTCGATCCGTTTCGACGGAGAAGAGGTCACCAGCATGAGCGAGTCTCGCCTCAGCCGTCTGCGGCAGCGCATCGCGATGCTATTTCAGGGCGGCGCGCTGTTCGACTCGATGACGGTCGGGGAAAATGTCGCGTACGGCCTCGAGGAGCATTTTCGCGACCAGATGACCCCCGCGCAGATCGCGGAGCGAGTGCACTGGGCGCTCGACCTCGTCGGGCTCCCCGGGATTCAAGAGATGGATCCGGCCGACCTCAGCGGCGGGATGCGCAAGCGAGTGGGCCTGGCCCGCTCGATCGCCGTCCGGCCCGAGGTGGTGCTCTACGATGAGCCGACCACCGGCCTGGATCCGATCAACACCGCCCGCGTCAATCACCTGATCCTGGGGCTGCAGCAGCGATTGAAGATCACCAGCGTGGTCGTCACGCACGACATGAAGAGCGCTTTCACCATCAGCAACCGCATGGCCATGGTGTACGGCGGGCGGATCGTGTTTCAGGGGACGGCCGACGAGTTTCGAAACAGCACCGACCCGCGCGTGGCCGATTTCATCGAGGGCCGTGCCCCCGTCCAGGAGGACGTCGAAACGCTGCTGAACGCCTGACCGCCCAGCTCCGACCTCGCCACCCGGCGCGCGGGGGGCATGCCGCGCCCGCTCGAGGCGGCGCGCCGCCGGCCGCGGGCTCGTCACGCGCCCGTCTCCTGCGCGGGGCCCCGATTCCGGTGCGCCCCTCGGGGATCCGCGACGGACCTCGGAGGCGGCGGCCCAAAAGGGGCGCGAAGGTGCGATGGTCGGCGTTTCGACGAGGGAAACTATCGCGGGACAGCGTCTGCGCGAGGCGCTACGTTCAGGAGAGCCATGGCCATGTCGAGGGAAGTCAAGGTAGGCGTATTCGTGTTGCTCGGACTGGTGGCGGCGGGCGCGATCATTTTCCTGATCGGGGACAACCGCAGCCTGTTCGACAGCAAGGCCACCTTCCACGCCCAGTTCGACGACGTGCAGGGTCTCAAGCAGGGTGCGACGATCCGCATGGGCGGCGTCGACATCGGCACCGTCTCGAGGGTGCGCTACCCGGACGATCTGAGCAGCGAGCTAATCGAGGTGGAGATGCGGATCGTCGAGCGCGAAGCGCGCCGGTTGCGCACCGACAGTCGCGTCCGCATCGCGCCCAAGGGCCTGCTCGGGGACAAGATGCTCACCGTCACGCCGGGCAGCGGCGGAGCGCAGCCCGTCGAGCCCGGCTCGGTGTTGCCCTCGGCGCCGCCCGAGGACTTCATGGCCGTGGTCGACAACCTGAAGTCGCTCAGCGTCGACGCGCAGCGGGTGCTGCACAATCTGGAGCAGACGACCGGAGTGCTGGCCGAGGAGAGGTTCAGCGAGGACTTGCGCGCCGGCGTGGCTGCGCTCAGCCACATCTTGCAGGCGCTCGACTCGGGCGAAGGCTATGCCGCTCGGCTGCTGCACGATCCCAAAGAAGCGCAGCAGGTTTCGTCGCTGGTGGCCAACCTCGAGCGGTCGACGGGTCACCTGGACGAGGCGTCCGCCGAGCTCGCGCGGGCCGTCGCGCAGGTCAACCGCGGTCCCGGTTTGGCGCACGAGGTGTTGTACGGGCACGAGGGTGCGCGCGCCCTGGCGCAGCTCGGCTCGGCCGCCGAGGAGGTGCGCGTGAGCCTGCAGGGCGTGCGGGAGGGCAGCGGCCTGGCGCGCGGCGTGCTGTACGGCGACGGCCCGGGGGGCGGCGAGGTACAGCAGTCGGTCGCCGAGGACATGGCGAGCATCAGCTCCGATCTGGCCGCGGTGGTTCGCGACGTGCGCGAAGGCAAGGGAACGCTGGGGGCGCTGCTGGTCGATCCCTCCGTGTACGAAGACTTGAAGATGCTGCTCGGCAACGTCCAGCGCAATCGCGCTCTGCGCGCTCTGGTGCGCTACGCCATTCAGCGAGACGACGGGGGCCCACCGGTGGAGGTCACCGATCCGGACGCCCGCGGGGGCGAGGCGGCGGGCTCGAAGGGGCCGGCCTCTTCGGCGCAGGCCGCCGCATCCCACCCTTGAGCACATCGGCGCTCGCCGAGCGGTGTGCCCACGAGGCTCGAGGGGGTCGTCCCCGCGACCTGCGCGCTCGACCCAGCGCGCGTTCGATCGCGCTCGCGCGCCGAGCCCGCGGCGCCCGCCGTTCGGGCCTGCGTTCGGTCTGATGGCCGGAGCCGGATCGGCCGGCATTGGTGCTCTCGTCCGAGCCGACCCCGCGTATACTAGGCGAATGCACTTGAATGAGCGGGTCGTCCGCTTCGCGGTGGTCCTCGGGTTCGCGTTCCTCGCCCATCACGTGGCGAGCCGGTTCGGCACGGGGGGCCTGTGGCAAGGCCTGGGCGCGGCCCACGCCGTGTCCACTCCTCCCAAGGGGGACTACGACCTGACGCAGCTCGCGGCGGTCAACGAGACGCTCAAGAAGATTCGCAACAAGTACGTCGACCCTTCTCGAGTCGAGCCGCGCGAGATGTTCCTGTCCGCGCTCAACCAGGTTCAGCGAGAAGTGGCGCCCGTGATCGTCACCCACGAGGACGGCTCTCCCCACGTCACGGTTCGCGTGGACACGGAGGAGAAGAAATTCCGTGTCGACACGGTCGTGGGTCCCTGGGACGTTTCCGCCCGGCTGCGCGAGGTGTTCGCCTTCCTTCAGGAGAATCTGCGGGACGCGGACGTAGATCTGCGCAGTGTCGAGTACGCCGCGTGCAACGGCATGCTGCGTACGCTCGATCCGCACAGCGTGTTCCTCAGCCCCGAGGCGTACGCCGAGATGAACCTCTCCACCTCGGGCCACTTCGGCGGCCTGGGCATCGTGATTTCGATTCGCGATCAGCAGCTCACCATCATTCGCCCCATGCCTGATACGCCCGCCGGGCGCAGCGGGCTCAAGCGCCTCGATCGCATCACCAAGATCAACAACGAGTCCACGCTCAACATGCCGCTCGACGACGCGGTGAAGCGGCTGCGCGGCGAGCCGGGCTCCAAGGTGACCATCTGGGTGCACCGTGAGGGCAAGGAAGGCTGGAAGGGCGCGCGGCCCTTCGAGCTGGAGCGCGAGGAGATCCGCATCAACTCCGTTACCTACGAAAAGCTCGCACCCGGCGTCGGCTACATCCGCATCAAGCAGTTCCAGTCCACCACGAGTGACGAGCTGGACGCCGCGCTCAAGCGCATGCGCGAAGACGGCTCGCCCAAGGGGTTGGTGCTCGATTTGCGCAACAACCCCGGCGGCCTGCTCGAGCAGGCCGCCCAGGTGGCCGATCGCTTTCTGCGCCGCGGGACGATCGTCTCGACCGTGGGCGGCAGCGAGGGGCGGGACGAAAAGCGCGCGCGCTCGCTCGGCACGGAGCCCAACTACCCCATCGCGGTGCTGGTCAACGGCTCGTCGGCGAGCGCCAGCGAGATCGTCAGCGGCGCCCTCAAGAATCACGACCGCGCGGTGCTCGTGGGCCAAACCACGTTTGGCAAGGGCAGCGTGCAGCTCGTGTTCTCCCGCATCGCCGGCGGCGCGGCGCTCAAGCTGACGATCGCCCAGTACCTGACCCCGGGCGGCATCTCGATCCAGGGCGTGGGCGTCACGCCGGACATCGAGCTCGACCCGATGACGGCCGACACGCTCGAGATGGATTTGGTCCGTTCCGAGAGTCGCCTCAAGGAGCGCGATCTGTCCAAGAGCCTCTCCAACGGGGCCGCGCGCCGCGACGAGCGGCCGTGGGTGACGTTGCGCTTCAACCTGCCCGAGAGCGAGCGGGCGAAGCTGCGTGAGCTCGGCCGGGACGTGGACGAGTTTCAGCTGGACTTCCCCGTGCGCTTCGCGCGAGATCTGGTGAGCCGCCTGCCGCGCGGCCAGCGCAAGGGCCAGCTCGAGGCGGCGCAGGGCTTCATCGAGCAGGAGCAGAAGGCCCAGGTCGGCAAGGTGGCCGACGACCTGAAGCGGCTCGGCATCGACTGGCAGCCCGCCCCGCAAGCGGCTGCGGTCGGCCCCAGCGCTTCGGATTTCACCGTCGAGGTGCAGACGAACCGGGACGGCGATCGGGTCACGGCGGGCGAGCCGATGGAGCTGGCGGTGACGGTGCACAACCGCAGCGACAAGCCGATCTACCGGTTGCGCGCGATTACCAAGAGCGACAACGGCAATTTCGACGAGCGGGAGCTGGTGTTCGGCAAGCTGGATCCGGGCCGCTCGAAGACGGCCCGGGCGCCGCTCGGCCGCTGCTCGACGCCGCACGGCGACGAGGGCGAGACGAGCGGCAGCGAGGAGGAGCGCCGCTGCCGCATGCCGCTCGACTCGGTCACCCGCGAAGACGTGGTGAAGATTCGCTTCAGCGCCGAAGGGGGCGAGCCGCCCGTGGAGGCCGAGATCCGCCCCACGGTGGTGCAGCTTCCGCAGCCGAGCTTCGCCTACACCTACCAGGTGGTCGACAATCGAAACGGCAACGGGGACGGCCAGATCCGCCGCGGCGAAGGCGCGACCGTGTACCTGGACGTGAAGAACACCGGTACCGGCAAGTCGTACGAGACGCAGGCCTTGCTCGCCAACCTGACCGGGGACGGGCTGCTGCTTCGCGCCGGCCGCTTCGACATCTCCGACATGATGCCCGGGGAAACCCGCCGGGTGGCGTTCACGTTCGACGCGCTCGAGGCGCTCGAGGCCGACGAGGCCAAGATCGAGATTTCCGTGCTCGATCGCGACCTGCGCGTCGTGGCCAGCGAGAAGATAGCCTTCCCGATCGTGACGACCGATCTACCCGTCGAGACGGTGAGCGACACGCGCGTGGTCGGGCGCGACGCCCCGGTGCACGCCCGGCCGCAAAAGGGCGCGCGCGTGGTCGGCACGCTGGTGGCGGGCTCGGCGATCAAGCGCAGTGGCGTGCTGGGCGAGTTCAGCCGCGTGGAGCTGCCCGACGGGCGCTTCGGCTACGTGGATTCGAAATTCCTCGGCACCGGCAGCGGCAAGCCGCTCGGCTTCCAGCCGCTGCTGAGCCGATCGCCCCCGAGGCTCGACGTGCAGCCGGCGGCGCTCTCCACTCGCTCCTCCACGGTGCACATCGAGGGAGTGGCGACAGACGCCGACCAGGTGCGCGACGCCTACGTCTTCGTGCGCTCACAGAAGGTCTTCTACAAGTCGAATCGCAAGAGCTCGGATCCCAAGACGCTCCAGTTCTCCTTCGACGCCGAGCTCAGCCCCGGCATCAACGTGATCACGGTGGTGGCGCGTGAGGACGAGGACGTGGCGACCGGGCAGACGCTGGTCGTGCGCCGCGACGGGCCGGACGGCGAAGCCCTGGCGACCCCGAAGCGCGAAGCGTTCGGCGAGGACTGGGATTTCGGCGACGAGGAGTGAGCGCGCGTGCGCCCCGTGCTCACGCCGGAGCAGGCGCGTGCGTTCGACCGCACGTGCATCGAGAAGGCCCAGGTCGGCGGCCTGGTACTGATGGAGAACGCCGGGCTGGGGGCGACCCTGGCCCTGCTCCCCGAGTCGAGCCCTCGCCGGCCCACCTGCATCGTCTGCGGGCCCGGCAACAACGGCGGCGACGGCCTGGTGGTGGCGAGGCAGCTGATCAGTCGGGGCCACGCGGTGCGGGTGCTGTTGTACGCTCCGGCGCGCCGCCTCTCGGCGGACGCCGCGGCGCAGCGCGCAGCGTTTCGCGGCGTGGGCGGCCGCCTCGCGTGGATGGACGACGAGTCGATCGCCCGCGGGGCGCTCGCGGGGTTCTTCGACTCGGCGGGGCTGGTGGTCGACGCGCTGTTCGGCACCGGGCTGAGCCGGCCGTTGCGCGAGGGCGCGCGAGCGTTGGTGGAGGCAATGAACGACAGCGGCCTGCCGATCGTGGCGCTGGATCTCCCGAGCGGGCTTTGCTCCCGGACGGGTCGCGTGCTCGGCGCGGCCGTGGTCGCGACTCGCACCCTGAGCTTCGGCCATCTCAAGCTCGGTCAGCTCACGGGTGGAGGCGCCGAGCACTGCGGAGCGCTCCGTGTGGTGCCCCTGGGCGTGCCCGCTTCCCTGGGCCCCGGGGCGCAGCCCGAGGCCTTCCAGGTCGAGCCCCAAGACGTCGCCGGCTGGCTGCCGCCCCGGTCGGTCGCGGGTCACAAGGGCCGCTCGGGGCGCGTGCGTTTGTTCGCGGGCGGAGCGGGCAAGCTGGGGGCGGCGCAGCTCGCCGCGCGCGGCGCGCTGCGGGGCGGCGGCGGATTGGTGAGCGTCTGCACCTGGCCCGAGCTCGCCGACGGCCTACAGCACGCCACGCTCGAAGCGATGGTGGAGCGGCTGGACCCGGACCAACCCGAGCAGAGCGCCCTTTCACGGTGTGAGGGCGCGGACTCGGTGGTGATCGGGCCGGGCTTCGGGCTCGGGCAGGCCGCGCGCCGCGCGGCGCGGCACGTGGTGTTGCACTGGGCGGGCCCGAAGGTCGTCGACGCCGACGCACTGAGCGCTTTCGCGGGCGAAGCCGAGGCGTTGCGAGGGGCGGCGGGCCACTGCGTGCTCACGCCCCACCCCGGCGAGCTGGGGCGCTTGTTGGGCGAAAGCGCGGCCACCGTGGAGGCGGATCGATTTGGCGCCGTTCGTCAGGCGAGCGATCGCACCCAGCAAGTCGTGTTGCTCAAGGGGCCTCACACGCTCGTCGCCGATCCCGGCGGGAGCGTTTGGGTGTGCAGCAGCGGCTCACCGGCTTTGGCGACGGGTGGAACGGGTGATGTTCTGTCCGGGCTGTGTGGCGCGCTCTTGGTGCAGCTGTCGCCCAAGCGCGGGGCGGCAGCCGCCGCCGTGCTACACGGGCTTGCCGCGCGATGCTGGTCGAAGCGACGTGCCGGTGCAATCCGCGGTCTACTTGCGCATGAGCTTGCCGATGCGTTGCCCGAGGTGTTTGCCTCCCTGGCAGCGCCCGTGGGGCCGTTGTCAGAATGACAAGCCGCAGCGGGGGGCGCGGGCATGGGCCCGAGTCGGCACTCCTGCTCGATCGGGCGGGTTTTGGCCAAATTTTCCTCCGTGAGGTGACCGAGCGAGGCCTGGCACGTGGCTTGCTCCATACGGGTCGTGGACACTCGCGAAGAGATCACTCAGCACATCCCTGCGTTGCGTGCGCGCGCTCGCCGCTTGTGCCGCAATGAGGCGGAATCGGAGGATCTCGTTCAAGAAACACTGCTGCGAGCGCTTCGCTTCGAAGCGAAGTTCGGGTCCGGCACCAATCTGCGGGCTTGGCTCTGCACCGTGCTGCGCAACCTGTTCATCTCCAGCCGCCGGCGCGAGTCGACACGCTGTCGCGCGCTCGCGCAGCTCGAGCTCTCCGATCAAGGCTGCCTCTGCTCCGGCCCGCTCGCCCCCGACGATGCCTTTCTGACCGAGGGCGTGCTCAGCGCGTTCGATCGGCTCCCCAAGAGCTTCGCCCGCGTGGTGCAGCTCGTCGATCTCGAGGACCACGCCTACAAGGAAGCCGCGACCGAGCTCGACGTACCCGTGGGTACGGTGATGAGCCGGCTCTCGCGCGGGCGCCGATTGCTCGCGGAGACCCTGTCGGCATAGCGGCCTGCGCGGCGACCGCCCACGGCGGGCGTCCGCGCGGCCTTCGACCTCCAGGCCGCCCCGGGGTGCGCTAGGGCACCCCGGGGCTCGACGCCGTCTCCGCCCCGTCTCGGCGCTTGCCTCTCCTGCTTCTCCTCGACCCGCGGGAGCTCGGACTTCCCGCTCGGGCGCGCGGCTGCCTTCGAACGCGGGCGCGGCCGCCGCACGCGCGGGGCGAAATCACCGCGGCGGCCCGGGTCGCGCGCTTCCGGCCGGCGCGCGATCGGGGGATGCCCCCGCGCCTCCCGGCCCGGGCTCGCCCGGCGCAGAGCGCCGGGTGCCCCCCGATCCGGCTCGCGCCGGATGGGGGCACCAGCACGCGGCTCGCTCGCGCTGGCTGGGGGCCGCAGCGCCAGGGCCGCGCCGGCCGGCCTCGCCCCTGCGATCCGCCCGGCGTCGCCCTCGACGGGGCCGCCCTGCCGGCTGCCTTCCTCGGGTCCGCTGCGACGGGTCCGCTGCGACGGGGCCGCTCTCGACGGGGCCGCTCTCGACGGGGCCGCCCCGCCGGTTGGCTTCCCTGGTTCCGCCCTGCCCGGGCTAGCCCGGGACTAGTTCTAGTCGGCCTCGCCGCGCCCGCCGAGCTCTTTGCCGAACGAGACGCGCTCTTCGACGAGGTAGCCGGCGGCCCGCCAGAAGTGGCCCGCCGCGCTGCTGTGCCGATGCGTTTGCAGGTTGACCTTGAGGCAGCCGAGCGCGCGCAATCGGGCTTCGGCCTCCCGTACCAACCGAAGCCCGAGGCCGCGGCGCCGGTGCCCGGGGGATACGGCGAGTCGGTAGAGCCAGCCCCGGTGGCCGTCGTAGCCAGCCATGATGGTCCCGAAAACGAGCGCCCCGAAGCCGTTCCGCGCCGGCTCGGGCGGTGCAGAGGGGGTGATGGGGCGCGGGTCTTGTGCGCGGGTGGCCACCAGCAACAACTCGGGTTGGTGCCGCAGCTTCTCCGCGACCACCGCGTGCGGCTCGTTGCGCGGCTCGGGGTAGCCGAAGACCCGCTGCCACAGCTCGGCGATGGCTGGCGCGTCGGAGGGCTCGGCGGGGCGAATCGAGAAGGTGGGCGGGGGCTGGCTCATGGGGGCGGAGGGTCGGCTGCAGTGGAGGGCGCGTGTCACGGCGTCGGGGCGCTGCGACGTGGCGGCCCCGGCGCAGGGCCGGTGCGCCTGCGCGGGCTGGCGCCGCGAAAGTTCACGGCGCGTTTGCGAAGGGTCTGCGCCGCGCCGCGCGGGGGGGGAAGGGCCGGTGCGCTTGCGCGGGCTGGCGCCGCGAAAGTTCACGCTGCGTTCGCGAAGGGGCTGCGCCCGGCGCGGCACCGCGCGCGGTACGTGGTGCGGCGGCGGGGCGCTGCGCAGGGCGCGTCGGGTGCGCGCTGGGGACCGCCTCCGCGCGCGGCAGCCCGGCTCCGCCGCCGAGCCCGGCGGGCCTCAAAGCGTGGCCTCGATCAGCGCGCGGGTCTGCGCGGCAACCTCCGCGTGCTTCACCGGGGCACCGTGTGCGGGCAGCACGACGGAGGGCGGAAACGCCACGAGGTCGTCCAGCAAGCGGCGCAGCAACGCCTTCTTGTCTCGCGCGATGACCTGCAGAGCCAGATGGAACACGCGATAGCCGGGTGCGCTCTTGGTCCACTTGAACAACAGGTTGAGCAGCAGATTTTTGGGTAGCTCGGGGATGTTGGCCAGAATGTCGGAGACGAACCAGACGTAGCCGGAGCCGGTGCGGATCATCGCCCAGCACTCCCCGCACTTGGTGGCGGGCGCCTCTCGCACGATGATGCCTTCGCCCAGCATCGGCGACAGCTCGTCGAGCGCCGTCAAGTCGGCGAGCTGCCGCTTCTTCTTGCGGATGCGCGGGATGGAAGCGCTGGGCGCGAAGTAGAGAGCTTCGGGATAGCGCTCACGCCACTGTAGCACGCCGAGGTAGTGGTACCCATTGGTCGCCACGACGGCGCCCACCTTGCCTAGCGCGTCGACCGCCTCGAACGCTTCGGGGGTGAGCCCGAGCGCGGGGCTGAGCACCAACAGCTCCGAGCTCGGCATCCGCGCGATCAGGCAGTTGGCGGTCGCGCTCTTCGCGAAGCGATACTCGTGGAACCAAACGGGAGCGCCCTCTTCGAGCTCTCGCCAGCCAGATTTTTCGACCGTTGCCACGCTCACTCTCCTCGCCAAGGGTTTCCGGGGTTGCCGCCTCGGCGCTCGCTCGGCGCCGAAGCCCGTAGAGCGTTGTGCTCGGCACCGCGCTGTCAAGGGGCTGCTCGGCGGGAGGCGTTGCCGGCGGCGGCGCTCGCGTTGCCCGCGAGCCGTCCCTCGCAGGGCCGGAGCCCTTCGCGACGGCGTCGTCGCCCGCGCGTGCTCTCTCCGAGCGCCCGGGGCGCTTTTGCGGGCGTGGCGCGCTCCGGTCCCTTGCCAGCCTTCCGGCGGCGGCCTTCGGGACGCGACGCTCGCGGGCCGAGCAGCCTCGCGGGGCGGGTCGCCCCGCGATGAGAGGCGCGATGGCTCGACCTTCAGGGGGCTCGGCGCCGCGGGGCCCCCGCGCGGGGATGGGCGCGAACGCTGATCCGCCGACGCGAGCGGACGGCGCGACTTCTCGGGACGAGCTCATGGCGCGGGGTCACGGCGCGAGCGGACGAGGCGACCCCGCGGTCCGAGCGGACGGGGTCACGGCGCGAGCGAACGGGGCGACCCCGCGGTCCGAGCGGACGGGGGTCTCTGCGCGAGCGGATGGGGCGACCCCTGCCTGGCTTGCGAGGCGCCGGTCGCGTTCGAGTCGGGCCGCTCGGGGCGCGGTCGGACCGGCAGCGCGAGGAGGTGGGCAGGCTTGCTCCGTCGTGCAACACCGCGCGCCTGCGAGCCCGGTCGAGGTCGCGCGGCGGTCGGCACGGGCCGGGTTTGGTGCCCCCATCCGGCGCGAGCCGGGTCGGGGGGCACCCGGCGCTCTGCGCCGGGCGAGGGTCTCCGTGTTGGGTGGGGGGCATCCAAGCTCCCTCGCGGTCGGCAGAAAGCCCCGGCGCCGCGGCTTCGAGCGCACCGGGTCGGCCACGAAGGCGCAATCGGTCGGGCCGCACAAAGGTGCGGCGCGGGTGAAGAGCGTCGTGCGGGCCATGGCTCCGCAGCCGGGTGCCGACGGAAGGGGAAACGTTTTTTATCAGGTCTTGCGCCGTTTTTTCTGGGCCGTGCGGGTCGAGTTTCGAGCGCGGGAAGGCGGCGCGCGTGGGGCGCCGGCGCGGCGCCGCTGCGGAGTGCTGCGACGGGAGTCGTGCGCGACCGTGACTCACGCCTCGGCGCGGCGCTCGGCGCCGCTCCCCTCCGGCACGTTTCACGGCTGGGGCGGAGACCTCGTGGCGGTCGCGAGCGCGCAGTGGCGCCCTGCCGGCAATGGTCTCAGAAAACGTTTTCTGTAGGGATTTTTGCGCGTCATCGCGCCCGGATCGAAGCGGGGGTGGCGGCGCCGCGGCGTCGCTTGGCTCGGCGCGTGCGCTCTGCGCGATGCACGCCGCGAGCCCACAGTCGAGACGCGCGGGGTTGTTCCACTGTGCGCGCTCGTGGATCGCGTCTCTTTTGGGCTCTTCGCATTTTCGACCGGACGGGGACTGAATTCCGTTGGCGGTACATGGCCCCGCGGTGCGCAGGTCCGGGTGCATGTGAGTTGCGACCCGTTCCGAATCCGCCGCCGAGTCGTCGCGCTCGACCGATGTCGTTTGGTTCCGGTGGCGCGCTGGAGGGCAGCGCGGTTATGGTCGCCCCAAGAATGCTTGGGTCGCGTTGCCATGCAGAACGAAGAGTGGGGCCCCAAGGGCCCTCGCCGCTGCACCGGAAGGGTACGGTGAGGCTGCGCGTGGTGATGAGGCTGTGCGTCGTGGCGGGGCTGCGTGTCGTGACGGGGCTGCGTGTCATGACGGGGCTGCGTGTCATGACGGGGCTGCGTGTCGTGACGGGGCTGCGTGTCGTGACGGGGCTGCGTGTCGTGACGGGGCTGCGTGTCGTGACGGGGCCCGCGCGGGTTGGCGGGGCGCTTTCGCTCGCCCTGCTGGGCACCGGCGGCGGTTGCACGCAGCTCGAGCCGGTGCCGGAGCCCGCCTGCGAGAGCAATCGTCAGTGTATGGCGGAGGCCGGGGGCAACCCGGCCGTGTGCCGCGCATCGGATGGCCGCTGCGCGGAGCTATTGAGCGAGGACTGTGTGGACGTCTTCAACCGCGAAGCCTTGCAGGAAGACGATACACTGGTGTTGGGGTTGCTTCACCCCTTTCTCGACGAGTTCGCCTCCTCCGGAGGTCCCGCCACCAACGGGGTTCGAATGGCGTTCGACGAGCTGGAGGCGATTGGGCAGGGCGTGCCCATGGCCGGCGCGAGCAGGCCTCGCAAGCTGGCGGTCGTCGCCTGCCACGAGCAGGGGGCAGAGGGCGAGAACGCGCACCTGCGGGCTGCCAGGCACTTGGTCGATGATCTCGAGGTGCCGGCGATCATCGGCTGTGGGTTCACGCCGATCACCATCGAGGTGGCTGCGCAGGTGGCGGTGCCGAGCGGTGTGCTCATGCTATCGCCGCTTTCCGCGGGGGACGCGATCACGCGCTTGAACGATGACGGGCTGGTGTGGCGCACGGTTCCGCCCGTGGTGTTCGAGGCGCCGGCGTATGCGCGCCTGGTGGGCGAGCTGGAAGGGACGATTCGGCAGCGGCTGGGGCTGACGGAGGCGGAGCCGCTGCGCCTCACGATCGCGACCAAGGGCGACACCTTCGGGCGCGGCTTTCGCGAAGCGATGCGGCCCGACCTGCAGCTCAACGGCGGGCGGCCGAGCCTGAGCGACCCCAACGTCGACGATTTCGAATACCCGGACAGGCCGGACAGCCCCGAAGCGCGGCTGCTGCTGGAGGCCGACGCCCAGCAGATTGCCCGCCATCGGCCTCACGTCGTGCTTTTCGTGGGCACGAACGAGGCGTTCCAGGTGATGTTGCCCGAGGTGGAGCAGAGCTGGGACGCGCTGGCGGGCGCCGGCAGTCCCCGGCCGTACTACGTGTTCACGCGCGGCTCCAAGCTGCAGGACTTGTTGGACGTAGTGGTCGAGCTGGAGAGCAGCCCCAGCGGTGGGACGCCGCTGCACGAGCGGGTGGTGGGCACGTCGATATCCGGGCGTGGGCCGTTGTACGACGCGTTCCGAGGCCGCTTCCAGGCGCGCTTCGGCGAGCCCGCGGGGCGCTCGGCGGAGCACGGCTACGACGCGGGCTTCTTGATCCAGTACGCGGTGGCGTACGCGGCCGTGCACGATGGGGCCAACCGGCCGACGGGCGCTCAACTGGCCCAGGCCCTGGCGATGATGTCTTCCGGCGTGGAGGCTCCTCCTACGGAGATGGGCATTGGGATCGCGCTGGAGGAGCTGAGGGCGGGGCGCTCCGTGAATTACGCCGGGGCATCGGGTCCGCTCGATTTCGACGCGGAGACGGGCGAGGCCCCCGCCGACATCGAAGTCTGGTGCATTCGCCGCGACGCCAGGCAGGGCCTCGCGTTCGCCGTTCCCCGTGGCTACTACGATTACCAGAGCGCCGCGTTTACGGACGCGGTGATTTGCGAGCGGTGAACGATCCTCGACGAGAGTCCCCGGGCCAGGGGGTGCAGCTCACCCCCGACCCGAGCGAGGAGCCGTCGATGCTGGCGTTGCCGAGTGAGCTGCGGCCCGGCACGTGGATTGGGGAGCGGTATCAGATCGTGCGCCGCATCGGCTGTGGTGGGGTGGGCGTCGTCTACGAGGCCGAGCACAAAACGCTGGGTCGCCGGGTGGCCATCAAGCTGCTGCACCCCGAGCAGCTGCACCGCGAGACGGGCAAGGAGCGCTTCGAGCGGGAGGCGCGCATGGCGGCTTCGATCAACCACCGGCACGTCGTCGCGGTTCACGATTTCGATACGCACCGCGGCGTTCCGTACCTGGTGATGGAGCTGCTGCGGGGCCATGGAGTCGACGAGATTCTGCGGGAGAGTGGGCGGCTGCCGCTGCAGCGCGGGCTGCAGCTGCTGTTGGAGGCGAGCCGCGGGCTCGAGGTGTTGCACGCGAAAGGCTTGGTGCACCGGGATTTGAAGCCGGCCAACCTGTTCGTGACCGAGGTGGATGGCGCGGAGTGCTGCAAGATCTTGGATTTCGGGATCACCAAGCCGCTGGCAGACCCCAACCTCACCGCGACCGACGCGCTGATGGGAACGCCGGCCTACATGGCGCCCGAGCAGCTCGACTGCCCCACGGAAGTAGACCACCGGGTGGACATCTACGCGCTCGGGGCCACCGCCTGGGTGATGCTGACGGGCCAGGAGCTCTACACCGGCACGCCTCACAGGGTGCTGCATCAGGTGGCGACGGGGGAGCTGCCTCCGCCGGCCGTGTTCACTTCCTTCATGCCGGAGCGCCTGGCGGGTTTCGTTCGCCGCTGCTTGAGCAAGCGCCGCGAGGACAGGCCGCAGACGGCGGCGGAGTGCTCGGCGGAGCTGGCTCACATCTTGGCGAGCCTCACGTTGAGCCTGGGCGACAAGGTGCTGTTGGAACCGGAGGAGCGGGTTCCGTCGTCGACGCCGGCGCCGAGCGCGAGTGGCAGGAGGCCGCTGATTTTGCCCGTTCTGCTCTCGTGCGTGGCCGTGGCGTGCCTGCTGGTGGCCTTCTTCCTGGCGGTGCGTGATCGCTCGGGCGAGCCGCGCGAGCGCGTCCGAGCCGAGGGCTCGGCTGCGCCGCCCGCGAGCCCGTCGAAGGTCTCCACCCCCGCTCCGGGGGTGCGGCCTGTCGAGGCTCTGGGGCGGGAGCCGCGTGGGGCCGAGCGAGCAACGGTCGATGTCGCGCAGAAGATCACGGCCGAGAGCCCGCCCTCCACGCGCCGGGTGACGCGCAGGACGCGCTCTCTGCGGCGTGCCGCCCGGCTCGATGGGGAGGCCCGGGGGCGCCCCTCCGAGGCGCCCCCGAGCGCCGCGACCTCCGAGTCGGCGCGAGCGCGCGAGCAGCGGCCTGCCGGCGGCGACCCGGGGGCCGCGCCGCCCGGCTTCGTGTCGCGCTCGGCGCCGCCCGGCTTCGTGCCGCGAGGCGACCCCGACGGGGCCGACTCGCCCGATACGCCTGCGGGCGACAAGCGCCGACGGCTCGCTCCCGGCCACCTCTTTCGCCCTCGCCCCAAGGATTGACCGCGCATGCCCGCACATTGCAACCGGCCTCGACGGCCGCGGCTGGAGCCGCGCCGCGCTCTCGCCCGAGCTCTCCCGGCCCTGCTCGGGCTCGCCTTGCACGCTTCCGTGGCGGCGCAGGCGAGCGGGGCCGACTCGAAAGACGATTTCGAGCTGGGCTACGAGGCCGCCCAGCAGGGGGAGTTCGAGCGGGCCGCGCGCTACTTCGAGCGGGCGTTCGAGCGCGATGGCGACCCGCTCGCCCTCTACAACCTGGCTCAGGCGCGCGCGGCCTCCGGCAAGCCCGTCGAGGCGGTGCAGACCCTGCAGCGGCTGCTCGAGCTGCCGCGCGCCACCGAGGAGCAGCGCGGCTGGGCCCGCGACACCTTGGCCGTGCAGCGAAGGCGCGTCGGGTCCCTGGTGGCGCGCGTCGAGCCCGCGGGCGCCGACGTGTACGTGGACGGTCGATTGCTGCCTGCCGATCAGCGCGGTCGCCCCTTGCTGCTGAAGGTGGGGGAGCACACGCTGCTGGCCAAGCTCGGCTCGAACGAGAGCTCGCTTCGGCAGTTCACCATCGTCGGGCAGCAATCGACGCAGCTGCGGGTGGTGATTCCCGAGGCGCAGGCGGCCGCGTCGCCCCCGGCGGTGCAGCGAGACGCGGCCGTGGACTCCGCCGCGGGCCCGAGCAATTCCCTGAGCTGGGTTTTGGGCGGAATGGGTGCGGCGATGGTGGCCGGCTCGGGCGCCCTGTGGCTTCTGCGCGAGTCGGCGGCGACCGATCACAACGAGGAGCTCGAGGAGCTCGGCGCCCTGAACCCCACCTCCGACGAGTTCATCAGCGGCCGGCGCGACGCGCTCGACGATCGAGATCGCGTCGCGGCTTTGGGGCTGTCCGCCGTGGCCGTCGGGGTCGGGGGGGCCGTCGCGCTCGCTCTGGCCTGGGTGGTGTACGACTCGGGGGAGCCGGCCTCCTTTTCCGCGCGGCTCAGCCCGACGGCCCCCGGCGGTGGGCCGGGCCTGACGGCGGTCGGCAGCTTCTGAATCGAGACGCCCCCGAGGGCGGGGGCGTGCTCCGTGGGCGCCGAATGCCCCGCGAGGCGCTCGCGAGCCGAGCGGCGTCAGACACCGGGCGCTGAGCTCCCGGGGGGAGTGACCCCCTCAGAGGCCGAGGGCCTCGATCATGCTGGTGGCGTAGCGGCGCCCGAGCTCCACCGTTTCGTCGTGCCCGAAGTGGAGATTCCACTGCGTGTCGGCCGGATCCACTGCCAGACCCTGGGCGGAGACGACCCCTGCGTTGGGGATGAGCTCTGGCAGCCGGGCGACGAGCGAGTTGTGCGCGGAGCAATTGCCGGCATACGGCAGCTCTCCCGCCAGGAAGGGCACGTCACCGAGGCCGAGCTCGGCGCGCAGATCCCGGACCAGGGTTTGGACCTTGCCGGGCCAATTCGGATCCGTGCAGTTGGACTCGCCCTGGTGAAACAGCATTCCCTCGATCACGCCGCCCGCGGCTTGCGCGGCCCGCGCTCGCCCCACGATCCAGTCGAACTCGGTGCCCGGGCCCTGCATGAAGACCTCGACGGCTCTTCCGCTCAGGGCACAGGGAACGAGCCCGATCGTATCTTGTTCGGGAAGCGCGGCGAGCAAGGTCTTCGCAAACCAATCTCCTGGACCGACGGCGCCATTCCAGCATTCGTGCAGCGGGGGCGCGGCGATGTCCCACTCGTCGGCACGCCGGCCCGTTTCCTGGCAATCGTCGAAGCCCAGCACGGTGATGCGCGGATCCTCCGTGCGATCCGAGGCCTGCGCGCTCGCGTAGCCTGCCATGTTGGATTGACCCAGGAGCAGGAAGACGTGGTTGACGGGCTCCGCGACGTCCGCGCCCGTGGCTTCGCCCTCGGCCGGTGCGGCCGGGGCTGCCTCCTCCGAGGAGCCACTTTCAGCGGAGCCTGCCTCTGCCGCGCTGCTGGGTGCGTCCTCGCCTTCGAGCGCCGGGGGGCCGCTGACTTCGGGTGCGCCCTCGCCGGCCGAATCCGGGCTCGCGGGGGTGCCTTCGACGCCCGCCGCCGCGGGAGGCGCTTCCTCGGAGCGAGACGCCCTCGGGGCGGGCGCGGCGGCGGCGGGGGCACGTTCCCCATCGGGCGACGAAGGTACGCCGCTCGAGGAACCCTGTGCATCCGCGGGACCCGACGGGCCGTTCGAGCACGCGGCGAGGAGCCACAGCGCTGCGCCCCACGATGCGCCGTGCGGGAGCGGGCGCGAGGCAAAGGATCGCGCGAAGCGGGATGTGGGCTGGGCGCGGCGGGGCGCCGTGCCGAGCGCGGAAGCAGAGACGAGGGGGGCCACGCCGGGATTGTGAGCGCTCGCGAACGAAAAGCAAAGGCCCGGAAGACGTGGCGCTCGGCGCCCGCGGCCCAACTTCTGCGGTGGTAGCGCTGCCACGCACGGGCGCTCCATCAAAGAAAGCAAGTCACGTCAACGGGTGGTGCTCCGCGTGACATTGTCTGGCGTTGCGCGAGCCGCCGCGGGCTCGAGCGGGCTCGAGCAGCGCGCGGGACCCTTGCGCGGCACCCGTCATCTCGCGGCGCGACTCTTCTCGCGCAGCTCGAATACGCCTGGCGGATCGGTGCGCACGGCATCGAGCCGCTTCTGCGCGGTTCATTCGCGGCAACACTTCGACAACACCGCGAGCACCGCGGCCGGCGCGCGTTCGCGAGCCGGTGTCGGCTGGCGTGCGATTGCGTCGCCGGACGGTCGTCGCAGCCCTCCGTGGCGATCCGGCGCCTTGCACGCGGCCTCTCGTGTCGTATGACAAGCGCGGCGCTTGCTTCGGGGGTGGTTCGAACGGCTGCACTGCCTGAACGTGATGTTTGCTGGTCGAACCGCCTCCGGGGCTGCCTTCGAGGGCTTCGCGCGGCGGAGCTTCCCTCGCGCGCGCGGCGCGAGAAGGAAGGCGTGGCGGCAGGGGTCGGTGAGGCCTGGGGAACGGACCCACCCGGGTGTGAGGGATGGTCCCCAGCGCAGCGCGGCGCCGGCCCCTCCGCGAGAGCACGCACGGGCCGGCCGGGGCCGTCGACTGCTCCCGCCTTCGCGAGCCGCGCCGCAACGCAAGAAAGCAACGTTCGGCAAGCACGCCTGAGCGCCCGGCGACGAGCCGCGTCGCGTCGCGTTGCAAAGGAATCGACCGGCCGGGGCCTGGGGCGCTCGCGGGTCCCTCCCCGAGCTCGCGCCTTGCTGGCTCAGACGCGGGGGCGGCAGACGGTGCGGGTGGGCCCGGTGCCGCGGCTCGCTTTTGGGGAGCCGGTGCGGGCTCGGGCGGGGCGTTGCGGTGGCTCGCCCGGTCAGGGGCCGCTGAGGCGCAGGACCAACAGGGCGCCGATGTCGTGGCCGGAGAGGTCGACGCCCCCGAGCTCGCCACCGCCCCGGTAGTGGTGGTGAAAGCACACCCCGACGCTGGGGTTGGCGCTCGAACTGGCGGTCGCGATGGGGCTCAGCAGGTAGTCGGCGCTCATTCGCTCGGCGAGCAGCCAGCTGGTGGTCGAGAGCTCGACGCTCGACCCCGAGCCCCAGCGGTAGTGGCTCACGCCGGCGCCCAGGCGGTAGCCCACCGAGAGCCGCGGCGAGAGCAGCCAGTCGTAGGCGTAGCCGGCGCTGACGCTCAGCTGCCGCAACCTGCTCGTCGCCGCGCGGCCGCCTGCCACGCGGAGCGACTGATCGTCGCGAGCCTCGGCGATCACGTCGGCGAACGCGCCGTGCCGCGGCCACGGGTAGAGCGCGACGCCGCCGTACAGGACCTCGCGCGCGCGCTCGACGTCGCCGGTCGCGAGCAGCCCGGTGCCCGCGCCGGCGTACAGGTCCCAAACCACGTAGGGCGCGCTCGAGGCCGTGCTCGATTCCGCCACGCGTCGAAATTCGCGCGTCACGCTGCAGGTCTGCGGACCGCGCCGGATTGGTAGGCGGATCTGCAGCTGGCGGGCCTTCTTGAAGGCTCCCTTGTTCGGGAACACCCAGCCGAAGTCCCGCTGCCGCTCGCCCTCGGCGGCCCGCGACGTGCGCACTACCACGTGTGCCGGCGCGCCGTCGAACGAGGCCTGCAGCTCGTCGGCCACCACGCGGGAGGCCGCGGAGGCCGGCACCCGGATGGACAGCTCGTTGACGCGCGGATGCCCGATCAGGTCGGCCTCCGCGGCCAGCCCACAGGCGGCATCCTCCGTGGGCGCCACCGGTTGCCACTCGGGCAGCCCCTCGGCGCGACTGGGCTGCACGGCGAAGAGCAGCAGGGCGGCGGCCAGCGGGGCCTGGGCGGCGCGAAGTGAGGCGGGGGCGAGCGTCACGGGCGAGACTGTAGCGCACGGGCGCCGCCGCGTCTCGGGTGGGGGCGGCGGAGCCCGTCGTGCGCTCGTCTGCGCCGGGCGCGCCTGCGGCGCGCTCGCTCTCTCCCCGGCGCCTGCGCCGCCCGCTTGCTCGCGCCGCGCCGCTGCTGTAGCCCAGACGAGCCGCATGCGTCCGAACTGGTTCTTCGCGTTTCCCTTCGACGGCGCCTTCGTGCTCGACCTGCCGCCGCTGCCGCGGGGCTTTCGCCTCTTCCACGAGCGCGACGTGCACCTCACGCTGGCTTTCCTCGGCGGCTGCGGCGAGGCGGGCGCCGAGCGGGCCCTCGCCGCGCTCGACGAGCGGCTCGAGGCAGAGCCCCCGGCCGCCCTCGACGTGGCGCTCGGGGAGGTGGTCCCGATGGGCGGCTCGCGTCGGCGCTACACGGCGCTCTCGGCGCTGCTCTCCGAGGGGCGCGCCGAGGCGACCGCGCGGCTCGGCGCCTTTCGCGATGCCCTCACCGAAGCGGCCAGCGGCCGGCGCGACGCGCGGCCCCCCAAGCCGCACGTGACGATCGCCCGCCCGCGAAGCCGCTCCCTCGACGCCGACCGCGAAGCGGGCCTGCGCTGGGCGGCGGCGCTCGACCTGACGGCGGTGCGCGCGCGGCTCGATCGCATCGCGCTGTACACCTGGAGCGAGCCGCGGCGCGAGCGGCTGTTTCGCATCGTGGCCGAGCGCCGCCTGGGCTGAGCGGCAGCGCGAGCGGCGCGGGCCAGGCGCCGCCGGCGACCTTGCCGGTGCGGCCGGCCGCGAGCTTGCGAGCCCGCACGGTGCCCAGCCGGCGAGGCTCGAGCCGCGCCGCAGCGCCGACCCTGCCCCGGCGCCTCGGCGCGCTCCCGCCTCACGGCCTTACCAGAGAGTCAAGCCGGAGTCCCACGGTTGACCGGCTTCCACGTGGATACAATACCCTCCGCTGCGAGGACCCGGCAGAAAAGCCCAGTTGCCCGTGTTGCACGGCATGATCGCGCCGTTGACGGATATCTCGCGGCTCGGGGAAACGTTGTTGCAGTTGCCCCCGTTGACGGGTTGCATCGTGAAGAAGCAGGATTCGCCCGTTCCCAAGGCCACGTTGTTGTAGCTTGGGGTCACATCGATCTCCTGCGGGTCGGCGCAGATGCCGGCGCAGGGGTCCGCTGCGCCCGCCCCGCAGGCCTCGGGCGGCTCGAGCACGCCATCGGCGTCGCCGTCACGGTAGACGTTTCCGCCCAAGCACAGGCCGGGTAGCTGCGTGGAATCCCCGAAGTCCCAATAGGGAGCTCCGGATTCGTCCGTGTAGCTCTGCCAACCCGAGTACAGAGTGGCCCCGGCGCAGCCCGTATCGTTGGCTCCCACCGGGCACTGCAGCTCGGAGAGCAGGTAGCCCGTCTCCGAGCCGGCGCTGGTCGCTTGCCCGCTGGTGTCGGTTGCCCAGTGGCTGGCGAGGCTCTCGTGCAGCGGCCCCTCGCTTTGCCCGATGAGCCCACCCTGCGGCGAGAGCCCTCCGACGTAGCCGGTGGAGTACGTCCCGCGCACGCTCACCCCGCCGAGCGGAAAGCTCTCCGAGTCCGGCTCCAACCAGCCGATCAACCCGCCGAGGCTCTGCCAGGTTCCGGCGACGGACCCGGTGGCGAAGCTCGCCTCGACCCAGCCCCCCGAGGCGCTTCCGATGAGCGAGCCGGCGCCACAGGAGCCCGAGCAGAAGTTCGCCAGGGTGACATTCGCCGTCGAGAGAGCGCCGGCGACGCGACTGCCGCGAGATTCCCCGATCAGCCCGCCGACGCTGGGGCCCGAGTCGCTGAAGATTTCGCCCGCCGTGAACACGTTTCGCACGTCCGTGTTGATCGCGATGCCGATCAACGCTCCCGCATCGGAGGTGACGGTGAGGGACATGAGTGGCCCGTCGAGGCCGAGGTTCCGAACCACCGCGTGCTGGGTGGTTCCAAACAGGCCGCGCGACTCTCCGGGCAGCCCGATGAAGAGATTGTGGATGACGTGGCCGTTGCCTTCGAAGGTGGAGAGGAAGGCCGAGTAGAATGGGTCGTGGTCGTTGCCAAGCGGGTCCCACCCGTCTCCGGCCCGGTAGAACTCATCGCCCGGGCCGATGGCGCCGTCGTCGTTGGTGTCGAAATCCAGGTCGGCGAGCAGCTCGTAGCCATCACACGCCCGGGCGAGCACGCCCTCGAAAATGCGGGGTGGGCACCCGCTGGTGTCCGTATCGTCGTCGATCAGGTCGAAAGCGCCGCTCTGCAGCGGCATCAGCGGGAACTCGCGGAAGCCCTGCCCCCCCATGTGGTTGCGCACGTGGTCGAGCTCGCTCCAGGTCTCGATGTCGAGCAATCCGTTGGAGTCCGCGTCCACGTCGAGCTCCCCGTCGCCGTCCACGTCCGTGTCGACGGAGTCCGGGATGAAGTCGTTGTCCAGGTCCCCGGGGCTCGGGTCGATCACGAGCCCGGAATTCGCCCGGCAAGGTCCGAAGCACAGCGGGTTCCAGGACTCGGGGTAGCCGTCCAGGTCGAGGTCGAAGGTCGCGGCGATTTTGTCGGGAAATTGGTCCAGAACGAGGCCCGAGCGGGCGCGGCAATCTTCATCGCAGCCCTCCTTCCAGCGATCGTGAGACATGTCGCCGTCGCTGTTCTTCGAGGCGGCGTAGTTCAGTGGGTAGTCGTCGTCGGCGTCCAGAACCCCGTCACCGTCCGCGTCCCGAAACCGGCTCGCCTGGATGTTGAGCGCCGGCAGCTGTTGGGCCGTGCCGAAGTGCCAAAGCGGGGTACCGTCCGAGTTGGTTTGCGCGCCCCACGTCTGGTAGATGGGCCCCAGCCCGCAGCTCGGATCGCCCGGGAACTGGGGGCAACGGAGCTGCGCCGCCGTGAAGCTCTGGCCGCCGGCGCCCTCGGTCGTGTCGACGCCGCTCAGGTCGCGGGCCCAGTAGCTGTTGACGAGCACCATGGCCCCAGAGCCCACGAGCCCTCGCTTCGAGAATTCGTCGCCGAGGAGGTGACCCGTCGCGAAGCTGTTCGTGATGGTGCCGGGCGTGGAGGTTCCCAGGGGGTTGGTGCCGCCAACGAGCCCTCCCGAGAAGGGCGCGACCCCCACGTTGCCGGTCGCGAAGCTGTTTTCGATCGAGCTTGCCGTGAGCTCGCCTGCCAGGCCCCCGGCGTACGAATGCCGGCGACCCGACGCGACTCGCCCCGTCGCGAAGCTTCGACGGATCGTGCTGCCCTCGAGCGCTCTGCCCACGAGGCCGCCCTGGTTGTCCCCCGTCAGCAAATCGACGGACGAGTAGCTCTCGTCGATGGTGCTGTTCGTCATCTCGGCAACCAGCCCTCCGGTACCGAAGCCAAAGGCCCCGTCGACCGTTCCCGTCGAGGAGCAGCGAAAGAGGGTGCCGTTGACGAGTCGAACGGCGACCCCCCCCGCTGTGTTGATGCGGTTCGCGTGCCAGTCGCGAATCTCGAGGTTCTCGATCGTCGTATCCCGGACGTAGCCGAAGAAGCCCGCCGCACCCCCGACGCCCGCCTGGGTGAGGTTGCGAATCTCGAAGCCGTTGCCGTCGAACCAGCCGGTGAAGGGCTCCGCCTCCGACCCGATGGGCTGCCAGCCATTGCCCTCGTTGTAGAAGATGTCCCCGCTATCGAACTCGCCGTTGCCGTTGGTATCGAAGTCGAAATGGGTGGTCAGCTCGAAGCCGATGCACCCGCCGGCGGGGCACCCCAGAGTCGCGGGAGGCTCGCCCCAAATGCCGCTTCCATCGAGGTTGTCGCTGATCTGGACGAGGTCGAAGAAGTCCTCGATCTCGATCAGGCCATCATCATCGAGGTCGTAATCCGAGCGCCCCGGCAGGGCGGCGGCGCTGTGAGACCAACTCAGCGCGATGAGCGCTGGCCCGGCCAGCGCGGCCATGTTTCTTCTCGCCCCAAGCCCCGTACGGCTTTGCTTTCGTGCCATGATCGTCCCTTTCGCTGCTTCTGGTTCCCGTGCCGCCGAAGGTCGTTCGCGCCGCCGCACCGCTGCAAGCACGCCTTTTTCGTGCCGCACCGCTGCGCTGCCGCACCGCTGCCGCGGGCACACCTTGCCTCCGTTTGCAGTCAAACGTGGTTCGATCGTCGCGAGCCTGTCAACCGCGCGGGGTCGGCGCGAGTGACGACGCAGCCTGGGGTGGGGCGAAAGGCGAGTCGTTTCGGTTGGGCCGCGGCACCCGTGCAACACCGAACGTATCGTAACGTCCGATACGTTCGGTGCCGAGGCGCGACATCCGGCGGCGCCCGTGCGCGCGAAGGCGCGAGGCTTCGGCCGTCCTCGGCGGGCGTCGGCTCTCGCTCGGCGGCCAGCGCCCGCGTTCACGCAAACGTCACGCGCGGGTTCTCGCGCGGACCCGCCGCGCGGACCGTTCCGTGCTCGGATCGAGGGCGAGCCGTCTGGGCCGGCGCGCGCCCTCCCTCGCGGTGCCCGCGCGCGCGGGCTCAGCTCGGCTGGTAGCCGGTGGGACCACGCGAAGGGGCCGAGGCCGGGCAGGGAGGGGACAGTCGATGGCCGCCGACGCGGAAGGCAGCCCGCGCGGAGCAGAGTCCGCCCAGGCCTGCTCGCGACGTGGGGGGCCGATCCGCCCGGGCGAGGGGCGATCCGTTGGCGGGCTCGGCGCCCGCCTCGGGGCCGCCGCGCTCGCCCTCCGCGACCCGGAGGCTGCCGGGCGCCGGCGGGGTGGAGCTCCGCCGGCGCGTCCGGCTCAGAGCGTGCCGACCGAGCCGCTACCCATGTTCGTGAAGGTGTTGGTCACCGTGTAGTCGGCCGCGTCGGCGTCGTCTTTGAGGATGCCGAAGCCGCCGCAGTCGACGAAGCTCGAGTTGGTGACGGTGATGGCGGTGCGCAGCTGCAAGCACGCGGGGTTCGAGGTGGCGCCGCCGCCGTGCGAGACCTCGACGTGGTCGAGCAGCGAGGAGGACAGGACGTTCTGCCCGACCACGAGCCCTCGCCAGTAGCCCGTGGTGGTGTCGAGCCCGGTGAAATGGATCGGGTCGTCGGCAGTGCCTTCGGCGACGAGTCGCGCCGCGCTGCCGTTCCATCCGATCTCGATGTCCACGTCGGCGTTCATCGTGAACTGGGTGCCGGCGGTGAGCTGCAGCACGGAGTCGGCGAGGGTGTCGATCGAGCCCCGGATGAAGTAGGGCACGCCGAGGTTCGGCACCGTGCCGTTGCGCGAGTAGTCCCCGCCCTCGACGACGATCCGGTCGCGCGTGTTGCCCGTGAAGGTGCCGCCTTCTGGCAGGCTGGTCAACGCGTCGGGCTCGATGACGAGCGGGTCGGACTCGGTGGTCGTCACGCTGAGGTTGCGCGAGTCCGCGTGCAGGCCTTCGCCGGAGATGAACACACCCGTCTCGTTTTGCTCGAGCGAGACGTGGTCGAGCAAGATGGGCGCGTCCAGGGAGAGGGCCGGCGCGTCGCTGCCGCCGGCGTGCAGGATGCGCGCGTGGCGCATCACGGAGTCACTGCGCACGTTGCGCTGCACCACGACGCCCGCCCAGTAGCCCGCTTCTTCGCCTTGGCCGCGAAAGACGACCGGCTCCGCCTCGGTGCCGCTGACCGTCAGCGTCGCGTCCGAGCCGTTCCAGCCCACCTCCAGATCGGTGTCGGCCAGGAAGCGGTACTCGACGCCGGCTTCGAACTCCACGGCGGCCTCGGTCACGTCCATCGCGCGCTCCTGCAGGTACGGAATGCCGAGGGCGTGGAAGGTGGTGTCCTCGTCGATGTCGGCGAAGCGAACGCGCGCGAGGTCTTCTTCGTTTTCGACCAGCTCGCCGCCGAGCGGAAAGCGCGTGGCGGCGCCGGGCCCGGTCAGCACCACGGCGGCTCCCTGGCTTCCGCGCACCGAGAGCCCCTGGCTACCGGAGCGGAAGTCGACGGCCCACACGCCGTCGCCGCCCGAGTTATCCACCTGGACGTTGTCGACGGTCAGATCGGCATCGAGGACGAGCGCCGCGTCGCTGCCGCCGCCGTCCGCGATCAACACGTTTCGCAGCACACTGTCCGAGGTGACGTTGCCGCGCACGATGATCGAGCTCCAATACCCGGCCTCGGCCTGGCGCCCGCAGATCCGGATCGGGTCGGCCTCCGTGCCCAGGGCTTGCACGCCTGCGGTGCTGCCGTTCCAGCCGAGCTCGATGTCGGCGTCGGTGCCCATCAGAATGCGGGTGCCCGCCTCGATGGTGAGCACGGCGTCGTAGACGTCGATCGCCGCGTCGACGACGATCGTGCCCGACCAGGTCGTGCTGTCCGTGATGTCGGAGTCGACCACGATGGCGTCGGTCGCGTCGCGGTCGCCGCAGTCGAAGGCGCCGCCTCCGCCGGAGCCGCTGCCGCCCGAGCCCGCCGAGCCCACTTCGGTGCCCGCGCTGCCTCCGCCGGAGCTGGAACCGCCGGCGCCGGAGCCGCCCGCGCCCGCCGCGGACTCGTCTCCGGGCTCCACGGTCGTCACCGTACAGGCCGAGGTGAGGGCTCCCAGCAGAGCCAGGGACCAACGATTGTTCAAGTAAGCTCTCATGTATGTGTCTTCCTCCGCGCGCCTGACCCTCGTCTCGCTCGCGGCAGCCCGCTTGCGGCCGCAGCGAACGCGGACCTTTCAACGGCAGCGGCCGTTGCAGCTGGAGGGCGGTTTTCTCCCGGAGCCATACGCACGGCCGATGAATTGCTTCCCCGAGTCGGCCGCTTCGGCGGCGCCGCGCCCAACCCCAGCCCGCGGGGACACATCGGCGGTGGCTCGCCCACACCCGGGCGCCCCCCCGTGGCCCTTGCGCGGGAGAGCCGTGTTTGCAGCCGCTCGACGCCGACCGGGGTCGTCCCGGTCACCCCGTCATCGGAGAGGCCCGAGCCTCCGTTTCGAGACGGGGGCTCTGCCTCCCCCGAGGCTCGGCTGCGCGAGCAGGCACGAGTCCACTCGCCCTCGGCGCGAGGTCGTGAGAAATCCGGGCTAGTTTCCCATCGAGGAGGCCGCCCGCAGCGCGCTCGACAGCGCCAGGCCGCACTGCTCCTCGACGGCGACGCACGTGTCGGGGATTTCGTTGCGCAGCTGAGTCGATTGCTGCAGCGCTTCGAGCAGTAGGCCCGCGTTGCCCGCTCGGTCGCACGAGAGCAGATCGATGAGCTCGTCGATCTGCGCGGCGAAGTCCTCCGAGCACGTCTGCACCTCGGCGGCGGTGAGCGGGCAATCGGGCGGGGCGATGTCGTCACAGGCCACGCCGTCCAGGCTCGCTTCGGGCAGCTCCGCCCCCGAGCTCTCGGCCTCTTCCACGCACTGCTGCGCGCTCTGCTCGCAGGCCTGCGGCGACATCGACGCAGGCAGCACTTGGGTGACGCAGGTCACGCGCCGCAGCCGCTCATCCGGCACGGTTTCGCGCGCGGTCTGTCGCAGGTCGTCGCACAGGATCTCCCGCTGGTCGTCCGGCAAATCCTCGACGGGGACTTCGGCGAAGCCCGCGACCGGATCGGGCCCGTCGTCGTCCACCGTGAATCCGGAGCCGGCCGCCTGGTTCGAACCGCCCGCCCCCGATTCATCGGCCGGTCCAGCTTCCCCGGCGCTGCCCGCGGACGCGCCGCTGGAGCCGGCCGATCCCGCTTCGGCGACCTCCGTCGAGGATCCGCCGCAGGCGAATGCCAATAGGAGCCAAGCCCAGGTCGAGGTGCGCAAGCCGTTCATGGCTGGCAACGTACCGCCCCCGGTGGGCCGCGGCCAGCGTGCCCCCGGCGGCCGGGGCGATTTCGCCGGCCCTGGGCGCGACGCCTCCGACAGCCCGTCAACCGCCCGTTTCGATGAGGGAAAATCTGCGCCACAGAGGGGCGGCGGCCGAGGGGGTGGAGCGGCGGGCAAGGGCGGAACACGGACGGCGCGAGGCGGCGGCCGAGGCAAGGCGGGGAGGCGGCGGCCGGAGGCGCGACGGGGCGCGGCGGGTGGTGACCCGTCGGCGGCGGTGCGGTGGTCCGGCGGCAAGGGGCGCGGCCCCGGTGGCGCCGTGTTGGCCGCGCGAGGTTGCGGCGTGCGCCGCGGGCGGACGGGGCGTCGCTCGTGGGGGGCGCGGGGCGGAGGTAGCGGGCGGGGGAGCGGGCGGGCGGGCGGCGCCCGGGGGACCCGGAGCCCCGAGGATTGCCAAGAAAGGCCGCGGGCCCAGCCCGTTCGCGGCGGCGGGCGGGCTCGTGCGCTCCGGCCGAAGCCGACGACCTCAGGCCTCGTAGCCGTAGCGGCCGAAGAAGTCGCCGGCGGCTGCGGTGACCTGGGCGATTTCTCCCGCCGTCATCTGGGTCTTCCACTTGTTGGAGTGGTAGCAGCTGGGCGGCTGACGGCTCTCGGGCACCCAATCCCAGCGATGCGGGTAGGGGTCGTGCTCGGGGCGGTAGTCCAGGTCGACTCGCTCCGATTCCACGCCGAGAAAGTCGTAGAGCTCGCGCGCGGTGCGCTCGGGGGCGCAGACGAGATCTTCGTAGCGCACGACGCGCAGCCGATCGCTGGCCAGCCAGGGCTGGATTTGGCGATCTTTCGCCAGCATGTCTCCCAGGGTTTGGTTGCCGTGGCCGCGGTCGAGGAAGCGCTGGCCGGAATTCCACAAGCCGCGCGGATCGCGCACGGTGTAGATGAAACGCGCGCCGGGGAAGGTGCTCAGGACCAGGTCGAGGGCCCCGACGTACCAGTTCCACTTGTCCCCGACGACGGTGGCGCCGCAGCGCAGGCCGAAGTCCGAGAGCGCTTCGGGCATGACCTGCCGGAAGGTGACCTCGCGGGCGGGTTGTTGCAGCAGCGGGTCCTCGGGGGAGGGGGGGTAGCGCCGCCGTGCGAGGGACCACAGGGTGAACCACCGATCGACGGTGGCGCGGCGGAACCCGTGGGCGACCCACTTGGGAGAATAGGGGTTGAGTAGGCTGCTGTCCGAATCCGGACACAGGGCGAAGCTCTCCGAGACGCACGCGATTTGCGGGTGCTGATCGAGAATTCGTGCGAGCAGCGTCGTCCCGGTTTTCTGGCTTCCGATACAGAAGAAGCGGGTGGCCGAGGCGGTGAGCTTGCGCGGGCTTTGGGCGGGCGTTCGAGTCACGGTTGCCTCCACTTTCCTAGGGGCGCCGTCGGCGCCGTGGGCATCATTTCATGCCGGCATGAACGGTTGCTTCGTGAGAAACTTGCGCCCGGTGGCGGCGCGGGTGGGAGCGGATCGGAGCGACGCCGTGGCCGATCGCGCATCGCTCTCTCGGCGCGAGAGGCGGGCGCTTTCGGCCCCTTCTTCTAAGCCAGGGAGAGTTGAATCAAAAGGGTCGACCGCGTTCGTGCCCCCCGCGGGGTGATGCCGAGCACGCCCCTTCCGGCGCGTCGTTCGGTGCAAAGCAATGGTGAAACGCCTCGCGGGTGCCGACGCAGTGCGAGGCGCGCGTCGGGTCACGCTGATGATGTGCTCGCTGGAGAGCGCAGGGTTGCGTCGCCCGGCTTTGCGCACACGCAATTTCGGCTGCGAGCATCCGATTGCCACCGCCGCGGCAGCCGGGCGAGCGGGCCGGCTGCCCGCGCTCAGCGGAGCGGAGGCGGGGGTTCGGCCTCGTCGATCTCGCGCACCGTGCCGGCACCGACGGCGCAGGCGGCGCCTTCGCTGAGCACGATTAGCCGCCCCTGCTCGTCGATGCCGCGCGCTTGCCCGATCAGCGGGGGCTCGGAGTCGACGATCACACGTCGCCCTCGCAGGGCGTCGTGGGCATGGAATTCTTCTCGCAGGCTGGTGAGCCCTCGGGAGAAAAAGGCGTGCAGGCGGCGCTCGAGCTCCGCGGTGATGTCCGCCAGCAGCGGCTCGCGAGCGAGCTGCTCGCCCCGCGCCCCCAGCGCCTCGAGGCAAGTGGGCGAAAGAGCGAGGGGCCCTTGCAGGGGCTGGCCCGTGACGTTGAGGCCGACCCCGACGACCACCGCGCTCAGGCCCGACAGCGCCTCGCACAGGATCCCCGCCAGCTTGCGGCCGCCGACCAGCACGTCGTTGGGCCATTTGAGCTGGGCGGCGAGCGGGACCCGTGCTGCCACCGCCGCGCGCACCGCTAGACCGGCGGCCAGCGTGAGGCTGGGACCTGGGGCGTGCTCGGCCGGCCGAAGGAGAAGTGAGAAGAGCAGCCCTTCTCCGGGCTCGCTGCGCCAGCTTCGGCCGCGCCGGCCGCGGCCGCGGCTCTGGTGGTCGGCCACGAAGAGGCTGCCCTCGGGGGCGCCGGCGCGTGCGGCGCGCAAGGCCTCGTCGTTGGTGGAGGCGGTGGAGGCGAAGCAGTGCAGGGGCGAGCCCCAGCTCGTGGCCCGCTCGCGGCGCAAGCGGGCGAATCGGTCGGCGTCGAAGGCGCTCACGGCGCCGAGCATAGCGGCTCGAGGTCGACGCGGCTCGCCTCGGCGCGAAGCTTTCGCACGGCGTCGCGGCCGGGCCCTGGGCGGCGCGGCGGCGGCGGGGCGCGCCCGGTGGGCCCGGCGGCGCGCGCTCGCCGGCGGGCGCGGGCGGCTCAGGCGGTCGAGGAGGGCGGGGCGGGCTGGACCGGCTCGACGGTGAGGGAGATGTCGGCGGCGTGAGCCGAGTGCGTCAGCGCGCCGATGCTGATTACGTCGGCGCCGGCCCGGGCCAGATCCGCGATGCGCTCCAGCGTGACGTTGCCGCTCATCTCGACGATCGCCCGGCCCTGGCACATCTTCATGGCCTTGTGCAGGGAGTCGGAGGCGAAGTTGTCGAGCATGACGATGTCGACCTGGGCCTCCAGCGCCTCTTCGAGCTGCGCGATGCTCTCGACCTCGATTTCGATCCGGGTGGTGTGGGCCGCGTACCGCTTGGCGCGGCGCACGGCCGCGGCGATGCCGCCGGCGGCTAGGATGTGGTTGTCTTTGATCAATACGGCCGAGCCGAGGTTGTCCCGGTGGTTGTGGGCGCCACCGGCCCGGACCGCGTAGCGTTCGAGTATTCGCAGGCCTGGCGTCGTCTTGCGGGTGTCGACGATGCGCGTGGAGCAGCCGACGGGGATTTCGCGGACGTAGCGGTGGGCCATGGTGGCGATGCCGGACATGTGCTGCACGAAGTTGAGGGCCGTGCGCTCGCCGGCCAGGATGGCGCGGGCCGAGCCGCGCACGATCCACAGCGGCTTGCCTTTGCCCACCCAGGTGCCGTCGGGCACGCACGCCTCGAACTCGAGCTTGGGGTCCACGCCTTGGAAGGTGGCCTGCGCGAGCTGGGCGCCGCACGCGACGAGGGGCATTTTGGCCAAAGCCGTGCCGGCGGCCTTGCGATCCGCCGGCACCGTGGCATCACTCGTGATGTCGCCCCCGGAGAGATCCTCGGCCAGGGCGCGGCGTACGATATCGTCGACGAGGGGCGCGGCGAGTGGGGTCGGGCGAGTTTTGGCGGTGTGTGGGCTGTCCGTCACGGCATGTCCTTGGGTCGGCGCAGAAGCGTCGGGCGCGGGTCAAACGAAAGCCCGAGACCTTGCGTGAGCCAGGAGGCTCGGCGCCCTGTCTAGAGCGGCCGCTCGCACAGGTAGGCGTAGAGGTCCGTGCATTGAAGATCGAACCACGTCCCCGCGCCGGCCAGCTTGGCGACGCAGTCTTCGGTATCCGCGTTCGTGGGCTGTGCCGCGGCCAGATTCCAGTTGGTGTGATCGGAGGTTTCGCCGCTCGCCCACGTGTACGTGCCTTCCGTGCCCCGGTCGTTGTAGCCGATCCAAATAGCGACCTCGCCACGCGCCGCGTCGACCGTGGCTTCCTCTTCGGGGGAGGTCACGGTGGCCAGGCTGCCGCCCCAAGCTTCGCAGGCGCCGAGCGCCTCCGCCCAGCCGATTGCCTCGTCGACGAGCAGAAAGCAGCTGGTTTCGCTTTGGAAGCTGGTGGTCGTACCGGCCTCGCCGCTGCACGGGCCGCCGGCGTCCCGCGGCGCCATCGGGTCCGGCGCGGCGGCGTCGAGACCTGCGTCCGATGGAATTTCCGGCCGGCCGCTCTCCGGGCTGCCGTCGACCGAGCCTGCGTCCTCGTCGAGCCCGGAGGAGGCGTCCATTTCGGCGGCCGATCCGCTCCCGCCGGCGTTGAGGCCGCCCGCGAGGGCGTCCCCGCCCCCGGATCCACCGCCCGCCCGGTAGCGACTCAAGTCCGCCGTCGGAAAACAAGCGACGGAGGCCAGCACGGCACCCGTCGCCAGCGAGGCTCTTTGGGGGGAAACCAGCAAGACGAGACTCCTCCGCTAGCAAGTGGAGGTTAAGTAAATAAGCAGCCGCAGAGCGACCACGCGTAACCTACTTGACCGGTCGGGGTCACGTCCAAGCTTTCGCAACCCCAGGCGGTAAGTCTGGGGTGCGATCGGCGACAGCTCATCAGATCCTTGCCGGGTCGTCGAGGGAGGGATGGGTCGCGGTTTCGTGTCGCCGTTCGCACCGCGCGGCTCGGGCGTGGGGCCGTGATTCGCGGCCCGGAGCGAGCACCGTCTTTGGGCCGGGCTCATCCACCGAAGTAGGCGCGCGCCAGGTGGGCGCTCAGCAGGTTGCACTCCGCGTGGAAGAGCGCCGCCGCCCCCACGCCGCCGGTGCGGGCGCGTAGCCAACCGAACACGAGGGAGGGAAAAAAGACGGCGAGTCGCGCGGGGTTGGGGTCGGTGGCCACGTGGCCGAGGGCGAACACGAGGCTCGATAGCAGAAGGCCTGGGCCGACGGCGGCGCCCAGGACCCGAACGCGCACGCGCGAGGCGTCGTCGAAGGCCGTCTGCAGGTAGCCGCGAAAGAACATCTCCTCCGGAATGGCGATCACCATCAGCTGGCCGAGCACCTCGTCGAGGCTCGGCGGCGCCGGCCAGGAGAGCTCCCGGTGCGGGGCCCACCAGCGGGAGTAAGTCATGGCGAAAGGGGGCAGCAGCAGTAGGCACGCGGCGGTCGACCACGCGAGCGCGCCGAGCGCGGCGCGGCGCAAGCGCGAGGTGTCGAGCGGCGTCGGCTCGAGCAAGCCCGCCAGCGCGAGGCCGTGGCGGCGAATTCGCCGCGGGGAGCCGCGCAGCACTAGCACGTAACAGGCCACACAAAAGCACGCCCCCACGCCGGTCGCCGAAATCGAGTCCGGCAGAGTGTAGGAGAGCACGGTCGCGATGGCCGTCACGAGGGCGGCTACGCTCAGCGGTCGGACCCATCGCATCGGGGCGCAGCCTTGCACGGGGGGTTGAGAGGCGGCCACAAACCCGAGTAGCGTCCCAGCGCCGAGCCGTCCCCCCCCCCCGCGCCCGCCCCCCGCGGCGCGCTTTCAGCCTCCGAGGATTCATGCAAGAGCAGCCAGCGCCCCCCCGTCATCCCTCTGCCCCGCCCGCCGGCGTGGTGTACGCCGCCAAGTGGCCGCCCGACGACGGGAACCTGCCGGGAGGGCCCGGCGGGGGCTTCCCCGGGGGGGGCATGCCCGGGGGCTTCGACCCCGGCGACGGCGATTTCAAGAAAGGCAAGGTGAAGCCCGTGGTCGCGCTCGTGCTGGTCGCCATCCTGGGGGTGGCCGGGGCGTTGTTCCTCGGCGTCGGTGCGCAGATCGGCGCCGAAGAGATGACCCCCGAGCGGGCGGCGCAGCTGCGCCGCGCGACGATGATGATGCCGCGGGCCGAGCAGCTGCCGTTGTGGCGGGAGTGGGCCAACGCGGAAGACGGCCACCCCCTCAAGCAGGAGGCACTCAAGCAGCTGGCGTGGGCGGGGGATCCGCAAGGCGTGCAGGCGGCCATCGCCGCCCTGTCCTCCCCGGAGCAGCGGGTGCGCGCACAGGCGGCCACGGCGCTCGCCGAGTACGGGCTGCCGGCAGCCGAGGCCGCGCGCGGCCCGCTGCTGGCGGCGCTCAAGGAGGCCACCGCCGAGTCGAAGCCGCAGATCGCCTGGGCCTTGGTGGAGCTGGGCGAGGGCGGCGCCTTCGACGAGGTGATGGCGCTTTATCGGCTCGGCCACCTCGCGGGCGTGCGCCAGCTCGACGGTGCACTGGCCTTCGACCCGTACAAGATCACACAGCTGGTCAGCCTCGACAAGTTGGCCGAGCTGCACAAGGACGAGAGCCCGGCGGTGCGTCAGCTGGTGGCCACCGTGCTCTCGCGCGAGCCCTCCCCCAAGTTCACCGACGCGCTGATCGCGCTCGTCAACGACGAAGACCGGGCGATCGCGGCGCAGGCCGCGCCGGGCCTCGGCAAGATCGGGGACGAGCGGGCACGGGGCCCGCTGCTCGAGCAGCTCAAGGGCGCCAGTGTGGAGGACAAGAAGACGTTTCTCGAAGCCCTCGCCAACGGCATCGGCACCCCGGGCCTGGTGCTGGCGCTCGACAGCGTGAGCACGGAGACCGCCACCAAGGAGTGGCACCAGACACGACAGATCTTCAAGAGGATCCGCGACCTCGCCGACCCCAAGGGGGGCGACGCCCTGGCCGACTACCTGGGCCGCCGTGGCAACCACATCCACTGGCAGGTGGAGGCGGCTCTGGCGCTGGCGGAGATCGGGGATCTGCGGGCGGTGCCGACACTGGCGGCGCGGCTGCGCATGGATGCGCAGAAGATCTACAGCGACGACACCGACTACGAGATGCTGCTCAAGCGCGACAACAAGGAGCGCGTCGAGGCGGCCCGGATGCTCGCCGACCTGGCCGAGATCCACCCCGACGCGCACGACGAGCTGCGCGCGCAGAGCGAGGCGGCTCTGATGTTCTGGCTGAAGGAGATGCCGGCGCCCCACGCCAACGGGCTGCGCGCGCTCGTGAACATGGAGTCTTCGAAGGTGTTGCCGCCGCTGCGCCGGTGGGCGAACCCGCGCAAGCCCCTGCCGAAGGAGGGGCAACAGCCGCCGATGCCGCAAGAGTGGGTGATCGCCCAGAGCGCGCTGCGCTACGTGGGGGCCGCGCGCGACAAGAAGTCCTGGCCCGTGTTGATCCGCTCGCTGAAGCGCCGGGAGGAGAAGCTCGACGCGACCATGCAGTCGCTCATGGCGGGCGGCATGGCCATTCTCGGCATGACGCTGCGCGGGATCGGCGTCGGCGCCTCGCAGGGCCTCTCGGAGTGGGGGGACCACCGGGCCTTCCAGCCGCTGCTCACCTACATCGAAAACCCGAAGGAGAACGAGCAGAGCCGGATGGAGGCCTGCGCGGCGCTGGCTTGGGTCGCCGAGGGTGAGGATTTCGTCAAGATTGCGGAAAAGATTCGCGAGTACGGTAGCGAGTCGCGCGAGGACCGGGTGCGGCAGAGCTGCTTGCTCGAGACGCTGATCACGCGGCCCATCGCCGGCACCTCGAGTGTGCTCTTGGATTTCATGACGCCGGAGTCCGGCTTCGACGTGCGCCATGCGGTGGCACGAGCGATCGGGAAGGCGGGCATCGAGCCGGAGGTGGAGAACCGACTGATGGCGCTGCTGGACGACGAGAAGCTCGCCAACGATGCGGCGCTGGCGTTGATGCTCGGCGGCACCGAGGAGATCGCCGCGCGCGCGATGGCCTCCTTCGCGGGCAAGCCCCGGGAGATGGTCCAGGAGCTGCAGGAGCTCTGGTATCGCTCCTTCGGGTACTGGTCGACGCGGGATCTGGAGGAGGGCCACCTCTTCCGGTACGTGGCCAATGCCGAGGCGGCGGCTCGCATCGAGCTCGACGACGCGCCGCAGGGCTGGCTCGTCGAGCAGCTGCGCCGCCAGTTCAAGACGCTCACGGCGGACAACGGCCCCCACTCGTTCACGCGCGTCGTGCTGCGCAATCGTCTGATCGGCATGGCGCTGGGCGAGGACGCGGCGGTGCGGGATGGGGCGTTGCGCACCTTGCGGTTCATGCAGGAGAAGGGCGCGCTGCTCGCGCTGCGCGAGGAGGAGGGCCCGGTGGGGCCGGCGGCCGCCCAGGAGTACTTCCGGCTGCTCAACCCCGTGGTCGTGGTCGGCGCGCGCACGTTCGCCGACGAGGAGGAGTGAGGCCGGCGCGCGGGCTGGCTCGGCCGCGCGCGCTCGAGCGCTGGCTCGTGGCGCTCGGTGGCGGCTGCTGGCTCGCGGCGAACGGCTGTGCGGCTGCGGCGCCTGCGCAGGCGCCCGCGGCGCGCGCCCCGCGGGTGGCCCAGCTTCCCGCCGAGGTGCACCCGCTCGGCCCGTGCGTGCCGGTGGGCTACGAGGTGTGCAGCAACGGGCTCGACGACAACTGCAACGGGGTCCTCGAGGAGGGCTGCGGCGTGCTCGGCGGGGTGGTGCAGTTCGTCGCCTCCTGGCACGAGCTGCGGGCGGACGTCGATTTGGAGGTGACCGACCCGGAGGGGCACCTGGTGGAGGTGGGGCGGCCCGCCCCGAGCGGATTGAAAAAGGCGCGCGATTGCCCGGGCGTCAACGACGACTGCGACGGCCGCAACCTGGAGGATGTCTACCTCGACGGCGCCAGCCCGCCTCCGCTCGGCACCTACGGCGTGCGGCTGCGGCTCGAGGCGTTGGGCGGGGAATCGCTGCCGATCTGGGTGACGCTTTCGGCGCGCTTGGGCAACACGGTGGTTGCCTACGAGGTGGAGCTCTCGCGCGAGGACCAGGAGGTCGGCTTCGAGCTTTCGATGTAGCTCGGAGGGAAAGCATCGGTGTGCCAGCGGCAGGGGCTCACGCGATTCACTTGGAATCCGTCCAGACTGCAGCAGGGAGGCTCGTGGCCCTGGCCGGTGGGGTCAGGAGTTTTGGGTTCACGACGGGCCTTCGCTACACTCACCGGGTGACCAGCGAGCCACCCCGCGGCCCGGTCCAAGGCCGCGAAGAAGAGCAGGGCTCGGAAGGGCTCCGGCCACGCGAGCCGGATTCCGGTGTGGCCCGGTTGGCATCGGCGCGCCCGGCGGTCGTTCGCGCGTCGCTCGCCCCGCCGCGGCCCGCGCCTTCCGACGCCGGGAGCCGGCAAGAGACGGGGACCCTGCAGGAGGCTGCCGACGTGGGGGAAGCCGACGGCGCTGCGGGATCCGAAAGCGCGCAGGAATCGGCCGGTGCGGCGGGATCCGACGGCGCCGCCGAGTCCGGGGGCACGGGGGCGTCCGCTGGCGCGGGAGGACCGCCGCTGCTCGCGCCTCCCGTTTCCAGGGCAGAGGCGGCTGGGGAGGTCGCGGGCGCGGCGCAGCTGCCGGCGCCCGGCAGCGGGTCGGAGCCGCCGTCGAGCGAGTGGCCGCGCGAGTCGGCGCCCGTCTCGAGCGGCCCGGCGCAGCTCGGGCGCGTTACCGGCGATCTGAACGAGCCGCGCGGCCCGGACGTACTCCTGCGTGTGGACGTGCCGGCGGCCTGGCTCCAGCAGGGCGTGACGGTGGAGATCGAGCTACCCCGGCTGCTCAGCTGTGCGCGCTGCGACGGGGGCGGTTGCGACGCGTGCGGTCGCCGCGGCGCGTTTTCGCGCCAAGATTGTCACGGCAGCGACGAGTCGGTGGAGCTCACGCTGCCCGGTGGCGGCGGCGAGGCCGCGGTGGCGCTGCGCATTCCCAACCGGGGCGCCTGCGCGCCCGCCGGGAGCTCGCTGCCGGCGGGGCATCTTTTGCTGACATTTCGGCCGGATCCAACCCTGGCCACGTCGGCGCTGCTGCCCAACGTGCGAAGAGTGCGATCCATCGTCGGGCCGGTGCCTCTGTCCCTGGCGGGTCCCGTCGCAGTCGTGATCCTGGGCGCTCTCGGGTTGGCCCTGCTGCTCCGGTGGATTCTTCAATGAAAGCGATGCGATGAACCCTTTGCTGATGGCCGCCATCTTGGCCGTGTTTAGTTGCGCCTTCGCCGTGAGCGCGCGCCAGCGCTGGCAGTTGCTCACCCATGGCGCGCCGACGCCGGGCGATTGGAAGAGCGATCTTCCCAAGCGGCTGGGGCGGGTCTGGGAGCTGGCGCTGAAGCAGACGCGCATGCGCGACTATTTCTGGGCTGGCGTGGCGCACAACGTCATCTTCGCCGGCTTTGCGGTGCTCTTGTTGCGCACCTTGATTCTGTGGGGGCGAGGCTTCAGCCCCTCCTTCAATCTGTTCGTTTTGGGGCCGGAGGGCTTTCTCGGCCTGCCGCTCGGGGCGCTGTACGGGTTCGCCAAAGACGTGTTCGCGCTGCTCGTGCTGTGCGGCTCGGCGGTGTTCATCTACTACCGCACGCTCAACAAGCAGCGGCGCATGACCCTGAGCACGGAGGGTCTGGTGATCCTCGGCATCATCGTGGCGATGATGCTCGGCGATATCTTCTACGACGGCGCCACGTTGGTGCTCAGCCACCGGGTGGCTGCCGAGTGCGCGGCGAGCGGCCCGCTGTGCGAGAGCCTGCAGACGCTCACGGCGCCTCTGGCCGCCCCGGGCGCAGAGCTCGCGTACCACTTCTTTCCCGAGCCGGCGGGCTCGGCCGCCGCGCTGCTCGTCTCGGGTGCGGGCTCCTCGGCTCTGGTCGCCATCGCGCATGCCGGCTTCTGGCTGCACTCCACGCTGGTGCTGGTGTTCCTCAACCTGCTGCCGCACTCCAAGCACTTCCACGTCATCACCGCCATTCCGAACGTTTTCCTGGCGGATTTGCACCCTCCCGGCCGGCTGCGGCCGGCCGCCGAGAGCACCGAGGCGCTGATGGAGCGGGTCGAGAAGGCGATGGACGAAGAAGAGGGCGGCGGCGGGGCGCCGGCCGTGGGCTACAGTCGGGTCGAGCACTTCAGCTGGAAGGATTTCCTCGACTTCTACACTTGCACGGAGTGCGGTCGCTGCACGGACCACTGCCCCGCGGCCCAGACGGGCAAGCGCCTCTCGCCCAAGCAGCTGACCCTCGACCTGCGCAACAACCTCTACGCCCGGGGCTCGGCCAAGGGCGAGGGGTCGCTCGCGTCCGCGGCGGCGTCCGCCGAGGGCGGCGAGGGGGAGAGCTCGGAGAACGGCGCCGCCGAGCGCGCGGGGAAGGCGCCGCCCGTCGATCTCGTGCCCGACGTGATCCACCCGGACGTGCTGTGGGCTTGCACCACCTGCCGGGCCTGCGAGGCGCGCTGCCCCGTCTCGATCTCGTACGTGGACAAGATCGTGCAGATGCGCCGTCACCTGGTGGTGATGCAAGGCGAGTTCCCCGCGGAGCTGAACAAGCCCTTCGAAGGCATGGAGACGAACGGCAACCCCTGGAACCTCTCGCGGTCGGACCGCGGCAGCTGGGCCGACGGCCTCGAGGTGCCGCTCGCCAAAGACAACCCCGAGGCGAAGGTGCTCTACTGGGTGGGCTGTGCCGCCAGCCACGATCAGCGCGCCCAGAAGATCGCCCGCAGCACCGCGCAGCTCTTGAAGAAAGCCGGCGTCGACTTCGCAATTCTGGGGGACGAAGAGACCTGCACGGGCGACCCCGCCCGCCGCGCCGGCAACGAGTACCTCTTCTCCATGTTGGCGGAAGCCAACGTCGAAGTGCTCAACGCCTACCAGGAGCAGGGCAAGAAGCAGATCCTGACCACCTGCCCCCACTGCTTCAACACCCTGCTCAACGAATACCCGGACTTCGGCGGAAAGTACGACGTCATCCACCACACGGACTACCTGCTCGGCCTACTCGCCGAGGGCAAGCTCACGCCCGAAAAGCCCGTCGAGGGCCGTGTGACGTATCACGACTCGTGCTACCTCGGGCGCTACAACGAGATCTACGACTCGCCGCGCGAGATCCTGCGGCGCATCCCCGGTGTGCAAGTCGTGGAGCCCGAGGGTACCTCGCGCAGCAAGGGGCTGTGCTGCGGGGCTGGCGGCGCCCAGATGTGGATGGAGGAGCAGAACAAGGATCGGGTCAACGTCAAGCGCACCGGGCAGCTGCTCGACACCGGCGCCAAGACGATTGCCAGCGCCTGCCCCTTCTGTATGACCATGCTCGGCGACGGCCTCAAGGCGAAGGAAAAGGAGGAGCAGATTCGTCAGCTCGACGTGGTGGAGCTGCTACACGAATCCTGCCTCGCCGACTCGGCGTGAGCTTCAGCCGCGCCCCATCGAGGTCGTGTCGGGTGGCTCCTTCGAGTCGGCTTACGGTCGGCCCTGCCCTGCCGAGCGAGGGGCGGCGGCCCTCGACGCCTCGAGGAGCTCCAGCGCGCCTTGCCAGACGGTCTGGCCCTGCTGGGGCTCCAGCCCCAGGTAGGCGAGGGCGTTCGGCAGCCCATCGTAGCTGAACGCGCGAAAGCCCGGGTTGAACCAGGACAGGGCCCGCGCGGTGCTGCGCGTGAAGAGAGAGTCCGTGATGATGGCCGAGCGAATCGTGAGCGAGCGGCTAATCTGCTTGAGGTCTTCTCGTTGCGCGGGCGTGGGCATACCCTGCCCGATGAGGACCAGCGCCAAGTTCGTTCGGTCCGGTCGCCACCAGCTGTCGAGGTCCTGCACGTAGGTGCGCCAGTCTGGCTCGGTTGGAGTCGAGGCGCCGCCGACGAAGATGACGCAACCTTCGCGGTAGTCGTAGGCCAGGGTCGGCAGCACGGGCATCGACGGCGGATACGGCCAGCGCCTGAAGCCGTGAAGGGCGCCCGGCGCCTGGCGGAGGACGGAGCCCGATTTCCCCGCGCCCGCCCCCCGAGCCGCGGAACGTGTCCGCTGATTGTGGAAATGTTTTTCAGAGCCCGTGGCCCGCCCGTGAACGGGCAGGCTCCTGCCGGCCCGGGTGCCGCGCCAAAGCGGGAGGGCGAGCCCGCCGAGAGCCCCCGTTGGAAGAGCCCCCCGTGGAAGAGGCGCCGCCGGTGTCGAGAGCCCATGCCTTCATCTTTTTCGGTCAGTCCAACATGTGGGGTGTGGCAATTCCCGAGGCAGTCGACATGGTCACGGACGACCGCGTCGAAGTTCTGACCTCGACGAACTGGTCAATCATCGGGCCAACGAGTGGGTCGTCGCTCGGCCGCCTTCGCACTCGTGCGTCGGACGACCCGGGGGCGGGCAGGGGCCGGGAGTCGGTCCGGGCGACTCCCTTGGCCGGCAGATGGCCGCGGCCTTTCCGAACGACACCATCCGGTTGGTGCCGAAGCGATTCCGGGCGTGAGCATCGACGTGTTTCAGCCAGGCCGGCAGAACTGCGATTCCATGCTGAATCGCCCGCGGATGACGCAGCAGCGCGGAGAGATCCGCGGAATTCTGTTTCACCAAGGAGAGGCCGACGCCAACCAAGGCGGCTGGCCCGATCGCGTCAAGAACGTCGTCGATCGGCTTCGTGTGGACTTGGGCGTGGGCGCGCTCGCTCCTGGAGTCGAGCTGGCGAGGTGGCGCTCGTTGCTGCGCCGCGCTCCGCCGACGAGCGGGTGGGTGGGGCGGAGGGAGTGCCGAGCGTCGGGCTCGGTCGACTCTTGGAAGCGCCCCGAGCGAGAGCGCCGCGTCGCGCGGTGTGCCCGTGGAACGCGTCGCGCGGTGGCCTAGAGCCGGGTCGGGGTTAGCCGGCCGCGCTCCCGTGCCGTTTGGGTGCCTGCCACGCGGAGCAAAGGAACGTTCGATGAAACACTACCTCGGATTGCACCCCACCTCGGCACCCCTCTCGCCGCGCATGAGCCGCCGCGCCTCGCTGGCGGCAATGGCTGGGCTGACCGTGTGCGCCGCCTTCAACGTGGGCTGCGGCGCCTCCTCCAAGTTCATGACGCCCGCCCAGGCGCCCGTTGCCGGGCCCCCCTCGGACAAGGCCCTCTTGTATTTCATGCGCCCCTCGAGCTTCGGAAAGGCCATCCGCATGGGCCTGTTCGACGGCAACAAGCAGTTCCTCGGCCATGCGCTCGCGGGCACGTACTGGACCGTGCCGATGGACCCGGGGGAGCATTGGATCTACGGCTACGCCGAGAATCTGACCGTGCTCAAAGCCGATGTGGAAGCAGGCAAGAGCTACTTCGTCGTGGCGCGCCCGCGCATGGGCGTGTGGAAGGCGCGTGTCTCCCTGACGGCGCTGGCGCCGCGCACCGAGGACTGGGACAAGCGCCAGGAGTGGCTCGACGACTCCGAATACATGAACGTCGACGCCGCGGGGGGACAAGCCGACCTCGACCAGCACGGCGACGACATCGAAGACAAGATCGCCAAGGGCCGCGAGCTGTGGGCCAAGTGGACCGACGAGGAGCGCGCCGTGCACTCTCTCGAGCCCGCAGACGGCATCTGAGCTCGTGCGCGGCCTCGCGCCTCCGCCCGGGGGCGGCCCTCCGAGCTCGGCACGGCGGGCTGGATGATCTGGGTCGCCGCGCTCGCCTCGCTGCGTGCGGCGCCGGCGCCCGCTCTCTCCTCCGCCCTGGCCGGAGCCCTCGGCCGCCCAGAGCTCCGTGGGTCGAGCTCGCTTGGGGCCCCAGCCCTCGGCTCGCGCTAGCGCCCCCGGCGGGCGAGCGCCCGCGTCCGCGCGGACCCGCGGCCTTGCGCCCCGGCGCCGGGCGGGCGAGGCTCGCGGGGCATGAAACGGATCCTGGCCGGCCTCGCGCTGTTCTTGCTGTGTGCGATCGCGTACTGGCGCATGACGCTCGGCGAATTCTTCGCGGGCTTCTTCGGGATCGGAACCAAGCGGGACGCCGAGAACGTCGCCTCGCTGCTCGTCTTCGTCGGCTCCGTGCTGCATTGGTCGGGGGCGTTTCGCGACCTCTCGGGTGCGCGCGCCGTGTTCGGCGTCGGCGTCGGCTTCGCGCTCGGCCTGGGCGCGTGCGCCCTGTACGGTCGCGCCCAGGGTGCGGAGCTCTTCGACGTGCTGACGCACGACCTCGGCGCGCTCTCGCTGGGCCTGATCGTCCTGCTCTCCTTCGTGGCGCGGCCGGTCGTGCCCGCCGGAGCTTTTTTGGAGACCCGGCGCCTGTCCCAGTACTGGGGGGTCGCCTTCGGCAGCGCCCTGATCGCTCTGGCGCTTCGGCAGCGCCATACGCCCAGCCGCGGCCCGTGGCTCTTCGCGGAGCTGGGCCTGCTCTTCGTGCTGCCCTCTCTCGCGCTCGCCTTGACGGCTCGCTGGTACGGCGGGCCCCTGCGGTGGCCCGTGCGCGGCGTCGCCTACGCCGGCCTGGCCGCCACGGGGGTCTACGCCACCTTCGCGTGAGCGTTCGAGGCTGCCTCGAGAAGGTTCGATCGAAGCGGGGGGAGGGGAGCGGAGCCCTGCGTTGCCGCCCCCCCCGGCTCGGGCGGCGGCCCCGTGGGCCGCAAGACTTCGAGCGCTTCCGCGATGCGGAGGGCCCTCGCGGGGCGCTGGCAAGGGGACCTCACCCGGTCGCGGCCCCAACGGAGAGAAGAAAGGGCCGCGACCGGGTGGGCATGGATTGGGAGGGCGCTTCTGGAGCTCGCTGGGCCGTCAAGCAGCCGGACTGGCGGCGAGAGGCTCGAAGCGACCGAGTAGCTCACTGAGCTGCGAGGTGCTGAAAGGCTTGGCGATCAGGGGCGCCTCGGGCAGCTCACAGAGCTTGCCCGGACGAACCATTCCCGTCATGAACACCACACGACCTCGCAGATCGTGCCGGTTCTCCTCCACCCACCGGTGCAGCTCGATTCCACCCCCGTTGGGCATCACGACATCCGTCAGGATGCAATCATACCGCTCGGCTCGGGCCAGGCGCGCCACGGCAGCTTCGCCCGAGCCGACAATCGTAACATCGCAGCGCGGCGAAAGCTGGCGCCGCAGCGTTCGGGCAATCAGTGGCTCGTCCTCCGCCACCAGCACCCGCAACCTCGGCCCGTCTTCCCCCAGCTGCCCTTCGGGCAGCGCTGCGAACGAGTTGGCTGCGCGCGGCATGTACAGGGTGAAGCGACTGCCGCCCCCCCGCGCGCTGGCCACCTCGAGGGAACCGTTCATCTGTTGCACCAGATTCGCGCAAAGCGCCAGACCCATCCCACTACTCCCGTGGGAGCGGCTGCAGAATGGATCGAACACGCTTTCCGGCGCCGAAGCGTCGATTGGACCGCAGCCATTGTCGAGCACCTCCAGCCGAACCCTCGCCCCCTCGCCCTGGGTGCGCAGGTGTAGGTGGTTGCGCCCGGCGCGCCGGCGCGCCGGCATCGAAGCTGCTGCATTGCGCAGCAACATCTCCACCACCTGACCGAGCCGCTCCGCGTTGGCCCACACCGGGCCCACGTTGCCCAGGCGCCGGTGAACGGTCAGGCGCGAGAGCCCGTCGGCCTGGCGGGCCAGAGCATCCCGCACCACCTCATCCAGGTCGACCGCCGTTGCTCCGCTGCCCGGTACATCGTGAAACACCTGCAGTTCACCCACTACCTGGGCAATCCGCTGGGCTCCGACGACGGCATCGCGCAGACGCTCTCGCAATTGGCGCATCACCTCTGCGTTCGCGTCGCCCGCTTCGCCTTGGACTCGCTCCACCGCCTCGATGGCCTGCTCGAGGTTCGGCAACACGAAAGCCAGCGGGTTACTCAGCTCGTGCGCCAGCCCCGCCACGATCGAGCCCAACGTGGCACCTTCTGCGACGTGGGCGGAGCTTTTGCGAGCTGAAAGCATGATCCTGTGCGACTCCCTCGCCTGTTCACAACGGCGGTGCGCCTTGTCTCTTTACGGGACGAGGGCAAAATTTCTGGTGAGATGCGCTGCGAATTTGCCCACCGGTCGCCATACGGGCCCACCGAAACCGCCGACCCGAACGCCCGAGACGCGTGGAAAGGACCGGCCGAACCTCCGCGGCGCCCTTTCGCTTTCTCCGCGAGCCAGCGGCCCCTCCGAGCCGCGCCGCTGCGCCCCGCGAGGCCCGGTCGCTGCGCCGACCTGCGTAGAAAAATCTACGCAGGTCGGAGTGGCGCCTCCCTCCGCACATCGCGTCGAGCGCGGCCGAATCGCGCCGCCTTGGGCGTGACGGCTCGCTTCCAACACCCCGCGGCGTCTGGCCGGGGCCGACGCGCGGTGGCGGGGGCGAGGCATCCCCCGACGCAGGGGCGCCGGGCCTGACCCCCAACCCGGCCAGCGGCTCTCAGCGGCTCTCAGCGGCTCGATCACGCGGCATCGCGCCTCGGCAACACGTAGCGCCGCACGAGCGCCGCGGCGGCGAGCCCGAGCAGCAGCAGCCGCAGCCAAGGCTGAGAAACGAGCGCGGCGCCGAGCGCGGCGACGAAGGGCACCCAGCGCAAGACCCGAACCACCGGCGGGCTGCTCCACAAGCCCGTCGCCGCCGGGGGCGGGGGCGAAGAGGCTCGACCCGCCAGCGAGCGCAAATACTCGATGATGTCGAGCGACTCCGGAAGCCAGCGCACCTGGCCGCTGGCCTCCTCGATGCGCAGCACCGGCACCGTCTTCCGCCCCCGCGCCTGCGTGAGCTCCTGCAGGTACTGCGGCCGCTCGTGAATGTTGCGCAACTCGACCTCCAGTCGAAGCTGCGAAAGCACTCGCCGCACGTCCACGCAGTAGGGGCAATATCGAAAGTGATACAGCGAAAGGTGCCGCGGCGCCTCGCCGGCCGGTTCGATCTTCATCGCCGCCAGCCTACTCGCTTCGCGACCTCTCGGCGGCGCTTTTGCGTTTCGCCGCCGGCGACCCGGGAGATGTTCAGCGACCTCGACCGCAGCGGGTCGACTCGATGGCTCCGGCCGCGTTTCGCCCCGCGGGCGTTGGATGAAGCGCTGCACGCGCAGGTGGTTGCGGAACTGAACGATGGAGAGGCCCATCTGCTGTTTGAAGAGGCGCGACAATCGGGTGGTCGCGAGCCCGCAGCGACGGGACAGGGCCGGCAGGGCTGACGATCCATCGTCATGCCGCCGTAGCGCTTGGCCGTCGCGGGATCAGCTGCCTTCCTCGAGCAGCATGGCGAGCAGGTCGGTGACGCCCGGGTCGCAGCCGAGCTGCGACAGCAACGTGGTGACCTGGCCTCGGTGGTGGGTTTGGTGGTTGAAGAGGTGGCTGACGAGCCACCACAGAGGATACTCCTGCTGCGAGCCTCTGCGCACGAATAGGAGAGGTGCGGCCAGGCGCTCGGCGGTGAGCCCGGCGACCCAGGCGGACAGCTCGCCGTCGGTGAGGGCGCGCTCGCGGCGCAGCTCGTCGAAGTCCGCGTACAGCTCCTGGTCGAGCGAGCGGATGCCCGGCGCCAGGGGGGAGTCGGCTGGCTCGAGCGAAAGACGAGGTATTTCGGCGCCGGGCCGCCGCCCCTCTCGGGTGGCCTCGCGCCGCCCGGGCGCCGGCTCACTCGCACCCGTCGCTCACGAACGCCTCGACTTGGCGCGCCCCGTGCGGGGGCGCCGGCGGATTCCGCCACCGGATTCCGCCACCGCAGATACACCGCCCTCGGCGTGTCACGAAGCGCGTTCGATCTTCTTCCCCCCGGGCTGTGCATCTGCACTCGCCGGGGCGGCGCTGCTGCGCGAGACGATGTCGCTCGAGCGGGCGCGCTCGGACAGATCCCAGCTCTGTGGCTCTCGCATCGGCTCGGCGTTGCGCGTGTGGCGAAAGGCGGAGAGCGCTCGGTACACCTGGCGCCGCGCGCGGCCGATGCCGCCCAGGGGGCGGTGCTCGGGCAGGCAGCGCCAGGGGTTGAAGGTGAGGTTCTCGCCGAAGTCGCGTTGCTCGGGGGAATCGAACTCTTGCTGCAACAGGCGCAAAGTGGCCACTTTGTGCGTCGGCGAGCGCCAGGTCACCGTCGGGTCCTCGATGGGCTCGCGCTTTTCGTTCGTGCGTGGCTGCAGCAAGAAATCGAGATCGACGGCTCGCTCTCGAAGCCGCTCGGTGAGCTCCTCGCGCAGGTAGTCCGGCGCGGGGTCGGTGGGGATCTGCGCGCTCTCGGGCTGCGCGGGGCGGAGCGCGTAGCGGGTGGCCCCGTCGCCGAGCAGGTAGGGCACGGCGCTCGAGTACGAAATGTCGAGGACGCTGGCGTGGCGGCGCCTGGACCGCAGGGTCTGGTAGGCGACCCGGGGGTGGCGGACCATGAATGAGAAAAGGGAGAGTCGGCCCCGCTCCATGGCGGAGACGAACGCGTCGAACTGCGCGACGCTGCTCGCCAGGAAGGCATCGTGACTGATCAGGAGGAAATCGTGGGTCGTGCACTGTTCCTCGCCGTCCATCAGCTTGGAGCCCGCCACGCCCAGGAGCTTGATCGCCACGCCGCGAATGTCGGGAGCGAAGTCTTCTGAGAGCCGACCGCTGGCGTTGGAGAAGCGCACCCAGGCTTCGTAGGTGTGTGCCCGCGCGAAGAGCCCGACCCGCAGCTCCTGGGGCAACTCGGGCTCCACGATGAACTGTGCCTTCACGCAGCCGTGCATCTTGGGGTGGGCGTCGCGCCGGGTGGTTCCGGTGGCGTAGGTGCGCTTGACCTTCTCGCGCAGGGTGTGGATGAGGCTGTCGACGTGGAGCTGCTCGTCCGGGGGCTTTTGCTCGAGCTCCACCAGGTGCTCGCTGCACAGCTGATCGTCCGAGAGGAGCTTCATCGCCGAGAGGGACGGCATGAAGAGGTAGGAGCTGCCCACCGTCTTGACGAAGCGCTGCATGTGCAAGCGGCGCGGCTCGAGGCCGAAGCGAACGTCGTTCTGGATTTCGAAGGCCGGCGCGGACAGCCCGAGCGACCGGGGCTCCTGGGGCAGCCCCAGCACCGGATCCGCCCCGCTGTCGAGCCCGGCGAACTTGGGGTTGTTGCACCACTGCTGCTGCACGAACTCGAACTGCCGCTCGAGGCTCGCGTTGAAGCACAGGAAGTGTAGCCCGCGCGCGGTGCGGGGTACCGCGCCGCTCGCGCCGCTCGCGGGGCTCTTGCTCGCCTCTACGAGCGATTGCGGCGACAGATCGGGCGTCAGGGGGGGGCCGTAGGGGCGGCCGCGGCGCACGATGCGGTGCAGGTTCGACAGCCGCCGGGATTCTTCCCGCGTTTCGCCGAGCTGCCAATCTCTCGGGTTGCTGCGGCGCACGTGCGCGCCCAGCGGGCAGCGCGCGCCGTAGCGGTCGTTTTCCTCGTCTTCCCCCAGGTAGCTGAAGGCGTCGTCGTCCTCGTAGCGCGCGGCGTTCGGATCGTAGCGCGGGTGGCGCACGAGGGGGGCGCCGCTGGGCCAGCGCCCGACCATTTTCGCCGCCGTGGCGATGGCTTGCTCGGGCCTCTCGGTGCCCTGCGCGCAGAAGCGCCAGAAGCCCTCCACGTCTTGCTCGAGCTGGCGCAGCACCAGATAGCTGCCGGCGAGCCCGAAGTTGAAGCCTCGCGAGCTTTCCGGGCTATAGGCTACGTTGCCGTAGCCGTCGCGGTAGCCCAGCAAGAACTCCCCCGCCGACACCGTGTTGTGGGGCACCTCCGGGCGCCCGCTGCCCTCGATGGTGGGCTGAGCGATGCCGTCGCGAAAGCCGAAGTGCTCCTTGCGCTTCGGCCCGGCCAGCGTGCTCGCCTCCAGGCTTTGCAAGAGAGAAAGGCCGTGGTCCTCGGCTTCGGCGGCGTACTGTTTGGCGAAGCGCTCCGCGCTGGTCGGGGTCTTCGCGTAGACGAGCACCGCAACGTGCACGGCGCGCTCGCCGTGCCCCCACGCCCAGCGCTCGGGAGCGGAGTCGCCCACGTCACCGTTGACCCGCGCCCGGTACTCGTGATCCGAGTCCTGAACGAAGGGGGTGGAAAAGCGGCCCAACAGCGGCTCCTCGACGCCGAGCGCTTCGAAGCCCCGGTAGCTCAAGGCCACGTTCAGGTAGGGCTCGACCAGCAGGGCGCTCGGCGCCGAATCCGCCGCCGAGGTGAGGGGAAGGCGGCTCAGCCATCGGCGAGCCGAGTCGGCCCGCGTCGGCTGGACTCGCAACAGCAAGAAGCGCGCCTCCGGCAGCCGCCCGTAGCCGCGCAGCACGATGCCCTGAACGTGCTCGAGCGGCAGCATCGGCTCGCGCGTGACCTGGTCGGCGAAGGCCTGGTCCGCCTCGATGCGGTGCACGGCCCGCAGCCGAAAGAGCCAGGTGTCGGCGGCCATGCAGCTCGGGTCGGCGAGGCCGCGCCGGATTTCCGTGTTGTCGTTGAGGTTGACGATCGAAATTCCCGGATACGCGCAGTACCAGACCTGGGTCGGCAGCTGGTGCTCACGCGTCCAGGCGAGAAAGCGCGACGCGTCTCGCGAGCCGGCCTCGAGCAGCCAGGTGGTCCGCGGGTAGCCGACCGTGTTGCTCCAGACGGCGGTCAGCCCCGAGCTGGCTTGGTCGATGAAATCCCCGAGGTAGCTCTGCCAGGAGCTGTCGAAATTGCTGAAGAACAGCACCCCGCGGTCGGGGATCAGGCTCCAGCGCGCGAAGTGGATCGAGGGGATGTTGCCGAGCTTGCCCCGGTTGTACAGGTTGGTCGCGAGCAGCTGCAGGCCGCGGAATACCACGCGGATGAGGAGCCAGCGCAGGAGCCCGGGTTTGATGCGCACCAGGTGCGTCAGCTGGTTCTGGAGGAACTCGTTTTCGCCGGCGGAGACCAGAGCAAAGTGCGAGTGTGTGCGCGCGGAGCTCTCCGGCTGAAACTGGGGATCGGTTTTTTCCTTGTGGCGAAACCACCCGAGCAGCGCCACCACGCAAAGGGCGAGCGCGCCGGCGTAGCCGAGCAGCATCACCCAGGAGGCGCCAATCACGGCCCGCTCGAAGTACGCGGCGCCCAGCAGCGGCGCGGCCACGGCCACAATGACGACCGTCTGAGCCAAGGTGACCTTTGCCGAGAGGTCCGGCTGTGGCGGAAACGGGGGGATTGTACCGAGGGGGTCGAGCTGTTGCCGAACGTGCTCTCGCACGGCGCTCGCGCTCATGGAGTGAAACGCGCCCGCATCCAGCACGGCGTTGACGCGCTGGCGCAGCTCGGCCTCGGCCCGAACCTGCCCGACGCTGCGGCCCGAGGAGCCGACGTAGAAGGTGCTCGGCTCGACGCGATGTCGGTCGAGGTACGTGCCCAGCTCGCCGGCTCGAAAGCCCCGACAGTGCGCGTAGATGCGCTCGAGGCCCGCGCCGGCCTCGTGGAGCAGCTCGGCGCGGTGGGCCCGGTAGGCCCGGCGCCGGCTGCAGCGGGGCTCGCCCTGGGGGCCATCGTAGTTGGTGGAAAACGCGAGCAGCGGGCCGCTCGCCAGGTCGCGATCGACGATGACGAAGCGAGCGTAGTGGATGGTTTCGAGCCGCTCGAATGGGACGAGTGGCTCGGCGGGGGGCTGCCCCCGCATCGCCTGCTGGGTCTCGGCGCCGACCTGGTCGAGCACGGCGCGCAGTGAGCCGACCTTTTCCGGGTCGATGGGTGCCAGGTTCAGGAAGGCGAACTGTCGGGTGGGCTTAGTGGGCAGTGAGCTCATGGGTCCTCGCGCTTGGGTTCGACGTGGAGAGAGCGTCGCGACGGCCGCCGCCCGGCTCGCGCCACCAAGCCCGGTCCGCCTCGCGCGTGCGACCCGCTTTCTCGTCGCTCGCGACGTCGCGACGCTCGATCGCTGACCGGCGAGTCGGCCACATTGGCCGGGGCTGGCCCGATACCCCCCGCATGGGCCAAGGCTCGGCGCGAGGCCACTCGCTGTCAACGAAATATCGGCAGATGCTCCGTCGCGGCGTCCTTCGCGTTGGGCGCACCCAAGCTCCCACGCTCGATCTTTCGAGGTGCAATGTGTTTCGCGAAGTCGAGAGCTGTCGGCACCTTGCAGCGTGGGGATGGGGGACCCTTGTCTACCTCCGGGGGGGCATCGCTCGGGGATCATCCTTCCCGATCGACCCGGTGCGTTCGCGAACCCGCGGGGGACCCGCGACGAGCCTCGAAGCCGCCGTCCACGTCATCGGAGTCGCGTCGCTCAACCAACCCGACCGCGGAGGTGGTCTTGCGCGACACGCAGACACCGACCACGCGCCACGTCGAAGAAACCAGCGCGTCTCGAATCGACTGGGCAAGTCTGTTGAAGCGCGTCTTCGACGTCGCCGCCCTCGAGTGCCCGAGCTGCGGCCAAACAATGCGCTTCGTCGAAACGGTGGAGACTCGCGCGCAGGCCGGGCCGTGGCTGCGAGCCCGCAACCTTCCCGACGCTCCTCCACCGCTCGGCCGCGCCCGGTCGCCAGACGTCGCGTACGGCTAGCCCGGGCTAGCCCGGGGCTGGCTCAGAGCCGAAGTCGGGGAGGGTGCCCCGGCGCGCCCGCAGACGGGCAGCGGGGTCGTCGAGCGCGCCCCCGGCGGCCCTCGCTCGCGGGCGCTACGGCAGCGCGGTGGTGATCTCGCAGCCGTCGCGGGTGACGATCACGGTGTGCTCCCACTGCGCGGAGAGGCTGCCGTCCGCCGTCACGAGGGTCCATCCATCGGGCAGCTGCCGAATGGCGGCGCCGCCGAGGTTGAGCATCGGCTCGACCGTGAGGGCCATCCCCGCCTTCAGTCGGCGACCCGAGCCGCGCTTGCCGGTGTGGGCTACGTGGGGCTCGGCGTGCATGTGCCGGCCGATGCCGTGCCCGCCGACCTCGCGCACGACGTGGACGCCTTGCTCTCGTGCCAGCTCTTCGATGGCTGCGCCGATATCCCCGAGGCGAGCGCCCTCACGAATCACGGCGATGCCCGCATCGCGGCAGCGGCGCGCGATGTCGACGAGGCGCTTGGCATCCTCGCTCACCTCGCCGATCGAGAACATCGCGCTGGTGTCTCCGTGGTAGCCGTCGACGTTCGTCGTGACATCGACGTTGAGGATGTCGCCCGGCCCGAGCCGCTCGTGTGGGCTCGGGATGCCGTGGCAGACGACGTGGTTGCGGCTCGTGCAAACGGCGGCCGGGAACCCGCGGTAGCCGAGCTGGCTGGGGTGGCCGCCGCGGCGGGTCGTGTCCTGCCGAACGAGGCGATCGATCTCCGCCGTCGACATGCCGGGGCGCAGTTGGGAGCCCACGAACGACAGGGTTTCGGCGGCCATGCGGCCGGCTCGGCGCATGCACGCGATCTGGGAGTCGCTGAGGATCTCGATGGCCATCCCCTTCCCCTGCCGCGGCGGCGGCGGCGGGTCCAATACCGTTTTGGTCTGGCTCCGGGCTCCCCGTCGCCTTGATCCGCCTCGCCGCGAGCGGCATGATCCGGGGGTGAGCCTCGCACAGATCCGCTACTTCGTCGCCGTCGCCGAGGAGGGCCACGTGGGGCGCGCCGCCCAGCGCCTGCACGTGGCACAGCCGCCGATCAGTCGGCACATCCGCGCGCTGGAAGACGAGCTCGGCGCCCCGCTCTTCGCGCGGACGCCGCGCGGCATGACGCTGCTAGCGCCCGGGCGCGTGTTTCTCGACCACGCCCGCGCCATCCTCGCAGCGGTCGACCGCGCGGTGGTCGCCACGCGCGCCGAAACGCAAGGCTCGCTCGGCAGCAGCCCGGGCGTCGAATCCGCGAAGGCTCCCTAGCCCATCCCTGGCCCGCGCCGCCGGACGATGCGGGCGCTCGTCGTGGGTGTCCCGCGCGCGGGGTCGCGATTCGGCGGGGCGAAGCGCGGCCGCGATCGACCCGCGTGGCCGCGCCCGTGTGGCGGAAGCCTCGGATGGTTCGTCGGGGAACGGAGCGGAGATTTCGCAGGACTTGGTCCCGATGGGGCCAGCAGTCGCGTCGTTTCGCCCGCTGCCCGCCGGTCGGGCTCGGCAGACGGCCAGTCTGCCGGCGCGCGCCCGGGCGGGCATCGGGACTGACCGTCCCGATTCCTCCGGCCCCTCGTTTCCGCGGTCGTGAGAAATCCGGCGCTAGCGAAGGGGTTCGGCCGACAATCGTATCGGGCCGGCACGGCCGCGGCGAGAAAAGACAAAAAGCGAGAGGACGGGAGCGCTCGGACGTTGCACGCTCGGAGCTGTCCGCTCGGGTACCGACCCCGCTCGTGACGAACGGCGCGTGGCATCCGCGGCGACCCCTTAGTGAGGAAATGATGAAAAGAAGCGTCTTGCCGGCCTGCCTGCTGGCTGTTGGGCTCTCGCTGCCGGCCTCGGCGTGGGCCGTCTCCAGCTCCGAGCTCTACCAGAACGAAACCTACACCTACGGGCGATTCGAAGCGCGCGTTCGGTTCGCTGCCGGCGACGGCGTCGTCAGCTCGTTCTTCCTGTGGAAGCCGGGCTCCGAAGTCGCAGGCACATTTTGGAACGAGCTGGATTTCGAGAAGCTCGAAGACGATTGCCGGATGCAGACCAACCCGCTGTACGGCAACCCCGTGATCGACAACGGGGAGCTCGAGGCCGGGGTGGGCGACCTTTGCGGGGAGTACCACACCTATGCGTTCGAATGGACGCCGACGTACATTGCGTGGCAGATCGACGGCGTCGAGGTGCGGCGGGAAGAGGGCGCGATCGCCGCGGCCTTCGAGCAGAACGCCGCCTCGGGAATGCAGATTCACTTCAACGTCTGGCCCGGCGACGTGACGTTCGGCGGGAACTTCGACCCCGCCATCCTGCCCGTTCATCAATACGTCCGTTGGGTGCAGTATTCGTCCTTCGAGGCCGGGGCGTTCCAGCTCGAGTGGCGCGAGGATTTTTCGACGGGCGCGTTGCCCGCGGGCTGGTCGCTGGGCAACTGGGGCTCGCCCAAGAATCTTTCGACACACGCGGCCGCCAACGTCACGTTCACGGGCGGCGCCGCCGTGCTTTCGCTCACGGCAGACGACGCGCTGGGTTTTTCCGGTGAGCTGCCGCCGGATACGACCGCCGATCCAGAAGAGCCCGGATCCACGGGCGACGACCCCGGCGGGGAGCCGGGTGGCGGTGGAAACTCGGAGGGCGGCGGAAACTCGGAGGGCGGCGGAAACTTGGAGGGCGGCGACGTCGCCCCGAGCGATGTGCCCGACCAGGCGCCCGCGGGCGTTGGGCAGCCGGCGGGCGACCCCGCGGGCGGTACGGAGTCGGGCACCCCGGGCGAGGAAGGTTCAGCCCCCGCCCCGTCTGGCGGCCCGGTGACCGCGCCGGGGCTCTCCCCGCAAGCTTCCTCGAGCGACGGTGGCTGCCAGCTCGTTTCCGGAGCCTCGGCCTCGTTCGTGCGCTCGGCTTGGCTCGCGCTCTTGGCGGGCCTCGCGCTCGCGTCGCGTCGCTTGGGCCGCCGCCGGGGATCGCCGGCTCACTCGTCGCAGTGAGGGGTCCCCTGCGCCATGGGCACGACGATGCCGGCTCGCACGCGCCTCAGATGCTCGGAGGGGGCGTAGCCCGTCACTTGGTGAAACGCTCGGTGGAACTGAGCGTAGCTGCCGAAGCCGCAGTCGAGCGCGGCGTCGAGCATCGTCACTCGCTTGCCGTGTCCGAATCGGCCGATGAAACGCTGCACTCGGAAGTGATTGCGAAATTGGACGATCGAGAGTCCCATTTGCTGCTTGAACAGGCGCGACAGCCGGTCTCCTGCCAGCCCGCAGCGCCGAGAAAGCACCGAGAGGGAGGGTGCCCCCTCCCCCTCGCGCAGCAGGCGTTCCTCGCGCAGCAGCCCTTGCGCTCGGGTGACGGCCGGATGTGGCGGGCGAAGGGTGCTCGCCTCCTCCCCGCTCAGCGCTGAACGCGCGCCGTCATCGCCTCTCCAAGCTCGCAGTGTATGGGCGAGCAATCGACGCGCGGAAAGCTTGGACCGCCGCGGGTCGTCGCAAGGCAGCAGCCGAGCGTGCAACGCCGACAGGGCCAGCACGCGATCGCTCTCCAACTGACGCACGCTCCACGTTCGGCGCCCCAGAAAGGGCACTCCGGAGAGCCGCTCCGCGTCTCGGACGGCCTCGGGCCGAAACGAAGCGACCCACATCGCCAGGTCGTGCGTTACGGCGAGCAGCGTGTGCCGCTCTCCGGGTGCCAACAGCAGCAGCGAGCCCGGCCCGACCGAGACCTCGCGGCCGCCGATTTCGTAGGTGGCCGTTCCCCAGAGTACCAGATTGACTTCGAGCTCCTCGTGCCAGTGGGTCGGGTACCAGGTGGAGCCAGGGGTCGAGAACCAAACGCCGGCATCGACGCCGTGAGCGCGGGGCAAATCGAGCTTCATTTCGCACACTCCGCCTGCTGTATAGCATGGTGGTCGCGACCAGCATGGGCCCGCCCCCCGGCCCTTTCCAAGTTGGCACGCCCGCGAACGGGATCGGGGCGAGCCCGAGCGGAGAACGCCCGCCGCGGCGCTCTCGCCGCGTCCCCGGGACGGCGCGTCCGTCGCGTTTCGTTCGCGCGGTTGCGGCTTTCGGCGGCCCGTCGCGGCCGCTGACGCGGTGAGCTTCGGTCGCGGTTGAGGTATTCGACGAAGCCTCGCTTGCGCTCCCCGTCGAACCCGACGCGCTCGAAGAAGGTGTGCGCTTCGCCTCGGTCGCGTGCGCTGAGCAACATCAACTCGGTGCAGCGCGCCGCTCGGGCGTGCTCGTCGACGGCGGCCAACAATGCCTTGCCCACGCCCCGACCGCGGTGCTGTTCGAGCACCACGACGTTCTCGACCAGCCCGTAGGGCTGAGCTCCGTACATCGGATCCGGACAGATGGTCAGGAAGGCCGTCGCGACCACTCGATCCCCCACGGCGCATACCAGCAGGAGGTTGGTTGCGTCCTCCTCGAGGGCTGCGAGCCGAGCCGGGTCGACCTGGATGGCGTCGTCGCCGGGGACGAGCGACCCGGTAGAGGGCCTCGACGCACGGAGCGTCCTGCGGGCGCGCGCGACGGATCTGCATGGGGCAGCATAGCCGCCGCGCAGCGAGAGATCCGAGCCCCCCGGTCCGCTGGGCCCGCTGCGGGTCGCGAGGGGCTTTCGGTCAATGGGCCGCTCGGGGGGGCGGCGGCTCCTCGTGGGCTCCCCGGGGGCGGCTCGCCGGCAGGGCGGCCCGAGCGGAGGCGCTCGAGGGAGCAGCCCGCGGCTCGGGACGGCCCGCGCGAGGCTGCGCCGCCGGCGAGCCTTTCGGAGGGGGGGCGTGAGTGACGCGACGGTGGGGGTGGTCTCGAATGGGGCGGGAATGGCCTGTGAGTGCATCGAGCCCACAAGTGCTCCGAAGAGCCCTGGCATGGGGACTGTGAAGGCGGCGATTGGGGCTGGGGCCCGCTCGATTGGGAGAAAAAATGCGCTGAGGAGCCCTGGCGCTCGGAGTGCAAGTAGTCGCCCGCTGCGCCGCCGCGTGATGAGGAATCGCGCGGTGCTTCAGTGGCTCGCGCAGGCAGTGCAGTCTCTCTCGAAGGAGGCGCACGTCCTTCGCGGATCGAGGGCGAAGAGCAGCGCCCTGGAACGTCCAGGGAGGCGCACTTCCTTCGCGGAGGAGCGGATCCCCAGCGCCGTTGAGCAGCACTGCCGCGGGGGCACGACTGGCCATCGCTTCGCCTGGTGAAAGGGCACGGAACCTGCATCAGCAATGGATATCCGAGACGGAGCTCGGATATTTATACGGAGGTTCTATGGAGCACCCGCGCGGCAAAAACCTGTTGGCCCGAGAGATCATGACCGCTCGGGTCGAGTGCCTGCACCCCGGGGATAGCATGCGGGAAGCAGTGGACTGGCTTCTGAGCAAGGAGCGCTCTGGAGCGCCGGTCGTCGATGAGCATGGCAAGTTGGTGGGCGTCTTGTCCGAGTACGACTGTCTGGAAGCCCTGCGGCAAGCGTGCAACGAGCGCACCCCAGAAGATACCGTTTCGAGCTACATGACGAAACAGGTCGCAACGGTGCGTGAAGAGACACCCGTTCTCGAAGTGTGCGCGCAGTTCTCCGAGATGTACTGGCGGCGTCTCGTCGTGGTGGACGGGCAGGGCAAAGTGTGCGGTTTGATCGCTCGCAGAGACTTGTTGCGGGTGCTGCGAGGCATCGTTTACGACCGACCGCCGTCGAGCACCTACGATCTGATCGAGCGCTCCCGTCAGACACACAGCTAGAGCGCATTTCGAAAGCGTCGTCGCCATGCCACCCGAGTCAACGCGCCTGGGCGGAGACGAAGCGGAGCGGCAGAAGCCCCGGGAGCGGTAGCTTGCGCCGCACCGCAAAGCCGCGGGGCTCCACGGCTTCCGCCAGCGACTTCAGGCTGAAGCGGCGCTGCCCCGGAAACCCAACCAGTGCCATGGCCCGAGACACGACCGGCGGGCAGCTGGGAGAAAAGACACGACTCATCGCACCCTCGGGACCAGGTCGTGAGAAGTCCGGGCTAGGTGGTCGACTTTCCGCGATCACGGGCACATGTGCCGGCGGAGTGACCGCTAGCCATCTCGAGCGCGGCGTGGGCCGAGCTCGATTGGTCCCGGGGGCGAGCACGTCGAAAATACTCGAGGCCGCCCCCTGTCGGGGTGCGGCCTCTTCACCACCCCAAGAGTGAGGGCGCGTTGAAGCCGATGCCTCCGAGCGCAGCGAAACCCTGGGTAGACTGCGCGGCCACTTCGACCCCCTCGTTGGGATCTCCTGGGATGGTGATGACGCCACCACCCAGCGCGCCCGCTCCGCGCAGCTCGATCGCACCGCCCGCATCGAAGGTTCCCACGTCGTCGAGGAAGTGCTCGGGAAGGCAGCGCCACGGGTTGAAGCTGAGGTCGGCGGCGCAGCTCGGCCTCGGCGCGGATCCGCGGGCGGCGCTCGACGCCCTGACGGCCCATACGTCTCGGCTACCGGCAGCGCGAGCCGCACTCGCGGCGCAGGCCGATGACGAGCAGCTCGTCGCCCACGAGGCGCAGGTCGATGGCGACGCGCACTAGCTCGTCGGAGGAGGCCCAGGCTTTGCGCCCCACGTAAAGCGTTGCAAACGGATAACGATACCACCCGCTCTCTCCTACCCGTTGCTTCAGCTCCGCAAGCGGATCGGCCAGCTCTGCGCAGGGCCGGCGAGCCACGCCCTTCACTTCTTCGCCGGCTGGTTCGTGGCGCAAGGCCCACGGGTAGCTCGCCGAATCCGCTGGCTCGCGGAAGCCGAGGGTCACGAGATCCGTCCAGCAGAGCCGCAGCGGAGTAGCCACCTTCGGGTCGTCGATCGGAGCTTGGCCCGCGAAGGCGTGGCGCAGCACCTTGGCCCGGCGCTCCCAGAGCACCTGGGAGACCCACTGGCTCGCTCCGGGCTCGCTGAGCTCCCCGGCGGCGACGGCGGCTTCGATGTGCGACCTCTGTACGTGCGCCAGGATGGCCCCTGCCCACAGCCAATCCTGCGCGTCTGCGGCCTCCAGGACATTGTTGGGGTATAGCGAGCGCCACTTTTTCGGGTCGAAGACGCGGCTCTCGAAGGTGCCGACGCCGAGGTAGCGGGTGCGCTTCACCGTGACCCAATAGGGGTAGTAGATCCCGAGCGCCAGATAGCGCCGGCCGATTCGCTCCCAGTCGAGCAGATAGTCGTAGCCTTCGGCTAGCGCCTTCAGGCCGTGCCCCGCCGCGCCGAGGGAGCTGCCGAAATCGATCAGGTGATGCCGCAGGTAGCCCCGGCCGCTGGCCTCGTCTTGGACGAGGAAGGTGTCGAGCGTGTTCGTCACCTTGGCATCGGTGTTGTTGAGCCACGCGTAGAAAGCGCGCAGGCCGCGCAGGCTGCGGCGCCGCTCGTGGGGGATGTGGTCGTTGGGGTCGTCGAGGCGCACGCCGACGGCGGGAAATGGGCCCACCGGGCGCCCCGGCAGAAAGCGACTGAACAACGCCCGGATGCGCCCGTCCGCTTCCGGGTTCAGCAGCGCCACGAGCTCGTGGAGGTGCGCTCGGGAGAAGGGACGCTTGCGGTTGTAGCGGTCGAGCATGGTGGCCTTCTCGGAGATCTCGAGGTCCGAGAGGTGGAAGCGCGCGATGTGGTTCTCCGGCACGTAGTAGCCGAGCGCATACAGGAGCTTGGTGGAGATGACCTCGGCGCTCGAGTTCATTTCCGGGTACGCTGGGGCGTCGAACTTGACCAACCAGCGCACCCCCGCGCCATCTCGAACGAAGAAGCCGGGCGTGACCCCTTGCAGTTTGGCCTTGACGATCGTCAGCGTGCCGGGAGCCGGGCCCGCGCTCCGATTGGGCCCCACGCGCACCTCTTCGGGGCTCATCGGCACCCGCCCGATGCGATTTCGAAACCAGGTCGAGTCCGGCACCTTGCCGAAGGCGTTGGTGTCGAGCGCGGCGGGGCCACCCAGCTCGCGCTCGACGTAGTAGCCGGGGCTCACGAGCCGGCCCAGCTGCCCCAGGCCGCTGTAGTAGTAGGCCTCCAGCCAATCGGAGCGCTCCACCTCCCGAGGTGGGGGGTGCAACACCACAGGGGGCTCCTTCTGGTATGGTTCGTCGTACGGCGCCCTCGGCCAAGATGGGGTCGGGGCGCAACCGCAGAGCAGGGCGACTGCAGCGAGGGCGGCGCACAGCCGCGGCGTCGCGCGCCGTGCTCTGGGACTCGTCGTCTGCATGGCACTAGTCGTCTGCATAGGCCTCGTTGAGGCTGAGGAGGAGCTCGGCGCCCTCGGGGGAGAAGCCGACCTGAAAGCGCACGAGCAAGGAGCTCATCGTTTCGAGCCGCAGCCCCAGCCCATACGAGTAGCGCAGCTCGCTCTCGAACCAATCGCGGAAGCCGCTGCCGCCCTGGGCGGCATCGACGAAGAGCATCGAAGAAGCGCCGGAGCCTGCCAGGCCGAGATCGAAGACGGGGTAACGGTACTCGACGCTCGCCCACCAGGCCTTCTCGTGTCGAAAGCGGAAGGGCGCGTAGCCCCGGGGATAGGTGCTCCGGCCGAGGCTGATCAGGGACTGAATGGGGATCTGGTCCCCCTTCGACATGGGCGTGACGCCAGCCGCCCCGACGTGCCCGACCAGCACGCGGTGGCGAGGGGCGAGCGGCAGAAAGTAGGTAGCGGAGAGCGCCGCTCGCGCCGCGCTCAGGTCGCCCGCTCCGATTTCGCTCGTGGCATGCAGATCCAGGGCGAACAGGGTGCCGCGGTCCGTGCGGCCCGCAGAATCTCGGAGGTCGTGGTAGAAGGACTGCGTGAGCTCGAGGTAGTCGTGGGGTTGCTCGAAGCCCGGCGGGCCCACGGCGGCCGTGGCGCTGGGCATGGCCGCGTCCGTACCGGGGAAGTCTTCTCGGCGATAGTAGGCGAGCGTCGTGCGCATGCTCAGCGGGTTGAGCGACGTCTCCGGGCCCATCAGCGTGAGGCTTGCGAGCCCTCGCGTTTCGCGCACGCCCAGCGCCATCGGATCCGGTGACACAGCGCCCGGACCGAGCCCGAAGTAGCGCTCGTTGTGGTTGAGCCGGTGCTCGACGGCAACCGTGACGATGCGGCCGTCGAGCCACACCACCGGCTGCGCGTAGCGCGCCTCGACCTTGTAGTCCTGGTTGGTCTTGATGCCGGCGGCGAGCCACAGCTGTTGCTCGCCGCCCAGCAAGTCCGAGTGCGTGTAGAGGAAGCCGACGCCGAGCGGATCGCTGCCGAACAGGCTCAACGTCGGCAGCAGCAGGCTCGTCCGCGCTTCATTGGTGAGCAGATCGGTGAGGCGGTCGTCGAGCGCCACGTCCTCGGCCCAGCGCACCACCGGGTAGGTCGGCGTGAGCGCCAGCCGAAGGTAGAGCTCGGGGAGGCGCAGCAGATCGTAGAAGGTGGCTTGCAGGCGCTCGTCCCGGTAGCGAAACTCCTCGGTGGTCAGAGGCTCGGAGGGCGGCTTCGAAGCCTGGCTTTGTGCAGCCGCCGAGCCCGAGGGCAGGATCGCGGCGAGCAGAAGGCACGCGGGCAGCGCCGCGCGCGCGCCCCGGCGCCGCCGCCGGGGGGCGGCGATCGGGCCTGGGCGCTCTGGGCGGGTGGGTGCGGGGAGGGGGCACTGCATGGCGGGCTCATCGGGAGTCGAAGCGCGCCCACAGGGGGCGGCGCTCGTTGGCGCGGCGGCTGGCTTCGGCGAGGGGTTGCTCGAGAGCCCGAACCTCTTCGGCCAGCTCGGCGCGGCTCGCCTCGGGGGGGGTCGGCGTCAGGATGGCGGAGTCGAAGGTGCTGCCCTGAAGGTTCACGGCCCGCAGCGCCAGGCGATCGGGGCGCACGTCCACGAGCACGTAGTGCGGCTCGGTGCGTACCACGCGGCTGAAGCTCTTGGGGCGAACCATGCGAACGGGCGCTCCCGCCGCCGCCGCCACCAAGTACGTCGTGCCCTGCAGCGCGCGGGTCCGCTCGTAGTCGTGGTCGGGGCCGCCCACGACCAGCTCGACCCCGTACTTTCGGGCCAACGGCTTGACCGCCTCGCGCAGCCGGAGGTAGGAGCCGTGCGTTCCCGACGAGTAGGGAGGAAAGTGCAGGCTGATCATCATCAGCATTCCGCGCCGCGCTCCCTCGGCCAGCGCGACCCGGGCGAAATAGGACTGGGTGCAGCCATCGCGGCACTCGATCCCGCTGTCGACCGTGAGGATGCGTAGGTTGCCCCAGTCCTGGTAGTAATAGTTGAGCGTGTCCGTCCACAGCACGGTCAGGAAGTTGCGCCCGAAGTCGTTGCGCGTGGACACGTCGTGGTTGCCGATCGCCGGGAAGATCGGAGCTCCCTCCAGCAGCGGCTGCTCGATCTGGAAAAAGCGGTCCCACTGCTCGTCGCGCCCACCGAACTCGACGAGATCTCCGGTGTGGACCAGGAAGTCGACCTGCTCGCGAGCGGCGGCCTCGACGACCGCGCGATGGACTGCGTGGCCGGTGCGGGTGTCGCCATAGACTGCGAAGCGAAACGCCTCCCCGCGCAGGGCGCCGGCGCGGAACGTGCGCACTCGGCTCCGTGCGGAGCGAGCGATCACGCGGTAGGCGATCTCGCGCCGCTCTCGAGGCAGGCCGGTGAGCACGCCGACCCAGTGATCCTCGTGTGGCTCTGCGAGGCTCACTCTCGGCCCCGCCGCGGGTGCGACGGACGGGTCGCAACCCTCGCACACCACCCAATACTCCACGCGAGGCGGCTCGGGGAGGGGGTGCTTGAGCACGACCAGTACCCGGTCGGGCGCTTGGCGCAGGAGGTACGGCCCCACCTCGAAGGGCGAGGATTCCGAGCCCGAAAAATCCTCCGGCCCGCGCAGGTCGGGCGGGATACAGCCCAGCGCGAGGCCCGTGAGGGCGGCGCACAGCCCGAGGCCGGTCGCCACCCTCGCGGAGCCGACGCGATCGAGGGCCGTTCGGAGCCAGCTCGAGAGGAACATGGTGCTCGTTCACGTGCAACGCGTGTGCCGTCGTCTTGCCTCGTGTGGCGAGCCCCCGGCGGCGAGACGGGAAATGGCCGTCGGCGGCGCGGCGCTGCCGACGCGGCCCACCGGGGGGCGCCTGCTCGGCGGCCCGAGCCGACGGCAGCCTTTGCGAGCTGCGCTCTCTCGGGCGCACACCTTGCGCGCCAGGGCGCCCGAGTCGTTCGAAAACGCACACTTTCTGCGTCGGCACGCGACTTGCTCGCAGGCTAGCGACGGCGGGCCATCGCACGCCCGCCTCGCAAGAGAGGTGACGATGAGATGCAGGCAGCGCTCGACGCGCATTCGGAATTCGCTCCTGGTCGCCGCGACGCTCGCGTTTTCGGAGCTCTCGGCTTGCGGTCCCCCGGCGGTGATCGGGCCCGAGCCGAACGAGCCGAAAACGGACCCGACGGCTCAGGGGGCCCTGGAGCATCGGCGCGACGCGAAGCTCGAGGTGGCCCGGCTCGCCGCGCATCAAAGAGAATACGACCCGCGCGCGCGAGAGACCCTGCGGCGCTGCGAGCCGGGCCGATCGGAGCATGATCCGGGCGAGCCCATCTGCTGGTACGAGACGATCAACCCGACCGCCGTGCACTTGCAGGAGATCGAATCGCACCGGCTCCACGCCGCGTACCATCGTCGGGCGGCGAGGCAACTGACGGCCGCCGAGGAGAGCGCCTGCAAGGGTATCGCGAAGGCCGACCGTCAGCAGAGCCCTTTTTCACACCGCGGCGACATTCTGGGGGTGGCCCCGTTCGAGGTCGCCGTGGGCCCGCGGCGCAAGGATCGGCACCTGGCGGGCGCCACCGTGATCTTCAGCCCCGTGCCGGGCCTGAACCGGGATCGGCTGCAGCAGGTGATGAACTGCCACATCGCCCAAAACGCCGTGCTGGGATTCGACCGCGCCGCCGAGGAGATGCCCCTGTGCCCGCTTACGCTGCGGGGGGTGCAGGCTTCGGTTCGAGAGGTGGACGTAGGCTTTGCGGTCGACGTGCAGTCCGCGGAGGCCGGCGCAGCCGAGGTGATTTGGCAGCGAGCCCAGGCCCTGGCGAAGGTCGACGGAAAGTAGCCGGGGCGACGGGCCGTGGGGCGTCAAGCCTCTGCGCGGCGAACGAGGGTCTGCCGCGCAGGGGGGCCGCGGCCGCCCCTTCACCGAATCGACGTCGCGCCGGCTTGGCCGCTCGGGCGCCGGCTCGCGCCGAGCAGCACCTCGTGCGCCACAGCCAGCGCGGCGGCGAAGCCGACCATGGTAGCACCCGCCGCTCCGATTCCCGCGCGTGCGACCCAGAGGCCCGCCAGGGAGGGCCCGAGCGCCGAGCCGAGGGTGGCGGCGCTCACCTGAAATCCCACCGCGTGGGCCGCCAGCCCGCGGCCGACGCGCGCGTGGGTGCGGGCCATCAGGGTTGGGAACATCGGGGCCAGGCTCGAGCCCAGCAGGAGCAGGCCGAGGCGGCCCGGAAGCTGCGGGGCGGTCGCAAAGAGGGTTGCGCCCAGCATCGCCAGCGCGGTGGCGGCGCGCAGTGTGCGCTCGGGCCCGACGCGATCGACCACGACGCCGATCGCCAGGCGCCCGACGGTGAGGCTGGCCCAGTAGGCCGAGGTCCAGGCGCCGGCCGCTTCGACGCCGAGCCCGCGCCGATCGCGCAGCCAGCTGAAGCCCCACTGACCGACCGTCGACTCCAGCGCGCAGTACAGAAAAAACACCACGAGCTGCAGCCACACCGTCTTACTGCGCAGCGCCGCCAGGGCGCCTTTCGGCTCGAGGGCGCGGGCTCGAGCGGAGCCCGCGTCGGTGGCGCTGCCTCGACGGGCGTCCTCCCAGCGCTGCCGGGTGAAGAGGAACAAGAGCGCCATGGCCGCGAGCACGGCGCCGAGCAGCGCGTAGCCCCCGCGATAGCCGGCGTCGCGGGCGATGCAAAGCGTCATGATCAGAGGACCGAGGCTTGCCCCGATGCCCCAGCAGCCGTGCAGCCAGTTGACGTGCCGCACCGGAAACTGGCGAGCCGCGTACCCGTTGAGCCCGGAGTCGATCGCGCCGGAGCCGAGCCCGATCACGGCTCCGAAGGGAAAGAAGGCGCTCCAGGAAGGGGCGAGCGCGTAGCCGAACAGCGCCGCGGCGACCAGGGCGGTGCTCAGCGTCAGCAGGCCGCCCACGCCGAGCCAGTTTGCCGCGGCCCCCGCGCACAGCCCGGATACGAAGTAGCCGCCCACGCCGGCCGTGAGCACCGCGGCCATGGCGGAGGGGGGGACGCCGAAGGCCCGTTGCAACGACGGCCAGGCCACGCCGAAGACCGCATCCGGCAGGCCCAGGGCGATGAACGCCAGATACGACAGGACGAGCGTGACGATCGCGGGTCGCGCCATGCGCGCGCGAGTGTATACCGGTTCCCGTGACGGCGCGGGGCGCCGGGCTCGAGCCGGGCCCGGCCGCTGGATCGGCGGAGCGCGCGTGGGCGAGGCGGGCCGGCGATGGCGACCCAGGAGTACGGTGTTGGGCAGCGAATCGGAGAAAAAGTGCGCGAAGAAGAAGCAGGCGGACCGAGGGAAACGGCCTGCGTCTCGCAAACGGGTCCCGCTTCGCAAGAAGGCGGTAGAGAAGCGGGCCACGGCAGAAAAGGCGCCTGCAAGCGCGGAGGCGCGGAGGCCCCCGGCGGCGAAGGCGCGCGCGCCCCGGGCGGGCTCGCCTGCGCCCAAGCTCCTGTCGGGCGGCAACCCGCAGATCCCGAAGGGCGATGGCGATGCCGTCGTGCAGGCCTACATCGCCGCCATGCCGGGTTGGAAGAGCCGAGTCGGCCGCCTTTTCGACGCGCTGATCGTGGCCACGGTGCCGGAGGTCGCCAAGGCCGTGCGGTGGAACATGCCCTTCTACGGTGCGCCCGGCGAGGGCTGGCACCTCGGGTTTCGCTGTTTCACGAAATACGTGCAGATATCGTTCCTCACGGGCGCAGCCCTGCGGCCGCCGCCGCCGCTGGCCTCCAAGCACCCGCGCGTACGCTACCTCAACCTCTACGAAAGCGAGCCGCTGGACGAGGAGCGCTTGGCGAGCTGGATCGCGCAGGCCTTTCAGCAACCGGGTGACCCTCTGTTTTGATCGGCCAAGGGGCCCTGCTTCGGCGACGGCCCCGCGGCGACCCCAGCCCTCCGCGCGAGCGGCCCGCGGGGGGGGCGGAGAATGGTCTTCGCCTCGCCGGGTCGCTGGGCTATGGCGGCACGATGAGCACCCACGGCAGCGAGCACGAGGTCATCGTCGACGGCGTCCGGGTGGCGCTGTCGAGCGTGGGGACCGGCGTGCCGGTGCTCTTCATGCATGGCAACCCGGATTCGAGGCACTCCTGGGAGCCGTTATTTCGGGAGCTGGGCCCCGGGTTTCGCCTCATTGCTCCTGATTTTCCCGGCTTTGGGGATTCGAGCCCGCTGCCTCCGGGCGCTTCCTTCGGCCCCGAGGCGATGGCGAGCTTTTGGGGGCGCTTCGTGGACGCGGTGGTGCCGGAGCCGTCGCTGCACGTGGTCGTGCATGATTTCGGCGGGCCCTGGCTCCTTCCCTGGGTGGCCACGCACCGGGCGCGGGTGCGCTCGCTCGGCGTGCTCAACACCGTGTACCACGGCGACTACCGCTGGCACGCCTGGGCGCGCGTGTGGCAGACGCCGCTGCTGGGTGAGGCGGCCGTGCTGCTCGCGCGCCGCGCGATGCTCCGGCGCGAGATGCGGCGGCACGCGCCCGGGGTGCCCCGCGAGCTGGTCGATGCGACGTACGACCGCATGCACGCCACCATGCGCCGCACCGTTCTGCGCACCTATCGCGCCTACCGGCGCCCGCACGAGACAATCCCGGCGTGGGAGAAGAAGCTGATGGCCTCGCTCGAGGGTGTGCCCATGGCGGTGGTGTGGGGCGATCGGGATCCGTACATTCCCGCCCGCTACGCGGACCGCTTCGGAGTCGTCGCCACCCACCTGCCCGATTGCGGCCACTGGCTGCACCTGCAGCAGCCCGCGGTCGTCGCGGAGCATCTGCGTGCGCTGTGGGCGGCGGGCGGCGGCTCCTCGCGGGCCGCCGGCGGCTGATCCCGGGGCTGCGGCCGCCACGGCGTGTGCTGCGCACACTGCGTGGCTGCGGAGCGGGTGGGGGAGGCAGCGCGGCCGCGCGGGCTGCGCGACGCTCTCGCTGGGGGCGGCGTACGCCGGCGGGCGGCGCGTCGCGCCGTCGCATGGCAAGCGACGGCTCGAGGGTGCGCCGGGGTGTGCCCCTCCCGTGGCGCGCGGAGCGCGACGCTTGGGAGGGGCGCCACGCGCAGGCGGCGCCAGCCGCCGAGCATGGCGGGGGAGGGCATCGCCAAATCTCGACGACGCGCTCGATCGCCGTGCCCCGCGGTGAGGGTCCCCCAAGCCCGGCGACGGCCTGCTCGGGTCGTGGGACGACGAGGCGAGCACGGCGGCGTCGCGGTGAGCGAGGCCACGCGAGCGTTGGGTCGGCCGCCGCCGCCGCGGGCTGCTCCCGCAAAGTTTGCGCGCGACCTGGCTCGGTGCCATGTGGCCAAATGAGTGGACACCCGGGGAAGTCGCTGCGCGGGCGCGGCGCGAAGAAGCGAACGACGAAACCGTCGCGGCGCGCGAGCCTCGCGCGGCGGGGGCTGCGCCGCCGGGAGGGGGGGCCCGCCGCCGCTCGCTTTCGCCCGCGGCAGCACGGGTCGCGCGTGCGTTTCACCAGGTCTCCGTGGACCTGCCGTCCGCCGATCCAGCGCCGGGATTTGCCGACGCGGAGAGGGCCCGTGCGTGTCGTGCTCGGGAACGCGCCGCGAGCGGACGGCGCGCGTCGTCAACGCCACTTGCCCGCCTCTTGCCGGGAGCCCTGGCTGGCATTCACGAAAGGGATGGGCGCAATGACGAGGAACGCTGTGACGAGAAACGCCGTTGCGACGAACACCGCAAGAGAGGCTCGCCCGCCGCCCTCCGCGGCGGGCAGCGACGGGAGCGGGCGTTTTCGCCGCGACCGAGCCTTGCGCGAAATCGAGGCCGCGGGGCGGGTTGTTGCACCGCGTTCCCGGGTCATCGCGGGGGCTTGGCGCGAAAGGGCCACCGCGGGTTGCGCGGTTGCGCCGTGGATTCGTCGAGGTCGCTCGGGCGCTTCCCCGGGCGCGCCGCGGCCCGGGGGAGAAATGTCGGCGCAACTCTGCGACGGCGGCGGGCTCGCCGCGTCGATGCTGTGGCCGCAGTCGAGGCCATCTGCTATGAACCACGCAGGAGGAGGAGCCGTGCTGCGAGACGTGCGTGATGAGGATCTTCCGATCTTCTTTCAACATCAGCGGGTTCCCGAAGCGAATCGCATGGCGGCGGTGCGGCCGCGCAGCTGGGAGGCCTTCTTTCTGCATTGGCGCAGCGAGGTCCTCGCCGATGCCAGCATCCGCAAGAGAACCATCGTTTTCCAGGGCGCCGTCGCCGGCAACATCTTGAGCTGGAGCCAGGCGGATTTGCGCATCGTCGGGTACTGGATCGGCAAAGGGTATTGGGGTCGCGGCGTGGCCACCAACGCGCTGTCGCAATTCCTGCGGGAGGAGCCGATTCGGCCTCTCAGCGCGCACGTGGCCGCGCACAATTTCGGCTCCGAGCGGGTGCTCGAGAAGTGCGGCTTCAGCTGCGTGGGTCGAGCGCAGGGGGCGGCCGATGGAATCGAGCTGCGCCTGTTCCAGTTGGGGGGTGTCGCGGCTTCGCGCGGCGTCGCCGAAGCGCTGCGGCACGAGCGGGGCGCGCGCTGCGGCGGGAGCCGCGTCTAGCGGCCGCTGCTCGCCTTGGCGCGCCCGCGCAGCGAAGGGGGCCCGCGCTCGCGGCCTCGGCGCGGCGTGCTCTCCGCGGTGGGAATCGCCCGTGCGTGATCGAGCCTCGCCCGGTCGTCGCGTCCGACGCGGCCTGCCTGTGTGAAGCGTGGGGTCGCTTCGAGCAGAATTTCGAGCGCCGCACGGCCAGGCCGTTTCGCAGCCTCGCGGATGCGCAGCGTTGCTTGGAGGGCTTGTTCTCCACGCCCGAGAGCTCTGCGCTCCACATCGTTTGGCACCAGCAGGTGGTAGCGCCGGTGCAGGTCACGGTGGAACGGCACCGCGACTACCGGCGAAGAGACCCCGGCCTTCGCGCGTGCGGGGCGCTTCAAGGAAAGAAGCCAAGACGACCGAAAGAGGAAGCTGCGCAAGCAGCTGGAGCAGCAGCTCAAGAAGAAGCTCTTCACCCGAGAGGGCCTCATCTATGACGAACAGAGGGAGTCGTGTGTCTGTCCTTCGGGAACCGGCTGTACCGCAGCGGTCAAGACATGGCCCTCAACGGCTACCGAGTTTCGAACTTCAAGGCGCCCATCACGGCCTGCCGCGGGTGCGAACTGCGCAGCCGGTGCCTACGCATGCCGAGCGCACCCCGCAGCGGTAGCTGACGACTATCAAGGGCCGCGAAGGGCCGAGGAAGCTCAAGCGAGCCCGCGCTAAATGAACGGCATTGCGGCTAGCCAGGGCGCCGACGACGCTCCCAACGGGCGAAAGTCGCGCTGAATCTGCTGAAATTGTCGTGGAGGCGGGCGGGGCCGGGGGCGCGAGCTCGCGCGTATGGGGTTCTTCTACGGCCTCGTTGTGCCGTCGCCCGCTGCAAAGCTTCTGATGACTATGCGCTCCGAACGCGCGAGTACGCCTTGCGCGGCCCCACGAGCCGTTCGCCCGTAGCCTGATCGTTGCGTGTGATCGGCTGCAATCAGAGCCAAAGAATCACTGTCGAGGTCGCCATTCTCTCAGGACCTCGATAGCTCCTCCTACGTGCATTCTCTGGTGCTGCGGGGAGCGGGTGAGGGGCTTTGCGGCGCTGGCACTTGCGGTACGCAGGTGAGGCCGAGAAAAGTTGCCCTCGTGACCTCCATCTGTCTGGACCTAGGTATCCGCGCGCACGAACCTAGACTTTCAGACTCACGCTCTGCGAAGACGCTTGATGTTCACTCCTGTCGCACACAAAAAGTAACCATCGACCCGCCGCAGGCGACCAAGAGGCCCAAGTCGTTCTTTTGCTTCCAGTAGCCGTAGGACTACGGCTATTCTCCCCGGGTCTAACGGGACGGTGGTCGACCAGTCCGTTGCAAAGGGGACCATGTGGAGCAGCTCGTGGGTGCGATTGAAGCGCTGGTATGGCCAGCGATAGTCGTCGGGGTTCTGATCGCGTTCCGCGTGGAATTGCGGATGACGGTTGAGTCTCTCGGGCGTCGCCGGTGGAGCCTGTCCGTCGGGGGGACCGAGGTCTCCATGGAGGAACTGAACGAACAGCAGACAACGATGGTGAGCGACCTCTCGGCCCGAGTAGGGGAGCTTGAGGAACGGGTCGCGCAAGTCAAAGCGGAACCTGAGCAGCGCGAGTCTCGAGCGACAGGCCTTTCAATACTGTGGGTCGACGATCGCCCACACGAAACTCTGATGCTGCGATCAGCGCTCAAACGTCAAGGCCATATGATCGTCGCTGCGTCGTCCACAGATGAAGCACTTGCGCGTCTGCAGCACCAGGCAGCCAATCTCGTTATTACGAACGTGGGACGCGAAGAGGCGGGTGTATTTGTGGCCGACGCTGCAGGAGCGCTTGTGAACACCATGAGGCAGCGAAACGTCGATACGCCTATAGTCGTGTACGCCAAGCCATCCGAGGTGCGAGCGAACTACAGCATGCTTACAAACTTGGACGGTGTGACTGTTACTTCGAGCCCTACAGCTATTTGGCGAGAACTCGCAAAGGTCTCGGCTGCACTATAGCTGACAGGGCTCGGCGAATGACGGCACAGTTCCACGTGAATCCGAGCCTTTCGTGCGAATGAAGTCCGCAGGCGGAAAGAAGAGGTCTTCTGGCGATGAGCAACTTTAGGGACATGCTGAACCCGAGGCCCTACTTGGGCTCTGAGACGGGAGAGATTGAGTGGAAGCAAGGTGAGCTACCTGAACAAGTCTTCATGGGAACCGCTAGCTACGAGCAATTCCGTGGGGACCACGTGGTTTTTCTTTTGGGGCGTCGAGGAACGGGCAAGACCTCGATGCTCGAGATGTTTCAACATGAGATCCGGAATGACAATCTGCCGAGCTATGTTGGGGCGTTTTCCCTCTCAAGCGATGAGACCTTTGCCGGCTTGGTCGACCTCGTTCGCGCGAGCGAAGACGCCTGCAGCGCGGATATTGCTTCGGTGCAGGCCGTCAGTGATGCGTGGGGATGGGTGATCGCGGCGACGGCGATGTGCGGCCTAGCCTACCAGCGTCTCACTACTGGTGGCCCCGTTGCTCTTGGTAACAACCCGCAACGCCTAGCAGCCGCGGACGCGGTGTGTGGGTATTGCCAGAGCCGCGAGTGGGTGCGGGTCGACGAAGTTGGTGGTGTCATTAGAGGGACCAGTCCGGTTCGTACGTTGATGGAACAGTTGAGCACTCAGCTTCAATCGGCCGTGCCAGGAGTTGGCAGCCACCTGGCGCGGGCAACCCGCACTCTCTCCGACGGGGCCTTCAAGAAGAACTACGCGGCGCTGTCCAAGGTCCTTCGCGGATCCCGACGTGTGGCAGTTTTGATCGACTCTTTGGAGCGCTACGATTTCGGGGACAAGGCGACGTCACTCGTGACCTCCGGGTTGGTGCGTGCGGCGATGCGCGCTTATCAGGAGTCCTCCGGCCTAGCGGTAAAGATCGCCTTTCCATCCGAGGTGTTTCCGCAGCTGCCGAGCGTGAATCACGCCAAAGTCGGCGCACGGTGCCTGTACATTCACTGGACCTACGGAGACCTCGTGTCCATGGTCGCGAAACGATACGCGCGGATGCTGAAAGAGGTGAGGTTGCTTCCCGACCTGGTAGACAAGGAGCAAGCGCGTGCCTACCTGTACAAGTATCTGGCCCCTGAGGTGCCGCTCGACGTGGGAGTAGACCTAGACACGCTCGCGTACATTGTGCGGCACACTCAAAAGGTCCCTAGACAGTTGGTCCTACTGATGAACTGCGTTGTTACGCAAGCGACCAATGAGGGTTCCTCTGCGAAGTGCATACCGTCGGAGGTCATCAAGCGCGGGACTCGCGCTCGACTGGATCTGCTGGCCCGCTCCGCTCTCGATGCTCTTGAGCCTACGTTGCCTGACGCTGAGCCGCTGGTTCGCAGCGTGTTGCACAATGGTCCTCATTGCTTCACTCTTGAGGAACTGAGGACAGCGCTGAAGCCAGCGAAGGTCTATCGTCAGCGCTTTGGCCTAAGTGTAGACGACCTCATTGGGCTCCTCGTCGCTGCAGGGATCATCGGCCGCTGTGTGCACCGTCACTGCTGGAGAGGGCCCTCGGGCAAGGAATGTGTGCTCGAACAGGTCGAGTTTCAGTACCAGATTCCCGATCTGCTTGTCCTAACGACGCGTGCGACCTGTGCGGTGCATCCGATGTTTTACGTGCCCTATCGCATTCGGACAGAAGAGGGCCCGTTCATCTATCCGATTCCCAACGAAGACGAGGAGCACGCGCTCCGGACCGCACTCCGTCTTGACCGGCTGCCCAAGACCCAACTGGTGTGAGACGAGCGGATTGTGAGTAGGTCGCGAGTGTTTGCAGCTGGCGCAACCTGCCGCTCTCGGAAGCGATGTCGAAAACTGGGGGGCTGGAGGCAAGGCGTCGACACGACGCGAGGCACAATTAGCTCCAATGAGACAATCCTGAGCGGTGAGCAGAGCAGAGAAGAAAACACTGGAAGAGGCCCATCCGGCCGTGGGTAGTGCGAGTTGCAACACACGCAAACAACCGACCGAATGACCGTGTCCAGTGAGCGTAGGGAAAAGCGGTTCTGCCGCCCGGATCAAGGGTGAATTGAAGTTCGATTTCGCGGAGAAGAAGCTCACGTCGTTCGCCGGACTGGAGCTTGTACGGCGCTTCGTGCACACGACCGGCCTGATGACAGAGCTTCGCAGCTCCGAGAGCAGGCTCGGGCTTGGGGGTGATTTTTCCTTTCGCCGGGTGGTGCCGACCGAAGTGGGTTTCCTGATCATTGGCGCGACGCGCGAAGGGCTGGCGGAGCGGCCCGCCTCCCCCCGCGAGTCCACGACGAACGCGATGCTCGCGCGGCGCAGTACTGCGTGCCGGCGGGGGAGGGCGTGCCGGCGCTTCGCTGAGCGGTGGCCGCTGCGGCCGGAGGGTCACGGCGCCCGGGCGGGGCGGCGCTCGGCTTCGCCGCACGGCGGTGGCTCGGATCCGCTGTCCGGGTCGATCGAACGGGCCGCTTCGCGGTAGGCTGCGGGCCATGAGCCGCGAGCCCGCGCCGCCCCCCCGGCCCCAGTCCACCGAGCACCACCACCTGGCCGACGACGGCACGTTCCCCAACAGCCGCCACCCCGCGCTCGTCTACCGCCAGGTGCTCTCCGGCGCCGCCGAGGCGCGGGCCCGGGGCTTCGAGCGCCTGTTCAGCGGGCAGCGCTGGCCCGCTGCCTGGCGAAACGGAATCTTTTCCCACCACCACTACCACTCCACCGCGCACGAGGTGATCGGCGTCTATTCCGGCTGGGTCAGCGCCCGCCTCGGCGGCGAAGGCGGCGCGGTGGTGGAGCTGCGGGCCGGGGACGTGGTCGTGATCCCGGCCGGCGTCGCCCACAAGAACGAGGGCCAATCGGGGGATTTTCGCTGCGTGGGCGCCTACCCCCGCGGCACGCAGGCGGACATGTGCGTCGGCCGGCCCGGGGAGCGGCCGCGGGTGGACGAGAACCTGGCGGCCGTGCCGGTGCCGGAGCTCGACCCGGTGCTCGGCGGCTCGGGGCCCCTCGTCGAGCTCTGGCGCTGAGCGCGGCGGCGGTCGAGCGGCGCCGGTGCTCGCGGCGGCGGACGGCGTCTGGCTCGGCCGGCGCGGGTCGCGGGGCACGGGCTCGGGAGGTAGGCGAGGGCGCTGCCGCGCGCTATCCTCGCGGCGTGGCTGCCGAACCCATCGCGCTCGCCGACGTGCGGTCCGAAATCGAAGCCGTGCACGTCTTCCTCGAGGAGTGGATCACGGGGTCCTGCGAGGGGGACGAGGCCGTGCTGCAGGCGCGCTTCTGCGCGCGGCTGGCGCCGGATTTCCGCTACGTCACGCCCGGCGGGAGCGTGCTCCAGGGCGCTCAGGTCGAGGGCGCCATCCGCGGGATGTACGGGAAGAATCCGGAGCTCCGCATTGCCATTGCGGAGGTGGCGCTCGCCTACGCCGACGAGCGCGCGGCGCTCGCGACCTACCAAGAGCGGCAGCGGGGTGCCCGGAACGTGCAGCCTCCGAGCCACGCGCGCGTCTCTTCCGTGCTGCTGCTGTGGGAAGGCGGGCGCCTGGTGTGGAAGCACCTGCAGGAGACTCTCCGGCCCGCGCCGGGCGCCGCCTGAGCGCAGCCCACCGGGGTGGCGGGTTGGCGGCGTGTCCCGCTGTCGCGCTGTCGTGCGGCGTCGCCCGAACGGCGGCCGCGCGAATCGGGAGGTCGTCTTTCCGATCGGCGAACGTCGCGAACGCGTCGACTCCCCGCTCGCAGCGCTCGAGCAGGCCGTTTCGCACAGGGCGTGCGCCGACGGGCCGCTCCCTTTTCAGCCGCGCTCCAGCCGCGCCCGGATTTCCTCGGCGGCCGTGGCGAGATCGTCGGCGGCGCGAAGCTTCTGCCCCTCGATGTATGCGCTCAAGCCTTGCGCGGCGACCAGCGCGAGGCTCGTGTTGACGCCGCGCCGCCCCAGCTCCATGGCCACCGTCGGCGAGCGAAGCAGCGCCTCGACCTGGTCGAGAAGCTGCCCGATGCTCGCCGCCCCGCCACGAAGCTCGCTCATGGCGGCTAGTGTAATCCAGCCGCGGTGGCGCAGCTGCCGGAATCCACCGGCGAATGGGGATCGGTGGGCGCGTTCGGGCGGTGCCGGCGCGTGTCGCCTCGCCTGGACGCGGCCCCGGCCTCGCGCGACCGGCCGGGCCAGCCTTTCGGGCCGCATTCTTCCGGGGCCCCCTGGAAGCCCGGCCTCGACCGTTGTATTTGTGCCACAACACGCCGAACCTGAGGCCGCAACCATGAGCAACGCCTGGAAATATTTGCCCCGTCGGACGCTGCTGCGCGGGGCGGGAGCGGCCGTCGCGATGCCGCTGCTCGACGCGATGTGCCCGGCGCTGGCCACCCCGGCGCAGGCGGCGGCCGTGGCGCCGCCCGCGCGGCTCGCCTTCCTGTACGTGCCGAACGGCATCGACATGGAAAACTGGAACGTCGCCGAAGACGGGCCGCTCGGTGAGCTGCCGCGCGTGCTCGCGCCGCTTTCGCCCTTCCGCAGCGACATGATCCAGCTCGGCAACCTCACCCACAACAGCGCCCGGCCCCTGCTCGACGGCGCGGGCGACCACGCGCGCTGCTCGGGCTCCTACCTGACGGGCATTCAGGTCCGCAAGAGCACGGTCGACGTGCAAGCCAGCGTCTCCTGCGATCAGATCATCGCCGATCACCTCGCGGGCACCACGCGCCTACCCTCGCTCGAGCTCGGCGTCGACGACGTGCGGCAGGCGGGCGATTGTGACTCCGGCTACTCCTGTGCGTACACCAACAACCTCGCGTGGCGCAGCGCCACGCAGCCGCTGCCGCCCATCTTGAACCCGCGGCAGCTGTTCGAGCGCCTGTTCGGCACCGGGCGCCGGCTCAGCCCCGAAGAGGCGGCGCGGCGCGCGGGGGATCGGCGCAGCATCCTCGATTTCGTCCTCGGCAGTACGCGCGGCCTGCAGGCTTCGCTGGGGCCGACGGACGTGCGCAAGCTCGACGAGTACCTCACCTCGATCCGCGACGTGGAGCGGCAGCTCACCCGCGCCGAGGCCGCCACCGATTTCGACCCCGGCATGGAAAAGCCCTACGGCACCCCGTCGGATTTCGGCGAGCACTTCCAGCTGCTGACCGACATGATCGGCATCGCCTTCCGCGCCGACCTCACCCGCGTCGTCACCTTCTTGGTCACTCGAGAGGGCTCGCAGCGCATCTACCGAGAGATCGGCATCACCGATCCGCACCACCCGCTCACGCACCACAAGAACAAGCCGGAGCTGATGGCGCAGGTCACCCGCATCAACGAGTACCACACCGCGCAGCTGGCGAGCTGGCTCGGGCGCCTGAAGGCGATGGGCGAGGGCGGGGGCAACCTGCTCGACCACTCGATGATCGTCTACGGCTCGGGCCTCTCGGACGGCAACCGCCACCTGCACGACGACCTGCCCACCCTGCTCATCGGGCGCGGCGGGGGCCCCCTGCGCAGCGGGCGCCGCATCACGTTCCGGCGCGAGACGCCCATGTGCAACCTCCACCTCACCCTGATGGACCGGATGGGCGTGCCCGTCGAGCACTTCGGCGACGCCTCGGGCCGGCTCGAGCTGGCGAGCTTGTCGTAATGGCGACCGACGGCAGCTCGCCGGTCGCCATCGCCTTCGACGGCGACCTCGGCGCCCGCCCGGACGCGCTGCTCGCCGTGGCGCTGCTCAACGGCCTGACGGTGCAGGGCGCGGCGCGCCGCATCGGGCTGACCGTGAGTGCCGCCAGCCTCACCGCGGCGCGGCTCGCGGACGTGCTGGCCGAGCTGTACCCGGCGCGCCCGCTGCGCGAGGGCCGCGAGGTCATCGGAGTACCGGACGCCCGGCGCCCGCAGCCGGACGCCCCCGCGCTCGCCCGGCTGCTCGCGGCGAAAGGGCCCGGCGGCGCATCTCCCTACGAGAGCGCCGTGCGCGGCTGGGTCGACACGGCGGACAGCGCGGTGCTGTTGCGCAACCGCCTGCTCGGCGAGCACGACGGCAGCATCGCCATCGTCCTCGCGGGGCCGGCCACGGGCCTTTTGCGCCTGCTCGCGTTGCCCGGCGCCCGCCCGCAGATCGAAGCCAAGGTGAAGCTCTTGGTGCTCGCGGCGGGCGAGTATCCGAGCGGCCCCGCCGAAGCCTCGGTGGTCCGAGACGTGGCCGCGGCGCGCCGGCTGCTCGCCGAGTGGCCCACGCCCGTCGTGGCGGTGGGGGCCGAGGTCGGCCGCGCGGTCCTCTTGCCCCGCGGCGCTCTCGAGGCGGGGCTCTCGTGGCTGCCCGCCCATCCCATCCCGGCCGCGTGCACCGCCCTCGCCCCGGCGGCTTCCAGCTACTCGACTTGCGCGCTCGCGGCCGTGCTGCACGCCGCCGAGCGCGGCGCGAGCTCGCTTCGAACGTCGCCGCCCGGCACCCTGCGTGTGCTCGACGACGGGAGCACGCGCTTTTTGCCGAGCGCCTCCGGTCGCCACCACTACCTGAGCGTCGAGCCCGGGCAGCGGACGGCGCTGCTCGCCGAGCTGACGGGCCTGGTCTTCGCGCAGCCCGCGGAGCGCCCGAGGCGTGTGCGGCCCGGGGGGGCGCCGTGATCCGCCGGTGGCTCTTCGCCGGCGCCCTGCTGGCCGCCTTCTCCGGCAGCGCCCGCGCGGTCGCCCCCGGGCAGGCGCCGCCCACCGCCGAGCAGTTTCGGGCCGTCACCGAGCCGCTCTTCGCGCAGAGCTGCGGCAAATGCCACAACCCTGCCGACGCGGACGGCGGCCTCGACGTGAGCCTGTACGGCTCGCTCGACTCCCTCTCCAGCCGGCGCGAGGGCTGGGAGAAGATCCTCGGCGCCCTGCGTGCGGGCGACATGCCCCCCAGCGACGAGCCGCGCTCGCAGCCGCGCATCGACGCGCTCGTGGCGTTCCTCGACGCCGAGCTCGCTCGAATCGACGCCAGCGCGCGCCCCGACCCGGGGCGCGTCACGCTGCGGCGCCTCAACCGCACCGAGTACACCAACACCATCCGCGACCTGCTCGCCGTCGAGTTTCGCGCGGAGGAGAGCTTCCCCGCCGACGACTCCGGCGAGGGCTTCGACAACATCGGCGACGTGCTCACGGTCTCTCCCCTGTTGATGGAGAAATACCTGGTCGCCGCCGAGGGCATCGCCGAGCGCGCCCTCGGCACCCGGCCGTTGCCCAAGCCCGTGCAGGTCGAGTACCGCGTCGACACCGAAACCCTGGAGCGGCTCGACCCCAGCACCGTCGAGCTGCGGCACTCCTTCGGCCACAGCGCGGACTACGAGCTCGTCGTCGGCCTGCCCGGCGAGCGCCCCCGCGGCTCGAGGCCCGTCACCCTCGCCATCTGGCTCGACGGCGAGCAGCTGCAGCAGCGCACGGTGAAAACGACCCCGAACGACATGGTCGTCTTCAACCCCTACTCCGAAGAGCGCATCACCCTGCCCATGCCGGCGGGGCAGCACACCCTGCGCCTCGGCTTCCTGAAGGACGGCTACACGAAGAAGCTCTCGCCCGACGAGCTCTACAATCGCAAGGTCAACAAGTTCATCGGCACCGTCACGGTGGTCGGGCCCTTCCCCGCGAAAGAGCCCTCGCCCAGCCAGAAGCGCCTGTTCGTCTGCGACCCGGCCACCGGCAAGGCCTGCGTCGAGCGCATCCTCTCCGCGCTGGCGCGCCGCGCCTACCGCCGCCCCGTCACGGCCGAAGAGGTGGCCGCGCTGAACGGCTTCGTCTCGCGCGCCACCGCCGACGGCCGCAGCGTCGAGCAGGGCCTCGCGCTGGCCCTGCAGGCCGTGCTCGTCTCCCCCCACTTCCTGTTCCACGTCGAGCGCGACCGCCACCCCACCGACCCGGCGGCGGTGCACCCGGTAACGGATCCGGAGCTCGCCAGCCGGCTGAGCTACTTTCTGTGGAGCTCGATGCCCGACGACGAGCTGCTCGCCCTCGCGAGCCAGGGCCGCCTCGGTCGCCCCCGAGTGCTGCGCGCACAGGTGCGCCGCATGCTCGCCGACCCCAAAGCCGCCGCGCTGGGGCAAAACTTCGCCGGCCAGTGGCTGGAAACTCGCAACCTCGACCTCTTCGAGCCGGATCCGCAGAAGTTCCCCAGCTGGCGCCCCGAGCTGCGCCAGGCCATGAAGCGCGAAACCGAGCTCTTCTTCACCGCCATGCTGCAGGGCGATCGGCCCCTCGGCGAGTTCCTCGGCGCCCGCTACACCTTCCTCAACCAAGCTCTCGCCGAACACTACGGCATCGACGGCGTCGAGGGCGAAGCCTTTCGCCGCGTCGCCCTGCGCACCGATCAGCGCGGCGGCATCCTCGGTCACGCCAGCGTGCTCGCCGTCTCCAGCTACCCCACCCGCACCTCCGTCTCCATCCGCGGCAAGTACGTCCTGCAGAACCTGCTGGGCGCGCCGCCGCCGCCGCCGCCGCCCAACGTCCCGGCGCTCGACGAAGGCGAAGTCGACAGCAGCGCCTCGCTGCGCAAGCAAATGGAGATGCACCGCGCCAACCCCACGTGCGCCTCTTGCCACGCGCGCATGGACCCGCTCGGCTTCGGCCTCGAAAACTACGACGCCATCGGCCGCTGGCGCACCGAAGATGGCGGCCAGCCCATCGACGCCAGCGGCACCCTCCCCGGCGGCCAGAGCTTCGACCACCCCGCCCAGCTGCGTCGCGTGCTCGAGGGGCGCCTGCCCGAGTTCACCCGCTGCCTCACGGAAAAGCTGCTCACCTACGCCCTGGGCCGGCGCCTCGAGCTCTACGACCGCCGTACCGTACGCGCCATCGCGGCCAAGCTCGCGAGTTCGGGCGGGGGCCTGCAGACGCTGGTGCAGGAAATCGCCCAGAGCCTGCCCTTCCGCTCGCGGCGCGGCGAGGGCAGCGCGGCGGGGCCCTCGGAGCCCGCGCCGTCGGAGCCGGGCCAAGTCGGCTCGCTGTAGAAGAGACCGTCTGCGTCCGCCCCTGGTGCCTGACGAGCCTGAGGTGCGGAGCCGCAAACGAGCAATGTGCTCGCTCGGCTTCGGTGCACCGGAGGAAAGCCGGGCAGATTTCCGCGACCCGCTCGACCTCGGGTTCAGCCTGGGAACGCACGCCTGAAGTGGGGTTTCCGTGTCGAGCGCAGCCAGCGTGGGTCGAACTACGGGCTGTGGGCAGCGCGCGTCCGCTCGGCCTGCCTCCGCCTGTCAGCCCAGCGCGTCCGCGGCGGCGCAGCCCCGCCCGCGGAGTCTTTTCCGGCGCTCCGCGCGGGGTGGCTTGCCAGGCGACGGCCCTGCCGCGAGCATCGCGAAGGGCTTCCGTTGGACTGGATGCAGCCCGAACGGCCATCTTCGTCCTGGCCCGGAGGGTGTAGCGCGTCGCAGAGGCGGCGACGGTGGCTGAGACGGAAGCGCCCCTCGCGACGTGTCGGCAATTCTTTCCCATTGGCGTAGTGGCTGCGGGCGCGTACAGTCGGTCGGACCTATGGGCTTTGGACGAGGGGCGAACGCGGGGCAATACTCGGCCGAGCGGGAAGGGCGGAGCGCAAGCATCGCGCACCGTCGCTGGCGTGGTATCGTTTCCGCCGTTTCGCTGGTCGTCGCGGTCGCGGGTTGCTCGGCGCCCGATCTGTCCGAGCTGTTTGCCGGTCTCGCGGTCGCCGTACCGACGTCAGACGCAGATGCCGGCGCCGAGACGACGCCAACCGACAATCGCGAGGCACCGCGGCCCGCGTTGCGCGGCAACGTTCCGGAGTCCCCCACGAGGGCAAGCCCGCCGAGCGTCAATATCACGACAGCGGGGCCAAGCGCCGTGGACGCCGGGGGCCCCGAGCGAGGCGTCGTCGACGGGGTGCCCGACGCCGCCGCCCCCGGCGTCCCGGAATCAAGCGAGCCCGTCGCGGGCCCTCCACCCCCGGAACCCGTCGGTGTCGTCGCCCCCGATTCGGGCGATGCCTGTGCCTTGCCGGGCGCCGCACCCGAAGCCGCGACTCTGTTCTCTGGGACACTCGCAGGCGACGCCTGTCGCATCAATCTCGACGCGCCCTACGACACTTTCTGGTACTCCTACCAGGATAGGGACGGCGAGCCAGCGTTGAGCCAGGGGGCTCGAGCTCCCGGCTGCAGCAACGACACGTGCTCACTGGGCGTGCGGGGCCCGATCGACGGGGCTGCCAGCTTCTCCAATTGGGGCGCTGGTGTTGGCTTCGAGCTCGACGTCGGCGGGGGCCCGTTGGACGCCAGTCGCTTCCGCGGCCTCCAGTTCTGGGCCCGCGGCAATATCCAGGGCGCCCGCGGCCCCGGGGGCGCGCCCGGCCTGCAGACGCTGCTGCTGAAGATTGTCGGTACCACGAGCCGCCTCGGCGACGAGTTCGGCATGTACTGCCGCATCGATCCCAGCAGCTGGACGCTCTGCCGGCAGGAATTCTCGGAACTCGCGCGCGACGGTTACGTGAGCGATCCCGATCCGCGCACGGACGTGTTCGATCCCCGCGAGATCGTCCGCATCGAATTCGAGTTCCCGCTGTTTCGCGACGCGGCGGGCGCCATCCCCACGCCGCTCCGCTTCGACGTCGAGCTCGCCGCGATTTCCTTCTTCTGAGTGTCGGCGACCCCGTAGATCTTCGCGCAGTCGTGGCTCTACGGAGGGCGTCTACAGGCCGTCGCGGTCCTGCGCCGCCACTTTCACCCAGTCGTGCTCGCGACGCTCGTTGCAGCAACCATCGGCCAGTGGGCGTTCACGCGAACGTTCTACGACCCGATGGGGTTCATCACCGCTTTTGCCATCAATCTGGTGATGAGCGCTCTGTTCATTCAGCTGTACTTTGCCCGCCCCGATCTGCGTGGGCTGTCTCATGCGGGCGGGTGGTTCAAGATGCCCGTCCCGAAACCACCGCTCCACGCTAGCCCGGGCTGGAGGGCGCGGAACGACCGGTTTGCTTCGTCGGGTCGTGATCCACCGCAGGAGGCGGGTCGCTCCCTACGACGCATCCAGCCCCCGGCTCGAGATGGCTGCGAAGGAGACGAAGGCGGGTACGCTCAGGTGAGTGGCGGGGGAACGTGGGAACCGAGAAGCTCGCGCACATGCTCGAGTAGTACGGCGGATGTGTAGGGCTTGCTCAACAGCCGCGCGCCCCGCTGGGAGAGGTCGTCCGGCAGGGCATTCCCCGCATACCCCGTCGTGAACAGTACCTTGACGTTCGGACAGAGCCGGGCAATTTGGAGGTAGGCTTGCCACCCGTCGAGCTCGGGCATGATTACGTCCAAAATCAACAGATGGGCTTCGTTCCGATTGGCGCGAAACGCCTCGACCGCTTGCACTCCGTTCTCGGCTTGTAGAACGCTGTAGCCGGCGCGTTCGAGCGTTCGCACGGTTTGCGCCCTGATCAAGTCTGCGTCCTCGGCGATGAGAATCGTGCAAGATCCATTCGCTCTCTCGACGGCGCGTTCTTGCGCTTGCGGCTCCGGGGACGCGCGCGGAAGGCGAATCGACATGCTGGTGCCACGCCCGACGGTGCTCTCCGCAACCATGGCGCCGCCATGCGCTTCGACGATGCCTACCGCGGCCGCCAGCCCGAGACCGGAGCCGGTTCCCTTGGTGGTGAAGAAGGGTTCGAAAACACGCGGAAGGTCCGCGGGCGCGATTCCCACGCCGGTGTCTCGAACGCAAACGACGACGTGGCATGGGTCACTGGGCTCCACGCCGACGGACAAGGTTCCGCCTTCTGGCATGGCGTCCCGAGCGTTGACGCATAGGTTCAGCAGGACCTGCTCGAAATGAGGCGCGTCGGCGCGGACGAAGCAGCTCGCCATTGGGGCCTGGCGCTGGAGTGTGATGTTCTCCGGCAAGGCGGACCGTAGCATGCGCAGACTGTGCTCGACGAGCGCCCACAGGTCGACGGTCTTCAACTCGAGGTGCTTGCGGCGACCAACGGCCAGCAGCCGCGACGTGAGCTCCGCGGCCCGCCCGGCCGCACACAGCGCCTGCTCCAGCTCTTCCCGAGGGGAGACGCCGCGCTCTACGCTCTCCTGGGCGACCGAGACATTCCCAGCAATGACCTGAATCAGGTTGTTGAAGTCATGTGCAATGCCTCCGGCGAGATCGCCCAGGCTCTGGAGCTGCTGTGCTTTGTGCAGCCGGTCTTCAGCCTCGCGCAAGGCCTCCTGCAAGCGCCTGCCTTCGGTGATGTCGGAACAGATCAGCAGCACGTTGGCCGTCTTGCCCTCCGCGTGCGCGGGAACCGTCCGGATCAAATACCAGGCGTCCGGCTCCCCGCCGCCCCCGGGCGCGCAGGCTTCGTATTGGGCTCCGACGCCGGAGTCGAGAGCGCGCGCGATGGCGGCCTGGGTCGCTTCGAGTGCTTCCACCGAGATGAGCGAGGGGAAGAAGTCTTCGAGAGGCCTGCCCCCCAGGTCGCTGTGCGCCGAGCCACTGGGCGCTCGATTCGCCCACACGATCTGCTGCTCTTCGTTCACGAGCGCGACCAAGTCGGGCAGGTTCTCGACCACGCGCCGACGAAACTCCAAGCTCTTCTCCAGCTCCCCCATCAGGTGCCTGCGGTCCGTCACGTCTCTGGTGAGCAAGAGCGCGAGGTCTTCCCCGTCCGGACCCGAGAACGGGACGATGCACGTATTCATGTAGCGGCGAGCGGAGTCTTTGAGGAGGACTTCGTACTCGAGGCGCTGCGCCTCACGGCTCGAGAAGGCTCGCTCGACGCCGGCCACTACTTGGTCGCGGCAGTCTGGCGCCAGGAAGTCATCCATTCGGCTGCCGAGGAGCTCCGAGAGGGAGCGGCTCAACGTGCGATTGTGGAAGTGGATTCGGCGCGCTCGATCGACGCAACTGACGTACGCGTCGGAGTGCTCGGCGAGCACGGCGAAGAGCCGCCGATACCAAGCGTCTCTGACTCCGCGATCGCCTCCGCTCGCCACCATCGCCGCTCCGACGCTAGTCTGTCGACCTCCGGCGCGCAATCAGAAGCCTTCGGCGAAGAAACGCCAGCGCGCCGCAGCGCGCGGTGGTCGTTGCCAAAAGCCGATCGCACGACGATTCCCGATGACCGCCCCGGCTCGGCTTTCTCGGGGTGCCGGCGAGGGTGTCCTCTTTCGTGGACCCCGCCGACGTGCGGCGGCGCCACGTCTGCTCATCCGGTCCCGAGCGCTTCCCGCGGCGAGGGCGCGGAATCACCGAAAGGCGGAAGAGATCGACGAGACCCTTGCTTCGCGACGAGCGGCGCTTCGCTTCACCTGCGAGGCGCCGTGGGCGGCGCAACGTGGGTCCGCACCGGCTCGCAGACGGAGGTTCTACTGGACGCGCAGCTTCCGGGCACCCCGCCGCTTCGGGAAGCCCGCCTACGCCGCGGCAAACGCCTGCTCCAGTGCCTCCTGCCGGGCCGCTCGGTGAGTCTCTGCCACGTGCTCTCGAACCAGTCGTTCGATTTGCGCCGTGGGCTCCTTGGTGTTCGTTGGGTTCGTCATGGGCTTCGAATCCCACACAGCGTCCGCCCGCTCAACCAGGGGGGTGAACGGCTACGGCGCGAGGGTTTCCGCCGAACGCGCGAGGCGGCGTGCGCGAGGCGGCGTGCGCGAGGCGACGGTCGAACGGCAAACTGTGCGCGGGCGTGCGCGAGGGCTGGTTTCGGGCGCTTCGGCCGCTTTGGGGCTTGTCGTGCTGTGTACTGGCAGTACACGAATTCTGCGCGGTTCGGCTGGACCGGCAGGCGCTCGCGGCTCAATCTAGCTGGTATGGGCAAGGCGCGGCGCCCCGATGTGTACCAGTATGCCGACTATCGGCGCTATTTGGCGGATCACTACGCGTACGCCAAGGAGCACGAGTACGGCTTTTCGTATCGCGCCTTTTCCAAGCGGGCGGGGATTCGTTCGACGAATTACCTGAAGCTGGTGATCGACGGGGAGCGCAACCTGACCGCGCCCATGGCGCAGAAGTTCGCGCGGGGCTGTGGGCTCGAGGGTCGCCGGGTGGAGTTCTTCTGCGAGCTGACGGCCTACTGCCAGGCGACGACCACGGTCGAGCGCAATCGGAGCTACGAGCGGCTGTGCAGCTTTCGGCAGTTTCGCGCGGTGCACCGTCTGCTGGGGGAGCAGGCCGAGTACCATTCGAGCTGGTACGTGCCGGCCATTCGCGAGCTGGTGCGGCACCCGCAGTTCCGCGAGGATCCGAAGTGGATCGCGGCGCAGATGCTCCCGGCGATTTCTCCCCTGCAGGCGCGCCAGGCGCTGGAGGCGCTGCTGCGGCTGGGCCTGGTGCGGCGCGAGGGGGGCGGCCCCGAAGGCAAGCTGGTGCAGGCCGAGGAGCTGTTGACGACGGGCAGCGGCCCGCTCGGCCACCACATCTACAACTACCACCACATGATGCTCGAGCGAGCCGGGCATGCGCTCGATCATTTGCCGCGGCAGGAGCGCAACCTTTCGTGTCTCACGCTGTGCGTGAGCGAGGGCAAGCGCAAGGAGCTGGAGCGGCGCCTCGCGGCGTTTCGGCGCGAGCTGCTCCAGCTCGCCGAGCTCGACGACGCGGCCGAGCGCGTGGTGCAGGTGAACTTTCAGATCTTCCCGCTTTCGCGCGCCGAGCCGGCTCGCGTAGCGGGGGACGTGGCTTCGGCGGACGGGTCCGGCGAAGCGGAGCCCATGCCATGAACCGAATCCTCTCTGGTCCTCACCCCGCCCCGGCCCGGCCGCCCTCCGCTCGGGGGCGCCGCTGTGTCGGTTGGCTCGGCTCCGTTGGCTGGCCGCGCCGCGGCACCGGGCTCCGCGCGGCGGGTTGGCGGCGCGTCGGGCTGCTTGCGAGCTTGGCCCTGCTCGCGGGCTGCCACGGCACCGAGACGGACAACCCCGTCGCCGAGGTCGGCGACTTCGTCACGCCGGACCGCTCGCGGCCGAGCCCGTCGCCGCCGCCGGGTTGCGACCCGTTCGGGGGACCGGGGGATGGCAAGCCGGTCGCGCTCGCCCGGGTGGCGCGCGTCGCGGGCCTCGAGGCGAGCGTCGACCGGGTTCGCGGTCTCGTCTTGCGAGGCGCTCCGAGCGATCCGGGGCCGGCGGGCGGCGAGGGCAGCACACCGGCCGAGCCGCGCAGCGTCGGGGCGGTGCGGGGGTCGATTCATCAAGTGCTGGCCGGCGTGGGCAGCAGCCTGTTGGTCGCTTCGCTCGAGCCGCCCGAGGTCGACTCGAGCGAGCGGCCCGAGCCCGCTGCGCTCGACGACCACGAACGGGTGATCTTGCTCGATCTCTCCAATCCCGGGGCGCCTCGGCGCGCGGCGGCCATCGACCTGCCCGGCGATTTCTGGAGCATGCAGCGCGCCGGCGATCGTCTGTGGGTCGCGAGCGCGCGCCGGGTGGCGGAGCAGCGCGGCTGCGACGCGCAGCGCAACGCGTGCGGCTTCGTCTACTACGAGGCCCTGGTCGTGTCGGGCTATGAGCTCGACGCGGGCGGGCTCGCGCTGCGCGAGCGCCGCGAGCTGCCGATGAGCGCGCGGGCGCTGCTCTCCGAAGCCGGCGCCATCGGGGTGGACGAGTCGGGGGTGTACGCGGCGCGCTTTCAGCCGGATGGCAGCCTCGAGGAGCCGCAGCGGGTCCTGGTGCCGCAGGAGCCGTATCGGATCTGGCCGGTCGGGGTCGACGCGGGCCAGCTGAGCTTGGTGCGGGTCGAGGACGAGGGCGGCGCCCGCTTGCTGCGCTACGATCTCGACGCCGAGCCCCCGGCGGTGGCCACGGACTTCGCCCTGCCGGCGCTGCCCGGGGGGGCGGGCCCCACGTCGCTGCTGTACGGGGGCTACCTCTTCTTGGATTCACTCGGCGCCGGGGCGGCGCAGGTCTGGGATCTCGCCGGGGAGCCGCTGCGCGTCGCGTTCGAAGAGAGCGTGCGGCGAGTGCTGCCGATCGCCGGGGCCGCCACGGCGGATGGGCAGCTGGCCATCGCCGAGCGCTGGGCGCCGAATGCCGCCCGGCCGCAGCTCGAGCTGGTCGCGTTGCGAGCCGGGGCTGCGAGCGTGCTCGAACCGGTCGAAGGGGGCGAGCTCGGTGGTCCGGGCGTCGAGATCCCGTTGCCGCCGAGCCTCGGGGGCGTCGGCGAGCGGCTCGCTCTGCCCGGGGCGGGTCAGCCGCTGGAGCGCCGGCTCGCGCGGCCCCCTTCGCCGTCGGCTTCGTCCACCCGGGCCTTGGTGGCCGTGGGCAGCGCCGCCGAGCCGATCGAGGTGGCCCTGGTGGCGAGCTTCGTCGACGCCGGCGTGCAGCCAAACCCCGAGCTGGTGGTGGAACGCGGCGGCGCGGCGTCGCGCCTCGCCCTGGGGCCTGGCGCCGAGGTGCTGCTGCCGCTGGAAGGTGGCGCGTTGGCGGTCGCCTTCGAGCCGCGCCCGCAGTGCGAGCAGTCCGGTCGCGATTGTTCCCGGTACGCGCCCGGCGTCGCGGTCGTGGATCTGCGAGCCGAGCCCGCGCTGCGCGCCCGGCTGCCGTTTCCGGAGCTGAACCTGCCCCGCTTGGAGCCCCCGAGCCGCCTGGAGGTGCGCTGGGCGCAGGAGCCGCCCGGACTTCGCCTCGCCGACGGCCGCTACGCGTTCGTCGCGGAGGTCGACGTGACGTGCCAGACGGGAGCCCACTGCCGAGCGTTCGACATTCCCTTCGTTCCCATCGATCAGGCGGGGGTCAACCAGGCCCAGCCCGAGGCGTGCCCGCCCGACGCCGACCCGTGCGTGGTGCCCGAGCCGCCCCCGCCGGCCACGGTCTACGGCATGGCTCGCCGGCAGTACTTCTACGTGCTCGACGCCGCGGCGAGCGAGCCGAGCCCGAGCTGGTCGTTCGCCGGCTTCAGCGAGCTGGATTCGGCCTCGCCCCGGCCGGAGCTCGGCTCGCGCTTCGCCGCGCCGCAGGTCGGCGGCCAAGTGTTGTTCGCCACGCGGCTCGAGCGGCTGGATTCCGCCGGGCAGCCGCTGCCGCGCGGCGTTTCGCGGGTCTTCGTGGACCGCTTCTCGGTCCGTGGCCGGCGAGGGGTCGCGCTCGAGCCGGTCAACGTGCCCGGTCGCCCCGTGGCGCTCGTGGGCGAGCGAGCGGACGGCGAGGTCTGGCTGTGCGTCGAGCCCCTCGCGGGCGACGGGGGGCGGAATCGATTGAACGTCGCGCTCGTGACCGAAGCGGGGGCGAGCGTGCTTTCGAGCACCGAGCTCGATCCGAGCCTCGGCGCCGCGGGCGCGGCGTTCGTCGGGCGACCCGACTTGGACTTGCGAGCGGTGGCCACAGCGCCCGACACGCAGCGCGTGGCCCTCGTGCTCACCCCGGAAAACGCCTGCGGCGAGAGCCGGCTGCAGGTGTTTGCGGCGCGCACCGACGGCACGCTGGAGCTCCGAGGCCAGCTCGAGCTGCCCGCCGACGGCTGGCAGCTCGAAGCCCTGCAGGCCGACCGCGCGCTGCTTCGCCGCGGTCGCGTCTTCGCGTTGGTCGCGCTCGACGCCGCGGGATCGCCCCGCCTCGTCGGCTTGCGCAGCACGCCGCTGTTCGTCGAGCGGCCCGTGCTGGTCGGCGACCGGGTGCTGGCGCCCGCCTTCCGCGCGGGCCCGATGCGCCTCGACTTCTGAAACGAAAGCGGCGCCTCGCCCCGCGCCCCCTTCCGGCTCCGGGGCGCGCATCGAGCCCAGGCGCGCGGCCTGGCTCGGCGGGCGGAGTCATTGCCCGGGCTGCGGCGCGCCCGGGCGGGGATGCCACGCTCGGCCGATCCGCCTCGTTCGGGCGTGGAGGTGCCCCCACTCGCGCGGGCCGTCTCCCGCGCGCGCAGGGTGCCCCTTTGCGCTCGATGCCCCCCGCTGCAGCGCTCGACCCGCGCGTTCTCCCCCAAACCCGTGCTCGGCCCGCAGGGCCTGCGCGCGGGCGGGGGAGAAAGAATCCGGGTCGGCTTTCGCGGTGCCTTTTGGGGTAAGCTCCTCTGCGTGTCGATGTGTGTTGCCCAATGGGCTCGGGAGCTCTTCTGCTTGGCGTCGAGCGTCGGGCTGTTCGCCGCGTACGGTTGGCACCTGCGCCGAGACACGCGCGCCGCCACGCCGAAAACGGCTGCCGGGGTGATGAGGCCGCTGCGTGAGCAGTGGCTGATGCAGGTGATCGCGGAGGGCAAGGACATCTTGTGTGTTCAGACGCTGCGCAATTGGACGATGGTGGCCACGACGATGGCTTCGGCTTCGATGCTTGCCGGCGTGGGGGCGCTGGGCTTTGCCGTGTCGCAGGCGGGGCTGTTGCAGTCGCGGCGATCTTCGCTGATGAGTTGGTTCTCTTCGGAGGGTGGGCGGGATTCGTGGCTCGCCACCAAGATCTTTCTGCTCGGGTTCGTGCTCTTGTGGACGTTCATGCATTTCGCCAGTGCAATGCGCTATTACACGCACATCACCGTGTGCGTGTTCGGTAGCTCCAGTCTGCAGAGGAGGCAGACGGTGGCCCTCTGCTTGCTCCGGCATGCGACTCGGCACTCGATGACGGGGCTGCGTTCGCTGTACGCCTCGTCGGCGGTCGCCTTGTGGACTCTGGGTGCCTGGTGGCTGCTGGGAGGCAGCCTGGGGATCGTGGGGATGCTGCGCCATCTCGATACGCTCGATGCGCGCGAGAGCGCCGCTTCCGACTAGGCTGGGCGCCTCCTCGGGCAAGCCGCGCAGGAGCGGGTGCATCTGGGCTGTCCTCGAGGTCGGCATCCCGAAGCGCGCCTCGATCGCCACGGCGTTCGCAGCCCGCTCGACCGCCTATCCCGCGCCCCCCACCGCGGCTCCGAGCTTCCCGCGCCGTCGCCTCGTGGGCCGCGCTACGCCGCAGACGACCTCAGTGGCGAACCCCGTTATCCACAACCGCGTGAGCCGCCATCCGGATCCGACGAGGACGCGGAAGACTGATTCGATTTTGGCCAGTTCCGGGCGCGGTCCGCCGACTACGCAAGCGGCCATTCCCGCAGAGTACGCGGGGATAATGGTGTTACGGAGTTCGGGTGAAGTACGAGTTGGACAGACCGGCACTCCGTCAGACGAGCGCGAAGGACAGAAACGGTCCGAACCATGTGGGGCTTTCGCTTGGCGCGAGTGACCTTGACTTCGATACACGGTCGCACGACAGAGGGCGCCTCTGAGTACCTTGGCGCCCAAAACCTAGCCCCTCAACACGCGCTGTGGGGAGCACTATCCAGGATGCCCACGCGTCGAGTCCCGTTCGAGGTGGCGCCAAAGAAGCCGACCAGGGCTAGCTGCCATCCAACGTGTAAGCGTTTTCGCGGTGACGGAGCGCAGCGAGCGGCGCGGAGGCCAGCGCTAAAACGTGTGTTGAACAAGCCCGAGGCCGGCACCGGTGGTGCGGATGGGTTTTTGACGTTGGCCGATACCGGGAGGATCGTCCGAGGCGACCTGGGACGCCGCTGAGCCGGGGGCGGGCCAGATGCTCGATATGCTCGATGCCTCGACAGGACCGGCGCGGGCGAGGTGCCGGGAGGCTCCGGTGCACCCGCAAGCGGAATTTGGAGCGGTGCGTTCGCATGCGGAAGTTCGAGTGCTGCGCTCGGACCTCGCGGGAGAACGCGGAGTCGTTGGAGGGACCTGGTGGCCGACTGGGCGGGACTCACCACAGTCCAGGTACCAAGCGGAACCTGGTTCGGGCGGCGTAGTCCTCGTAGCCCTGCAACTTCTCTCGGAGTGCTCGGTCTTCGAGCGTCGTCCGTATGATCAGGGCGACACAGAGCGCGGCCGTGAGCAGGCCAGTCCACGGTGCTCCGAACAGCACCGGGGTCGCGAGGAATACGAGAAGCGCCCCCGAGTACCCAGGGTGTCGTACGATCCGATAGGGCCCCGTGTCGACGACGACGTGACCTCGTTCGGCCTGGATTCGAACTGTGCCCGAGAAGAACCGATTCTCGATCAGCGCCCAGCTACCAAACGCGTACCCACCGATGAACGCCACCAATGCCATCACGTCCATGACGAGCGGCTTCGTGAGCTCGCCGACGAACTCGACTTCAAACCCGGCGCACACAGGCACAAGCGCGGGCCCGAACCCAACGATCGGTGACAGGATTTTGTCGAAAGGTTCTGTGTCCTCGTGGTCGAGGAACTTCGCGCGTTCATCGAGCAGGTCGGGGTGCTTTCGACTCGCCAAGAGCCGACTGATGAAGAAGCCAGAGACCGTGAGCGCGGCGAACGTCCAGGCTTGCCACCAGCACCATCGCTGCGTGATGAGCAAGGGCGAAACCGGCATTGCCACGATCAGGATGAAGATCCCGACCACCGTTCGCAGTCCGACCCACTTGTGCTCCGCCACGCCCGCCACGCCCTTTCGGCGCCAGAGCTTGTCACCAGTCGACGACCTGAGCAAGACTCGGTCTCCGACTGCGTTGCAGCTGACCGGCTAGCTAGGAAGCCTCAACAGACCGCTGTGTGCGTCCCAGGCGCGCATTCCCTCGAGCGGGATGCGAAGTCGCCCCGCTCGATCGTCAGCACACCTGGTATGGTCGATTCGGCGCAGACGGCGTTCTGTTCCTTTCGGACAGCAGCCCTGACGTCACAGAGGTGTTTTCGCCGCAGAGAGCCCTTCCCAAGCGTGTTGTCGGACTCTGCGCTGCACGACTCCTGGGACGCTGAAGCGGTCGCCCTCTAACGAGGTAAACGAGGTAGCGTTTTAGCGTCGACGTGAGTGCCCGAGCGACGCGAAGGCACGAGGGGCCGACGCTAGTGCGCTTGTTGAACAAGCCCGTGTGGATGGGCCAGCGTCCTGGGTTTTTCAGCGCGCCGGAGGGGTTGTCGGGGCCTCGGGGGTGAGGTTCGACTGGGCGAGGAGTCCGAGTCGGGGCCTGGAATAGGGCTCGTGCGGACGTTGGCGTCGGCGCTTGACCCCAAGCCATTACCCTTGCGGCGATAGGGCGCGGCCCGGCACGAGCATGTGCACGCGCGGATGCCACTGCAGCGTGCGTCCCCAGGGGTGCAGCACGCCGAAGGCTCCGATCTTTCCACCCAGCAGGCGCCGGTCGGCGCAGAACGCCGACAGGGACTGGAAGGCCGCTCGAAACAGCACTGGGATCAAGGGCACGCTACGCTGGTGAGCCCGCAGGAGCGGGCGCAGCTCGGCGGGCAAGGTGAAGACCACGTCGGAGTAGTACGGCACCGGCAGCAAGACCTCTCGCTGTTTGGCGAGCCAGGTGTCAAAGGCTGCCAACCCCGAGAATTCGCTGCCCGCCACACCACCTCGGGCTGACGCGAGAGTCCGTGTGACTGCGGGAGATTGCGCGAGCGGCGTGCGCTCCGCCGCGGGCTGCGCCCCAAGAGTTGCCCTCTATCGTCAGGATTCCAGCTGCGAGGATGGCGTTCGGAACGGAGGCGAGTCCGTCACCGACTGTGGCAATGCCGCCTGCGGCCCGTGCCCGGACAACGGAACGGTCCCGAAACGGGCGTCGACTGCGGCGGTGTGTGTGGGGCCTGCCCCGCGGCGACGGCTGTCGGGTGGATGCGGACTGTCAGAGCGGCGCCTGTCAGGATGCACGCTGTTGCGGCGGTACTCGCGGGATTGCACGCGGTGCGTGCGTCGGCTCGTCGGAGCCATCCGCTGCGACGGCAACCGGCCTGGCCAGGCCCCGAAATGCAACGCCTTTCCCGACTGCCTGGCGAACAACGAGGACCTCTGCGGTGCGTTGACTCACCAGGCCACAAGACCTAGGGGCGGCGCTTCCGCGGTTGCGGGGCGCCTGCGCGCGAGGCATGTCTGTCTGGCAATGCGCGGAAGAACCTGGTGTGCCGGCGCGATCGCGGTCCTGGCGGTGGCGTGCGCCAGCGTGGAAGACTCGGGCCTGTTCCGTCTGGCTCCGACGAACCGATCGGCAGCGACCGCGGACGACGGCCCCGACGAGGGCGGCCGCGGCGCGGCGACGAACGGCGCCGGGGGCAATTCCACGGCTGCGGCGACGCCCCCCGCATCGGGTGGTGGGGAGGAGAGCGAGAGGGGGGGCGCCGCGCCCGTCGTCGTGCCACCGCTGGTGGACGAAAACCCCGCCTCGGGAGGCGGCGATGGCGTCCGCGGCAGCGGTGACGCCGACGCGGGCGGGACGGGCAGTGGCTCGGAGGGGGCTCGGCCAGATGCTGGTGACGGCTCCGCAGGCAGCGGTGACGCCGGAGTCGCCGCGGACGACGACCAGGTCCCCGTCGACGGTTCCATCCTGGTGCAGCCCAGCTGCCCGTTCGCCTCCTGTGGCGGCGAGCTCGACGGCGCCTACGACTACGTGGGGGCGTGCGTCGAGGAGGCGGGGCTGTTCGCAGGCCTCTTCGCCGGATGCGAGGAGGCCCAGGTGCTCTCTGCAGACGGGCGGATCGCGGGTTCCTCGAGCTTTGCGGGCAGCGTCTTCACCCAGGACGTCACGCTCACGTTTTCGCTCGTCTTCCGGCTGCCCGCAGCCTGCGTGCCCGGTGGCTGCGCGCTCACGGCCGAGGCGTACGTCGAGGCTGGCGCGACGGGCACCAACTGCGAAGCCGCCGCGGAGGGCGCTTGCACCTGTACGATGCCGCTCTCGTCGTCTGCCCAGGTGTCGACGACGTTCACTCGAGACGGCGATCAGGTGACCCTGGGCGAAACGACCGTTTCGTATTGTGCGGCTGACGGTGATTTGGTTTACACCAACGGAGTCGATGACTTCGACTACGTGCTGCGCGCGGTCGAGCGCTGAGGGTCGCCTCGCAGGGGTGCCTTGACATTGGCGCCTTGACGTGGGCGGCCGGTGGGCGCACGCGCGCTGGCACGGACGGCCTCTGCGACGACCTTCGCGAGCGCCGCGGCTTTGCGCTCGGGAGCGTCCCCGCTCCTGCGCGTCTGCCAAGGGGTCGACAACGACTTTTCCGGGCGAGGGCCGCGGCACGTTTGCTGTCTGTCGAGCACGACCGCCGGGCAGCTGGGCGAAAAGACACGACTCATCGCACCCTCGGGACCAGGTCGTGAGAAATCCGGGCTAGGATGCGCGGCGATGTCGAACGTCGCACCGCTCACGCTTCTCTCGGCCACCGTGCCGATGGGTTCTTCCGATACGGGTTGGATTCTGCAAGAAGGGGATGGCCCCCGCACTCACCGTCAGTCGATTCAGTTCGAGCGCGAGTTTTCGCGAGCTCCGGTCGTCCAGGTGGGTGTGGTCGGGGTGGACGCGAGCAAGGACCACAACTTGCGTCTGCGCGTGCGTGCCGAGGACATCACGCCCACGGGGTTCGTGATCGAGGTGGAGACGTGGCTGCAGACGCAACTTTGGTCCGTGGACGTGTCGTGGCTCGCCGTGGGCCTGTAGCCCTCTAGCCCGTGGCGGGCCGTGCCGGTCGGCGGGGCGCTGGTGTTCGAGTGGCCCCGGCTCGAGCCGATTGCACGAAAATAGGTGCCCCGCCGCCTCGGCTTGCGCCGGCGACGGCGGGGAGAGTCTTCTCGATCAGGGGATGGGCAGCTCGAACGAGACGGAGTAGTTCGGCTGGGCCATGTTGGTGAAGGCGCCGACGAAGGGATCGGAATCGCGCAGCTGCCCCCAGCGCGGCGACACGCCGCTGATGGCTTGCCCGTCGCTCATCGCGGCGTAGCCGAGGGTGGCGCCGGCGGGCACGTCGGCGGCCAGGGCGATTTGCACGGTGTCCTCGTCCACGAGCTCTACCGAGGCGATTTCTAGCGGAGTCGCGCCCATCTTGACCTCGAAGCCGCGGCCCTGCGCCCATTCGGTCAGGTCGTTCTGGTGGGGCATCGGCAGCTCGTCGCTCCAGGCGAGGGGCGGTACGGGCACCTCGAAGTCGACCGTGATGACGGCGCCGTTGCTTTCGATGCTGCTGGCGATGGGCTGTAGTGGCTTCCACGGCCGTCCCAGGAGCACGTGTTGGTAGAAGGCCTGGGCGTATTTTTCTCCCATCAGCTCGTAGCCGAGCGGAACCAGGTGCAGCCAGTCCGGCGCGTAGGGGTACTGATACTTGGGCCCGACGCACACGATTTCGTCGGGGTGGTCGAGCGCGGCCGTCCACTGAAGCCGCGTGCTGGGGTCCATGTTGCGGGGGCCGTCGCCGATCGCGTACAGGTAAATGCCGTGCTGCTGGGAGGTGAACAGGGGGATGTCCCGTGTTTGCCCGGTGATGGCCTGGAGGTCGGCGTTGTAGTCCGTCCACAGCTGCAGCATGTCGTTATCGTAGTTGCCGTTGCCCGCGTCCGTTTCGCCGTGGGTGAGGAAGATGGCGGCGACGCCGTAGCTCTTTTCGTCCGCCGCGGCGAGGCGGGCGATGGCGCGCGCCTCGAAGAGCGAGGCGGCGTAGGCGCGCCCAGTGGTGTTCTGGCCGTCGACCACTTCGGTGGCCGTCTTGTTGATGACGTTCATGCCCTGGCCGCTCTCGCCGACCACGGTGTGCACGGTGACGAGGTCGCTCAGGCCGCCGCGTGAGGTGCCGAGCGCCGTGATTTCTGCCGACATGGCCGTGTGGGGGGACTCGCCGTAGAGATTGCTCGGGTAGGCGCGCGGGTAGCCGTTGGCCGTCTGCCGGATCGGCTCGACCAGGGGCACGAGCGAAAGCGCGGCGGATTCGGAGGCCGCTTCGTCGAGGGGCGGCACGGCCAAGCCGCCGAGCGAGAGCATGAGGTTGTTGTAGGGCTGGCTCATGGCGGCGGCCGTGATGTTGCCTGCCTCGGCGCCTACCGAAAGGCTCTGCCCGGTGCCGATGATGCCGACGTAATCCCACGGGACGGTAGGCGTGCCCGCGAGCGGATCTTGCCCGGTGGCCATGCCGGCGGCGCCTCCCGCCATCACCCCGCCGCCCATTCCCCCCGAGCCCGAGGCGGCCATTCCATTGCCGGCGCCACCGCCGGGCGCGGGCTCCGACTCGTCTTCGCTGCAGGCGACCGCGCCCACGGCGAGCATCAAACCAAGGCCAAGTGAACCCGGACCCCGACGCGTTCGCTGCATGACCGGGGAAGCTAGCAATTTCGGCTCCGATTGGGAAACGTTTCCCGCTTCGATGGCCCCGTCCCGCTCCTGAAAACGTCCTTCGGTGTGCACGAAATCACCGTGCTTGGATCGAAGCGTTTCCCGGTCGCCGATGGGACACCCGGCGAGCGCTGAGCAGCAGGCCGAGCGGGCTTGCCGGGCGCGGGCCGGAGACGGCTCGAGAGCCGCCCCGGCGGCGCTGGAACGGTTTGGAATCGTTCGAGGATTTTCACCCTTGCAGGCCCGGGTGGGGCAGCGCGCCCGGGGGTGGTGGCGGGGGGCGGCGCCGATTGGTCGCCGGGCGCCGGGGCAGGTCGCCAGGCCCGGGATGGTGAGCCGCCCGGCGCTGGAGCCGCGCGGGGCGCGGCTCGTCGCGGACGCTCGTCCGCACGGTGTGCGATAAACCGGCCGTGATCGAAGGCGCTTGTCTGTGCGGAGCGGTTGGCTTCGAGGTGGCAGGCCCGTTGCCGCACCTCACGCATTGCCACTGTGCGACGTGCCGCAAGCATCACGGCGCGCCGTTCGCGACCTTCGCCGAGGTCGCGCCGACCGGGTTTCGTTGGGTTCGGGGCGAAGGCTCGTCGGGTGGGCTTTCCTCCGGGGCCGGGCACGGTCGTCGCTTCTGTCCCTCGTGCGGCTCGGTGGCGCCCAGCGACGCGGGCGGCTGCGTTCGGGTGCCGGTGGCCAACCTAGAGCCGAGCGCCGTGCTCGGGGCGCTGGGCTCGGCAGCCCGTGGCGGGCTGCACGCGTTCGTCGGGGAGCGCCCGGTCTGGCACGTCATCGCGGACGCGTTGCCGCGCTACGAAGGCGCTTCGCCGGAAGCGGGGAACGCTCTGGGGTGTGGCGCCGCGAGGGGGGCGGCCGCTTCGAACGAGAGCGCCTCCCCTGCGGGGGCCGAGCGCACCGTGAGCGGGTCGTGCGGTTGCGGCGCGGTCGCGTTTTCCGTCCGCGGCGCGCCCGCGCGTTGGCTGCAGTGCCATTGCTCGCGTTGCCGGCGGGGTCGAAGCGCGGCACATGGCAGCAACACCTTCTATCCCATCGACCACTTCACGTGGCTCCGCGGGCGGGAGTTGGTGGCGAGCTACCGCCCCCCCGACGCCGCCCGCTTCACGGTGTCTTTCTGCGCGCGGTGTGGCGGCGGCGCTCCCGTCGAGCGACAGGGCGTCCCGTTCGTGCTGATCCCGGCTGCGCTCTTCGATGCGGATCCCGGCGCGCGGCCCGAGGGGCACATCTTCTTCGCCAGCAAGGCGCCATGGTATACCATACAGGACGACTTGCCGCAGTTCGCCGAGCTGCCGCCGAGCTGATCGCGGCTCGCGGCGGCCGAAGCCCGGAGCGTCGACGGTCCGCAGCGCGGCTGCTAGACTGCGGCGCATGTCCACGCAGGCGTTCTACGACGACCTCGCCGAGTACTACGATCTGATCTACGCCGACTGGGACGCGTCGATGGCTCGTCACGGCGCCGCCATCGATACTCTGTTGAAGCGGCTGTTGCCGGGCCGCAATCCTGGCGAGGTTCGCGTCTTGGATGTGGCCGCGGGCATTGGCACGCAGTCTTTGCCGCTGGCTCGACTCGGTTACGAGGTCGTGGCGCGGGACATCTCCGCGGGAGCCATCGAGCGCCTGCGGCGAGAGGCCCGTGGCCGCGGGCTCGCGATCGACGCAGCGACGGCGGACATGGCTCGGGTCGAAGCATCGGTTCGCGGCCGCTTCGAGGCCGTCATCGCGTTCGACAACGCCGTGCCGCACCTGCTCTCGGACGAGCTGATCTTGCGCGCATTCCGCGCGTTTCGCAGCGTGCTGCGCTCCCGCGGCGTGCTGCTGCTCTCCGTGCGGGATTACGCGGCGCTCTCGGCGGACACGCCGACGGTGCACTCCTATGGCGAACGCAGTCGGGGCGGTCGCTCCTATCGAGTCGGCCAGCGCTGGCGCTGGCTGGATCGGGCACGCTACCGGACCACCCTCTTGCTGGAGGAGCTGCGCTCGGGCCAATGGGAGACGGTGGTTTCGACCGACTCGACCTACTACGCGGTGTCGGCTTCCACGCTCTTGCGGCTGATGGGCGAGGCCGGATTCTCCGAGTCCTCAGTGATGGATGTGGATTTCATGCAGCCGGTGCTCGGGGCGCGCAACGCGCTGGACGCGAGCGAGCGCTGAAGCCGTGGCTCTGCCCGCTCGCTCTTTGGTCGTCGGCTGCGCAGTTCGAGGTCGAGCCCGGGGACCCGCGAGAGAACCTGGGCCGAATCGAGGCGGGCACACGCCAGCTGGAGGTGGATCGGCTCGTGCTCGGCGAGCTTTGCACCTCCGGCTGCCCGCTCACGTCCGAGCGCGGATCGGGCGCGTGCGTGGGAGCGCTCCTACGCAGTGATCGAGCGCGTGGCGGTTGGCGAGCGCGCGGCGGTTGCCCGCTCGCGGCCGAGCGAGCGATGCTGCGGCCGCCATGCACTATTTGTTGTTCTACGAGGTTGCGGCGGACTACCTGCAGCGGCGTTCGGCGTATCGCCGAGCGCATCTTCAGCACGCCGAGGCGGCCGTGGCGCGGGGGGAGCTCGTCTTGGCGGGGGCGCTCGCCGAGCCCGCCGACGGCGCGGTCTTTCTGTTCGAGGGCGATGCGCCGGCGGCTGCCGAGGATTTCGCGCGGGCGGACCCCTACGTTCAGCAGGGGTTGGTGACGCGCTGGTGGGTGCGCGCGTGGACCACGGTGGTGGGGGCCGGCGCGGCTACCCCGCTGTCGTCTGCGAGCCTTGGCTGAGCGGCGGCGTCGGGGCGCCGACGCCCACGGGCTGGGCCCGCGCGAGGTGTACGCCGGCGTCAGTGTCGGCCCGAGCCCCCGCCCCGGGGCGAGGGCGGCCCGGGGCTGGACGCGCGCGCCTCCAGCGCTATGACCCTCGGATGTCGCGACCGGTGCTCCCGCTGCCCAGCGCTGGCCAGGTCCAAATCCGCGCGGCCCTGCCCGGCGAGGTCGGCACGCTGCGTGAGATCGACGACGACGCGAGCGCTCTGTACGCCAGCCATGGTCTCTCGCTCGAATTGGGGCCGAGCCACCCGTTCGTGCGGGATGAGGTCGCTCGGTGGCGGCGCTGCATCGAGCGCGGAGCGGCGCTGCTCGCGGTCGACGCAGCGGGGAGAGGTGTCGGGTTCGCGGCCCTGAGCTCGGTCGACGGAGCGCCTTACCTCGACCAGCTTTCGGTGCGGCGGGCGGCCATGCGGCGCGGCGTTGGCGCGGCGCTGCTGGCACACAGCCTCGAGTGGGCGCGCGCCGCGGGAGGCACAGCCATCTGGCTGACGACGTACGACGAGCTGCCCTTCAACCGCCCGTATTACGAGCGTCGCGGCTTTTGCGTCGTGCCGGAGGCCGAGTGTGGCCCGCGGCTCAGAGCGCACCTGACGCAGCAGCGGCGCTACCTGCCCGTGCCCCCGGCGCGTGTCGTGATGCGGCGCGGGCTCGGGGGCGAGCGGTGATCGGCCAGCTCTGTCGGGGCGGGTGCGACCTCGCGCGGGCCTGCCAGCTCGGGTCTGGGGTGAGCTCGAAGAGCCAGAACTGGCCGTGGTGAGCCAGCGTGGCGGCGCGGCTGCCGCCCGGGGAAATGTGGGTACTCCTGGGCGAACATTCAGGTGATGTCCGCCCGCCGCACGACCGCGTAGGCTGGGAAGTGGCCCCACAGCACGGCGTCGCCCACGAGCTTGCCGCGCAGCGCGTGCCACGGACTCTTGCCCTCGGCGAGGTCGATCACGGAGTCCGCGCGCGCGCCGACCGGCAGGGCTGGTTCGCGGTCCGTCATGGCCGAGGCCCCGGCGCGGCGCAACGTCACAGCGGGCAGGAGGCTCGCGAGCGGCAGGCGCTGGAAAGCTCTCCGTCGAGAAACGCGGCGGTCCGTTCGCGCGTATGGAAAGTAGGTATGCAACCCTCGCAGGAGCGTTGCTCGGCCGTCGTGATCCGTCGAGCGCGGGCAGAAGACTACGGCAGCTACGCCCGCCTGTTTCCGGAGTTGAGCACCGGCGATGCCGTGCCCTCTCGGCACCAGTGGGAGTCGAGCATCGCCCCGAGCACCTGGGTCGCGGAGTTGGGCGGTCGGGTGGTCGGCTACTGTTACACCCAGGTGTTCGGTGACACCGGGTACGTGCGCAACGTGGTCACGGCGCCCGACGCTCGACGGCGCGGCGTCGCCCGAGCGCTCCTGGGCGCGACGCGGCAGCAGCTGCGGGGCGAGGGGCAGCGCCTGTGGCGCCTCAACGTTCGGCCTTCCAGCGCCGCTGCGATCGCGCTGTACGAGCAGCTTGGGTTGCGGGAAAGGTACCGCTCGCAGGTGCTCCGTTTGCCGTGGAGCGTGCTTCCCGCGTTGCCCACTGGCTGCTTCGAGGCCGAGTCATTCGGTTGCGATCAGGATGCAGCGCTCGAGGCGCTCTTCGACCTTCCCGCCGGGCAGCTCGCCTCGGCGCGAGCCGCCCAGCGCATCTTGCTGCGGGCGGTGGCGCCGGGCGGTGAGCCCATCGGGCTGGCCGTGTTCTCGCCGGAATTTCCCGGAGCCTTTCCCTTCCGCGTGCTGCCCCTCGAAGCGGCTTCCGCGCTGCTCGCCGCGATGCGGGCTCATGCGCTCGAGGATGAAATCGTGAACCTGGTCGTCGAGGATGACGCCCGCCTGGCCGAGCTGTTGCTCGGCGCGGGAGCGGCCCTGAAGGAAGACATGCTCCACATGACCGGGGCGCTGTAGCGCAAGCCGCAGCGCGGCCCAGTGCAGCGCGGCCCAGTGCAGTACAGCTCGGCGCAGCGCAGCCCAGTGCAACCCACGGCGCGGCCCAGCAGAATCCAGGACAGTGTGGGCGGGCGCGGCGCCGCTGCGACGGCTAGTGCTGTGTCCACTGAGTCGCGATCACAAACCACCGCGGGCCGGTCCGCCTGTGGCGGCCCGCGGTGGTTTGCGCTGGGGGCTCGTCTTGGACACGGCACCCCTTTTTCTCTGCGGCGCCTTCGGCGCCGACGTGCCCCGTCCGCCGCTCGAGGTAAGACGACTCTCTTTCCGCGGCGACCGACAATCCGTGATTACGACTCATCCGACGGGGCACTAGCGCAGGAGAACCGGCGCGGGGTTGTTGAAGTTGAGCGTGGTGTCGATGCGGAAGTTCGATTGTGTGGTGTGCCGCTCGGCGTGAAAGAGATCCAACGTGTACGTGGAGCCGGGCGTCAGCTCGTATTCTTGGGCGATTTCGTCCAGTGCAACACTCTCGCTCTGGGCCCCGTGGACACCGCCCAGGTCGATCGCCAAGCGGTCGTTGATGAAGACGAACAAGTCGTCGTCTCCCGTGAACGTGAAGGTCTCGCCGCCCCCGTAGGTGAATGTGGTGTGCAATTCGAAGGTGAAATGGAAGTTGTGCTCGCGCCCCTGGTCCCCGAAGCCCTCGCCGTCTGCGGGGAAGAATTCGTCGCTGTCGAAGGTGGCGATCGGGCCGCTGGTATCGAGCGGAAGCGTGAACTCGAAGGTCGAGTTGATCGCGTCGTCGCTGCGGTACCATTGATCGAAGGCCTCGGCGCCGTGCGTGCCTCCTGTGTACATGCCGGGCCCCTCCTCCGGGTCGGGTACGCCGGCGTACACGGGCTTGCGATCGGGGCCGAGGCGATCGGCCACGATGCCGCGCCCGGCGATGACTTCCGCCTCGAAGTCGGGGTGGGTATCCAAGAAGTCGCGGATCAGCCCGGTGGTATTTCCCTGCACCGAGCCGCCATTCGCGGGCTCATCCGCGGCATCGCTGTCCGGGAGGTCGTCGATCAATGCGATGAGGCCGGGGGAGGGGCTGGTCGTTCGAGCTCGGTTCGATTCGCCGGGATCGAGCGAGCCGCTCATCTCCGTCGGCGCCGGGGAGGCGCTCATCTCGCTCATGTCACTCGTCTCGTTCCGGTCCACCGGGTCGCGTGGAGCGCCCGGGCCCAACTCGGAGCCGCACGCCAGTGCCGCGATGCACGCTGGCAAGAGCGCGAGGAACGAGCGACCGCTGCTGGAAGCCATGCCGGTACTGTCGTCGCCTGGCGTTTCACGTACAAACGAAACCTCCCAATTTTTGCACGACACGCTGTGTCGATGCCCCATTTGCGCAAACTGGGGTGCCTCAATCCGAGGGTTGGGTGCGCTCCGGCCGCGCGCGCAGCGGTTCGCGTCTCGATCGGGTGTAGTCGTGAGAAATCCGGGCTAGCCCGCCACCTCCAGCCCGCCGCTCGCGGCGTTCGGCCCGCCACCGTCTCGGGGTCCTGTAGCGAGCGGGAAAAGGGTCGGGGGCTGCGCGTGGCGCCACCGAACGGTGGGGGCAACCGGGACTGCCGTGTTGCCTCCGCTTGCCCGACTCGCGGCGGGGTTGCGCCTCCCTGCCGGCGCCGCGTCGAGGTGGCTCCCCGCGCGGGCGTCGGCGCGTGTCTCAGCCCGGGCCGCCGGCAAGAAGTTCGCCTCCGCCTGCGTCGCTCTCGCCCGTCGGGACGGCCCTCGTCCTGCGGGGCTGCACTTCTCCGCAGGAAGCGTTTCCAGTCCTGGTTGTGAGCAGAGCTCCCTAGCCTCGGCAGGGGCGGCTGTGACATGGTCTCGGCGATGCTTTTTACGAGTCCTTTGGGCCTGCGTTGGTCGTTTCTCCGTTCGTCTTGTTCGTGGGGTGCGCTGCTCCTCGCGGGCTGCGCCAGCTCTTCGGACGGAGCCGACCCGGCGTCGTCGACGGTTCCGTCGTTCGAAGGGGACGTTCCCGCCCCCGCGGGCTCCGAGCCGCCCTCCGCGCAGGGCTCGCCGAGCGCGGACCCGGCATCGAGCCCCGAGGGGCAGTCGCCTTCGGAGCGCCCTGCGATGCCTTCGCCGCCGATCCAGCCGCCCGAGGCGGAGAGCGAGGGGAGCGAGCCGAGCGCGGAGGAGGCCGCCGAAGTCGAGGGGGAGGGTGAGCCGGCGCCCGAGGAGCCCGTCGTCGAGCCCGAGCCGCAAGAAGAGCCTCCTTCGGACGTGCTACCGAGCGCGCAGTGCGGCGCGGGCGGCGCCTCGCCGGCTTTCTCCTTGCCCAACACGCTGTTCTCGGTGCCCGATTCCTACGACGGCGTGACGCCGCTCCCGGTCGTGATGGCGTTCCACGCCGCGGGCAATCCGAACACGCAGATGCGCAACATCATCGGCAACACCTTCGCTGGCGACTACATCCTGCTCTACCCCAAGAGCGACGGAAACGGCTGGAGCGGCAACGGGGATGCGCCGAAGGTAGACGCCATGTTCGACGCCCTCGATGCGCTGGCTTGCTACGACCAGAATCGGGTGTTCGCGGCGGGGCACAGCTCGGGCGCGCAGTTCATCGTGCAGCGGCTCTGCGCGGGGGAGGGGCGCTTTCGGGCCGTGGCCCCGGTCGCCTCCTCGGTGTATTGCTCCTCGTGGCAGCCCATCCCGGCGCTCGTGATCCACGGCATCGGGGACACGGAGCGCGAGGCCTATGGGCTGAACGACGGGGACGGTTTGAAGGACATCGTTCCCTACCGCACGAGCAACGGGTGCCAGGAGTCGTTCCAAAGGGTCGACGTCGGTGGGTGCAACAGTGGCGGGGTAGCGGTCGATCCGGGCTGCAGGGATTTCGATGGCTGCTCCGAGCAAACGCGCTGGTGCCAACACACCGACCCGCAATACGGAACCTCGCACCACGGCGTGCCTTGCTTTGGCGCCCGGGTGATGAAAGATTTCTTCGACGGCTTCCGCTGAAGCCTTCAGCCGGCGGCCGCCCGCTCGCAGAGGGAGCTCGTCGGGAAGCTGGAGGGTGGCGGTCGTCCTTTTTCCCTCGGCGGACTCCAGGTGCATCCGGCAGCCGAAGCTTTCGATCGCGCGGCGCACGGCGGCCATTGCCACGCTGTGGCCCGCTGTCTGCGTGGCTCGCTGTCTGCGTGGCTCGAGGCGCCGTGGGCGCCCTTCGGCCGGAAGCACCAGGGGCCCCGACCAGCCCCCACTCGCCTCGACCGACTCGGCGATTCGGGAGGGAGCGCGTCATGGGCTCGTTTTGAAGCCCAGCGCGCTCCTGGGCGCTGGGCAGGTCTTCCAGATTGGTCGGGAAACCCCGCTGAGCTCGCTCTCGTGTGCGAGGTAGAATACGCCGAGCCGGCGGGTGGCGTCGTGGAGCGCGGCCAGGGCGCGGTCGGTGTCTACCCGTGAGTCGTGCGTTCGCCTCGAGCGGTCGGCGCGGTCGGTGTCTACCCGTGAGTCGTGCGTTCGCCTCGAGCGGTCGGCGCTCCCGGTGTCGGCGCTCTTCGTGAGGGATCAGAACGCCGCCGCGCCGATGTGGCCCGAGCGGGGTCGCTCGATGTGGAAGCCGGGGCGAAGACGGCGTGAACCAGTCGTTGGACGGTGAAAAGCATCAGAGCCTCGTCTCCGGCGTGAGCCTGTGGGCGAGAAGCGCTCGTACGCCCGCGTACATGGCCGTGCTCGTTTCACTGACGAGACCCTGCAGCTCGAGGTGGTGTGGATACCCGGCCTCGGCCAGCATTTGACGCGCCCTGGTTGGATTGTAACGATGGCTCCTCACGTGCGGGGCGAAGCCCTCCTGCTCCAGCGCGGCGGCGGTGCGCTGACGAGAGCCCTCATTCGTGTTCCGTTGCATCGAGCAGGATGCACTGGTCGGTGGCGTGATTGAGCGCGCGCCGCACGCCCTTGTCGACCAGCGGCCCCTCGTCGGCGAGCAAGAACCACCCTGCGGCCGCGAGAGATCCCCGCAAAGCACTCGAGCGCGCGCTTCGAACGCCTGCGTCGGGCTCCGCGAGAGCGCAGCTGCCCGGCTCCTGGTCTCCAAGCCGTGGCGGCTCGCGCGAACCGCATCGTGCGAGTCGACGTCATCGCGGCAGCGCTCCCGTTCCGTCGGGTCGGATTCATCGCCGTCAGTGGCGCGGCCGCGCGCCGGAGCAAGCTCGCCTGCTACGCGGCGCCCGCTCCGAGCCAAGCACCGCTCGCGAGCGCGTCGTCCAGCGCGGGCTTGGTGAGACGACCGGAGAGCACGGCTCGTCCGGGTCATCACTTTCTGAGACTCGTCACCGAGCTTCGCGGATACCGAATGCAACGGTCGGGAAGTGCCAGCCTGCGAGGCTGCGGGGTCCTGGTGTTTCTCGAAGTGCGCGAGCACGTCGGTCCTCGACGGCGCGGTTCGACGCGGTCAGGTGATGCACTTTTGTGTGCTCCATCTCGCGCCAGCCGACGTCCTGGATAACAGGCCCTCGGTCGTGGCCCGGCGATGCGAAAGCCGGACAACCTCTCGGCCGAGCTCCATTGATGAGAAACGAAGGCCCCCTTCCCCCCGGAGCTCGCATGACCATAAATGAGGACACCCACTCTCGCATCGGTCGCTCAGTGGTACACCTACACCATGACGCTGCCGTAGCCGCGCAGCCGGCCACACCATCCGGTGCGGCCTCCACCGTCGCAGCGCCACCAAGGGTGCTCGAGCGCGGCGAAGTGGATGCGTTTCGCGACATGCCGTCCGCCCCCGCGCCGAGCGAAGGCGGTGGCGGCCGAGCCGCCGAAAGCGCGGTCGAGCGAGCTGGCCCCGGCGCCCCACTGTCTTGGTTTCAGGAGCGCCTTTGGGTCCACTACCAGCGTGATCCGCAAAGCACGAGCTACAATCTCCCCTTCATCCTGCTCGTGCAGGGCAAGCTCGCGCCCGTCGCGCTCGAGCGGAGCCTCGTGGAAATCGTATCGCGCCACGAGATCTTGCGCACGTGCTACGGCCAAACGGACGAGGGCGAGCCGCTGCAGTTCGTGATGCCGTCTGGGCCGGTGCGCTTGCCCGTGGTCCACGCGAATCGCGAGCAGCTGTTGCAGAGCCTGGAGCAGCACCTGGAGCACCGCTTCGACCTTCGCCGGGGGCCGATCTTCATCGCGAGTCTGCTGAGGCTCGCGGAGGATCGGCATCTGCTGATGCTGAACGTGCACCACATTGCGGCGGATGCCTGGTCCCTCAAGTCCGTTTTTCTCACGGAGCTGCAGCGGGCGTATGCGGGCTTCGCTTCAGGAGAGCAGCCGGAGTTGCCCGAGCTCGCTCTGCAATACGAGCAATACTCCGCGTTGCAGCGGCAAAGGGACGTGTCCGTTCATCGGGAGTACTTTCGCCGAGCCCTGGCGGGCTACGAAGACAGTCTCGAGCTGCCCACGAGCCACGCCCGGCGGGCGAACTCCGGGCAGAGCAGCGCCAGCTTCGTGCATCGTTACTCGAAGGAGTTTGCGCTCGACCTGCAGCGTTTCTCTCGGCAGCACGGCTGTACCATCTTCATGTCCTTGCTCGCCGCCCTGGGGGTGACCATCAGCCGACTCGCCGGCAAGGCCGACCTTTGCATCGGCACGACGACCTCCAACCGGAGCGAGCTGGAGCTGGAGCCGCTGATCGGGTTCTTCATCAACATTTTGCCGCTTCGGCTGCGCATCGACGAGCGCGCCCGCGTCGACGAGCTGATGGCGGACGTACGCTCCCGCGTGCTGGGTGCGTTCGAGCACTGCGAGCTGCCCTTCGAGCAAATCTTGCAGGAGGTGGGGGCTGCGCGCAGTGGGGCCAGAGCCCCCTTGGTGCCCATCATCATGAGGCATCAGAATTTTCCGCAAACATCTCTGCGAGACCCGCTGCCGGGCGATGTGCGGTTCTGCCCGTATCCCGACCCCGCGGAAGCCGATCCCGCCGTCCTCGAGCTGCTCGGCCGCGCAGACATGGCCGCGCGCTGCGACATCGAGCTCTCCTACGAGGGGAGCGGGAGTGAGCTCGCGGTGGAGGTCGTGTATGCCTCCGATCTGTACGAGCGGGAGGCCGTCGAGCGGTTGCTCGCCCAGCACACCCGTGTGCTGCAGGCCATGTTCGGCGACGACGGCATACGGGTGCTCGATTTGCCACTGCTGGGCGCTTCCGACGTTCGCAGGCTCACCCGGGAGCTCAACCGAGCTCCGCTGACGGCGCTCCCCGAGGGGACGTTCGTCGAGCGTTTCGACGAGCAGGTCTGCCGCACGCCGGAGGCGACCGCCTGCTGGGACGAGGGGGGGGCCTGGACCTTCCTCGAGCTGGCGCAGCAGGCCAACCAGGTGGCGCACTGTCTGCTGGAGCGCGGCGTCTCGGCCGGGCACTGCGTTGCCGTGTGCCTCGATCGCAGCGGCAACCTCCTGTCGACGCTGCTCGGGATTTGGAAGGCGGGGGCGGCGTACGTGCCTCTCGATCCGGCCTACCCCGTGGCGTACCTCGAGCACATTCTGCAAGACGCAAGGCCCTCCGCCGTCGTTTGCGACGCCCGGCGCCAGGGGCTGCTCGGGCTCGAAGATGCTCGCTGCGTCAAGCTCGGGGAGGTTTGCGGCGCCGAGTCCACCTACCCAAAGGCTCCACCGAAGGCCTCGCCGGGGTCGGATGGGCTCGCGTACGTCATGTATACTTCGGGGTCGACGGGAAAGCCGAAGGGAGTGCGGGTATTGCATCGGCAGCTGGGTAACTGGCTCAGCGCCCTGGAGGCCAATTTCCCGTTCGAAGAGGGGGAGGTCGTCGCCCAGAAGACGACTTTCGTGTTTGCGGTGGCCGTCAAGGAGCTGTTCGCCGGCCTGCTCAACGGGTGCCCTCAAGTCTTTCTGAGAGATGACACGGTGCGGGACGCAGCGGCCTTCGCCGCCGCTCTCGCCGAGCACCGCGTGACTCGCCTCAACCTCGGCCCCTCGCACCTCGCGAGCGTTCTCGAGCACCTGCGACAGACTGGGCGTGGGCTGCCCGATCTGCGAGTTTGTGTCACCGCCGGCGAGCCGCTCCCGAGGCGCGTCGTGCTCTCCTTTCGCGAGCTTCTGCCGGGCGCTCGCCTCCTGAACAACTACGGCTGCACGGAGCTGAACGACGTCTGCTACTACGACACGGAAGGCTTCGATCTGGATCGTGATTTCGTTCCCATCGGAACACCGATCCACAACACCAGGCTCTACGTGCTCGACCGGCACGGTCGGCTCGCGCCCGAAGGTGTTCCCGGAGAGCTACACGTCGCCTCCGTCGGCATTCCCGCAGGGTACCAGGGCCTCGAGGAGCTGACGGCGGAGCGCTTCGTGCCGAACCCGTTCGGCGCCGAGCCGAGCGATCGGCTCTTCAACACGGGCGACGTGGTCAAGTACCTGCCCGACGGGACGCTGGATTTCATCGGGCGCTGGGATTTTCAGATCAAGGTGCGCGGCTATCGGGTCGACACGCGTCACGTGGAGCAGGTGCTCGGGGATTTCGTCGGCGTGCGCGCCCGCGCCGTGGTGGGTCGGGGGGATCGGTTGATCGCATACTACACCACCGAAGTCGGTGGTGCGGCGAAGCTCTCGGAGCTGCGCCGGTTCTTGCGAGAGCGACTCCCCGCTTACCTGGTGCCCGACGCTTTCGTTCACCTGGAGGCGATGCCGCTCTTGCCCAACGGCAAGCTGAATCGCCGGGCTCTGATGGAGCGGCCGGGGCTGCTCCAGCAGAGCGACGTGTACGAGCCACCTGCGAGCGCGACCGAGCGCGAGCTCTCGGCGATCTGGGCGCACGTGGTGGAGGTGCCGCGCGAGCGAATCGGGCGCCAGACGAGCTTCTTCGAAATCGGGGGGCACTCCCTTTCCGCCATGCGGGTGCTTTCGAGGATCAAGGACTCGTTCCAGGTCGCCCTCGGCCTGACGAAGATCTTCCAGGACCCCCGGCTGGAGTCGGTCGCCACGGCCATTGACGCAGAGGTGACGGGTGGCCGCCTCGAGCCCCCCAGAACCCCCCCGCGGGGCGCTCGGGCCCCGTTGGGCTCGCGCCCCGCAATCCCGCTCGGCGCCCGCCTACTCGAAGGCCGGGTCGCCCTCGTGACCGGCGCCAGTCGAGGCATCGGGTTCGCCACGGCGCGTCTGCTCGCCGCACACGGCGCGAAGGTGGCCATCAACTACCGCGATAGCGAGCGGCAGGCTCACAGGGCCCAGGAGCTGATCGAAGCCGATGGCGGAATCGCCGACGTGTTCCGGGCGGATGTGACGCGGGCCGCGGACGTGGCCGAGCTGGTGGCCGCCGTGCATCGGCGCTTCGAGCGAGTGGACGTGTTGGTGGCAAACGCCCACATCAACTTTCGCAAGCGTCCGTTCGTCGACTACGAGTGGGAGGACCTGCAGCGCAAGATCGCCGATGAGCTGAAGGCCGTCTTCTACCCTTGTCAGGCGGTCGCTCGCGAGATGGTCGAGCGCCGCCAGGGGAGCATCGTGGCGATCTCGAGCAGCCTTTCGCGAAATGCCAACCACGGGTTCGTCGCGCAGAGCACCGCCAAGGCAGCCCTCGACGCCTTCGCCCGGGCGCTGGCTGCGGAGCTCGGCCCGGCGGGGGTCCGCGTCAACACGGTTGCGCCGGGCGTGACGTTGACGGACGCGGCCTCGCCGATGTCCCCTGGCGCCAAGGCGGCCGCGGCGTCCGTCGCGCCACTGCGCCGCAACGGGTTGCCCGAGGACATGGCGGGCGCCGTGCTCTTTCTGGCAAGCGATCTCTCGCGGTTCATGACCGGCTCGTACCTGCCCGTCGATGGCGGGTTGACCATGCTGTAGCCGCAGCGCGGCTGCCGGCCCGATCCCATCTCGCGACAACCTCGGGGCTCCCATGACACCGAAGCTACTCGTCATAGACAACTACGATTCGTTCACCTTCAACCTCGTGCAGATGTTCCGGAGGTACGACTTGGACATCGTCGTACACCGAGCGGATGCGCTCTCGCTCGAGGACGTGGCACGGCACGATCCGAGCTACGTTCTCGTGAGCCCGGGGCCCAAGAACCCGAGCTCGGCTGGCATTTCCACGCAGCTGATACGCCGCTTTCACCGGGACCTGCCGATTTTGGGGGTGTGCCTGGGCATGCAGTGTATCAACGAAGCGTTCGGCGGCACCACCGTCCATGCTCCGCAGCCGATGCATGGCAAGTCGAGCGCCGTGCAGCACGACGGCTCCGGGCTTTTCGAGCGAGTTCCTCGGCCGCTGACGGTGGCGCGCTATCACTCCCTCGCCGTGGCGGGCGTGTACCACGACCTGAGAGTCAACGCCCGCTCCGAAGACGGTGTCGTGATGGCGCTGCAGCACGTGTGCCACCCGCTGTTCGGTCTCCAGTTCCACCCCGAGAGCTTTCTCACTCAGCATGGCTTCGCCCTGATCGAGAACTTCTTGAGCTCGGGTCCACTGAAAGGACGGCTTTGATGAAATCCGCTGCCACTAGCCTGAACTTGCCCTGGCTCGGGCGCATCCTCGGCGTTCACCGCGAGCCACTGACCCTGACCGAGCCGTTCGAGCAGGTGGTTCGCCGGTTCGCGCACCTGCCCGGCACGGTGGCTTTGATGAGCGGAGGGGAGCTCGACTGCGCTCGGTACCACATCCTCGGCGTTCACCCCTGGCTTTCTCTGCGGGGCTGGCGCACGCGCACCACGATCGCCGACGGCGAGCGCAGCGTGGGCCTCGAGGCGGACCCCTTCACCACCCTGCAGCACGTGCTCGCGCACTTCGCTCGGCCCGGCATCGACTCGACCCTGCCCCTGAGCGCCGGGCTGCTCGGGTACTTCGCGTACGACCTGAAGGATTGCCTCGAAGATCTGCCGAGGACATCCGTCGACGAACAGCAGCTGCCTCTCTCGTACCTCGTGGCGCCGGCCGTCTTGGTGATTCACGACAAGCTCTCGGGTGAGACGACCTTGTTGGTGCCTCGCCGGCAGGGCAAGGAGGCTGCGGCGAGCCGAGCTTTGGCTCGCTTCAAGCGCGCGCTCGCCGAGCCGCTCCCCGGCGGCCGGCATGTCCCGCAGAAGGCGGGCAAGTGCGCTTCGGTCTTCTCCCGAGGGGAATATCTGGAGGCCGTCGAGGTCATCCGCCGCTACATCGTCGACGGCGACGTATACCAGGTGAACATGTCCCAGCGCTTTCAGGCGCCGTTCTCGGGAGATGTCTTCGATTGCTTTACTACCATGTACGCGGCGAATCCGGCGCCGTTCTTTGCGTATGTCAATGCCGGGGACCATCAGATTGTTTCGACCTCTCCGGAGCGCTTCCTGAGCTTGCGAGGCGGCCGGGTCGAAACGCGACCGATCAAGGGCACGCGCCCGCGCGGGGAAACCCCCGCCGTGGATCAAGCGATGCGTCGAGAGCTGGAGGAGAGCGCGAAGGAAAACGCCGAGCTTTCGATGATCGTCGATCTGATGCGCAACGACATCGGCAAGGTGTGCCGCGCGGGGTCCGTGCGGGTGGCCGAGCACAAGCGGCTCGAGGCTTATCAGAACGTGTACCACCTCGTTTCGATCGTGGAGGGCGAGCTCGACCCGGGTCGAGGCGCCGTCGATTTGCTCCGGGCTACTTTCCCGGGGGGCTCGATCACCGGTTGCCCAAAGATCCGCGCCATGGAAATCATCGACGAGCTCGAGCCCGTGCGCCGGCACCTGTACACGGGCAGCATTGGTTACCTCGGCTTCGGCGGCACGATGGACCTATCCATTGCAATTCGCACCGCGACGTTCGCGGGCGGCAAGGTCGCTTTCAGTGTGGGCGGGGGGATCGTCTACGACTCGGACCCTGCTTCCGAGTTCGAAGAGACGCTCCACAAGGGCCGCACGCTCTCGAGCGCGCTGCAGGCCGCGGGCACGGACGAGGCCCCCCCGGCCATCGTCTGGCACGACGGGGCTTTCAAGCCGATCCACTCGGCCCGCGTGGGCCTCGACTGCGGGGGCCTGATGCACGGCCGCGGCATCTTCGAGACCTTGCGTGTCCAGGCGGGGCGCCCGGTATTGCTCGAAGCCCACCGGCAGCGCTTCGACCGCGCGTTTCGCGAGCTGCTGGGGGGGGAGCCTCCGGACGTGACCTGGGCCGAGGTCATCGCCCAGCTCATCGCCAAAAACGGCCTGTCGAGCGATGTGGCGGCCGTCAAGCTCGTGGCGGCTGGCAGCAGCCCAGGTGACGCGCGCCCCTACGTGCTGTTTGCGAGCGCTCGGCCCTATCGGCCTCGCGCTCCCCTCGCCGAGCACGGGGGGCTGCGGCTCGCGGTGTATCCGCACCGCCGGCATATGCACCTCGCCAGCCACAAGACGCTGAGCTACCTGTTCTACGAGCTGGCCGGGAACTGGGCCAAGAGCCAGGGAGCCGACGAGGCGCTCATCCTCAACGTCGACGGATCCGTCTCGGAGACGAACACGGCGAACGTGCTGTGCGTGTTCGGCAAGACGGTGTGTTTCCCGCTCTCGGCGCACGCCTTGCCGGGCACCATGGCGGCCGAGGCCCGCCGGTGGCTGTTGCATAGGGGTTTTTCCGTGGAGGACCGGCGCGTGAGCGTCGAGGAGCTGAGGAATGCCGACCAGGTGCTGTTGACGAATTCCCTGATGGGTGCCGCCGCCGTCGTGGTGATCGACGGGGCGCCGATGCGCCGCGAAGGGGGGCTGTGCGAAGCGATCAACCAGGGGGTGTTCGGGCCGAGCACCGGCGACGCCGCCGCGCAGCACGACCCGACGCAGGCCCTTGGCGTCGAACCGAGGCGCGCGGCCCCTTCGGGCTACACGTCGGTTCTCTCGCCTACGCGCTCGAACTGCGCGTGACCGACGGGGCCGAGAGGTTCGGGTCGGGCCCGTCGAATGGCAGCGGGCTCGCCGCGGACCGGGGCGGATTCGACCCACGGTCGGGCGCTCGCGCCGCTCGGCTTCGCGTCGAGCTTTGCGCGGGCGCGCGTTCGCGGTGGACACGGGGGCGCGGCTCTGGCAGATCCGATCGTCGTGGGCGAGCGGCAGGAGGCGAGGGGCGGTCCGGGCGAGCCCTCCACGGCTCGTTCGCGCATCAAAGCTCGCGAGGAGGCAGCCGTTTTCCACTCCTCGAGGGTTGCGGTGGAGCGTGCCCGTGCGCGCTCGGACCGCGGCGCCGCGCGCGGTCGGTCGCGCCGTCTGCCCCAGGAGCTCGGTTCAATGCCCGCGTCGCTCGACATCCTGTACGCAGAAGACGGCGCTCCCGACGTGGAGCTCATGCGGGAAGCGATGCGAGAGCTCGGCTTCGACCACCGGTTGCACATCGCCCACGACGGCGAGGAAGCGCTGTCGTTTCTGCGCCGCCAGGGGGCGTACGCGCGGGCGCCGCGCCCCGATCTCTTGATTCTCGATCTGAACCTGCCGTTCAAGTCCGGGTTCGAGGTCTTGCGCGAGCTGGCGGTGGACGAGGTGTCGGCTGGGCTGCGCATCGCCGTGCTCACCACGGCACCCCGCCGCGAAGACGTGCGCGACGCCGCCGGTGGGATGACGGTGGGCTTCTTCCTCAAGCCGCTCGAGTTCGAGGCGTTTCTGGCCACGGTCGAGGCGCTCGAGGCGCTGGCGCGCACAGGGCCTCTCGCGCGGGCCGATTGAGCGGAGCCCCGCGCCGAAGGGCTCGGCGCATCGGGTTCGCTCGGCGGCCCGAAGCGAGTCGGCGGGGGCCCAGAGCGCCGCGCCGAGCAGCAACCGGCGGTCGAGCGCGGGGTCGTGAGGCCGACCGGTCCCGGCAGCCCGACTCGGCTCGCACGTTCCGCGCCGTCGCGTCGAGCGGGCCCGTCGCCCGAGGCGCCCCGGGGGGGGCGCCGACGATTGGCGGGCCGCGCGAGTCGGTGCTCGCCGGCTCGATGGCTCCGACGACGGCGAGCCGCGGGCCTGGTAGGGTGGGGACGTGCGGCAGTCGGAGTTTTCGGGCGGCGTCTTCAGCGAGGAGCTGCCGACGGGGCGCAGCGGAGCTCGCATCACGCTTTCGGCGGCCGGTTTGTGTGCTCAGACGCCGCATCGGCGCTTCGACATCGCGTATGCGGATTGCGCCGTGGAGCAAGGGGGGGCGAGCGGGCGGATGATCTTCTGCCGCAACCCGGATCGCAGCCTGACCATCTTTTCGGAGCAACGCGGATTTGCCGAGGCCCTCGAGCGAGCCGGGGGGCGAGGGCTTCGGGAAGCCGTGGGTCGGCTTCGGGCAGCGCAGGCGCGCCGCCAAAACAAGGAGCGCGCGCTGCTGCTCGGCGGCGCGCTCGCGCTGGTGCTGCTCGCCTGGGGCGGTTACCACGCCGTGCGAGCGCTCGGGCGGGCTGCGCTCCTCGCCATGCCCCTCTCGGTGGACCGCCGCCTCGGGGATCTGGCCTACGCCTCCATGGAGCGGCGTGGGCCGCTCGTGAGAGACCCCGTGGTGACGGGGGCCGTCGACGAAATCGTCGGCCGCCTGCAGCGGGGCTGGGGGGGAACGGGGCTCGATTTCCGCGCGGCCGTCGTCGACGCCCCGGTGCAGAACGCCTATTGCTTGCCCGGTGGGCGAATCGTGGTCTTCACGGGCCTGCTGCGCCTGGCGCAAGGGCCCGAGCAGGTTGCCGGCGTGCTTTCTCACGAGATGGCCCACGCGATCGAGCGCCACGGGCTCAGCCGCCTCGCCCAATCGGCTGGCATCATCGGGATGGCGCAGCTGTTGATCGGCGACGTGGGGGGTCTGACGGCCGTCGTGGTGCAGCTGGCGAAAGAGGGAGTTCTCACCAGCTACGGCCGAGATCAGGAGACGGAGGCGGATTTGGAGGGGCTCCGGGTGCTGCGGGGCGCGCATCTGGACGGGCGGGGGCTGGAGGAGTTCTTTGCGTTGATGCAGCGCGAGCAGGGCAGCGAGCTGCCGGAGTCGCTCGCCTGGCTCTCGTCACACCCACAGCTCGCCGAGCGGCGGGAGCGGCTGCGGCAGCGGCGTGCCGAGCTGGGGCCCGCGCCGGTCGATCCACTCGATATCGACTGGCGGCGGGTGATGCGGCACTTGGGGGGCTCACCAGCCGCGCTCGCCGAGCCCGGGCCGACCTCCGAGTGATCGGCCGCCGCCGAGGTCGAAACGTGGACAAGCGGGCTGCGTCGGCCGATAGTGGCGTGCTTCGCTCGAGGAGGGTCTCTGGAACACGAAATTCGCAATCGCCCTGCTTTCGCCAACGTGCTGGTTCGGCTGGACGCGGGAGACTTGGTCGTGGCCGAGTCCGACGCCATGGCCAGTATGACGAGCAACGTCACCCTGCAGGCCAAGTTCGCGGGCGGCTTCGTCAACGCCCTGCTGCGGCGCCTCTTCGGGCAGGAGTCGCTGTTCGTCAACGAGTTCACCGCCGAGCAGGGCGGTGAGGTCGTGTTGACGCAGCCGCTGCCGGGCGACATCGAGTGCCTCGAGCTGTCGGGCGAGACGCTGTACTTGCAGCCGGGCGCTTTCTTGGCATGCGAGGGGGGCGTTCGGGTCGGCGTCGGCTGGGCCGGGCTGGCGAGCTTCTTCGGCAAGGAGGGGCTGTTTCGCCTCAAGGCGAGCGGCCGGGGCAAGCTGTGGTTCGGCGCCTACGGGGGCATCTTCTCCCGTCAGGTGGACGGGGAGCTGATCGTGGACACCGGCCACCTCGTAGCCTATGAGCCCACGCTGGAGATTCGAATGGGCTTTGCCGGCGGGCTGTTCACGACGCTGTTCGGGGGCGAGGGCCTGATCACGCGGGTGCGCGGGCAGGGCCGCGTCTACCTGCAATCGCGCTCCCTGAGCGGGCTCGCCGCTTGGACCAACTCGCGCTTGATCGGCTGAGGAGAGGCGAGCGTGGAAACGACCATTGTCTGCCGCCCCGCCGCCTCCGTGGCTCGCGTCACGCTGAGCGAGGGCGAGGCCGTCACCTGCGAGGTGGGTGCGATGATCGCGATGAGCAACCGGATCGAAGTGGAGACGACCTCCCGCAAGCGGGGCGGTGGCGGGGGCGGCCTCGTCAGCGGCCTCAAGCGCATGCTCTCCGGCGAGAGCTTCTTCCTCAACCACTTTACGGCGCAGGCCCCCGACCAGACCATTTTCCTCGGGCCGGGCCTGATGGGGGACATCGCGGAGCACCAAATGCCCGGTGGAACGCTGATCGTCCAGGGCTCGAGCTGGCTGGCTTCCTCCCCGGGCATCGAGATCGACGCCACCTGGCAAGGGCTCTCCAGTGCCCTGTTTTCGGGCGAGAGCATCTTCTGGGTGCGGTGCAGCGGCGAGGGCACCGTGCTGCTCTCGAGCTTCGGTTGCGTCTACGAGGTCGATGTGGACGGTCGCTACGTCGTCGACACGGGCCACATCGTGGCGTTCGAGGACACGCTTTCGTTTCGCATCGGCAAGGCTGCCCCGAGCTTGCTCGGCAGCTTCCTCGGCGGCGAGGGCCTCGTCTGCCACTTCGAGGGCCGCGGCCGGCTTTGGTGTCAGACCCACAACCCCCCGAGCTTCGGCAGGTTGCTCGGCCCCACCTTGCGGCCGCGCTGACGCCCCGCGCCCGAGCAACCCGAAGGAGGCCCCGTGCAAGCCCCATCCGAAGAGGCTCTTCAGCCGACCCCGCCCTCGAAGCTCGACTACGAGATCTTGCAGCGCCCCGATTTTGCGTTGCTTTCCGTGCGGCTCGCGGCCGGACAGAGCGTACTCGCCGAGCCTTCGGCGATGGCCACCATGGAGCCGAGCGTTCGGATGCAGTCCGGGTTTCGCGGCGGGTTCGGGCGCAGCGCGGGCAGGCTGTTCGGGGGCGAGAGCCTGATCATGAACACCTTCCGCGCCGAAGCCGGCGGGGAGGTCACGCTGGCTCCGGGCAGCCCCGGCGACATCGTGGGCTATCCGCTGACGGGCGGCGCGCTGCTGCTGCAGCGCGGGGCCTTCCTGGCCCACTCCGAGGGGGTGGAGGTTTCCGGCAGCTGGCAGGGCGCGCGGGGCTTTTTTTCCGGCGCCGGCCTGATCCTGCTGCGCGCTAGCGGGCAGGGCGATCTGTTCTTCAACTCGTACGGCGCCATCCTCGAGCTCGACGTGCGCGATGGCTTCGTGGTGGATACGGGCTACGTCGTCGCCTTCGAGGAAACGCTGGAGTACCAGGTGAGCGTGATGCCCGGGCTGCGGCCGGGCGCGCGCATCAAGACTTTCCTCTTTGGGGGGGAGGGCTTGGTCGTGCGCTTCGCGGGCCAGGGCCGCGTGTGGATCCAGACGCGCGAGGTCGCGTCCTTCCTTCGCTGGATCCACCCGTTTCGACCGGTCAAGAGTCGCTGAGCGCGAGCGCCCGCGGGGCGTGACCGCAGTGACCCCGCCGAGGCAATCCGTTGCCGCGACCTCCGGGGCCAGCAGCCTGGTCGCTCCCCCTGCGTCGGCACCGGGCCATGTGCCACACCGAGAGCGCCATGCTCGAGTGCGTCGCCGCTCGCCGCCCGTGGCTCGGGGGAGCGCTCGCGGCCGGGGCTTTGGTCGCCCTCCCGCTCTCGGCGGCCGCTCCAGCGCCGCTCCGGGTGGACGCGTCGTCGGCGGACGCCGGGTCGCCGGTCGCGCAGCTCTCGCGCGCGGGCGCGTCGTCACCCTCGGTCCTGCGGTCGTGAGAAATCCGGGCTAGCGCGGCTGGTCGACTTTGGTGAGCCAGATGTCCTTTCTCGATCGGCCTGCGGAGCAGCTCCGGGTCTTCGCCGAAACGAAGTAGGTCGTACCGCCGAGGCGCACGACGTGCTTCTTTCGAAGGTCTTGGAGCACGTGCGCAGCGACCCGACGCGCGATGACGCGCTCGGCTGGGCCGCGCACGGTGGGCTCTTTCGGAGCCCTTCCGGCGCCAAGCAGCGTTTCACGGAGTGACCCGGCGCAGGCAGCGGCCGAGCGCGGGCCGCGCCGTGTCGCCGCGCCGTGTCGCCGCGCCCGCGGCAGTCCTCGTCCGTCGGGCTTCTCCAGCGGCCGCGAACGCGACGGGGCGGTCGCGTCGAGGCTATCGTTGCCGCCATGCTGATCGGAGTCGACCCGCCGCTCGGGCCGGAGTGTTTGGCGGCGCTGCGCGCCATGGGCCACGGTGACACCCTGCTGCTCGCCGACGCAAACTTCCCGGCCCACGCCGGCGCCGGCCGCGTCGTGCGGCTCGACGGAGTCGGCGTGGCCCACGTGCTGCGCGTCGTGCTCTCGCTTTTGCCGATTGATGACTTCGAGCCCGACCCGCTCGTGGGAATGCAAGTCGTCGGAGACGCGGCTGCGCGCCCCGCCATCGTCGACGCCATGCAGGCCGTGGTGGACGAGGTCTCCGCGGCCCGCCCGCGCATCGCGTTGGTCGAGCGCTTCGCCTTCTACGCGCGGGCCCGGCCGGCATTTGCGGTGTTCGCGACCGGGGAGCGCGCACTGTACGGCAACCTGCTCCTGCGCAACGGGGTGCTGCCGCCGCCGGCCGCTGCGGCGCCGGCCGGCGGCGGGGGGGGGAGCGCTCGTTGCTGACTCGGGGGGATGGCCCCGGCGGCTCTGCCCCCGGCGGCGATCCCGACGACGGCCGGGCCTGCGGTGGCGACGCCCCCGGCGGTGATGGCCCCGGCGGCTCTGCCCCCGGCGGCGATCCCGACGACGGCCATGCCCGCGACGCCCGTGCTTACGACGGCGATGCCGAGGGCGGCGATCCGGACGGGGACTCCGCCTGCGGCGGCGATGACCCCGGCGGCCAGCCCACGGAGCTCGCCTTGTTCGACTTCGACGGGACCATCACGTACGCCGATACGTTCGTGCCGTTCGTGCGTCTGGCCGCCGGCCCGTTGCGCGCCGCGGCCCTGTGGCTGCCGCTGTTCCCCCTGCTGTTGGCCTATCGCAAAGGCTGGGTGCCGGCCTCCACCGTCCGCCGGGAGGTCGCGCGCGCGGCGCTGGGGGGTCGTCGTGAATCGGGCATGCGCGCCCTGGGGCGGAGCTACCACCGCGAGGTGTTGCGAGCCCAGGTGCGACCCGAAGCCGCCCGCCGGCTGCGCTGGCACCAGCGGCGAAATCACCGGGTCGTCGTGGTCTCGGCGTCGCTGGATCTGTACCTCGAGCCGTGGTGCGCGGAGCAGGGGGTAGAGCTGATTTGCACGCGCGTCGAGGCGCGGGGGGGGTGGCTCACGGGTCGCTACGCAGGAGGGGATTGCAGCGGAGTGGAGAAGGCGCGGCGCGTTCGGGGCGCGGTCGACCTGGGCGAGTACCGACGGATTTACGCGTACGGAGACTCGTCGGAGGACGAACCGTTGCTGACTCTCGCTCACGAGCGATACTTCCGGTGGCGTCGAATCGAAGTGTAGCCCGGCCGAGGGCCGAGGGCCGAGGGCCGAATCGACCCCGAGAGCTGCGACGACCGACGGCCGCGCCGGAGTGGGCGCCGCGCGCGCCCCGGCCCCGCGCGGGGCCGGCGGCGGAGCCAGCGCCGAGCGGGAGTGTTCGGGGGGGCGCGCGACCGCCGGAGGGGTCCGACCCTCGGCTTGCGCAGGGGAGGCGGCCTGCCATGATTTGTGGCATGAGCCCCTACATGTTGGCCAGCGCGGATCGGGATCGCGAGCGAAGGCGGCTCGAGGCGCTCGAGGGCATTTTCGATCCGGCGACCCTGCGCCTGCTTTCCAGTACGGGCGGTTGGGTGGGGCGCCGCTGCCTCGAGGTGGGGGCCGGAGGAGGGTCGATCGCCGCGTGGATGCGGGACGCGGTGGGGGCCGCCGGGCAGGTGGTGGCCGTGGACGTGAATGCCACGTTTTTGCGCTCGCCGAGTGGGCTGGACCTCTTCGAGGGCGACGTGCGGGAGCTGGCTCTCGAGGAGGGCACGTTCGACGTGGTGCACGTGCGTAACGTCCTGATCCACATGGGGGATGCGGTCCCGCTGCTGGCGCGGCTCTCGCGCCTGCTCTCGCCGACGGGCTGGTTGCTCGTCGAAGAGCCGGATTTCGGTGCGGCCTGGGCTTACTCGGGTCCGGAGAGGTTGCGCGAGGGCTTTCGCGCCACCAGCCGGGCCATCCAGGTGGGCTTCGGCCAACTCGGCTGCAACCACCGCCTCGGCCAGCTGTTGCCGCAGCTGGTGCAGCGTTGCGACTGCGAGCTCTCGGCGGTGGAGGTCGACGCGCAGGCCGTCCAGGGTGGCTCGGCCGTGGCGCGGATGATGAGCCTCGCCATCGATTCGCTGTGGCGGCGCTACGTTTCCTCCGGGCTGGCCTCCGAAGAGCAGCTCGGGTCGTACCAGCGCTTCGGCGAGGATCCGCTCTGTTGGGGCACGTACTTCGGCACCGTGCGGGTCCTGGCGCGTCGGCGGAGGGGTGCCGCCGCCCGCCTGTCGCGGCGCTGAGCGACGGCTCGCCCCGCGGTGTGCCTACCTCGCGGGTCGCCGGGGGGCGGTGCGATGGAGCCGGGCGGTCGCGGCGCGACGCGGCCGCCGTTGTCCGAGGCTTTCCGGTCAATCTCCAGCAAGATCCATCGGTTCGGCGGATGCGGGCTGGGTCGGGCCCGGGCGCCCGACTCGGGAGTGCGGGTGGGTGCGTAGAAAGGGTCGCAGGCGGCCGCGAATTTCTCTATTTTTCGAGACCGAGTTTTTGGAAGGAGGCCGCGTTCACCCGATGAGTGCCTCGGTGTGTTTGCCGTCCGCGATAGACGAGCCAATCGAGTTGAGCCCCTACGACCCCGTGTGGTCGCGGTGGTTCCGAAACGACGCTCATCAGCTGCGCGATTGCCTCGGTCCGGAGGTGGCGGGCATCGAGCATTTCGGCAGCACGTCCGTCGAGGGAATGCTGGCCAAGCCGATCATCGACATTTTGGTGGCGCCCGCGCGCTGGCCGCCGCAGGGTGCGGTGCTCGACCGGTTGGAGTCGGTCGGGTACGAATACTTCGGGGAGGCCGGCATCACGGGTCGCCACTACTTGCGCCGTCGCGGCGAGCACGCGACCAACTTGGCGTTGGTCGAGCACGGGGGCGCCCTTTGGGAGCAGAACCTACGGCTGCGAGATTTTCTGCGGGCCGCTCCGGCGGAGGCGCGGGCGTACGCCGATTCGAAGCAGCGAGCATGGCTTCGGGGCGCGCGAACGCTGCTCGCCTACTCCGAAGCGAAACGCCCGTTTCTGGCCGCGCTGCTCGGCGCCGCGTGCAAGAAGCCGAGCGCGCGCGCGGGGGGCCTGTGATGGACCTCCTTCGATGCAACTCAGCTGATCGATATCGAATGCCGGGGGCGGTCCGGGTGTGAGGCGCTCGGCGGACCGACGAATCGAACCAACGAGGGGAGAAGCAGTGGAGCAGGGACGCGTGGGGGGGCAACGAAGTGAGCGGGCGCCGGCGCCGGGTCCGGGAGTGGAGTTCACCGAACGCCTGTTGAAAGACGCGGGCATCGGCGCGGGGATGCGGGTCCTCGACGTGGGCTGCGGCCTGGGGGACGTATCGCTCACGCTCGCCGACTTGGTCGGTCGCAGCGGGGAGGTCTGCGGTATCGATCGCGACGCGAGGCTGCTGGGGCGCGCTCGGGCGCGCGCCGAGGAGCTGGCGGTTCACCGCGTTCGCTTCGTGGAGTCCGACCTGGCGGCGCTGCCCGGGGAGCTGGGGACGTTCGACGCCGTGGTCGGTCGCCGCGTGCTGATGTACCAACAGGATCCGCTCGCGGCACTCCGAACGCTCGCCGGTGTGCTGACGGAAGGCGGAAAGCTCGTGCTTCAGGAGCACGACGCGGCGATGACTCCGGCCAGCTCGGCGCCGCTGCCGCTGCACGAGCGGGTGCACGGTTGGATTTGGGCGACGATCGAGCGCGAAGGCGCGCGTCGGCGGATGGGGCTGGAGCTGGCCTCGACGCTGGACGCGGCCGGGTTCGAGGTCCACCACGTGCGCGCCGAGGCGCTGGTCCAGACGTGGTGGGCCGAATCCGAGCTCGCACCCGTGGCCCGGGCGATGGCCGCGCGGATCGTCGCGGCCGGCGTGGCTCGCCCCGAAGAGATCGAAATCGACTCGCTGGAGCGCCGCCTGGGCGCCGAGATCCGCGCGGCGCGGGCCGCCTTCGTCTGGGATGTCGCCTTCGGCGTGTGGGCGCGAAAACCGACGGGCCCGGTCTAGCCCGGATCGAGCACGACCGGCGGGCAGCTGGGCGAAAAGACACGACTCATCGCACCCTCGGGACCAGGTCGTGAGAAATCCGGGCCAGCTCCGCGGGCGGCCCGGGTCAGGGGACGGCGCGCTCTCGCAGCTCGGGAATGGCGCGCCGGGCCAGCTCGAAGTACTCCGGGTCGAGCTCCACGCCGATGCTCGCGTAGCCGATCGCGGAGGCCGCGGCCACGGTCGAGCCGGCGCCCATGAATGGGTCGAGGATCGTACCTCGCCCGAGCGGCAGCGCGGCCCGCACGAGCTTCCGCATGAAGGCCTGCGGCTTGAGCGAGGGGTGCGGAGCAGGCTTGCGCTCGGCGGCCTGCGTCGGGGCGCTCTTGATCACGTCGGTGAAGGGCTGGGTTCCCGAAACGCGCCGCAGCCCGCCCGTACCCCACTTTCTGAGGTTGTCTTGCACGCGCCCCTCACACGGCTTGCGAAATAGCCCCCACGGCTCCCAGCCAGAGCGCGGCATGACCGTTACGTCGTGAAACTCCTCGTGGGCGTTCTTGGGGCGGTCGCCGCCTCGCAACGTCTGTACCAGGCGAATCACCTCGCCGCGCTTCTCCAGGCCCGCGCTTTCCAGCGCCGTGTACAGGGTGTGGGAGAGCAAGGGGTTGCTGGCGATCATCACGTGGCCCCCGGGCACCAGCACGCGCGCGGCCTGCCGCGCCCAGCGAGCGAAGAATTCGTATAGCCGCGCGCGATCGTCACGCGAGAGAACCGTGAAGCGGGGTACGGGGCTGCGTGTGCAGCCCGACAGGCTGGGCGGGATACGCCAGACCCCCCCGCGCCCGCCGCGGAGCTTGCCCTTCTGCACCGAGTCGTATTCTCGCAGCCCGTAGGGCGGGTCGGTGACCACTGCGTGGATGCTGCAGTCCTCCCTTTGTGCGAGCCACTCGAAACAGTCCGCCCGGAAGAGACGGTACTCGGCGTAGTGCGGGATTTGGAGCCCTGCTCCCCGGGATGCCACTGGATTACTGGATGCCTCGAAACGGCGCTGCCTCGCGCCCCCGACCCCGATGGGTCCGGGGCGGCGCGCTCACGCTATTCGGAGCGGCGCCAGAGGGCCAACTCCGAGGCGGCCGAGGCCGTGCGCCGGTGGGCCAACCGCGGAGCTTCGCGCCGCGGGATCCCCAGGGCTCAGGGCGAGCGCCGCGGCGCGCCCTCGACGGAAACTCGGCCCCGTTGGGAATCGTCGCTCGCCAGCGACAGCGCGCCCTCGGCGGGCAGCTGCTCGGCGAGGGAGACACGCCCCGGCTCGACGTCGCCCAGGCGACCCTGGATGGTGGCAATCGCCGAGCGGGCCGCGCTGCGGAGCGTGGGCGAAAGCCAGGCGCTTGCGAGCCGGGAGAGCGGCTCGACGGCTTCGACGCCCCCGACTTGCCCGAGCGCCTCGACGGCGACGACGAGGGTCGGGCCTTTATCGGAGAGCAGCCCGAGCAGCGCGGCCCGAGCCAAGGGCGAGGGCGACCGCCCCAGCGCGCCGACCGCGGCCCGGGCGACGCCGGGGTCCGGGAGGCGTGCGGCCTCCACGATCAGCGGGACGAGGCGAGGCTGCGCGGCTTCGTCCAGGTGCTCGAGGGCGGCTCGAATCAGCTCGCCTGGCGGGCTCTGTCGAAACCCAGCCTCGACCGCGGCCTGCGCGTCGGCTCGCGAGGCGCGGGCGAGGGCGGCGAGCGCCTGGCCGCGTAGAGTGGGTGCCAGCTCGCTCGACTCCGCCAGAGCCAGCAGCGTGTCGAGGGCTGGCTCGCCGAGCCGCGTGGCCGCGATCAGGCGCACTTCGGCATCGGCGTCTTCGAGCGCGGCGCGACACGCCTGCTCGACCCGCTCGCGGTACGCCGCGCCCTCTTCGCGACACAGCCAGCGCAGGTTTGCGGCGCGCACGGACGGCAAGGTGTCGAAACGGGCGTTGTGAGCCAGCCTTCCAGGCAGCAGCTCGGGTGTGACGCCGAGCATGGACGCGATCTGTGCCGCGAAGCGAATCGCGTTGGCGAGCGACTGCCGCTCGACGGTCGCGACGGGGAGGGACACTCGCCCCTCGCTCACGGAGCCGTCGAGCTCCAGCAAGGCCTGAACCTTGGGACGCACCTCTTCGCAAAGGGCGGCGCAAGCCCATGCGTCGGGGGTGGCCACGGCAACCGGCAGCAGCGAAAGGCTCGGCGGCACCGCCCCGGTGGCAAACACCGTGGCCCTCTCATAGCGCGCCCCCGGACCCAGCACCCCTCCGTGAGCCGCCACCCGGACGCCGTCGACCTCGCCCCGCATCAGCAAGTCTCCTCCGGCCGTTTCGACCTCGAGGTCGAGGCTCGCGGCCGCGGCTTGCCACTCTTCCCGAATGACCCGGCGCTCGCGTTTCGCGGACCGGACCATTCCGACGCACGTCACCGCGAGCAGCCCGACCAGGGCGGCCAACGCGCCGATCACCGATGCGCTCCGGGGCGGACCATGCCGGCATCTTGGCCCGGATTTCTCGCGACCTGGCGCCGACAGTGCACGGAGTCGTGTCCTCACTCCCAGCCGCCCTCCGTCGTGCTCGGCGGACGGCGGAGCTGAGGCGCGGAGGCGCTCAGGGGGCGGGGGGCCGCGAGCTGAGCGTACGGATTCGCCGTGCGGCGGCGATCTCCGCCGCGTGGTCGCCACTGTCGCGGGCCAGCCGTTTGATCTCCTCGAGCACCTGCAGCGCCTTGCTCTCGGCCCGCATCTCGACGAACACGCTCACCAGTAGGTCGAGCACCTCCAGATCCGTCGGATCCGCCTCGAACGCGAGCAGCAACTTCCCCAGCGCCTGCCGCGCCGACTGCGGTGTCCCGCGGCGCATGTACAATCGCGCGGCGGCCTTGGCGTGGTGCGCGTCCGAGCGCAGGTACAGAATCCGCTCGAGGACTTTCAGCGCCTCGTCCTCCCTACCGCAGCTGGCGAGGAGCCCTGCGGCGTGAGCGAAGACGGGCATCGCCGCCTCGATCGCCCCCGCGCGCACGTGGCATTCCGCCAGGCGCAGCCGAGCCACGGGCTCGCCGGGGGCCAGCGCTACCATCGTCCGGGCGCTGACCAGAGCGGCGCGCTCGTCCCCGCGGCGCTCGGCTTCGGCTGCCATCACCTCGTAGAGAGCGAGCGCGTCGCGGGTGAGGCCGGCTTCGGCGTAGGCCTCGGCCAGCGGCTGCAGCACGCGGGCGTAGCTCGGTCCGAGCAGGTCGGCTCGACTCAGGAGCGACTCCCGCACGTGCGCGAGCAGCGCCGCCGACTTCGAGCCGGCGCCTTGGCTTCGGTACCTCCGGGCCACCCGCAGGTATACCGACGTGGCCTCGGTCAGGGCGCCGTGCCGGAAGAGCAGATCGCCGAGCTGCAGCCAGGCGCGCGCGTCTTCGGGGTCCGCTTGCACCATCTGCTGGTAGCTCTCGAGCGCCACGCCGTGGCGTTGCAGCGCGTGGTGCGCGCGCGCTCGTTCGACGAAGCTTTCCCGCGCCCCAGGCGGCGTCGTTTCGAGGGAGGCGTCGCCCGGGGCCGAAGCGGGGGGGGGCCGTTCCGGTCCGTGGTGAGCGCTCGGATCGACGGTGGCGTGGTGGCGCTCGCCCGGTGTGCGCAGAGCGCTGCGCAGCGCCCGGGCGAAAGGCCCGGCCTGCGGATAGCGCTCGGAGGGCTCGAGGCTGGCGGCGCGCATGATCACGCGGCGGACCGCCGGGTTGCAGGGCAGCTCGCGCAGCTCTCGCTGCAGCGTCCACGGCTTGGGGTCGGTCCCCCTCAGGGCGAACACGCACACCATGGCCAAGCTGAAGACGTCTGCGCTCGGCTCGACCCCCTGAGGCCGTTCGAGCGCTTCCGGAGCGATGTAGCACAGGACTGCGGCGGGCCCGGCCCCGCTCCCTTCCGTAGTCGTGGTCGCGCCCACCAGGTCGAGGTCCGTGAGCCGGCCGTGCCCCTCGGCGGTGAGCAGGATGGCCGAGGGCTCGAGCTTGCCGTGTACCCAGCCGCGTGCGTGGGCGACCTCGAGGCCGTCGCACGTGTCGAGAATGCATTCGAGGGCTTCACGCGGGCTCATTCCGCGATGCGCCTGCCGCAGCGTGCCGCCGGGCAAGTACTCCATCGCGTAGTAGTGCCACCCCCGGTCCTCTTCGGCGGCCGTAGTCACCGCGACCAGCCCGGGGTGCGTCAGCTCCTTCATGCGTCGAGCCCCGCGTCGAAATCGCTCGAGCATGGCGGGGTCTTGCGCCAGGTGTGCGTGCATGACTTTGAGGGCCACCTCTCTACCGCCCGGCTCGCGCCTCGCGCGCCACACGGCGCCGACGCCGCCGTGTCCCACGCGTGAGAGCAGCTCGAAGCTGCCGAGCACTTGCCCGGGCTCCGGCAGGCGATCGCGCAGCAGCTGGCGGAGTGTCAGGACTTCGGAATCGAGCTCTTCATCGCGCGTCTCGGCCTGGCCCGGGTGCCCGCGGCGCCCCCCGGGCTCGGCGGTGCGCCGGGCGACGTAGGAGCTGATGAATTCTTCGATGACGGAGCCGTGGCGCCGGGGTTGGCTGGGTCGGTCGCTCTCGCTGCGCGCGGGCTCGGAATCGCGCGGCGACGGGGTCCCGGGACGCGCGCTGGGCCGCAGGCTCGGCCACGAGAGCCTCGGCTCCGGGCGCGGAATGGCGGCCTTTCGCCGCGGCGTGCGCGGTTTGGTCTCCGAGCGCGGCGGCTCGGTCTCCGCGTGGAGCTCGGTCTTCGCGTGGGGCTCGGTCTTCGAACGCGGCGGCTCCGCCCGGAAGGGCGGCGGCTCCGCGTGTCGGGGCGGCTGGGTCTCGTCGCGACGCAGCGCGCGTGGGGCGCGGGGTTGCCCCGCGCGCGGCTGCCCCGTGCGTTGCGGCTCGATCGCATCGGCGGTCGCCTCGACGGTTGCGGGCCGTCGCGGCGGCATCTCGCTTGGTCCGTCGTGCCGTGCGCGTCGCCTCGCGGGCGCGCGGCTCGCGGGCTCGGGCCAGGTCGGCGGCTGCGCGCCGCGGACACGCGGGCTCGGCGCCTCGAGGGCTTCGGCCTGCGATGCCGCTTTCGGGTGCGGCTGCAGATCGCCGATCGACCCGGGCTCGGCATTCGAATGTGGAACGACTGGAGAACTTGCTTTTCGCCCAACCATGGCAGCCCAGGTAGAAACGACCCAAGCTCGCCCCGAAACAGCCCGTGTCGTTTCGACCCCCTCCGAGCGGCGCGCCGAGCGGGCCGGGTCCCGTCGAGCCGGGGGCAGGCTCCGCCGGGCCGCGCGCGAAGCCAGGCCTCGATGCCAGGCGATATCGCCTGCGAGGCGGGCGTTGTGCGGCCGATCGGGGCGGGCAGCGGGGCAGCGCTCGCTCGGCGTCGCTGTGCCAACATGTGGGCGCCGTACCTGTGCTGGGTGGTGGCGGGCGGGCGAGACGCTGGCCGCCCGCGGAGGGCGGCGCCGGGCGGGCGGGTCGGAGACCCTCGATCGGGCACAAAGGCGGTTTGAGAATCTTCAGTGGTCGAAGTACGTAGGGGTCATGGCCGACCCGGGCTCGCGACAGACGGAGTTCGACTTCGAAGCGCTCCCCGCTCGCGGTCTCGCGGTGCGCCGCACCGCCACCGAGCTCAAGCTCGAAGCCGAGCGCAAGAAGCACGAAAAGCTACTGCGCGACATCGCCAAGAAGCGGGTCGCGTGTCGAGAGGCCGAGGCCGGCGCGCGGGAGCGGGCGTCGCTGGCGGCGTCGCGCTTCGAGCAGCTGCGCGCAAGCTGGCTCCGGGCCGTGCGAGAGGTGGACGCCGTCATGGAAGAGCTGCTGGGGAGCGAGAGCCCCTTGAGCAAGCGAGACCGGGCGCGCGTGCGTCGGTTGTATCGAAGGCTGTTGCCGCTGGACACGGCCGACGAGGCCGACGAGCCGCGGTTCGCGCCCCCGAGCGGCGGCGCGGGGGCCGAGCACGGCCCGCGCCACACCGCCGAGGAGGAGCCCGGGCGGGGGGAGGCGGGCCCTTCCGCGGCTCGGCCCGGCGAGCGCGCGGGCGTGTTGAAGAGCTTGTTCCGTCGGCTCGCGCAGCACCTTCACCCCGACAAGGTGCAAGACGCCGGCGAGAAGAGTCGGCTGACGGCGGTGATGAAAGACGTGACCCGCGCCTACGAAAGGGGGGACCTCGCGCGCCTCGTGGAGATCGAGCGCGACCTATTGGTCGTCGCGCCGCGCGAATCGGACGAGGACGAGGCAAAGCGCCAGCTCGCGGCGCTGCTCGAGGAAAATCGCGCGCTGCGCCGTCAGCTGCGCGAGCTCAGCGCCGAATACAAGGCGCTGCGCGACAGCGCACCGGGGGGTGGCAGGGGGCGCGAGCCCCAAGGCCTCGGAGAGGAAACGGAGCTGCTCTTCGCCGGGCTCGAGCAGGAGCTGAGATACCTGGGGCTGTTTCGCGATCACGCGCGCCGCCTCGCCGAAGGGCGCATCGGCGTCGCCGACTTCCTCGCCGGGCCAGCGCCGCAAGAGGCGGTCGAGGTCGACGACCTGATGAATGATCTGCTGGCGGATCTGCTCGACCAGATCTTTGCCGAGCAGCCCCCGGCAGGCCGAGCGAAGCAGCGGGCGGCCCCAAAGAAGCGGTCGCGTCGCGCCGGGCGCTGAGAGAGCGCGCGGCTCGGGTGGCCTTCGGCGTGCCGGGTCGGCCCTTCGCCACCCCGGAGCCCCGCCTCGGCTCTCAGTGCACGCCTCGTTCTTCCCGTTCTTCCCGGGCGGTCGCGCCGAACAGCGGCGGCCGCCGCTGCGCGAGCTCCGCGGCCAGGGCGCGGACGACGGGGGGCAGGTCGGCTCCGCGCGCGAGCTTCTTCAGCTCGTCCCGTGTGCACAGTCCGACCAGCGGAATGCTGACGGCTTGCGGCGCGCCCGGGTTGAACAAGATCCCGAGGCGCACCTTTCGGCGCGTCAGCCACGGGCTGCGGGCGATCGCCTCGATCAGGGCCGCCCGTGCGGGCCTGTAGGCGACCACGCGCAGCACGTCGTGCTCGGTCGTCTTCGGGTTGACCAGCAGCTGTTCGATCACCATCGGGTGAGGATCTCTGAGCAGTGCGTCGAAGTGGGTGCGGTCCGAGCGCCGGGCCAGGCTTCGGCGCTCGCCCAGCGTCAGCTCTCGACCGCTTCCGTAGTCCGGCACGGGCGGCTCGCTGAGCCCCGGGGCCGACGAGGCGGGCGTTCCCCTGCGGATCACGCGCAGCAGGCTCAGCAGCCCCTCGTTTTGCGCCACCGCTCGCAAAGCTCCGAGATCGAAGCCCCCACCCGCCACCCACAGGGCAATCGTCATCAGGGCCTCTCGGCAGCGCGGCTCCGATACTTCGCTGCCCGCCACCACGGCTTCGAGCACGGGCGCCAGCTCCTCCGGGGCCCGGGTGCGCGCGAAATCGTCGAGCCAGCGCACCCGCAGGCCAACGTCGCCCAGCCCGAGCAACCCGCGCAAGAAGCGCTCGGGGGCACTGTCTGCGCCTACCGCCACGGCAAGAGGATAGCACGCTTCGACCGGCCCACTGTTTCAGTTTCGGCCGGCTCTGCAATCGCCCTTCACAATTGAGTCGGCTTGGCAAGGGACGGCGCTAAGCTGTGGGCGTGACTGGTTTTGCGGCGCTGACTCATCGGGCGCGGCTGTGGAGGAGAGCGGTTCTCGCCCCCGCGCGGTTTGCCGCGGTCAGCGCTCTGCTCTTGTTGTTCGTGGGGCTCGCTTTGCTCGGCCGGCTCGGCACGGACTGGGTGCGCAGCCTGTGTCTGGCCGTCGGGGGGTTCACGCTGGCCGGGGCTGCCCTGCGCGGGCTGTGGCTGCGACGTCGCCGCCGCGATCCGGAGGCGCTGGTCGGCGAGATCATCGCGCCCGTCGACGCGGAGCTGGCGCGGCGCACGATGCGCGCCGCGCGGCTCGCCAAATCCTTCGAGGGTCGGCAGGGCGCTTCCGCGGCGCTGGCGCGCCTGCATTTCGAGCGCAAGGTCGACGAGGCCAGCGAGGAGAAGGTTCGCCGAGCAGCCGCCGCCGCGGCGCGCCGCTACCAGTGGCTGGGCGGGACGCTGGCCATGGGCTTTCTGGCCGCCAACCTGCTGGGCTCGCGCGAGATCGCCGAGGGCCTCGATCTGATCGCCACCTCGGGCGAGGTGGCGCCGCTGCCCATGCGCTGGATCGACCGGCTCTCGATCGTGGCGCACCCGCCGGCGTACCTCCGCATCCCCGATCACCGCATCTTGACGGGCGGCCGCAGCCACCTGCCAGTCGGGACGCAGCTGACGCTGCGCGCGCGGGCGATGCTCGCGGGCCGCACCCTCGTGGTGAGTGACGGGACGCAAGATGCCCCGTTCGTCAGCGACGGCGAGGGGGGGCTGGTGGCTCACTACGTGCTGCGCGAGGACACGCGCTTGGTCGTCGCGGCCCGCTTCGGCGATCGATTGATCGTCGAGCCGCGCGTCACCGAGCTGATTGCGGCCGTGGATTTGGCGCCGCGCGTTCAGCTCGAAGGGGCGCCGCGCACCCAGCCGCTCAGCGGCCTGACCACGTTGCCCCTGCGCTGGCAAGTCTTGGACGACAACGGCCTGCGCCAAGTCGATCTGGTGCTGCGCTCGGGCGCCCGTGAGGAGCGGCGCCTGCTCGTGCACCTCGACGGCGAGACCCCGCGCCACACGGGAGGTCACGTGTTGCGGGGAGACGATCCATTCCTGCAGTCGCTGTACCTGCCCGCCGAGATCCGCATCGAGGCGCGGGACAACGACCCGATGGTCGAAGACAAGTGGGGGAGCAGCGAGCCCATCGTGCTCGTGCCGATGGCGGTGGGCGAGCCGCTCGCCCTGCGTTACACCGCCCTGGCGGATGCTCGCGACGTCTTCGTCGGGGCGCTGGCGTTTGCCTCACAGGCGGCGGCTGGCACCGAGGGAGATCCGGAGCGCCGAAAGCAGCGCCTCTTGGTGGAGCGGCGCTTGCGCCGGTCGGCCCGCGAGGTCGAGAAGATGCTCGAGAAGAGCTATGCGGGCATCGGGGTGGGCCCGGGGCTCCAAGCGTTCGTGCTCGGTCAGCTGCGCCTCGCGACCGAGGCGCGCGGCTCGCTCGATAAGCAGGTGCGCGCGCTCGAGGATCTGGTGCTGGCGCTCGACTCCGCGCTGCGCGCCCTGTCCGAAACGGACGCGCGGCAAGTGGCGCGTGCGCTGTCCGAGGTCGCCGAGGAGGCGCGCATCAGCGCCGAGCTCGCGGCCGCGCCCGAGGGCGTCATCGACGGTGAGGAGCGCATCGAGAAATCGGTCTACGCCCTCGATGCCGGAGCGCGCCAGTTGCAGCTGCTCGGCTACCTCGGCAACGACCTCGGCAGCGTGGCCCTGGCGGATCTCGGCCGGATCCAGTCGGCCCGAGGGCGCCGCGACTGGTTTCACGTTGCGCTGGCCGCCCAACATTTGGCTGAGCGGCTGCGGCACGCCGAGCCCTCGTTCGGGTCATCCGGCGGGGGCGGGGGCGGCGTCGAGGCTGGCGGCGGGGGACGCAGTGGCTCGTCGCCCGGCTCTCAGGAGCACCCGTCCAACGCGGCGCAGGAGTTCGACAGGCTGGCCCGCGAGATCCGGCAGCTGGCGCGGGAGCACGCCTCGGCGGTGGACGAGGTCGATCGGGCCGCCAACGGCGAGCTGGTCGAGCCCGGAGGCGAGCAAGCCCTGCGCGAGGAGGCGCAGCGCCGGGCCGCGCAGTTGCTCGACGCGGTGGAGGATTTGCCCCTTCCGGGGCACCCACCCGGCAGCGCCCAGGCCATCGCGTCGCTGGCGCGGGAGCACAGCCGCGCAATGGCCCACGCGCTGCAGGGGCTGCAACTCGAGGACGCCGTGTTCAGCGGGTCGCGCGCCCAGTCCGCCTACGACGAGGCGCTCGGCAAGACCAACCCCGACAGCTACCTGTACCGCCAGCTAGAGGAGGCGAGGCGCGAGCACGAAGAGCATCTGCTGTGGGCGAAGGAGCACCTCGCCCGGCTCAAGCGCGTGGCGCAGGAGCAGGCCAAGCAGCAGCTGCAGGATTCGGCGCAGCTCGAGCGCGAGCTGGCCGAGACGGCGAACAGCCTGGCCAAGCGGGGGCGTGAAGCCGACAGCCCGCTGCCTCAGGACGCGCTCGATCGGCTGGGTCGAGCCGGGGAGCTGATGAAGCAGGCCGCGGAGCGCTTGACGCGCGGGCAGCTCGAGCCCGGCCTCGACCTGCAGCGGCAGGCACAGCGGTTGTTGGAGCAAGCCGATAGTGGCAGCACCGAGGAAGCCTCGGGCGGCCCGGAGGGAGACGGCGAGATCGATGGCCACGACTCCGATGTGCCGAAAGAAGAGAGAAAGCGTGCGGCCGAGGAGTTCCGGCGCCGCGTGCTCGAGAATTTGGGGGATGGGGCGGACGGGCGGCTCTCTCCCGCAGTCAAGCGCTACGCCGAGGGGTTGCTGAATTGAACCGGAAGCGGCGTTCGGCCACGCGCAGCCGCCCGAGCAGGGCGCTCGTCCTTTCGCTTTTCTTGGTCGCGGCAGGCAGCGCCGTGCTGTTCGCCGTGCGCGGCCCGCGCGGCTTGCCGTTGCAGGACGAAGCGCGTTCCACCATGGCGTGGGCAGGTCTGGTCGACTTGGACGCGCTGTTCAACGCGATCGCCGAGATGGACGTCGAGCGAGCTCGCAAGCTCTCGGCCATGTACCAGGACGCGACGCTCACCGCCGGGCAGAGCCATCAGCTCGGCATCGCTCGCACGCGGCTCGCGCTGTACGTGGGGGACTGCGACGGCGCCCAGGCAATCGCGTCCGGAATGGATCAGGAGGACCCTCAGGTCGCCGCGCTGATGGCCGTAGCCAGCCGCTGTGCTGGGGCGGTGGCCGGCTCGGGTGTGGTGGAGGATCCGGAGCGAGGCCTGTGGATCCGAGTTCAAGACGCGGAAGACCAGGCGCTGGTGCCGTTCGTCTCCGACGTGGCGGTGCTGGCCCGCGAAGCCGTGCGCCGCGATCTCGGCGTGCGGCTGCCGGAGCCGCTGCGGATCGATATCGTGCGCGATCTCTTCTCGCTTTCCGCTGTCAGCGGTCTGCCCCTCGAGGCCGCGGAGACGACCGGAACGGTGGCGGTCGCGCGCTGGGGGCGCGTGACCTTGCTCTCGCCGCGTGCCGCTTCCCACGGCTATCCATGGGAGGACACGCTGGGCCACGAGCTCGTGCACCTGGCGCTTTCGCGCGCCACTCAGGACAAGGCCCCTCTGTGGCTGCAGGAAGGAGTGGCCAAGCGGCAGGAAACACGCTGGCGCCCCGAGCGTCCCTTCGAAGAGCCCTTCAACCACGACCGCAGGGCGCTGCGCGCTTTGCTCGAAGGTCAGTCCGTGGGGATCACCAACCTCGGCCCCTCGATCGCCATGCTGGATTCCGCCAGCGCGGCCACCATTGCCTTCGCCGAGGTGACGAGTTTCATCAACTATTGGATCGAGAAAAACGGACGCGCGGCGTTTCGTCTGCTGCTCTCCGATCTGAAAGGTCTGCCCGAGCGGGATCCCGACTCGGCCCTGCGCAGCGTTTCGGGATACGGCATCGAGGAGTGGATCCTGCGCTGGCAGCATCATCTGTTGGCGGCCCAGATCCCCCCCCCGCGCACGGTGCCTTCGGGAGGAGCTGCCACCCTCGCGGCGCGCCGCGGTTTGCGGCTCGGGGATTTGTTGCTTTCGGGCGGGCACTTCGCGGCCGCGACCGAGCAATACGACCGAGCCCTTTCCGCCGCTCCCGAGGTGGCTGCGCTGCGCGCGCGCAGCAGCGAAGGGCACCTGGCCCTCGGAGACGCGGCCGCGGCGCTCTCGGCGCTCGGCCGCGAGCAGGACGCCGACGGTGCCGACGCGGCGTGGTTCGCGCTGCGCGGGCGCCTCGCGCCCGAGCGCGGCTCGCGGGACGCGCTGTTGACCGACTCGCGAATCGCGCTCGGCCTGGACCCGCTGTCGGAGATCGTCGCCTGCGAGGGCTACTCGCGATCGCTGTCGAGCGCCGAAGGTGCGCCTGTCGCCCACTTTCCGGTGGAGGCGGCGCGGCGCCGATTGTGTGAAGCGGCGCGTGCTCGATTGCCGGTTCGCTAGTCGGCTGGGCCCGCCACCCCTACCGCGGGGCGAGCGGGCCGTGGTATCAGGGCTCTTCGAGGCAGGACGGTGACTCTAGCTCGATCGCGGTCTCGAAGCGGCTGCGATCAGAAGACAACCAAGGCGAGATGACGACAAGTGTCGCAAAAGGCGCTCGACGGCGGCCCTCACCCCGGGGGGCCGACGGCGAGCGGCGCGTTTTTCCCCGGCACCTAGCTAGTTTCGCAGCGGCACAAGTCCTCCGCGTGGTGCCGCGCGTCAAGCTGAGCCAGGCCGTGGGCAAACTGTGCGATTCGGCCGTTCCGGCGCCGCTGAGCCGCATCGCGGCGTCCCTGTACTGCCAGGCGTACGGTGTGGACCTCGGGGAGGCCGAAGGGGGCGGAGGCCCGTACCCCAGCTTCGATGATTTCTTCACGCGGCGGCTGAAGCCCGGCCTGCGGCCTATTGCGGACGCGCCGATCGTCTCGCCCGCGGACGGCAGGCTCGAGCAGCTCGGGCCTGTCGAGGCCGGGGCGCGCATCGTGGTCAAAGGGAGCCCGTATCAGGTGGGCGAGCTGATCGGGGACGATGCGGCCGCGGCTCGCTACACGGGGGGCCAGTTCGCGGTCGTCTACCTTTCTCCCGCCAACTACCACCGCGTCCATGCGCCCGCGCAGGGCCGGGTGAGCCTCGTGCGGTCGATGGGGGGAGATCTCTTCCCGGTCAACAGTATCGGAGAGCGCCACGTGCCGAACCTCTTCGTACGCAACCAACGCGTGGCCATCGTGATTGATTCCAAAGATTTGGGGCTGGTCACCGTGGTCATGGTCGGGGCCATGATCGTCGGGCGCATCACGGTCGCCGCCCTGGGCGGCAAGGTCACGGCGCCCGGCACCTACCCCCTCCCGGACGGGCCGGTGGTCGAACGGGGGGACGAGATCGGGATCTTTCATCTGGGCTCCACGGCGGTGCTCTTCGTCGAGCCTGGCCACTCGATATCGCACCCGATTGGGACGATTCGTTACGGTGAAGCGCTTTCGGGTCGTTGATGAAAGACGAGGTGCGTTCATCCAGCCCTGCCGTCGACCCCGAACCGGCACGCGAGTCCCCTTCGGAGTCCCCCGCGTCGGACCGGAATGCGTCCGTCGAAGAGCCGCCGGCCAGCGTCGATCCCAAGGCCGACGGCCAGGGCGGAGCGTTTCCGTCCGTTGCGGTCGCCGTTGCCGACGCGCTCGAGGCCGAGGAGCGCGCGCAGGGACGCGGCAGGGAGCCCTCGGCTCCGGGTCCCTCGGCCGAGGGCTCCCTCGCCGTCAGCTCGTCGAGCTCCCCACCGGGCGATGCCGAGTCCGCCGGGAGCTCCGGCGAGCCCAAGCGCTCCACCCCGACGACGATCCCAGGCCCGGGGGATGAGGCGCGCCCGCGCAGCGCTCCCCCGCCCCCTCCCTCTCGGCGCAAGTCCGAGCAGATGGCCGCGGTGGCTCCGCCGGCGGCCCCGGTGGTTCCGCCGGAGGCGCCGGTCGCCGACGCCCCGCCCCCGGCGGTCGGCCCAAAGCGCGCGGCGCTCGGCGATGGCCCCGCCGTAGAACCACCGGCCGAGCCCCCGCCAGAGCCCCCGGTGTCCAAGCCGGCGGCCCCGGCGCCCGCGGCCGTGGAGTCGGCGCGTGCCGCCGCGCCGCCGCACGACGACGACCCCGAAGTCCCCGTCGACACGGACGAGGACGACCCGGAGGTTCCGATCGAGACCGAGGAAGACCCCGAACGGGGGTCGATTCCGCCGGTGGAGCTCAAGCGCGTCCTGCCCAGCCGCCCCGGAGCGGAGGCCTCGGAGCCCCCGCAGCGCATCAGCAGCCTTCCTCCCGCGCTGGTCGAGCCCAATCGGATCATCGACATCCTGGGCAGCAGCGGCCCGTCGTTCGAGGACGACTGGTCCGACGACGTCGAGGATCTGGACGAGAGCGAGGCCCAAGAGCTCTCCGAGACGCCCTTGCCGGATTCCGCACCCACATTCGAGGTCGAAATCGAGATCGAGGCGGAAGGCCCCCCGAAGAGCCTCCGCTCCAAGGCTCCCCCCAAGAAGCGGCGCCAGCGCCCGCCGAGCCCTCCGTCCGCCCGCAGCGAGAAGCCGCCGGTCAAGAAGCGGGCGGCCCGCCGCCCCTGGTGGGAGGAGATGTTCTCTCAGGAGTTTCTGAGGGCGATTCCCATCCTTCTGCCGCGCCAGCTGGTGCGAGAGGCGGATTTCATCGAGCGCTCGCTCGGGGTGGTCAAAGGCGGGCGCTTGCTCGACCTCGGGTGCGGAGCCGGTCAACACGCGGTCGAGCTGGCGAGCCGCGGCTACGAGGTGGTCGGGTTCGATTCTTCGCAGGCGCAGCTGGATTGGGCCGGTGAGCTGGCGCAGGAGCGCGGCGAGCGCCTGCAGTTCATCAACGGGGACATGCGGACCCTCACCTACCAGGAGACCTTCGACGGAATTCTGTGCTGGAACACGAGCTTCGGCTTCTTCGAAGAGGACAAGAACATCGACGTCGCCGCTCGCATGTTCGCCGCCCTGCGCCCCGGGGGGCGGCTCCTGCTCGACGTCGTCAACCGGGACTACATCGTCGCGGAGCAACCCGGGCAGACCTGGTTCGAGGGGGACGGCTGCGTGTGCATCGACGACGTGACCATCGACTTCATCACCAGCCGAATGCGGGTCAAGCGCACGATGATGCTGACGACCGGCAAGAACCTCGAGTGCTCCTACTCGGTGCGGCTCTACGGGCTGCACGAGCTGGGCAAGATCCTGCACGACGTGGGGTTCAAGGTCGTCAAGGTCAGCGGCCGCCCCGAAACCCCCGGGGCGTTTTTTGGTGAAACGTCGCCGCGGCTGATCATCCTTGCCTCCAAGCCCGGCGACGTTTGAGCGCGCGGCGCGAAGCGCGCGCGAGGCGGCCGTGGCCGCTTTGGAGACACCGGCGCTGATTGCGCTCTCCCGGTGTCGGGGGGCTGCCACGCAAATTTACCCCACGATGGCCCTCGAGTGGCATCCCCATCGGTGGGCCGAGCTGGATTGTCCCTTGAAGGAAGGTTGTAGATCTGCTCGAATTTGTAACTCCGTGACGAAACCGTCGTTCCCCCCGAGTCCCCCCCGGGGCCTGCTCCTCGCTGCTTGGTTGCTGGGTTGCAGCGCCGGAGGCAGCGCGTTGCCGACCTGCATCGACGGCGAGACACGCGCCTGTACCGGGGCCGAAGGTTGCCCGGGGGTTCAACTCTGTGGGGGGGGATCGTGGATCGCCTGCCAGTGCACCTCTGCGGCGCCGAGTGTCGACGATCCCCCGCCTGTCTTGGTGGATCCGGAGGACGCGAATCGCGATCCGGCCACCTGCGACGAGGCGGTGCGGCGCACATCGTACGTGGGCTGTGACTATTGGCCCGTGACGCTGGCCAACGCCGTGGACCCGGCCTTCGACTTCGCCGTCGTGCTGGCCAACGCGGGTGAACGGCCCGCGGACGTCGTCGTCACTGGCCCCGGCGTCCATCGCGAGCTGCGGGTCATGCCGGACCAGCTCTTCAAGATCTACCTACCTTGGGTCACGACGCTCAAGGGGCCAGGCTTGCGAGATGGCGTGCCCGGTCAGGTGATTCCGCTCGAGCAGAGCATTCGTCAAGACGGCGGCTCCTACCACCTCACCTCCACTCGACCGATCGTCGTCTACCAGTTCAACCCACTCGAGTATCGCGGTGCGGGAGGCCCGATCGGCAAGGACTGGTCTCGGTGTGGCACGGTGGATGTCGAGACGGAGCAGTGCCTGTCCTTCACCAACGACGCCTCGCTGCTCCTGCCCACGACGGCGCTCACCGGCACCTATCGCATCGCGGGCCACCACTCCGGGGTCAGCCCCGTCTCGAGCTCCTTCATCGCGGTCACCGGCACGCAGGACGACACCGAGGTGACCCTCGAGCTTTCGAAGACGGGGCGGGTGGCCCCCGGGGAGGGCATCGAGGTCGCGCCCGACGGTCGCTCCGTGACGTTTTCGCTCGATGCGGGCGATGTCGTGGAGCTGCTCGCCCAAAATGGCGCGGACTCCAACATCAATGGCTCGCTCATTCGCGCGACGGCTCCCGTGCAAGTCATCACCGGAGACCTGTGTGCCTACAACCCGACAGAAGCCATCGAGGCCTGCGACCACCTCGAGGAGACCGTGCTCCCCGCGGAGACGCTCGGGCAGCGCTACATCGTCTCCGTCCCCACCGGGCCCGACGGGTATCGCGCGGCGCACACCGTTTCGCTGGTGGGCAATGCGGACGGCACCCGTTTGACGTTCGACCCCCCGCTCGAAGGCGCGCCCAGCACGCTCGACGAGGGGGAGGTGTTCGACCTCGGGCTGATCCAGACGGATTTCGAAGTTCGCGGCGACAAGGAGTTCGCCATTTCCACGTTTCAGGTCGGCAGCGAGCTCGCAGACCGGGAGAACACCGGTCGAGGGGACCCTTCCCAGAGCGTGGCCGTAGCCGTGGAGCAGTACCGTCGCAAGTACATCTTCCTGGCTCCGGACGACTACGACGTGAGCCGTGTGGACATCGTGATGCCGGCGGGCGCGACCATCGCGCTCGATGGCACCGAGCTGTCACAGCGGCCCGTGCAGGTGGGGAGCACGAACTTCGGCGTGTTGCGCCTGCCTCTGGGGGAGGGCGTGGCCGGGGCTCACGTGCTGGAAGCGAGCGAGCCCGTGTCGATTCAGGTGATCGGCTACGGGGTGTACACCTCGTACCAGTACCCGGGTGGCATGAACCTCGGCGTCATCGCCGCGCCGCCGCCGTACTGAGCGGCCCGGCGCGGGGCGGTGTCGCCGGGCGCGGGCCCCCCCACGCGCTTCGACGGCCCGACCGGCGCTCGCGACGACGTTCCGACCTCGCGCCGAGCTCAGCTCGATTCGGGGTACCAGTCACGGATACGTACCTCGATGCCTTCGCCGGTGATGCCCTTCTGAAAAACGGAGAGGTCGGAGCCGCGAAAGTGGTAGGGGTAGACGATCTTGGGGCGGAATGCGTTGACGCACTCCGCCGCCTCCTGGGGGGGCATCGTGTAGGGCAGGTTCATGCACACGAAGGCCACGTCGATGTTCTCGAGCTCTTTCATCTCCTCGGTGCACTCGGTGTCTCCCGAGATGTAGACGCGCTTGCCTCCGAGGGTCAGCACGTAGCCGTTGCCGCGGCCCTTGTCGTGAAACAGCTTGCCCGCCTCGGGGCCGCGCACGTTGTTGTACATCGGTACGGCCTGCACCATGACGCCGGCGAGCTCCATCTGCTCGCCGTTCTTCATCACCCGAGTGCCACGCAGGGATTCGGCGACCGCGGGTGGCCCGACCACGACGGTGCCCTGCCCGGTGACCTGGTCGACGCCGAGCGGGTCCAGGTGGTCGCCGTGGATGTCGGTGATGAGCACGAGGTCGGCTTTGGGCGAGTCGGGCAGGGGGGCCTTCGTCCACGGATCGACGTAGATGTGCTTGCCGTCGAAGTCGATTCGGAGCGTGGCGTGCGAGAGCGGCACGACCGTGATGGGTCCGGCCTCGGTGGCCACTTGGTCCGGCTCGGCCGGGGGCGTTGCGGCTTTCGCGGCCGCGGCGACCGGCTGGCTACTCTTGGCGGGGGCGGAGGGCGCTTGGGGCTCTTCGCTGGGCGCCGGCGTCGGCTCCGACCGACAGGCGAGCGGAAAAGCGAGCAGGGCGCCTGCGAGCGGGCGAAGGAAACACGAGAGGCCATTCATGGACGCGACTGTAGCGCCCAACGCCCGGGGGCAGGGAAGGCGAACGACGCGGCCCCACGGTTCGGACGCGACGGCCCGCCCGGCCGCCGCGGTCGCTTCCCGTTCAGGGGACGGGCAGGTTCGGGCAGTCCGCCGGGCAGCTGAGCGCTTCCCGCAACAGATCGCAAATCCCGTCGCCACACTGGCCCACGCAGTCGGCCGGGCAACTGAGCTGCTCGATGCCCTGGCACAAGCCGTCGCCGCACTCCACGGGGCAATCCTGAGGGCAGGTGACGACCTCGGGGATCGCCTGACACACGCCGTCGCCACAGACGCTGCCGCAGTCCGGCGAGCAGTTGCTGGTGTTCTCCGTGGGTGATTGGCAGATGCCGTCGCCGCACACCGCGCCGCCCACGCAGTCCCGCACACAGTTTTGCACGTTCTCCCCGGGCCCGCAGAAACCGTCGCCGCAGCCACCGGACGTGATGCAGTCTTCGGGGCAGCTCTGCGGCGTCTCCGAGCCCTGGCACAAGCCGTCCCCACAGGCCACGGCGCCGCAGTCGTCTGGGCAAGACTGCAGCGTCTCGCCGCCGACGCAGAAGCCGTCCCCGCAGTTGCCGCAATCCTGGCGGCAGGTGTCCACCGTTTCTCCGCCCGAGCAGGCATCATCGCCGCACACGGCGCAGTCTGCCGCACAGGTGGCGACGGACTCCCCCGCGCCGCACGTGCCATCCCCGCACGGCGCCGCGCAGTCTGCTGGGCAGGTGATGGTGGTCTCCGCCACCCCGTCGCACAGGCCGTCCCCACAGAAGCCGCAATCTCCGGGGCAGGTCGTGCGCGTCTCGCCGCGCGCCAGGGTGCACTGCCCGTCGCCGCAGGTGCCGCAGTCGTCGACGCAGCTGACCACCGACTCGACCTCCACTTGACAGCTGCCGTCGCCGCATATCGCGCAGTCCTGCGGACACGCCAGGCGAGTCTCGGAGCTCGAGCACAGGCCGTCGCCGCAGATGGCGCAATCCTCGGGGCACCCGGCTGCCGTCTCCGTCGGGCGGGTGCAGATCGCGTCGCCGCAGACGACGCAATCTTCGGCACACGACACGATGCTCTCTCCTTCGGTGCACAGGTCGTCGCCGCACGTCGAGGCGCAGTCCTCGGCGCACGAGGCCGGGTCCTCGCCGCGGGAGGCGGTGCAGGCCCGGTCCCCACAGAAACCGCAGTCCTCTGGGCACGACTCGAGCGATTCCGCGCTCTGGCACGTCCCGTCGCCGCAGCCCTCCGGTGGGCAGTCGACCAGGCAGACGCCTTGCTCACGTGCGCTGCAGCGCCCGTCGCCGCAGGAGCGCGGGCAGTCTCGCGAGCAGGAAGCGGAGCTCTCGCTCTCTTCGCACACGTCATTTCCGCACTGCAGACAATCGCCGGGGCAGCTGCTCTCGGTTTCCCCCGTGGCACACACCCCATCCCCGCAGCTCTCCGTGGGACAGTCGCTGGCGCACGCGCTCCCGGAGGCGCAGGGGTCGGCCCCGCACCCACTGCAATCCACACACCCCGGCGGATCGGCCATGCTGCAGATCATGTCGCCGCAGGTCGAGCAATCCGTGCTGCACGTCAGGACTGTTTCATCCGGGGCGCTGCACTCGCCGTCTCCGCAGCTGCCGCTCGCCGTCTCGCAGTCCTGATCGCAGCGGCCAATTTCGTTGGGCTGGCACACGGAGTCTCCGCAGCCGGGGCAGTCACCGGGGCAGACGAGCGTCGTTTCGCCGGATTCGCAGCGGCCGTTGCCGCAGACGGCCCCGGCGGTGCAGCTGTCGTCGAACGCGCAGGCGGGGGGGCAATCGCCGCTCTCTTCGCAGGCGGCGGGGATCCGATTTTCGCCCAGCGGCGCGCGCCCGCAGCGGGCCGCCCCGAGTGCGACCACGGCACCCCACACGAGAGCCCAGAGCGGCGGCGCGACCCGGCTGCCGCGTCCGGATCCCCCGTTTCCGGCGTGTCGCGCGTTCCCTCCCGTTTGCGATGCGTTTCCCATGCGTTGCAGAAGTCAAACACGCGACGGCGGGGCGCGCAAAAAGCGGCCTCGCTCCGGTGCCGGTTCGGCCCGCGGGCCACTTCAATCAGCGTGCGGATCCCGGCCTGCGTGCGCTAAAGATGGCCGAACCCTCGCGGGCGCCCGGGGGCGCCACGAGTCCTGAGCCCTCAGGCGCTCGGGGCCGTTGCACTCGATAGCGATCACTGGCCTCGCGGGAGCGCCGCCGCGGCGCGCGGTCCAAGTGACCGAACGCGGCACGAAAAGCTGTACGTTTATGTTGCCGATTCAGAAGCTGGAATCCATTCGTCGCCGCTGCCAGGAGCTCGACCAGTTGCTCTGCGATCCCGAGGTGATACGCGATCGTGGCAAGCTCCAGGCACTGAACCGCGAGCGGGCGCAGGTGGGCTCCGTCGTCGAAGCGTTCGAGGCGTGGGGCCGGCTGAGGAAACGAATCGAAGAAGATCGAGAAGCGCTTAGCGACCCGGAGCTGGGCCCGCTCGCCGAGGAAGAGCTGCCCGAGCTGGAATCCGAGCGCGAGCGGCTGGAGCGGAAAATCCAGCTCCTGCTTCTCCCACAGGATCCCAACGACGAAAAGAACACGCTGCTCGAGATCCGCGCGGGCACCGGCGGGGAGGAAGCGGCCATCTTCGCCGCCGACCTGTTCCGCATGTACGCGCGCTACGCCGAGCCGCGCGGCTGGAAGGTGGAGGTGCTGACCACGAGTGAGGCGGCGCCGGGCGCTTACAAGGAGATCATCGCGCTGGTGAGCGGGGATCGGGTCTTCTCCACGCTCAAGCACGAAGGCGGAGTGCACCGGGTGCAGCGCGTGCCTTCGACGGAGGCGCAGGGGCGGGTTCACACCTCCACAGCCACCGTGGCCGTGTTGCCGGAGGCCGAGGACGTGGAGTTGGTGATCGACGACAAGGATCTGCGCTTCGACATCGCCGCCTCCGGAGGCCCGGGCGGGCAAGCCGTGAACACGACCAACAGCGCGGTGCAGGTCACGCACTTGCCCACCGGGATGATCGTGAAGTGCCAAGACGAGCGCAGCCAGATCAAGAACAAGGCACGCGCGCTCAAGGTGCTCAAGAGCCGCCTGCTCGAGCTCGAGCGTCAGAAGCAGCACGACGAGATCCGGGACGAGCGCCGCGGCATGGTGGGCGCCGGCGAGCGCTCCGAAAAGATCCGAACCTACAACTTCCCGCAGAATCGCGTGACCGACCATCGCATCGGCCTGACCCTGCACAAGCTCGATCGAGTGATCGAAGGCGATCTGGGTGAGCTTATTGAAGCGGTGACCGCGTGGCACCAGGCCGCTCGGTTGGAGCACACCGAGGAGCAACTGTAGACCGCTTCCCAGGCGGCGGGCATTGCAAAGGACGATGGCGGGAGCGAGGAAGAAGAAGAAGAAGAAGAGGAATCCAGGGGTATCTCCGGACGCCCTGCTGTGCGCGTTGGTGATCGCCCCGGGGACCTTCCCCCGCAATCGCTTCTACGGCTTGTTCGAAGACCCGGTGATGAAGCGCACACGGCGGCGCGCCTACCACGTTCGCAGCGTGCTCAAGCAGCTGGCGGCGAAGGGCAAGGAGCGCGCGGAAGTGATCGGTCGGCTCGAGCTCGACGATCGGCGCGTGTTGCTCCGCTACAAGGTGGCGAGCGTTCGGCTCGAGCGCACGACCGCGCTCAGCCAGGTGGAGTCGGCCGCGTTGAACTTTGCGCTGCACCGCGCCGGCGTCGAGGAGTCCATCTCCGAGGAAGATCGGGCCGTCGTCGAGCAAGCGCTCGGCGCACTCGTCTCGGACATGCCCGGCCTGACGCCGAGCTAGTTCCCGGCGAAAAATGTCGCTGCGAACCCGAGCCCCCAAGGGTGAGGGTCTCGGGCTCGCGATTTTTGCGGGCTAGCCGCGCGGGGCGCGGCAACGCCGTCGCAGCGCTGGCTGGCTCCGCGCGCGCCGATGCCGCGAGGCGACCCCGCGCCGCTCGGGGCCCGGGCGGCGCCGCCAATACGCTGTTCCTTTCGGGGGCAGTCGGGCCGTTCGTCGAGTCCCCGCCGGGCGAACGGGGGCGGGCGGCGGGAGCGAGCCCGCGCTGGGCCGGGCCGGCAGCCCCGGGTGCGCCCGCCCCACCGATTTCACTCCTGCTGGTTTGACCACACGACGCCACGGGCCGCCGCTACACTTGCCAGGGTGACGACTCCCCCTCCGCGACTCCTCACCGGCATCTCGCCGAGCGCCTGGCAGCACCCCGCCGAGCGAGAGGCCGTACGCGCGCTCGGCAAGGTGCCGGGGCTCGATGCCATCGCCCGCAGGCTGATCGGGGCGCTCGGTGCTCGCTCGCTGGAGCTCACGCTCCAGGGCGACGCGGTGCGGGTCGGCCCCCGGCAGCTGCCCGACCTGCACGGGGCCCTGCAGGAGGTCTGCGAGGTGCTCGACGTGCGCGAGGATATCGCACTGTTCGTGACCCGCCGGCCCTCCTTCTCCGCCGGCGCGTACGGCCTGAGCAGACCGTTCATCATTCTGCGCTCCGAGGAGCTGAGCCTGCTCGGGCGGGCTCAGTGGCACGCGCGGCTCGGGGTCGAGGTCGGCCACGCGACGTCCGGCTGCGGCACCTACCGCACGCTGCTCGCCGTGCTGGATCGCGCCGCCGAGGGCCGCTTGCCCTCGTTGGCCGAGCTCGCGGTGCTGCCGCTGAAGCTGGCCTTGCAGGATTGGTCGCGCGCGGCCGATCTGTCCGCCGATCGAGCGGGCCTGCTGGCGGTGCAGGACATTCGCGCGATGGTGCGTCTGCACCTCACGCTGGCGGCCGGGCATCTCGGCGGCGAGCTCGCCGAGCTCAACGTGGACGCCTACTTGCGCCAGGCCGAGGAACACCAGGCGGATAGCAAGGACGATTCGCTTCTCAAGGTGCTCGGGGCGCTGGATGTCTCCCAGGCGCTCTTGATCCAGCGGACCGCGGAGCTCTCACGCTGGGCCAAAGGGGCCGAGTACCACGGCATCGTCGCGGGCGCGTACCCCTCGCGCAGCCCGCCCGCCTTCGACGCCGATTTCGCCGAGGCTCCGCCCGTCGAGGTGCCCATCGGTCCGGGGCCTGCCGCCGCGGCCCGGGCCGCCGCGTCGGCGGCTGCCGACGAAGCACGTCGCGCCGCCCGGTCCGCCGTGCAGCGCTTCGCGGGCGTGCTCGATCGCTCCGCCCACCCGAAGAAACGCTGACCGCGCGGGCGCCGCGCTCCGCGTTTCAGGGGCAGGAGTAGCCGGAGTCGTACGTCAACCCAGCGTCCTCGCAGCGCAGCGACTCGATCTGGCATTCGAAGTACTCGGGGCACGCTTCGCACGATTCGGCGAGATCGCTCGGGCACTGCACCGCCACTACTTTCGACGGGTTCGCGCCATCGTGGCGGAGAGCGCGCCTTCGGAGCCGGTGGTGATGCCGAACCTGCAGCTGCTTCCTCTGTTCGAGGGCTGGGCAGCTCCGCGCACCGGCCGGCGCGCGGAGGTGACGCGCGGGGGCGCCGGCGGCGAACCGCCCGTTCCCGTCGAGAGCCGGGCAGCGGTCGTCGGCCCGGCGTTTCGGCTCAGCGCAGCGCCGGCTTTGCGTCTATAAAGGCCGCATGGAGCCGTCCGCCTCGGTCGCCGCGGCCCGCGCCGGCGGTGCGCCCACAGGGCACGCCGTGGCCGTGGCCTCCGCCCGGGGGCTGGGCAAGGATTTCGGGAGGGTGTGCGCGGTCCGCGAGCTGGATTTCGAGGTCCATCGCGGCGAGGTCGTCGGCTTGCTCGGCCCCAACGGCGCCGGCAAGACGACGACGATGAAGCTCCTGATGGGGCTGCTCAAGCCGTCGCGAGGGCGGGCCCAGGTGCTGGGGCTGGATTGCGTGCGAAAGGCTCGCGCCGTCAAGGAGCGGCTCGGCTACGTCGCCGACGAGCCCAGCTTCTACGACTTCCTCACCGGGCAGGAGACGATCGAGTTCGTGGCGCAGATGCGAGGCGTCCCGAAACGGGAGGCGCTCGAGCGGCTCGCCCCGCTCGTCGAGCGGCTCGAGTTCGGCGGCAGCCGGGATGCGCTGGTGAAGACCTATTCGCACGGCACCAAAAAGAAGCTCGCGCTGCTCACGGCCTGGGTGCACCGCCCGGCGCTGCTGCTGATGGATGAGCCGACCAACGGCCTCGATCCCGGCGTGGCGGCGGAGGCGCGCGAGTGGCTGCTGCAAGTCGCCGCACAGGGCGCGGCGGTGTTCGTGTCGACACACCTGCTCGAGATGGCCGAGCGGCTCTGCCAGCGCTTCTTGCTCCTGCACCGCGGCGAGCTCGTGGCCGAGGGCAGTGGCCAGGAAGTGCGCGATTGCGCCGGCGTGGAGCGCTCGGCCCCCCTCGAAGCTGCGTTTCTGCAGCTGACCCGCGGTCGATGAGCAGGGCGCTTTCGCAGGTGCGGGCTCTGCTTCGGCTGCAGCTGCGCCACTGGATGCGAAGCTCGCTCAACCCGGCCTCCGGCGCGCCCGAGCGCTCCGCGCGGCGCAGTGCGACGCTGCTGTTGCGGGTGATGTTCTTCGCGATGATCGCGCTGAACGTCTGGCAGATCGGGGCGCTCTCCGCGCGGCTCAACCCGACGCAGGACGCAGCCCAATTGGTCGGGCTGCAGCTGCTCTGCGTGGGTGTGATCCTAGCGGGCGGGGCGTGGATGACGTGGTTGCCCGTCGCCGGGCAGCGGGGCGCGGCGAGCCCCCTGCTCGACCCCTGGCTTCGATCCTTGCCGCTTCGGCGCCGCACCCGGGTCGTCAGAGTGCTGCTCCAGCAGGTGGTGGTGCTGCCCTATGGCCCGCTGATCGCGGTAGGAGCGGCGGGTGCGGCGCCCCGCACGCTTTGGGGCTGGGTGCAGCTGGCGGCGGTCGGTGCGCTGGCGCCGATCGTGGCGCTCCCGGCCGCCTACGCGCTGTCGTCCGTCGGAGCCCTGCTGCTGCCCTCCCACCGCCGTCGCGCGTTGATCTGGCCCTGCCTCGCGACCCTGGGGGTTGGCCTGCTTACGCTCATGGCCTCCGTGGTGGCGCCGGGAGCCGCCCTTCGGCTCCTCGGCGAGGCAGGCCTGGGTCCGCCCCTGTCGAGCTTCGGGTCACCCGTGGTGGACCCGCAAGCGCCGCTCTCGCTCGCCTCGTTCGCGGCTGCCGTGGCTTGTGCCGCCGGGCTGCTCGGAGTCGGCGCGGGCTGCGAGTATCTCGGCTTCGATCCGCTGGACTCGTCCGGCGCGTCCCCGCCGAAGCGAGCGAAGGGCGTCCTCGACTGGGCCGGAGCAGGGCGCTTGCTCGCCAAGCGAGAGGGGGCGGCGCGGATGTTGTGGGTGATCGCGGCGTTGCTGCTCGCGGTGCCGGCGGGGTTCTTGGCGAGCTCGGGGCTTTCCCGGCCGATCCCCGCCGGCTGGGTCGCGACTCTGCTGAACGGGTTCGGCGGCCTCACGCTGTACGCCGGGGCGCTGTTGGCCCTCACTCAGGGCAATCGCGCCGTTCAGCGCGATATCGAGGCGCGCGGCCTACTCTGCGCCCTGCCGATCGAGCCGCGCGACACGCTCGCCGGCAAAGTGGCCGCGCTGCGCCGCTTGATGCTCCCGCTGTTCCTCGGCCAGCTGGCGCTCGCGGTGGCGGCCGCGTGGCTCGGCCACTGGGAGCTGGCGGCTCGTCTGATGCTCTCGGGAGTGGCCCTGGCGATCTTCTGCGACACGACGGTCAGCGTCGCGTTTCTGTCGCGAGGCCTGGCGGGCCCTTCGCTCTCGCGGCTGAGCCTGGACCGATTTCTGGCCCTGTTTCCTCTGGCGGGTGTCGCGGCTGCCCCGAACCTGCCGAGTGCGCTGCCGCCGCTGCTCGGGCTGGTGTTGATTGCCGCCGCGGCGAGCCGCGCAGCCCGGCGCGCCGTGCGCTTCTTCGACGATCCGGCGGAGGAGGCGCGGTCGAGCCAGGTTTGGCGAGCCGCGCTGGTCTTCGCGACGTTCATGGCGGTGCAGGCCATGGGGGCGACGTTCATCGCCCCGTTTGCCGACGACGCGCGCCTGACGACGGCCGTCTCGTTTTCCGCGGCTGCTGCGTCGCTCCTGGTGATGACCTTCGCCCAGCGCCACGAGGGGCTGCGTTTCGCCTACGCGCCGAAGCCCCGCTGGAGCCCGATCGCCGGCCTCGCGCTCGGTGGCGCCAGCGGCCTCCTGGCGCTCGGCTACCAGCGCGTGCTGGAGAGCTCTCGCTGGCAGCCCGTGCGGGTAGATTTTGCCGAGCTGGCCGACACGGGCGTCGACCTCTGGGCGAAGGGGGGGCTGTTCGTCGCCGTGGTGGTGATGGCCCCCGTGGCGGAGGAGACCTTCTTCCGCGGCTGGCTGCAGGGGGCGGTGGAGACGGAGCTCCCCGAGCGGTGGCGCCGGCACGGCTTTGCGTTGACGGCGCTGGCGTTTGCCAGCGCACACCCCGCGCCCTCCTTTCCGCCCGTGCTCGTGCTGGGGCTCGTCGCCGGTGCGCTGCAGCGGCGCGGCGTCGGCCTTTCCGCCTGCATCGCAGCCCATTTCGGTCACAACGCGTGCGTTCTGTGGTTTGCCGGGTGAGCGGCCCGAAAGGGCTCGGCGCGGCTCGCGAGGAGCCGCCCTCGCCCGCGCCCGCTGAGCGTGAGCCCTCAAAGCGTCAAGAGGGCCCCGAGCCCGGGCAGCGCATAGAAGAGCGCGACCACCCACGCCACGGCCGCCCGCGGTGATTTCTCCGCCACGCGGGCGAGCCAGGCGGAGCCGCCGAGCGGGATCGCCCGCAGCTGCCGCAGGGGATAGAACAGGACGATCCCCACGAGGTTGAAGGCAAAGTGCACGAGCGCGATGGTGATGCCGGCCCGCGCGTTCACTCCGGTGGTGGCGGTGGCGGCCATCAGGGCCGTGGCCGTCGTGCCCAGGTTGGCGCCGAGCACGATCGGGAACGCCCTCTGCAGAGTCAGAGCCCCGGCGCCGGCCAGCGGCACGAGGAGCGAAGTAGTGATCGAGCTGGACTGCACCAGCACGGTCGCCACGAAGCCGCCCGCCAGGGCCCACAGTGGCTGCCGCTCGAGCGCCTCGCCGACGAGCGCTCGAGCCTTGCCCTGCATCCCCTCTCGCAGCTCGCGCACCAGGAGCAACAGCGCGGCGACCAGCAACAGCAGGCTGAGCGCGCCCAGCCCGACCCCTCGCCCCGGGGCGCCGAGGGGCGCTCGCCCGAGCAGCCAGTGAATCGGCGAGAGCCCGAGATCCAGGCTCACCCGGATCGGGCTCTCGTAGTGCAGCCCGCTGCCCGCCGTGATCAGCTCGGCGCAGGCGCTCGCCAGCTTGGCGAGGGCGCCCGTTGCCACTTCGAGGGGCAGCAGTACCGCCACGGCGCACAGGTTGAAGAAGTCGTCACACGTCGAGACCGCGAAGGCCCGCGGAAACTCCGTGCGGCGGCCGAGGTGGGCCAGCGAAACGACGGTGTTGGTGACCGTGGTGCCGAAATTCGCACCCATCACCATCGGAACGGCCGTGGACAAGGGCAGGGGGTTGTCCGGTGCGGCCACCATCGCGACGATGATCGAGGTGGTGACCGACGAGCTCTGCACGATCGACGTGGCGAAGATGCCCACGAGCAAGCCGACCATCGGCGAGGACGCGGCGGAGAAGAAGGCATCGAGTGAGTCGCGCCCCACGAGCGCGAACGCTTCGCCGATGCCGTGGACGCCCAACAGAAAGGTGTAGGCGAACAGGACCAGTCGAGCGGCTCTTGCATAACCTCTCAGCGGGTTCACGCTGGACACCGGGGGGCCGCGCGATATCGAAGCTGCCTGCGGTTGCCGACTCGTCTCTTCCATGACGAGGTCGTCTCACGCCGGCGCGGAGTCGGCTCGCGCGAAATGTTCGTTTGGGTCGCCGCCGCGCGCATTGTTGGGCTGAATCGCTCTCGCTCATGGTGGCGTCACCGTCGCGTCGCTTCCTCGACACGAACTGCGAGAGGCGCTTGGCAACGCGGCACCGGCCCGCCGAAGCGTCTCGGCTACAAGAGCATCGGCGCGGCGACCGCTCGCGCGGCCTCGGCGCCGCATAGATGCTCGACGATCGCCAGCGCGAACTGGAAGCTGGTACCGGGGCCGCGGCTGGTGATGAGGGGCGGCGCCCCGGACGGGGCGCTGACCACGACGCGAGCCTCGCTCATGTCGAAGTACCCCGCGAGCTGAGCCGACACGCTCGGGTGGCTCGTGGCGGGGAACCCGCGACCGATGCCGTGGGCGGCGAGGGCCGTCGGTGCGGCGCATACCGCGGCGACCAGCCCCCCGCGCTCGCACTGGGCACGCAGCAGCTCCCCCACCGCCGCGCTGCCCGCCAGCGCCGCGGCGCCGCCCGCGCCTCCCGGCAAGACGACGGCGTCCGGCAGCGCAACGGACTGCCCCGGGGGCGGCGGCCACCGATCCGCGAGCGCGGCATCCGGCAGCAGGCGCACGCCCCGACTGCACTCGACGGGTTCCACACCCGCCACGCCGAGCGCGCTGACCGAGACACCGGCTCGGCGCAACACGTCGACGGCGATGACTGCCTCCATCTCCTCGGCTCCCGCCGCCAACAGAACCCAGGCTCGTTTCGTGGGAGCGTCCGCCATGAGCGCAGTATCGCAAACCGCCCCCGGCCGGTCCAGGCGGGTGCCCGCGGCTGGGGGGCGCCGACGCCCCGACTGGGGCGGGTCGATCCCCGCGGCGCCCGGCCTTGCGAACGCGCGGGCTCGGCTTCCCCGCGGGAAAGATGCTGGGCGAAAAGACACGACTCATCGCACCCTCGGGACCAGGTCGTGAGAAATCCCGGCCAAGTGCTGATCGAGAAATCGCTGCACCTCGGGTGCGACGAGCTCCGGCTGACACAGGTGCATGTGGTGGGCGCCCGGCAGCTGCTTTACCGTGGCGTGCGCCAGCTTCTCGATGCGCGCTGCCGCGATGCTCGGGGGGAATGGATGGCCTCGCTCGGCCTGCAAGATCAGCACCGGGCAACGAATCGCAGTCAGGAAAGCCAGCACCTGCCCCTCGGTGAAGCGCACCGCGGAGGGTCGGCGCAGCCGCGGGTCCGCTCGCCAGCGCAGCACGGCCTCGCCCCCGGTCGACGCGACCCGTTCCGTGCCTCTCGCGACCAGCCGCCGCGCGCCCACGCGGCTCAGGCCGGGCACTGCCCTCGCGAGCCGCTCGACGGCCTCCTCGGGGCTGCGGTAGGCGGGCGGGCGGCGCGCGCTGGCTCTGCGCGCCTCGATGTGGTTGCGCATGCGTGCCGGGGCCTCCTGCTCCGGCGCGGTGAGCGGGCCGACGGCGTCCAGCATCACGAGCGCTTCGATGCGTTCCGGAAGTGCGCCGGCGGAAAGCGCCGCGATGCCACCTCCCATCGAGTGCCCCACCAGGGAGAAACGTTCCCAGCCCAGGGCGTCGGCGACGGAAAACGGCAGGGGCACCCAGTCGGCGAAATTGTAGTTGGCAGCCGGGGGAGCGTGGTCCGAGTGGCCGTGGCCGGGACAGTCGAGCGCCACGATGCGATAGCCCGTGAGCCGCGGGGCCAGCGTCTCGAAGCTGGCCGCGTTGTCGAGCCAGCCGTGCAGCGCGAGCACCGGGGGCGCACCGATAGGGCCGTACGCGCGCGCGCGCAGCCGCAGCCCGTGGACCTGCACCTCCAGCTCTTCCCCTGCGGGCGGTTCCCCTGCGAGCTGGTTCGCCTCGAGCTCGTCGCCCGCGAGCTTTGCTCCTCCGGGGCGCTTCGCCGCCGTCGGGGGGGCGGAGCCGCCGCCGTCGTCATCGCTCATGCTCGCTAGCATTGGGCCGTGCGCTCGCCCCCGGAAGCCCCGCTTCCCGCTTGCGGGCCGGGCCGACTCGAAAGACCGAGCGCCTGGCGAGCCCGCCCCGGCTCCGCGAGCGGGCCGGCCGACTCTCGCGCCGCCGCCCCACGGCCTCGGGAGGCCAGGGCAAGGCTTCTGCGCCGCCAGCCGAGGCGGCTGCTTCCGCCGGCGGCGCTCGTGTGCCTGCAAGGCAGGCTGTGTTCGCGTCCGACCCTCCGCAGCGCGACCCGGAAGGGCGGCGAGCCATCGGCGCCCCCCTCCGTCGCTGCGCGAGTTGACGCGAATTGGCCCATTGTGTCGCGGCGAGCTGCCTGCTCCCAAGTCACCGGCCGGCGCGGAGGGAGTGGGTGTGGGTGGAGAGCCCCGCCGCCGCGTGGTAACGAGGCGTTCGAGGTTGGAGGAGCGATGGATCAGCGACAGATCGACCCGAGGGTTTTCGAGCTATACGACGAGTACTGCCACGGGCGGCTCGATCGCCGGGATTTTCTCTTCCGTTCCAGGTCCCTGGCCGTCGCCGGGGGGGTGGGGTTGGCGATGGCGCAGGCGCTGCTTCCGAATTACGCGCGCGCGCAGACCATTTCCTTCACCGACGAGCGCATCAAACCCCACTACGTCGAGTACCCATCGGCCGGTGGAAACTCCGGCAAGATGCGTGGCTACCTCGTAGCGCCTGCGGGCAAGGCCGCTGCAGGCAAGTCGCGCTTCCCCAGCGTGCTGGTCATTCACGAAAATCGCGGGCTGAACCCCTACGTCGAGGACGTGGCACGGCGCTTCGCCGTCGAGGGCTTTCTCGCCCTCGCCCCGGACGGCCTGTACCCCGCCGGGGGCTACCCCGGCAACGACGACGACGGGCGAACGCTGCAGAGGAGCCTCGATCAGGACAAGCTGCGCAAGGACATGCTCAACAGCGCAGGCTTTCTCAAGAGCCATGCACAATCCACCGGCAAGCTCGGGGCCATCGGGTTCTGCTGGGGAGGGGGCGCCGTGAACTATTTGGCTACCACCATGGGCGGCGGGCTGCAGGCGGCCGTGCCTTACTACGGCGCGGCGCCCGAGCCGCGCGATGTGCCGCGCATCCGCGCTGCCGTCCTGGTGCAATCCGCGGAGCACGACGACTGGGTGAACGAGAAATGGCCCGGCTACGAGGCGGCGTTGAAGGCGGCGGGCGTGCGCTACTCGCGGCACCTCTACCCCGGCACCCGGCACGGATTTCACAACAACTCCACACCGCGCTACGACAAGAAGGCGGCCCAGCTTTCTTGGCAGCGCAGCGTCGCGTTCTTCCGCAAGCACCTTTCGTGAGAGGTCACGGCTCCGGTGCAGGCGCAGATCACGAAGTGCTCGCAGGCGAGGCATCTGCTGTGCCTCGTGCGCCGCGGCGCGCCCGAGCCGCACGCGGCCGACCAAATGGAGCTCGAGACGCGCAGCCTGTTGCTCCACGACATGGTCCACTACGCGGTCGAAGCCGAGGGGCCCATCGCGCTGGGGTTCTGGGGCACCCTCGAGCAGGGGGCGCGCCTTGCAGAGCTGTGGGGTCACACGGGAGAGCATGCGCAGTCGGCCGAGCTCGCCTTGGCGGAAACGTTGGTCGGCCCCATGCAGTCCGTCGTGAACGACCGGCTCACCGCGGAGCGCTACGTCGAAATCGCGCAGCGCGCGGGGGCGCCGTTCCCCATCGATGCGGCCTGGGTCGCGCGCGTTCGGGAGCGCGTTCGCAAGCTGATGGGCGCCTGGGCCGCTACGCCCTACGGGGCCCGGCTCATCCTTCCCTGGCCCCCCACCCACGACCCGTGCATCGACATCCGGGGCTCCGGCAGCAGCGACGGCTGAGGATGCGGGCGTCCCGCCGCGAGGTTGCCGTGCGCGGCGATGCTCGCGGCTGCGCCGGATTCGGCCGCTGCCACCTCGGTGGCGGGGCCCCCGCCGCGGCCCCCTCAGGGATCGAGGATCAGGCGTAGGCCTTTCGCCATCTCGCCCAGCCTCAGCGGTTTGCCGACGCAGTGCGATCCCATGTCAGTCAGCTCGTGCAGGTCCGCGTTCGTCGCCCAGCCGCTGATGAACAGCAGCGGAACGTCTTCGCGCAAGCGCCGTGCTTCACGGGCTACCTCGATGCCGGAGAGCCCTGGCATCGTCAGGTCGCACACGAGCGCATCGAAGCGCTGCGGTGCCGTTCGAAAATCGTCGAGGGCGGATTGGGGGTGCGTGTGGGTCTCGACCTCGTAGGAAAGGCTCGCCAAAAGTTGCGCCGCCGCCTTGCAGATCGCGGGCTCGTCGTCCACGAAGAGCAGCCGCTCACCTTTGCCACTCTGAATGTTCTCTGGCTCCGAGCCGTGCTTGGGGGCGTGGGCACAGGCCGGCAGTAAGACTTCGACGGACGTGCCCACCGCTCGTTCGCTGTGTACCTGAACGATGCCCCCGTGGCGGTACACGATCCCGTGAACGACCGACAGCCCGAGTCCCGTCCCCGAGCTCTCGTCCTTGGTCGTGAAGAACGGCTCGAAGATCCGATCCAGGTATTGTGCTTCGATGCCCTCCCCGGTGTCCTGCACGACCAACTCCGCGTACGGCCCGGGTGGCATGCCGGGCTTGAGGCGCGGATCGCTCGCGCGCAGCCGGGTCGCCGAGAGGCGGAGGGAGAGCCTGCCTCCGCCGTGCGCCATTGCCTGCACGGCATTGGTGCAGAGGTTGACGACCACCTGATGCATTTGGCTCCCGTCGGCCATCACCGCCGGCGCGTCCGGAAGGACCTCCATCTCGACGCGCACGTTCTTCGGCACGGTGGCCCCCATCATCGCGGCGGCTTCGCGAACGACCGCCTGCAGACGCATGGGTTCGGGCTGGTAGGGGGACTGGCGGCTGAACGTCAGGATTTGCTGAACCAAATCTCGAGCGCGCTCGCCGGCGACGAGCACCTCCTTGAGGCTGTCCTCCACGCGCTCGGTTTCCTCGACCTCCTCGAGGGCGAGCTGGGTGAACGCCAGCACTGCCGTGAGGATGTTGTTGAAGTCGTGCGCGATCCCTCCGGCCAAGGTTCCCATCGTTTCGAGCTTTTGGGTGCTGGCCAGGCGAGCCTCGAGCTGGCGGCGCTGCAGCTCGGCGCGCTTTTGCTCGGTGACGTCCCGTGCGCCGTACAGAATGTTCACGACGCGGCCCCCCTCGTCCACGACCGGCGTCAGGCTCGACTCGCCGTAGTGCATGCCGGAGGGCGTTTCGGTGTCCTCCAGGTACACCAATCGCCGACCGGTGCGGACGACCTCGGCGTAGCGGTCGAGCATGCGTTTCGTCTGCTCCTCGGAGAGTCCGAAGAACTCGATGAGCTGGGGTAGGGTGCGGCCGCACAGATCTTTCTCCGAGGCTTGGTAGCCCATCCGGCGAATCGTCGCGAGATACGACGGGTTTACGGCCAACACGCGAAGCGTCTCGTCGCGCTCGCAGCGGAGCAGGGCGAGCATGTCAGTAGATGCCTCGAACGCGAGCGACGTTTGAATCGCATCGGGATCAGCGACCATGGGTGGCAGAGTGCCTCGCGCTCGCGAATTTGCATACCGAAACCTGCTTACACCGCCGGTTGGTCCACAATGCCCGATCGCCGCCGAGGCGACTACCGGAGGCGAGCCATCGCGAGCTAGTCGCTTGGCTAGCCCCCCGCGGGCTCGCGCGGCGCGATAGCCGGTCGGAAAGGGCCGTGGCCTGGCGGCCCGGGGCCTTCTCGCCCCGAGGCCTTCTCGCCCCGAGGGGCAACTCTCGGCGGCTCCCGGATTTTTCGTCGGCTTCTTAAGCGGGCAGGGGCGGAGTCGTTTCTGCAGCAAGGCGCTGCTGGCCCAGGCAATCGCAAAGCCGGCCCGCCGAGGAGAGACTTTGGGGGCCGAGCAGCTCAGGGCGCTAGTTGTCGACGACTATCCGCAAATGAGGACGCATTTGGTCGAGATCCTGACGGGTCTCGGGCTCGAATGTGCCCAGGCCCAGTGCGGGACCGATGCTCTCCAGATCCTGCACGACCACGCGTTCGACCTCCTGTTCACCGACCTCGTGATGCCGGAAATGGATGGTTTCGAGCTTTGCGAGGAAATCCGTCGCCGAACCAGCTTGCGCCACATGCCCATCGTCGTCACTTCCACGCACAGCGACGCGGGCTACGTGATTCAGGCGCTGCAGCGAGGAGCGGACGATTACATCTCCAAACCAGCATCCGCTCAGACGGTTCGACGAGTCCTTCGCCGCGTGAGGTCTGATGTCTAGCCCGGGGGCGCCCACGGGCGCTCCGGCCGGCGAGAGCATGCTCGTGCAGCTCTCCAGCCTCGACACGATGCTGCACCTGGCCGGCGAGGTCATCATCGTCAGCGCCAACCTCGAGTCACTCAACCGACTGATTCAGAGCTCGAAGCTCCCCAAGGAGCTTTCGGACGGGGCCAAGGAGCTGGCCTACACCTCGTCGCGCATTTCCTCGGACCTGCACCGGCTCGTGGTAGATGTTCGCAACGTCGACCTGCGCGCGACGTTCGCTCGTTTTCGGCGTCTGGTGCGTGACACCGCGCGGCGGCTGGGGAAGGTCGTGCACTTCGAGGCCGAGGGTATGGATACGAGCCTCGACAAGCGCATCGTCGAGCGCATCTACGACCCGATTGCGCACCAGCTTCGAAACTGCGTGGCTCACGGCATCGAAAGTGAAGAGGTGCGTCGGGCCCGTGGCAAGGACTCCGTCGGGCGCGTGACGCTGCGTGTGCAGTTGCTCGAGACGAGCATCCGCATCGTCGTGGCCGACGACGGGGGCGGCGTCGACGTGTCGAGGGTACGCGAGGTGGCCGTCGATCGCGGGCTGATGACGCGGGGGGAAGCCGCCTCCGCGAGCACGGAGCGCCTGACCGGGTTGCTCTTCCAGCCCGGCTTTTCGACGGCGGCTTCGACGACGACCACGGCGGGCCGCGGCGTCGGCCTCGACGTAATCGTCGACGCGATGCGAGAGCTGGACGGTGACGTGAAGCTCGACAGTCAGCCGGGGCAAGGGACCGCGTTGACGCTGGACTTGCCGAAGGTGAGCGCGGTCAACATCATGGATGCCCTCCTCGTGCGCTGCGAGAGAGACATCTTTGCCTTTCCGCTCTCCTCGGTGCTCTCGACTCTGGCCGTTGCTCCGGGCGACTTGTCGACGGCGTTCGGTGGCGGCCCGTTCATGCTCTACCGCGGCGAGACGGTGGCTCTGCACGACCTACAGCAAGTCTTCTGCCGCCCCGAGATGCGCCATCCGCCCGGGGAGCTGTGGAAGGTCTTGCTCGTCGAGCACAAGGAGCACCGCATCGGGTTCGTCGTGAGCGAGTTCTTGCGACCCCAAAAGCTCGTGATCACACCGTTCGAGGGAACTCTGGAGATCGCGGCCATCGCGGGGACGGCGATCCTCAGTGGGCGGCGGCTCGCCATGATCGTGGACGTGCCGGAGCTGCTGCGCCTAGCCCGCAATCGGGGCGTGCGGGGGCAGTCCGAGGCGCTGCCCCGAGGCAGCCGCGGGCCGGCGGAGCGAGACGGCGCGGCGCCGGCGCCCGAGACACCCCGGGGCGGCGAGCCCTCCGTCGAGGCCAAGACGAGCGGGATGGATTTGCGCGTCGAAGAGGAGGGCGCGGGGCGGGATTTCTTGCGGGAGCTGGAAGGTCTGCTCTCGCGGCTCAACCTCAGCCTGCTGACGCTCGACGAGAAGCGGGATCGAGAAACGACCGACGAAGTGTTTCGGCTCGCGCACTCCATCAAGGGCAACTTCGCGATGTCCGGCCAGGAGAGTGCGGCCAGTCTGACGCACGCGATGGAGGCGATTCTGGACGCGGCCCGCCAGGGCAAGCAGGACCTGGTCGACGAGAGCTTCGACTTGCTCTTCGACGGGTGCGTGCATCTCGAGCAGGTGACGGCCGAGTTGCTCGCGGGCCATCGGGCGCCGGAGACGAGCCCAGCTCTGCTCGAGCGCATCGAACGGCTCACGCCCGCGAAGGCCGCGCGTCTCGAGGCCGTCCCGGCCGACGGGCGACTGCGCCTGCCGCCGAACACGCAATTCTTGATGTGCGACCGCATTCGACGCGGCCAGGAGCCGATCGAGCTGGAGCTTCGCTTCGAGGCGCGGGATGAGCCGGCATTCTTGGTCGCCTATTTGATCCTGCGCCGTATCCAGCGGCTCGGCGACGTGCTGGCGAGCGCGCCCACCGTCGCGGAAATGGAGGCGGGGCTGTGCGGCAATGCGCTGCGCGCTCTCGTTTCGGTCGCCGCCGAGAGCGGCTCGGGCCTCGACGGCTTGGAGCCCTACCTGCGAGAGCACTTCGGTGTGACGGGTTTTCAACGTACGACCGTGAGGTGAAGAGCCGTGACGATTGCCTCGATCTTCTATTGTGCCGAGCGTCTGCCGCCGCCGGAGCGCCTGGTCGACAGGTGCACGGCGCACGGCTTCACCGTGCAGGGCATCACGCCGCTGCCTGCCCTCGGTGATTTTTCGAGTTCGCTGCCCTCGGAGCCGCACGTGCTCTTCATTCCCGCGATCGAAGAGGACTGCCTCGGTGTCAAGCTGGCGCAGTGCGCGATTGGTCGCGAGCTCGGCCACGTAGTGCACCTCTACGCTTCGGCGCTGCCGGGGGCGGCCTTCATGGCCACCGCCTTTCGCGAGGGAGTTGCGGAGATCCTCACGCCTTGCGACGACGAGGTCGTCCTCGCGCTACAGCTGCGGCGCGCCGCGCGCAAGGCCCAGGCTCACTGGCACGAGCGGGCGTCGGCCGGTCGTCTCGAGCGGCGAGTCGAGCAGCTCGAGGCGTCACTTCAGGCGGCCCTGCGCCGATGCCAACGCCGACGCGAGCGCGAAGCGGCGGTGGTCAGCGCCGCGCTGCGATTGGCGCGGGGCGAGCTCAATCTCTCCACGTTGCGACCGCTCCTGCTGCTCGTCACCGGATCGGACGCGCGCGCCGAGCGGGCCCAAGTCACGGCCGAGGAACTGGGCTTCGTCGTGGAGCGCGCGCGGCAGGCAGAGGAAGCGCTGCAGAGAGTTGCCGAGCTTCAGCCCACCATGATCCTCTGCGACGGCGAAATGAATGACATGGATGCCAACGCCTTTTCCGAGAAGGCTCGGCGGGCGCTGGGGCGCCACCCCGTCTTCATCGTGGCGTGGTCCTCGCGGCCCGACGCTGACCAGCGCTATGGCTCGACGTCGCGGGGTCCGGACGACTGGGTTCAGAAAGACGCCGACGACGCGAGCGTCGCGCTGGGCGGCGCATTGCTCTCGAGCCTGCGCTAGCCTCGCACCCTCGGTCCTGCGGTCGTGAGAAATCCGGGCTAGCGAACTTGCTCGCTCGCGACCCGGCTGGACACTCGGGGATCGAGTACTCTGCGACCCGGTCGATTGCTTCGTCGCCGCCTTTCGCCGGGTGGCTCGGGAGTCGAGCAACGAGCTGGGCGTGTGATCAGCTGCAGCTGAGCTGGAAGCAGAGGTGCGCGTCGAAAAATGGCATGACGTGGTTCTGGAAGCGGAAAGCCACCCGGCTGGTGTGGGTGCCGGCGTACACTTCGAAGCCGTGGGAGATTCCGTATCGATCCAGGGCCTGGTGCAGCGCGGTGGTTTCGGCTCGCAACCGGTCTTCGTCCCCGACGTCGATGGAGATTCCGTCATAGCGACGTAGGTTCGTCACGTATTGGTCGAGAAACACCAAGGGCGCGTTCGCCGTCCACTTCGCCAACACCTCGGGCTGGAGCTTGCCGCCCTGGGTGGGCAGGTCCAGGTACAGCGGGGGCTCGTTCGGGTTGGGTGACCAGGCGGCTGCGGTCGCCAGGCGCGCTCGAGCGGGAAAACCGAGCTTCGCCGCGTCCTGCGGCGTCTTCACCGCCTCCAGAGCGCGCGCCGTTTCGGTGCTCACCGTCCTCGGCGCGAGGCAGCACGGGCTCATGATGTACAGGCTGCCGAAGACGTCGGCGTGCTTCATACCGAGCCTGGTCGCTCCGTAGCCTCCCATCGAATGCCCCACCAGCCCTCGGCTCCTTCGCCCGCGGAGGGTTCGGTAGTGCGCATCGACGTACGAGACGACATCCCGTACGATGAACTGCTCGAAATCCCCCGTGGTTACCGAGCTGGAATACAGAGAACCGGCGTGCCGCGTTTTCGCATCCGGCAACACCACGATCATCTCCCGAGCGCCTCGCGCGAAGGCTGCTTCGATCGTCTGCGGGACGCGGATTTCTCCGCTCCACTGCGCGGCGCCGATGTAGTAGCCGTGCAGTGCGTACACCACTGGATAGCGCCGCGCGGTTTCCTTCGCGTAGCTCGGTGGAAGAATCACGAGGGCTTCCCGGTCGACCGCGTTGCCTTCGAGGTTGCCCTCGAGGGCTTTGCCGTGAATCTTCACGCGCACGACTTGCGCCGGCTTGGCGCCGGGCTCGATCGGAGGCTTCTCCGTTTGCACCTGTGCGGCCGCCGTCAGGGCGACGGCCATCGCGAGGGCCAGTGCCGCGAGCCATATCCGTTTCATCGTTCGCCGTTGCCTTTCCGATACCAAGCCAGGGGAGCGCGCGTCCCGCGCTCGAGCGCCGGTGGGGCGGCACGCCTCATTCCGTCGGCCCGGGCGGATCGGGTCGCCGGCGCCGCTGGAGTGGAAACGATTTCAGATAGACTACCGGCTTTTCGCGAAGGCGGCAATGCGCTGCCGTTGCGCCGATTCTTTCGCGGTTGCCCGCCGGCCTCGCCGTCTCCCTTGCCGCTTTCCAGCCGCACCGAGCCGACCCGGCTGCCGCTCGGCCGAGAGCGCGTTCGCTTCGCTTCGCTTCGGGTCGAGGCGCGGGCGCTCAAGGACAGGAGATGCTGGAGCGCCAGAGTCGATAGTCGTCCGAGCCACGGGTCGAGGCGAAGTACAGCTCTCGACCGTCACTCGTGAGCGCCGGGTCGAAGTCGTCGGCGACGGAGTTGAGCACCTCGACGGGCTCGGGTGCGGAAAACGCGCTGCTCGCGTCTTGCCGAGAGGCGCGGTAAATGTCCACACCGCCCGCCCCACCCACGCGATCGGAAGAGAAGTAAGCAACCAAGCCGTCCGCGGTCAGCACGAGGCCGGCGTCGTTTCCGGTCGAGTTGAGCTCGGTGATCGCGACGGCAGCGCCGAAGGCCGCGCTTTTGGAGCTGCGCGTGGCGCGCCACAGATCGTCGGCGACCGAAGCGCGCTGCGAGGTGAAGTAGAGGTCGAGCTCGTCGGGGGAGAGCCAGGGTCGGTCGTCGCGATCCGGCGAGTTGACGCTCGCCACGGGGGCGACCCCGCCGAACTCGTTGGCGACGCTCGCGCGCGTCGCGACGTACACGTCTCGACTACTGGCGGCGCCGGGGGCGCCGGCGCGTGTCGAGAAGAAGTACAGAGCGAGGCCATCCTGGGAGAGGGCCGGCGTGCCCTCGTCGAAGCCATTGACCGGACTGGGCAGGGCGCTCGCGGCGCCGAACGGGGCGTCGAGGCTGGGGCGTGTCGATCGGGCCACGCGCTCGCCGAAGCCAGGCGCCGTCAGCGAAACGTACAGCGTCAGACCGTCGCTCGACAGCGACGGCGCCCACAGGTCCAGCCCGGGCGCGTTGGGCTTGCCCAACAGCCGAGGCGAGGCGAACGAGCAGAGGCACGGCCCGCAGCGGACGCCCCCGCAATCCACCGCCACCTCGTCTCCATTGCGGAGCCCATCGTCACAGCGAGGCTCGGGGACCGGGCTCGCATCGGCCGTGCCGCCGTCGAGCGGTTCGAGCGTGGGTCCAGAATCGGTCGCGGGCGCGCGGTCGGCGTCTTGCGTCGCGTCCCCGAGGCTTCCCCCGGATCCCGCGCTTTCTCCAGCATCTGGCACCGGTCCGGCGCCACCTGGGCTCCCCGCGTCCGCCGACCCGATGGGTGGTATCAGGTCGTACCCCAGCCGGGCGCATCCGCTGCTCGCCGCCGCGCCCACCCCGATCAGCGCCCCTGCGCCGAGCGATCGAGCGTGTCCAACCAGTAGCCACTCGAGCGCACGAAGGGGCCACCCGATTTGGTACACGTCCTGCCGCACGATCGCTGTCCAGAACGGATGCGCCGTGCAAACCGTGAGGGGTTCGGGCGGGTCCGGCATGCCGACAGCGCGGCCGTAGTGCGTCCCGCGGCGGCGCGGTGTGGCCCGCGGCGGGCCCCTGCGCTTCGCTTCCGCGCTCTACGCCCGGGCTCTGCGCGGCCGGTCGGGCCGTGGTGCGCGAGCCACACCGATGCTCGAGCGGGGCGGTCGACCTCTAGAAACGACGTTCGACTCGAAAACGGGCTCGGCGTCGGGCGCGCGCGCGACGACGCGCCCTCGCTGGGTGAGCACGAAACGGGGATACCGTTCGGTGTCGAACGGGGCGGCGTCCAGCCGCTTGATCGCGTCTGCCACGTCCGCGAACACGGTGAGTCGTCGCGCGAGTGCCTGCTGCCGCTCGAATCGGCGCCGCTCGATCGGCCCGACCGGGGCGCGGTAGTCGTGAATGAAGCAGTCGATGAGGCGAAGCTTTCTGGCCTCGAACAGGTACGCGTCGGGGCGAACGGCGAGGCTCAGCCAGAGCCCGCGCTCGACCTCCACGTGCGTGAGCGAAGCGGCTGCACTCAGCGGGGCGCTGCGCAGCTGCTCGTAGGCGGCTTCCCCCCGCAGGATGATCTCGTGAACGCCCAGCCACAGGTGCCCGTAGCTCGTCGCGCGCAGGGCGGGGCGGAGCCTGCCGCAATACAGGGGCTCCACGGATGCCATCGCTGCCCAGCACAGGCGACCGAGCACCCGCGCAAAGCTGCGCAGCTCCTCGGGCAAGAAGCGCGCCGCCAGCCGGGCGCGCAGCGCGGCGACCTCTGCGGAGGCGAAGCGCTCGAGTGGTCCCACCTCCGGGATGAACTCGTCCCAGAAGCGCCGCAGGACGCGGTCATCGAGGTCGGTCGTGCCCAGTCGAACCAGCTCGTCGCTCGGCACCCCCGCGCGCGCCGCCTTCTCGATGCAAGCCAGCTTGGTGCGCTTGCGCCACAGCGCGTGCTCCCAGTGAAAGAGCTCCGGCGGCGGGAGCCAGTGGTCCCAGAAATGGGGCTCGCGGCGGCGCGCCGGCAGGTGCGGCCCGATGTAGCGGCGCCGCCACCAGCGACCCGTGCGTCGCCGTTCGGCGAGATCGGTCGGCTCCAGCAAGAACGTGCGAATGCGTGCCCACTCGGGGGGATTGTCGGGGGTGATCTTGGCGTTGCGCTTGAAGTACACCCCCGGGTAGTGTCGACCCTCCAGCAGGCGCTGCAAGAGTGCTTCGGCGATCGACCGGTCACTGAACGCGAAGGGGTCCCCCGGGCACGTCAGGCCGTTGATCAGGCTCTGCGAGTTGAGCCCAAAGGCTTCGTAGATGACGGCCTGATCGCCTCGCGCGTGGTGCGGCGCGATGAAGCGTGGCCGACACCGGGGCGTACTGCAGGCCAGCGGGTACTCGAGCTCTTCCCAATCTCGGCCATTCCAGCTCACTTCCACGACCGGTGTCACCTTGGCGGCGGGCTGGCTCTTCGGCGGGAAGACTCCGTACGGATGGACCCAGCGCAAGGGGTGCAGGGCGCGATAAAAATCGAAGGGCAGGCGTAGGGCCCGCGGCAAGCGCAGAAGGATTGGCCAGTGGTGCCAGTGCTGACCGACCCAGCTGTTGAAGGGAAACGCCAGCGCTCCGCCCAGCAGCTGCAGCGCGGCGACCGCGCTCGTGGCGGATAGCGCTCCGGATTGGATCCAGCCGGAGTCCCACAGCCGCGCGGGGGTGACCGTATCCCAAAGGGCCGGGCACAGTGCCACCACCAGCACGTTGAAGTAGCCGAAGGTTCCGCACAGGCCGATGCCGATCATCAGGGGCACGGTCAACAGCCCCACGACCGCGCCCCACCGGGGGCTGAATGCGAGAAGTGGCAGCGGCATCTCCACGATGAACATGAAGAGCATCGCCGCCTGCAGCGCCGGCAGCGGCGCCTTCTGCAGCAGCCAACCCAGCGGGGAAGGCAGGGGTTGGTTGACGAGGAATCCGTAGAGGTAGGCCGAATCCTCTCGGGACGACCCGATGAACTTCAGCTTCCCGAAGCCCAGCAGCACGCGCACGATCAAGAGCCGAAAGCACCAGACGACCAGGGGGTTGGGGGCCTCGACGGCTTCGATTGCCGGGAGCGCTTGCCAGCGGGGCAACAGCAGGCAGAGGAACGCCGATTCGTACAGCAAGCAGTCCCACGGAAAAATCAGCCCAATCGGCTTGTCGAGGGAGATGTAGACGACGTAGCAGCAGAGCAGCCCCGGCAGAGCCCACGCGCCGCCGTAGATCATGCCCACGGCGCCCGCGACGCCGAGCCAGACCAGGGCGCGCAGGAATCGGTCGCCATCGTGCAGTAGCAGAAGCGAAGGGAAGCACGTCCACAGGCGCCAGGGAGGCAGCGCGCGGCGGTACGCTTCGACTCTCGACCGAAACGGGATGGCCCCCTCACGGCCGGCGATCGCCACCACCTGACTCGCGAGCGAAAGGAACGAGACCAAGAACACCGCGCCGACCAGGCGCGGCAGCAGCCCCCACACGACGAGCGGCGGAAGGGAGAGAAGGCTCATCTCGATTCAGGCGCTGATCGGCGGGGGTGGCGAAGTGCAGATGCCGAGCCGAGGTCGTTGCGGCTCGGTTCGAGGCTCGTGCGACGAGAGTGCGTCATCGCGTGCCGCGTCGAGACGCTTCGGCCACGGGCGAGACTTGCGCACACCATGGGGGGCTCGCTCGGGATGCCGCTGCCCGTCAAGGGCCCACCTGGTCCATTTGCCCTTCCAGGAAGTTGCCGACGAATTGTGCCGGGGTGAGGGAGCCGGCGGCGACCTGGAAGAAGCGCGGGCGGAAGGCGTGTTGGTGCAGCACTTCGTTGGGCCCCGCCAGGAAGTAGGTGGCCATGAGCCCGCTGTCGGCGTATTCGGCTCGCACACCGAGGAGCCCCGCTTCGTAGCGTTCCGGTGGAAAGAGCTGGGCACCGGTGAGCTGCCCGAGCGTGATGCCGACGGGGTCGGCCGTAGTGACCGTTGCACATTCGTCGAGCCCCGGCGTGAAGAACAACCGGATGACCTCGTCGTGTATGGATGAGAGCAGAGCAATCTTCGTGGTGGGATGTTTCTCGGTCAAGAAGTCGGACAGCCCGATCAACCCTCCACCGTCGTCGTTGAAGCACTGCTCGCAGTCCGGCGGGAGCGCCTCGTTCAGGCCGAACAGCTCGCGCCAGGTCTGCTGCAGGCAGGTGGGCCAGAACTCATCTTGAAAGGGAACCCCGGAGTCCAGCAGCGCATCCGTCTGCACCGAGAAGGCGTCGCTGATCATGCTCAGGTTCAGCGCGGCCCCGAAGCTGCCTGCGCTCGAACCGGCCACCACGACGCGTTCCAGTCCCTCTTCGAACGTAGGTACCAGGCGACCGACGAATGTCCGCGTGTTGAGGGCGCCGACGAACATTTGCGGTGCGGCCAGCCCGGCAACTCGACCCGCCGTGCGGGTGCCGAAGTGTACGTCGCCCGTGCAATAGGGAATGTACACCATGTTCCAGTCACGCATTGGGTTCTCGCTTCTCTCAGCGGAGAGAATGCCCGTCACCTCGCCATTCTGGTAGGCGCCCGGCTGCTGCCGCCCGGACTGTGCCCCGAGCGCCGTACCGAGCACCGTTTCTCCCGTGCCGAGGAGGACCTGGTTGACATTGGCGGGGTTGAAGCTACAGAAACCCGCCGTCGTGCACGCGCCACCGCCCTCGAAGAAGATCAGCAGGCGGTTGGAGTCGCTGAAGCGAATGAACAGCCCGGCTTCGGATCCGTCTCGGCAGCTCGTGCCCGGGACGGAGTACCAGGTCCACCCGGGGGGTGGGGGAGGGTCCAGCGGCGTCCCCTGGGCCGGGTCGAAGGGCTCGCCCCGCGGCGGCGAGAGATCGAGGAAGCCGCCCGAAGAAATCGGCGGCTCCGCGCCCGGCTCGAGGCTGCTCCCGCCGGAGCCGTCGGTCCCACCGCTGCCTGGCTGCTCGAGCGGGCCGGGCTCGGGCCCTTCGCTGGGGCCACCAGCCCCCGCGGGGGCAGCGCCCGGTTGCGGCCTGTCGTTGCCACGGTTCGGTGCCGCGCTCCCACCGGAACCGATCGACGCGGGCTGCAGGCTCGAAGCGCCCCCTGCCGTGATGGCGGGAGGTGCCTCGATGCCCGGCTCGCATCCGATGAGTGCCCACCAGCACGCGATGACGGCCGCCTGGCGCATACAGCTCCACATTCGACCTACCTCAGAATGACCGTGCTCTCGCACGTGAAGAGTACTTCGACTTGGGCTTTCTCGTCCGCCCGCACCAGCTCGCACGCCTCGGGGCAGAGCTGTACGGCTCCTCGATCGATGAAGAAGGCATTCGCCTGGCAGTTGCCCGCCTCCGGCACTTGCCCCATCACCAGGGCGGTACCGCCCGAGCCGGGCGCATAGGAAAGCGCGATCTTGTCGAGCTCCACCTCGGTCCCCGCCGGGGGCGCCGGCAGCGGAAAGTCACAGGGGACGGCGCCGACGCTGACGAGATTGCTGGCTATCGTTTGAAACACCGTGTCGTACGCTTGAAACTGGCAGATGGGGAAACGCAGCCCGCCGGTCATCTGCGAAAGCTCCTGGTAGGTGCGCCCGGCGTTGAACACGTTGTTGCCGTTGCCCCGACACTCTTCCGTTTCGACCGGCTCCGAAGGCAGATAGGCGTCGGTCGGCTCGCCCTTCTCGGCCAGCCCCACGATGCTGTGCCAGACGAACCGAGGGGCTCCTAGGGTTCCAAAGGTGTCCGGCGACAGAGCGCTCAGCTCCGACATGAACTCCGTCGCGGACATGTTCGCGTTGTCGTCGGTAAACTCCAAGAACACCTTGTTGGCGCCGGGTCTGAGCCACTGGGACCAGCCGCTCGGGGCGAGCTCGAACTCGTCGTCGCGCTCGCCGGAGTAGGTGTCCAGCAGCCTGCCGAGCGAGTTGCTGCTGCCAATCTCGACGCTGTAGTGGAAGAAGCGTTCGCTCGAGACGGGCGCGGGGGCCGGGCAGGTGTCCAGCCCGCTCAGCGGCCTCGCCACGCAGATGGCGTTCTGCCCATTGCGCTCGCGGTGCTCGGAGAGCACGATCATGCGGTAATCCACGCCGTTTTCGTCGAGGATTCGCGCGAAGTTCTCGTTGATGTTCTGCTCGACGGAGTCGCTCTCGTCGCCCATGCTCCCGGAGTTGTCGAGGATCACGATGATGTCGATGGGTGTGCGGATGACCTCCGGCGCCGCCCGCACGGTCCCGCAGTTCATCGGCTCGTCGTCCGTCGGTTGCGAGCCCACGTCGCTTTTGAACAAGTCCGGGCCCGGGTCGGTCGAGCTGACGCGCGGTGGGGTGGAGGGCTGCACCTCGGGCGGAGGGTCTTCCGCTTCCGGCCCCGGCCCCGGCGCCGATGCGGCCTCCGGCAGTTGACCGAGGCCCTCGGGAGCATCTCCACAGCCGAATGCGAGGAGCGCCCCCGCGAGCAGGAGACGCGAGTTGGTGCGGTGGTCGGACTCGAGTGTTTTCATGGAATTTTCTCGAAGGGCAGGCGGCGGAGTGAGGGGGCCGTGCCCGCGGCGGTCGCGCACGCAAGGCTTTGCGGTCTTCGTGGAACAGTGGGCGAAGCGCAGGCCGCAGGTTGCACCCCGCGGCGACGGACGGCGGCGCCGGGCCCGTAGCCAAATCACCCGCGCGCCGCGTCGCGGAAGAAGAACGGCTCGGCGCGGATCCCGGCCCGAAGGGGTCGTCCGTGCCGGATTGGCGAGCGACCTCCTGGGGCCGTTTCCTCCCCCGGCTGGCGAACGCGGCCTTTTCGGCCACTTTCGATCCGATGGCGCGACCTCCCGCCGGTTTCCTCGCACTGAGCATCCGGGGCGCACGACGAGGGTCGCTGCGCCGCCCAGCCCCGGTGGCCGCCAGGCGTCCCCGGGATTTGTTCCACAACTCTCGCGAGCCCCGTGGCCGCGACCAGGCGAAGGAAGAAACGGTGAAGACAGCAAACGCCTCGGCGAGCTCTCGAGCTGGCCGCGATCAGACGACAAGGGGGGGGCGACTCCGTGTGAAGGTCCCAACGCTCGCGGGTGGCGTGCCGACCCGCGGCGGACCGGCCGCCAGCCGAGCCCGTCTGCGCCGCGAGCTCGCGATCCGGGCTTCTCTCGTGGGCCTCCTCTCCGCCTGCGGCGCCGGAGGCGGTGGGACGAACGATCCGGGGGTCACCGCCCTCGGCCAGCCGAGCGATGCCTCGGGGGGTTCCGGATCGAACCCGACGACGCAGCCCGCCGTCTCGGAGGGGCAGGCGCCCCCGCTGGGTGCGTCGTCGAGCGAGCAACCCGACACGTCCGGCGTGGGGCTCGCGGAGGGGGCGGCCGCCGGCGGAATCCCCTGTGACGTGGCGGCCATCGTTCAGCAGCGCTGCTCGCTGTGCCACGGGGAAACGCCACAATTCAGCGCACCCATGTCGCTCGTGGAGGCTGGGGACTTCCTCGCGATCGCGCCCATCAGCTCGCAGCCCGTGCGGGATGCCGCGCTGGGTCGCATCGGCGCAGACGCTGCGCGGCCGATGCCTCCGCCCGGCACGGTGGAGCCGCTCACCGAGAGCGAGCGCAGCGTGCTCGAGCAGTGGCTGGCCTCGGGCGCACCACCCGCGGCCGACGGCTGCTCGGTGACGGAGCTTCCGCTCGAGCCCGAGTCCGATGGGCTAGCGCAGCCGCCCGCATCCGGCGCTTCCACGGCGCCCTACCCGGGCTGGGACTCGGGCGACGTCGAATGCTACCCGTTGGTCGCCAACGCCGGCGATCTCCAAAGCCCGTACCGTGTGGGTACGGCCACCGACGAATACATCGGCTTCGGGTTCATGCCGCCCTGGGGTGAGGGGACGCGCTACGTTCGGGCGTTCCGAGCCGTCGTGGACAACGCCCAGGTGCTGCACCATTGGCTGCTGTTCCAGCAGGCGGGCCCGATTGCGAATGGCAGTGTGGCGCCCTTGCTCGGGGCGCACCCGGACGGGCAGCTGCTACACGGCTGGGCCCCGGGAGGGACCGACGCGTACTACACGGAAAAGGTCGGCGTGGAGTTGGAGGGCGGCCGCGGGTACTTGCTCGAGCTGCACTACAATAGTAGCGACCCGTCGGCGGTAGACGCGTCCGGCGTCGAGGTCTGCGTGACGGAAACCCCGCCCGAGAACATCGCGCTGCTCAGCTGGCTGGGAACGGACCTGATCAACGGCACGCGCGCCAGCGGGGTGTGCCGACCGCGTGCGCAGGAGCCGATTCGAATCATCTCGGGCTCTCCCCACATGCACTTGAAGGGCCGCCACATGACGGTCACCGTGCACCGCGCCGATGGTACCGACGAGGTCGTTCACGACGAGCCTTTCGACTTCGAGAACCAGCGAATGTACGACGAAGATGTCACGATCTACCCCGGCGACACGATCGAGACCACCTGCGAGTTCTCTTCCCCGGCCAGTTTCGGAAAGGGGACAAACGAGGAGATGTGCTACTGGTTCGCTCAGTCGTACCCGGCGGGGGCGCTGGCCGACGGGGGCTTGTTGGGCACGCTCCTGCACGGCCCCAACTCCTGCCTCGGTCTGTAGGCGTGGCGCTTCGAGCACGACCGGGGCCCAGCCGCGCGAAAGGCACGAGCCGTCACGCCATCGGGACCAGGTCGTGAGAGGCCCGGGCAAGGCGCAGCGGGCCCGGGGCGGTTCGGATTCGAGCCCGCTCTGGCTCGCCGCGCCGCCGGACCCGCGGTCCCGCCGGCTTGCCGGTTAGAAACCGGCGGCGTTGCCCAAGCTCATCACCCGCACGCCGAGATCGCGCTGCATTTCGGCGATGGTGATCTCGCTCTCCGTGCGTTCCCAGGTGGTGAGCCCCAGGTAATCGAAGGCGGCCTGGAGCGAATGCGGGCCGAGCACCTTCAGGCTCGGATTGAACCAGCTGATGGCTATTCCCGCGCCTCGCATCAGGGTGCTGTTGGTCAGGATGGCGACGGGCACGACCGCTCCATCCAGCGCGCGGATCATCATCTTGCGCTGCTTGCCGTTGGGACCGCCGCCGGCGGACACTACCAGCACCCGCTGATCACTGAGCGGGAGGTACGCGTCGACACCGGCCATGTAGCGATCCCAGTCTGGCTCGCTGGGGACGGCTGCGGTGTGTACCGTCACGCACAAGCGCCCCATTCGCCGCGCCGCCATCGTCTTCCAAGACACCCTGAAAGGATAGATCCGATCGCAGCGGTAAACAAGCCGCCGGGCGTAGGATGCCGCGCGACGGCTTCGTGTTCGTGGCGGGAGCGCTCCTTCGTGGTGCATGGTTCGAGGCGAACCGCTTGGCGATCGACCGCCACGCCGCCGTGAATCGCTTCGGAGGCACGCGAGCCGTCGAAAAGTGCCCCGGCGGCAGCTCCTTTCTGGGGCTCCTCGCGCCCAGGCGTGCGCCTTCGCGCGTTCGCCTCGCCGCCTTCTCCCGAGGAGCCAGAAAGATGTCGCTGCGAGCCCGAGCCTCCCAGGGGTGAGGGTCTAGGGCTCGCGCTTCTTGCGGCATTTTTCGCTCACAGCTTTTCTCGGCGCTGGCTCCCATCCCTTTTCATGGATGGGAGCTAGCTCACAGCGGCAGGGCCCGCAGTACCTTGCCCGTCGGCGTCTTCTTTCGGCGCAGCTCCTTCGGGCGCCCCTGGGCGATCAGCCGCCCACCGCCCTCGCCGCCCTCGGGTCCGAGCTCCACGATCCAGTCCGCGCCGCCGATGACCCAAGGGTGGTGCTCGATGACGAGCAACGTGTCGCCGCGCTGCACGAGGCGGTCGAGCACGTTCATCAATCGTGTCACGTCACTCAGGTGCAGGCCGGTGGTCGGCTCGTCGAGCACGTAGAGCGTCGGCTCGTGCCGGGCCGTCGCGGTCAGCTCGGAGGCGAGCTTGAGGCGCTGCGCTTCGCCGCCCGAGAGCGTGTGCGAGCCCTGACCGAGCGTGATGTACCCGGTGCCGAGATCGCACAGCGTGCGCAACGGCTGGGCGATTTTCGGGTGGTTCTCGAAGAGGCAGGCCGCCTGCTGCGCGGACATCGCAAGCACGTCCCCGATCGAGTGCCCGCGGTAGCGGACACCGAGCGTTTGGGGCTCGAAGCGCTTGCCCTCGCAGGTGGGGCAGGCCTGCACTACGTCTGGCAAGAAGCTCATCTCGTGGGTGATGGCGCCCATTCCGGAGCAGGTCGCGCAGCGGCCCCCGGCCGCCGTGTTGAAGGAGAAGCGAGCGGGGCCGAAGCCCGCGACCATTGCGTCGCTGCTGGCGGCGAACAGTCGCCGGATCGGATCCCAGATGCCCAGGAACGTCGCCGGCACCGAACGAGGCGTGCGACCGATGGGGCTCTGATCCACGCTGACGGCACGTCGGAGGCCCTCCGTCCCCGCGAGCTTTTCGAAAGCCCCGGGCACTTCGCCCACGAGCCCGAGCGCCTCGCGCACCGCCGGCAGCAACACCTTGCGCACGAGCGTGCTCTTGCCGGAGCCGCTGACGCCCGCCACCACGCAGAGCCGCTCGAGCGGCACGCGTAGGTCCACGCTCTGGAGGTTGTGCTCCGTGGCGCCCGTGAGCTCGAGCCAGCTTTCGCTGGGCTCTTTTTGGGCGGAGCGCAGCGAGGGCGGCTCGCCGAGCGCCCTGCCGGTGGGGCAGTCGGTGTTCTTCAGCACGGCGCTCGGAGGCCCCGCCGCCGAGACTTGCCCGCCGCGCGAGCCGCCCTCCGGCCCGAGGTCGATCAGGTGATCGGCCGCGCGCACGGTGTCTTCGTCGTGCTCGACGACGACCACCGTCGAGCCCAGCTCGACGAGCCGGCGCAGGTTGTCCAGCAGGCGACCCGTGTCCCGAGGGTGCAGTCCGATGGTCGGTTCGTCGAGCACGTACAGGGCGCCAGTGAGCCCGGTGCCGAGCTGGGCCGCCAGGCGCAGGCGCTGCATTTCCCCGCCCGAGAGCGTGCTCGCGGCTCGGTCCAGCGCAAGATAGCCCAGGCCTACGTCGCACAGGAAGCTCAATCGCCGCGCCAGCTCCGTCAGGATGTCGGCGCCGATGCGTGCCGCCCTCCCGGCGAGCTCGAGGCCGGCGAAGTGAGCGTGTGCGGCCTGCACCGAGAGTCGGTGCACGTCGTCGTAGCGGGCGCCTTCGACGCGCACCCCGCGCGGGAGCGGGGCGAGTCGGGTGCCGCGGCAGCTCGGGCAGGTCTTCGGGGGCGGCGGAGGTGTACTGGAAGCGCTGGCGCGCACCGACTTCTTCTTCTTCTTCTTGCGCCCGCGCCCGCGGCGCCCGAGCGTTTGCTCGGCCTCGCTCCGCAGCACGCCGTGGCCCTCGCAGCGCGGGCAGCGACCTTGCTCCGTGCTGAAGGAGAAGCAGCGCGGGTCGAGCTCGCCCTGCGAAAAGCCACACTCGGGGCAAGCGCCGAGCAGCGAGAGCAGGCACTCGTTTCCCTTTTCGTCGCGCAACAGGACGTGCCCCTCGGCCCAGCTCAAGGCTCGCTCGAGGCTGGACTCGTCGATCTTCTTCGCGGGCGCTGCGGGCGCCAGGATCAGCGAAACGTCGTGATTGCGCGTGCGCGCCAACCGCGGCGGGTCGTCGGTCGCCACGCGCTGCCCGTCGGCGTACGCGTGCTCGATGCCGTCTCGGGCGGCGCCGGCGAACAGGTCCAGGTAGGTCCCTTTTCGGCTGCGAACGACCGGCGCGCAGACCTCGAAGCGCCCCTTCATGCCGCGCACCCTCTCGATCAGTGCCTCGGCACTCTGGCTGCGCACGGGCAGATCGTGCTGGGGGCAGTGCAGCGTGCCGAGCTTGGCGTAGAGCAGCCGCAGGTAGTGTGAGATCTCGGTGACGGTGGCCACCGTGCTCTTGGCACCCGAGCGTGCCGTGCGCTGTTCCAGCGAAACGGACGGCGGCACGCCGCTGACGCTGTCCACGTCGGGGCGAGGGAGGGTGGGCAAGAACTGTCGCGCGTAGGGCGTGAGCGTTTCCAGGAAGCGGCGTTGCCCCTCCGCGAAAATCACGTCGAAGGCCAGGCTGCTCTTGCCCGAGCCGCTCGGGCCCGTCACCACCGTCATCGCCTGGTGCGGCACGTCCACGTCGACTTGTTTCAGGTTGTGCTCGCGGGCGCCGCGCACTTGGAGCGCATGGCGGGCGCCATGTTCCTCGCCGGTCGTGCGCGACGGTCGGGCGCGGCGCTCGCCCTTGTCGCGGCCATCCTTCGCAGCGCCGGCCCGCCGTCGCGCAGCCGGGTCCAGCGCCACGGCGGCGCGTAGCGCGCGCCCCGTCTTGGTGCTCGTGCCGGCGATTTCTTCCGGCGTGCCGGCGGCCACCACGGTGCCGCCCTGGCTGCCGCCGCCCGGCCCTAGCTCGATCAACCAATCCACGTGAGAGAGCACGTGCAGGTCGTGCTCCACCACCAACACGGACGCCCCTCCGTCCACCAGGTGGCGACAGGCGCGTAGCAGCAGGTCGATCTCGTCGGCGTGCAGCCCGGCGCTGGGCTCGTCCAGGATCCACAAGCTCCCGCGCTTGCGCTGCCCGAGGCTGCGCGCCAGCTTCAGCCGCTGTGCCTCCCCACCGGAGAGCGTAGAAAGGGGCTGGCCGAGCCGCAGGTAGCCGAGGCCGAGCGCCAACAGCGGCGCGAGGTTCTTGACCACGGGCTGACAGGTGGCGAAGTGTACGGTCGCCTCTTCGATCGTCATGGACAGCACGTCCGCGATGCTTCGCCCCGCGCGGCGCACGCCCAGCACTTCGGGCTTGAAGCGCTGACCTTGGCAGCTCGGGCACTGCAGGCGCACGTCCGCGAGAAACTGCATCTCGACCGTCTCGAAGCCCTCCCCGGCGCACGCTTCGCAACGACCTACGGCCACGTTGAAGGAGAAGTGAGAGGGCGAGAGCCCCTGGCTCTTGGCGGCCGGGGCCTCGGCGAAGAGCTTGCGGATTCCATCCCAGGCTTTCGTATAGGTGGCGGCGTTGCCCCGGGAGGTGCGCCCGAGCGGGCTCTGGTCGACGAGAACGAGGTGGCGGATCTCCTCGGCGCCGCGGATCTCTCGGTGTGCCTCGGGCATTTCCACGTCCAGCGTGCCGAGCCGGCGTGCGAGGCTGCGGTAGAGGATGCCGTCTGCCAGCGTGCTCTTGCCGGAGCCGCTCGGCCCGCTCAGGGCGCAAAAGGTGCCGAGCGGGATTCGGACGTCGATGTCCTTGAGGTTGTGTGCGGTGGCTCCGAGTATCTCGAGGTACCGCGCTGGGTCCGGGCTGCACTTGGGCGTGAGGGTGACGGCTCGCAGCGCGCGGGCGGTGGGCCCCACGCCGCGCGCGGCCTGGGCCGGCGTGCCGTCGAAGCAGATGGTCCCACCCTCTGCTCCCGCCTTGGGGCCGAGCTCCACCGCGCGGTCGGCGGCGCGGATCAGGTCGGCATCGTGCTCGATCAGCACCACGGAGTTGCCGCGCTGGCCGAGCTCGGAGATGAGCGCTCCCAGCGCCGCCACGTCCGAGGCGTGCAAGCCGACACTCGGCTCATCGAGCACGAAGAGCGCGTTGTGCAGGTTGGTGCCCAGCGCCGCGGTGAGGGTCACGCGCTGCGCCTCCCCGCCGGAGAGCGTGCGTGCCTGGCGATCGAGGGAGAGGTAGCCGAGCCCCACGCGCTCGAGATAGCGGAGCCGCGAGCGCAGCTCGGCCGCCGCGAGGCGGCCCTGGTCCGTGCGGCACGCAAGGGCCTCGAGCCGCGCCAGCGCCTCGCTCACTTCCAGCGCGTGCCAGGCGGCGATGTTCAGTCCACCGACGACGAAGCTCAGCGAGGCCTCGCCCAACCGGCTGCCCCCGCACGCCCGGCAGGCATCGTAGGAGCGGTATCGGGACAGCAGCACTCGCACGTGCATCTTGTACGTGCGGCTCTCCAGCCAGCCGAACCAGCCTTGGAGCCCGTCGAACTCACCGTCTCCGTGTCGCAGCAGCTGCCGGTGCTCTTCGGTGAGGTTCGAGTAGGGTACGTCGAGGGGAATGCCTTGGCGGCGGCACAGCGCCCGCAGCTGGGACCGCTCCCAGGTTGCCGAAGGGCCGCTCCACGGGCGGATGGCCCCCCTGGCCAGCGTCTTGCGAGGGTCGGGAACCACCTTGTCGTAGTCGATGCCCAGAGTCCGCCCGAAGCCGCGACACGTCGGGCAGGCCCCGATCGGCGACTCGTAGGAAAACAGGCCGGGCGTTGGCTCGCCGAGCCGCTCGGCGCACACCGGGCAGGTCGAGCCCCGCCGCAGCAGCAAGGCTCCGAGTGGCTCCTCTCCTTCCCTCGCCACCCCCGCTCCCCTCTTGCGACCCTGGCTCTTGGCGCGCCCCGGCTTGCCGCTTCCGGCCGCGGCGGGGCCCGGGGCGCTTTCGCTTCGCCCGATCTCGGGGTAGACGCGGCAGGCCCCGCCCGATCGCTTCCACGCCGCTTCGATGGCCGCCTGCAGGCGCCCGGCCGACCCCGGCGCCACGCGCAGACGATCCACGATCACTTCGGCGCCTCGCTCCACGTCGATCGACGACGGGGGCACCGCATCGAGGTCGATGGGCTCTCCCTGCACGAGCAGGCGCCGGTAGCCCTCCCGCGCGAGCTGATCGCGAACCTCCAGGTAGTGCTCGGCGCTGCGCACGGGTTCGAGAGCACAGATCGACACACGCTGCCCCGCGAGCTGCTCGAGGCAGCGCCCGGCCGCGGCCTGGGTGTCGACCACGGAGGCCGGCTGCCCGTGCTCCGGGCATAGTGCAACACTTTCGCGTACGAACAGGGCCGCCAGGTAAGGCTCGATGTCGGCCATCGTCGCCAGGGTGGAGCGGGAGCTCTTGATGGGCGCTCGCCTGTCCACCGCGATGGCGGCAGGCACGGGGTCGAGCGCGAGCATCGGGGGCCGCTCGAGACGCTCCAGGAATTGCCGCGCATACGGGCTGAAGCTCTCCACGAAGCGCCGCTGCCCCTCCGCGTACAGCGTGTCGAGCGCGAGGCTGCTCTTGCCGGCTCCGGATACGCCCGTGATGGCGACGACTTGACCCGGAGGAATGTCGAGGTCCACGTTCTTCAGGTTGTGCGTGCGGGCGCCGCGAAGGCGGGTGGGGAGCATGGGAGGCGCGTTGTAGCGCCCCGCCCCCCGCATGCGAAGGGGCGCCGCCCCAGCGCCGGGTAGCCTGCGGGGGCGACGGGGCGTCGAGCCGTGAAGGCCTTGGGGGGCAGGGCGTCAGCCCCCCGCCGGCGCGCGGGTCAGGGGTTTCGTTCCGCGCGGCCTGGCCCGATCCGGTCACTTCGGCGGCGCGTCCGGCTTTTTGGGGCCGCTCTCTGGCATTGTCCGCGAAAGCGTGGGATGAGTCCGCTACCCGGCGGCTGAAAACCATGGCCAAGAAGTCGAAACAGCAGAAAGTCGAGCCCAACGGGGACCGGGTACTTGCTACCAACCGGCGCGCTCGGCACGAATTCGAGCTCGGAAAGAGCTTCGAGGCGGGGCTGGTGTTGATTGGCAGCGAGGCCCGTGCGCTGCGCGACCACCCCGCGGAGATCACGGACGCGTGGGTGGATCTGCACCACGGAGAAGCCTTCGTGAAGGGGATGAAGGTGCCGCAGCTTCCCAACGCCTTCTTGGGGCACTCGGAGAAGCGGGATCGCAAGCTGTTGTTGCACCGAGCGCAAATCGAAGAGCTCGGCGCGGCGCAGGAGCGGGACCGGATGACTCTGGTAGTCACGAAGCTCTACTTCAAGGGGGGGCGGGCCAAGCTCGAGGTGCGCGTCGCCAAGGGCAAGAAGCTCTTCGACAAGCGCCAGTCGCTCAAGCAGCGCACGGCGACGCGAGAGGCCGAGCAAGCCATCCGCGCGGGAAAGAAGGCTTACTAGTGCCGGCTCCGGTCGGTCGCCACGGCTCGGCCCCGCGCGCCGCCACGGGCCGATCGGTCCGCGGTGGCTCGGGCAGGAAGCTCGGGCTCGGGCATGGCACACTTCGTGTTCTCGGGCGCCTGCAGCGCCGGTGTGCCCGCGTGACCCTCGACCGGAGTCTGCTCTCCTCGCGCGGTAACCCGATCTACCGGGCGGAGGACTAGCATGGCTCGGGCGCCGGATTTGGCGAAGATCGATCCGGATCGGCCCGCGCCGGGCACTCCCGAGCTCCATCTCTCCCTCGAGGAGGGCGGCTCGGCCCGGCTGCTCACGCTGGACGGCGATCACGTGCACGTCGCCTCCAGTCGTCCCTACCCGCCCGGGTCGACGTTGGTCGGCACCGACGAGGGCACGGGAGCGGAGTATCGACTCAAGGTGCGTGGCTGCCGGCGCGCCCGCGAAGGCAGGTTCGTCGTGCAAGGGCGCCTGGTCAACTTGGCGAGGGAGCAGCGCGCAACGCTGCTCGGGTCGTAGGAGCGGCGCGCAGCTCGCGGGCTTGCCGGTTGGCAACGCGGACGCTCGAGCCCCGCGTTGGCGCCGGCGCCTACCCGAACCTCACTGGGATCTCCTTCGGGTGGGCGAGCGCGCGGACGTGAGCCTGCGACTCGAAGCAGGCCTTGATTCCGCCGTCGTCGGGAGCCGTGATGTCGTCTCCGGAGAAGCACTCGACCGCACTGGAGTCCGCCGCGAGGAAGGCCACCGTCCTTCTCACGCTGTGCTTCTTCGCCGCCTCGAGGCGCAAGGACTCCTTGCCGTCGAGCTTCTGCACGTTGGGCGAGGAATCTCGCCCGTTGGCCCAGGCGCGGCCGATCAGACCCACGCCCTGGGGGAACGAAGCGAGCTTCGGATCGCAGCCGGTCGTCGGCTCACCTCTCGTCGCTCGAGGAGCCGTAGCCTTCCGTGCGAACCTCGCGCAGCCGGCCGTCTTCGAAGGTGGCGGTGTGCACGAGGCGCTGCGCACCGAAATCATACGTCCAGTCCTCGACGACGATTTCGACCGTCAGCTCGTCCACCACGCGACAGCGCGCGCGCCGCGAACGACGCTCGCCGGCTGCGCCTCGGCGGCACGGTACCGCGACGGAGCGCCGAACGGTGCGAGCCTCCCGGCGCTGGCTGCGGGATCGGGGCTCTCCGCAATGAGCGTGCACCCGCGCGGAGCTATCGCCCTTCGATATCAACTCGTTGCCGCAGCGCATGCCCGAGTAGGTGGCGGCGGTGGTCGCGGCGGCGGCGAGCAGGGCCACGCTTGCGGCGGAACCGGCCAACACCGGGCGTACCTCGCGGAGTTTCATGGGGAGCATCGGAGTCGTGCTAGCACCTCGGGCGCCGAGCGGCAGCTCGCCAGGGGGCGGCCGGCGCTCGCGGTGAGAAGAATTCTTCGGGCTTTCGTCGGGTGCGCATCTCGAGGTTGTCCGTTATTGCACGGCAACGTGAGTATCTGCGGTGGGTTCGGTGCGCCCGCGGTCGTGGACTTTTCCAACTCCTGCATGAATCCGAGGAAGTGTTGCGGTCTGCGGGGCGGCGCTCTCGCGCCACTTGACGAAGCGCCTGGGGGCGGGTCCTTGGCCTTGTCGGGCACGGGCCCGCGGCTGGTACACTCGGCAGATGCGGCCGAAGGAGGGGGAGCGGGAAGAGCTCGACCGGCTGCGAGGTGAAGTGGCGAGGCTTCGTGGGCGCGTTGCGGAGCTCGAGCGTCGGGGCGCCTGTCGGGAGGACGACACGACCGGTGTCTCGGTGGCCGAGCGCGAGGAGGTGCTGTGTCAGGCGGAGGGCGCGATCGACTACGGCACCTGGACATGGGACGGGTGCAGCGGGCGAGTGACCTGGTCGGATGGGCTGTTTCGCATTCTGGGTCTCGATCCGGCCACCGTGTCTCCCTCCGTCGATGCGCTTCTCGCGGCCGTTCACCCTGCGGATGTCGAGCTCGCTCGTCGCGTCGTCGGAAGGGGTCCGCACGAGGCGGTGCTGCCCCTGGTCGATTGCCGAGTCGTGCGACCGGACGGCGCCATTCGGCGCACTCTGCACTTTGGCTCCAGGCTCTTCGATGCCGGCGGAACGCCGCATCGAGCGATCGGGGGTGTGATCGATCGCACCGAGCGGTTGGAGGAGGCGGCCGAGCTGCGCCGCACGTCGAACTTGCTGGAGGAGGCGCAGCGCCTCGCCAAGCTCGGCAGCTGGCGCTTCGTGCCGCACACGGGCCAGCTCGAGTGGTCTCGCGAGCTTCGGCGCATCGCCGGTGTGGGAGCGGAAGTGCGCCCGAGCCCCGAGCTGTTGGTCAGCCTGCTCGTCGAGGAGGATCGCGAGCGCTTTGGCGAGCGCCTACAGTACGTCATGACGCCGCTCGGCTGCCTGGAGAGAAACTGCATCGACGGGCGGCTGCGGCGGCCCGACGGGAAGGTGCGCCACGTACGGCTCGAACGCTACTCCGTGTTGCGCAGCGATGGGTATTTCGAGCTTCGGGGCACGATGATGGACGTGACCGATCAGGTTCAGCTGCGCGAAAAGCTCGCGCACGCGCAGAAGATGGAGGCCGTCGGGCGGCTCGCCGGGGGCATCGCTCACGATTTCAACAACCTATTGACCATCATGACGGCCAATCTCGAGTTGCTCCGAGAACGCATTGGCTCTACCGAGGAGCTACTGGAGTCCCTGCACGCGCTCGGATCGGCTTCCAGCCTCACGCGTCGGCTGTTGGCGTTCGGCAGCCGTGCGCAGCTGTCCTTGCGGGCCCACGACCCCAACGCGCTCGTCGACAGCACGATGTCGCTCATGCGTCGTCTCGTCGGCGACGAGGTGCGGCTCGAGACCAGCCTGACCGAGGCGCTGCCGCGGGTGCTCGTCGACGCTCTGGAAATCGAGCGCGCGCTGGTCAATTTGGTCGTCAACGCGCGCGATGTGACGCCGCGCGGTGGGGCGATCCGCATCAGCACGTCGCAGTGCCTGCGCGAGGGCACGCCGCACGTCGGCTTTTCGGTGGCCGACGAGGGGCCTGGCATCGAGGAGGCCGAGCGGCGGCGGATCTTCGAGCCGTTCTACACCACGCGGGCGCAGAGCGGAGGCACCGGGCTCGGGCTGGCGACCGTGCTGGGCATGGCCGAGCAGCACGGGGGCCAGGTCTGCGTGGAAGCCTCCCCGACGGGTGGGTCCGTCTTCACGGTGCTGGTGCCCGCCATCGAGGCGTCGCCTCCGGAGGTCGCGGCGACGCGCGACCCCGAGGCGGCCCCCGAAACGCGTCCCCTGCGCGTGTTGGTGATCGACGATGAGCCGACGGTCGCTCGAGCGACTCAGCGAATCCTTCAGGCGCGGGGGCACTCGGTCCAGGTGGCGAATCGTCCCGACGTGGTGCTCGACTTCTGGGCCGCGTCCGGCAGCGGCTTCGACCTGGTCGTTTGCGACGTGGTCATGACGACCATGCGCGGCCCCGAGCTGATCCAACGGCTCGCCGAGCGCGGGGCCAAGCCGCGAGTGCTGTTCGTAACGGGCTGCGGGGAGTTGGGGGCTCCGGCGGAGCTCGGGCACCCGGCGCTGGCCAAGCCGTTTACCACCGCGCGCCTGCTGAGCGCGGTGCAGGCTGCGATGGCGTAGAGCAAAGCACCTGGTCCGCCTTGCTGGTCGCCGTCGAGGTCGCGAGCACGTCCCACGAGTCGATGGGGCTCGCCCTCGAACAGGCCCCTCGCGACGGGCGCACCCCGTCGGAAAGATGCCGGTGCGGGAGCAAGGCTTCCGTCGTTCGAGGCAGCGGCCATCCTCCGCGGCACCCACCACGCCCTGCGGCGAAGTCTCGGCGCGGGCCCGCGAACTCCGCGGCGGAGACCCGCCCGGCTCCTGTGGGGCGTTCGGCCATCGGCGCGCGGCCGCGACACGGCTGCGGGGCGCGCGCCCGTGGGTTCTGCTGATGGGACTCGGTGACACACACTTTCCGACCTCGCCGCCGCGCGGAAGGAGGGGTCGGAGTCGGGGGCGGCGAAACCGGCGACCTTCCTCGCGGCGGGCCGGAGCTTTCTTGCGCTGGTTCCGGAGTTGCACGGGTGTGAGCGTGCAATACACGTGTCGCACGATCGCGTCGATGCGGCGCGTGACCCCCACCCGAGGCCGCCGATCCGGCGGTGGGCGGTTGTTCCGGGCGCAGCGCGGGGGTATGGCATACGCAATATGCTCCCCCCCGTCTCGCTCGCGCCGTGTGAATGCCCCTCGGCCCCTGGGGGTTGCGCTCTCGTCCCCGCACCCAGCCGTCGCCGGCTACGGCTCGCTGCGCCGTGCGCGGCCTTTGTGATCGCCGTCGGGTGTGGCCCGGAAGGGGAGGGCTCGCCGGCAGGGCAGGCGGGAGCTGGAGGCTCCGGCTTGGGTGCGACGGCTGGGGCAGCGGGCCTGTCGATGCCCGGGGGCAGCTCGGTGGGCGGCGGCTCGATGGGGTCGGGGCGGCGCACGCCCGAGCTGGACGACGTGCTGGTGTTCAGCCGCACTACCGTTTTTCGGCACACGTCGATCGCAGCGGGCATCGCCGCCATCCGGGCGATGGGGGAGGCCGAGGGCTTTTCCGTCGAGGCCAGCGAGGATCCGGCCTTCTTCACGGATGAGCGGCTCGACGGTTACGATGTGGTGGTGTGGCTCAGCACCACGGGGGACGTACTCGATCCGGACGGGCAGGCGGCATTCGAGCGCTACATTCGATCGGGCGGCGCGTGGGTCGGCATCCACGCGGCTGCCGACACCGAGTACGACTGGCCGTGGTACGGCGGCCTCATCGGCGGCGACGCGTGGTTCTCGATGCACCCGCCCGGCACCCCCACCGCCACGCTCGCAGTGGACGCGGACAACTTCGCGCATGGGTCCGTGGAGCACCTGCCCGAACGCTTCAGCTGGACGGACGAGTGGTACAACTTTCGAGTCAACCCGGGCAGCGCGGTGACCGTGTTGCTGCGCCTCGACGAATCTTCCTACGATCCAGGCGAGGGCGCGATGGGGCAGGACCACCCCATCGCGTGGTACCACGAGTACGACGGCGGCCGAGCGTGGTACACGGGTGTGGGCCATCGCGACGCGATGTTTCGTGACGAGATGTTCTTGCGGCACGTGTTGGGGGGCATTCGCTGGGCGGGGGCTGCCGAGCAACGCTGAGGGCCGGCGGCGCTCGCGCCGAGGTGCTCGTGCACGAGGGCGGCTGGGTCGCCGCCCAGGGGCGCGGTTGGCGCCCCGCGCGAGCTCGTCGTCAGGGCCCACCCTGGGAAAGCCGCACGGGGCCGGGGGTGGCGATCCCGTTGTCCACGCGGCCCGGCGTATTTTCGAGGAAGCGAGCCAAATCGGCCTCGGCTTCGCTCGCCGCGGGGTGCGCATTCTCATGCAGGCAGCGCAGCCGCCCCAGCAGGGTGGCTTCGTTCCACAGGGGAAACTCGAGGTCGGGCCCCAGCGCGCGCAGGCACACCTCGGGCGAGCGCGCGAAGCGGGCCAAGGCTTTGGCCGTCTCGTGGCGCTCGGCTTCTGCTTGGTAGACGGCGAGCGGCCCTCGGAGCAGCGCGGAGAGCGCCGCCTCGGCGTGCTGGGGGTGCGCCCGTGCCAGTTGCGAGAGCTCGCCGAGCACCAGTTGCGCGGTGTTGCACAGTGCGGGGGCCTCGCTGCGCAGGGCGCCGAGGCTCGCCAGCCACGATGCCGCGGCCGTGTCGATGTTCCCCTGCGCCGCGTGCATGCGCGCTCGCACGGCGTGGGCCTCTGCCAGGAAGCCGCGCCGCCCGAGCCAACTGGCGAGCGGGTCCGCGCGCCCGTCGGCGCGCGCCGCGAGCAGGTTGCCCAGCACCCAACGCTCGATCGAATCTTCGGCGGGGGGCGTGACGAGGCGAGATGCTTCGCGCACGGAACGGTCCCCGCTCGCCGCGCCTTCCGACTCGCCGCGAACCGGCCACGCCCGGGCCGCGCCGGCGAAATCGCCGCGGCAGCCGAGCGCAACGGCGGTTGCGCGGCGGCCCTGCGGGGTCGCCAACAGCTCGGCCGGGGGTGGCTCCCCGGAGCCGGAGATCGACCACGCGCGCGGCCGCAGCTCGGCGGCCCGGGCCCAATCCACGGTGCCCGTGGTGGGCGGCCACTCTTGTTTCAGCCGGCGGCTGAGCGAGAAGAGCGGCCCAGACACACCGCCCGAGGCTACGCCGACCTGACGGGCGAAGGCGTACTCGAGCACCGTCGTGTCGTCGGTGTTGATTGGGGAGGGGAACGCGTCGGCGATTCGCTGGGCCGTCTCGGCGCTGGCCAAGAAGTGCGCGAGAAAGCCCTCGGCCCCTTCGGTGAGCCACATGCGCGGCATGGCGGTCGCGAACGGCTCTGCCGCGAGGCGTGCGCGCAGCCTCTCCACTGGCAGGCGCAGTGGCTCGCGCGTGGCGATCAGCATCAGGTCGTCGGACTGCGTGTGCCAGATTTGCACCGACGGGAAGACGCTGCGCAAGGTGGTGAGCACCACGCGCAAGGTCGGCACGTCGATTTCGTACCCCTGCACCCACTGCGCCAGGATCCCCCCGCGCTCGAGCTTTGCGTCCACGCCGCGGTAGAACTCGGCGGTGAACAGCGACGCAATGCCCGCTCGATAGGGGTTGCTCGGCTCGCTGATGACCAGGTCGTAGCGCTGCTCGGTGCCGAACAAGAGCTGGCGCCCGTCCCCGACGAAGACGTGGACGGTCGGATTTTCCAGCACGTTTTCGTTCGCGAGGGAGGCCGCCCGCGCCACCTCGAGCACGGCGGGCTCGAGCTCGGCCACGTCCACCCGCTGCATGCCGGGGACGCGTGCCAACCAGCCCGCGGTCATGCCCGTACCGAGGCCCAGCACGAAGGCTCTCTCGGGCGCGGGGTGCATGGCGGCCGGGGCCAGCCCCAGCATCGTCTGGGTGCCGCGGTCACCCAGCACCGCGCCGTCGGACTTGCCGTTGACGATGAAGCTGATGCCCTGGTCGACGCCCATCGCGACCGTCGACTCGCGCCCGTCGCGCTGCCACGCGATGCCGCGCGATGCCAGCCGCGACGCCGCGATCAGGCCGTTTCGGTCGGTGCCGACCACCTGGGATCGGCCCGCGCCCACGGCGCTGTGGCGCCACAGCGCCGTCGGCCCCGTCGCGGCCAGCGCCATGCCCGCAAGGCCGGCGGCCGCCCAGAGCGAGAGAGCCCCTCGGTAGGTGCCGCGTCGGTGCGCGCTTCGCGAGTCGCTCGCTCCCGAGCGCAGGGCCAGCCCGGCGCAGGCCAGTCCCAGTCCGACGAGCAGCGCCACCAGCCCTCGCCACGTGCCGAGCGCGCCCACGCGCGGCAAGAGCACGAGGCCGGTCGCGAGCGCCCCGAGCAGCGCGCCGGCCGTGTTGTACGCGTAGGCCCGGCTCACGTCCCGGCCGACTCCCTCTCGCCCGCGGCCGAGCAGCGAGAGCATGGCCGGGAACTGGAAGCCGGCGATGCACGCCGGGGGAAGCACCACCACCCCCGCGACCACTGCCCACGACAGCACCAGGGCGGCGAAGCCCAGGGAGGCGAGCCCGCGCGTGTGCGCCGCGTACACCGCTAGCCCGTCGCCGAGAGCCAGTGGTAGCCCCAGCGCTGCGGCCTCCCAAACCAGCGTTCGTCCGAGCAGCATCAGCGAAGCGGGCCGGTCCGCGCGCCGCGCGTACGCGGCGCCCCCCAGGCCGATGCCTGCGAGCGCGAGGGCCAGAATCAGACCGAAGCCGAAGCTGCTGCCCCCGATGAGGGGGGCCAACATGCGGTACCAGACGAGCTCGGAGCCCAGGAAAGCCCCGCCCGTGCCGGCGGCCACGAGGTAGACCAGCCAGCGCTCGGCGACGCCGGAGCGCGGGGCGGGGGCAATCCGCGGCGTGGGGCCGCGATTGCTCGGCTGGTCCGCGAGCGCGGGCGCGGCTCGTTCGCCGCTCGCCTGGCTCGGCGCTGGCCCGGCGAGCTCGCCTCGCGGGTCAGGGCCGGGCGCCTTGCGCCCGGCCGCGCGCGCTGCCACGCCGATCAGCAGGTTGACCAGAACGGCCCCCCACAGCGAAAGGCGGGTCCCGAGCAGCTCGAGCAGCAGAAACGTCGAGAGCAGCGCTCCGGCGACGGCCCCGGCGGTGTTGCTGGCATACATGCTCGCCACGCGCCGGCGCCCGGTGTCGCCTTCGCGGGTCACGGCGCGCGCCACGGCCGGCAGCGTGCCGCCCATCAGCAGCACCGGGGGGCCCATCACCAGCGCGGCGATCGAGAGCCTGAGTACGGTGGCCACCGCCGTACCCCAACGGGGCTCGCCGCCGACCTCCAGGTACCAGCGGCCGCAGATGTCGGCCAGCGCCGGCGACAGCGCTGCCAGAAGGGCCACCCCGATCTCCAGCTCGCCGTACAGCTTCAGCGGGCGGGGGTGCCGATCCACCCGCGGCCCGAGCAGCAGGGCGCCGGCGCCCAACCCGCCCAGGAAAATCCCCAGCACGGCCGCCGAAGCGACCGTGGAAACCCCGAAAATCAGCCGGAATAGCTTCTGCCAGGCGGTCTGGTAGATCAGGGAGGTGAAGCCCGAGCCGAACAGCAACCAGCCCGCCAAGCGGGGGGAAACACACATGCCGGGCACTACGACCGCGCCGCTTGTCGCGACAGGTCGTGGCAACGGGGCGGGGCCGGTCGCGGCTCGTGAGGCGGCCGCGGGAGACCGTCCTGCGCTGAAGCACTGGAACCCCTCGGCACAGCGCCCCGCCGCCTCGGCCCGCTCCACCCGTACGCCAATGATCCGCGAAACATGAAAAATGGCCTGTGGGCCCGCGGGGTTGGAGAGCGATTCGAGATCAGTCGTGCTACCCGTAGACGCCAGCTCGGCTTCGCGTCCGCGGCTGGGTAGCGAACCGAGGGCTTTCTTTCAGCATCCACGGGCAATCATGAAAATTCGAGTACTTCCAAGCAGTCCCGCGTCTCCCCCCCGATCTTTCGCCGCCGTTTTCGGGGCGCGGTCGCGTCTGCGTGTGGCCTCGCCCGGGGTTGGATTGGCGCTCGGCGCGGGCCTGGGGCTGGGGGCACTCGCCTGCGGGAGCGAGAGCGAAGGGCCGCCCACTTACGTGCCCCCTCCCGGCTACATGATCCCGGACGAGAACAGTGGCCCCCTCGACGCCAGCGAACCGGGCGCGCCCGCGCCCGGCACGCCGAGCCCGGGCCGCGAAGGCCCCTCGGAGGCCTCCCCGCTCGGCAATCCGGTGCCCGCTGGGGGGGATTGGACGCCCCCGGCGACCATCGACCCGAGCACGCCCGTCGGGCAGCACGGCCAGCTGCGCGTCGAGGGCAACCAAATGGTGGATGAGAGCGGGGCTCCGGTGCAGCTCGAGGGCATCAGCTCGATGTGGCTGAACTGGGAGAACCGCTACTCGCAGAGCAAGGCCGGCCTGCAGTGGGCCCGCGACAACTGGGACGTCACGCTCTACCGCGTGGCGGTGGGTGTGGAGCCGCCGGGGGCATACCTGTCGAACCGCGCCGAGATGATGCGGCGGATGCGCATCGCCGTGCGCAACGCCATCGAGCTCGGCCTGTACGTCATCATCGACTGGCACGATCACCACGCCCACGAAAACCAGGAGGAGGCCATCGCGTTCTTCTCCCAGGTGGCGGCGGAGTTCGGGGCGTTTCCCCACGTGCTGTACGAAACGTTCAACGAGCCCGAGCTCGACGTCGGTTGGTCGAGCGTGATCAAGCCCTATCACGAGGCGGTGATCCCGGCGATTCGCGCGCAGGATCCGGACAACATCATCATCCTCGGCAATCGGCAGTGGGATCAGCGGCCCGACGAGGCCGCCGACGATCCGGTGGTGGGGGACAACCTGATGTATACCGTGCACTTCTACGCGTGCGAGCACCGGGGTCAGCAGCGCGCGGACGCACAGGAGGCCTTCGATCGCGGGTTGCCCTTGTTCGTGACGGAGTGGGGGGCCACCCCGGCGGACGGCGGCGCGAACGACCCGATCGTTTGTGCGGACGAGGCCCAGGCCTGGCACGATTTCATGACCGAGCGCAGCATCAGCTGGGCGGCGTGGAAGTTCGATGGGTGCAACGATTCCAGCTGCTTCTTCAACAGCGACCAGGCTCCGGTGGACGGCCCGTGGACGGCCGAGTGGCTCAACGGGCACGCCGCGTTCGTGCGCGATCGCCTGCTCGACTGAACAGGCTCAGGTCGGTCGGTGCCCTCGCGCGGTCGACCCTCGCGGGGGCACGCGGGGCTTCATTGCTCCAAGCGTGCGTGGATCCCCAAGGCCGCCCAGCAGCTCCCCCCACCACACGGCCGGCATGCTCGGGAAGGGTCGCTGCGCCCCGGGGGTCCGCCCGAGCCGCCCTGGGGGGGCGAAAGGCGGGGGCGTAGACGCACATTTCCCGTCCCGCCCTCACCCAAGTCGCATGGCCGTGGTACTAAATCGACATGCTCCGCGTCGTCTCGCGCCGTCGCCTCGATACGCGTCGGTCTCTCCTTGGCACGTTCGTGCTCGGGCTCTCCCGGCTGGTCGCGGTGGCCCTGCCCGCCGCGGCGGGCGTTGGCTGCGGAGAGCCTTCTCCGGTTCCCGGCGGGAGCGCTTCCTCCGCGGTGGCTGGCTCGGCGACGTCCGAGGACCCGGCGCCGGGGAGCCAACCGCAACCAGGGGCCAGGGAGCTGGTACTGGAGGATTTCTCCGATGGCGACGCGCTCTTTTCCACGGGGGAGTTCTCGGGCTTCGTGGTGGTCGACGCCGACGGGACCGGCACGGTCATGCCGCCGAACGGAGAGATTCCGGTCCCGGAAAATGGCGCCGTCACCCTGCGCGCCACGGGCTTCGGCGAATGGGGAGTGGGGCTTGAAGTGCAGCCGTTCGGCGGCGAGTTTTCCGACATCAGCTCATTTCGCGGCGTCGCGTTCCGAGCTCGGGGCGAGGGGCTGCTGCGCGTCTCGCTGGTCGACGCGGCGACCTCGCCGGTGGACTTCGGGGGGGTCTGCGAGGGCACTGCGTGTTGGGGCCACTACAAGGTAGACCTGAACCTTTCGCCCGATTTCGTCGACCACGTGCTGGATTTCGACTCCTTCCGGCAGCCCTCCTGGGCGCCCAGCGTCGAGCTGGACCTGGAGCGGGTCAAGGCGATCTCGCTGGTCGCTCCGGTCGACGGGGATCATCCCGGTCCGGTCGATCTGCAACTGACCCTCGCCCGCGTTGCGCTGACCCGCGAGCCCCAGCCGGTTGCGGCCCACTTTGGCGCCAATCCCACGGTCGTGCGCGGCAACCCGTTCGCCGGCGTGGTTCCGTACACCGAGGGGAGCCAGGCCCAGGCTGCCTACAACGGGCTGCCCCCGGGTGAGGCGCGAAACCAGCTCGAGAAGGTCGCGATGAACCCCAGCGCGTTTTGGATCGGAGGCGCTCCGGAAGTCGCGGGAAGCATTGCTCGTCGGGCCGCGGGAGCCTACCCGGTGCTGGTCCTGGCGCGGCTGGCCCACGGCGAGTGCCCGGGGCGCGGAGCGGAGCCAGCGCCCGATTCCGAATACGCAGCTTGGCTGCAGGCGCTGTTGGATTCGCTCGAGGGCCGCCCGGCCGCGCTGGTGGTCGAGCCTGGCGTGCTGTACTCCTCCTGTCCCACCGATATGCGGCCGCTGATCGCCGAGGCGGTGGCCCGTATCTCGGAGCACCCCGAGCTGGCGGTGTATCTCGACGGGGGGCGAGCCGTCTGGGATGAAAGCGAGATCGCCCCCGTCCTGGAGCGGGCAAACGTCGCGGCCGCGACCGGTTTTGCCGTAAACATCGGGGACTTCGAAACGACCCGAGACTCCATCGCCTATGGGCGCGAGCTGTCGGCGCGGCTCGGGGGCAAGCCGTTCGTGGTGGATACGAGCCGCAACGGGCGCGGGCCGGCCAGTTCCCGCTGCAATCCGCCCGGGGCGGGCCTGGGGGAGCGGCCCACCACCGCCACCGGGGAGGCGTCGGTCCACGCGCTGCTGTGGATCAAGGCGCCCGGGGAGTCGGACGGAGAGTGTGGGCAGTGTGCGGGGATTCCGTTGGGCCAGTTCTGTTCCAACTACGCGTTGGAATTGGCCCGCAACGCGCGCTTCTGAGCGCCGGCTCGGCTTCGCGCGAGCGGCGCTCCCGAGCCGCATCGCCGGCCGCGCGCTTCGACGCGCCCGCGAGTCGCCCTCAATTCTCCGGGCAGTCGACGGCGAGCGAGACGTTGTCGAAGAGAAACAGCGTTTGCCCCACGCCGTCGAGCGCGATCCGAGCCTCCATCTGCAGCTTCACCTCGGAGCCGGCGTAGCCCGTGGCATCCACGGTTTGCAAGAAGGGCCGCCAAAACGCGTTCGTGGTGTTGAGGTTATCCAGCAACAACAGCGCCTGCCGGTCGCCGCCGCGCACGAGGGACAGCGTGCCGATGTCCTGGCCGGAGCGCGCGGGGGACTGCGTTTCCACGTACGAGAAGGCCCAGTAGTAGGCCGTCACCGTGAGCAGCCGCGCATCCTCCGGAACTCGGACGGACTGGGAGAGCACGCTCTTTCTTCCCGCCGGCCCGCCCAGCGCGGCCACATAGGTGCCCGAGCGGGCTTCCGCGTTGGGCTGTAGGCGGTTGTGGTGCATGACGAGGTCCCCTTGATGGCTGTCTTCGTCCACCCACGCATCGCTGCCCAACTCGAATCCGCCGTCGACCAACAGCTCCTGCGGGCTGCATGCCGGCAACGCCGCAGCCGGGCCGCCTTGGGTCCCCTCCGGATCCTGCTCGGCGTCCTCGTCGGGTCGCGGCTCCGGCGGAGCCGGGTCGGCCGCTTCGCGCGCCTCGCTGAACTCGTCGAGCCCGATCAACTCGGCGCAGCCCACGGTCAGCCACCCCATGGTCGCCAGAGCTCGAACGATTCGGCGAAGCACACCCATCCGTCCCACGCATCTAGCACAAATGCCGACACATCCTACTCGCGGCGCCCCGTCGGCGCCGCCGACCCATGTCCATTCCGGCTCCGGGGCGAAGGCCCCGCGGAGCGGTGAAAAGCCCCCGAAACCAATCAGACTGGGCCGGAGAGCAGGCCCGCCGTCTGCCGACGGCGCGGCTGCCGTGGGGCCCGCTGATCGCATACCGGGCCGTTCGGGCGCAGCGGCTACGGCTCGTTCGGGTTCGGTGCGCGGGGCATTCGGGGCGGGCCAGGGGCGGGGCAGCGATCCGGCGGTGTGGCGCGGGCTGGTCCGTTCTGCCGCACGCTCTCCGATCGGTAGCGCGGCCAGAGCAAGAAAACTTGCGGCGACCGAGGTGCCGAGGCGCTAGCCGGATCCGTCGCGCGCGACCGGTGGGTGGCGGGGCGAAGAGACGGGATCGATCGCACGGCCGCGACCAGGTCGTGAGCCACGCGGGCCACAGCGGGGTCAGAGCTCGCCGACCACCGCGAGCATCGCCGCGAGCTGAGCCCGCCCGAGCGCGCGCGCCCGAGCTGGCGACCAGCCGTCGGGGTGGGGTCGATCCACGGTGTCCTTGAAGGGCATCTCGAGCGTGAGCGCGAGGCAGCCGAAATGCTCGGCAACCCAGTTGCCGGCGATGCTCAGGTTCGCCTTGCCGGGCGGAGTCTTGGGGTAGCCGTGCGTCGTTTGAAAGTCGGGGCTCTGCTGGAGCAACGCCTTCGAGTAGCTCACCTCCAGGCTTCGTTGCTTGTCCGAGAGGGACGGGATGCCCTCCATGCCCAGAAGGAAGTTGTAGGGCAAGGCCTCGTCCCCGTGGACGTCGAGCCCGAAGTCGACGCCGACTTCCTCCATCTTCCGCCGCACCCAGTACACCTCGGGGCTGCGCTCGAGGCTCGGCTCGAGCCACTCCCGATTCAAGTTGGCACCCACGGCGTTGCAGCGCAGATGCCCGCGAGCCGACCCGTCGGGATTCATGTTCGGGATCACGTAGAGCTCCGCGCGCTCGAGCAGCGCTCGGCTCACCGGGTCGTCGGAGTCGAGCAGGGCGTCGAGCAAGCCTTCCACCAGCCACTCCGCCATCGTTTCGCCCGGGTGTTGGCGAGCCCAGATCCACAGGCGCTTCTTGGAGCCGGCGGCCCGCGGCGCGGTCGCCTCCGCGCCGTCGGGGGCGCACAGGTGCAACAGATCCAGGTCGCGCCCATCGAGCGTCGAGCCCAGCACCTCGAGGCGCACGCCCGGGCGGGTCTGTACACGGGCCACCAGCGCCTGGTGCCGCTCCGATGAGTAGGGTGCGAAGTAGCTGTAGTGAACGCTATCGCGCTCGGGCCTGTGCCGCACGGTGAGCGTGCCGTTGTTCCAGTCGGTGGGTACGCGAAAAAAGCGCTCGCGATCGTAGCTGGCCACGGCACGATAGCCCGGCCAACCTTCGGGGTAGCTGGCGCCGGCGGCGTTGTCGACGTGGAGGCGCAGATCGAGACCCTTCGCTCCTGAGACTCGGAAGGAGAACCATTGGTAGTGCTCGCTGCCCGCATCGCGGACGATCCTCAAGTGGACATTTCCCGGGTCTTCGGCGAGCACGACTTCGATGTTGCCCCCGTCGAACTGGCTGCTGATCTTCATGGTCCACCTGTAGCGCAATTCGGCGCGCTCGGGGCGGGAAGCGCCCGCCCTCGCCGCAGGGCGCCGGTGGCGCACGGGCGGGTCCCGCCCCCGGCCTCCTCGGTCATCGCGCCGCGCGGTCGCGGGGCTGTGCGGTCGTCGCGCCGCGCGGTCGCGGGGCTGTGCGGTCGTCGCGCCGCGCGGTCGCGGGCTGTGCGGTCGTCGCGCCGCGCGGTCGCGGCTCTGTGCGGTCGTGGGGCCGCGCGGTCGTGGGGCTGCGCGGTCGTCAGGCGACGATGCCGGGCAGCACTCGTCCGACCTGCGAGAGATCGTACTCGAGCGCCCACAGGTTCGGGTCCCGTCCCGAAGTGCTGGTGGAGCCGTAGCCGGGCTGTCCGCCGCGCTCGTAGTCGGCCGGCGAGAGCCCCATCGCTTGCAGCAGGGTCACCAGCAATCGGTTGTGCGGCAGGCCCGCGATCACGTTGCCGTCTTCCTGCGAGAAGTAGGCTCGCCCACTCCAGTCGATGTAGTCGAGGTAGCGGCCCGTCTGCAGGTAGCCGCCGGCGCTGCCCGCCAACAGGCAGGGCACGCTGTATCCGATGTGGTTGAAACCCAGCTCGTTGCCCCAGTATACGAGCGAGTTGTCGAGCAGGGAGCCTCCGGGCTCCTCCACCGCCGCCATCCGCGAGAGCAGCGAGGCGAAGAACTCCTCGGCAATCCAGCGGTTGATACCCTCGAGCATGCGCCGTGAGTTCGCGTTGCTGAAGTCGTGGGCCAAACCGTGCCAGGTTCCGCCCGAGGCGTCTTCCGAGTGGTAGTGGCCCTGCAGGGCCGGGTCGTTGGGGTCGGGCCCCGGCCCGAGCGCTTTGTGCACGCCGAAGGTCACGATGCGGGTGCGGTCGCAGGCGAGCGCCAGCACGGCGAGGTCCAGCATGGTTTCCCACTTGGCGACGATGTCGGCGGGGTCGGTTCTCGAGTTGTTGGAAAGCGAGGCGGGCTCGAGGGGGCGCACGCAGGAGAAATTCCCGCGGCCCGTGATGCGTGCTTCGACCTCGGCGAGCAGATTGACGTGCCGCTCCAGCGCTTCTTTGTCCTGGGCGGAGAGACGCGGGCTGTTTCTCAGCGCCCGGTACTGCGACAGCACTCGATCGACCAACAGGGCATCCTCCGCCGAGGGGCCGCTCGCTTCGCTCGGATCGGCCTGTGCCAACCCGGCGAAGGCGTCGCCCCAGACGTCGAGCGGGTTCGTTCTGGCCTTGAGCTGCACGACGTCGCCGCCCTGGCCGTAGTCCGTGTAGCTCATCGAATCCTCCACCCCTTGCGTGATGTGCAGAGCTCGCAGCGCCGGCGTCGAAGGATAGAACTTGGAGGAGTAGGCCAGCACCTGGTCGATGGTGGCCGTGTCCGGCAGCGAGTCCGCGTCGCATGGCGTCGCGTTGGTGCAGGAGGAATAGTTGCCGAGTAGCCCCCCGTAGTTGTGGTTGACGGAGGGTAGGAAATCGAGCCCCCGAATCAGCGTGAGCCGATCCAGAAAGGGGTTGAGCTTGGGCCCGAGAATGGGAGAGATACCCGCGTCCGTGACGAGATCCGCAAGTGGCGCCTGTGCGAAGGGCCCGCCCCCCAGGGGTGTGGTGAGCAGGGTCGTGCCGTCTGCCTTGCTGCCGCCGTACACGGCGTCGTGCAGTTGGTAGCCGCCGCCCTGGTGGGAGGGGTACCAGCGGCGAATCAGCTGTGTGCTGAAGCTCTTGACGCAGACGAAGCGCTTGGGCGAGGGGGCCTGCGCGCTGGCGGAGCGCGGCAGGAGCGACTCCAGCGCGGGCAGGGCCAACAGAGCTCCCGAGCCGCGCAAGAACAGCCGTCGAGAAACCCGGCTCTGAAACACGCCACGGGGGGCGTGGCGGCCCGATATCGCGGCCAGACTCGCCATTTCGGCGGCGTCTTCCATGCGCCTCTTCACGGGGAACCCACCTTTCGAAGCAAGAACGTCGGGGCCTCGGCGATGCGCCGAAGCGCTCCGGCAAGGCCCCCGGCGTCGGCCGAGAGCTGCTCGGTCAAATCCTGTAGCACGCAGGCGTCGAGGGAGCGGGAGCGCACCGCGCGGCGCGCCACGTAGCTGAAGTAGTTGCGGGCCAGGCAGGCTTCCACTTTGCCGCTCTCGGCGATCCGCCGGTTGAGCTCGGCGGCGCCTGCGACCGGCCGCTCGTCTCCGGGGAGAATGCGCGGCGTGGCCGCGGTGTCGAGGGGCAGCTCCGCGAGCAGTTCGCCCGTGCTTTCGTCGTACACGCGCTCGCGCGTGCGATGGCGCCCCAACGCGTCGAAGGATTCCAGCGCGTAGCCGATGCCCGTGAAGGTATCGTGGCAAGTCGCGCACAGGCCGTTGCCCTCGATCTTGGCGGCGAATCGCTCTCGCGTCGTTTGTGCGGCGTCGGTGTCGGGCAGGTCGAGCGAGCCCGGCGGAAGCTGATTTGGGTCGGGGAGCGAAAGTGGATCGCACAGCACCCGCGTGCGCACGAGCGCCCCTCGGTGGAAGGGGTTGGTGCTCTCCTGATCCGCGACCAGTAAGGCCCCTCGCTGCAACAAGCCCGCGCGCTCCCCCTCGGGTAGCCTCGGGTAGTCGCCCTCGCCGTCCCAGGGCTCGACTCCGTACAGGGCCGCCAGATCCTCCGAACGAGTTACGGAGATGTCGGTCGTCAGAAGGTCGGCGAGCGTGCCCGGCTGCTCGAAGGTGAACAGCTCCGTCAGGTCCGCGACTTCCTGCAACATGTCGTCGTAGTGGTCGTGGCCCGGCTCCCCCACCGATTCTCCCTCCGCCAGGGCGGCAAACGCCGGACGCTCGACTTGAAACCCCGTGAAGCGATCCAGCTTCAACCATTCCGTCCAAAACTGGCGCAGCGTGGCCCGCGTGCGTTCGTCCTCCCAAACGCGGTCGAGCTGGGCGGCGTAGCCTTCGCGCGTCAGCAGGCTGCCGTCGGCCGCTGCCTCGAGCAGGGCCTGGTCCGGCATCGTTTGCCAGAACGTGTAAGATAGCTTGGAAGCTACTTCGTAGCCGTCGAGCGTGAGCAAGCGCGCCGAGCTACCCACTGCATCGCCCCCGATCTCGAGGTGGTAGGTGAAGCTGGGGGAGGAAAGGCCGACGATGATCATGGCGCGTAGCGCCGCGCGTGCGTCGCGTGTGCCGTCGTCGAGCGAGGCGTACTCGGTGCGCTGCTCCGCCGAGAGGGGGCGCCGGTGCACCAGCGCCAGAAAGCCGTCGAGGAAGGCCTCTCGGCAGGCCTCGCTGAGCTCGGCCTGCAGCGCGCAGCTGCCTGCCACTGCCTCGAGCCGTCCATCGTCGGCGGTGATGGCATTTGCCACCGCCACGCCGACTTCGAAGTAGCCCTGTACGTGCTCGATGCCGATCCGGTCGTCGAGGCCTCGAAAGCCTTCGATGGCGCTGTCGTCCGGGATCGAGGCCAGGCTCGGGTCGACCTCCTGCAGCGCCGCCGCAAGCCCGACTCGGCCGAGCAAGTCGCGCACGGTGTTCTGGTATTGCCGCGTGGAGAGCTTGAGCAAGGCGCCGTCCGGTAAGTCCAACCCCTCTTCACACGAAAGCTCGACGCTGGCCGCCGTGGCTTCGAGGGCCGCCGGCAGATCCGCATCTGATGATGCTCCGCTCGACTCGGACCCGCCTCCCTCCGCGGAGGTCGTCGCCCCCTCCGCGCCGTCGCCCCCCGCCGGGTCTTCTTCGCCCGCCTGGTTCGACCCCGAGCACGAAAGCCCGAGCCCGACGAGGCCAGCGCCGAGTGTGAACAGCCGCTGCGTCATCCCCCTGTGACTCGCCACGACGAGACGGTAGCACGCTCTGTCGCCGGTGCAGACCCGTCGGTGCGTTCGAGCCGGCTGACGACGCACGCCGACTCACCCCTTCGTCATCGCCGGCGACTTGGACTCGCTCCGGCGTGACCGAAGGTGAGCGCGAGTAGGCAACAGCCGATCCGCCCGGCGCCTCGAGCTTACCCCACGGGGAATTGCTCCCGTGACTCACGGCGTGCGCGCGTTGCACGAGCACTCCGCGGGGCCCGGCCCGCCGACGCCGCATCTGCCTCGGATGGATCTTTCTCTCGACGGCAGCGGCAGCAGCGGTCACCCCCAGGGCATCTCGCCGAACGCCCGCTCCGCGAGGCGCGGCAACCCTTCGACGGGGGTGCGCGCCCGGGTCGCCCGCCTCGACGTTCGACACCAGGGGTGTGGCAGATCGGTCGGCGGGGCCGCTTCGCGCCCGTGTCTTCCTTCTCGTGCGGCCTCGCGGCGCGCGCCCGCGGCGGCCGCGCGCGTCGGCTCAGGGCGACTGGACGGAGGCGTCGCCGGGGCGCTTGCTTTCGCTGCGAGGGCGCTCGTCGAGCAGTCGATTCACGCACTGCGTGAGCTGAATCACCTCGTGCGGCGCGTCTGCCAGTCGGCAGCGGCGGAACCGATTGCCTGCGGCGGCTTGCTGCAGCACCTCGTGCAGGTCGAGCAGCGGTGCCACGAAGCGCCGCTGTAGTCGCACGATCAACAGAACGCCGAGCAGGAACGAAAGGAACCCGATGAAGACGGCCGCCCACGCGCCGCTTTCTCCGAGCCTCCGGGCCTGCCCGTCCACGCGGCGCATGGCCGCGCGGTTGACACGGATCAGCTTTTCGGCGGCGACCACCACGCTTTTTCGGGCCTCGGCCTCCCCCGAAAGGGCACCGGGAAGGTCGCTCTGGAGCGCCCGCAGCGCGTCGTGCTCCTCCGGCTCGGTGACGTTGCTCTTGGCTTGCTCGAGGGCCCTCTGCATCGCGCTGGCAGCCTCGGGCGGCACGGAAGTCCCTTCCGAGGCGAGCGTCGCGACGATTTCCTCGGCGGCGGTGATCGAGAAGACATTGTCGTCGAGAATTCTCTCGATCACCGGTCCCATGCGCGCGAACAGGCCGATCGCCCCGAAGGCCAACAGGAGGTTCAGCAGGACCAGCGTCCCGATGGTGAGTAGCAGCTCTCTGCGCAGAGCCATTCAGTGCGCCTCCAGCATCTTCGCAACCGCCTCTTCCCGGGAAACCACCACCAGCACGTCGCCTGGCTCGAGCCGCGAATGTGGCTCGGGGAGCAAAATCTTACCGGTCGAAGACCGGCGAATCGCGACGACCGTCACGCCGAATCGCGCGGGGAGCCTCAGCTCGCTCAGGGTCTTGCCGACGAACGCTTCCACGATGGCCACCTCCGTGATCAGCACGCCTTCGCCCAGGGGCATTTCCCCGCGAATCCCCTCGTGCACGACCTGGTTGGCAAAGCGTTCCCCGAAAGCCCGCTCCGGGTTGACGACCTGGCTGGCTCCGACGAGCGTGAGGATACGCGCGTGCAGGTCGTTGTTGCATCGGGAAATGACGCGGTGAGCGCCCATCTGCGCGAGCAGCGCCGTGCAGATGATGGAAGCTTGTTGCGATTCGTCCCCGATCGCGCAGACGCACACGTCGCGCCGCTCGGGCGATATTTTCGCCAGGGAGGCTTCGTCGGTGGCGTCGAAGCAGGCGCTCTCGGTGGCGAATGTCGAAGCTGCGCGCACTCGCTCCTCGCTCGAGTCCACCGCCAGGACTTCGACCCCGCGCGAGACGAGCGCCCGCGCGACGGACATGCCGAATTGCCCCAGCCCGATCACCAGTGCTTGCCGTTTCATGATGTTCCTGCCTTCCATTCGCCCGTCGGGCATCTCGTGTCGGGCTCCCCCGGGAGGGGGGCCTGCGTGGCTCCCCCGGCGCGGTGGCGGTGCGCGCGTGCGCTGCGGCGGGCTCTGGAGCCTTTTCGCGCACAGCTAGCCGGCTAGCCCACATCGATCTCTTCCTCCGGGCGGCGGATCGCCGGCTGTGGGAGGCTGCTGCTCAAGAACATGAGCAGGGTCAGGCCCCCCACGCGGCCGACGAACATGCACGCGATGACGATCCCCCTGCCCACGCCGTCGAGCTGGGCCGTGCCGCCCAGCGTGAGCCCGACTGTACCGAGTGCCGAGGCGACCTCGAACGCCGCCAGGCGGGGCGACATGTCCTGCGTGAGCAGGAGCGCGACCAGGGCTGACAACCCGGCCATCGTCGCGATGGTCACGACGACCAGCGCCTTGGCGCGGGCGCGCTCTGGAATGCGCTTTCCAAAGGCTTCGAGCACCCATTTCCCCCGGATCGCGTGGAACACCGACAGAACGAGCACCGCCACGGTGGTCGTCTTGACCCCACCCGCCGTGCCCCCTGGGCTCCCACCGATGAACATCCATGCGATCATCAGCGGCAGTGTGGCCGCACGGGTGTGGCGCAGGTCCACCGAATTGAAGCCAGCGGTTCTCAAGGTTGCGGACTGGAGCCAAGCGTTGTGTAGCTTGTCGACCAGGCTGAGCCCCGCGAGCGAGTCTTCGTATTCCAGCGCCAGGGTGAAGGCGAAGCCGCCTACCAGCAGCGCCGCCGCGGCCGCGAGCGCCAACCGAGCCTGGGCCGAGGCCGGCGAGCTGCCGGGCTTGATCATTTTGGGGACGGAGAACACGACGAGCGGCGAAAGTCCTCCGACGATGATCAAGGCCGCCACCGTGTGCAGAACCAGAGGCGAGTGCTGGTAGGGGACCAAGCTGTCGCTCTGCAGCGCGAAGCCGGCGTTGCAGAACGCGGAAATCGACGTGAACGTGCCCCGCCAAACGGCCGTTGTCGGGGGGTCGCCTTCGGAGAGGAACGCCAGGGAGAGCAGCGCCGCGCCCGTCGCCTCGACGGCGGCGGTGAGCTGCAAGATGTGCTTTGCGGTTGCGTACAGCTGGCTGTGGTCCTGCGTGCTGATGAGGCGCGCCACGGCGCCCTCGTGCCGCAGGCTGATTCGGCGCCCGAGCGCCCAGAGCACGGCGGTGGAGAAGGTCATGATCCCCAGCCCGCCGATTTGAATCAGAAAGAGAATCATGAGCTGGCCGAAACCGCTGAAGGCCGAAGCCGTGTCGACGACGACGAGGCCGGTCACGCACACGGCGCTGGCGGACGTGAACAGGGCGTCGGCAAAGCCGATACCCTCGCCGGAGGCGGCGCTTTTGGGGTGCGCGAGAAGCAACGCTCCGCCCAGGCACAGGCCGGCAAACGTACCCACGAACAGCCGCTCGGCGTGCCCGAGCAGGAAGTCTTGCCAGCTGCTCCCGTCCGCCTCGAGCCGAGGCGGATTGCGCGTCAACGCCAACGCGAGCAGCGCCGGCCCGAGGAAGCCACTCACCATCCACCAGGCATCCCCCCACAGCAGCACGAACAATCCGCACGAAAACCCGAAGGAGCCGAGAATGGTCAACGAAGGCAACCGGTGAGCGCGGCGGTTGCGCAACGCCCAGGCACAGGCGAGCGAGCAGGCGAGGGCCATCGCCCAACCGACCACGACGGCGTCCAAGGGCCCCTGTCGCGGCTTGGTGAAGGTCCACAGCAGCCACAGGGCGCCGGCGGAGAGTGAGGCGCCCCGAGCCCGCTCCGCCAGCGCGCGGGGGGAGGGCGGCTCGGACTCGAAGCTCGGGCTGCCGAATGGCCACAGGAGCAGCAGGCCCGAGGAGCAAGCGAGCAGCGACAGCAGCGTCACCGCGGGAGAAGAGCGCAAGTGGGGCAAGCCGATCGCGAAAGTCGCCAGCACGCCGAGGCTGGCCGCGAAGCTCCCCAACCTCGGGCGCCGCACCAGCGTCAGGCCCCCGAGGCCGAGCAGCACCACCGCCGCGACCGCGGTCGCGTTCAGCCAAATGGGGGCCTGAAAGAAGGCGTAGCCCTCGGCTCGCTCGATGCCGAGCGGGGCGCCCGCGCCCGCCACCAGCAGGCCGCTCGCCAGTGGAGCACGACGCAGGGCTCCCGCGCCGCCCGCGAGCTGCGGGCCGGGCGGCCGCGGCGAGCCAGGCTCCCGCGGGCTCGTCGCGCCGCTCACGAGCGCCTCCCCGATGTCGGTGGCCGCGCTGGGATCACGAAAATCGCTCGTAGCGGTTCCTCGCCCGCAGCGCGAGCGTCGGCCTGCTCGCGTGGGAGATTTGCTTCCGCTCGTCGCGCGGGGACGCTCGTGGACGAGCGCCTGCGCAAGGCCCGCCTGGCTCGCGCGACCCGCGGGCCGAGCGTCGCCGGCTCTTGGCGACGGCGCCGCGGTCCCGAGCGCCCGTCCGTGAGCCCGGCCGGGACGTCTCGGTGTCGACGGATGCCCGCGACGCGGCGGCGGCGCGTGGATCGTTTCGGCGCGCGGGGGTCCGCGCGCTAGCCGGCGGCGAGCCGCGCGCCGTCCGCGCGCAAGGGGGCGGCGCCGCCGCGGGCGCGCGGCGCGGCGCCCGCGAGCACCGACTTCAGGTCGAAGTCCAGACAGTCCAGGCAAATGGACAGCGTGTCCAGCTCGATCGCATCGTCGGCGCCGAACTGGGTGGCGGCCTGCAGCCGAAGGCCGCGGCGCAGCCGCGCTACCGTGCGCCGCACGCGCCGGGCGACGGTGGAACGGTTCACGCCGTACATCGCGCCGAGCACGTCGATGCTGAGCCGTGAAACGTAGTGGTGAAGCAGCAGCTCTCGGTTCGGGGCGTCGAGGCTCGTCAGCTCCCGCACCAGAATTCGCGCCATCTCGTTCGATTCGGCGACCTCGGCGTCCGCCGAGCGAGCGAGCGGCGCCATGTGCTCCACGTGCTGCGAGAACTGTTGCAGGCCCCGGCGGTGCATCCCTTGGGCTCGCTTCAGATCCAGCGCAGCGCGCACCGCCACGACCCGCAGCCACGCTCCGAGCGGGCCTATTCCGCGGTAGGTGGCGATCTTGGGGGGCGCTCCCACGAGCAGTCGGATGCGAACCACCTGCAGGAGCTCTTCGACCAGATCGGTTCGACCCACTACCGTCGCGAGCGCCGAGCGAAGCGAGACGAGGTGTGTCCGATCGAGCGCGCGGACGGCCGCTTGGACGCCCTCGGCGGCTGCGGCGCAGAGATACAAGTCGGTGACGTGCTCGATGCAACGAGGCCCGTAGCCGACGCGACGCAGGTGATTCTCGAAGCTCTCTCTCGACAGCTCGATGTCGGGCCAACCAGCGCGACCTTTTCGGTACGCGTCGACGCAGTTTTCTCGTCCCATGCTTCACCCCATCTGCGCGAGCTGGCGAGAGAGGCCCGCTGGGCGCTCGCGGTTGCCAATGCCTCGCGGGTCGTGGCGATCATGGGAACGGACTGACGAAACACGCAATGGTACGAACGTACTACTCGCGGCCCTGCGCCTGGCGCCGCGCCCGTCGCGCGCCGCGGTGTGGTGATCCTCCCGAAACGAACGCGGCGCTTCGACTCGCGTCGAACCGGCGGCAGCGGGCGTTGCAAGGGTGAAACCCCGGACGAAACCTGGGCGAAACGAGCTGCGCGGGCGAGCCCGTCGCCAGTCTTTGCCGGGCGGGTTGGTCGCGCCGCGCCGGGGAGCACGCCCTCCGGCGGCATCGCGCGCTCGCCGGCGCCGCGAGCGGCAAATCGTCGGCCCCGCGCCGGCGGATTCGAGGGACTGCTCCGCACGACGAGCGGGCGATCGCCGTCCTCGATCGCCGTGGCTGCCATCCGTGGCCGCTGCAACGCTCCGCCGTTCGTTCGGCTCGCAGCAGTACCAGCGGGGATGTTTCACAATGGGACGCCGCGGCAGCCGGACCCGCCCGGCCGCTGGCGGCCGACCACTCGATGCCGCGGTGCGTTTTCCAGTTCGTTATCAACCTATTTATGAATTGCTCGGGGCGGTTCGCGGGTGGCGCCGCAAGCCAGTCGTGTTGCAGACAGGTTCGAGGTGCTCGTGGTATGGTCCTCCTTGAGAAATTGGGGTTCGACGAGGGGGGGTGCGCGGGAGGGTAAGGCGAGGGTGTCCATTTGGCAGGCTCATAATTTGGTCGGTGTGTTCGCCGAGATGGTGGTGGACGTCCGAGAGCCCTCGGAAATCTGGCCCGACATGCTCGAGCTCTTGCAGGAGACGATCGGGTTCGACGCCGGCTACATCGGGGCGACGTGGGGCGCGGCCATGGAGGGCCGGGGTGCCGTGGTGGGCCACGACGAGCCATTTCTCAAGGGAAACCTCGGGCGTTTCCTGGCGGAGCTTTCGCCCCGCGAGGTGGCGGCGTACTCGGGCCGCTCGTGTCTGCACGACGACGTGTGGCCGATCAGCCGTCAGCGGCAGCTGGCGGTCTTCAACGAAGTGCTGGTCCCGACGGGGATGCGCCACATGCTCGTGCGCGCGAGCGTTCGGCGCGGCAACGTGGCGGGTTTCAATCTCGAGCGGCGCGGCACGACGAGTCGTTTTTCCGAGGCGCAGCGGCACCTGGTCGACGTGGTCGCACCGTTTTTGCACATCGTGGAAGTGCTGGCGCTCGAGGCTGGCCAGGAAACGGGGCTAGAGCCCTTCGTCGAGGCCTACGGGCTGACTCGCCGTGAGGCGGAGTTCGTGCAGCTGGTCATCAAGGGCTTGAAAAATGTCGAGATCGCCATGCTGACACGCGTTTCGGCGCACACCGTGCGCAACACGCTGGCCCGCGTGTTCGGCAAGGTCGGCGTGACCACTCGCGCCGAGCTCACCTATTGTGCGACGCGCTTCAGCGCCGAGCCCGGCGCTCCCGCCGCGCCACCCGGTGCCCGCTTGCCGGACGACGGCATCGAGTCGTTCAAAGCACTCGTGCAAGGAGCCTCGCTCGACAGCACGCCGACCGTGGTCCCGCCGCGTCGTCGCTCGCAGATCATCTACACGCCCCCGCGTTCGTTCGCCTGACGGCCTAGCCCGGGCTAGGGGGCGTCGGCCCCGCCGCGCTCTTCGGATCGGCGACTGCGGGGCGGCCCCGAAGCGAGAAACGCTCAGCCCCGCGGCGCGGCTGCCTTCGGGAGCTCGATCTTCGGCCTGTGCCTGCGGCGCTTGTACAAGGTGAGGACGCGCCCGCTGCTCTGGACTAGCTCGCTGGCTGTGGCGATGAGGATATCCTCCGCGACCTCTTCTGGCTCCTCGGCGCTTTCCGTGTTGAAGCGCACCTTGATCAGCTCGTGGGCGAGCAGCTGCGCGTCGATCTGCTCGATGATGCTCTGCCCCATGCCTTTGTGGCCAATCTGCACCACGGGCTTCAGCGGATGGGCCAGGCCGCGCAAAAATTGTTTCTGTTTGGAGTTGAGAGTCACTGCCCGATCCACCGGCGGCCCAACTAGCCCACCCCTGGGGCCCGTGCCAGGAAAAACGCTCGCGTGCCGGGACCGAGCGGGACGACGAGGGGGCGGGGCTCGCGTCGCGGTGCGGGTTCCGGCTCTCCACGCGGGTCCGCCGTTTGCCGACCAGACGACCGGATCAGGTGCTGGCGGGTGGCCTACGTTCCGCCAGAGCGCTCGTCGAGTCGAGCTTCGCGATTGCCTTTTCCCCCCGATGGCGAGTCGCCCGTGCCGCGCGGCGCGCCGAGCGACGCGCGGGACGAGTCTTCCATCGAGGGCGCCCGGGGTTGCTCACCTCGCGCGCGGGCGGCGGGCCGCGCGCCGCTTGGGCGGGGCACCTTCGGTACGGAGGGCCCGCGCGGGTCCCCGATTCAACGCGCCGGCGCTTCCCGGTCGCCTGGCGTGCCGTTCGATCGCTTCGAGGCAGGAAGGGACGGGAGCCCGCCCGGCGACGCGGCGGAGGGACGGAGGCCCTGGCTCGGCGCGCGTCGAGCCCGCCGCGCGATCGCCGCCGCCGGCGGCCCGAAGTCGTCTCGTTTCGAACGCTTGCCTCGCGCGCCGCGGCTCGCCCGGGGCTTCGTTGCCGGGGGGCGCGAGCGGCCGCGTCTCGTCGACCGATTGGGTGAAGGGTCCGTCCCGCATGGATTCTCGTCGGCGGCTCGTCTGATGGCTGCGCGCGATCCAATCCAGAGGCGCTGGTCACCTGGGACTGACTGGGGAGGCGAGGCGCCGGGTCGCGGGAGGGGGCGCGTCGTCACGGAGGAATCGGGTCGATCGCGTACGCGTTCGCCACGCTGAGGCGTTCGCGCTCCTCGCCGGTGCGGCCGCGGGGCAATGCGTTCGAGGGCGGTTCGGCGCGCCGCTTCGAGATGACCGTTTGACACGGTGGCGGCGCGTCCTTATTGCCCTTGGTATGGATACGTCTGCACCGGGGATAGCCAATGGGGTGGGTGGCCGCGACCGTGTCGCCGTCGTCGCTGGTTTGCGTACCCCGTTCACGAAAGCCGGTACCGCGCTGCGCGCACTGCGCACCGTCGATCTGGGGGCCGCCGTCGTCAAAGAGCTGATCCAGAAGAGCGAGGTGGATCCTCGCATCGTCACTCTGTGCGTGTACGGTCAGGTGGTCCCCTCGATCGATTGGCTCAACATCGCGCGCGAGGTCGTGCTGCGCTCCGGCCTGCCCAAGACGATCGACGCATTCAGCGTGTCGCGGGCCTGTGCGACCTCGATCCAGGCGATGACGAGCGCCGCCGAAGCCATCCTCGGCGGCCAACACGAGGTCGCCATCGCCGGGGGGGCCGACAGCATGAGCGACGTCCCGCTCGGTGTATCCCGGCCTCTGACGCGCGCGCTGATGGCCGCCCAGAAAGGCAAGACGCTCGCCGAGCGCATCCAGCCATTCACCAAGCTCTCGGCCAAGGATCTCGTTCCCCCGCGGCCCGGCTTCGCCAAAGAGCCCACGACCAACGAATCGATGGGCGAGGCGGCCGAGAAGATGGCCAAGGAGAACGGCATCAGCCGCGAGGAGCAGGACGAAATCGCGCTGCGCTCCCACCTCGGCGCGGCCCGCGCCTGGGAGGATGGAACGTTTGCCGCCGAAGTGATGCAGGTGATTCCCCCCCCGTTCGACAGCGCCGTCGAGCGGGACAACCTGGTTCGGGCGGACGCCAGCCTCGAGGCGCTCGGCAAGCTTTCGCCGGTGTTCGATCGCCGTCACGGCACCATCACCGCGGGCAATGCCTCGCCCCTGACGGATGGGGCGAGCGCACTGCTGTTGATGCGCGAGTCGAAAGCCCGCGCGCTCGGCTACGACCCGCTCGGGTACGTGAAATCCTGGGCGTACGCCGCGGTGGACCCGAGCTGGCAGCTGCTGATGGGGCCCGCCTTCGCGGCACCACGGGCGCTCGACCGCGCCGGCCTGAGGCTTCCTCAAATGGACTTGGTGGACATGCACGAAGCATTTGCCGCACAGATCGCCTCGAACGTGCAGGCTCTCGGATCGCGGAGGTTCGCAGAAGAGCGGCTCGGTCGGTCCGAGCCGGTCGGTGAAGTGGACCCGAAGACCCTCAACGTCAACGGTGGCTCCATCGCCATCGGTCACCCGTTCGCGGCCACCGGCGGGCGCATGGTCCTCTCCACGCTGCGGGAGCTACGCAAGCGCAAGGGGCAATACGCGCTGTTGACCCTGTGCGCGGCGGGCGGGCTCGGCGCCGCCGTCGTCCTGGAGGCCGCATGACGACTGCGGCCAACATCACGGAGCCCGATCACGAGAGGCCCGAGCGGTCGCTCTCGCTCGAGGTGCGCCCGGACGGGGTCGCCGTGATCACCTACGACGTTCCCGGCTCGGCCGTGAACACGCTCCGCGCCGACTTCGCCCAGGAGTTTTCGGCAATGGTGCAGGAGGTCGCTCGCAATGATGCGATCCGGGCGGCCATCTTGGTCTCGGGCAAGCCCGACACGTGGATCGCCGGTGCCGATCTCGAGATGCTCGGGCGCGTGAGCTCGGCGGCGGAAGCCCGCGGTGTGGTCGAGGCGGGGCACCAAGCCCTGCGGCGCCTCGCGGCGTCGAGCAAGCCCGTGGTCGCGGCGGTGCACGGCGCCGCGCTGGGCGGCGGCTTCGAGGTCGCGCTCGCCTGTCACGGGCGGGTGCTCACGGAGAGCAGCAAGACGGTGCTCTCGCTTCCGGAGGTGCAGCTCGGGCTGCTGCCGGGGCTGGGAGGCCTCCTGCGGCTTGCGGAGCGCGCGGGCCTTCAGGTCGCGCTCGATTACGGACTCACGGGCAAGAAGATGGTCCCGCGCAAGGCGCGCGCGCTGGGCATCGCCGACGACGTCGTGCCGGAGGCCATCCTACAGCAGACGGCGGCCAAGCTCGCGCTTTCGCTGGCCGAGGGTGGGGCGCCCTCGAAGGCGAAGAAGGCGCCGGCGCAGCAGGCGCTCTCGGCAGCCATGCTCGAGAAGAACGCCGTGGGTCGGGCCCTCGTGTTCAAGAAGGCACGCCAGGCGGTGCTGAAGAGAACCGGGGGGCACTACCCGGCTCCCGAGCGCATCCTCGAAGTGCTCGAGGTCTGGGCGAAGAAGGGCTTCGAGGCGGCGAGCACCGCGGAGCTCGAGGCCTTTGGCGAGCTCGCGGTGAGCGACGTAGCGCGCCGGCTGATCGAAATCTTCTTTGCGACCACGGCGCTCAAGAAGGATCTCGGCGTCCGCGGCGCCTCGGTCGAGCCACGCGAGATCCGGCAGGTCGAGATCCTCGGCGCGGGGCTGATGGGCGCGGGCATTGCGTCCGTCTCGCTGGAGAGCGGCATCGGGGTGCGGTTGAAGGATCAGAGCGTCGAAGCGCTGGGCAAGGGCCTCGAGTCCGTCGCGAGCTTCTTCGACGAGCGGGTGAAGCGGCGCCGGCTCACGCGCACCGAGCGCGAGCAGTGCTTGGCCAAGCTCACCACCACCACGGACTGCTCCGGCCTGCGCCGCGCAGACATCGTGATCGAGGCCGTGTTCGAAGATCTGGAGATCAAGCACCGCGTGCTGAGAGAGGTCGAAGAGCACGGGCGGGAGGGGCTCATCTTCGCTTCGAACACCTCGTCCATCCCCATCACACAGATCGCGTCGGCAGCGAAGCGCCCCGAGAACGTGGTTGGCATGCACTATTTCAGCCCGGTGCCGAAGATGCCCTTGCTCGAGGTGATCGCCACCGGCAAAACGAGCCCCGAGGTCGTCGCGACGGCCGTGGCGCTCGGCAAGAAGCAGGGCAAAACGGTGATCGTCGTCCGCGATGGTGCGGGCTTTTACACCAGCCGCATTCTCGGCCCGTACCTCAACGAAGCGGCCTGGCTCCTGACCGAAGGCGCGGCCATCGAGAGGATCGACGCGGCGCTCACGGCCTGGGGCTGGCCCGTGGGGCCGCTGGCCCTCCTGGACGAGGTGGGCATCGACGTGGCCGCGCACGTGGCGCCCACCATGGTGGCCGCCTTCGGCTCCCGGCTCGAGCCGCCGCCCGCGATGGCGAAGCTGGCGGCCGACGACCGGCGCGGCAAGAAGAACGAGCGCGGGCTCTATCTGTATGGAGCTGCCAGGCGGAAGCGAAGGCCTCTCTTGGGCAAGGGAAGCGCAAAGGGCAAGCTCGCCGATCCGAGCGTGTACCCCCTGTTGGGCCTCCCCGTGCCCAACCCGCGCAAGCCGGCCGTGGCCGTGCACGAGATGCAGCTACGCTGCTCGCTCGCGCTGGTGAACGAGGCCATTCGCTGCCTCGGGGAGGAAGTGGTGCAAAGCCCGCGCGACGCCGACATCGGCGCGATCTTCGGCCTCGGCTTTCCTCCCTTTCGCGGCGGGCCCTTCCGCTATGTCGACGCGCTCGGTCCGAGCGAGGTGCTGCGCCGCATCGAGGGCTACGCGGAGCGGTTCGGCGAGCGCTGGGCGCCAGCCTCCGCGCTCGTCGAGCTCGCCAAGAAGGGCGGCCGCTTCTACGCGTAGGGCGCCAGCTCGCCCGAGGAGGCCGATCTCTCGTTTCGCCACCCCCCCAGGCGAGCTGCCGCGGGGCGCTCGCTCAGGCCGGCCAGATCTTGCGGCCACCGCCGGGGGGCGTGACTTCGTCGATCAGCTTCCGATCGGCTTCGCTGAGCGGCGGGGCGTTGCAGGCGCCGAGGTTCGAGGCGACCTGCTTCGGGGTGCGGGCGCCCGGGATCACGGTGGTGACGGCCGGGTGCTGCAGCACGAACTGCAGGGAGGCTTGGGCCAGGTTGCGACCCGTGCGCCGCAGCGGCATGAGCTTCGAGACTTTGGCGAGATCTTGCTTGAAGACGGCGTTCTGCTCCGGGTCGCTGATCCACTTGGCTCGAAAATCGTCCTCGGGGAAGCGGCTCTCTTCGGAGAATTTCCCCGTCAGGATGCCCATCGCCAGGGCTCCGCGCACGATGATGCCGATGCCGCTCTTTTGGCAGTAGTCGAAGATTTCCGCTTCCGGCGTGCGGTTGAGGATGCTGTAGTCGATCTGCAGCGAGGAGCACCCGCCGTCCGCCGTGAACGCCTTGATGAACTCGAAGTCGCTGCTGCTCATCCCGTAGGCGCGGACCTTCCCGTCCTTCTGCAGCTTTTGGAATCCTTCGAGAAAGATCTCCATCGTCGAGTCTCGAAAGCTGATGTGGGACTGGATCACGTCCACGTAGTCCGTCTTCAGCCGCTGCAGGTTGGATTCGACGCCGGCGATCAGCTGCTGCACCGTCTTGTAACCCGTGCAGTTGTTTTCCCCGTCGAAGCCGCGCCAGCCGATCTTCGTGGCGACGATGAAGCGATCGCGCCTGCCGGCCATGGCCTTGCCGAGCAGTGTCTCACTGTGGCCGGCCCCGTAGACATCCGCGGTGTCGAAGAAGGTGACGCCCGCGTCCAGCGCCGCGTCGATCGCGGAGAGGGCTTCCGCGTCGGCCGCGTCATCGGGAGCGCCCCATTCGCCCCCGCCGGCAGCCCACAAGCCGAGCCCCAGCTCGGTCAATTCGATGCCTGATTTTCCCAGAGTTCGCTTGTTTACCATCATTGATATCTTCTCGTTTTGGACGTGCCGAGGCGGCGACGCAAACTAACAGTTCCGTGGCGCCCGTGCTCGGCTTTGTGGCCGCGCAGCGGCTCGCCCTCCGGTGTGGCGCGGGGAGCCGGCTCTCTCACGCTCGACCGGGGCGTGACCCTTCGAGGTCGCGCTCGGCGGGCGGAAAATCCCCGAGCGGCACGTCGCCGGTGAGCCCCCGCCCCGGGTGGGTGCACGCGCCCGAGGGGCCCGGAGAGCCTGGCGCGTCCTTCGCTGGCGATTTGCGCTCGCGACGGCGTTGCACGGTGTGGACGCCCAGCCGCGCGAGGCCGTTCGGCGCCTATCGCAAAAAAATCCAAGCGAACACGGGCTGCGTGCAAAGCCACTCGGGCTCGCCGCGAGTCGCGCCGCGGGCGGCCGCGGTTGGAGCGGGTCGATGCACGGGCGAGGCGGCTTTGGATTGTGCTTCTCTCTCGGGCGTCGAGGACGTATCGTGCTCGCCGCTGCGGGCTGTGCCATCGGCCCGGCGCCGAGCCCGCGCGAACGAGGGCACGGGCCTTTGGCTGCGATGGTGTGCATGAACCGAACGAAGATGGGACTGGTTTCGGCCTGCCTTGCGGTGGCCTCGTGGCTGCGCTCCGGCCCCGCCCGGGCCGAAGAGGCGCAGCTCTCGTACGACGCCAGCGCGGCGCCCGTGGCGTTTGCCGCGGGGGATCTGGAGGCTGCCTTGCGGGCGCGGGGCTACGAGGCCAGGCACTCTCCGCTCGAAGAGGCCCCCCGCGAGGCCGCGGCGGCTCCGCTGCGGATTGTGCTCTTGACGCGTGAGCAAGCGCTCGAGCGGCTGCCGAGCCTGCGAGCGGCCGCACCGGAGCTGGCTGCCCTGCGCCCGGAAGGCTTCGCGCTTCGCTGGGTCGGGCGCGGCAAGCCGCGCGAGCTGTGGGTGGTGGGGGCGGACGTGGCGGGCGAGCTGTATGGGGGCCTGGAGCTTGCGGAGCAGATTCGTACCCTCGGCGTGGATCGAGTGAAGCCGCTGGCGAAGAGCCCCTACATGCCGGTGCGGGGTACGAAGCTCAACATCCCGCTCGACGTGCGCACGCCCAGCTATTCGGACATGAGCGACTCGGCCCAGGCCGCGATCGCCGACGTGTGGGATTTCGGGTTCTGGCGCGATTACCTCGATCACCTGGCGCGCTCCCGCTACAACCTCGTCTCGCTCTGGAGCGAGCACCCATTTCCGTCGCTGGTGCGGGTTCCGGAGTATCCGGCGGTCGCTTTGGCGGACGTGCTCCGATCCAAGATCGACTTTCAGGAGGATTACGCCACCACCGGCGTCGGTCTGGTGACGCCCAAGATGCTGGCCCACGTCGAGGTCGTCAGAAAGCTGACGATCGACGAGAAGATCGACTTCTTTCGCCGCGTGATGCAGTACGCGAAAGACCGGAACATCGAGCTGTACCTGATGACGTGGAACATCTTCACGTACGGCGTCGGTGGCAAGTACGGCATCACCGAGGCCATCGACAACCCAAGGACGGTCGACTACTTTCGCGCCAGCGTGCGGGCCGCGTTTCGCACCTACCCGCTGTTGCGCGGCATCGGCGTCACGACCGGGGAGAATATGGGCCGGGCGAGCTTCGAGGCAAAGGAGGCCTGGGCTTTCGCCACCTACGGCCAGGGCACGCTCGACGCGGCGCGCGCCGAGCCGGGGCGGCGAATCCGCTTCATTCACCGCCAGCACCAGACGCGGGCGCAGGATATCGCCAAGACATTCCAGCCGCTCCTCGAGCAGCCCAACGTGGACTTCGTGTTCAGCTTCAAGTACGCCCAGGCGCACGCGCTTTCGACGCCCAGGCAGCTGTTTCATTTGGATTTCGTCAAATCCTTGGGGAGCATGAAGACGCTGTGGACTCTGCGTAACGACGATGCGCTGATGTTCCGCTGGGCCGCGCCGGAGTTCGTGCGGGATTTCGTGCGCAACATCCCCTACGAGCAATCCGCCGGCTACTACTTCGGCTCGGACATGTGGGTATGGGCCCGGGAGTTTCTCGACAAGGAGCCGACCACGCCTCGCCAGCTCGAGGTCGACAAGCACTGGCTTCACTTTCTGCTGTGGGGGCGGCTGGGCTACGACCCGAGCCTGGACGACGAGCGCATTGCGGCGCTGGTGGCCGATCGCTTCGCCGGGGTGGACGCGCGCGGCTTGCTCGACGCCTGGGATGACGCTTCCATCATCTACCCGCTGGTGACCGGCTTTCACTGGGGGGAATTCGACTTCCAGTGGTACATCGAGGGGTGTCGCAGCCGCCCGGGCCCGGCGCAAACGAGGAGCGGCTTTCACGACGTGAATCGCTTCATTACGCTCGGCGTTCACCCCGGCACGGACAACGTGCCAATTCCCGAGTACGTGGACCGCATGCTCGCAGGGCGCCCGATGGTCGGCACGAGCCCTCCGGAAGTCGCGAGCCGGATCGCCCAGCGGGCGGCGGCTGCGCTCTCGAAGCTCGAGCGGCTGCGCCTGCCGGAGCCCGCCGAGCGCAGCCTGGAGCTGAGCCGTACCCTCGGCGACATCGTTGCGATGGCGCGCCTCGGTCAGTACTACGCCGAGAAGATTCGGGGAGCCACCGAGCTTGCGCTGTTTCGTCGAACGGCGGAGCGAACGCATCAAACGCAGGCCACGACGGCGCTCGAGGAGGCGGCTCGGTATTGGCGACTCTATACGGCCCAGGCGAGCGCGCAGTATCGAAACCCCTTGTGGACGAATCGGGTTGGGCTGGTGGATTTTCGCGAGCTCACCGCCGAGGTGGACGCGGACATCGCCATCGCCCGCCGCGCGAAGCCCAGCCCGCGGAACTGAGCGTCGCGGCGCTCGGCGGCCGCCCGCGCGCGCTCGTCGCTCTCCGCGATGTGTTCGTCGGCCCTCGTCACCAGTCGAATCCAGCAGCTGGCAAGGCGTGGGGTCACGACGGGTACGCGCAGCAGGTAGGGGTCCATTCCCTGGAGCTGCGCGCCCCGTCGCAGAATACTCGTGCCCGAAAGCCGCTGCGGCCTCGGCAGGGAGTGGGTCGCGCTCTCGGGCAGCGGAAGCTTCAAACAGAGCGAGATGGCGACCTCGACATCCGCGATTGCGATGGGCTCGCTTTCGCTCTCGAGCCACCGTAGATGGCCGCGTCGCAGTGGCTCAGCGCCGCTGCGAACGTGGACTCGTCCTCGGCGTCGAGCCGGCACCACTCGTAGGGAGGCGCCCGCGCCGCCCCGGGAGGTCGGGCGGCGCCGGGCGCAGCGCCGCGAGCCGCCCCACGCTCCCGGTGCGGCGCTACTGGCGCGTCCAGGTCACCGTGTCCGTGACCGGGCTCTCTCCCGACAGGGCGCTGGCTCGAACCTCGTTTTGCCCCATCCGTAGCGGGACGTCCGCGAAGAGGTACACGTGCCGTGCGGGACTCTCGCCGACGACGGGCTGCCCGTTGACCGAAAGCTGCACTTGCGTGAGGTTCGAGTAAACCTTCACGTCGATGGTGGGGGTCAGGCGCGGCTCGAAGCGGCGGCTGGTGATGTGAAGCACCGGCTGGTCGGACCAGTTGGCCTTGTACCAGAAGAAGGCATCCTTTCTGATCTGTCGGTCGTACGTCACGAGCCCCTTGTCGTTGCGCCCCTCCGCATCTCCTTCGCTTCGGCCGTCGGAAGCGAAGTCGAACATGTTCCACACGTACTTGCCCCAAATGAAGGGGCGCTCGGCGAGCTGCAGCCAGGTGCCTTCGTGCAGGTTCGTCTGGTATTCCTCGGGGTGAAACGGGCCCGTCGTGATGGGCTGGCTCGGGTTGTCTTCGTGCTGAACGAGGGAGGCCCCCGCCCCGTATTCGCTCAGCGCGATGGGCCGGCTCGGGCTTTGATCGTGCACCGCGTCCGCCCAGCGCCCAACGCTGCTCACCCGCCCCATGTACCAGCCCCAGTAGGAGTTGTAGCCGATCGTGTCGGTGTGCTGGGTGAGGGCGGAGTTCTCGGGGTTGCAGCAGTGCGCATAGGCGGATAGGCGCGTGGGGTCCTCTTGTCGAGTGAGCTCGGCCAGGCTGGCGAGCAGCCGGTTGGTGGCTTCGTCGTCGGCTCGTTGCTCGTTGCCGATCCCCCACAGGGCGATCGAGGGGTGGTTGTAGCTCTGGCGAATCAGCTCGATCATCTGCTGCCGAGTGTTGTCGTCGAACGCTTGGCTGTCCGTGATCTCGTCCACCAGGGGGATTTCCGCCCACACGACGAGGCCCTCGCGGTCGCACCGGTCGTAGAATTCCTGTGCCTGTTGGTAGTGCGCGAGCCGCACCGAGGTGGCGCCGATCTCCCGGATCAACGCCATGTCTTCGTCGTGGTGCTCGGCGCCGATCGCCCAGCCGAGGTCTAGGCGATCCTGGTGGCGGTTCACGCCGTGCAAGTCGAGGTATTCGCCGTTGAGGAAGAATCCCTGTTCGGCACTGACGCGAAAGGAACGAATTCCGAACGGCTGCTGCACGGTGTCGAGTAGCTCACCACCTTCTCGCAGCTCGACGCGTGCGGTGTACACGTGAGGGTCCGAAAGGCCGTTCCACAGGCGCGGTGTGGCCACCGGGAGCTCCAGCCTGGCTACCGCGGTGTCGCCCGATGCGATCTCGACCGTCGACCGCTCGCGAGCGACCTCCTGGCCACTCGCTTCGGTGAGCACGACCTCGGCGTCGACGGAAGCCGGCAGCGCCGAGGCGTTCGTGATGCCCACGCGGGCGGCGACGGTCGCGGTGCCGTTTTCGCCCAGCTGGGCGTCGAGGTACACGCCCGAGGCGCCGAAGTCGTCCAGATCGACGTGCACCTCCGAGACATCGAGGAAATGCACCGGCCGGTAGAGACCGCCGAAGAACGTGTAGTCCGCTCGCAAGGGGGGGATGTTGTCGTCGTGTGCGTTGTTCACCCGAACGGCGAGCACGTTGTCCCCGGTTCGCAGCGCTTCGGTCGCGTCGAAGCGGAACGTGCTGTAGCCGCCTCGGTGCTCGCCCAGCGCCTGACCGTTCACCCACACCTGGGCGACCTGATTGGCCGCGTCGAATTGCAGGTAGAAGCGGCGGCCCTCGAGCTTGGCGGGCGCCGAGAAGTGCCGGCGGTACCAGCCCACGCCGCGCACGTAGTCGCCGCCGCCGTCCTGACCATCGAGCGCGTTCCAGGTGTGCGGGACCCTCACCTCTTGCCAGCTGCCGTCGTCGAGCGCCGGGTCCTGGGCGCTGGCCACATCTTGCAGGGTGAAGCGCCACTCGGTCGGTAGGAGCCGCGAGCTGCGCGCGGCCGGAGGCTCGCCCGTGCTTCCGCACGCGAGCAGGGGAGCCGCGAGCGCGGCGGCTCGCACCGCGGCTCCGAAGTGGAGGGAGCGCCGCGCGCGACCGAGGAGTTCGAACTGCCCGTACATGGGCGCGGAGTTTCGCGCACGGGCCTGGATTTCGATAGGGTCGGGGGGCCGCCGCCCGACGGTGGGTACTGTGAGCGTAAGTTTGTCGGGACGGTAGCCAGGCGGGACCTCCCGAGGCGGAATCGGTCGGGGCGGTGTCTCTCGGGGCCGCCGCGCTTCGAGCGCGCCGCGGCTCGGCCGCAGGCGACCCGCGGCCGACAACCTCTACCCAGGCGCGCAGTAGCCGGCAGCGGGCGGGGTCGGTCGCGCCCGATGCGCGGCCAGGCGCCCCCGGAGCCCAGCCCGGGCTCACGTCCGGCTTTCGCGCCCCCGGGCCCGACGCCGCGATCGAGCTCGTTGCCGAGAACCGCTTCGCGCAACGCTCGCAGGGCGCTGCCAGGCGATGCGGCGGGTGTCGTGTTCCACTTCGGCTACGGCCACCGCCACCGCCGCGGGGATGCCGGCGGCGGGGTGCCCGCAGCGGAGCAGACGTGCGCCCCCCGTGAGGGGAGCCGCGCCGCCGGGGCGAAGCGGCGACCGCGGGGAAGGCCCAAGTTTCGGCGTAACCTTTGGCCACGCCGTGCGCACTACCCTCCGGTAGGATGCCCCTGTCGCACCTACTGGGAAGGCCATTTTGATCGTGCGTGCTCTCGATGTTTGCCTGCTCACCGTCGGCTTGGCCGGTTGTGCCGCCGGAGGTGGGGCCGAAGCACCCACCGGCGGCAACGCGGCGCCGGCAACCACCACTCCGCCCGCTGCGCCCCGCCCGCCTGGAGCAAACGCACCCGTGGGAAACGCCGTGCCGTTCGTCGACTTGGGCGGCGACCAGGGGGCCGAGCAGGCTGTCGCCATGGGCTGTGCGAAGGTGGATTTCTTGTTCGTCGTGGACAATTCGCTTTCGATGCTCGAGGAGCAGCGCGCTCTCATCGGCAGTTTCCCTCGGTTCATGGGCGTGGTTACGGAGGCGCTGGGCTCCGATGACTTTCACGTGATGGTGGTCGACACCGACGCCAGCAGCTTGGGCGACTTGCTGGGCTCGCTGCTCGGGGGCGCCCCCCTCGATACGGCGTGCGGAGGGCAGCTCGGCGCCGGGCGGCGGCTGCGTCAGGACGGTACCGAGTGCGGGCTGCCCGGTGGTCAGCGTTTCATCGATGCTACGCAGCCGGATCCCGCCGCGGCCTTCTCCTGCATTGCCGAGGTTGGCCTGCTCGGCGATCCACGCGAAGCGCCGGTGGACGCCATGTTGGCTTCGCTGGCTCCCGGTAGCAACGCGCCGGGGGGGTGCAACGCGGGTTTCTTGCGAGAGGACGCCATCCTCGTGGTGACGGTGATCGGGGACGAGGATGATCAGGTCTCCTCGGGGGCGCCGGGCGTTTGGCACGACGCATTGGTTGCCAGCAAAGGCGGAAGCGAGGAGGCGATCGTCTTCCTGGGGCTGGTCGGAGATGGCGAAGGGGGATCCGGGTGCGGTGGCGAAGACGCCGAGCCCGCCCCGCGGTTGCAGAGCTTGGCGGAGACGTTCACCTTTGGTTCGACGGCCTCGGTGTGCGCCGACGACTACGGGTTCTTTTTCGAGGATGCCGTCAGCGTCATCGACACGTCGTGCGCGGTGTTCCCCCCCGTGATCCGCTAGTGTCCGGCAGTCGAGCGGCGCGGGTTTGGCCTGGGCGCCGCCCGACCCCTCGCGAAAGGGGCGCTCGCCGCGAGCCGATCTCCGCGGCCGGACGACTCCCGCGGTGATCTCGACTCGTTCCCGACCGCTCGGGTCGTTTCGCCCGGTTCACGCAAGCTGCTCACGGCCGTCGCGCGACCGCCGTACGCCGCGGCACCCCGCAACTCCGCTTGCGGTCGAGCGTTCACGGGGAGCGCGAAGCCGGCGGCGTGCCCTCGGTGGTAGCCGTCGTCCCGGGCGTCGACGTCGACGCCGGGACGACGTGCACGCGTCGAGTCGCGGGATGGACCCGCCTCGTGATGTCGCGAAACCGCGTCCGTCTCCGAGCTGCCCTTACCGCGTCCGTCTCCGAGCCGCCCTCGCCGCCCGGTAGGCCACCCGGAAAAACCCGGGGATCGATGGGTGGGGCTTGGGGTAGTCAGTGGCCCGCTCGAGGGGCAGACTGCGAGCGTCGCTCCTCGCGTCGCGGGCCCGTGTCCTCCCGGCGCCAATCCTCGCGGATGGAGCAACCGGGGGGAGCGTCGATGAGTGGGGATGGCAGCCAGAGAGCGTCGTATTGCGTCGGAGTCGGCGCGTCGGCGGGCGGTATCGAAGCCCTCGGGGCGATGTTTTCAGGGGCCGAGAAAAACGACGAAATTTGTTACGTCGTGGTCCTTCACCTGTCGCCGGACCACCCGAGCCGAATCGTCGAGCTGTTGTGCCGGCAGACCTCTCTGCGCGTCGAGCCCGCGACGGATGGCGCGCTGGCGCGCGGCAACACGATCTACGTGGTGGGTCCGAAGGCAACGCTGCGCTGCGCCGCCCAGCGCTTGAGCGTCAAGCCGCACGTCGAAGCGCGGTTCCACCATCGCGAGGTCGACTTGCTGTTCGAATCGATGGCCCAGCACTGGGGCCCGCGCTGTGCGGCGGTCGTCCTCTCCGGTACGGGCACGGACGGAGCGCGCGGGGCACGGGCAGTCAACGAATCCGGTGGGTTCATCATCGCCCAGCGGCCCAGCTCGGCTTCGTTCGACGGCATGCCGAAGGCCGTAATCGCTACCGGCAAGGTCGATGCCGTGCTGCCGCCCGCGGAGATATGTGCCGAGCTGCGCGAGCTGTTGACGGGCCGAGTGCGCCGGGAGCCCGGGGAGGTGGTGGCTAGCCGAGAAGCCGAGATGTCCCGCATCGCCAAGGCGCTCGGGCGGCACACCGGCGTCGATTTCTCGATGTACAAGGGTACGAGCATTGCGCGGCGCATCGAGCGGCGCCGCGGCGTCGTGCGAGCGCAGACCTTGGGGCTGTATGCCGATCTCGTCGAGCAGAACCGACAGGAGGCAGAGCGCCTCTCGTCGGACTTGTTGATAGGCGTCACACAGTTCTTCCGCGAGCGGGCGTGCATCGAGGAGTTCACGCGGGCCCTCTCGGCTTTCGTCCGGGAGCGGGGCGGAGCCCCGCTGAGGCTCTGGGTTGCCGGGTGCTCCACGGGCGAGGAGGCCTACACGGTCGCGATCGTCGTCAGCGAGGTGCTTCGCAATTGTGGTCTGCCCTCGAGCTTCAAGCTGTTTGCCACGGACATCAACGAAGGGTCTTTGGCGACTGCGAGTCGGGGCAGGTATTCCGCGGCGTCGGTCGCCGACGTTCCGGCGGATCTCATGACGCATTATTTCGAGCCCGATCCATCGGGCGCATTCAATGCGGCCCGCTTCCTGCGTGAGAGAATCCTCTTTGCCCGCCACGATTTGCTGGGCGACCCGCCATTTTCGGGTATCGACATCATCACCTGTCGCAACGTGTTCATTCATCTGGTCGGCGAGGCACAGGGTCGCGTCTCGCAGATTTTCGGCTACGCGCTGCGCAGGGGAGGGCTGCTGTGGCTCGGCTCCAGCGAAACCCCGCGAAAGGGCGAGTATCGATTCGAAGCGGTCTCCGCCAGCGGGCATGTGTTTCGGCCCGTGCAGGCAGAGGCGCCTTCGCAGTCCTCCCTTTCCTCCCGCCCGCCGCCCCCGTTTCCCTCGGCCCCGGAGAATCCGCTCGCTTTGAAGGTACCCATCGCCTACGGGCCCAACGCTTCCCCACTCGTGGACGGCCACTTGTTCGTGGATCTCGCCGCCGATCTGCTGCCGCCCCACCTGATCATCGACGAGAGTTGCACGCTGCTCTACCACAGCGGCGGAGCACGCCGCTTTTTGGTGCTGGAGGACGGTCCTGCCACGCTCGACGTGCGCAAGCTCCTGCCGAGCTCGCTGCCCACCTTGTTGGCCTCCGCGATGGATCAGCAGAGCTCCGGCGAGGCTCGCGATTTCTTGTTTCCAGGGATCGACCTGCCCGGAGCCAAGGGCAGTGGTTGGGCGATGCGCGTGAGGCGGGTATTGCGTGAGCCGGGGCGCGAGCCCCTCACCGCCGTGTTCTTCGAGGAGGTGGCGGCGGGCGAGCGCGAGACGAACGTCGTGCCGGCCGCGCTGGCCACCGACGCCGTGCAAGCGCGGGTGAAGAGCTTGGAGAGAGAGCTGGAGCGCGCTCGTGCCCACCTCGACGCCACCATTTCCAAGCTCGAAGTCTCGAGCGAAGAATCTCAGAGCACCAACGAGCAGCTGTTCGCCTCCAACGAGGAGCTGCAGGGCGTCAACGAGGAGCTTCAGAGCGTCAACGAGGAGCTTCACACGGTCAATGTCGAGCTCCAAAACAAGATCGAAGAGCTCAGCCGGGTGACGGCCGACATGGATGAGGTGCTCGCCGCCGTGGAGATGGGGATCATCGTATTGGACGACGAGCTCAGAATCCGGCGCTTCAACCAGCGGGCCTCTGCCTTCGTCCGAGTCGTCGCCTACGACGCCGGCAGGCCCTTCAGCCATTTGAACAACAGCTTCTCGGGTGCGCCTCTGCTCGACGACTGCGCTCGCGTGGCCCGAGGCCTCGAACCGGTCGAGCGGATCTTGTTCGGCGACGATGGGTCGAAAGTCCTGTTCAAGGCGAAGCCCATGAGCCAGGCCTCGAATCGAGGGGTGCTGTTGAGCTTCAGCGATCTGAGTAGCCTGGAGAGCCTGGAGGATCGGGCGCACCGCCTCAGCGCCGCCGTGGAGCAGCTGGACTCGCCCGTGGTGTTGGTCGACCCGGCGGGAATGATCACGTATGCCAATCGCTGCTTCGCCGAGCTGGCCCGTCGCGATCAGGCGTTCCTGCCCGGAACGGCGCTGAGCGATCTGATGTCCCTGCGAAGCCGAGAGGATTTCGAGCGGGCGCTCGAGCGGATCCGGCTGAAGCAAACCTGGCGCGGCACCAGCGAGCTGGATATCCCCGACTCGTCGCCGTTGGTGGAGGAGGTTCGTCTGAGGCCGCTGCTCTCGAAGACGGGTCAGGTGATTGGAGCGGCGAGGTTGAGCTCGTCCTTGCCCAGCGTGGGGCGCAAGGTGCGAATTTTGCTGGTCGAGGACGACCCCGACGATGCCGAGCTCCTCTCCGAGCAGCTGGACTCCAATGCCATGCGCAGCGATCTCGACTCCCATCGCTGCGCCGAAACTGCCCTGGAAGCGTTGGTGAATTCGCCTCTGGACCTGCTCCCCGATCTGATCCTGCTCGATCTGGGCCTGCCGGGGATGTCCGGCGAAGATTTCATCTCCGCGCTTCGCCGAACGCCTACTCTTGCGCACATCCCGATCCTCATCTTGACCTCGTCGGAGGACGCGGAGCAGGTCGAGCGGGCGTACACGCTGGGGGCGGCCGCCTATGTGGTGAAGCCGATGGACCTCGAGGGGTTTCGGCAAGTCCTCGGGCGTTTGGAGGAGTTCTGGTTCCACGTGGTGCGCTTCTCGCGGGCGGCGGCCGCCGCCAGCCCCTGAAGCGTGCAGGGGTGGGTCGGGTTTCACCACACCCACCCCGGTCCTCGCCCACGCGGCGAGCGCGCCCGTGCGGCCCGGCTCGCGGCCAGCGAGCCACCCTCTGGACGGTAGCCCAGGAGCAATCTACCATTGGCTTGCATTGGGGATGGGGTGCACCGGTGGCGCCCGGCGCGCGCCCCCGAAGCCGACGGCGTGGAAGGGGTCAGTCATGGTTGGGAGGGGTGGGTCGACACCCGAGGGAGCATGCAGTCTCGATGGGCGCGGCGGCCCAGGGAATCGGGAGCCGAGCGGCACCTGGCGAACGGGCGAAGGCCCCGGGCCGCTTCGGGGTGCCGTGCATGCAGGTTCCCTCGTGGGAGGCCGCGAGGCGGCGGTGCCATCCGCCCCCGCACCCGAGGCGCCGGGCCCGCCCTCCGAGGCACTGTCGCCACGTTGGTTGGAAGGCATCCCCGTACCGTCGGCGCTGGTCACCGAAGCGGGGCGAATCGCCGCGGCGTCGCGTGCGTTTACGGAAGTCTCGGGTTGGATGGGTAGCGTGATCGGCAGCTCGCTGCCGAGTCTCTTCGCGCCCGGTGATGGCGAAGCCCTCGGGCTCGAGGTCTGTCGGGACCAACCCGAGCGCGAGCAAACCTTCTGGGTGACCCTGGCCTCGACGGGCCGCTCGTGTCAGCTGCGCCTCGGGCGCGCCCTGGTCGAAGGAAATGGCACGGTGCGGCTGGCGATGCTGTTGCCGGCGGCTCAGCGCAGCGCGAGCTTGTCGGAGCCGGGCTGGTATTGGGACCGCTCCGGGGAGCCCGCGTCTGCGGCGACTGCCGCGCAGCGCCTCGCCGAGCTGCCGCTTTCCGGGTTGTTCATCGCGGATGGTCGGGTGGTCGTCGCGACGGAGCGGGCGGCGCACCTGCTCTCGGTTCCCGCGACGAAGCTGAGGGGGAAGCCGGTGGTGGACCTGCTCGGCTCCCGGGCCACGGACGTGACCGACCCGGCGCTCGAGGCTTCGCAGTGCGGGCCGCGGCCGCTGGCGGCGCTGCCCGTGTACCTGGGCGGTAGCCTCCGTGCGCTGGCCTACTGTTTGATTCCGCTGGCGAGGCCGCGCCTCGGGTTGCTGCTCGTGGAGGCCTGCAGAGACTCGAAGCTCGAGAGCCCGGCTCGCTCTCCGCACAGCACCGCGAGCTACCTGATTGCCGGTGTCGCCCACGAGATCAACAACCCCCTGACGTTCGTGGCTCCGGCGCTCAGTCAGCTGCGGGAAGAGCTTGCGAGGCGCCGCAATACCGCTTGCGAGGCTCCGGTCGGGCGCTGGCTCGAGCTTGCCGAGGAGGCCGAAACCGGCGTTGCGCGCATCGCCGGCGTCGTGAAGCGCCTTCGTGAGATGCGGGAGGGCAGGCCAGACATCGAGCCCACCGATATCAACGGGGTGGTGTTGGAGACCTTGCGCCTCTCCGCCGGTTCCATTCCCAGCAGCGTCGTCTTGCGTCGGGATTTCGGGATGGCACGACCCGCGCGGGCCAATCGCGAGCGGCTCGCGCAGGTGTTGCTCAACCTGGTTCTCAACGCGGCTCACGCGCTGACCGAAGACTGCAAGGCGGGTGGCACGATCTTCCTGCGGACCTGGGCCTCCGTCAGCCACGCCTTTCTCGAGGTTCGAGACGACGGGACCGGCATTCAACCCTCGCTTCGCGAGAAGATCTTCGAGCCGTTCTTTACGACGCGCGGTTCGGGATCCGGATTGGGCCTGGCGCTGTGTCGCTCGATGATTCGCGAGCTGGGGGGCGAGCTCTCCTTGGAGGACGGGCCGGGGCCGGGTGCGCGCTTCCGCATCCGTTTGCCCCTGTGGCAGGGGCCTGCAGGCAAGGCGCGGCTCCGATCCCGAGCCCCGGCGAAACCGATACCGTTTCAAGAGCGACGCGTCCTGCTCGTGGACGACGACCATCTGGTGCGTCGAGCGCTCGCTCGCATGCTGGCGAAGCACCATGACATCACGGAAGCCTCCTCGGTTGCGCAAGCGCTCGAGCTGATTGCCGCTTCACACCCACCGTTCGAGGTGCTGGTCACCGACCTGGTGATGCGGGACGGCGGCGGCCGCGAGCTCATCGCAGCCCTGAAGCGGCTCGACTCGCCCCTTGCTCAGCGCGCGATCATCATCTCCGGGATGGCGCCCGATGCCACGCCGCTGGATTGTCCACGCCTGTCGAAGCCCTGCACGGCCCAAGACATGCTCTCGATGATCGATCGAGTCGTCGCCGCGCCACGAGATTCCGAGAGCCTCCCCCCCGACGACGGCGAGGATACTCGAAGTGGGGCCTAGAGCCTCTGCCCCGTGAGCGGCGGGGGGCGATCGAGGGGGTGCCGAGCGCATGACCCTCGAGCAGAGCAAGGTTGCCCTGCGTCGCACGCGGCGGCGATTGGCCCTCAGTCGCGAGCGCATCGCGCAATGCCGCGGCGGCGCTCTGTCGCGGCCGCTGGGGTCGATTCTCTCCGCCGGCCGCCTCGTTACGGAGCGAGTCGCGACGGATCAAGTCGCGACGGAAGAATCCGTGGAGGAGCTTGGACAGCGGCCAGCGCAGCTGCAGACCTCTAGGTCGCGCGCGAGCTGAAGCTGGTCTTGGTGCGGCCGGGCGCTGCCGTGGGGAGGTCTTTCTTCCGGCGGTCCCCCGCATCTCGCTCCGTCGGTCGGCGTCATCCCACGCCGTGGCTTCGCCGATACTGCGCCGGCGTCATGCCCGTCCACGCTTTGAACGCGCGATGAAACGTGCGGGCGTCGACGTAGCCCACGGCCGCCGCCGTTTCTTGAATGGTTCGGCTCGGATCGCGAAGCATGCGGCTCGCCGAAGCGTGGCGAGTCGCTCGAACCACTTCTCGGTACGAGCTGCCCTGAGCGGCTAGGTGACGGCGAAGCGATCGTTCGCTCATGGCGAGGTCGCGAGCGGCGGTGGCCATGTCGGGCAACTCGGCGACATCGTGGGTCAGCAGATAGCGCCGGAGTCGCTCGATGGCTCCTAGTGCACCGGAGAGTCGCCGCAGCTTGCGCTCGGACTCGGCTCGCACCACGTTGAAAAGCTCTGGGCTGAGGTGGAGCTGCCGCACCTCGGCCAGCCCTCGGTCGAATGCGATGTATGTGGCCCGCCGTCCAAAGCGTTCCGCCCCTTCGAACATTCGAGCGTACGCCTCGGCGTAGTCCGGGCGCTCGTGCTCGAAGCTGACCAGTCGAGGGTGGGCGCTCGACCCGGTCAGGTGCCGCACCAGCCGGAGCATTCCGGACATCAGGAATTCCGCCAGCATTCGGTCCGCCATGGGCGTCGTGTGCGGGAACCCGGTGTGGATCTCGACGAGGTCGCCGTTGCTCACCATTCTCAGGTGCAGACCGTCGAGGGCGAGCGGCGCAAAGCGGGCAATCACCTCGACCGCCTCGCGCAGCGTCGGAGCGTGCCCGGCCAGATAGGCCAGGGAATCCAGCGCGCTCTCGCTCGTGCGTTGCCCCATCTGTAGGCCCAGGGCGGGGTTGCCGGCGAGCCGGGCCGCTCGCTCCTGGAGCCCGGCGAAATCGAAGAGCTCGAACCGCTCCTCGACTTGCTGCAGGCGGCTGCGGGCGATGCCCGAGGGGCCGAGCAAGGCTTCGGACGCGGCCCCCGCGCGCTCTACGGCTTCCACGAGCACTCTGAGCGAGAGGGAGGAGGCACTGGGGAGGGGTGCGGTTGGGTCCATGCTTCGCGCTGGCTCCTCTCTTGGAGGAGGGCGGGGCGGTATCTGTTGCAGCTGAATCTGTTCCACGCTTCGACTAGACGGTGCGCTCGCGAGGTGCTTGGGGTTGCAGCCTTTCGCGAGGGCGTGACGGTTTGGCACGCTCGGAAGGCCGTCCGAAATGGACCGCCCTTGGCCGAACCAGTCGTCATTGCTGGAGTTAGCCCGGGTTAGGCTCTCTGTGCGCTTCCGCCGCCAGGAAGGAATCGGAACGAAAGACACGCGAGACGAGCGCTGTCGCCGAGTTGGCCGAAAACGCGAAAACGGCTCTCCACCGGTCCCTCGCGGCGGCCGGGCCCGCGCGGCCTCGCCCTCGCCCAGCGCTCGGGCGGCGATTCCCCCGTTTTGGGGCGGGAGCGGGCGAGCCGCCGGCATTCTCTCCCCCGGAACTGACCGGGGGCGCCGCAAACGGAACGGGCCCCCAGCCGCGCCGCCCGCGCCGCGCGGGGACGGGTAGTCCCGTGCGGCTGATTGAGGACTCGTACATCAACTGGTTCAGCCACTCGTTTCCGGCGGATCTGGCGTCGCTCGCGAGGCAGGAGTTTCGACTCGAGGCGATCGGCGGTACGTCCATGGCCACCGGCGGGCTGGCTCCCCTGGGTTTTGGCGTCATTCCGGACCAGCTCGACCGCGCACTTTCGGAGGAGCCGGACGCTCGCACCATGCTTGGATGGTGGCGGCGAGGATGTCTTGCTGCGCGATCTTTTCCTCGCTCCGCGCTCGTGTTCCACGGCTGGCGCCGCCGAGGATGCCGGCTGCCGACGAGTCGCGAGCCTGGCGCTCCGGGCTGCGGAGACCCTGCTGATCGAGGCCGCAGCCCAGGGAATTCGGGATGTTCAAACGAGCTCGGGTCGCGACGCGAGGGCGCCGGACGAGCGGGTCGAGCGGTGACCTTTTTGGCCTCTTCGGTCACTGAGTGGCTCGACCGAAGCGCCCGTGAGGCGTGCAGCACCCGTGGGGCGCGGGTCTGTGCTTTTGCGCGGACCGGTGGCGTTCGCCCGGGGGCAGCGACGGTCGTTCACTCCCCGCGCGATCAACGCGGGACAGCCCCAGGGGCAGCATGAAACACTCAGCGACGCACTTCAGAACGTTCACCTCGGCCTGGCTCGCGGTCATGGCTTGCGGCTGCGGAGGAAGCGAGGATCAGGATCCCGCCGGCTCCGGTGGCTCCGGCAGCTCGACGGCTGGCACCTCCGCGATGCCCGTTGCCGGCACCAGCGCCTCCCCGGCGGGTCAGCAAGCACCCGATGAGGGCCCCGGTGGTTTCTTGGACGCAGAGTGCCCGCCGGACGAGAGCCCCTCCTCTTGTGGCGGAGTGGCCTGCGCGCCCGTCGACCCGCAGGCCGCGCTGTTGTGCACGCAGGGGTGCTGCACGGCACAGGGCACCTGCGGCACGTTCAATCCCAACCTCGGCACGGAGTGCGTGGATGTTTCCGGGGGGGAAGGCCACGCGTGCCCGATGGAGACCGTATTCGGTGCCTACGTCCCCGGCTGCTGCTACGAGGGGATGGATTCGTGCGGTGTGCTCGACGTGACCGGTCTATTGGGGGCCGCGGCGGGAGGCGATGCGAACAACTGCGTGCTGCGCACGAACGTACCTCTGGCGGGGCTCGAGGCCCTGCGCTGCGACGGCACACCGGCGCCCCCGCCGGCTGGCGCCGGAGGCAGCGCCTCGACGGGCGCCGGGGGCGGCGGCCAAATGGCGGGCAGCGGGGGCAGCGGGGGCAGCGGGAGCGGGGGCAGCTCGATGTCCGACGAATGCCCGGCGGGCATGGTGTGCGCGGAAAATTCTTTCATTGCGGCGCAGATGCCCAACTTCAGGTTCTGCGGCAGCGACCAGGGCGCGTTTGGCCACACCCCTCCGGCAGCCACTTCGCAGCAAGACTGCGACGATGGACCCGGGGGCAGCTTTCAGACTTTCGCCGGCCTCATCCAGGGCTGCATCCTCTCCTGCGATTGAGCTGGCGGCTCGGCTCCTCGGGCTCGAAATCGTTCGCCGAGGTCGCCGGTTGCTCGGCCCTCGCCTTCGCAGCGTCCGGAAGAAGCTTGGGGCGGCGCGCCGGGGCCCCTCGGCCTCGGGGGGCGACGCCCCGCCCGAGGCCGCCCGCGCGCTCAGAACCCGGAGAAGAACTCCCAGATGCGCGACGCCGAGTTGGGTGCCGGCCGATGGCCCCCGTCGAACTCGCACCACGTCGTGGGGGCGCCCTCCGCGCACCCCTGGAAGCTCAGGCAACCGTCCTCGGCCTCGACGGCCGCCGCCACCGGCTCGCAACCATTGCGCTCCGCGATCACGTTGCGGGCCGTTTCTCCGTTGCCGAGCGGCACGACGTCATCGTCATTGCCGTGGAAGCCGAACATGGCGATGGACACGTCGCCGTCCTCGCACCCGCTGTACAGGGCACCGGACATCGGTGCGATGGCGCGGAACTGCTCGGCCCGGGCGCAGCCGACCGCAAACGACATCATGCCGCCGTAGCTGAAGCCCGTGGAGAACAGCCGCGACTCGTCGATGCACAGCTCGCCCTCGAAGCGCTCCAGCATCGCGTCGAGAAAGGCGATGTCCCGACCTTGGGTGTTCGCCCAACCGTTATTGATCCCTTCGGGTGAGACGAAGATCGCGGAATCCTCCGAAAGCTGGCGCAGGCCGTAGTAGTTGTTGGCGGTGCCCTGCGCGGTGCCCCCACCCGGGTGCCAGGTGAAGACGAGGCGGTAGGGCCGGGTCGAATCGTAGTCGTCCGGCAGGGCGAGAATGTACTCGCGCTCGTTGCCCCCGACGTCGATACTGAAGCGGCCGCTCTCCACCGCCGCGGTGGAGCCGCAGCCGGCGCTGGGCACGGGCGCGCCGGCCTCTACCTCGCCCGGCTCGATCGGCGCTTCGGCCATTTCCTCCTGCTCGCCCGAGGGCCCCGACTCGGGGCTCGGGTCGACGGCGGGCTCCTCCAGCTGGACGCCCGTGGGCGGGCTTTCCGTCGAGCTCTCGGACCCCGGCTCCGCGCTTTCGGCGGGCGCCTCGGCTTGCGGGGGCTCGCCCAGCATCGACTCGCCCTGCATCGGTGTGTCCGTCGAAGGGGCCGACGGGCCTGGCATGGCCGCCGTCGTGTTGGTGGTCTCGGTGCCTTCGTCATCGCCCGAGCACGCCGCCGCGGCTACCAGGCAGCCGAGCGAGATCGCGTACGAGGTTATCAACCGCTCATTCATCATGGGTTTCTCTCCTGAGTCGTCGCGTGCTCGTCTGCCGGTCGGCCGCGGAGGGCTTCGAGCGGCTCGAACGCGCCGCGCTCGACACCGAACGCCCGCGAGCTCACCGCCACCGAGCACGCGACGTACCGCTGGGTTGGTGTGACTTGCCGTTGCCCTCTAGCCATTGGGCTCGCCGCGCCCCGGACCGCTTTTCGCGGGCCAATGGGGTTCGTCGGGATGGTGAGCCGCTCGCCGATGTCTGCCGGCATCCGCGGGGTCGCCGTTCGCCGCCCCGGTGCAACGATGCACCGTTGACCAGCCTTGCTGCGCTTGCCGACTGCCTCCGTCGATCGGATCGCCTTCCCGCGCAGCAGTGTCTGCTCCGGGTCACGACGAGTCAAGTTGCATCCCCGCGGCGAGCGACGCGGTGCTCGATGAGCAAGCACAGACCATTTGCTGAAACCCTGGCGATGGCGCCTGCCCGGCACGGCCCCCCGCGCGAGACGGCGGGCCGCCCCCACGCCCGGTCGCCCCCACGCCCGGTCGCGACCCGCCACTACCCCCGCCGAGGCTTTCGACGGCCAAGTCGGCGACTCGCTACGCCGTCGAGCGGCACGGGCGCGCTTTCGCGCCCCGCGCCTCTGCGGGGCTCCCGTCGACGCAGGCGCCGCGGCCGTGCCGCCACTCTTCGGGTCGCCGCGACGCCCGTGAACCTCGGCTGGCTCTCCCGTCAGCTGCGCGGCAGAAGCAGGCGCACCTTGACGTCGGCCTGCACCTTGAGCGTGCCCATCATCGCCTTGAACGGCGTAATGTCCCATGTCGGTTGGTTCAGCGTAACCTCTACGACCTCCTCCCCGTTCGACACCGAAGAGGTGGCGGAGAGGGGCTTGGTCACGCCGTTCAACGTCAAGCTGCCGCTAACCGTATGGCCGCTGCCGCTCTCCGACAGGGCCTCCGACACGAACGTGATCGTGGGGTGCTCCTTCGCGTGCAAAACATCTTCGGCGATCTGCCCTTCGATCTTGCGCTTGTCGTCGTCCGAAAGGGCGCTCGCGTTGGGCGCTCCGTCTTTTAGGGCGTGTAGAACGCGCAGAGAGGTCGCGTCGACCTCGGCGCGCACTTGGCCTCCGTCGACGTCGACGCGGAAGCTGGTCACGTCGAGCTCGAGATCATGGGCGATTTTGGAGAGCAATCCCTCCTTGAAAGTAAACACTCGGCACTTTGCACTGTTCTGATCGTACTGCATGAGTTGGCCTCCACGAATGGGCGAGCCGCGAGCGCGGACGGTGGCCTGCGCATCGAGTGGCTCGGGGCAAGTAGCGGTACTCGTTCGGCGCGACCCACGCCAGCACTTTTGCGATCGACGCCATCGCATACGGATGTCGGCAATTGCGCTGCCCGCTCTCACATGGCGCCTGCATGGCGCAGCCGCCGCTTGGCGATCACGCTTCGGGCAGGCAGCTCGTTCACTTTCCGACGGTGCGCCAGTTGCGCAGTCGTCGCGTGTCTCTTCGGCGAGGCGCGGCCGTGCTGCACGACTACGCATCCACGCGGAGCGGCCCGCTCACGGCACGCCGGCAACGGGCCTCGAAGCAGAGCCGGCCGAGGCGGGGCTTTCGCCGAGCGGCGTCAAGCACACCGACTCTGCCGGCCCGGGCCGCGCGAACAAGAAGCCCTGCAACAGGTCGCAGCCCTTGGCAATCAGGTACTGGCGCTGTCCGTCCGTTTCCACGCCCTCCGCGACGATCTGCATTCCGAGCGCCCGCCCCATGGCCACAATGACCCCTGCGGCGGGAGTCTCGTCATGGCTTTCCGAAAGCGCCGCAACACAAGACACGTCGATCTTGAGCGTGTCGAAAGGCAATCCGCCGAGCGCCGAGAGAGAGGAGGTGCCGGCGCCGAAGTCGTCGAGCGCCAGTCGGACGCCCAGCTGCTTGAGGATGTGCGCCACCTCGCGAGCCAGCACCGGGTCATGGTGGAGCGCCGACTCGGTGAGCTCGAGCTCGAGGCACGCCGGCGGAATGGCCGCCTCCCGAAGGGCCTGCCGCACGACTTCGATGAGCTCCTGCTGGGCAAGTTGCTGCTCCGAGACGTTGACCGTCACCCGGCCGGTGAAGCCCTCCCTGCGCCACCTGGCCAGCTGCAGAGTGGACTCCCGGATCACGCTCGCCCCGACCTTGGCGATGTCCCCGGAGGCCTCCAGCAGAGGCAGAAACTCGGCGGGTGGGCTCAGCCGTCCTTCGGCGCGCCTCCAGCGGAGCAACGCCTCGCAGGCCTGCGGTCGGCCACGGGGGTCCACCTGCACCTGATAGTGTAGGGTGAACTGCCGGGCCGACATGGCGTGCTCGAGCTCTGCCGCCAGGGTCCGCTCCGGAGTCGCGCTGCGCGCGAGCGCAAACTGGTAGCCGTTTCGCCCCTGCGCCTTGGCCCGGTACATGGCGGCGTCCGCCGCCTTGGTCACGGCTCGTGGCGACTCTCCCGCCTCGAAGAGCGCGAGCCCGATGCTGGCCGTCACCGCGGCTTGGGCGCTGTGCTGACCATACGGCTTCGCGAGGGCGGACAGCACACGCCGAGCGCAGGCGGCCGCGTCCTTCAGCGAGCTCACGTCCAGGATCACGGCGAACTCGTCCCCCCCCAGGCGGGCGGCGAAATCCATCTCTCGCAGCGTCCCCGAGAGCCGGCGACCGACCTCGACCAACAGCGCGTCCCCCGCGTCGTGGCCGAGCTGGTCGTTGACGCCCTTGAAACCGTCCAGGTCCAGGTACATGAGCCCGAACGTGGCGCAGGCGCGCTCGGCTCGGGCCACTTCCTCCGCCAGTCGCTCCTGGAAGCGGGCGCGGTTGGCGAGGCCCGTCAAGGGGTCCTCGTTGGCCAGCTTGCGTAGCTCCCGCTCCTTGGCGGCTCGCTCGCGAGACGATCGAAGCGTGCGCAGAACCGTCTCGCGATCGGCCTTGGCCTTCAGCAAGAAGTCGTGCGCCCCGGCACGCACGGCCTCGAGCGAGGTGACTTCGTCTTCCACGTTGCTGAGCACGACCAGGGGTACGGACGGGTTCGCCGCCCGAATGCGCAGCACGGCATCGACCCCGCGCGCGTCCGGCAGGGTCAGATCCGACACGACCGCGTCGTATTCCTTGTCGTCGAGAGCGCTGACGGCCTCGCGGATATCGACCACCCGGGTCACCTCCCAGCCCGTCTCGCCGTGCAGGGACATGGCGAACACCTCGTGGTCGTCGTCGTCGTCCTCGACGAGTAGCAGGCCGAGCGCTTTGGAATCGCGCCGGGGGCTCGCGGGCTGCGCGCATCGCGCCTTCCAGGCGCGACGGGCTCGCTGCAGCGTGCTTTTGAGCTCCGTGTCGCGCCAGGGTTTCGTCATCAGCGACACGATCCGGTCGCGGATGACTTCGTCCGTCGGCAACTTGGGCGCGAGGACGCCCGTGAGCACGACGAACACGCTGCGCGTGCTTTCCCCACTGATGTCGCGCAACAGCTGCATTCCGGAGCCGCCCGGCATCGAGAGGTCGGTCACGACCACGGGGTGGGCGCCGCGCCGAAACAGCTCGAGTCCTTCGCGCGGCGTTGCCGCCACGTCCACCAGAAAGCCTTGTGCGCTCACCGCGCGTATGAAGGCCTTGCGCACCAGTGGGTCGTCGTCCACGAAGAGCAGTCGCGTCAGCGACTGAGAGGAGCTGGATAGCCCCCCCGCGATCGGCGAGCGCGCATACATCGATCTGGCAAACGGCTTGCCCGCGGTCCCCTTGAGGTAGCGGCTCCCCCCGGAGTCCGGTCTGGTGCTCTGCCGCGGCTCCGGGGTAGGTGCCGCGATCCGGCGTTGCGACAAGCCGCACCGTTCCAATCCAGCGCTGCGGCGCCCGATAGCACAGGCAGCGAGGGGAGCTCGCGCTGCCCTCCGCAGCCGGAAATCGCGGTAAAGAGCCGAAGACCTCGACCGTTCAGCTCCCGAAAGGGGGACGTCGAGCTTTGGCGATGCATGCGCGTGAGGACGGCTCGAGTGCCGTCGAGTCCGTCGAAAGAACGCTGTCGGCGTTTGGTGTCGATCGGGTCCAGCTGGAAGCCATCGCCCGGGCTCGCGACGCGCTCGCCATCGACCCGGAAGCGCTGGTCCAGGCGTTTTACGGCTGGTTGCAGCGATGGCCCTGGAAGCAGGCCTTCTTCCCGACCGGCGTTGCCCCCGCGGTGCGTTCAGCGCAGGTTGGCTACTGGCGTGAATTCCTTGCCGGTCGGGTCGACGAGGCCTACCTGGCGAGTCGTCAGTTCGTGGGGACCACGCATGCGCGGATTGGGCTGCCTCCCAAGGCGTATACCGCCGGGATGGCGTTTTCCGAGCAGTGGTTGACCGACACCGTCGCTCGGAGCTCGCTCGAGGCGTCGGAGAAGGCCGAAAGCATTGCGGCCATTTCGGCCCTGTGCCGGCTCGATTCCGCCCTGGTCGTGGAAGCGTACGCGCTCCACAGCGGTCGACTCATTCAGGAACAGGCCGCGCGGGTCGCCGACGTCAACACCGAGGTCTCGCGGGTCGTGGTCGCCGCCAGCCGCGGCGACTTCAGCGAGCGCTACCGGATCCAGGGAGAAAGCGATGCCGAGCTGGGCGGCGCGCTCAACGAGATGTTCGACAGCTTCGACGCAACCATTCGGCAGGTCCGGGCGGTGGCGAACGGGGACTATTCGAGCAGTGTCGTGCCCCGATCGGAAGCCGACCAGCTGGGCCGTGTCCTGTCCGAGATGACGCAGAAGCTGCGCGAGGCGACCGAGAGAACCGAGCGCGACAGATGGCTGAAGCAAGGCCAGGCGGATTTGTTCGAACGCATGCGCGGCGAGCTCGAGATTGCGGAGCTCGCCCAGGGCGTGCTGGAGTACGTGGCCGAGCGCCTGGGCGCGCCGGTGGGAGCCATCTACGCCAGCGAAGCCGGCGGCGATCTCGAGCTGGCTGCCACGTATGGCGTGCTGCGAGATGTGCAGCCCAAGACGTTGAAGGAGCGCGAAGGGGTAGCGGGGGAAGTCGCACGCAAACAGCAGCCGCTGTTCGATCTCGAGGTGAGGCACAGCCCGGTCGTCGCTTCCTATGGCCTCGGTGAACTGATTCTGACGAACGTCACGCTGCTGCCGTTCGTCGCAAACGGTGTGCTCACGGGTCTGATTCAGTTGGCCACTGCCGAAAAGCTCACCGCGGAGCAGCGCGAGTTCTTGACTGCGGGCGCCGAGAACATCGCCATCGGCCTTGCCGGCGCCCAGGGGCGCCGAGAGATGCGGCGCCTTCTGGAGCGCTCTCAAGAGCAAGGAGAGGAGCTTCAGGCCCAGGCCGAGGAGCTCCGTACGACGAACGAAGAGCTGCAGGAGCGGGGGCGCGCCCTGCACACGGCCCGCGAGGAGCTCGAGGCACGCAATCAGGAGCTGCAGGGGCGGCAACGAGAAATCGAGCGGGCACAAGAGGCGCTCGAACACAGAGCGCAGCAGCTGTCGTCGGCCAGCAAGTACAAGAGCGAATTCTTGGCGAACATGTCCCACGAGCTGCGGACGCCGCTCAACAGCATGTTGCTAATCGTGGAGAGCCTGAGCGGGAACCCCTCGGGAAACCTGTCCGACAAGCAGCTGGAGTCCTTGAGCATCGTCGAGGGAGGCGCTCGGGACTTGTTGCGCATCATCAACGATATCCTCGATCTCTCGAAAGTCGAGGCCGGTCGCCTGCGGGTCGCTCCCGCGGCCACGGCTCTCGAGGACCTGCTCGGTGCGCTGCGCGGCCAGTTCGAGCCGGTCGCCACGGCGCACCGCCTGGAGCTGAGCCTGCAGGTCGAGCCCTCGGCACCCGGGGTGATCGTGACGGACGGGCACCGCGTGCAACAGATCCTCACGAACCTGCTGGCCAACGCCCTGAAGTTCACCCACGAGGGCTCGGTTCGGTTGACCGTGGCGGCCGCGGAGAGGGGCACGCGCTTCGCCCGCCAGGAGCTCGCCGCCGAACGCGCCGTGGCGATCTCCGTGACCGATACGGGCATCGGGATTTCCTCCGAAAAGCAGCAGGCGATCTTCGAGGCATTTCAGCAAGCCGATGGGTCGACGAGCCGTCGCTACGGGGGTACGGGGCTCGGACTCGCGGTGTCGCGGCAGCTCGCCAGGCTGCTGGGCGGGGAGATCCAGCTCAGCAGCGAGCCGGGCAAAGGCAGCACGTTCACCCTCTATCTGCCCCACACTCTCCGCGAAGAGGAGCAGCCGTCGCAGGAAGCCGAGCTGCCGCCGCCTTCTTCGCGACTCGAGATGAGCGTTCGCCCCGGCAGGCCGGTGGCCGCGCCGGCTCCCCTGCCGCACTCCAGAGCGAGCGACGCGTCGAGCGCTCGCGCTCCGGTGCTTCTGCTCGTAGAGGACGACTCCGCGTTCGCACACGTGCTCTCGACCGAGGTTCGAGAGCTCGGCTACGAGTGCGTGGTCGCCCGCTGTGGCAAGGACGCCTTGCTGATGGCTCAAAAGCTCGAGCCGCAGGGTGTGATCCTCGATCTGGGTCTTCCCGACATCGACGGCATGCGAGTGTTGAGGCAGCTCAAGAGCGATCTCAAGCTCCGGCACATTCCCGTGCACGTGATTTCCGGGCATGCATGCCGCTCCGAGGCGCTGCAGATGGGGGCGATGGGCTTCCTCCAAAAGCCGGCGGATCAGTCGAGTGTGCACGCCATGTTCCAGCGCTTCGAGCACCTGTGGGCACGGGCGGGCGGGCGCATCCTGGTCGTCGAGGACGACGCGGGCAGCCAGAGGGCCATCCGCGAGCTGCTGGGCGGTCAGAACGTCCACATCGACATGGTGCCGACGGGCGGGGCGGGGCTCGCGATGCTGGAAGAGAATCGCTACGACTGCATCGTGATCGATCTCGGGCTTCCCGACATGGACGGTCGGGAGTTTCTCGAGAAGCTCCAGGAGGAGCATCCTCCGGTGGTCGTGTACACCGCGCAGGATTTGGATGACCGACGCCTCGCTGAGCTGGCTGGGTGCAGTCACAGCGTCGTGCTCAAGGGGGCCCGCTCGCCGGAGCGTTTGTTGGATGAGGTGAGCCTGTTCTTGCACCAGGTCGAGGACGGGTTGAGCGACGAGCAACGTCGCACACTCAACAAGATTCAGAACGAGAGCGACGTGCTGAGCGACCGCAAGGTACTGGTCGTGGACGACGACATGCGCAACCTCTACGCCATGACGGAGCTGCTCCAGCGTCACGGCATCGAGGTCATCAAGGCAAAGAATGGCAACGTTGCCCTCGAACAGTTGGACGCGAGGGAAGACATCGACTTGGTGATCATGGACATCATGATGCCCGTGATGGATGGGTTCGAAGCGATGAGGCGAATCCGTTCGCAGCCGCGCCACGCTAGTCTGCCCATCATCGCCTTGACGGCCAAGACGCTGCAGGAGGATCGCCAAGCTTGCCTCGAAGCGGGCGCCAGCGATTACATTGCCAAGCCAATGGACTCGGCGAATCTGCTGGCGCTGATGCGCATCTTGCTGTTCGACTCGAGGCGAGACAAGCCGGCAAGCTCCCGGCCCTCGTCGAGCGCGCAGGCTGGAGGCGACCGTGCTTGCGGATGAGCTCGACGAGATCGAGATGGACCTGCTGGTGGAGGCCGTGCGGCGCCGGTGGGGGTTGGATCTCCGGGACTACGCTCGCGCTTCGCTGCGCCGTCGCGTGGCGCAGGCCGTGGAGGCGCTGGGGGTATCTTCTGGGGCGATCTTGATTGACCGTCTACTGCGTGACGAGGCCACCTACAGCGGCTTTCTCAGTGCCGTGGCCGTGTCGGTGACCGAGTTCTTTCGCGACCCGGACTTCTATCTACACCTTCGCAGCGAGATCATTCCGATGCTCGCCACGTATCCGGTGATCAAGATCTGGCACGCGGGCTGCGCCACGGGGCAGGAGGTCTTCTCGCTGGCAATTCTCCTCGAGGAAGCGGGGCTTCTGCGTCGCGCCCGGATGTATGCCACGGACATCAACCCGGCCGCCCTGGCCGTGGGGCGATCGGGCATCTACTCCGGCGAGGAGCTCGCGGCGGCCGAAAGCGCCTATCGCGCGGCGGGTGGCCGAGCCGACTTTCGCGCCTACTATTCGACGCTCGAAGGGGGGGGCGCATCGGGCCACGAGGGCATCCTGCGCAGAGAGTTGCGCCGGCGGGTCCGGTGGGCGGCCCACGACCTGACGCGCGAGGTGCACTTCACCGAGGCGCACCTGATCGTTTGCCGCAACACACTGATCTACTTCAACCGATCGCTCAAGGAACGCGTCGTGGCGCTCCTTCGGCAGAGCCTCGTCCCGCGCGGGTATTTGGCTCTGGGCAAGGCCGAGTCGCTCGAGTACAGCGAGCACCGCGGTGCGTTCGATTGCCTGTCGCCCGCGCTGAGCAGCTATCGGGTGAGGAACGGGCGAGCGAGAGGACTGGTGGCGTGATCGGTGCTGGCCTCGGCGTCCCTCCGCTCGGTGGCGTGTCGGCATCTGCGGAGCGAGCGACGGCGCTCGGCTCCCCGTCGGGGTGCGTCGTCGTCATCGGTGCCTCGGCGGGGGGCGGCGCCGCCATCCGTGCGGTGCTGCGGGGTCTGCCGGTGAGTTACCCGTTTCCCATCCTGGTTGCTCAGCACCACGGGCCCCAAGGAAGCGCGATCCAGAGGGAGCTCTTGAGCGCGGTGTTGGCTCTCCGCGTGCAGGAGGGGGGAGCGGGTCAGGTGATCCGCCCGGGGTGCGTGTACATCGCGCCTTCCGGATATCACATGTTGCTCGAGAGCAATCGAGAGCTCTCCCTCTCGGTGGACGCGCGGGTCTGCTACAGCCGCCCCTCGATCGAAGTGCTCTTCGACAGCGCCAGCCTGGCCTGCGGGGGCGCGCTCGTTGCGGTGGTGCTCTCCGGTGCGAACGGCGATGGCGCCGCGGCGACGGTGCGCGTGTGCGGCCGGGGCGGATCGGTTTTGGTGCAAGACCCCGAGGAAGCGGAGCAAGCCCGAATGCCGAGCAGTGCCCTCCAGCTACTGCGGCGGGCTGGCTCCACGGGCTATCGAGTCCTGGGCCTCCGCCAGATGGCTGCCGCGTTGCTGCAGCTGGCGGAGACCGCCCCGATCCGAGAGGCCACGGGGAGGGGCGGGCATGCCGGCTGAGCTGCTGCTCGTCAGCGCCGACTCAGGGCTGTGCAGTGTCGTCTCCGGGCTTGGCATGGACACGCGGCACGCCGGTTCCGGGAGCGCGGCCCTCGAGCTGTTGTGTGAGCAGGAGCCGGCCGTGGTGCTGCTCTCCGCCCGGCTCCCCGACATGAAAGCCCTCGAGCTGGCTCGACTGATCCACGGAGACAACACTCGATCCCACGTCCCGATCATCTTGCTGGCCGATCACGGCGAGTGGGAAGACATGGTCTACTGCGCACACGAGGCGGGCATTCTGGATTACTTGCCCCGCCCTTTGCGGAGAGGGATTCTGATCGGCAAGCTACGGCTGTACCGAGAGCTGTACGAAAGCCGCCTGCGCGGGAGGCAGCACCTCGAGCAACTGCGCCTCTCCAACCAGGAGTTGCGGGATTTTGCCCACGCGGCCGCCCACGATCTGCGCTCGCCCCTGCGGACGATCACCACCCACCTACGACAGCTCGAGGAGGCCCCCGACCGACCCGAGAGCGAGGTGGTGAACGTCCGTGCCATCACTCGCGGCAGTTGGCGCATGGAGCGAATGCTGTCGGACATGCTCGAGTACGCGAAGGTGGACGCGGTCAAGCGAAGCGACGAGGCGGTCGATCTGAGCGAATGCCTGGGAGAGGTGATTGCGGATCTGCAAAGCCAGATCGCGCACACCCGAGGCCGCGTGCAGTGCGAAGCGCTTCCCACGCTGTGCGGCAGCCGCTCGCAGATGCACCGGCTGTTTCAGAATTTGGTCGGCAATGCGCTGAAGTATCACCGACCCGGCGTGCTCCCCCGGGTTCGGGTCGAGGCGCGCTCCCGGGAAAATCGCGTCGAGATCAGTGTGTGGGACAACGGCACGGGCTTCGACATGCGTTGGCACGACGATGTATTCCGTCCCTTTCGTCGGCTCGTGCCCAGCAGCCGTGGGGGGTCGGGTATCGGCATGGCGACGGCCAAGCGCATCGTCGAGCGACACGGTGGCTCGATCTGGGCCCGCAGCGTGGTCGGGGAGGGCTCGACGTTTTTCGTCGAGTTGCCACTCACCGCAAAAGAGCTGGCTGCGTTCAAGGGTCGTCAGGCCGCTTCCGATGGGCCCACGCTCGTCGTCGATGCCGAGTCCGCTGCGGCGGGGGGAGTTGCGGTGGAGCCGGGTCGCGAGGCGGTCGAGCCAGCCCGTTGGCCCCTTCGGCCATGCGTGCTGGTCGTAGACGACGACGACGACGACCGCGAGTCAGCCGCGGCAGCAATGAGAGGTCGCTTCGAGGTCCTGAAGGCAGATAGCGCCGAGCGGGCGATGGAGCTGTTGGGGCCCGGCTCCGGCGGGATGGGCAGCGACTTGGTCGGGATCATCAGCGACTACCGCATGCCCGGCCAGAGCGGGCTCTGGTTGCTCGCGCAGGCGGCTCGCGGCAGGGCTGGGATCCGGCGAATCCTGATGACGGGGTGCCCCGACGACGAGTGTGGCGAGGCCCTCTCGGCCGGGATCGTGGATTGCGTGATCGAAAAGCCAGCAGAACCGGGCGCGCTCGCGAGCGCTTTCGGCATCGGCCTCTGAGGATCAGCGGCCGCGCCGAGCCCCGAGAACCGGCACTGCCCGAGAAGTGTTGCGCTTTCAGTTGCTCCGAGGTGCCGCCTCGGGGGCTGCGGGCCTGCCGGCGCGGGTGCAGCGCTTTCTCTACGCCCCGGCGACCGAGCGCTGTCCCCGCTCGGGGCGCTCGGAAAGGGACGTTCGGTGGAGGCGCTGCCTCGGGACGCGCGCGCTGGTGGGCGCGAGGCGGACGCACTCGGCCGGTTCGGGCCGGGCGAACAAGAAGCCTTGCAGTAGGTCGCACCCTTGCGCGATGAGGTATCGCCGCTGTTCGTCCGTTTCCACACCTTCGGCCACGATCTGTAGGTCGAGCTCTTTCCGGAGAGTCAGGATGGCGCGCGTGATGGCGGCGCTGCTCTCGCGGGTGAAGAGGCTGCTCGTCAGGCACCGATCGATCTTGAGCGTGTCGAAGGGCAGGCGATGGAGACTGGAAAAAGAGGATGCCCCGGAGCCGAAGTCGTCGAGCGCCCATCGAACGCCGACCTGCTTGAGCGTGCACATGACCTCGCGCGTTTGCCGAGGGGCCTGCATCACCGCCGACTCCGTGAGCTCCAGCTCCAGACACTCGGGAGGGATGGAGCTGGCTGCGAGCGCGGCGCGCACCGCTTCGATGAGTGCGCTTCCCCCCAGCTGGCAAGCAGAGACGTTGACCGCGACGCGGCCCCGGTAGCCTTCGGAGCGCCAGCGAGCAAGCTGCATCGTCGCCTGACGAATCGCATTGGCGCCCACGTTCTCGATGTCGCCGGAGGCCTCCAGGAGTGGCAGGAACTCGGCGGGCGGGCTGAGCCGACCGCCGACGCGCCGCCAACGAAGCAGCGCCTCGAGGCCCTGGGGGTTTCCTTCGCGGTCCACCTGGACTTGATAGTGGAGCGTGAGCGCTCGCGCCTCGATGGCGTGATTCAACTCGGCCGCGAGGCTCCCGTTGCCCGCCGAGCCACGAAGGGGAGCGACCTGGCAGCGGTTTCGTCCGCGCGCTTTCGCCTGGTACATGGCCGCGTCCGCCGCCTTGGTGAGCGCTCGCGGGGATTCTCCGGCCTCGTAGAGCGCCACGCCGACGCTCGCCGTCACGGCCGCCTGGGCCTGGTGCTGCCCATATCGTCTCGCGAGGGCGACTAGGATGCGCTGCGCGCACGTTGCCGCGCTCTGCACCGAGTCCGCGTCGATGACGACGGCAAACTCGTCGCCTCCCAGCCGCGCGGCGAAGTCCGTCTCGCGGAGCGTGGTCGTCAAGCGTCGACCCACTTCGATCAACAGAGCATCCCCTGCGTCATGGCCGAGCTGGTCGTTGACGCCCTTGAAGCCGTCCAGGTCGAGGTATAGCAGTCCGAAGGTGGTGCCGGCGCGCTGGGACCGCGCGACCTCTTCTGCCAGCCGCTCCTGGAAACGGGCTCGATTGGCGAGGCCCGTCAAGGGGTCTTCATTGGCGAGCTTGCGCAGTCCGAGCTCCCTTTCGGCGCGCTCCGTCGAATAGCTGAGGGACCTCAGGAGCGTCTCCCCGTCGACCTTGTCCTTGAGCAAGAAATCGTGTGCGCCTGCCTTGACCGCCTCCGTCGAGGTTGCGTCGTCCTCGACGTTGCTGAGTACGACGAGGGGAGCGCCGTGGGCCGCCGCCTTGATTCGCAGCACCGCATCGACCCCACACGCGTCCGGAAGCATCAGGTCCGAGACGACCACGTCGTACGCCTGGCGCTCCAGGGCGCTGACGGCTTCTTGCATGTTCGTGGCCCGCGCCACACGCCACCGTGGGCCTGTTTCGATGCGCGCCATGAACAGCTCGTGGTCGAGGTCGTCGTCTTCCACCAGGAGTAGCGAGCGCACCTTCGATTCGCGCGCCGGCTCCTGAGAGCGGGCCGCGCGCGCCTTCCACGAGCGAAGCGCCCGTTGCAGCGTGCTGGCCAGGGTCGCTTCGTTCCACGGCTTGGCGACCACCGAAACGATGCGGTCGCGGATGGCCGGATCCGTGGGGAGGTTCGGGGCGCGCACTCCCGTCACGACGACGAAGACGCTCAGCGGGCTGATTGTGAGGATCGACCGGAGCAACTCGACCCCCGAGCCGCCGGGCATCGACAGATCGGTGACCACGAGCGGATGTTTTCCTCGCTGAAACAGCTCGAGCCCCTCGCGTGCCGTCGCCGCGGCGTCGACCAGAAAGCCCTGGCTGCTCACCGATCGCACGAAGGCCCGACGCACGCTGGGTTCGTCGTCCACGAAGAGCAGGCGCGTAAACGGCGCAGACGGATTGGGGCGCACGCCGTGGCCCCGGGAGCCGGGATACATCGACCGAGAAAAACGGTGCGTCCGGGCGAGCCTTGAACCCTTGTCGGGTTTCCTCGCCGGGGGTGTGGTGTTTCGCCGCAACCGGCCCGCAGAAGCCCCTGCGGCCGGGACGAGGAGTTGCAAACCTCCACGCGGGACCGGCATTACTCCCGCTTTCGCGCGCACCGAAAGGTAGCGGTCCCGCCCGAGGGGAGGGCGAGCACCTCCCCGGGACGGACCTTGGAACAAAGCGCAGAGGCGGCAGCCGGCCATTTGCCGCTGCCGCCTCGCCGCCCCAGCGGAGCACTCGAACCGAGCGCCGCTTACTTCTTGGCTTCCTCGCGCTCTTTGACCTGCTCTTTGACCTTCTCCAGGATGTTCTTCGGTACCGAGGAGTAGTGGCTGAACTCCATCGAGAACTGCCCTCGGCCCGCGGTGTTGGAGCGCAGGTCCCCGATATAGCCGAACATTTCGCTGAGCGGCACGTCCGCCTTGATGCGGACGTTCGTCGGGCCCGACTCCTGCCCGCTGATCATGCCCCGGCGGCGGTTCAAGTCGCCGATCACGTCGCCGACGTTGTCCTCGGGAACGAACACGTCGACCTTCATGATGGGCTCGAGCAGCTCGGGGCCGGCTTTCGGCATGCTCTGCCGGTAGGCGGCCTTGGCCGCCGTTTCGAACGCGATCTGCGAAGAGTCCACCGCGTGGAACGCGCCGTCGACGAGGGTGACCTTGAAATCGAGCAGAGGGAAGCCGACCAGCGGCCCCTTCTCCATCATCAACCGGAAACCCTTCTCGACGGATGGGATGAACTCCTTGGGCACGTTGCCACCCACGATCTTGGACTCGAACACGTAGCCGCTGCCGGGCTCGCCGGGCTCGATCCTGTAGTCGATCTTGGCGTACTGACCGGAGCCACCCGTTTGCTTCTTGTGCGTGTACCCGTCGGAGATGGCCTTGGTGATCGTCTCGCGGTAGGCGACGCGCGGCTCGCCCACGGTGGCCTCCACGTGATGCGTTCGCTTGAGGATGTCCACCTTGATGTCCAGGTGGAGCTCGCCCATCCCTTTGAGGATCGTCTCACCCGACTCCTGGTCGACCTCGACGTGGAACGAGGGATCCTCGGCCACCATCTTGGAGAGGGCGGTCGAGAGCTTCTCGCTGTTTGCCTTGTCCTTGGGCGTGACGGCGACGCTGATGACCGGGTCGGGGAAGACCATCGGCTCGAGCGTAGCCGGGTTCTTCTCGTCGGCCAGCGTGTGACCGGTGCGCACGTTCTTCAGCCCGACGATGGCGACGATGTCGCCCGCTTGTACGCTGTCCACCATGGTGCGGTCGTTGGCATGCATCGCCACCATGCGGCCGATGCGCTCCGTCTTGCCCGTCGCGGTGTTGACGACCGTGTCACCCTTGGCGAGCCGGCCCGAATAGACACGCGTGAACGTCAGGCTCCCGAAGCGATCGTCCATGATCTTGAAGGCTAGCGCGCGGAACGGTGCGTTCGGATCGACGATGGCGAACTCGCCCGTCTCGTTGCCCTCGAGGTCGATTTCGGGCTGGGGGGGCACCTCGGTCGGATCCGGGAGGTAGTCGACCACCGCGTCGAGCACCAGCTGCACGCCCTTGTTCTTGAAGGATGAGCCACAGAGGGTGGGAAAGAAGGCCAGATCGCGGGTGCCTTTGCGGACACACTTCTTGATCTGCTCGACCGTCGGCTCCTCGCCGCCGAGGTACGCCTCCATGATGTCGTCGTCTTGCTCCACCGCCGTTTCGATCAGCTCGGCGCGGTACTTCTCCACTTCCTCCACCATCTCGGGGGGGACGTCCTTGACCTCGTAGTTCTCGGGTAGGCCCGAGTCGTCCCACACGTAGGCCTTCCGCGTGAGCAGATCCACGACGCCGACGAACTCGCTCTCGATGCCGATCGGCAAAACCATCACCAGCGGCTTGGCGGCGAGCACGTCCTTGACCTGCTTGACCACCCGGTAGAAGTCGGCGCCCAGGCGGTCGAGCTTGTTCACGTAGATGATGCGCGCGACCTTCGAGTCGTTGGCGTAGCGCCAGTTCGTTTCCGACTGAGGCTCGACGCCGCCCGACCCGCAGAACACACCCACGCCGCCGTCGAGCACCTTGAGCGAGCGGTACACCTCGATGGTGAAATCGACGTGGCCGGGCGTGTCGATGATGTTGAGGCGGTGATCCTTCCAGAAGCAAGTCGTTGCCGCAGACTGGATGGTGATGCCGCGCTCCTGCTCCTGCTCCATGAAGTCCGTCGTGGCCGCTCCCTCGTGCACCTCGCCGATCTTGTGGATCTTGCCGGTGAGCTTGAGGATGCGCTCCGTCGTGGTCGTCTTCCCCGCATCTACGTGGGCGAAGATGCCGATGTTGCGGTACTTGCTGAGGTCGGTCATGGCTCTTTTCGTGCTTGTCGCCCGCGCTGGGCTTCACGCGGGCGCGGGGCGGGGAGGTGAAAAGCCACCCACCCCTCGGTACTTTCTGCCGTTTGCTCCCGGCGTTTTCGTGGGGGCGGTAGCCGCTGGCCCAGCCCGATAGTCGGAAAGTCGTCAGCGTGTCAATTGCATTGCTTCGGGTGGCCCCTTTCGAGCAGAAACCGGCGGCTGGCCGGGTAAGGGGCCCGTTTGTCGCGTTCCGGAGCGAGCGGATGGCCTCGGAGGCTTGCGGTCGCGTCGGGACTATATCGCCGCCGCGCGGGCGGTCCGCCTCGAAAGCGAGGAATCCAGCTCGCGCCGCGCGCCACCTGGCGCGGATCGTCCGGCGGGGCGGGCTCGCGCCTCGCTAGCCCGGATTTCTCACGACCGCAGGACCGAGGGTGCGAGGAGGAAGTGGATCTTCAGTCCAGATGCCCGTCGGGCGCGAGCTGGCAGACTTGCTGTCTGTCGAGCACGCCCCGCGGGCAGCCGGGCGAAAAGACACGACACATCGCACCCTCGGGACCAGGTCGTGAGAAATCCGGGCTAGTTCCCGGCGCAAAATGTCGCTGCGAGCCCGAGTCCCCCCGGGGTGAGGGTCTCGGGCTCGCGCTTCCTGCGGCATTTTTCGCTCACAGCTTTTTTCTGCCTTGGTTCCCATCCCCTTTCGTGGATGGGAACTCGCTAGGCCGACCCGGGAATCGAGACCACCAGATGCGTTCTGCCGATCACGATCTCGTCGCCGTTGACGAGCTCCTGGCGCCCGTGGATCTTGAGAAAGACTCCGTTTCGGGATTGCAGGTCGGTCAGAATCAGAGTCCCTGCCTGCTCTTCCACCACGCAGTGCTGTGGCTCGACCAGAGGGTCGTCGCCGAGAATGAGATCCCCGATCACCGAGCCGACCTGCAGCGTGCTGCCGCGAGCCACGAGGCAGGCGCCCCGCGCGCCTCCTTCGAATATCTGAACGAGCCGAAACGCCGACGGCCAGCGGGGGGAAGAATAGAAATAGGTGGGCGCCGGGTCCGGCGCGTCGTCACTGATCGGGTTCTCTTCGACGCGCAGCAGCTGATCGCCGACGATGAACTCTTCGCCGAACTGCAGGGCCACCGGCTTGTGCATGCGAAGGAAGACGCCGTTGTGCCCTTCGAGGCGGTCCACCCACAGGCGCCCGTCGATGAACGATAGGCTCGCCTCGCGCGGGTGACAGAAGGGCTCGTTGGGCAGCTTGATTTCCCCGCCGCTGCCGATCACCGTCTCGCGGCGCGCGACCTCGTAGCGCCCGGGCCCCCCCCCGAGGCAGCGCAACACGTGCAGGGTGTACAGCTCTCGCGCCGGTTGTGGGACGCGGGGCGGGCTCGGGCTGGGCCGGCGTGCCCGGCGGACTCCACCGCGCAGCGTCTGCCCCACGTTGGGGCCGGCGCCACCTCCGCGCAGCGTCTTGCTGACGGCCGAGGAGGCCAACCGAGGGCGACCCGCGGCCGGCGTGGCGCGGCGCTCAGGGCCTGACGCCGACGCACCGGACCGCGCCGCAGGCGACCCGGTGCGCGTGATCGACGGGGACGCCAGGGGGGTCGGATCCATCGGGCTCGAGATGATGTCGGGCGCCTGCGGTCGGCGCGGAGGCCTGCCGGCGCGGGCGTGCGCCGACGAAGCCGGGTTGTCGACGGAACCGGCGGCGCTGGGCGAGACCTGGGCGGCCAGCGGCTCGACGCCTCGGTCAGTCACCGACCCGGCGGCGATTTCAGCCGCGGAGGTGACGACGGATGGCTCGGCGCTGGGGGCGTCGGAAGCGGTCGCCGGCGCGGCGAGGGCCTCGCTGCTCGGCTCCGGAGGCGGTGGCGTGGTGGCGCGCGGGGGCTCGGGGGACTGGGGAACCTGCGCGGCCTCGGCCGTTTGCGTTTGCGCCGCCGCCTTGGTGGCGAGCTGCGCCTTGCGCTCCTCTTGGCGCTTGCCGCCTCCGCCGAGGCGCGAGAGGTCCACGTCGGGGTAGTCCGCCAGCTCCTCGAGGCCGCCCACGGCGCGCCCCGCGAGGATCTCGTCGAAGCGCCCGTCGCGCAGAGCGAACACCATTTCGAGGTGCTGCGCCTTCATCAGCTTCTTGACGTACGCGCCGATGTCGACCTCGCGCTCGATCGCCTCGCCGTAGTTGCGCTTGTGGCTCTTCACCACACGCCCCCCATCGGCGAACAGGTGAGTGATCACGTGGGGCTGGTTCAAACCGGAATCCTCGGTCTGAATGTGAAACACCTGGTCCTTGGCACGGATGTTGTTGTTGAACCCGATCTGGGCGCCGCGAAACGTAGGACCTTCGGCGCTTTTCTGCAGCCGCCGCAGCTCGGCTTCGTCGTAGCGGCGGACGGCGGCCTCGAGCTCGGCGTGGCGGCCCGAGATGCCCTCCATCTGCTCGAACGCCTGCTGAGCCGCTTTTGCGCCCGGGTCGATGCGCAGCGCCTCGGCGAGCAACGCTTGACCCGCGGCGTCGTTGGGACCTCGCGCGGCCCACGCCACGAGCAAACCCACCGCCTCGTCCGGTCGCTCCTTTTGGACCAACCAGCGAGCGACCCGCGAGGCAACGTCGCGAGTCTCGGCCAGACTTTCGTTCACCGGCGGAATGATGTTCGCTCCGCTGCTGAACGCGCAAGTGTTTGCCTGGTGCGGCCAGCGGACCGATAAAACGCCGTCGGCGTGGCCCCGCTCGCTGGTTGCTGCGGTGCGGCTGCGAAAGAGCCCGTTGCGCGGAGCCCCGTGGGGAGTAGATGCTCCGGGAGTCGATGCATTTCTCGGGCATCGAGGCGCTGCCCGCGCCTCAGCCTGGGTTCGGCGCTCCATCGCCCCGTCGTGGGTCGGGTGCTCGGAGCCACCCCGAGGGGTGAGATCACCGAAAACGACCTCGCCCCATGCTCCCGAGCCGGAGCCCGAGTCTTTTTTGGTCCTCGTTTCGGCGGAAACGAGGTGACAGTTTGCCGATGAGCCAGTCTTCCCAATCCAGTCGCTCCCAACTCGAAGTCTACGACACCACACTGCGTGACGGCACGCAGGGCTACGGGGTGAACCTCAGCCTGGCGGACAAGCTGGCCTTGACCGAGCAGTTAGCCCGGCTCGGAGTGGCGTTTATCGAAGGTGGTTGGCCGGGCTCGAACCCGAAGGACGAAGCCTACTTCCGGCAAGTGCGCGCGATTGATTTGCGTGGCACCCGAATCAGCGCGTTCGGCTCGACGCGGCGGAAGGGGCTTCGCCCGGAGGAGGATCCGAACCTGTCCGCCCTGGTTGCGGCGAAGGCGGACGTTTGCTGCATCTTCGGCAAGTCCTGGGACTTGCACATCCTGGAGGCGCTGCGCGTCAGCGAGCAGGAGAACCTGCGCATGATCGAGGATTCCGTCCGCTTCCTACGCGAAGCGACGGAGCGGCCGGTGTTTTACGACGCGGAGCACTTCTTCGACGGGCTGCGTGACAATCCCGCCTGCGCCCTCGCCACACTGCGCGCCGCGCACGAAGCGGGCGCAGAGCGCCTCATTCTCTGCGATACCAACGGCGGCTCGCTGCCGCGCGACATCACCGCGGCGCTGGCCTGCGTTCGCGAGGCCTTGCCCGACGCGCGGCTCGGCATCCACGTACACAACGACGGGGGCCTGGCCACCGCCAACACGCTGGCGGCCATCGAGGCCGGGTGCCTCCAGGTGCACGGCACGATCAACGGGGTCGGGGAGCGCTGTGGCAACGTCGATCTCACGCAGGTCATCGCCAACTGCGAGCTGAAGCTGAACATTCGCTGCCTGCCCCAAGGCGGGCTCGCGAGGCTCACCGACCTCAGCCGGTCGGTGTGGGAGCACATGAATCGGGTTGGGCCCGACAACCAGCCCTACGTCGGTCCGGCCGCGTTCGCCCACAAGGGCGGCGTTCACGTCAGCGCCATGCAACGCAACGAGCGCACGTACGAGCACGTCCGGCCCGGGGCGGTGGGCAACACGCGCCGCATTCTGATCTCCGAGATGGCCGGGCGCAGCAGCCTGTTGGCCAAGCTGGAGGCGCGCTATCCCGGCCTGCGGGACGCGGAAATCTCGGCGGCCATCCTGACCGAGGTTCAGGCGCTGGAAAACCGCGGCTACTCCTTCGAAGCCGCCGACGGGAGCTTCGATCTGTTGGTACGGCGCCACCTGGGGCAAGCGCGCTCGGCGTTCGAGCTGAAGTATTACCGCGTGCATGGCATCGGAACCTCGGCTCGTCCGGCGGCGGGGAGCGGCGACGGTTCGTCCCGCGAAGAGCACAACGAGGTCGTCGAAGCGACCGTCAAGCTGGTGGCCGGGGGCCGCCTGTTGCTCTGTGCGGCGGAGGGCAACGGCCCGGTCGACGCGCTCAGCCAGGCCCTGCGCACCGCGCTGAGCGAGGCCTACCCCGTGGTCGAGCGGATGGTGCTGACGGACTACAAGGTGCGCGTCGTCAACTCCGCCGACGGCACGGGCGCCCGCGTTCGAGTGTTGGTCGAGCACGAGCTCGACGGGCGCCGCTTCAGCACGGTCGGGGTGCACTCCAACATCATCGAGGGCAGCTGGAAGGCGCTCGTCGACGCGATCGACTACGGAGTGACCAGAGCTTGGGAGGGGTACGACGGCTGAGCGCCCGCTCGGCGGGTGCTCGTTAGGCCGCGCTCGCTCGGCCGCGGCGGCGCCCAGCCGGCCGGGGATCAGCCGTCCAGCGGCTCGGGCGCTGCGAGGGCGGCGTACAGGTCGGGGTTGGTCGCCATCGTGTCTTCGTCCACACAGTCGCTCCACTCCCCGTCCGCGCAGACCTCCAGCCCGTGGATGCAGTTCGAGAGGTCGCCGTGCCGACCGAGGTAGATCGTGCAGCTCTTGACGGCGCCCTGCTCGCAGCCAATGGCGAGGCTCTGGTCGGGGCTCACTTCGTCCGCGTCGGTCGGCGTGAACTGCGGCGACCCTGCGTCGGCTCCACACGCCACCGAGAGCAGGGAGGCAGCGAGGACGACGAAGTGAACGGGGCGAAGCGTGACCGAGAGCGCGAACATGCCCGCCTGAGTGCAACCCCCGTGCCTGTTAACGAATCGCGTTAATCGCGTTAAAAACGCGTCCCGATACCGGGCGGTGACGACAATTGTCAGTAACTCACCGGATCCGGTGACAATTTTCGGCCTTAACGCAATTTTCCAAGTACACACGAACAAAACCCGGTGGCTCTCTCGTCCGTTAACGCCGCGGCGGCTCGAGACGGGGCGCTTCAATTTGGGGGTGGTGTCAAAATCCGCCGCAACCCGTTGTTAACGGAGCCACCTTTGGTTAACACGCCTCGGCTCGCGCAGCGCGCGGCCAGGGGCGCCTCGGCGGCGGCCCCATCGCGCGGGCCGACGGCGAGCAGAGGCCCCTGCCGCGCTCCCGGCCGTGCCCGTGCGGCTCATCCCAGCTCCGGCACTTTCCGTATTCGCCAGGGGCGCGCGGCCGGCTCCCAGAAACCGCCGGCCGCCGCAGCCAAGTCTTTTCTCCCACCTCCTGCTACGAGCAACCCCGTGAACCTTCGCAACATCGCCATCATCGCCCACGTCGACCACGGCAAGACCACCTTGGTCGACGCCATGCTGCGCCAGACCGGAGTTTTCGGATCGCACCAGGAGGTCGCCGACCGCGTTCTGGATAGCAACGACATGGAGCGCGAGCGCGGCATCACCATTACCGCCAAGAACGCCAGCGTCACCTACAAAGGAACCAAGATCAACATCATCGACACCCCGGGCCACGCGGATTTCGGCGGCGAGGTCGAGCGAATTCTGATGATGGCCGAGGGGGCGATCCTTTTGGTGGACGCTGCCGAGGGCCCGTTGCCTCAGACGCGCTTCGTGCTCGACAAGGCACTGCGCCTGCACATGCCGGTGATCGTGGTGATCAACAAGATCGACCGCGGCGACGCGCGGCCGGAAGAGGTGGTGGACGAGGTGTTCGCGCTCTTCTGCGATCTCGACGCGACCGACGAGCAAAGCGAGTTCACCACCCTGTACGCGATCGGAAAAGAGGGCGTGGCGAGCCGTGAGCTCTCCGAGAAGGGCACGGGCCTCGAGCCCTTGTTCGAGGCCATCGTCCGCGATGTGCCGCCGCCCAAGGGGGACGCCGACAAGCCGCTCCAAGTCCTCGTGCATAACATTTACCACGACGAGTATCTCGGGCGCATGGCGGTGGGGCGTGTGCACCACGGGCGGGTCGAAAGCGGTCAGAGCGTGGTGGTGCTGCAGGAGCAGGGCACGCTCTGTGGGCGCATGGGGGTGCTGCAGAGCTTCGATGGCCTCAAGCGGGTGCGTGTCGACGCAGTCTCGGCGGGCGACATTCTCTCGTTCGCCGGTTTCGAGGAGATTCAAATCGGCGACACGGTTGGGGTACCCGAGCTCTCCGAGGCGCTGCCGCGCATCATGGTCGACAACCCCACCATCAAGATCAGCTTCACCATCAGCGACTCGCCGTTCGCGGGGCTGTCGGGCAAGTGGGTGACGACGCGCCACATTCGCGATCGCCTCCACCGGGAGGCTCGCCACAACATTGCTCTGCGGGTTCAGGACACCGATTCTCCGGACACCTTCGAGGTATTCGGGCGCGGCGAGCTCATGCTCGCGGTGCTCGCCGAGACGATGCGCCGTGAGGGCTACGAGTTCTGCCTCGGGATGCCCGAGGTGGTGCGCCGCGAAATGGACGGCGTCACGTGCGAGCCCGTGGAGCGAGTCACGCTGGACGTGGAGGAGGAGTACGTCGGTACGGTGGCCGCGCTGCTCGGCGAGCGACGCGGCACGATGCTCTCGATGGTCAACATCAACGACACGCGCCGGCGCGTGGAATACCGCGTCCCATCTCGCGGGTTGATGGGCTTTCGTTCGCTCTTTTTGACCGAAACGCGCGGTACCGGCATGGTCAACACCATCTTCGACGGATGGGAGCCGCAGCCGGCCCCCATCGCCCGCCGCCGCAACGGCGCGATGGTTGCCGACCGAGAGGGCAAGACGATCCCCTACGCCCTGTTTCACCTGCAGCCGCGCGGGGTGTTGTTCTGTGGCCCCGGCGAGCCCGTCTACGAGGGCATGATCGTGGGGGAGCACAACCGCCCGAACGACCTCGACGTGAACGTCACCAAGGAAAAGAAGCTCACGAACATACGCGCCGCGGGGCGAGACGAGAACGTGATCATCTCTCCGCCGCGCCCCATCACCATCGAAACGGCCCTCGACCTGATCGATTCCGACGAGCTGCTCGAGGTCACTCCCGAGGCTCTGCGGCTGCGAAAGCGCGTGCTCGACAAGAGGCGTCGGCCGAAGCGCGCGAGCGTCTGAGGGAGCGAGCCGTGGCCGGGCGGCTCTCCGGCGCCCGGGAGCCTCCGCGGCGCCGGCCGTATCGCCGCGGAGGTCCCCTGCTTGGGGGGCGGCTCCCCGCGGGCCGCGCGCGGGGGAAGCGAGCCTCGGCGCCCCTCGCCGGTCCGGCGACTCGGGGCGCGTGCGCGAGTCATCGGATTTTGGGCAGCCACGGCTTTTTTGGTTGGCCGCGAGAGCCCAAAAAGTACAGTTAGCCGCCATGCAAACTCACCAGAGCGCCGCAGCGCGTCCCGGTGGCAACCTCCTCATCGATACCTTCGTGGCGGTGCGAAGCCAGACGGCTCGGCTCGCCGCTCCGCTCACCCCGGAGGACTGCCAGGTTCAGTCCATGCCGGACGCCAGCCCGACCAAATGGCATCTGGCACACACCACTTGGTTCTTCGAGACGTTCGTGCTCTCGCAGTGCGCGGATTACGCCGCGTTTCACCCCCGCTATGCCTACCTGTTCAACTCCTACTACGAGTCGGCCGGGCCCCGGCATCCGCGACCGCGGCGCGGGCTCGTGACGCGACCGACGCTGGAGGAGGTGAAGGCCTACCGCCAGCACGTCGATCAATCGGTGGTCGAGCGGCTGAGGGCCGATCGCTTCTCGGCTCGCCAAAAGGAGTTGCTGGTGCTCGGCCTGGAGCACGAGCAGCAGCATCAGGAGCTGATCGTCACCGACATCAAGCACGCCTTCTCCGAGAACCCGCTGTTGCCCGCCCTGCTGGCGGAGGCGCCGCCTCCCGCGGCCGAGCCCGGGCCGTTGACCTACAGCGGTTTCGAGGAGGGGCTGTACTGGGTCGGCGCGACGGCGCAGGGCTTTTCCTACGACAACGAAGGACCCCGCCACCGAGTCTTTCTGTTGCCCTTCGAGCTCGCCGATCGACCGGTCACCAACGGGGAGTACCTGGAGTTCGTTCTCGCGGGCGGTTACCGGCGGCCGGAGCATTGGCTCTCGGACGGCTGGGCGTGGGTGGTCGAGCGGCAACGCGAGGCACCGCTCTACTGGCGGCGCGAGGGGGATCGGATGCGCGAGTTCACGTGCGGCGGGCTGGCGTCGTTGGACCACGACGCGCCGGTCTGCCACCTCAGTTACTTCGAGGCGGATGCGTATGCCGCGTGGGTGGGGGCGAGGCTGCCCACCGAGTTCGAGTGGGAGGTCGCGGCGGCCGAAGCGCAGCGTCGGGGGAGCCGTCGAGGGGTGGCTTTGGAGTCGGGTCGCCTGCACCCCGGCTCCCCCCAGGCGAGCTCTTTCGGCCCGCTCGACTCCATGCTGGGGGATGTCTGGGAGTGGACGGTCAGCGCGTATCTACCGTATCCGGGCTATCGGCAGCCGGAGGGGGCTCTCGGCGAGTACAACGGGAAGTTCATGAATGGGCAACACGTGCTGCGCGGCGGCTCCTGCGCGACGGCCGCCGACCACGTTCGCCCCAGCTACCGCAATTTTTTTCCCCCCGGGGCTCAGTGGCAGTTCAGCGGGGTGCGCCTCGCGCGGGACGTACCGGCCGCGTGAGCCGGCGCCTACTGGGCTTCCCACGGGTTTTGGATTGCACCCAGCACGGCGACTTGGACCTGCAAGCGGTGCGCCTCGCTGATCGGCTCCCCCACCGCGTCTCGCAAGGTGAAGCGATCGAGCACGCGACGGTCGAAGGTGCGCACCTCGGAGCGAACGATGGCGACGCTCTGCTTCGTCAGCGCCTGTGCCAAGCTCAGCAGAAGGCCCGCTCGATCGCCCGTCTCCACCTCGAGCGTGGAGAGCGCGCCGTCTTCGCCCTCGATGAAGCGCACGCGAGTCGCCACGGTCTCGTCCGCACCCCCCGCGGCCGAAAGTGGCAGCGCCTGGGTGGGGTCGATTTGCCCCGAGAGCAAGCCGCTGAGCGTTTCCCGCACGGCCGCGGCCACGTCTCCCGGTGCTTGCCCGCGCTGCGGCTGGCTCGGAAGCCGAAGCCGGAACACGTCCACGACCTCCGGCGCGCCGTCGGCGCGGCGGCGCGTGTACGCCTCGGCGCTGACGATGTCCAAATCTTGGAGGCGAAGCGCTGCGGTGATGTTCGAAAATACACCCGGGCTATCTTCGGCGACCACGCACAGGCCGAGGGCATCCGGCGGCGCCGGGCAGACCCCGACCTGGGCTCTCGAGCTCCCGCGAGCCAGCGCCGTAGCCACGTGGGCGCGAACTTCCGCGTCTTCGTAGCGGTCCCGATAGGCGGCTGGAAGGGAGGCGCGGAACTCCCGAACCGCCTCATCGGTAACTGCGCCGCTCATGACCGAGCACCATAGCGCGCGCCCGTTTCTAGGGGGTTGCCAAAGGTTGCGCTTGACACTCTCACGCGGTTGGGCAGCCGGCTCTGCCATTTTGGTGCGCGGGTGACGCACGACACGTCGCCTCTTCGGTTCTGCAGGGAAAATTCGCCACGCGTGGGCGGCCGGCTCGCAGCCGCGACCCGACGCGGGGACCGTGGCGGCAAGCCTCGTCGCGCACCCCGCCGCACGCTCCGCCCGACGCGCGTGCGCCCGGTCGTGCTCATCGCTCGCCGGTCGGCGCGCGATGCGGGGCGCCCGGCGGCTCCGAGTCGAAGCGCTCAGCCCGCTTGCGGCGTGGGCATCGGTGGGGGCGGCGGGAGTTGCCGGAAGCGCCCGGAATACAAGCCGAGAGCCGAAGCGACCCCAACGCTCAACAAGAGCGCGCAAGCCGCAATCACCCACAGGTGGCGTTTCGATCGGCGGGGCCTCGATTGGCGGGGTCTTGCGACGCCCGGCATGTCGGCGGTCGGCGCCAGAGCTCGGGGCGCATCGCTCGCCCCGGCAGCGTCCCCCGCGCTGGGCTTCGCCTCGGGGGGCGTGGAAGACGCGGCCGTGGTGGAGGGGGCGCGACCGGGCGTGGGGGGCGACGAGAAACGAGCCGTGCCGGGTCTTCCCCGGACGGCAGACGAGGGCGAGCCCGCGGCCGGGCTGGCATTTGCGACGAACGCGCCGAGCGCGCGGCGCAGAGCCTCTGCGCTTGGCGGTCGCTGGGTGGGGTCGACGTCCATGGCGCGGTGAACGAGCCCCGCCAGCGCGGGATCGATGCCGGCCACCCGCTGATCGAGTGGCGGTACCTCGCCCGCCGCGACCTTCGCGGCGACCTCGGCGGGGGTCTTGCCGACGATCGGCAGCCTGCCCGAGAGCATTTCGTAGAGCATGACCCCGACGGAATACAGATCGCTCTGAACGCTGGCTTCGTCCGCGGAGAGCGCCTGCTCGGGAGCCATGTACTCGGGGGTTCCGAGAACCGTGCCCGGCCGGGTCAGCGCCTGGTACTCGCGCGTGGCTCGCACCTTCGCGATGCCGAAATCCAGCAGCTTGAGCACGGGGCCGCCGTCGGCCTCCGTGACGAACGTATTGGCCGGCTTCAGGTCGCGGTGCACCACGCCGGCGGCGTGAGCCACCTGCAAGCCCGAAAGGATTTGACTCGCGAACTCTACGGCCCGGGAGGGATCGAGGGGCACCTGGCGCGCCAGCCATTCGTCCAGAGGCTGGCCCGTCAGAAGCTCCATCACCAGGTACGGCACGCCGCCCTCCAGCTGGTCGACGTCCCGAACGTGCGTCAGGTGCGGGCTGCGCAGCGACGCGGCGATGCGGCCTTCTCGAAGAAAGCGCTGGGTGATGTTCGGGACCTTGGAGAGCCGGGGCAGCAAGAACTTCAACGCGGCGGGGGAGCCGAGATGCTCGTGCTGGGCCGCGTACACCGACCCCATCGCACCGACCCCGATGGGTCGCACGATGCGGTACTTCCCGCCCACCATTCGGCCCGGGGCAAGATTGAGTTCGTCGTCGAGGGCGACTTGCATGGGGTCTCGGGTAGTACAAGCGGCCGGCGATCTCGGTTGGTTGACCCTCGACGCGAGAGCGCGTACCACTCGCGCCGTGGCCGAGTCCCATTTCGCCGACCGATACATCGAGCGCAGTCGCACCCTGGGCTCCCCGCTGTGCCTCGGCCTAGACCCGCACCTCGGGCAAATTCCCGGTGGTTTCGGCGTGGATCCGGAGCGGCCCGCCAGCACCCGCAGCGTCGAAGGCGTGCGCCGGTTCTGCCTCGCCGTGGTGAACTGTTGTGCCGATCGCGTGGCCGTGCTCAAGCCCCAGAGCGCGTTCTTCGAGCAGATGGGGCACCGGGGGCTGCAGGTGCTCGAGGAGGTCGCCCGCGCAGCCCGCGATCGAGGCTTGCTCGTGGTGCTCGACGTGAAGCGCGGAGACATCGGCTCGACGGCTCGCGCGTATGCGCGCAGCTTTCTCTACCCCGATAGCCCCTGCCGGGTGGACGCGGTGACGCTCAGCCCCTACCTCGGATTGGACAGCCTGGAGCCGTTCGTCGAAGCCAGCCAGCAACACGGGGCGGGTCTGTTCGTGTTGGCGCGCACGAGCAACGCCGGAGCGAAGGATTTCCAGAGCCTTTCGAGCGAAGGGCGCCCCCTGTACCAGCGCGTCGCAGAGGCCCTGGCGCCGCTCGCCGAGCGCCTCGTCGGGGTCAGCGGTTGGTCGAGCCTCGGGGTGGTGGCCGGGGCGACTTATCCCGAGGAAGCCGTCGCACTGCGCGAGGCGCTGCCGCGCTCGCTCTTTCTCGTCCCGGGCTTCGGTGTCCAGGGCGCGAGCGCGACGGACACGTTGTCTGGTTTCGTGCCTGGGCCCGGCGGGCACCTCGAGGGCGGAATGGTCAACTCCTCGCGCGGCATTCTCTTCGGTCCGGAGGAGGAGGTCGACGCTTGGCAGCAGGGGATGCTTCGGCGGCTCGAGCAGGCTCGAGCACAGCTTGCCGCCGCGAGCGCACGTTGAGCGCCGGCTGCGCCGCGGGTACGTCTGCCGTTGGCCGAGGGTCTCGCCGTGGACTTGGGGGGCGGTGCTCGTTCCTTTGGCGACGGCCGGGGCCGAGGTGGGGTCGAGGTGTTCGCTCTCGCCACCGATATCGGCTGATTTTGGGTTGTTCGGTGGGTCGATGCTACAGTCTAGGTCTGCGTACTTGCGCGCCAGAGCGCACTTCGGGCCACTCGTTCATCGGGTCGGCGCAGCGGGGCTAGGGAGTCGATGGCAGGACGGGTCAAGCAGCTGATAGACGAGCTTTGCCAGCTTCGCTCTGGCGGAAACCCGGGGGTGGAGCACTTCGTGCGTGCGAGCCTCGTGCTGCGCGGGATCAACCCCGAGGACTTCGACGAGCAGACTCCGGACGACGTGGGCGCCGTGCGCGTGCTGCGCGAGATGATTCGTGGTTTCGAGGACCACAAGAAAGGGGGGCTGTGATGAGCGTCCTGTCGGCAATGTCATTCAGCACGAGCGCTACCGAGTGCGCGCGCGAGCTGAAGGCGCAAATGGGCGGGGCCAAGCTGACGCTCGTCGTCTTCTTCGCGACGCCCGACCTCGATCCCAAAGCGCTCGGGCAGGCGCTGCGCGCGGAGTTTGGCGACGTGCCCGCCATCGGCTGCACCAGCGCTGGTGAGATCGGCCAGGGCAAGCTCGTCTGGGGCTCGGTCGTGATGATGGGGTTCGATGAGGGGACGGTGGAGGCCGCGGCCGTCGTCTCGCTCGGAAGCCACCCGAGCCGCGGCGACGTAGCCGCCGCACTCGACCAGTTCGAGAAGTATGCCGGGGAACGCATCACGAGTCTGGACCCGGAGCGCTTCGTGGGGTTGGTCCTGCACGACGGCATGTCCGCGCACGAGGAGGTCGTGATGTCGGAGCTCTCCGCGCGCTGCAACGTGCCCTTCGTGGGGGGCAGCGCCGGCGACAACGAGCGCTTCGAGCAGTGCCACGTATTTGCGGGCCTGCAGGCGGTCCCCTCGGGCAACGCGCTCTCGTTGATCCGGCCCGCGAAGCCGTATCGAGTGCTGAAAACACAGAGTTTTTCCTGCCTGGAGGCGACACTCGAAGCGACCGAGGTGCGCGCGGGCACGCGGGTGGTGCGGGCGTTCAACGGTCGCCCTGCGGCGGAGGAGTACGCGCGCCATCTCGGCTGTGGAGTGGCTGATCTGCGCTCCGCGCTGCTGGCCAACCACCCGCTGGGGCTGATGGTCGGCAACGCCGAGCCGTGGGTGCGCTCGCCCGCCAAGGTCGCCGCCGACGGCAGCATGACCTTTTTCTGCGAGATCAAGCAGGGCATGAAGTTGCGGTTGCTCGCAAAACAAGACGTCGTGCAGCAGACCAAAGAGGACTTGAGCGAGGCCCTCGGGCTGATGAGCAGCTGCAGTGGTGCGCTCGGCTTTCACTGCATTCAGAGAACTCACCAGCTGCAGCAGGAAGGGCGCGTGGAGGAGTACGCCGCCCTGCTCCAGAGAGTTCCCACGGTCGGCTTCTGTACGTACGGGGAGTCCTACATCGGTCACATCAATCAGACGCTGACGATGGTGCTGTTCGGCTGAGCTGCGAGGTTGCCGCGGCGCGCTCGCCGAGGGGGCGGTTTCAGGGCGAACCGCCACGAATGCGAGCTCGAATCGCGCTCGAGAGGGCCTCGGCTCGGCGGGCCGCCGGCTCGAGGGTGGCGACCCGCGCGGCGAGCCGGCTGGATTCCTCGGCGTCCCGCAGCAAGGCGACGTTGACTTCCACGTTCACCGCCGCCGACGTGATCGCCGAGCCCGCCGAGAGCGCGGCCACCGCTACGTCCGACAAGACGTTGGGGTTGGCGGCCTCGCAGATGCTCTCCGCCAGCTCGACGATGTCCGCCGCGACTTCGGCGGTGCGCAGCGGCACGGCGGCGGCGCGAGGCAGGGCCGATTGAATCGCCGCGGATCGGGCCTCCCCTCGGGGGAGGGCATAGGCCCGAGCCACCGCGTCGAACGCTGCGGCGTCTTGCTCGATGAGCGAGAGCGCCTCCGCGCGCAGCTGCTCGGCGCGCTCGAGGGCTCGCTTCATGAGCGGCTCCGAGGCGGCGTAGCGCTTTTTGCCGAGGGTCAGGTTGCAAACCATCGAGACCATCGCGGCGCCGAGGGCGGCGCTGACGGCCGCCGCAGCACCCCCACCGGGGGCCGGTGCGGACGAGGCGAGCTCGGTGAGCCAGGGTTCGAATTGGGGGTCGTTCACCCGCTCTCGATACTGCCTGGTCGCCTTCGGCGCCACCCCCGCCGTGGAAGCCTCGGCGCGGCCGCCTTCAGTCTTCCCAGAGCGCCCGCCGCAGGGTGACCTCGGCCGCCTGCGCCCGCGCGGGGTCGTGCCCGATCGAGTCGGGCCAGACCAGCAATCCGAGCAAGATGGCCCACTCGCGGCCTCGTGCCCGCTCGCCGGGGTCGGTTCGAAGCACGTCTGCGAAGTCTCGTCGGGCGGGCCCCGAAAGCAGCGACCTGGCCGCGGCCCAATCCACGGCGGGATCGGCGATGGCCAGGCCCCCGCAATTCAAGACGGCGCGGAGCCGCCCCTCGTCGGCGCCAGGTTTGCGGCCCGCAGATCCCCGTGAGTCCAGCACGGGTCGATGGGAGGTGGCGCTTTCAGGGCTCGCTCCCAGGCTTCCCTCGGCGTCGGGTCCCATCCTCGAGCCCGTCCAGCGAGCTTTTCGAAGGGGGGGGCCGACGTCGGCCGTCGCGGATTGGTCAGACGGGTGGCGATATTGGTGTAGGGTCGTCCTCGTGCTGGTCGCGGTACAGCCAGGAGAGGACTTTGCGTCGTTCATCGGGTTGGTGCTGGCCGAATACGCCCGGGAGCGAGAGCGAGTGGACGAAGTCTCCTTGCTCGAGGCGGAACGGCTTGCCGCGGAGCAGCACCAGCGCCTCTTGCCGGAGGGGCAGCGGACGGAGGGTCACCACTTTTCCTGGATTGCGCGGCCGGAGCCGGCGCGAGATGCAGCGGGCGCGCGGCGGCCCGCCGCCGCCGGGGGCCCCTCGGGCGCGGGCCCGCGCGCCGAGCCGGCAAATCCGCTGCCTGGCAAGCGCCACGTGGGGTTGATTTGGTGGCATCAAGACCTCTTCCGGGCGCAAGCCTACGTGTACTACGTGTTCGTGGCCGCGGCCTTTCGGCGGCGCGGGCTGGCGCGCGAGGCGCTGTTGGAGGTCCGAAGCCAGGCGGCGCGGGCGGGATGCTCGCGCCTGACGCTGAACGTCTTCGCCTACAACACGGGTGCGATTGCGCTCTACGAGAAGCTCGGCTTCCGCCCGCTGTCGATGCACTTGTCGCAGCGGATTGGCTGAGTCGCCGTCTCGGCGGGGAAAGCTGCGGCCGTTCTTCCCGTCGTCGCCGGTGCCTGCCTCGGCGGGGGCTCAGGCCGGCGGGGGCTCGTGGGGCAGCCGGGCGGCGGCCTCGAGTCGAGCCGGCGCGACAGCGCCCGCAGCGCGGCGGGTAGCTCGTCGAGTAGCTCGGGTCGGGCCTCCTCCAACATGGCCAGGCAGCCGTAGAGCGCGGCGTCGGCGAGCGTGGGGCGCGCCCCCAGACGAAGGGCATCTTCGCGAGGCTTGCGACCCTGGGGGCGAGCAACTCGCGGGCTCGAGCCCGCAGCGCGTCGGACTCCTGCTTCCAGCGCTCCGCGCAACCCTTGCCGAACCTCCGCTCCTCGAGGTAGACGAAGAGCGCCCGCTCCGCGGGAGTGCTCTTCTGCCGAGCCAGGGCGGGTGTCGCGAGGCGGGCACCTCCACCGAGCCGCCGGTAGCTTCCATCAAGGCGCTGCGGTCCGAATAGGGAACGTCGCGATGCACTTCAGCTCGGCCAGGTCGAGCAGGATTTGCACTTTGCGGGCGTAGGGGCCGTACGGAAAACGGAAGAGCCTCATGCCGGTGTTCCTGCCCCGTTCGAGTCGAGCGCGAAGCGCGAAGGCGATACCTTGCCATGCTTTCTTCACGAGCCGGCGCGGGCGCTGCGCGGCGCGCTCGGTGAGGCGTAGGGCCGGGGGGTGTGCGACGTGTTCCCTTTTGGAACCTCGAGAGGGCTGGCGCCGTGCGTCTGGCGAGCGCATCGGTCGGCCCGAAAGTGCTCTATTTTTTCGTGGTGTCGTTTCGGGCGCGGGCGCCGCGCCCACCGCGTGCCGACCTCCGCCGCGCCGCCCTGGGTCTCGACCCTCTTTTCACCCCTGGGGGCCAAACGATGATCGAGGGGACGGTCCTCGCACATTAATGTGCGATGAATGCATCCAGGCGGAACGCCGCCACATCTTGGGCGGGTGCGGGCGCGCGGGTGGCTCGTGCCGCTGCGTGCTGGCTCGGCGCGTCCGCCGTGTGGCTTTCGAGCTGCGGCGGGTCCGAAGATTTCTGGCGGAAGGAGCCCCTCGGGGGTTGGCCGGCATCCTCCGTCGCGCCCGGCGCGGAGAGTGAAGCGCGGGCTGCGACGTTCCCCCTGCAGCCACCGGATCGGGGCGGCCGGCTCGGCGAGGCGCCGGAGATCCGTGGGCCTCTGAGCTCACCGGAGGGCTCCGGCGAGGGATCCTCGGGCGACGACACGGCCGGCGGTGAGCTGCCCGACGCGGGGGGAGAACCGAGCGCGGAGGAGGCCGAGGCCGATGCGGCGCCGGTCAGCCCAGAGCCCGATCCGGTCGAGCCAGAGCCCGATCCGGTCGAGCCGCCCGCGGCCTTCGACCCGGCTCGCTTGATCGGTTGGGCCTCGGTGCCTGGGCTCGGGCTGGACACGACGACCGGGGGCGGGGCCGCAGCCGTCGTGTCGGCCACGACCGCCGAGCAGCTCGTCGAGCTGGCCGAGCGCGAGGAGCCTCTGGTGATCGAGATCTCCGGGACGATTCGCGCCCCTCGCGTGCAAGTCTCTTCCAACAAGACGCTCGTCGGCCTCGGGCCGGACGCCACGCTGGAAGGAGGATTGCGGATTCGCGGGCAACGAGACGAGTTCGTGCAGAACGTGATCGTGCGCAATCTGCGGGTCAACGCGGCTTTCTCGGACGTGGATGGAGACGGAGTCCAGATCCACTACGCGCACCACGTTTGGGTCGACCACTGCGAGGTGTTCGACGCAGCGGACGGCAATTTGGATGTCGTGCACGGCTCTGACTTCGTGACCATTGGATTCACCAAGTTCTACTACGGGGACGCGGCGCCCGACCCCGGGCACCGCTTCTCGAGCTTGATTGGCCACAGCGACAGCGAGAGCGCAGCGAGGGAGGACACCGGGCGCTTGAAGGTCACCTTTCATCACAACTGGTGGGCCGAGAACGTTACCGAGCGGATGCCCCGAGTGCGCTTCGGCGACGTGCACTTGCTCAACAACTACTACTCGAGCGCGGGAAACAACTACGCGGTGCGCGCCGCCCTGGGGTCGCGGGTTCTCATCGAGGCCAACTTGTTCGAGGGCGTCAACGACGCCCACGAGATCAATAACGACGAAGGGGGGCCAGCCCAAGTGCTCGCCCTCGCCAACGAGTACGTGGGCACCAGCGGGGCTCGTGATCAAACCGGGGTCGCTTTCGAGCCGCCCTACCCCTACGAGCCGACGCCTACCGCCGTTCTCTCGGAGCTGGTGCGCGCCGAGTCCGGGACTCACTGAGGGCTCCGCGCTTGGGGGAGGCCGTTCGCCGACCCGGGCGGGCCCGCCCCCCCTTCGGTAGGGCTTTCAGGGCGCGGCTCCCCGCATTTCCCGCGCGCGCTGCTCCAGCTTGTCGGCTTCCGGCCGCAGCATTCCTCGCGGAAATCGCCGCCGATAGCTGTCGAGGTGGCGGCGCGCCTCGCCCCGGCGCTGCCGCACGAGCGCCCGGCGCGCTGCGTCGATCAGCCGGGTTTCCTCTGCCAGGCCGTCGTGGCTCTCCGCGAAGCGCCTCGGTGGGGCCGGCTCGATTGGCAGCGCCACGGCCTCCGACTGGGTTTGCTGCGCGGAGGGCCGAGGCGGCTCGACGACTTCACTCGCCGTCGAGCGGCCAAAGAAGGCCGCGGCTGCCACGACGCCCGCGGTCGCGCCCAATGTGGCGAGCCCGGCGGGCCAGGGCAGGTGTGGGCTCAGCGAGGACACGGCCCTACTGCCGGGCGCCGGCGGCGCGGCCGCGCTCTGGTCCGAGCAAGGCGCGCTCCGCTCGATGGTCTCCTCTACCGCCTTTCGAAGCCGTGGCAGAGCATCTGGCGGGGGCTTCTCGCCGGCGGCGGCCTGCAGCAAGTCGCGCTCGAACGCCGTGAGATCCATGGAAGAGAGCAGTCGGTCGGGGGGGCTCATTCTGTCGTGGTCTCCGTGGTTGGAGAAGGGCTCGTGGATGGCTCCAGCTGGCGCGCTCGCGCCCGAAAGCGTTGCCTCGCGCGGCGAAGCCTGGAGGCGACCGTACCCGCGGGTAGGCCGAGCGTGCTCGCGACCTCTGGTCCGGACATGCCCTCCAGTTCGCAGAGAGTCAAAACGGCGACCAGGTCGTCATCCATGCTGGACAGCACTCGATCCATCAGCTGTATCGCCGCGTGGCGAGCGGCGAGGCGCTTTGCGGCTTCTCCCGGGTGCGGCCGATCGTCCATGGATTCGGTGAGGTCGTAGCGGTTGCCGTTGCGTCGAGCCGATCGGGCGAGCCGAAATGCGACGCCCAACAGGAAGGCGCGCTCCTTGCCCGGCAGGATGCCGTCGAGCCGCTCAGCGGCGATTACGTAGGCCTGTTGCGCTGCGTCCGCGGCCGCCTCGGGCGACAGCCCCATGCGTCGGCAAAGCCGCCACAGCACGGCGTGATGCGCGTACATCTTCTCGAGCCGCCGCCGAGCGGCGCTGCCCGTGTCCGGCTCTTGCGCCGGACTGGCACGCTGGTAGCGCTTCGCCATTTCTAGCAAATGATGTGGCCGGGGGGGGCCATCGATCACGACGTGCGCCGTTTCTGATCAATTGGATCGAGCAAGCCGGCTGTGTGGCGTTCCGCTCGGGTGTCGAGGGGCACGGATCGCCGCTCGAGGCCGCCGTGTGAGCGCATCGGGCACTCACGCTTGCGGCCAGCGTCTCACTCGATGCGCGTGGGCGTTTCGGCGCCCAGCGGCCCGTGTCGGGCCTGTACCGCGAAAGATCACGACCCACTTCCAAACCGCTTCTCGGGCGCTTCGACCGGTATTGCAGAGCTTGAAACGCACCCGTTGGTCCCAGGCGAGCAGGACCGATTCGCAAACCGCGGTCCTCGCCTCGCCTCGCCTCGCCTCGCCTCGCCTCGCCTCGCCTCGCCTCGCCTCGCCTCGCCTCGCCTCGCCTCGCCTCGCCTCGCCTCGCCTCGCCTCGCCTCGCCTCGCCTCGCCTCGCCTCGCCTCGCCTCGC
>JBNKVS010000114.1:0-15351 GCA_050299315.1 Polyangiaceae bacterium
CACACGCGCCCAGCGACGCGTTGCACACCGTCGAGGCCGGCAGGAACGCGTCCGCGGGACACGGCGCGCTCGAACCCGTGCACTGCTCTTCCACGTCGCACGCGCCCGCCTCGGACGACACGTCGTCCCCGCCGACACGAAGCTGTCCCCCGGACAGAAGGCCCCGCTCCCCGTGCACTGCTCCGCCACGTCGCACGCTCCCGCCGACGCGCGGCACTCCGTCGAGGCCGCAGCGAACGCGTCCGCCGGGCATGTGGTGTCGGTCCCATTGCACTGCTCCGCCACGTCGCACGCTCCTGCCGAAGCGCGGCAAGTCACGGAGCCGTTGGCGACCGGACCGTCGCACGTGGGAGAGCAACAGGCCTCCCCATCGCAGAGCTCCCCCGGGTCGAGCACTCCGTTTCCACACGGATCGCCGGCATCTTCGCCGGGGCTCGCATCGGGCGCCCCCGCATCGACCGCTCCTCCGGCATCTCCCACATCGACGACGCCCCCCCCACCGCCGTTGCCCGCGCCGCCGCTGCTGGCACCTCCGCTCGTGGAGCCACCGCTACTGGAGCCGCCGTTGCCAGCACCGCCGCTGCTGGCACCTCCATTCGTGGAGCCGCCGCTGCCCGCGCCTCCACCGCCGGAGCCGCCCGTCGAGGACGTGCCAGCAGAGGCGCCAGCTCCCGCCGCGCCGGACCCCGTGAGGTCCACAATGGTTTCGTCTCCCCCGCAGCCGTTGGCGAGGAGCAGGGTGATAGCAGTTGTGAGATAGGTCGGTCGAATGCGCACGATGCCTCCAATCAAAGCGGACAAACCGCCGTTGCGCCAGAACGATGGCTCGCTCTGGCGAAAGGATGGCAAAAAAACTTCGTCGGCGGCGTGTCCCAGCCCTCGACGCAACACGGCGCAACAGCCCCCCGCGCGCCCGAGATCGCCCGCCCCAGCGCCGCATCTCGGTAGGCCGAGAAGTGCATGCATAAGTTCGCCTGTCCGTCCGGATGGGAGCTACGAGAACACCGGCAGCGGCGGCGGCGGCGCCGTCGGCGGCGGCGGCGCGCAGCTCAGTGCGCGTGGAACGGAGAAGCCTCGCGCAACGGCCCGGCGAAGCCTCCCGTGCAGTCCCCCCCCCGGTGCAGTCCCCCACGGTGCAGTCCCCTGTGTGTACAGCGCTCGACATTGGGGGCCGCCCTGCCTGCGCTGTGCTCGCCATGTGGGGAGCGACGGGTGGACGGAATCCTCCAAGCGACGAGAGAGAAGAGCGGGCTGGAGCCTTTCATCGGTGCCGTCCAGCGGAACGCGGCGGCTCCAGATTTCTGGCGATGATCGAGCTCCGACTTCGCGGCAAACACACTTCGTGGCTTGCTCGACGAGTTTTTGGCCGCCCACGCGCTGGGCGACGACGACGGGATTCGAAACGAGTGGGGCGCCTTCGACCTGACGACCCCGGCCGGCGCCGCCGCGGAGGTCGAGTCCGCCTCGCAATGGCAATCGAGGTCACCGAGGCGCCGGTCCAGAATGTCGTTCGGCATCGCCACGACGCGCGCCTGGGACGCGCGCACGAACGTAGAGCGTGCCCCCCGAAGAGAAGCGTCGCCACGGGCGCTCGTACGTATTCGCTCGGCTCGCCCGCGAGGACGAGGCGACCCTCGACGCCCTCGACGTGACGCAACGTAAGTTGTACGTGCTCGAGACGGCGGCGCTCGACGAGCGGTTGAAGGATCAGCGCAGCACGTGCCTCTCGCGGCTGCCCTCTCTACAGCCACACCCCGGCTCGTACGCGGCGCTGGGCGATGTGATTCGCCGCGTCGAGGCGCGACCGGGCTGCGTCCAAGCCCGGAGGGGCTGCGTCGAGGCGCGACCGGGCTGCGTCCAAGCCCGGAGGGGTGGCCGGCATTGCCATCGCCCCAGCGAGGCCTTCCCGTATTGGCTGAGCCCGACCGGGTCGAGTGAGCAAGGCTGAAGCGCGGGCGCTGCCAGCGCCCGAACTCGGGCCCCGAAGCCTTCAAACGATGGCGGGCGGCTGCTCCGCCCCGGGCCCGGGCCTGGGCCACTCCGGGCCGCGAACTTTGGGAATCGACCCGAGGAAGCCAGCCGCGTACCCGTTCGCCCGCTGCCCGAGAATCCACTTGCTGGACCAGTAGCGCACCTCCTCGATGCCCTCATCTCCGACCGTGTCCAGCGCCAGCTGCATCGCGTCCGCGGCGAGGTGCCCGGGGTACTGCTGAGAATATGCCGCCAGACCGACGACCAGCTGCGTTCCCGGCACGCGCCGACCCAGCTCGATGGCCGTTTCCTGCATGCTGCCTGGCCCGAGCCTTTCGCCCCAGCCCGGCTTGCGAGCACCCGCCACGCTGTAGGCCTGGGGCACGACCACATCCATGTACTGGGCAACCGTGGGAGCTTCCGCCAGCTCCTCGTGGTAGGGGTACGTCGTCAGCTCGAGCCGCGTCCCTTCGGGCGAGGCCCGCCGCATTCGTTCGCCCAAGTATTGCCCGGCTTCGTCGAGGTTCGCGAAGTCGGTCAAGAAGCTAGCCTTCCAGTTGCCCTCCGCGTCGATCTCGAACCCTGCTCCCCGACACTTCCGCAAGAGCCGGCCGACGGTGGCGCACAGGGTGTCGATGGCCGCGCGCCGAGGGCGCGGCCAGGCCGTGAAGATCACGTGGATGCCTCGCGCGCTCAGCCCACGGGCGGCGGCCACGAATTGCTCTTCCTTCCACCGAAGGTCCCAATCCGGCTGGTCGCGACTCGTGTTTGCGCGGTTCACCATCAATGCGGCGGTCGCGATGTCGAGCGAGGCGACGCGATCCAGGTAGGCTTCGTCGAGCACTCGGCTCGCTGCATCGTCCACCCAAATGCCGACTCGAAACGCGTGTCTCGGAAACGCTGCTTGCATCCGTGGCCAGGTGTTGCCGGCGACATCGCGCCGGACCTTTCCGTCCGCGGCGATGCCGTGCTTCGCTTGCCAGGCGCAAATCGCGCGCACCGTCTGCGGGTCCCAGGTCCCGTTCACGGCGGCCCCGACCAGCGCCTGGATGCGGCGGATTTCCCGGGGTGTGAAGCCCTGCCCCCGATTGTATCGAACCATCGCCTCGACGCTCGAATCGTCCAACATGCCTCGCCCCTTCGCCCACGGGTGCCGGCCGAGCCGACCCTGCAGCCCGCCGTGGCCCTTCGAACCGCCCTTTTCCAACTGCCTTCTTCCAAACCCCTGACGGGCGGGAGGGCGAAATGTTGCAGTCCGTTTCGGGTCCGCCGCGCGTTTCGAAGCCCTGGAGAAAAACCCGGGCCGCCCGCCTGCGCGGGCTCGAGCCGGCGACCCGCGGAGCCTTCAGAGCGGGGTCACGTTGAGGACCCAGTCCCCCGTCGCGCCCGAGAAGCCGCTGATCGCGATCACGATCTGCTGGCCCGCCGCCAGCGTCACCGTCAGCTCCGAGTCCCCCAACGCCGCCGCGGAATCATCGTTGCAAGCGATCTCGCGACCCGACTCGCAGGCGCTGTAGATCGAAAGGACCGTATCGATGGCCGAACCGACCGTGTCGAACTGGAATTGCCCGGCGGCCGGTGCCGTGAAGGTCACCACCGAGTCGCCGCCGCCCATCCCGCACGACTGAACGAGAAGGTCCTCGGCACCGACCGTGCTGCCCGTCGCCACGGCGGCGCCCGTCGTCATCCCGGCGTCGAACCCCGAGCACGCCAAATCTGGCGGGGCATTCACGTTGAGCACCCACTCCCCCTCGAAGCTCCCGAAGCCACTGACGGAAATGAACACCTCCTGGCCCGCCGTCATCGAGAGCGTCAGCTCCGATTGCAGCGAAGCGCCGACATCCTCGGCGCAGGCCAGCTCGCTGCCCGACGTGCAGTCGGCGTAGAGGGCCACGGACGTGTCGAACGACGACCCGAAGGTGTCGAAGCGAAAGTCTCCCGTGGTGGGCGCCGTAAACGACACGACCGAATCGGCAGCTCCGGCGGTGCCACACGAGAGCGTGAAATCGGCATCTTCACCCACCGTGCTGCCCGCTGCCACGCGCGCGCCCACGACGCCTCCCAGAGCGACATCGCCGCAGGCCCCACAGGCGGCGGTGACATCCGCGGGACAGTCGACGGCCGTGCCACTGCACTGCTCCGCCGGATCGCACTCCCCCGTCGAAGCCCGGCAAATCACCAAACCTGCGGCGACCGGACCGTCGCACGTCGGCGAGCAACACGCCTCGCCATCGCAGACCTCCCCCGGATCGACGACTCCGTTTCCACACGAGTCCCCCGCGTCGAGCGCCCCCGCGTCGCGCCCGCCCCCGCCGGCGCCCGCGTCGACGAGCTCGCCGCCACCCGGAGGCTCGGCGGGGCGACCGCTGGGCATCCCGACGATCGGCTCACCACGACCCGCGCCGCCACTGCTCCCTCCGCTCCCAGAGCCCGCCGCCGAGGACGACGTTCCGCCGGACCCGCCCGAACCGGCCGCGTCGAGCCCACCGAGACCCGTCGCGGTCTCGTCTCGGCCGCAAGCGCTGGCCAGCAACAACAGAAGGGCAGTCGTCGGACATTTGGCTCGAGGATGCACGAAGTCCATGAAAGCGAACAACTCACCGTTTCGCCAGCGCCATTGTCATTCTCCGCGAAATTGGCGCCCTGCGGACGAACGACGGCGCGCGCCGCACGGCCGCCACCCGCCCGAATCCGACCGAGCGAGGTGCCCGCGCGCGCCGCCGAGAGCCTGGGCATTCGCCAACCAGTTCCATGCGTTGAGGCCCCCCTCGGAAGGCGCCGCGGGCTTTCCCCCGCCCGCTCGGCGCCCGCGGCCGGGCGGACGAGGCGCGGCTCGCCAATGCCCGCGCGCGGGCGCCTTGCCGAGCTCGGGCGGCTTCCATGCAGCGGGGACGGCTCGCTTCGCGCGCGACACTCGATCGTCCACGCCGGGGGAATGCTCGCGCAGAGCGCCCAACAGGTCGCGGTAGCGCCAGGCGGGGGCTCGACATTGCTGCGCCGAAGGCTGTAGCGCCCCGCCTGCGCTTTGGACCAGGACGGCTCGCACGCTGAGTCGCCGGCGCGTCGCCGCCCGACCGCTTTCCCGCGCCGCGGCGCCGGACGAGCGGCACTCGTCAGCGCTGGTTCATCGCAGGCTTCGGGATGTCGATTTCAATACACGTCCCCTGGCCGGGGGCGGACTGGATCCGCAGCGTGCCGCTCAGCTTGGCGACCGCCCCTTGCACTGCGCTCATCCCGACGCCACGCCCTGAGATATCGGTGGTCGCATCGGCCGTGGTGAGCCCGTCGAGCAGGGTCAGGTTTAGCTTGTCATCCGCGCTCATGGCGGCCAGGCGTCGTTCGTCGATGAGCCCCCTGGCCAGAGCGCGCTGCGCCACCCGTTCCGGGTCGATGCCTCGACCGTCGTCCTCGACACGAATCTCCCACGCGCCCTCCGTCTCGCTCACCGTCAGCGCGACGCGCCCCTGTTCCACGATGCCGTGACCGATGGCGTTGCGCAACAAGTGCCCAATGACGGCAAACACACCCGCGAGACTCGCATCCACCAGCGTCTCCCCGCCGGCAAGCTCGAAGCGCACCTCTTTGCCGAGCGTCGTCGCCACCAGTTCGACGAGGCGTTCTACCGGTCCGAGAAGATCGGAAGCGCGCCTACGCGCCAGGTTGACCACCAGCTCGCGCAGCTCGGGAGACGCCCCCGCGGTAAGCTCGACGAGCCGGCGCAGTTGCGCCGGAGCAAGCACCGCCCCTGGGTCGGCGCGATCGTCGAGGTCGACCCCCAGCACCTCGGCGTTGCCCTCCAGGTAGGTTCGCAATCCTTGCTCGACGCAGCGAACACCCGCCGCATCAATGCTGCCGCGCAACGCTCCCTCCTCTTCGACGTTGCGCGCGACGGCAACGACATCGATCAGACCGAAGCAGGCGGCGTTGCCCTTGATGGTGTGCACTGCAGAACGCACCACCGTCGGATCTTTGGTGGCCAGCGCCTGATCGAGCCGGTCGCGCGCATCGCGCACGAAGCCGCGAAAGGGCTCGCGACGGCGCAGGATCTCGATCAGCGTTCGAGCGCGCTGCGCATCCAGCTCGGCACGCTCTTGCGACGAGATGTCGGTCACGGACAGCAGCAAATGCCTTGGCTGCGCCGCCTCATCCCGCACGAGGCGGGCGGCGACGTACAGCACACGTTCGGCGACGGGAAATCGCGTACGAAGTTGCGCGATGCTCGCATCCTCGGGGAGGAAGTCTTCGAACACCTGCTCCACCCCGAGCCGCAGCTCGTCCTCCTCGAGCCGGCTCAGACCCAGCACCTGGGGCAGCGTCGAGCCGGCAAGCGCCTCCGTACCGAGCAGCGCATGACAGCTCCGGGTGTAGCCGGACTGGATGCGCAACTCCGAATCGATCAGCAAGAAGCCGAAGGTCACGTGATCGAGAATGGTGCGGATCGCACGAGTCCGCTCCTGCACCTCGCCTTCGAGCTGACTGGAGTGACGTTCGAGCTCGGTCGCCCGCAGCTCCATCAGCTCGCGTCGTTTGTCCATCGCCTCCGAACGCTTTTGCGCCAAGACGAGCTGCTTTTCGATGATGCTCTTTTCAGCGCCGCTCATCAGCGCGTGGACCTTGCGCTTGAGCACGGTAATCGTCTTTTCGGCCGCCTGCAAGCGCTGTTGCAGCGCCCCCAGACCGGTGTCGTTTGCGGGCAGCGCGGCTTCGGGCTCGGCGTGCTGCTCGACTTCGAGCGAGGCCTGGTTGCTCATGTTCCTACTCCTGCGCGAGCGGCAAGATCCGTGGTTCGCGCAACGTCACGCCGACCAACGTTTGGTTGATATGCAACCCGTTCCACATTTCACCGTAAGTATCGAAACCGATCGAGTGCTTGGCGAGTCGTGACCAGTGCGCCGCCAAAGCGTCGTTGGCCTTCAACTGCTCCATTTCGAGCGCACGCAGAATGCAGTTGAAGCCGACGAAGACTTCGGCCTGTCCGTGCGCTTGCACGTGCGCCTCGACCGAACGCGCCAGCGCCTGGTCCATGTCCTCTCGCCCGCTCACCTCGAGCACCATGCCCTCTTCCACCGCGCAATAGAAATGCATGGCGCCATTGGGCTCGACGGCGCGGACCGAGCGCACGTACGGTTCGCCGCCACAAGAAAACGTCACGGGGTGCATGAAGGTCACGTTTTGAGCGGGGTCGAGCAGATCCTCCGTACGGACGCCAATCGCCGCCGCATAGGTCTCGGCGGCGGGTCGCCCGTCGAGCTCGTCGACTCGGCGGGCCGTCACGTCGGCCTTCGTAACGGCCAAGAGCGTCGGCTTGGGCAAGTAGTGCTGGTGCTTGAACAACTCGAAGCCGTGCTCCGCGTGGGCCAAGAGCAACACGGCGGCATTGGTCTCGACGTTCGAGCCCACGAACACCCGCGTCTCCTCGAACTGGAGGCCATCGCCCGCCGACCCGCCGATGATTGGAATGCCCGCGAAGGCTTCGGCCAGCGCCGCTCCCACCACCTCCTCACGAACCGAAAGACCGTCGATGAGCGTCATGGCGAAATAGGTGTTCAGCGCGTAGGCTTCACGGTCGCAGCCGAGCTCGGCACACAGCTCGGCCACCGTGCGCTCGACCTCCGGCGTTTGTCGAATTCCGCGCAGCAGGTGCGCCGCCCAGCGAACGCTCGGAGTGCGCAGCGCACTGAGTGCGAGCGAGTTCGTAGTGCGTTGACCGTCGAGAATCTCGCCGGCCGTCGTGCAGCCCACGATTAGCGCGCGCGGAAAGCGTTCCACGAGGGCGCGCGCCACCTCGCGGGTGTCCTGCAGAACCGAGACAAAAGCGAACACGACGTCCGGATCGAACCCGGGCTCGAATCGCTCCGTTGCCTCGCGCACTGCCGCTTGCGCGTCAGCGATCGCGGAAGACCCTTGGCGTGTGTCCATACACTCGAATCGATCGGCCCCCGCGCAAGGTACTAAAGAGACCAGTCCGCAGACTCTTCGAGAGGGCCCGGTGATACGCCCTCCGGAAGTATTCGAAGAACTTCGAGAAGCCGGCCGCCCGCGGTCCGAGCCCCAGCCGGCTCCCTGGCGCCCGCCAGTGTTCCAAACTGGCTAGGATCCGTCCAGACGCCGCGCCGGTGGTTCGTGGAGAGTGCCGCTCATCTTCCTTCCGCCTCGGAGGGCCGCCCCCAGACACGCGGCTCGCGCGTGGGATTTTCCACCTGATCGCGCGCCCGTGAGACGCTTCGCTCCGGGCTACTTCGCGCCGTTGGCGATGCAGGTGCGCTTGCACTGAAAATAGCGCTCGTCGTCCTCCCGGCGCAGGCTTTCGCACTCGGCTCGGCACTGGCGCTGCCGCAGCGAGCTCGGGCTGGGAAAGAACAACCGCACACTCTGCTTTTGACCCTCCTGTACGACGACCTCCGCCTGCTTGCGAGCTTTCCCCTTGACGGCCACGACCGTGTGGCGCCCCGGGTCGATGGGCACCGTGGGGGAAAAAAGAAAGGGCCGCCGCCGTTTCCCCTTTCGTTCGCTTTGAAGAGCGGTCGGAGGAACCTGCTTGCCGTCCACGAACACAGCGACCTGGTCGGGCTTCGTCTCCGCGTCGAGCAGGATCCTCAGCCGCGGGACGCGAGAAAGCAGCTCGGAGCGCTCCTTTTCCGCCTGCTCACGCGAGCCGCGATCCAGCTCGGGGGGGTCCTCGGAGGCAGCCGCCGAGTGCGCCATCCGGTAAAATTCGAGCGCCTGCGTCCATTGCTGCAGCTCGACCCGCGCCCGCGCTGCCCACAGCATGTCGGTGGCCGCGCGCGAACGCGCGGCGGCTTGGTCGAAGAGTTGCCTCGCGTCAGCGAGCCGCTCCTCCTCATAGGCCTCGATGCCCTCGCCTCGCAGAGCCACGACGCGCTGGTGCGTGGGCGAAGGGGGGTGGGCCTGCGCGGAGAGTGAGAAGAACGCCATCCCGAGCCCGCACAGCGCCAGCCGGGCGCGCCGACCCGCGAACGAACGACTCCGAAAATTCGTGACGCCCATCGGTCCAGCGTAGCAGCCCGCCTTCGGGACGCACGCCCTCCTGTCCCAAAGAGGTCCCCCCGGGGGGCTCGACCCACCCCGATCTCACCCCGCCCCGCCGCCTACGGCGCGGTGACGCGTCGGAGGCGGCGCTCCACGGGGCGAGGTGGCTGCGGGGTGGCGCCGCGCAGCCCGCGCGAATTCTTCGCACCTCGTGCCGGGCAAAGCGACGAAATGTCGTCCACCCCAGCGGCGGCGCATCGGCCTCGGCGGGCCAGCGGCGCCGGCTGCCGCAGCGACGTCGTGCCCCCATCCGGCGGTCGCCGGATCGGGGGGCACCCGGCGCCTTGGCGCCGGGCCGTGGGGAAACGCCCGGTGCAGGGGCAACCCCAACCAGTGGCGCGACACGCGCCCGTGCGGCGCGGCCGATCCGCACGGGCGCGATCTGCGTGCCGCGGCCAGGCCGACCGGCGCGACGCCCGGGGACGGAAGACCTCAGCCGTCGAGCGCCTCGACCCGGACGAGCGAAGGTTCCCGTGGCCCGGCGTCGCCCAGATACAGCCGCGCGAGCACCGCGATCCGAGCCGCCACCTGGCAGCCCGGTGCGCCTCGAGTCGCTCGAGCTCCTGCTCCGACACGGTCATCGGGTCCACGATGTGCCAGCCTTCCCGTCGACTCCCCAGGTGCATGGCGATCTCTCGCCCGACTGGGTCGACGAGGTGGTCGGCGGCCCGCAGGGCGGCGGCTTTCGGAGCCGTCATGGCCAACTCGAGCCGCCTCGACTGCTGGCTGATGGGCCTCTCCGACGCCGCGGAAGAAGATCTACTGGTTGTTCTTGCATGATACGTACCTGCCAGGGTGGCGAAATCCAGCGTGCCCGACCGGAAGGAAAAGCCACGTGACGCCCGATGACGACAAGCTGCAGGAAGTTGCCCCCGCCGAAAGCTCGAGCCTCATGCTGTTCGTCGCCTTGGGGGCGGTGGGAGGAGGATTGTTGGGGTGGCTGTGGCCCACGGCCGCGGGCCAGGTCGGGCTGCTCGGGGATCTGTGGCTTCGCGCGCTGCAAATGCTAGTGGTGCCTCTCATCGTTGCCTCGATGGTTCACGGGGTTGCCAACGTCGGAGGAGGGGGCCAGATGCGCGGGATTGGCAAACTCACGGTGGGGTACTACCTGCTGACGAGCAGTCTGGCCCTGTGCTTGGGGCTCGCCATCGTCAATTGGCTCGAGCCTGGCGTGGGCATCGATATCTCCGGCGCCAGCGCGCCAGAGAATGTGGCTCGGGGGGCACAAGTCGGCTTCCGGCAGATGCTCTCGAGCCTGATTTCGCCGAATCTGATCCGGGCTGCCGCCGACACCGATCTCTTGCCGCTCATTCTCTTCTCCGTCGCTTTTGGTGCGGTGCTGCCGGGCCTGGGTGAGCCGGGGCAAAGCGTGCTGCGGTTCTTCGACGGCACATTTCTCGCTATCATGAAGCTGGTCAAGGCGCTGATGCGAGCCGCCCCGGTGGGGGTGTTCGGGCTCGTTGCCGGGCGGTTGGGGCAGGCGGGTGGAGGAGACGCCATCGTGCGCATGCTGGCCGGCCTTGGCCTCTTCGTCGTAGCCGTCGTCCTCGGGCTACTGCTTCACGTCGTCGTCGTGCTGCTTCCGCTCTTGTGGTTCGTGGCTCGGCGCCGACCCCTCGTGTATCTGGGGCAGACCAGCTCGGCTCTGATGACCGCGTTTGCGTCGGCGAGCTCGTCCGCGACGCTGCCGGTCTCTCTGCGCTGCGCAGAAGACAGCGGGGTGGATCCGCGTGCGGCTCGCTTGGTGTTGCCACTCGGCGCTACCGTGAACATGGACGGCTCGGCACTGTACGAGGCAGTCGCGGCCGTCTTCATCGCCCAGGCCTGGGGGCTCGAGCTGGGGCTCACCGAGCAAGTGCTGGTGTTCGTGACGGCCATTCTCTCGAGCATTGGTGCGGCGGGCATTCCGGAGGCTGGCCTCGTCACCATGGTCATCGTCTTGCAGGCGGTCGGGCTGCCTCTCGAGGGCCTGGGCCTGCTCGTAGCGATCGACTGGTTTCTCGACCGTTTTCGTACCGCGGTCAACGTCGCAGGGGACCTGGTCGGCGTCGCGGTCGTCGAGCGGTTCGGCCGAGTCGATCGTGCGCAAGTGCGATCTTGACGAAGAGCGCCTGGGGGCTCGATCCGGCACGACATTGGCTCGCAAAGGGGTGTGACAACGCCTGCCAGACGCCCGGGGGCGGAGGCGCAGGCCGTACTTGCCGAGTCGCTTCGGCAGCACGTCCATCACGCGGCGAGCATCCTCCTCGCGCTCGAAAGCCACGACGCGACGAACTCAGGCAGCAACCGGCACACGCAACACCGGCCGAGTTCTTTCTACGCTTCGGGGCAGAGCACGAGCGAGCTCGGAGTCTTCAGGGCTCTTCGATGCGCGCGGCTTGCACTCGGTCTTTCTCGCGCACCGCGCGAACCACTTCGAGCACGGCGCGCGCCACGAGGCCTGGCTGCTCGAACGGGATCATGTGGCCGCTCCTCCAAGCCATGGCCTGGACGGAGTTGGGCGAGAGTGCCGCGAGCCGCGTGTAGCGCTCGTGCTTGGCGCGCACGAGCCGCTCCGACGCCCCCTCCGGCGCGCTCGAGAGGAACGCGGCGGTTTCTTGGAGCGCCGCGCTGAGGACGACGACCGGTACGTCTCCCAGCGAGCGGTTGCCTTCACGCACTGCCTCCAGCCCCGCGACGAAGGCCTCGAAGGTCATGCCCTCCGCGCTCCGGTGCTCGGTCGCTCCTCCCATCTGCTGGAGCGCGCCCGGGAGCACGGCCTCGAGATCCCGATACTGATCCTCGTGCGAAGGGTCGACGAACACGAAGCCCGCAACCTCTTCGCGATGCTCCCGCGCGTACAGCCGAATGTTGATCCCTCCCAGAGAGTGCCCGACCAGGACGAACGGCGGAGCTTCTCCGCTCGCGGTGAGTAGCTCGCCGAGCTCCAGCGCCATGTCCATGGGGGTGTGGGGACGAGGCGGCGGGGCGCTTCGACCGATGCCCAGCCGCGAGTAGACACAGGCGCGCACCTGCTCGGCGACGACCGTCGTGACCCCATACCAGCCAGACGGCTGTGCGCCGTGCCCCGAGTCGAATACCACCGTGGGGCCCCCCCGTCCCCAGCACTCGATGTGCATCGATCGACCCCCGATGGGAATGTCGCGACTCGTCCAGGGGGCATCGGCCTGCTGCTCCTGGGCCGCTGGCTCGCTCGCGGCCGGAGCCTCCGGGGGCTCGCTTTCGCAGGCGAGGCAGGGCAGGAGCAGCGCGGCGGCCAGAAAATCATGCGCGGTTCGAGTTGCGCTGGTCGAGCACCGGAGCCAGAAGGAAGAGACATTCGGGGGCACGAGCTTCTCCGAGGGCACGCCTGCGCCCACTGCCTTGGAATATGTCGCGGCCCACGAAAAACCATTCGCACGAAGCGAAGCCTTTTGCGGCCTTTCGGCCTGCCCACCTCGAGCCGCGAACGCCGCCCCTCCCTAAACGGACGATTTTTCTCGGTGACGCACGCCGGCAGGGCGCGCAAAGTCCGTGGCGCATGCCTCAGCTAGGGAAAATCTTGATCGGGATCGGTGGGCTTCTGATCCTCGTCGGGGGACTGTTGCTCCTGGCGAACAAGCTGGGCCTCGGGCGCCTCCCCGGGGACCTCACCTTCGAGGGGAAACACACGACCGTGCACTTTCCTCTCGCGACCAGTTTGCTCGTGAGCGTGGTGTTGACCGTGCTGCTGAACTGGTGGCTGCGCAGCCGCTGAGGCGCCGCTCTCGCCTCCGAGCCAACCGGGCTCGCCGAACACGGCGACAGGCCGCCCCGCAGACTCGTTGGCTTCCGGCTGCGGTGGTCGCTGGCTCACGAAAGCGCCGAAAGGTGGATCACAGTTAGGGCGACGCTGACGCCCCCCGCCCCGGGCGGCCGCGGGGCGCGCGGCTGCCAAGGGAGTAGCCCATGGCGCTCCGCCGAAAGGTTACGGCCTCCCCCGGATGCACCTCTGGTTCGTCCAACAGGATCCATCCCCCCGGTGTTGCGACCCTTGGTGAATGGCGGACGCTGTCGTCGTGTCCATGTGTCCACCGTGTCGCGGTTGAACCGCTCCTCGGGCGCAGCCGCGAAGCGAAAAAGAGCGGATCAACCGCCCAGAAACGACTCCGACCCCCAAGAAACGAGCGGATCAACCGCTCGAGAGAGTCCCTCGTCCCGAAAAACGGGCGGTTGAACCGCCCAATCTCGCCTCCAATGCCGGAGAATCGAGCGGTTGATCCGCTCCCGGCTCGGCGCGCGGGGCCGTTTCGAGCGGTTGATCCGCTCCGGCGCTACCTCTCGAGACCCATTTCGAGCGGTTCAACCGCTGCCCGAGCGACGAGGGCCTCGAAATGAGCGGATCAACCGCTCGGCGGTCCCGGGGCGGGCTGGTGGTCACTCCGGAGCCCGGGCCGAGGCATTCGCGCCGCGTTGCGTCTCGCGGGAGAGTTGCCGCCGTCTGCCGGTCCATTGCCGCACCGTCGCGATGCTCGTGTCGCTGCGCGAGCCGCTCCTCGCTGCCGTGCGGGCTCGTTCGGGCTGCCTCGGGGCGCTGCCCCCGAATCCCGAATCGGCTTGATGCTTCGTCGCCCAGCGGTGCCATGGCCGATGTCGTTCGTCGTTGGGCAGCCGGTCACCGCACGTTCGTCCACGCTGACCTCCCCGGGATCGAGGGCGCAAGCATCGCGCCGGGCGCCGGCTTCGAGCGCTTGCCGATGACGTGGCCATTCACCGGCGCTCGCCACCCACTCGCGCAGGTCGAGACATCCGGATGCCCCGAGATGCAGGGCTCACGAGTCTCGGCACGATGCTCGCTGAGCCAAGGCTGCCGTGCCGCGCACCTCCCGGCCTCCATACCGCCCGCGTCGCCCCGAAGAGACCGTGCTCTATCGGCTGATCCAGGCGCATCTGGAGAGTTTTCTCCTCCACGTCAAGGACGAATGCGGCAAGCGCCTGCCCAAGTACGTGGAGAACGAGTTCCGACACTACCTCGAGTGCGGACAGCTGGCTCACGGCTTTGCTCGAGCCCTCTGCGCGGGCTGTGGTCACGAGCTTCTGGTCCCGTTTTCTTGCAAGCTTCGGGGGATCTGCCCGTCTTGCAATGCCCGCCGCATGTCGAACACTGCGGCTCACTTGGTCGACCACGTCATCCCCGACGTACCCCTTCGACAGTGGGTGCTCAGCGTGCCTTTCGAGCTCCGCCTGCTGCTCGCGGCCAAACCCGATGCGCTTTCGGCCGTGGGGCGCATCTCGCGGCTGCCTCGGGGTCGGTCAGCTCCACCGAGCCGGCCCAAGCCAGTCCGGGGAGCAAGAGGCGCCCAGGCCACCGCCAAAGCCGAAAAAAGATCTGGCTGCCGAGTATCTGCGCTTCAACCTGCATGCAGCCGTGACCGTGGGTCGCGGTCTCGTCGCGGCTCGCGAGCGATTGCTCCGCTATTGTGCTCGCGCTCCCCTTGCGCTCGAGAGACTCGAGCTCACCGACGACGGGAAGGTGACCTATCGCGTCAAACAGACCGATCAGGTGAGGATCATGACGCCCATGCAGTTCATGGCTCGCCTCTCGGCGCTGATCCCGCCGCCCAGGCACCCCCTCGTGCGGTTCTATGGGGTGTTCGCTCCGCACAGCAGATGGCGGCATCGAGTCGGCTCCCATCACGGGCGCCGAGAGGCAAGGCCTCGGGTCTGCCGGCGCTCCCGAGAGGACCGAGGCGACGACCCGACCACCGCGCACGTCGAAGGCTTGGGCACGACCGCTGAAAAGGATCGCAGAGCCTCGAAGCCGCCGTCCACGTCATCGGAGTCGCGTCGCCCAACCAATCCAACCGCGGAGGCGGTCTTGCGCGGCACGCAGACACCGACCACGCGCCACGTCGAAGAAACCTGCGCGTCTCGAATCGACTGGGCAAGTTTGTTGAAGCGCGTCTTCGACGTCGACGCGCTCGAGTGCCCGAGCTGCAGCCAGCGAATGCGTTTCGTCGAAACGGTGGAGACTCGCGCGCAGGCCGGGCCGTGGCTGAGAGCCCGCAACCTTCCCGACGCGCCACCACCGCTCGGCCGCGCCCGGTCGCCAGACGTCCCGTACGGCTAGCCCGCCGAGCCCCCGCGGCGACGGGTTGCGGCGGACCGCGCGCGTCCGCCGACGGGACCGGTGCGCTTTGGATTCGCTCAAGTTGGCCAGAATCCGCCCGGACTGCATGCACACTGTGTCAAGGCAAAGTAGAAATGTCGGGATCTGAGCAAAGTAGAGATGTCGGGTAGCTGTCCTTAGGCAACGCTTTTCTTGCGCTTCTCCAGCAGGCGCTTGTCCCGCTTGGTCCGCAGCTTGGAGAG
>JBNKVS010000115.1:0-3935 GCA_050299315.1 Polyangiaceae bacterium
GCAGAGCAGCCTCGAGATGGGAGTCTTGCCGTTGCCGTGGGTGGGCCATGTCGCCTAGGGTGGAGCGCGGGGTTCGAGGGTCCAGCGGGGCAGCGGCTCGCGCTCGAGTGCACGGCTGCCGCATCGAGTGCAGGCGCCGAGATCGATGCCCGTCAACAGTTCGAAGAGCTCGCGCCAGCTGCGCGCCGATGGGGCGCGCCGGTCCGCGTCCTCGCCGGATGGCGACGGCGGGTGGGGCGTCTCGCTGGGGACTTCCGAGCGCTCGAGCAGGAGCTTTCGAGCCACCTCGAGCCGCGTGGTCGCGTGCGCGGCGGACAGCAGCCCGTGATGACGGATCTTGACGAAGCCGGGCGGCAGGACGTGGGTGAGTCAGCGCCGGAGAAACGTGACACCATCGACGGTGACCTTCTTGCCGTTCTTGGTGCGAAAGGTCACGCCGCGCTCGTCCATCGCCACCAAGCGGTGGTTGGAGATGGCGATGCGGTGGGTGTACTGGCCGAGGTAACGGACCACCTGTTCGGGACCGCCGAAGGGGCGTTCGCAGTAGGTGACCCAGTTCTTCTCGTACAGTCGGGCCACGGTGGCCGTGAAGGCTTGGGGGTCGTTGATGCGAAGCCGTCCTCGCTTTGCCGCGCGGCGCAGGGCGTCGAGCAGTTTGCCTCGAAACAGGGGTCCCAACACCTCGACGGGAAAGAGGTAGTTGTCTCTCGCCTCCAGCCAGCGCTTGGCGTCCTGGCTCAGGCCGCCGCCCCTCACGATGCAGTGAGCATGGGGATGAAAGCTGAGGTCTCGACTCCAGGTATGCAGCACCGTCGTGACCCCGAGCTCCCCGCCCAGACGGTTGGGGTCGCTTCCGAGCGCGAGCAGTGTCTGCGCGGCGCAGCGCATCAGCAGCTCGTACATCACTGCAGGGTCCTGGCGGGCGCGAAGGCAATGCGGTGTGACCCGCTTTCTGATCTGAGCTCGACGCGCGGCTTGCTTCAACGCCTTGTTGACCGCCGCTCGAGTCACCACCGTCTCCGGCTCGCGGCCGGGGAAAAGCTCGGGGCCCTTCGGTCGCTGCTGCTTCCAATAAGCGCGCAGCAGGTCGAGCAGGCGCCGCGGCAGCATGGTCATTCGGTCGCGGCCGCCCTTGCCATTTCGCACGGCGATGACCATGCGCTGACTGTCGATGTCTTCGACACGCAGTCGGCAGATCTCGCTGACGCGCAGCCCGGCGTCGTAGGCGGCCATCACCACGGCCTGCATCTTCAGCGAGTCCATTCCACGAACCACCGCGTGTGTGGTCCGGGCGGATTCGGGCCAGCTTGGAGACGCCGCAGCTCGCCGTCGTTGTCGCCGGCTTCGGCAGCGGTCCGCAAAGCGAGGTGCGGCTGCGCATCTGGAACAACGCGTGGGCGACAATTCACTCCACCGCGGGCGACGAGCTGGAGCCCCGGGCCGCTCTCGAGGGCGTGTGCCCGGGCTGCGTCAGCATTCCTGCGCAGAAGTGGTTCTGCGCGCGCTACCTGGCGGACGACGAGGCACGGACGGCCACGTTGTGGATCGACGAGCGCGAGGCCGCCACGTTCACTGGCAGCTGGCCGAGCCAGCCCCCGGCGCCCGAGATGTTTCTCGGCTGCATGGGCCTGCAGGGCTCGACGAACGTGTACGTCGACGACGTAGCCGTTGGGCCCGAGCCAATCGGCTGCGACTGACGCGAGGGGGGCTTCGCTGGCGCAGCGCGCGGGGGGTGGATGCCGTGGCGCTGGCAGGGCGCCATGTGCGTCACTCGAAGACGAGCTCGATGGTCAGCGGCCTCTCGATGCCGCCATCGAGTCAGTTGGCGCTGTGCCCGGTGGCAAGCCCCACGCCGAGGGAGATTCGCTTCGACGTGGCCATCCGAGCGACAACGGCGAGGACGCCGCGCCTGCGGTGGGGGAGAGGTGGCGCGTTTGGTCGATGCCGCAGACACCACGCGAAGCTCGGGCGGGGCGGTGGCGGCCGTTGACCTGGCTGCTATGCTCTCGTTTCGATCGCAGGCACGACCTCGAGGGGCGATGCAACACCGAGCGCGGCGCGCTCGGCGTGCAGTGCCGAGGTGCAGCTTTTTCTTTTCCTTGCCGAGAGAAACCTAGTCAATGACCAGCTCGATACGACACACCATCGCAGCGCCGCTTGCGCTGCTCGCTGCGCTCGCTGCCTGCTCGGACGATACTACGTCCTCCCCTGCGGGGGGCGCAGGTGGGGAGACATCGATGGGCGGCGCGGCCGCCGGGGGCTCGTCGGGAGCGGAACAATCTGGCGGCTCTGGCGGTCGTCTGCCCGACGATCCGGATGCGGGCGCGGTGAGCTTTCAGGCCTCGCTGCAGGGGGAAAGCGTAGTCCTCACGGCGTCTCGGCCGGTGCTCTTTCCCGTGTGCAACGAGAGCTTCTGGATGGTTCGGAGGTCTGCAGACGGCTGGGAGCGTTTGCGCGACGATCGCCCGGCGGGCAGCAATCGCCACTTCGCCGAGCACTATCTCGACGGTGAGCACCAGTCGGCGTGCGGCCTTTCTCTCGGCTGCGACTACGCAGGTTGCGCCTCTCTTTCGGAAGGAAATGAGGATCTACGCACCTTCAGCCTGGATCGACTGGTCGCGCGTGAGTACGTCCGGGTAGACGAGAGACCTGCTGTGTCGTGCGATGCGGGCGCCCCCGCTTCTCCCGACGCGGCACCCGATGCCACCGCACCCGATGGCGCCGCGCCCGATGCCGGTGGCGAGGTTGGCGAGGGCATGGTGCCCGATATCGAGAGCCGTAACCCAGACGGGGAGCTGGGTGTGGAGCTGCGCTACTATCGCCGTTCCTGTGGGTCGGAGTTGGTCACGATCGTCGTCCCCACCGAGTGAGGCGCGGGCCGGTGGTCGCGGGGGTCGCCTCGTCTTCGGGGCCGTCGCCCCGCCCCGCTCCGGGGGGCGACGCCCGCGGGCGGGACGCCCCGGCTTCCTCTTGCGGTGGCGCGCTTTTGCTGGGTTTCCGATGGCGGCGTCGCGGCTTCCTCCGCGACGTGGGCGAATTCTGCCGGGAACGGGAAGGAGAAGCGGGTACGGGCCCCCGCGACCCAATCGATGTCCACTCGGCCACCGGCTTGCTCGCACGCGGCCCGCACCGCGGCGAGCCCAACGCCGCGCCCCGAGACCTCGGTGACGCAGCTGCCGGTCGATAGCCCGTCGTAGAAGAGCAGCTCGCGGACTTCGTCGCTTCCCGGCGCAACCCTTATCCCTTTGCGGCGCGCCGATGCGCGCACAGCCTCCTCGTCGATACCGCCCCCGTCGTAAGAGAAGGAAAACCAAACGGGTTTCGCTCGGCAGCCAAGGACTCGCGGATGGACCCGCTGGCGGCGAGGAGGGTCCGTGCCAGAGCCCCAGGTGCGCCGTGGGTGGATTCCGGAGCGCCCTGAGACGACCTCGAGGAAGCGTAGGCGCCCTCCGCACGGGCAGGCGAGTGCGTCGACGTCGTGCACGCGTTTGAGGAGGGTGCGGTCGTCGAGGCTTCGGCAATCACCTCGTCGTGGCTGAGCTCGCGGTCGTTGGTGACGAAGAAGAAGTAGCGGTAGCGCCAACCCAGGTCGAGCTGCCCTTTGTCCTCTTGGATGAGCTTGCGCAGCACGACGATGCGGTAGGTTATCTCGGCGCTGCTGGGCCTGTGCTCGAACTCCGCCGTGTCCTCGCACACGAGTTGCTGGTTGAAGAAGCCCCGCTCGACAACGATTTCCTCCTTGATGCGAGCAGGCTTTTCGCGACGCTTTCGGAAGTGCTCGTCGGCCTTGCGGGCGAGCTGCTGGTAGTCGGAATCATCCAGCCCATTGGCTCGACGGACGAAACTGGCGTTGGCGTCGTAGCCGAACACGAAGCGCACGCCATCGGCGTCCCAGCGGTCGAGGTGCGCCGTCATGGAGAAGTCCGTATCGCCCC
>JBNKVS010000116.1:0-7610 GCA_050299315.1 Polyangiaceae bacterium
ATTCCTTTACCACCCTTCGCTTGGCGTTCGCCCGCGCACTGACCGCCTGGCTACCTCGCTGCCCCGGCTGTCAGCAAATCCGCCGTTCACCCATCCGACTCGCGGCGTTTACGTGACGCAAGTCTTCGACAGTAGTACTAGTGTCTAGTCGAATTGACAGATGCCACAGATACGTCATCCGACGAGGCGCAACTAGATCGCTGTGTGGCCATTGAACGCGCGAGACGAATCAGGCACTCTTAGGCTGACGCGCAAGGGTGGAGCCGTCCGACGGCTAAATGCCGCAACGGCACGAAGTTCCTTCGGGGGGGACGACAGCGTGACTCACAATCAGCCAATTGACCCGAGCAAGGTGTGGAGGCGGCGTTGGAAGGTTTCTCTGCTGGTCGCACTGGCAGCCGCTTGCCTCCTCCTCCTCCCAATGTCCCGGTGGCCTTTGTCGCGGAGTTCGACGGCGACTGCTCCTGCCGTGCGATCGGGTCGCACTCACCGGGTTCGTCCAAACGGAAACGGCAAGATGACACCTTCTTCGACGGTTCGACGATACACGAGACGGAGCCAGCCCAGTATCACTAGGCTTAGGCTAGGCAGTGGCGGCAGTGGAATTGCCGGCCAAGTATTCAACCACCTGCTGGAGCCGTTGGCTGGGGCGCGGGTTTGTACTCTTCAGGCCGAAGCTCGAGCGAAAAGCCGGTGTGTGCTAGCCGACGAAATGGGCAGATTTTCACTGAACACGCATTGGCAAAGATCAACAGTGGCGTTGCGAGTCCGTGCAGATGGGTACATCGAGAGAGAGGTTGAGTTTCCTCAAGGGGAGTCGCGCGAGAAGTTGAGTATCGTTCTGGGGGCGGCCGACAGCGTTCAGATTGCAGGCCAGATTCTCGACTCGGCAGGAGGACCCGTCACGGGTGCTCGCATCGAGGCCTCGGCACCAGGATCCTCTGTTGTTCGTGCCCGCGCGGCGACAGACGTCGACGGCAACTTCCAAATGTTCGTCTCACCCGGCGCCACAGAGGTATCAGTCTCCGCGGAAGCATACTCGGAAGTGTCGCAGGTTGTCTTGGCTCCAAACGAGAGGGTTCGGGTCGAATTGGCGATCCCTTCGACAATTGCGGGTCGCGTTTTGGCCGACGATGGCTCACCAGTGGCAGAGGCTCGGGTGGTTGCCAGCCCACGCAGGGGAGCCAAGACCCGCCCTCGGATGGTTCGAAGCGATGTCGATGGGCGATTTCGATTCCGCGCCTTGGGTGCCGGCAGCTTTGAGGTAGTGGTGCTTGGATCCCGCTGGCGCAGTGATTCCGTCCAGGTCGATTTGGCTGTGGCGCAGGATGCCGAGAATCTGATCTTGTTGGCGCGCCGTGTGGCGAGTCTCAGTGGGCGCGTATTGGTGGACGGGCGCGAGTGCTCTAGAGGCTTAGTGCTTGCGTCGGGAGTCGAGGAAGCGAGCGCGGTCGTGGGGAATGGCGGCAGGGTCGACGTGCAAGGACTTCGCCCAGGTTCTTACCGAGTGACGGTGCGCTGCGAGGGAGCAGTGCAGCGGATCGAGACAATGACGGTGGGTTTCGATCCGCTCGAGCGTGAATGGAACCTTGGTAGCGGCGAAAGGGTAGAGGGCTCGGTGAGAAACGCGGAGGGCGCGCCGGTCGCGGGAGCCCGCGTACGAATCTATCCCCAGGGCGGAGAATCGTTCGAGCACGCAAGCTGTACGACCAACAGTAGAGGTGAGTTCTTCTGCTCGGGTCTGACCCCTGGGCAGTACGCCTGTCGTGTCGAGGGGCCGCACGGACCGCGCAGCGAACCCCTAGCGTTCTCCTTGGATGACGGAGCAGCCTTTCCCTTGGAATTGACGACAAGGGCGGCGGCGAGCATTCATGTGCAGTCAGTGGGGCGCGGCTCGCTTGACGGCCTCTGGATTGCCATTGCCCGTCCCGGCTATCGACCAGACTTCCGTCCCTACCGATCAAACATGGAGTTTCAGGAGCTTCCGCTCGGCGTTTACGACGTCTACACGATTCAGTCGCCCGAGATCAGACAGCGCGTGGAGCTGCGAAGGGATGGCGAGGTCGCGGTGGTCTTGCTTCGCGAACCCGCAATGACAGAAATTGCTGGGAAGGTTTTGGACGATGCCGGCTCACCCGTACTCGACGCGTGGATTGTGGCACAGCCAGCGTCGTTTCCATTGGCCGCGCGCAGCCCCGTCACGGCCCGCGCATCCTCGGACTCCGACGGCAGGTTCTTGTTGGAAGGGCTTCCGGAAGGCACCTGGAATCTGACGGTCACGAGCCCTGTGGGACGAGCGTTTCACGCTGGGGTGCGAAGCGGGGTAGACGGGCTCGTACTGGTGACGTTCGAGAACAGTTCGGATGTCTCAAGGAGTGGCTCTAAGGCCACTGCGAATGAAGAGGAAAGCTTGTTGGCGCACTGAATCGATGGTGCTCGGCGCCAGGACCGTCCTGGGCTGGGCAGGTGACAAGAGCTGGCTCGTCGAAGCCTCATTCGATGGCATGAAGAAAGGACAACAAGGATGACACACAAGAAGAACACTAGTCGCATATTGCTAGTCGTGGGTGCGGTGGCCGCAATTGCCACGACATCGACGCTTGCGCTCGCGAAGGTCTGCACCTTTCCGTTTTTCCAGGCCAGGGCCGTAGAGTGCGAAGCTCCGCAAACCAATGGCCTTTCGGTCGGAAGTGGAGTGCTTCTTTCCAACGGCGACGTATTGGTCGGCGTCAACAGTATTGGCGGGCTTTTCGGGGGCTGTGCGGAAGCGCTCGACATAGACGGAAATAGCTTGTGCCTCAGGTGTGACGCAAGTTTCGACAGGATCCCAGCGACCAGGCAATGCAGCCCGGGTGAGATTCCCTTCACGTTCGAGCTAAGCGCCTTCTGATTTTCGGCGTGCGCGCCGTCGGCCCGAGGTCTTTTGCTTTGGGCCGGCGCGGGCACGTTGAGAGCGTTGGCAAATTCGCCATGAGCGAGTCAAGGCCGTTTCGTTACTGGCCAGTACTACTGGTCCTCATCGGGTTGGCCTGCAACAAGCCAGAAGATTCGAACCCTGCTGGTCTCCCTTGCGGACCAGCCGAGCGCATGCCGTCACCGTATCCGCCGGGGGCCTGGCGGGCTCTGCCACGTGCGCAGCTTCGCTCAACCGTGCTGTGGTTCTCCCAGATCCTGGTTCGCCATGTCGACGGGGACAATGCTCGTGTCAGCTTAGAGTCTACAGGTTGGTCTTCCGTGCTCCCCCCCCCCGCGCGGGAGCGCTTGGAGGCAATGACCTTCGCGCAAGAGGTTCGCCAGCGGGCTCGCGAGGCCCCTCAACGCTTCGGGGAGCTGGCTCGCGAGTTCTCCGAAGACCTCACAACACGAAATCGGGAAGGCTCGATGGGAGCCGTCCCGGCTGCCCAGCTGGAGAGATGGCCCACCGTACTTGATGCACTTTGGGCGATTCGGCCAGGTGAACCCTCCCACGTGGTGGAGACTCGCTACGGATTCCACGTCTTCATGCGAAGGGAGGTCCCGGCCGAGGAGAGGATTACGGGTGCCCATGTGGTAATTGGCCATGCCCAGGCTCCGTGGCTCGCGTCTCGAACGGGTCGCCCTCGGCCCAGGCGCAGTCGAGCCGAGGCCCTGGCAATTGCACAGGAACTCTATGAGGTATTGAGCAAGCGTCCCGAACGCTTCGATGAAGTGGTAGTTCAACGCTCCGAGCATCCAGACTCGCTTCGCGGCGGTGACTTCGGCACGTGGACGACTCGAGAGCCCTGGGCCTTTCCGCGCGAGCTTCAAGTGCTGCTGCAACTAAGAGTTGGGGAGATCGCTCCCCCGATCGACACACGCTTTGGAATTCAGATTCTGCGGCGAATGCCAAACCGAATTCGCCACTCGTATGCAATGAGGGCGCTTCGCCTCAGGTTTCGACCGGAGGCAGAGCCCGAGGCGCCGGACTCTCGCCGAGCGCAGCTGGCCGAAGCACAGCGCCTGGCTCTCGGCATTGCCCGGGGGAACCTCAGTCTACAGGCGCTCCTTCACGATCACTGTTGCGACCAAGTCGAACAGTGGGAGGAAGGCAGGGGAGCGGCCGAAGTGACCGCCCTGTTGGATGAGCTACAGGTGGGGGAAGTTGCCAGTCGCGCCGTTCAGGCGGGGCCGATGTTCGTGATTCCGGAGCGAGTCGCACCGCAGCGACGCGCCAAGACGGTTGCCCAGTTCCCTTAGCTCGCCCGCAGCCGGGCGTGAAACGTCAGCGGTGCCTCGTCTGTGATACGCGTTTTCACTTGGGAGCTCCACGGAGCCCTGGCGCTTTCGGGATCCCCACGGACGCTGGTTTGGGGGATCGTTGCGGCGCCGGGCTGCGCGCAGTCCGACAGGACGGCGGCGTTCCCAGCCTTGAGGCTGCGACAAGAAGCGGACTGGGCGGAGGAGCGTCGACTGCAAGAGGCAGCACCGCCCGCGAAGCGGTAGCCGCCGGCGCTCCGTCTCCAACCATACCATGAAACGAGGCAAATCGGCTCGACCCCTCAAGAGCGGTGCCCAGTAGACCACCACTTTTTTTCGCGAAAGGTAGGCGCTGAGGCCCAGCCTTAGCGCTGGGCCTCAGGCACTGACTACTCAGAGGCTGGGCAGCTGCCCGGGAATCGTGAAAACGTAGTCGTTTTCGGAAACGTTTGCCGTGTGGCAGCCGACGCAGTCCGCTTCGACGCCCTCGGCAATGCCGTCGAGGTTGGTGCCCGTCCAGCGACCATAAGTCCAGCCGCCGCTGTCAGCGTAGGCTTCCCCGTCGCGCACCATCAGCGTGATGGCGGCAAAGTTACTTGGAACCACGGTGTCTACGTCCGCCAACGTGTCCTCGATGAGCTGATTGTCCGTCGCGGCTGCCCACACGAAGTGGCCGATCATCGATCCATCGGGCCAGGGATTGGTGTTGCCTGCGCGAGCCGCCTCGACCGCCGTGTCGTTGCCAACGATCACGCGGATCTGTTGGGTGGGTCCGGGGGTAAGATCCACCACGCCAATCACACGCCAATCGAGGAAGCCATCCGGCAGCTCCACGCCGTTGGCTCCCGGCTGTGCTGCCGCCACCGTCGCCACCGAAGGAGGCCGGTTGTAGCGGGTGAAGACGTAGTCCGCCGAGGGGGCGTTGTCGACGTGGCAGTTGACGCAGTCTCGATCGAAGCCGGCAGCCGCCGGCATCAGGTCCATGCCCGTCCAAAGGCCGTAGGCCCAGCCCCCGTCGTCCGCGTACTCGTCCGCGTCTTTCACCATCAGCGTCACGGCGCCGAAATTTGCCGGCACCACGGCGGGATCGGGAATGGTGTCATTGTCGCCGCGCGACCATACATAGTGCGCGAGCATGGTCCCGTCGGGCCAGGGGTTGGTGCGCCCCTCGCGTGCCGCAGTGATCGCGACATCGTTGCCGACCACGACGCGGATGCTGCCGGCGTTGTCGACCCGGCTGACCGCGCTGAGCACGCGCCAGTCGAAGATGTCCGAAGGCAGCTCGATGCCGTTCGGTGCCGGGCCGCCGGAGGCCGTCATCCCGGAGCCGCCCATGCCCATGCCGGCCGTGCCCCCGCCCGTCATGGAGCTGCCGCCCATGCCCATGCCAGCCATGCCGCCGCTGCCCCCGCCCGTCATGGAGGTGCCGCCCATGCCCATCGGGTCGTCGTCGTCATCGTCGTCGCTGCAGCCGATGGGGAGCAGAGCGAGGCCGAACACTAGTAGCCCGAAAGCCGAATAATATGCCAGCCGCTCGCTGCGGCCACTCTTGTAGTCGATTCGCATTGGCGATCTCCGTAAGCTAGGCCCCTCCAGGGGGACGAAAAATGGGCACCCACATGTGCCGACAACGCCCCCTTCTTACGCCCTTTCCCAGCGAATGCGAAGAGCCCCCGCGGGCCGGTTCGCACCGGCGCCCACAATTGGAGGCGGCAACCCGTAACAGCGGAAACATTCAGCAGTGACACGCGCCAGACGGTGAATCGCTGCAGGACCGCAGGCCATCGTACGAACTGCGCCGGGCTCGTGCGGGCTCGCGCAGCTGCGAGCCCCGCGCTCCGGCTCGCTGCAACGCCCCTCGCGGTGCGGAGATGCACTGCAACTCCAACCAAAGAAAAACAAGACCGTGCTGCACGGGCCTTGCTCGCCTTCGAGCGCACCCGAAAGCAGAACCGCTGCTTTGGACCGCGCCACGGATTGTCGGGCGCGGCCGGCGCGAGCGCTTTGCGCGCGGCCCTGGGAGCAGCTCTTCGGAGTGCACGCCGCGGCGTCGAAGTCCAAGCTCAGCGCATTCCGGCGGCGGCGCCCCTCGAGCGGAGCGTCTGGCGGAGACCCCCCTCGATCGTGGAAAGCGCTCGCCACCCCCGCCGAGGCTCCCCACCGGGCCATGGCAGTCACGCCGCCTGCGTCCCGGGCGCCCCGCGAGTCACGACAGGTCCGATCTGGGCGGGGGCCTCGGACGGCGCAGCCCGCGAGCAGGCCGGAGCCGGGTCGAGTTGCATCCGCGGCCATTGCAACGGCTGCGGTCGATTGCCTTGGCACGGGCGAGCCTCGCGTGCCAACGGTCGCGCAGCCGAGCGCAGGCGAAAAAATTCAGTGCCGGTTCCCTTGCGCTCCAGCCCGGCCGCCGATAGCTGGCCGGATCCAGCGACGATGAAGACTCTGACGACCATGGGAATGCGCGCAGGGCGCAGCTGGCCCTCACGCCGCCGGGGCCAGCCGTGGCCCCGCCGAAGGGAATTCTCAGGTCAGCCTTTGACGATTTTTCGTGATCGATTGGGCAGCAGCTCGGGTCCATTGAGCGAAAGAAAAGCGAAGCGGGAAGGACTGGTGGGAGGGGATAGGGAGGGGGGCGGGTAGTAAGCGGAGAGGCAAACTTTGCACTTTAGCTGAAAAAATGCAGCCAATGGTGAGCCGAGCGAACGCACGGCCCCCTTGTTCCCGTGGGCCGCCAGCTGCTCGGCCCACTCGGCGAGATTCCTGGGTCGCTGCTCGCGATCCTTGCAAAGCGCGCGCTCCACGCAGGCAACGAGGGACGCCGGGAGCTCGGGCCGCCTCTCAGCGGCGGCGCGGTGCGCGACAAGATGGCGAGCGACACCTCGGCCAGGCTGCTTCCGGAAAACGGCAGCTCGCCGGTGAGCAGCTGGTAGCAGATGACGCCGAGCGACCAAATGTCACTGCGCTGGTTGTAGCCACCGACGTCTTTGGGTCCCATTTTCACCGAAGTCACCGGGGACCAGGGGACCACCTGGCGAAGCCAGAATGGACCGGTGCCGAGGGTCAGGCGGCGAGCGGCGACCATGGCCCCGAGGTGGGGCGACCGAGATAGGGACTGCTCGGAACAGGCGGAGGTCAGCGCTGGAGGTGCTGCGTGCGGAATCCCTTTCCGTTGAGGACGAAGGTTTCACAGCGTTCGGTGAGGCGTTCTGGAGTTGCCCCGATTTGGCGGACAGATTTGACTGCTTGATTCAGCGCGGTGTGTTGGTCTCGAATTCGATGGGCGACGCGTAGTCGAGGTACGAGTGAAGCCTGACGAGGTTGTAGTAGCCTTCAACGTAGTCCGCCACTTGCTGCCTCGTCGTCGCACGGGTCTGCAAGGGCTGGGTGGCCAGCAG
>JBNKVS010000117.1:0-2868 GCA_050299315.1 Polyangiaceae bacterium
GATGGCTCGAGGCGGGAACCTCGGGCCATCGTCTTTTCTGGTCCGTGAGCGAACCGTAGCGACGTCCGGACTCCTCGGCCCAGTTGTCGGGCACAGGCGGGAGCGCGTCAGATCCCTACGGTTTTACGTGGCCGTCGACAATGATGCGCTCGAGCTCGTCTTTGCTGCCCGCGGCTCCGTCGATGTCCGACGGACGCAGGCGAGCGCATAGTGGAAAGCCCCCACAGAAGATGTACAGGGGCAGGTAGCAGTAGCAACGGTAGTAGCCGTGAAAGAAGCGCCCTTCTTGATGGCCGTGCAGCGGGTCATCCGTGGCATCGAGGTCGAGCACGATCTGAGCAGGAGGCGTTTCGTAGGAGTCGAGGAAGAGCTTGACCAGCAGCTCGTCCATCGCCTCGGCGGTATAGACGACCTTCTTGTAGCGATGATTGGCGTCGGCGTCCTCGGGGGTCAACTCCAGTCGGTTGAGCGTGCTGCTCGCGGCCAAGGGATGACCCCGGTCGCGCTCTCGCTCGCGGTCGTCTCCAGTCAAGTCTCGCTTGCCCGCGGCCAGTGCGAAGACCACGTCGTCGCGTAGATGATCATGGTCGTTCAGGTCCTCGTATCCGGCAACCAAGGCCATCAAACGCTGGCTGACCAGCTGCTGAACGGTGTGCTCAATCCGCTTGGGGCTGCGGTAGTCCGTGAAGCAGCCCGCGAGCCGCTCCGTCAGGTGCACCCCTTCATCCAGCTCGCGAAACAGCAGCAAGCCAGCATCGGAGGTGACTCGGCCGCCATCGAAGTTGGCTTCCACGACCCGTGAACCGATGCCTTGGAATTCAAGCTTCTCCCCGCTACACTCTGTCGTCATCCCGAGCCTTTCGTCGTGTGATTCGTTTGTGTGGTAACGTTCGAATAACACAGCGAAATGTCGCTCGGGATGCTTTATTTGCTCACCGATTGCACAGCAATCGGTGAGCGATCCGGGCTAGGCTGGTCCGCGGGCAGCACTGTGGTACAACTTTGACCCCGTGCCAAATCGTCTACCGTCTACCTTCTGGTTCCCTCTCGCCGCCGCGGTGATCGTTGCTGGCTGCTCCGCGGAACCCCCCACGACCGTCGAGCAAGAGTCCCTGCCCGGTGAAGCAGGGAGTGGGGGCAGCGGCGGAGAGTCGGGCACCGGGGGGGATCCGCCTGTCGAGGTTGATACTTCCAGCGGTGGCGTTGCTGGGTCGGGCGGCTCGACCTCTACAGGGGGGTCACCTCCGACCCTTCCGCCAGGGCCAACCTCTTCCGCTCCTCTGGACGCATCGGTGAGTCCCGCCAGTGAGGACGCGGAGCGCGCTGGAACCCCGAGCGACGCTGCCGTAGACGCCGGGCGCGATGCATCCCCCCCTTTCGAGGCAGACGCTGCTGCGGGCAACGACCGAGACGCGTCGACGAACACCCAGCCCGAGCTGGAGTGCGATCCGAGCGTCTTCCTTGCAGACGATATTGTGGGCGATTGCCGCGTTCCCGTGTGCCAACTGGACGGGGCGCTCGGCGTCGCTGCCAGCGACACCGACGTTCCCGCCCCGGAGGGCGAGTGCCATACCGCAAGCTGCCTCGTGGGGGCTATCCAACGTGGATTCGTTGGTCCGGGAGAGAGTTGCTCAACGGGCGTGTGCGACGGCGAGGGGCAGTGCGTCGAATGCTTGTCCGTGGAGGACTGCGATCTCGCCCCCAACGAATGCCAGGTGGCGGCGTGCCAGGACGCGCAGTGTGGGGTTCTCCCCAAGCCAGGAGGGGAGGATTGCGGCCCCGCCGCAACCGAATGCAGCAACCGCGGTCAGTGCGACGGCGCCGGTGCGTGCCAAACTCACCACCAGGACACGGGCTTTCCCGCAACCGCTCCTCCTGGAGACTGCCGCACCTTTGAATGCGATGGCGCAGGGCAAGCCGTACCCAAAGCGGGCGCTGCGGCGGAAAACGACGCACGCTGTCGCGATGGTGACTTCTGCAACGGGGAGGAAAGCTGCAGCCCTCAAGGCCAATGCCAGCCCGGCTCTAACCCGTGCACGGATCCCAATCGCTCCGTGTGCACGCAAACCGGCTGCGCCGAGTGTGCTACGGATAGCGACTGCGGGGACAACCGCCCCATCTGTAGTGGGGGAAGCTGCGTTCCGTGCGTGGTAGACGCCGACTGCGGCCCTCCGGATATCTGCACTAGGCGCAGCTGCAACAACAACGTCTGCGAAGTAGAAAACCTCGTAGGCACACCCTGCGGTGATCAAAGCTCCTCTACCTGCGACGCTCCAGACACGTGTAACGGGGCCGGAGAGTGCGAGCAAAACTTCGCCGACCCAGGCACGTCCTGTGACGATGGCCTGGCCTGTACCCCCACCGATCAGTGTACGCCCAATGGGGTATGCGCGGGCGGGGGAGTGAGGTGCACTCCGCAGCGGAATTGCAGGGAAAGAGGATCGGGACATGTGTGCCTTCAGTGCACCCTGGACAGGGACTGCAATGGCTTCTGCGGTCCGGGGCTGGCGGGAAGTTGCGATCTTCAGGACCCAGACAATCCCGGTTGCCGGTGCTAGCGCTGTTGGAAGGCAAGGTCGAGGACGCCGAGGGTTGAGTGGGGCCCAGCGAAACGGACGCGTTCGAGGTCGCGGCCGATGCATTGTGGGGCTGCTGTTTATTCACTTGTGGCAACTAACGCCCGAAGCGCGAGGGGCCAGCCGGCGCCCGGCCCCAGGCTACGGCTGGCTAGTACTACTGTCGAAGACTTGCGTCACGTAAACGCCGCGAGTCGGATGGGTGAACGGCGGATTTGCTGACAGCCGGGGCAGCGAGGTAGCCAGGCGGTCAGTGCGCGGGCGAACGCCAAGCGAAGGGTGGTAAAGGAAT
>JBNKVS010000118.1:0-21540 GCA_050299315.1 Polyangiaceae bacterium
CGGTTTCGCCATGGTCTCCTCTTCAGAACGGGATCGCGTCGTCCAGTGGCTCGAGCTCTGGAACGCGCCGCGTTGCCTTCCTGGGGCGCCGTCGCTGCTCGCGTTCCAGCCGGTCGAGGTAGTCTTGCTCGGACTCGCCGCGCTCGAATGCCGCTCGGGCCTCGCGCTCGGCAACGTCCCCCATCGCCGCGGTGATGTCGTCCTGGTTCTCCGCCACCCACTCGACGAAAGCCTCGGTCCTCGTCTTGCCAGGCACCCGCGTCTTGACTCTGCCCTTGAAGTGCTCCCACACGGGCAACAGCTCCGGAGGCAGGTTCGCGCGCACCTGGTCGTCGGACTCCGCCCGCTTCTCGAACGTGGTTCGGTGGCCGCGCTTGAGCTGCTCGCGCTTCCACGCCTCGGTTCGCTTCACGCTGGCGTGTAGCGCCTTGCGTGCCGCGAGCTCGGCCTCCGCTCGTTGCACCTTGTCGGAGTAGAGCCGCTCGGCCTGCTTGCGGGCGAGCTCGTACTTGCGTTGATGCTCGGCACGCATGCGCGCCACTTCGGCGTTGACCCAGTCGCGCCACTTCGCGCGAAACTTCTTCACGTCCTCGGAGAGGCGCCCGCGCGCCACCTGGATCGACTTGCGGAAAGTCGCCATGCGCTTGCGCTTCATCTCCTTGGCGCGCTTCACGTTGTCCCGCAGCCGTGCCACCTCGTCGCGCTCAATCTTCCGCACGAGCTCGCGCTGGCCCTTCTTCAGGGCCCGCTTGGTGGCTGCCTGCGCTCGTGTCCTCGCCACATCAACCCCCGTTTGGTCGCACCGGCGGCCGCAGTATGACGAGCGCCGCGACCGCAAACGCGATGCCCATCACGAGCCACTCGGAATCCCAAGCCTTGTTGTTCATCGCTTCCCCTTCCTGGGCACGAGCCCGAGCTTGACGACGTGATGGTCAACGGTCACGCCCGGCTTGAGGTAGCGATACACCTCGGCCGGGACACGGTTCGCCCCGTAGCGCTTCGCAGCGCGGAATCGGTGGACGCCGTCCACCACCTCGGCCACCGCTCCCTTTGGGCCCGGGTACACGTGCACCTTGATGGGCCCCACGAGCTCGGCGGCCCGGTTCGGGTCCTTCCGGTGGCGCGCGTAGATGTCGGCGAGCTCGCGCTCAGTGCCCGGCCGCTTCTGAGTGTGCGAGAGCTCGAACCGCGTCCAGTGGTGCCACTTGTCGGGGTCAATCAGCGACACGTAGAGCTGTCGCGCCTGCTCCTGCTTGCGCCGTTCGATCTCCTGGCGCTGCTCCTCGGCCCGGGTGGGGAGCGGGTGGGCCTTCTCTTGCGCCGCGGCCCGGCGATGCATTGCGCTCTTGAACCCGAGCTCGCGCGCCATGCGGTCCTCGGCCTCCCGCACCGCCCGATCCACCTCGGCCTGGGTCGGCTCGCGCTTGGATGTTTCACGTGAAACACCTCCCGGGGCCTTCCGCCGCTTGCCGGCGAGGAACTCGGCCCAGGCTTTCGCGTTGGTGATGCCCTCCACGGTCTCTTTTTTGGCCGTCGGGTTTCGGATCGTGGCGTCCCGCCCCATCACGAAGACGTCGTAGGCGTTGGGGTACTTCGTCGGGAACACCTCGAGGCGCCAGGCCACGACCGGAACGGTTGCGCCCGGTGGCTTCGTCTGCCCATGCCGGACCCACACCGAGCCGTCGCGGTTCCACGGCCCCCAGGTGACCTTGAGCCGCTTCGGCTTTGCCGCTGGGGCCTTCTTTGCCGGCGCCGGCTTGGCGCGCGTTCGCTGCTCCTCGAGGACGTCCCCGAAGGTGCGTTGCACCTGGGGCGCCGCCGGCCCGAATAGGTCGAGCTGCCCCTTGCCCCATGGGTCCCGCTTCTGCGCCGCCATCATGCCACCCGATCCTCGTTCGGCGTGGCCTGCCGGATGACCACGCGCACCCGTTCGTCGTCGAGCTCGGCCACGTAGCGCTGGGGCTGGCCCACCTCCCACACCCACCGCCAGGTTGCTTGAGTCCACGGCCACGGGTTCACGTTCACGACGGGGCGGTAGATGGGCGCAAGCTCGTTCAGGATCGCCCACCCGCTCGAGCGGGCCCCGGTGGACGTTCCCCAGGTGCTCGTCCCGCCGCCGGTGCTCGGCCAGAACTCCTCGGCCCAGCGCTCCGTGAGCTGGACGACCACAGGGGCGGCCCGCACCGGCACGGGCCCCGCGTAGAGCACCCAGGCGGGTCGCCGCGCGAGCCAGTACTCGGGCCCGAACGTTCCGATCGTGAGCTGCTGGAGGTTGCCCGCCGGCGTCGGGACCATGCGCACAAAGACGGGCTGCTCCGGGTCCTGCAGGAGCCGGCGCGCCGCGACGATGCTACGCGCGATCTCGTAGAAGCCGGGCGGGACGCTCATCGCTCACCAAGCCCCCGCTTGAGTCCCGCAGCGGCCCGCCGAAACTCGAGGGCGGCCTCGTCGGGGTACTGGTCCACGTTGTCGACCGCGCGCTTGACGATGGCGCGGGCGATGCGTTGCACCTCGCCGAGCTCGCGCTTGCGCGTCTGCGGAACCCGGAGGAACCGCCGCGCCTGCTCGGCGGCAAGGTGGAGGTGATGCTCCCGCAGCGGGCCACGGCGGGCCATGCGTGCCGCAACGGCCGCGAGCTCGAGCCGAGCCGCGCCCATCGCTAGCTTCGTGTCAGCCATCGCTTTGACCCTCCTTGCCCGGTGGGGCGATTGAGGCGAACTCCTCCGCGCTGTCGAGTACTCGAGCGCGGGCGGAGTCGAAAGCGCGTAGCGTGACGGACGTGGGGCGGTCGTCGTCCTCGTCCGCGTCGAACATCATCGGCGCCGGGTCAGTGTCTCCAGCCTGTCGAGCGTCTGGTGTATCCGGTCGTTCAGCGCCAGCAGCGTGTCCGTCATGTCGTGCGCATCCTTCAGGCGCGCCGCGTGCTCCGTGTCGAGCTTCTCCTGCAAGCTCGCGTTCTCCTGCTCCCGCTGGCGTAGCGCATCCGTCAGCCACTGGAGCTCTTGCGCATGCTTCCGCCGGAGCTCCCGAAGCGCGGCCACTCCGATCGAGACCGCCAGCACCAGAGCACCCAGGGGCCCGAGAACGAGCTGGAGCCATGCCTCGGTCATTCACAAGCCGCCGTTCCTGCCTACGCTTGGGTCCTTCGGGCGCCGCACGGCCTCGAGGGCGAGCTCGAGCACCTCGACGACGGCGCCGCGGGCGTCCCCGTCGGTGCGCTGGATGCGCGCCGCGAGCTCGAGCTGCCCGCTGCCGACGTCGCGCAGCGTCGCGTCGATGTCGTCCAGCCTCGAGGTGATGACGGCCGCGAACTCCCGGAGCTCGTCCCGCAACCCATCCACACCCGAGCACGCCGGCGCCGCCGGCGGTGGCAGAGTCACCGGGCAAGCAGTCTCAGGATCTGCATCCCCATCAGGAAACGGGACCAGGCTGTCTTGACCTGGACCCCCTTCCGTGTTGACGAGCGGCCCCATGCCCTGCGCCTCGGCGTAGAGCACAGCGGGGAAGCTCGCCGCCTCGGCCTTCGTGATGGTGCCGTCCTTGTTCTTGTCCAGTCCGGCGTTCGCCTCGTAGTAGCGCGTCCCGCGGGAGTACAGCACCGCGTCACTCGGCGCCCCGATGAACTTGGGCGCAAAGACCGCCATGTAGACGTCGGACAAGTCGCGCATGCGACCGCCGGCGTTGACCGTCTGGAAGTAGCGCTGCACCCACGCCATCTGTTGCTCGGGTGTCATCGCTGCAAGCTGGGCCTTCGTCACCGTCCAGCCGCGGCGAGCCATCGCCTCGAGGGCCACATTGGTGAACTGGATCAGCCCCACCGCCTTGTTGTCGTCCGCGGGCCCGCGGTAGCGACCGCCGCCCAGAACGATGTCCGACGCGAAGGTGTGCGCCGACTCGAACGAGATCACCGCGGCGAGCCAGTTCGGGTCGATGCCCAAGCCGAGCGCCACCTGGATGAGAGCGCGCCGGAACCCCTCGGACGTCTTGTCGAGTCCTCGCACCTGCAATAACGGAGTCGGTCGCGTTGCCATATCGAATCAGTCCACAGCTAGCCAAATGAGGTTAGAAGTCCCCCGCGAGAAGCTCGTCAGCGTTGCCGGCAACTGGGGCGAGGCGCCCGCAATATTCGAGTTGTTTCCGACCAACTCGACGTTGTCCGCCGGGGTCGTGTTCAGACTGGGAACACTGAATAGCTGGACGTTCAGATTCCCAGAGAACGCCAGGTAATATCGAGTGTTCGCGGCCAGCGCGAGCGGCGACTGGAGGGCGACGCGGTTGGGGCCTGCCACGTAGGTGAACTGCGTTGACGATGCCAGGAGGTTGCACGCGCCGAACGTCGCGCCCACGGAGTAGATCCCAAGCCGCCCCAAGTGGGGCGCGTTCCCCAACTGCTTGATGTACGTCTGAATCATCGAGACGGTCACCGGTCGCGCCGTCAGGATGAGCCCGACCCAAGCGTCGTAGGTGCTGCCGGGGTTGCCGCCGAAAGCCTGCGTCTGGACGGTGGACGCCACCGAGTACGTGGCGAACGGCCCCGCGCCACCAGGCTGCACCACGCCCGAGGCGTCGATTTGCCGTTGCTCGTTCCCGCCGTCGTTGAGAGTCGAGAGCGAAAGCCCTCCAGTCACCACGAGCTTGGACTCGAGGTCGCCCGGGGTCGTGTCGTTGCCGCTGACCTCCACCAGGCGGTCGGTGTTCACCACGCCCGACTGGTTGATGGTGACGACGGTGCGCCGGTTGGGGCCGTCGTTCACCACGCTGGCAACGGCGGAGCCCGTGAACTGCAGGTCGGGCTGGCGCGCGACTCGTGCGCCCGCTGCCGTCTGGACTCGCTGCAGAATGCCCGCCACCGTCACGTCGGCAACGGCTCCCGCCGGCGCCGTTTCGGTGCCCGAGATGAAGCCCACGAACAAGCGCAGCGTCGCACCCACCGCCACGTTGTACGCGGTGGTGACGTTCAGCTCGCAGACCATGAGCTCAACGGTTCCGGTGGGAATGCTGATCCCTGTCCCGTTGCCGATGCCGAGCCCCGTTTCGAGGATGTGCGCCACCCGCCCGACGATGCTCCCGGCCGCACTGCGCGCGATGCCCACCGCGTTGTTGCCGCCCAAGTAGACGTCCTCGATGTCAACGTGCGTGTGGCCGACTCCGCCGGCGCTTGCGTCTCCGACCGCCACGCCGCTCTGGGCAACCATCACGGTCCGCGCGAAGAGCATCAGCACGCCACCGCTCGCGAGGTTGAGGGCGCCGCTAGCGCTCTGCCCGGTCGACAATCGGTCGATGTCGGCTCGGGAGACCCCGGTCCCGCCGGCCACCTTGGCAAGCGCCGTCGCGTTGTTCAGGCCCTCGAGGCGCCGCAAGGCAGCGTTCGCGTCGTCCGCGAGCTGCAGCGCCGGCGCCGCAACGCTCGAGCCCACGAGCGTCGCCCGAGGCGCCCACAGGCTGACGTACTGCGGCAGCGAGACGTTTTCGACGTAGCGTCCCGCGTCCTCGACGTACACGACCCACCGGCTCGAGCTCGAGGGCGTCTGGGCCACCGCGGCCGCGATGGCTGCTCCGATCGTGAGCTTGGCCGCGGCCTGGGAGTCGCCGGCGTTGGCGTCGGCTCCGTGCTTGGCGACGTAGATCACATTTTGGGCGGAGTAGGCGCCGCCACCTCCACCCACCTCGAACCCAGCACCACCGACGCAGCACCGCGTCATGGCGTCACCCGGTCCTTTCGATCAGGTATCCGCCACCACCGGCTGGGAAGGTTCCGAAGGCCACCGTAAGCGCGCCGATGAGCGTCCCACGAGGCGCGAACTGCAGAGCGCCGTCGGGCGGGAGTGGCACGGTGTCGCCACCGTCCACAACGATGGTCCCACCCGTGCCGCTCTGCCAGGCGTTGATGGTCTGCACCTGGAAGCCCGCCGGAACGACCACGTTGGTGTTGCCCGCCAGGAGCGAGCCGCCCTGGTAGCTGTAGACCTCGGTCAGCAGGCGCGCCGCCCCGACGATGGGCGTCACGCCCGGCGCGCAGCAGTCCGGGAACGCGGAGAGGTCCACGTCGATGGACTGGTCCTCGTTCTGCGCTGGGCCCACCCGCTCGACGCGTACGCGCTCGACCTGGACGAACCACCCGACCGCCCCCGGAGCAGAGGCGATCGCAGCGACGGACGAGGGGGGCGCCGCACCACCCGCCGGCGGGATGGTCTCGACGCGCCCGAGCTCGCGGGCCACGGCCTGCTTGTCGAAGCGCGGCTCGATGCGCAACGACCAGACGGCCGTGGAGTTGTAGTGCTGAGCCACCGCCACGGAGAGCGAGGGGATTTCCTCCCGCCCGCTCTCCTTGGCGTGCAGCGACAAGCGCGCGATTTGGCCGGCTACGACTCGCACGAGCGGGCCTCCTTACAGCGGCAGGTTGCCCGCGTAGTTTTCGCCCGTGCGCACGTTGGACGGGTTGCCCAGCAGACGCAACGAGTGCGCCAGCGGACCCCGCAGCGGTCCCGCTCCTGCGAGCGGGTAGAAGCGCCGGAAGGCTTGCGTAAGCCCGACGCTGGCATGCGTGCCCGCCGCCACCGTGATGTTGCCCCAACCGACGTCAAAGCCAGGCTTCAACGCTTTGAGGTTCACGGTATCCAACGAGCCCGCCAGAATGTAGGCGCGTGCCAGCCCTGGGAACAACGTCTGCACCACTCCGGAGATGGTGGCCGCCACTTGCTCCTTGGTAGTGTCGCCGCTGATGTCCACCTCGATGTTGCCCGGCGCCGGTACGTTCGTGCCCGTGACGTCGAACTCCAGGGTGTAGTTGAGCGATCGAATGTTGAACGAGCCGCTGGCCGCGTCGCCGCCGTGCTGGCCGTACTGCAACGACGTGATGCTTTGCGTCTGTCCGTCGGCGTAGCTCGCTTGCGCCGCTGCCACGTAGGTACGATGCGACCGCGAGCGCGTGAACTGCATCCGCGGGTCGATGGGGTAGGGCTCGTATTCCGGCGGGTAGACGGAGTACGAGGTTCCGCCGTACTGCGCCGGGAACCCGCCCGCGCTCGTGAAGTACTCGACAGGAAACATGGGCGGCTCCTTACGTGATGTAGCGGCAGAAGAACGCGACCCCAATCAAGGCGTCCTCGAAACGAGGTTGCGCGATCGGGTTGTTGTTCTTCCAACGGAAGGACACATCGACTTGGGGCGATGCGTTGGTGAGCTGAATCCGGACGAGCCGAGGCACGAGCACGGACAGAGCGGAGAGGGTGACGAAGGACTCCTCGAGGGCGGTGGCTGCCGCGTCCTCGAGGCGGTTCGTAAACCGGTCCTCCTGGTTGGCTCCGAGCGCCACCATGATGTCGTCGGCGGTGGGTGCCAGGAGCCCGCCGCCCGCAGCGTTGAGCGCGCGAACGGTGGGGAACAGGCCCAGGATTTCGACCGGGCGATTCCACCGCATGGGGAGGCGGCCCGTTTCCTGGGTGGTGCGGCCGAGCTCGGCCTGGATCTCCCAAGTGTAGGGAGCAACCGGAGCGTGGTTCGCCGCGATGAGCTGGCCCGGGTCGAACGAGCCGGGCGACATGATGCGACCTTCCATTGTGAAACCTCGCGAGAGCGGGAGAGAGCAGGAACGGGCGAAGGGTCACCGCCGGCGGCCCGAGCTCGGGGAGGGCGAGAGCCGCCGGCGGGATGGGTTGTGCTAGTTGCTCGAGGGCAACTGGACTTCGAGACCGTAGACTCGCATCAGGAGCTCGATCACGATGTTGTCCGGCGCTTGGAAGTTCGTCGGCGTGTCGATGTCCCCACGCAGCGACAGAGGCACGACGAGCGGACGCTCGAGGCGCACGCGCGCCAGGAACTCGCCGTCGGGCTCACCATCACGCCGCCACACGTACCCCTCGGGGATGTCGTAGCGGTTGGTGGACTCCGGGACGCCGTTCGCTCGCAGGTAGCTCGCCGCGCCTGCCTGGGGCAGCAGATCGCAAACGCCGAGCTTCTCGGTCCGCTTGCGGTCCCACTCGAACTCGAGCGAGAGGAACGGCAGGATGCCCTGGAAGAGGCCCTGCTCCAGGTTGGCGGGTGCCTGCCCCTGGGGCGGCATCACGATTGCGGCCGGGTCCCAGATGGCGACCTGGCCCGCGAACATCGCCACCACGTCAGCGTCCGACACGGGAGTGGCAACCACCTCCGAGCCGCTGGCGTAGTTGACGTACATCGCGCGACAGGAGAGCCCCACGCCTTCGATGATGAAGTCCGAGGCGCCGTTCGTGCTCTTGCCCTGGGCCAGGTTCGTCTCGGCCTCGGTGGCCTGGATGTTGACCTGGTTGCCCAACGTGATGCGGTCGCCGACTCCGTAGGTGAAGAAGTCCAACCGCTGGTTGTCACGTGCCACCGCGAACGCGAGCCCATTCGTCGAGTCCACTTCCGTGACCTCGAAGTTGATGGATCGCACGCAATGGTACGGCTGGGTGCTAGCGATGAAGGGCTGACCCGCCTTGCGGTAGAGGTCGAGCACCTTCGAGCGCTGCGTCTGGAACAGAGGCTTTTCCATTTCTTTCTCCGTTTAGGTGCAGGTTGCGCCTACTGCGAGGGGGCCTCAGAGGCCCATCGCCTCCGAGACGTCGGAGCCGTAGCGGCTGCCGTCGTCGTAGAAGGCCGAGGTCGGGTTCGTGGAGTCGTCGAGGTAGCCGGCCACTCCGGTGTCGTACTCGCCGTACATCGCGCCGGTGTCGGCGGGACTGACGAGGGCGCCGGTTTCCGCAGCCGCAGCGGCGGACCGGCTCGCGCTGTAGCCCAGCGCCATCGCGTACCCGGCCGCGCCGAGCATCGCGTCACCGATCGAAGAGAGCTTGCGCCTCTTCTTCAGGACGTGGCCAGCCACGCCCATGATCGCGGGCGTTGCCCACCAGTTCGCCTGGAGCACCGCCACGCGGCTGTTGACCGCGTAGTGGCCCAGGTAGGCGACGGCGCCGGCCGCGGCCTGCAAGGCCGAACCGCGCACGCCACCGACCACGCGACGCCCCGCACTTCGGGCGCGCCGCTTCATCGCTTCCATCTTCTTCTGGGAAATGCGGGGCATGTTCTCTTCTCCGTTACTTCAAAAGGAGGTAGGCCAGCACCACGCCGCCCACCACCAGAGGGACAGTCCCAAGCGCCCACCCGGCGCCCGTCTGGACTGCCCGAGGAACGAATGGCTCGTAGGGTTGCTCGCGGTCCTGCGCGATGGCCTCTTGAGCCTTGCGCAGAGCGTCGAGCACCCGTCGGCTTGCAGCATCCAGCGGCAACGGCTTGCCCGCCGTCTTCTCGCGCTCCTGGTGCTTCTCGACCACCTCGAGGGCGGCCTCGTGCTGCTGAAGCATCAAGCGCGACTTCTCGCGCCGCGCGAGCTGGCGGTCGATGACCTGCGCCGCCTGGTGCGCGCAGTACCCAACGCCGATCACACCCACGGCAACGATGGCCACAACGGCCACCGCTGGGAGTGCTCCCACGTCCGGCTGTGCTCGCGTCTCGATGCCACCCGAGAGCCCGCCGCCGTCGTCGAGCTGGAGCACGCGCAGCGTAGCGTAGAGGCGCCCGGCCACCTCGAGGCGCTCGCGCTGGACACCTGCACGCGGGACGAGTGAGATCGCGGCCACCTGCCCCGCCTCACTGTCCCGCACCACGACTTCGCCGGCCATGTAGGCCATGGCAAAGCAGGTCTCCGCCAGCAGCCCCCGGAACTCGTCCTCGCGAGCTCCGAGCATGCCGCTGGACCAGTCACCCGAACGCGCACGCGCCCGCCCCTTCGCCGCGTTGTCGGCAAGGTTCGGGTCGTAGTGGGTCCAGGTGTTGGCAGCCATGGATCACAGCAGAAGCGCAGCGATGCCGAGCGCCGCCAGGGCGGGCGCAGCGTCGCCGATCCCACCGGACGACTTGGCCGCACCACCCGAGGGAGGCGCGCCGCCGGAGGGGGTTGCCGGTGGGGTCGCCACCGGAGGCGCCGCCGGGCCCGTGGGGGTCGGAGGCGCCGCAACGGGCGGAGTCGGTGGAGCCGGGAGCGGCGGAGCTGCCACCGGTGGCGTGGCCATCGGGGGCAGGGGAATCGAGGGCGTCTCGATGCCAGTGCCGGGGATCGTCATTGGGGGCAGCGTGACGCCGGTGGGCACCGGGCCCGGAGGCGCCGGCGTCGGCGTGGTCGTCGGGATGGGCGGAGTCGCAACGGGCGGAGTCGGGCCCGGCGTCGGCGTCGGCGCCGGCGTCGGGGCCGTGACCTTGGACTCGGCCCACATCGACAGCTCGTCCACGTCCACCTGGCGGAGCTCGCCGTCGGTGGAGCCCTTGCCGCGCCAGTTCACGAAGGACTTGAGCATCAGCCGATCGCGTTCGTTCCAGGCCGGCTGAGCCTCGGACGGCAGGCTGCCGTAGTTGGTCAGTCCAGCCCGGCCGGAGCCGTCCGTCTTGCCCCAGGCAACGAGGGTCGCCTTGCTCTTCAGCACCTCGGCGGCCGTGACGTCATCGCCAACGGTCGGGCCCGGCGCCGGCGTCGGTGCCGTGATGGTCTCCGGCCACCACGAGCTCGGCAGCTTGAGGACCATCCCCGAATAGAAGTACTTGAAGTTTCTCCCGTAGCTCGTCGCCACGGTGGGCTTGTCGGGGTTGGCGGCAAACAGCTCCGTGTACCGGCTCGCGCTTCCCGTGAGGGCCTGGGCGACCTTGGACGGGTTGTCGCCGTCCTCCACCGTGTACGTCTTGCCGTCGGGCGACAGTCCCGCGGTGTCCGATCGCGACACGTAGCGAGCGAAGGGTGCGCGGCTCTTCACGAACTGCCCGCCGGCGGTCGAGAGGGGGCGCCACTTCAGGCCGCGGCCGGCTCCGGAGCGCAACGCATCGTTGACCGCTGCCGTTGGCAGGCCGAGCTCGCGAGCGATGGCCGTTGCGCCCTGGCGCACCAGGGCGGGCCGCTCGTTGAGTGCCTTCTGGGCGAGGCGCGAGGCAATCGACCCGAACGCACCGGGACGGCCTCGAGGGCTTCGGGTGATTCCACGCAGCGGGTCGAGCCCGCGAACCTTGGACGTGAGGCGAGTACTCGCTGGCATGACTCTCTCCAGTTGGCGCGAACCCTGGCGGCTGGCCGCCTCCACTGCGGTCCGCCCGAGCGCCTTGTCGAAGCGGTCACCGCGCGCGACTCGTTCACCGAGTCCGATCCCGGAGCGGGCGGCCTCGGCTCCGAGCTGTCCGCCGTAACGCTCTGCGAGGCGCACGCCGCCGGCCTTCACCGAACGCCCGAGCGCCTTGTCGAGTCGCGTGCCCTGGGCAACGCGCTCCAACGTGTTGATACCAGCAAGCGCGGCCTCCTGTGCCAGCGGCCCACCGGGGATCGCGCCGACCGCCGCCTGCTTGGCGATCTCCTTCCACTTCTTCCCCTCGGCCACGGCGGAGGCGCCGCGGAGAGCTGCGCCCGCAGCGGTGCCGACTCCTGGCACGTTCGCCGCCGCGCTGCCCGCGTACTTCAAGACGGTGGGGCCTGCCTTCCGCACGAAGCCGCGCACCTTCGAGGGCACGACCTTCTTGTAGAGAGCGCCGCCGGTCTTGTCGTATGCGCGCTTTGCCAACCGGGTTGGGGTGGTCGCGATGCGCCCGACCTTCTTCCCGATCTTCTTCACCACGCGAGTCGAGCGCTTGATGCTTCGGCCCGCCTTCTTCAGCTTCCGCTTTAGCCAGCCCACCACAAACAGCTACCATGGGAAATGGGCCCCAGGGCCGTTGGTTGACAGGAGGGCGAGAATGTGGGGTGAGACTGTTTGGACGTGCTTCGCTTGCGGAAGAACTGAGAAAAGCTCGGGGAAACCCCCGACTTGCCTCTGCGGAGTCGAGCAGAGCTGGGACGGTCCACCCGACGAAACGCCCGGCGACTCGCCGACGCCGCGCGCGGTCCTGGCGAGCACCCTCGAGTCGGTGGACATTCCCCGCCGGCGGACGGGTGAGCATCGTTTCGACGAGCTGCTCGAGGGTGGCTTCGCGCTCGGGACGGCGGTCCTGGTCTACGGTCGCAGGGGCAGCGGCAAGAGCCGACTTTGCTACCGGTGGGCAACGCGAACGGTCGCGCTCATCGCGCACGCCGAGCTCGGCGTCAAGGTGGCGCGGAGCATCGTCCACACGTCCGCCGGTCAGCTCGGCAACGCCTACCTGTTGCCCGACCTCGAGGGCTGGGAACGCGAAGCCGAGCGCGTTGGAGCTCGCGCCGTCGTCCTCGATTCACTCGCCGCCACTCGTCGCCCGATTGCAGTCATGCGACGCGCCCAGGCTTGGGCCTCGTCGCACAACGCGGTCGTGTGGGCCATCCAGCACGCGACCAAGCGAAACGACGTCCGCGGCCCCGCCGAGCTCGCGCACTGGGCGGACTACGAGATCAGGACTGCGAAGGATGAAGCCAGTACGACTCGGGTGGAGGTCTTGAAATCAAGAGTCTCCCCGACTGGCTCGGTTGTGCTTGGACTGCTGGGGTACTCGAACGAGGAGCCGCCGGCGCCGTCCGCTGGTTCTTCTTCTGTGCCTGCCTAAGCCGCCGAGCCATGCCCATCGCGCTTGCCTCCCTCAATCACTCGCAGTGTCTGACGAAACGCTTCCACGTCTCGCTCGCGCAAGATGACGCGCGCCTCTAGTGTGCTGTGCGCGGCCACTGTCACCTCTTCAGAGTCGGGCCCGCGCTTCACATCGTACAGGCCGCGCGAGCGACGCACGGCCGTGTACGAAGTGATAGGGGGCACCGCTGGCCACCTGCGCTCAGTTGCCGGTCTTCCCGTCCGCATAGCGTAGGCGCTCCTGGACCGTCCGACGACGGCGCCCGAGCTCCTGGAAGAAGGCCGAGACGAGGGACGCCGGCGCCGGTGTCTTCTCGTCGAGCTCGAGCACCTCGGCCACGAGGAACTGGGCCGCTTGCAAGTCGGCCGCGGCCTCGAGGGCGGCCTTTGCCATCGCCAGCGGTTCGCGCGAGTCCTGCGGAGGCAGGCCCGCCTGGCGAAGGGTGAACACCGTATCGGCGAGTGCGTCGACAATCTCGACGCCTTCCTCGTCGGGTGGGTCCGGGAGCTTCCCGGGCTTCGGTTCCGGTTTCGGTTGGGTCTTCTTTCGTGCTGCTGCCATCGTTCCTCCGGTGGGGGCGATGGCGCGAACCGCTCGCCGCGCCATCGCATCCCAGATCGTGAGCTGCTCAGTCGCCGCCGTCGTTCTCCTCTGCCTGCTCCGCACGCCGCTGGGCCTCCGCTTGCGCTTGCGCCCCGAGCTTCGTCATCACCCGCAGGAGCACGGGCAAGAGCTCAGGCATGAGTGCATCCATGAGCGGGTTGGCGTTGCTCGCTTCCGCCGCCGCCTGTGCCGACGCGCGCACGAGCTCGCGGAAGATGACAGGAAACGAGGCGTCAATCGACACGGCGCTTTCGCCGTCCCAATCGCCGTTTGGCGTCGCGTTGTCCGACGCGAGAGCTCGCGCGATTTCAGCCAACCGCGCTGTGTGGATTGCCGCTCGCACGTAGACTTCGCGCGTCGCTTCGCTGTCGTATTCCAGAACGTCATGCAGCGCGAACTGCAGGCACCCGTCGATGGCCACGCCGCTCGAGCTGAGCCGTTTCGTGAGCGCCTTCCACAGGTTTGCTTGGCGTGTCTCCCCGGGGTCTTGCGGCACGTACCGAGGAGGGGGCGGCGGTTCAGTGTCCCGAACTCGGTGGTCCTCCGCCGGCGCCGCTTGCGACTGGGGCGACGGTGGGGGGTTCGGCGCTGCTGGCGTCTGGCCCGGCTGTAGATGCTTCTTGTTGTTCCCCGTTGGCTTTCCCATCTGTAGACCCTTTCGGTTGTGGTTCGCCGGCTCGCTCCTTTGCGAGTCGGTCGAGAGCGTCCGCCAGCTTCACCGACAGATCGCAGACTTCGCGCTCGGTGGACTGGGCGGGGTAGAGCTTGCAGGTCTCGGGCGCGTACGCGAGCACCGGAGCCGCGTACTGCTGCGCCTTCGGCGAGCACGAGCTCGCGACGACGGCGCCCACCTGGACGACAATCAGGGCCACCAGTGCCACCAGGACGGCGGTCCCGCGGCGCATGAGTGACTCGAGGGGGTTGAAGGGGGTTTGCTCGGTCATGGTTCGGACGTCCTTTCTACGATGTCACGAGCCCACGCAGCGTAGCCCGCTGGCGTGGGGTGGATGCCGTCGCCCTGGAGGGCGATTCCGTCCGGCGCCTCGAGGGTGCGCACCTCGAGGGGAGCCAGCTTTCCCCGAATGCTTGGAGCCCAGTCGAGCCACGATGGGATCAACCAGACCACCGTGGCGCCTTGCGACTCCGCCGCCATCTTCACGCGGCCCGCGTTGGTGGTGAACTCCTGGCAGACCCGCAGCGTCGGGTCCACGCAGTCGTTCGTCCCGAGCGACACCAGGACCACGTGAGGGTTGAGCTCTGCCACCGCTTGCTCGGTGCGCCTCACCCACTCAGGAGCGGTCGAGCCTTCCCGAGCTCGCGTTGCGGCCGCGATGGTGCGCGACCCGTAGCCCGCCTCGAGGGGGCCCGACAGACCCACCGCGAGGGAGTCCCCAACGATGAGCACCCGCTCGAGCGGTCGCAGCTTCGCCGCACGGTCGCGAGCTCGAGCCGGTGGCAAGAGCCCGAGGAACACCAGCGCCGCGATGATGAGCGTCCACATTCTCAGAGCCCTAGCCACCGAGCCCCCAGCATGGCGCCGGATGCCGCGATTGAAGCCCACGCGACGAGCATCCACACGATGCGGAGCCGGCGCTCTTTCTTTGCCTCTCGGGCCCAGTGGTGTGCGGCCCCGACGATGGTGTGCGCGGCGAGTCGTCTCGGCTGCGCGGGGATCTCGTCTGCCCCATGGTCTAACGTAGCCACTTCTTCGTTCCTTTCTCGAACGGCACGCTGTAGGGGTCATCCCCCACCCGAGCACGCCGGAGGGTGAGCTCGACCGGTTGCTGCTTGCCGTCCAGCATCACGGAGGCGTAGACGTGTTGCAAGCGTCCCGCGCGGTTCCACAGTGGCTCCATTTTCGCACGCAGCCGCACCGCGAGGCACAGCGCGACGAAAAGCCGCGCTTTCGCGTCGCAGTCGTCCACGCCTCGGTTGAGGGCGTCCACCGCGTCGTTCGGGCTGGGCTCTCGAGTGAAGCCGGCCACGTCCTCCTCTCCCACCCGGGCCGTGTCGCGCTCGTAGCGAATGCAGTCCCGGGCGAGGGTGTGGGCTAGATGCACGAAGCGCTCGGGGTTCTGGTCCGCCACCTCCCAGAGCTGCTCGGCCTTGCGCCTGATTTGCGGGTGTCGGACGTCCGCGTGGGGGGCGGCCGCGAGGAAAGCCCACTTGCGGACGTCGTCCGGGTGTCGCGTGGTCGGGGTGGTCATTCGTCGTCGTCCTCTTCAACGGGTGGAGGTCTGCGAACGCGAGCGCGCGGGTTGAACGGCGGTGGTTGCGGCGCCGGCGCCGGCGGTCGCTGGGGAGGGGGCGGCCTCGAGGCACCCGGGGGAGGGGGCGGCCTCGAGGGCGCCGGCGCCGGCGCCGGCGGGGGTGGGGCGCTCGGCATGCCGCTGCCGTTGTCGGACTGCATGAAGCCCGCGGCGAGCGGTCCCAGCGACTCGAGGATTTCCCCGAGCTCGTCCCCCTCCCCGGACTGCGCGTCGATGTACTCGCGCGCGAAGTCGATGCCACGCATGAAGGTGTCGAGCTGGTCGCCACCGTTGCGCGGTTGCTGCTGGGCCGCGGCGAACGCCGCGCGCTGCCCCTCGAGAACGCTCTGCATGAGCTGGGCTTGCTGGGCGCTGTGTCGGTCGTGCAGCGCTTGCATGGTCTGGACGTGCGTCTGCGCGCCCTGGTTGCCCTGGTTCATCATCGCGATCATCAACTCAGTGTTGTTGCGGCTCTGCGTCTGCATCATCTGCATCATCGCGAGCACGAGGCCCTCGCTGCCCATGCTCGGCGCCGGCGCGTACTGCGCTGGAGCCGGCGCCGGCGCTTGCGCCGGCGGTTCGTCATCTTCCACCACGGTCGGGTTGAGAGGTTTCGGCTTGCCGGGCAGGTTCACCGTCACGCGCCCGGTCATGTGGTGGGCGTTGCGCGCGATCAGCGTGTAGTGTCCGCCGCCGAACATCTCGTAGAGCTGCTCGAGGCTCGTGAGCTCCTCGGGCCCGAAGGCTCGGTAGTGCGTGCCGTCTGGCGCGCGTACGACGTGGATGGTCACCACCTCGGGCGGGATGTCGTCGGGGCCGTTGGCGGGGAACAGTGGGTGCGCTTCGTCCAGCTTCTTCATGTGTCCTTGGTCTCCAGTGTCCCCCGCACCGTGAAGTCGTGCGCCACGTCCTCGTCATTCGAGACCGCGGCGTAGAGTGACGCGGCGAACGTTGCCGCGCCTCGAGGGTGAAGCATCACGATCGCGCGGCCGTCCTTGGAGCGAAGCCCGACGAGTACTCGAGAGCCCTCCCGCTCGATTGAGACGTCCACGCGATCCGTATGAGCCATCAGTCCTCCCGCCCGTTGTCTGACAGCTCGAACACCACGACGGCCGAGCGTACATCGAGCCACGGTGGGAAGTTCTGCGGCTCGATGCCTCCGGGCCCCGTGTAGTCGCACGTCACCACGAGCCCCTGGGGCGTGTCGGTCAGCTTGCTGTGTGCGAGCGCTTCGCCGAGCATCGCCTCCACGAACTCCCGGAGGCGCTTACTTGCCATCGCCGCCCCCGAGCTCGAGCTGCTCGCCTCGTGGCTTGCGGTGCTGCGCCGCGTTCGGGCACGTGGCGAAGTGTGACAGGTACGTCGGCACGACTCGCGCCACGCCGCCGGTGATGACAACCCGCCTTTCGGGTGGGACGTCGAGCGGCATCGCCTTGCCCTGCTCACTCGTCGCCCACTGGATGGGCCGCCCGCAGCTCTTGCACGCTGCGCTCATAGTGTCGCGTGCGCCTCGTTCAAGAAGTGCAGGATCGGCTCGAGCTCGAGCGCGTTCTGCGCCTCGTCGAAGAACATCACGACCACCGTTTGCCCATCGCGGTCGCGCTGAGCTCGGCAGACGGCTTTCCACTCGCCGAAGAACGTCGAGAAGTGCTCGAGCACCCCTCCCTCGCTCACCCGGTAGCCTCTCGTGGTCTTGGCGGCCTCGAGCTCGGCGAGCTCGCGCCGTTTCGACGCAATCGCCACGTCGAAATCGTCCTGTCGTTCGTTCGCCACGGTTCGCCCTCCTTGCAAAACCAAGGGAAGAGCATACACCGCGGCATCGGGCGGGCAAGGCTCCGCCTTGCATGCGCCGTTTCAGTACGTGGCGATGCGGATTTCCTGTTGCTGTAGGTGCCAAGCGGCAGCGCGGGCCTCGTCCCACGTCTTCACCTTGGCGAGCGGTGGCCCCTGCTGGCGCTGGAGTACTTCCCCCATCCAGAGGGACACGGGAGGGACCGGCGAGTCCCGCCGGCGCCGGCCGTGCATGCGAGCCCAGGCGGCCTTTTCCTCGATGCGCAGGATCTCGTCTTCAATCTTCTCGACGAGCTGAACGCACTTCACGCGCTCGGGGGCGTGGCCTCGCTTCGGTTCCGGCACCTCCGACCACTTGATGCCCTTCTGGTCGAGCGTGCGCTTGACGAGGGCGCCGGTGTACGCCTCGTTTTTCGTCTCGGGTGGCAGGAAGCCTTTCCCACTGCGCAGCCGTCGGAACCGAAACGGCGCCGCGTGAGGCAACTGGGTGAGCTTCGCGATCTCGCCGAGCGTCTGGTCCGGACGTGCCGCGAGCTTCACCATGTAGCCCGCCAGCGCTTCACGAGACCGCGACTTTTCCGCGGTGGACTCGATTCCCCAGCCCGTGGCGACCGCGTGCTTTCCGAGCTCGCCGCGGATGCCGTTGCCGAGTAGCTCGTGCTGGTGAGCGAACACCACGAGCTCGCGCCCACGGAACCCGGCGAGCTCGCGCGCTTCGGTCTCCTCCTGGAGCTCGGCGGCGAGCTCGGGGCAGTACACCATCAGGTTGGCGTGGGGCCAGTTGTTCCGGTGGGCCTCCACGACCATCACCCACTCGGAGCCGAACGCCTCCCACCCCTTGCGCTCGCACAGCCGGCGGAGGCGCTTGAGGTAGCGCTCGCTCATCTGGCCTAGTGAGCGGTACGCCTCCCGCAAGCTAGTCCACTTCTGCCCGCCCCGCGTCCCCAGCCGGTCGAGGGTGAGGACCACGAACACCCACCCGCCCGGATCGTACTGCTCGCGCGCCGTCGCGGCCTCGAGGCGGGCGAAGAGCTTGTGCGCCGCGTGGGTGGCGCACTTCCCGCCGCACCGCCAGGAGCCGCAGCAGTACGGCCGCCGGACCTTCTTCTCGGGGTTCCCGACTGGCCAGGACCAGATCCACCAGTCCTGTTGGTCCGCCCCTAGCTCCTTGTTTCTCCCGTTATTCCAGCAGTTTCGGACGTGAGAGGGTTGCTTCCATGGTGAGTGGAATACTGGTTTTCGGGCCGAAGTCGCCGCGTGCCGCGGCGACTTATCCTTATGTCGACAAGGGCGCCGCGCCTTGCGTCCGGCCTCACGGCGGGCCGTCTGCCGTCCGCCCAAGCTGAGAGGGACTTGCCCCCTGGTCGAAGGATGGGCAGACTTGCTCACACGTCAGGCCCTCCGAGGTTCCCCCCGCCACCGGTGGCCGACGTAGCCCGGCTCAGGTTCCCACCTGGGCCGGTCCTCTTTTGTGCGAAGCCCCTCGCCACAGCGGGAAAGACTGCCGCCAGATCGCACAGCCGATCAACTTCGATGTGTGCGGCCGAGCGACCAAGCACGCGCAAAGCGCTCTCAGAGGCGCGCAGACGCCGGTTTGCTTTCCGCGTCCCGATGTGCGGGGGAAGCGCTCGCGACTCACGACGCGCCGAGCTCGCCGCGGCATCCCACAAACAGAAGCCCCCCTTTCGGGAGGCTTCGACCCTGCTACCGAAGCGGCAGGGGGGGCAGGGAGGGACAGGCGCCGGCGGGTTCAGCCTTGAGGCATCTTGGGGTGCCTGACCGAACCCGCCGCCGACTGGGTGCTCGAGTCTACCTCGGAAGGTAGAGGCGCGCCCGGTGTTTCATGACCCGCACCTGCCGAGCGTGACGGGCTCTCCCCGCCCACCATGCCGGGCGCTGCCGGCTTGGAGTGTAGCACCGCGAGCTCGCAACGGATCGCATCCTCGGGCCAGTAGCCGCCGGCGCGCTCGACCCGGCGCTTTGCCGGTCGCGCCATGCCGGGACGAGCTCGGCAGTAGCCCCACCCCGATCGCGCTTTGCCCTCGAGCTCGAGCTCGGGGGCGATCTCCTCGTAGTGGGCACACTGCCCGCAGAAGTGAACGGCGCTCACGGCTTGCCCCGCTGCTGTTTGGCGATCACTCGCTGGACGTGCTCCACGAGCAAGAACTGGCCGACGCCGCGCTGCTCCTCGTTGCCCATCGCCACCATGAGCGAGCCGACCATTCCCGGGACGTGGTCTCGCAACGACTCCGGCACGCCTTCGACGCTGACGAGCTGCTCGGCGAGCTCGGACGCGCGGCGCATGTCATCCACGCGCCGCTGGGCTTCCTCGAACTTCCGCCGGCGCTGGCGCTTCACCGCTGCCGCTCCTGCGCTCGCTTCACCGTGACGACTGCCGCCCGCGCCCTTCGACTGTGCTGCTCGTTCCACACCGAGCGATAGACCTCGTTGAAGCCCAGCTCGATGCGGTCAAGCCGCGACCCGACCACCTCGTTTGCTGCTCGAGCTGCGCCCGGGTTGTCACTCCGCACGAGCTCGAGCTCATAGGCGCGCAGCGCTCGCACTGCGCCGCCCAGCAACAGCCGCAACGCCTCGAGGCGGTCGGCGAACTCGACGAGGGCCCCGTCGGGGTGGAACGTCCAGTCACGCGCCGCGCGCGCCCACTCCTCGCGGAGCGCTTCCCACACTCGCTCGAGCTGCTCGAGCTGCTCGGCGCACTCGCGCGCCGCTTCCCCCCTGGTGCTCATCGTTCCCCCTTCCTGATTCGGTTCATCGCGATTGACTCGACCCGCTCGACCTTCGCGTCGATGTCCTCCCAGAAGTAGGTGTAGGGCCCGCGGTGGCCGAGGCGGAAGCGCGTGTCAGCGAAGAGCCGCGCGCCGACCTGGAGCGCTCGGAAGCAAAAGGCGAAGTCCTCGCCGCTGTGCCTCGCCGCCCCTTCGTAGTCGCCCGGCGCCGGCAGCACGGCCCCGAGGAAGTACGGACGGCCGAGCGTGTCCGATCTCTCGTAGCGCACCAGCGGCAGCGTCGGCTCGAGCCGCTTGAACACGTCGCGCTTGGTCGCCACGAGCCCGAACCCAGTCCCCTGGATCGGCTCGAGGTTGCCCGCTCGCCCGAGCGCCACCTGGTCGTTGGCAAACAACGTCGCGATGTGTCCGCCGCCCGCCTTCTTCCCTGGGTAGGTCGCCGCCAAGACGTCGAGCTGCTCGGAGTGCTCGAGGGCCACCTCGAGGAAGTGCTCGAACGCCTCCCACTGGCAGACCATGTCATCGTCGATCCAAACGGCCCACGGTGTTCTGTGTTCCGCCAACCAACGCGAAGCGAGCTCGCTCCGAGCCTGCGAGATGTCGCTGGCCCCTTCGAGCTCGAGATACGGCCACCGCTTGCCGAACTCCCATTCGGCAACGAGGCGCCGCCATGCGCGGCAGCCGTGGCCGTCGCGCGTCACTGACAACAGAGTGAAGTACTCCCCGATAGTGCGTGTCATGCAGCAAGCGTACTACAGACCGAAGCCGAGCCCCAGGAGCACGAGCACCGGGAGCAGTCCCTCCTCGGGAGCTGCGGTCAATCCCGCCTTGCTGGTGAACCCTGGCAACCGCCGGAGCGTGCATCCGTCGTGCGCCGGCGCCGTCACCCCGGGCGCCACCTTGCAGAGCCGGAGGAGCTGGGAATAGTCCTCGTGTGCCGCGTCGTGCGCGTAGCCTGGCGACTGGATCACATGCCACCGCCCCGACACGGAAAGCGAGCCGCTCGGGTGATAGGCGCCGTAGTTGCACGCCCACGAGGGCGGCAACGTCTTGCCGCTGTAGGGGTTGCGTCCGTCCTGCAACCCGCGCGTCAGCACCCAGTCTTTCGCGCCCAGACAGCAAAGCGGGAGCTCGGCGTCCCGCGTCATCATGTCGAGCTCGCGCCGCCCGAGCTCGTGCACCAGGCTTGCGGAGTACCGCAGCATAGCGCGCTCGGTGAGCATCTCGGGCGAGCCGCTCGACTCGTCCGCCTCGAAGTCGAGGCGCACCTCGGCCCGATCGCGGATGAGGTCCGCCACAAGCGGGGTGATGAGCTGGCACCCCATCGCGTCCGCCACTGTCTGACACGTGGCGGCCGACACTCCCCAGAAGACGCCATCGAGTCGCGCTGGCGTTCGCGGGACACGAACACCCGGCACGAGCTCGAGCCACGGCCCACCCCACGAGACACGTCCGCCACGCAACCCGCGCAACCAATCGTCAGCCGTCGGTTTCGCCATGGTCTCCTCTTCAGAACGGGATCGCGTCGTCCAGTGGCTCGAGCTCTGGAACGCGCCGCGTTGCCTTCCTGGGGCGCCGTCGCTGCTCGCGTTCCAGCCGGTCGAGGTAGTCTTGCTCGGACTCGCCGC
>JBNKVS010000119.1:0-11502 GCA_050299315.1 Polyangiaceae bacterium
CGCCCAAAAGAATCTTTTCGACCTGCGTCGGGCAGCGGCGATCCAAAATCTGGAAGCGCTCCAGCGGCTGGAACGGATGGCGGCGTAGCAGCGGTAGCGATCCGAAATCGCGGGGCATTCAACCCGTTTGTCGCTCTAGAGGTCGTCTGGGCTGCGGCGCTCGCCTCCCCCGGCGGGCGAGATCGAGCCGCGCAAACGCTGGCCGAGTTCGCCGATTCCCTGGCCGCCGAAGCTTCGGGGCGGGATACGGAGGCGGCCGTGATGGACCGGGTCGACAGGATGGCGGAGGGGTTGGAGGCTCCGACAGTGCCGGACGTGAACTTCGCGACGAACCGCACGGTGAACTGCGCGGACGACCCGCGAGCGCCGCGGTCCGATTCGGAGGCGGCGGCGCTCATGGGCGAGTGGCTCGATCGCTACGCCCCTCTGGCCTGGAATGGCTTCGCTGCCATCGCCTGTGGGGCCTGGGAGGTTCCGGCCGACCCAGCCCCCGCGATCGAGTACTCCCCGGAGACTCCGCCGTTGATTGTCGCGGGCACCGCCGACACCCGAACGCCGCGCGCGCTGGCCGAAGAGCTGAGCGGCGCCATCGAGGGCGCCGTGCTGCTGACCAGCGAGCACTACGGGCACGGAGCGATCTCGTGGGCAGGCCCCTGCGTAGCGCAGGCGATTGCCAATTACCTCGCCCTGCTGCGACTCCCCGCGCCGGGCACGGTCTGCCCGGCCCTCTAGCCCAGGGCCAGCGGAGGGCTGGAGGAATCGGCCCGGCCGGGAGGAATCGGCCCGGCCCGGCTGGATCGTCCGGTGGGGGTTGACGACCAGCCTTCGCTCATCAATCGTATTTCAACGATGGATGAGCGAATGGCGGGGGGCTGTTGCCCGCCGCCGAACCAGACACCGGACCTTCGACCCGTGGAAGGCCCGGAAGCGGATCGGGAGTTGGCGGAGCTCGCCAAGGCGGTGGGGCACCCGGCACGGGTCCGGATCCTGCGCCTGCTCGAAACCCGGCAGGGCTGCATCTGCGGCGACCTCGTCGAGGAGCTCGATCTGGCGCAGTCGACGGTCTCTCAACACCTCAAGGTGTTGAAAGGTGCGGGGCTGATCCGAGGGGACGTGGATGGCCCGCGTGTTTGCTACTGCGCCGAGCCGCGAACACTGCGCCGCTTGAAAGCGCTCGTGGGGGCGCTTTGAGGGGGCCGGGTCGGCGGCAGAGCGCGGCTCCCCGCTCGAACCCGCGGTGCGCGTGCCGCGGCGAGGCGAGGCCGGGCGCGTTGCCAGCAGCCGAATTCGAGTCACCTCGCGCACGGAGAGCCTCATGACGACGTTCGAGCGATTTCTTTCGATCTGGGTCGCGCTGGCGATCGCGGTGGGCGTAGCGCTCGGCCTGGCCGCACCCGGCGCGTTCGAGGCCGTGTCGAGGCTTCAGTGGGCGCGCGTCAATCTCGTCGTGGCACTGCTCATCTGGCTGATGATCTACCCGATGATGCTGAAGGTGGAGCCCGCCTGCCTGAAGGAGGTCGGGAAGCGGCCGAAGGGGCTGGCGCTCACGCTCGCCATCAACTGGCTGATCAAGCCCTTCACGATGGCCGCGCTCGGCTTGTTCTTTTTCGAGGGCGTGTTCGCCGGGCTGCTGCCTCAGGCCGATGCCCAACAGTACATCGCCGGCATGATTCTACTGGGCGTGGCTCCGTGCACGGCAATGGTGTTCGTGTGGAGCCACCTCACGAAAGGCGATGCCAACTACACGCTGGTGCAGGTCTCGGTCAACGACCTGATCCTGGTGTTCGCGTTCGCGCCCATCGCCGGGCTGCTGCTCGGGGTGACGGATCTGCAGGTGCCGTGGGAAACGCTGCTGGCCTCCGTGGTGATCTTCGTGGTGGTACCGCTCGCGCTCGGTGTGCTGACGCGCCAACGGCTGATGCGACGAGCGGGCGTCGCGGCCGTCGAGGCCTTCTCCGAGAAGCTGAAGCCCGCTTCGATTGTCGGGCTGCTGCTCACGGTGGTGCTGCTCTTCGGCTTTCAAGCGGAGACTCTGGTGGCCCAGCCGGGTCGCGTGTTGCTCATCGCGGTGCCGCTGGCCATCCAGAGCTACGGCATCTTCGCCCTCGCCTATGGTGTGGCGCGCGCCCTGCGCCTGCCGTTCGAGGTGGCCGCGCCAGCCGCCCTGATCGGAACCTCGAACTTCTTCGAGCTGGCAGTGGCCGTCGCGATCAGCCTGTTCGGGCTCTCGTCGGGGGCGGCGCTGGCGACGGTGGTCGGCGTGCTGATCGAAGTTCCGGTCATGCTCTCGCTGGTTGCCTTCGCCAATCGCACACGCGGGTGGTTCTCCGCCGTCCCGAACGGGTCTTCGGGCTCGCCCCCCGCACCGGGCCCCTCGGCAGCCCGGCGCAGCGGAGCCGGTTGAAGCGGCGCGTCACCCGGCGAGGTCGAGGGCGCCGGCGCCGCCTGGGCAGGGTGAGCGGCGACCTGGGGAGCCGGCTCGACGGCACCGCGGGGGCTCGAAAGCGCACCGGTTTTCGTAAGCGCGCACCTTCGATCCCCAGCCCCCGCGAGCCGTTGATCTTCCGGCGCGCGCAGGGCTGAAGCGCCGGCCAGCGATCTCCCCGACGGGACGAATGTTTCGGGTATACTCGGCGCGCCGCGAGATGGATCGCGGTGAGAATCGATGGAGGCACGACGATGACGAGGAAGTTGTTCGCGGAGGCGATCGGAACGTTCTGGTTGGTCTTCGGAGGCTGCGGAGCCGCCGTCCTGGCGGCGGCGTTCGGGGGTCAAGAATCCAACTTGGGAATCGGGCTGCTGGGGGTGTCGCTGGCCTTTGGCTTGACGGTCCTGACGATGGCGTTCGCGCTGGGGCACATCTCCGGCTGCCACCTCAACCCGGCGGTCACGCTGGGGCTCGTCGTCGGCGGGCGGCATCCCGCAAAGGAGGCGCTGCCGTACGCCGCGGCGCAAACCGTCGGCGCCATCGCGGCAGCGGCCGTGCTCTACGCGATTGCCACGGGCAAGGCCGGCGCAGAGATCGGCGGCTTCGCCGCCAACGGCTACGGCGAGCACAGCCCGGGGCAATACGGCATCGTCGCCGGGGCACTCGCCGAGGTCGTGCTCACCGCCATGTTCCTGGTGGTCATCCTGGGGAGCACCGACCCTCGAGCCCCGGCCGGGCTCGCCCCGATCGCGATCGGGTTGTGCCTCACCTTGATTCACCTGATCGGCATTCCAGTGACGAACGTCTCCGTAAACCCTGCCCGCAGCACCGGCCCGGCCCTGTTCGTAGGGGGCTGGGCGCTCTCTCAGTTGTGGCTGTTCTGGGTCGCGCCCCTGGTGGGCGGAGCACTCGGCGGCTACGCCTACCGGGCTCTGTTCGCGGAGCCGAAGCCGAAGCAGGCGGCCTCGGTCCCGCCCTTGGCAGAACCGAAGGCGGTCTGAGCGAGCGCTCGCCCGAGCTCGGGCTCGCTCGGCGACCACGGCGGGCGGAGGGGCGGCCATGTGCCCCCGGCGGCCATGTGCCCCCCCCTGCCGTTCGCCGCTCACCCAAGCTCGAGGCGCGCCGCGACGCCCCGGGCGAGCGCCGCCAGGTCCACTCCGGTGCCGGCCAAGATCTGCTCGCCGACGCCGATGACCTCGCGAGCCGCGGCGGCGCCCGCGGGCCCCGCGGCCCCCGCGGCCCCCGCGCGGGGCAACACGCTCAGCCGCGATATCTCGAGCGGGGAGCCGATGCCGACGATGCGATCCATCAGCGGCAAGAGCTTCTGGAGCAAGAGCGCTTCGCGGGCCGCGCCGCCGCCCCCGTGGTAGGCCTCCAGCAGCTGCGCCAGGCTCTCCGCGTCCGCGCGGGCTCGCTCGACGATCTTCGCGGCCGCCCCGCGCGCCGCTTCCTCGGCGGCTCGCTGCTGCGCGACCGCCGGCTCCACGATGTCCGCCTCGAGCCGCCGCCGGATCTGCGGCGCTCGAGCATGCTGGCGCTGCAGGTCGGCCTTGACCTGCGCGATCTGCGCCTGAACCTGGCCGCGCGCCTCCTCGATGCGCGCCTGGCGAGCACTCGTGGCGTCCGCGATGCGCTTGAGGGTCTCCTGCTTGGCGATCTCGAGGTCGGCGGAAACCCTCGCCACCTCCGACCCGCACCAGTTCTGCACCTGCTGCACCCGCGCGTCGGCCCGCGCGAGCGCTTCGGCCGCGGCCTGCCGCTGGTTGAGATCCGCGCTGCGGATTCGCCCGACGCTCGAGAGATACCCGACCCGGTCGGAAACATTCTGGATCTTGAGCGTGTCGAGCACGAGCCCCATCCGAGTCATGTCGTGCTCGGCCTCGTCGAGCAGCTGCTCGGCGAAGCGCAGCTTATCCTGATTCACTTCCTCCGGCGTCAGCCCGGCGAGCACGCCCCGCAGGTTGCCCTCCAGCGTTTCCTTGGCAACGTGATACACCTCCTCGCGGCTTCGCCCCAGGAAGCGCTCGACGGCGTTGCCCAGCAGCGGCTCCTCGCCGGGGAGCTTGACGTTGGCGATGCCCTGCACGTCGAGGGGAATGCCGCCCTTGGTGAAGGCGCTCTCGACGTTCACCATGACGGTGAACATGTTCAGATCCATCCGCTCCACCCGCTCGAGGAACGGCCGACGAAACGAGCGGCCGCCGCGCACGAAGCGGTAGCCGATGCGCCGCCCGTCCGCGAACCGAGTCGACCCGCAGAAGATCAAGACCTCGTTGGGGGTCGCGACGTAGAGCAGGCGCGTGATCATCGCGTACAGCACCAAAACCCCGATCGCGATCGCGGCCGCCACGAGCAGGGCGAGCATTGCCACGTCCATCACGCCTTCCCTCCCGCGGCCAGCCCGGCGGCGGGCGAGCCATTGCTGCCGCCGGCAGCGCTGGAAAGCCCCGCCAGATCCACGCCGAGCACCTTGCCGAGCTCCGAGAGCACGCGAGAAACGGCCGCGGCGTGCATCGCCACGGCCTGCGTGTAGCTCTGCCCCCCTTCCGAATCGACCACGCGGATCTCGCCCACGTGCGCTTCCGAGACGCGCTGGGCGGCGCGCGAAACGATCTCCTCGAGGTGCTGCAGCACGTAGAGCTCGCGCCCGAGAGCGCCCGCCCGCTGCCACTGCTCGGCTACCAGGGCGAGCGCCTGAGCGGTCGCCTTGCCCGTCTCGAGCACGGGGGCGGCCTCGGCGCGCGCCTGAGCCTCCGCCGCCAGACGCTGCGCCTCGGCCGGAATGCTCACGTCCACCTCCAGGCGCTTGCGCTCGAGCTCCGTGCGCAGCCGCTGCAGCTCCTGCTCGGCCTCCACCCGCGCCGTCTCTTGCGCGATCTCCGCCTCGTTCTCCACGGCCTTGGCCTCGGCCTAGAGCTTCGCGAGCTCGGCGCGCAGCTCGTTGCGACGCGTGAGCACGGTCGCCTCGGCCTGCTTCTGTGCAGAGTCCGAGCGACGACGCGCTTCGGCCTCGGCCTCCGCGATCGCCTGCTTGGCCTGGTTCTCGGCGTTCTCGGCGTCGCGAATCACACCGGCGACGAGCGCACGCCCGAGGTTCTTCAGATAGCCTTGCTCGTCGGCCACGCTCTGTACCTTGAGCACGTCGAGCTCGAGGCCGAGCTTGTCGAAGTCGTCCTTGGCGTTGCGCATCAGGGTGCCCGCGAACTTGAGACGGTCTTCGTTCACCTCTTCCGGAGTGAGCTCGGCCACGACCTCGCGCAGCACCCCCTCGAGCGTCTGCTGCGCAACCATGGCGATCTGCGCGCTCTCGACGCCGAGCAGCCGCTCGATGGCGTTGCGCACGAGGCTCCGATCGCCGCTGACCTTCACGTTGGCGACGGCGTGCACCTCGAGCGGAATGCCACCCTTCGAGTAGGCATTGCTCACCTCGACCATCACCGGGATCAGGCGCGTGTCCATGCGGTGCACCTGTTCGAGGATCGGAATGCGAACCCCGCGCCCGCCGTGCAGCACCTTGTATCCCGCCGTGGATCCGTCCTCCAGCCGATGGCTACGCCCGCTGATGACCAGAATCTCGTTGGGCCCGCAGATGCACAGCAGCCGCGAGAGCACCATCAACAGAATCCACAGTGCGAAAACCATCCCGATCGCGGTCAGCGGCATCCAGGGGCCCGCCCACGCCTCGATTGCCGGGTTCATTTCCGTCGCCAAATCTTGCATCCCACCATCCCTTCTTCCCCCCGAGCGAGCCCACGCAGGGCAGTCGCCTCTCAATCCTGCCTATCGCTCTGGTGCGGATCGCGCCCCCAAGCCGGAGAGAGCTCCCGCGGCGCCGCGCAGACGAGCACCGATTCGCGCCCGACCTCCTGCACGATCACGGCGGAGCCCGGCTCGAGCCGTTCCTCCTCCGTCGTCGCCAGCAGATCGACCAGTTGACCCCGTACCTGCACCCGCACCTTGCCGCGGCGACCCTTCTCGCAGGCGATCAGCACACGCCCGAGCTGCCCGGGCAAGTCGACCTGGCTTGCCCCACTGGTGAGCGTCTGACCGCTCAGCGCCCGAAAGGCCAGGCTGCCCCCGACGCCGAGCAATAGCGCGGCGATCGTGGCCGCCACCAGGGTCGCCGTCGGCGGCGCCCATCCCAGCCAACTCGCCGGCGTACCCACGGTGCCAAAGCCCATGGCGGCAAACAGGTAGAAGCGCAGCGAGAGGAACATGCCGGCCCACCCGGGGCCGTGCGCCGCCCCGTCGTGGGCCTGCGAACCGGCGCCCCCGGGGCCGTCGGCGCCCCCCGCGGAGGCCTCGGCGGCCGCTCCGCCCGCGTGCGGCTCCAGCGGGCCCGCCCCCCCAGCGCCAGGCTCCCCGGCGCCAGGCTCCCCAGCGCCAGGCAGCAGGTGGCCGCCGGCATCTCCGCCCCCGAGGGGTGGGGCCGCGTCCCCGGCGTCGGCATCGGCGGCGGAAGAGAAGAGCATCTGGATGGCGAACGTCCCGAAGCCGAGGATCGAGGCCGAGAGGTAGAGCCAGACCACCACCCAACGATCGTGGAGCGATGCGCCCGCGTCAATCGACCTGGACAGGCCGGGGGCGACGAGTGGGTCTCCCCTCGCGCCAATCGGCGTCGACGGGTCACGCGCGGCCGGGCTCAGGGCTCCGGGCAGTCGCCGAGAGCTCCCCGCCTGGTGACGCGGCGCTGGCGCCCCGGCAGCCCCCGCGCCGCCGGGCAGGGCTCCTTGGCGCCCCCTCGCGTGGCTCGCGGCATGAGCGCCTTCACTGCGGCGGCTCGCGCGCCCGAAGACGGCAACGAGGCGCTGGAAGGCCGAGCTCGCGGTCGCGGCGGGGCCGACAGCGGCCGCGATCGCCCGCCCGCGGCCTCGGACTCCGATGGGTCGCCACGCCCCTCGAGGGAGCTGGATCGCCGCCGCTCCGAGCCATCCCCCCGCGGCGCGAGCGCTCCCGCCTGCCGAGGAGCAGTCGACGTGCCCACCGCACCCGGAAGCCCGGCGTCCGGCCCCGCGACGGTGCCCGACCCCGAGCCTTCGATCGCCGCCAGCGCGGCCAGGTGCACTGCGATCGCCAGCGCGACGGCGCCCCGAAACACCCCGCGCCTGGGCGCCCTCGGGCGCGGGCTCGCGAGCAGCGCTGCGTACTCGTCGAGCGCGGCCTGCGACGGCCCGGGAAACCCGACCAGGGTCGCGGTGCGGCGACTTCCCGCGGGCGACCCGGGCAACCCGTCCCGCAGCACGGAATCCAACAGGCGGTCGAGATCCGCCTCGTGTACGCCACACAGCGGGTGCGCGCTGCCCGCGCCTTGCTGCGGGTGGGGCTGAGGGCGCGGAGGATTTCTTTCTCGGCGCCACTTTTTCACCCAGCGTACCCACTTGCGTAGGGAATCGTTCATGCTGGGTCTGTGGGGCCTCGAGCCTCGGGGGGAGCAGATCCGGTGCAGAATTGCGTGCGACCGGTGGCGGGCACGCCGCCCGCCGCGCTCTTGCCGCCAGCCCCTCCGTGCCTGCCGCTTCGAGTCGAAGGCTGGCGATTCCGCCCATTTCCGGTTTCACCAGGCCGCTCCCCACCCCGACCATCGGTCTATCAACCGACCAGCTCCCGAAGTCTCGGTCGCGCGCGGCCGGCGCGCTACGGCTTCGGGATCCGAAGCCGAGCGGTGACCATGGCGCTGCCGCTGAGCAGGTAGCAAAGCACCAGCGGGTGCAGCTCGAGGGGTCCCAGAGAAAAAGCTCCGAGCCACAGCTCGTCGTGCACGGCGCCCCGCGCCACGGCGACCGCGAGCAGGGCCACCAAGAGCACGCTCGTGGGGATCGGGGTCCCTTCGAAGTGACTGACCTTGCCTTGGTCGGTCAAGAGCGCCGCGGCCGTGGCGTTGAAGCGCGCGAGCCGACCGATCCCGCACATCACGAAGTACACGAGAACCACGCAATCCCAGCCTCCGCGCAAGCCGACGGCATAAGCGAGCACGGCCGGTGCGACGCCGAAGGAGACGATGTCCGCCAGGGAGTCGAGATCCGCACCGTACGGCGAAGAGCGCTTGTGGCTGCGCGCAACGGCCCCGTCCAGCACGTCGCACACGAGCGCCACCGGCAGCAGAGCGATGGCGCTCCACAGGGCGACGCGGCTCCCGCTCTCGACGTACGCCATGCTGGAAAGAACGGAGGCCATGCCCGCCCCCGCGTTGCCCAGGGTGATGAAATCGGCGGGCGTCAGCGACCGCAGGAGCGAAAAGTGCCGGGGCATCGAGACGGCAATCTTGGAGGCTTCGGGCGGCATGGCCCGAGGCTACCACGCCCGCCCGGCGAGCCCGACCCAGTCCTCGATTTCGGCCGCCGCGCGGGGGCGGACGGAGACACCGACGCAGCCCCGTGCGCGCTCCCCGCTACCAGCCGTTGCAGCGCTCCCAGCGGTCGACCACCGACAGCCCGCTGTCGAGCACGTAGTACGCCGAGTGGGCGGCTGCCGTCAGACACGCGTGGTTCGGCCAAATCCGCACCCTCGACCCGACGACGAGCTGCGGCGGGGCGTCCACGATCATCCCGTGCTCCTGGTGCACCTCCGCGACCACGGCGCCCGAAAGCGGGTTGCCGTGCACATCGGCCACCAACCCGTAGCCGGCGTCGTGCGGCGTCTTGGCGGTGCTGCGATCCTTGGAGAGCGCGAGGGCGCCGGCGTCGATCACGGCCCGATCGCCGCGGCGGCTGATGACCGTGGCCAGCACGGAGAGGGCCACGTCGTCGAGCAAGCACGAACCGATCGCCACCTGGTAGAGATCCCCGAACAGATACACACCCGGCCTCATCTCCGTGGCGCCGCTCATGTCGCGACAATGGGTTGCCGTGGGCGTGGAACCCACGCTCACGATCGGGCAGGAGAAGCCCGCCCTCCTCAGGCGAGTCGCCGCGTGCACCGCCGCGGCTCGCTCCTGCTCGGCCACACGTTGGACCTCCTCCACGCTGCGGCACGCGTAGCTGTGCCCCGCGTGCGTCAGCACGCCCACCAAGCGCTCGCCCAGGATGTCCGCGACCCCCATCAGCTCCTGCCCGTCCGCGGGCAACCCGGTGCGCCCCTCGCCCGAGTCGATCTCGATCAGGGCCGAGAGCGGGGTCCTGGCCGAAGCGATCGCTCGAGCCCCCTCCACGCCGTCCGTCAGGAGCTTGAGGTCGACCCCTGCATCCACCAGGGAGGCGGCGCGGCTGACGTTGCTCGGGGCAACACAGCGAGCCCAGACCAGGTCGGTCAAACCCTGCTTCGAAAAATACTCCGCCTCGCGCAGCGTCGAGACGGTGGCCTTGCCGCTGGGGACCACGAGCCTCGCGATGGCCGCCGACTTGACGGTCTTCAGATGCGGCCGCAGCGCCACCCCCAGCCGCTCGGCGCGCACCTGCATCCGGGCGGCGTTGCGCAGGAGGCGCGCGCGCTCGACGAGCAAGCACGGCGTCGGCAACGTCTGCAAAGCGGCGGGCATAGCCATGTTCTGCACCCGCCACCCGCCTTTGGAAAGCAGCTTCGACGTTCGAGCGCTCGGGCGCGCGGGCCGCGCGGCCTGCCGCCGCAAGGAGAAACGAATCGGGGACAACCACCGCCGCTCGGCGACCCTGCCTGGAACGCAGCGCGGTTGCGGAGCCCGAGCGGATCCGGCGAAAGTAACACCCACGATGAATCGCCCGCCATTCCGTACCCGAGCCGAGGTTTCCATCCCGACGCCGCGCCCCGCTGGCCGCTCCGCGCCGACGCCCAAGCGCCGCCGCCGAGCGCTCGCGGCGTGGGGGCTGCTCTCGCTGTGCGCCTGCACGCCCCCTCAACCCCCGAAAGAAGCAACCATGCCGGCAGCTGCAGAAACGCAATCCGCCCTCGAAAACCCCCTCTCGAAGCCCTGGTCCGGCCCTTACGGCGGAGTCCCCGACTTCAACGCCGTGCAACTCGAGCACTTCGAGCCAGCCCTGCTGGCGGCGATGGACGAATACCGAGGTGAAATCGTTTCCATCGCGAGCCAGCCCGATCCGCCGAGTTTTGGCAACACCATCGAGGCGCTGGAGAACGCCGGCCGAGCCCTGCATCGCGTCGGCGCCGTGTACAACATCTGGGACGGCTCGCTCGCCACGCCAGAATTTCAAGCCGTGGCTCGAAACATGGCCCCACGCCTGGCGGCGATTCGCGACGAAGTGGTGCAAAACGCGACTTTGTTCGCGCGCGTGAAGAGCGTCTTCGAAGCCCCCGGCGACGAGCTGAGCGCGGAGCAGAAACGGCTCGTGTGGCGCGCGCATCAGGATTTCGTGTTGGCGGGCGCCGAGCTCGGAGAAGCCCAGAAGGCCGAGCTGTCGCGCATCAACCAACGCCTGGCCAGCCTGTTCACGACCTTCAACCAGAACGTCCTGCACGACGAGGAGCACTACTCCCTGGTGCTGGAGAGCGAGGCGGATTTGGCCGGTCTGCCACAGCCCGTGCGGGACGCCGCGGCGGCGGCCGCCCGCGCCCAGGGGCACGACGGCAAGTGGGCCATCGTCAACACGCGCTCCTCCGTGGAACCATTTCTGTCCTTCTCGAGCCGCCGAGATCTGCGCAAGCGCGTCTTCGAGAGCTTCGTGAGCCGGGGGGACAACGGCGACGAGCACGACAACGACGCCATCGTCACCGAGATCCTGAAGCTGCGCGCCGAGCGCGCCCAGCTCCTCGGCTACCCGAGCCACGCGCACTGGGCCTTGCAAGACACCATGGCCAAGACCCCCGAGGCGACGCTGGAGCTGATGCTGGCCGTCTGGGAGCCCGCGCTCGAGCGCGTGGCAGAGGAGGTGCGCGACATGCAGGCAATCGCCGACCGCGAGCCCGAGCACCCGACGATCGAGCCCTGGGACTACCGCTACTACGCGGAGAAGGTGCGGCAGTCGAAGTACGACCTCGATTCGGACGAGGTGAAGCAGTACCTGCAGCTCGACAACCTCGTCGCCGCCATGCACTTCGTGGCCGGCGAGCTCTTCCAGTTCGCTTTCGAGCCGGTCCCGGACGGATCCGTTCCCGTGTGGCACCCTGACGTGACCGTGTGGGAGGTCACGGACCGGAACACCGGC
>JBNKVS010000120.1:0-2389 GCA_050299315.1 Polyangiaceae bacterium
CGATCTCGCGGCACACGAGCATCCGCTCGGCTCCTCTTCGCAGCCGTCGCGCACCGCCGTCCGCATCGTCGCCCTCAGCTCTGCGTCATGCGTTCAGGTCAGAATCACGCTCGATCTGCCGCGCCAGCGGCTTCGTCCAACAATCGTTCCGCGCAACCAGTGCGTTTGTAGTCTGGGCGGATTCTAGCCAGCTTGGCTGATCACGTAGTGCTAGTGTCGAATTTCCCTTCCTTGAAGGGGGATCCGCACCCATGAAATCTGCGCCAAAGAAGACGGGTGCTAAACTTCAGTGGAATTCGCTCTCACCCCTGGTGAGCGAATCCTCCTGAAGCCTATTAACTTCTTTGCTCTGCGCGCTAGTCGGCCACTTTGCGGCGACATTGGAAGCTCGGCAGATCCGCCGTGCAGGCGCGTTCCCAGGCGTTCAAGTCGGAGTAGGTGTGAATGACGCGTGATCCGGCAAACAGGTTGGCTAGGCTAGCGGCCATTTCCATCAGCCGGCTCTGCAGGAGCAGCCGCATGTGGAACCGACCGGGGTGTTCCCGCATCCACGCGGTCCAGGCCTCGCGAAAGCCCGTGTCGATGGAGCGAAGCTCCCAGGCGTCCGTCAGCAGGGCGACACTGCCGGTCCTTTCCATTTCGGACCGTGCCATCGCGAGGGTGGGTTGGGTGAATGAAGCGGCTAGAAAGCCCGAACATTCGTAGAGCAGCACGCCAGGTGCCAGCCGGGTCAGAATCGTCGCGCCGCGCTCGTCTTCGACGTGAACGCTCTCGCTGAGGAGTCGCTTCGATTCGGCAGGAGGAGATCGGTCGTGGGACATGACGAGAAGTACACAACGCCGGCTCGGTGCGGATCGGCTGCCCTCTGGGCAACGGGCGAACTCGGCCAACCTGTCTGAACGGCCGCGGACGGGCGACCCTAACGCCGTTCGACCTCGCGGCGAGTGAGGAGCCCCGCGCCCCCCCTTTGCAGGCGGGCACTGCGCCCGTTGGAGCGGTTTGGACCGCTGGTGAGCGTGCGCTATGACCGCCCCATGACCCCGCGTAGCGAAACCTCTGGCTCTACGATCGAGTGACCGGGCACGTGGCGCTGTGTCGCAAGACCTCGGGCACTAGCTCCCGCTGCGTTCCTCCGGCGAGACTCCCGCCACGTCGGCAACCTGTTCATGAATAGTGGACGGTTTCGATGGTCTGGACCTTGTAGGTACCTCAAAAAGTGAGAGCATGTAGGTGCGGCGATCGCGGAAGTCTCCTGCCATCGTTGTCGCGAATCCGGGTGCACCCCGTTGAGCTTGACAATGGTAGGGCCCACCGGTTGTCCACCCAACACCCAACGTTCCGAATTCATGGGTGCGCTTCTGCCAGGTGTCCCCTGGGGGGAGTGGGCTCCGGGAATGCGTGGGCCTTGGGAGGTATTCGAGGAAATCGCCGCCGGTGCGCCCGTCCTGGTCCCCAATGCGGAGGGTTTCGAGCGACTCGTCTGGGTGCGCCTGGCGTGGCCTGACGGGCATTGGACAGATTCGCTGTTCTTGGTCGGCCTTGCCGGGCTACCCTCCTCCCTGGATGACCTCGGTGAGCTGCTGCTCGGGCAGCAGAAGGACGGGAAGGGTCAGGCTCTCACCCTTTCGCTGAGCAAGCTGGATCACACGACCAAAGCCTTGCCGGCCCTATTCGAGGGCGATCTCGGCACGGGGGGGCACCTACTGCTGCGTGTCGTCCAGGTGTGGCACCGGCACTTGTACTTCGTGCACGAGACTAGGGATTCCAAAGCGATCCAGCGCGAACATCCTCAGTTCCCTGGCGCAGAGTTGACATAACAATCGTTCCGCGCAACCAGTGCGTTTGTAGTCTGGGGGGATTCTAGCCAGCTTGGCGTCCGCACCGAAACCTGCGGGAAGACCCCGAGCTCGCGATACACCGCGTCGAAAGGACCGCCCGTGAGCCAATGGATGCACCCGTCGATCGTGTAGGGCCCTCGCTGCCAAGCCGTGCAGACACCGCCGAGCGCCAAATTGTGCTCCACGATCGTGACTCGGTAGCCCGAACGCTGCGCATAGCAGCCCGCAGAGAGCCCTGCCAGGCCTCCTCCGACAATCAACAGGTGACGTTTGCGAGTGTTGTGCCGCTCAGTCATGGGAGCGAGTTTTGCAACTTGCGTACCCAGAGTGCTCGATACCTCTCCCGCTTCCGAAGTGCACTGCACAGGCAAGAAGAGAGTAGCAACCCCGAGAATTTCGCGTAGGCGGGGCCTAGTACTACTGTCGAAGACTTGCGTCACGTAAACGCCGCGAGTCGGATGGGTGAACGGCGGATTTGCTGACAGCCGGGGCAGCGAGGTAGCCAGGCGGTCAGTGCGCGGGCGAACGCCAAGCGAAGGGTGGTAAAGGAA
>JBNKVS010000121.1:0-4608 GCA_050299315.1 Polyangiaceae bacterium
CGCCCAAAAGAATCTTTTCGACCTGCGTCGGGCAGCGGCGATCCAAAATCTGGAAGCGCTCCAGCGGCTGGAACGGATGGCGGCGTAGCAGCGGTAGCGATCCGAAATCGCGGGGCATTCAACCCGTTTGTCGCTCTAGAGCGCGTCATGCGCAAGTACGTCAAAGCCGACTTGCTCGCCATCGATGACTTTGCCTGCCTCGAAATGGACGCCACCCAAGCCAATCTCGCCTTCCAAGTCATCAGCGAGCGCTATGACTACCGACGCTCCACCGCCATCACCACCAACCGCCCCTTCAAGGAGTGGCCCAAGGTCTTTCTCGATGCCCTCAACGCTCAGGTGATCGCAGAACGCCTCACCGAGCGCTGTGAAACCTTCGTCCTCAACGGAAAGGGGTTCCGCACGCAGCACCTCCAGCGCTGATCTCCACCTGTCCCTACCAGCCCCATCTCGGTCGCCCCACCTCGGGGCCACGGGTCGTCGTTCGCCGCCTGACCCTCGGCACCGGTCCATTCCGTCCCCTCCAGGTGGTCCCCTGGTCCCCGGTGACATCGGCGAAAATGGGACCCAACGACGTCGGTGGTAACAGACCGGCCCGCGAAGGCCACAACCCGGACGCCTTGAGCCAGTGACTTGAGAATCGGCAGAAGCCACTTCACGGCGTGCCGGTCGGATCCGACACGCTGACCTGAAGAAGCGCTCCGAGTGGCGCGGCTGACGTTCCTGGTCAGTAGCGTGGTGGTCGTGATATGCGCAAGCGCTCTATATCCTTCTGCCGACGCATACCGTTCCTTTGCCGCCCGCGAACCTGACCGCCCGCTATGTTGCGCTTGCCCAGAAGCTTGGTGCGGAATGTGGTCATGCGCGTGGGTGGCGGCGTCGCGCTGCCGAGCGACTCGGCATCAGCGAGTCAACCCTGTCGAAGATCCTCAGTGGCACGCGAGTCGTTGGGATGGACCTGGCCGAGCGCGCCATCGAACGTTTGAGCCTTCAACCGGGCTACTTCTGGGCGGAGGAACCTGGTTCAGGACGGCAACCCCGTCCTGACGAGATCGAACTCAAGGTATTGCTCGACCGATTTAATAGCCGAACGGCTGATGCGGCCGATGTTTACTGCCTGGCTCACCTCGTCGCGGAAAACCCCGCGGTCATGCAGGCGCAGAAGATCCTCAAGATTCGCCAGCCGAAGTCTGAGAAGGAGCTTGGCGCGCTCTTCCTCGAAGTCTCCCGGTTGATCGACCTCCTGAACAAGAAACCTGAACACTAGTTCTGTATAAAGCTTGTCGTGCGTGACAAGTTTTGGCTCATGGATGGGGTGGCAGTGTTGACCCGGACCAAGTTCGCGAGCTGGTCCGGGTAGTCGTGCGTGAAGAACTCGCGAACCATCGGGACTCGCGTCAGGAAGTGCTCACGGCCGAAAAGGTCGCCGAAATGCTCGACGTGCATGTGCGAACCGTCGCCAAGCTCGTCGTCCGCGACGGGCTCCCGGCACACCGGCTGGGCCGCGAATACCGTTTCAATCGAGACGAAGTCTTGGCCTGGCTGCGCGAGCGTTCGACGAAACCCGGAACCCGCGCCGCTCGCCAAGCCGAGAAGCTGCGCAAAGCCTCGGGGTTCTGACGATGGGTGTCTTCTCGCGAAAGCGCCGCTCGGGCACCGTCTACTACGTCTCGTTCGTCTGGAACGGACGCCAGATCCAAGAGCGGGCAGGGACGGACAAGCGAGCTGCCCAGCAGCTCGAGCGTCGACGCAAGCGAGAGGTGCTCGATGGCGCCTTTCGCCCCGACGGCAAGTCGGGGGCGATCTCGCTCGCTGCATTCTCAGACGGTTGGCTGGACGCGCGGGAGCGCCGGGGCATCCGAACGGCGAACGACGACGCGACCCGGCTCAAGCTGCACGTATTCCCGCTGCTTGGCTCTCGGCGCATCGACAGCATCACCCGCCGCGAGATCCGCGAGCTCGTCGAGCGGTTGCGCTAGGACGGGCGCCTCGCGCCCAAGACGATCCGCAACGTCTACGGCACGTTGCGCACGCTCTTCCGGGATGCGCTAATCGAAGAGCTAGTCGCGGTTGACCCCTGTGTACTTCCGCGCAACACGCTGCCGAGCCCGCGCGACGTCTCCCCATCAGCAGCGCGCCGTCAGCCGAGCCTTTTCACGCGCGACGAGGCGCGCTTGCTGATGACGAGCGAGCTCGTGCCGCCCGATCGCCGTGTCCTATACGCCCTGCTATTCCTGACCGGAATGCGCAACGGCGAAGCCGTGGGCCGCCGCTGGAAGGACTACGACGGCGACTCGAAGCCGCTCGGGGCGCTCTCGGTCGCCACGCAGTACGATGACCAGCCGCTGAAGACGAAGACGCCGAGGGTGGTTCCCGTCCACCCAACGCTCGCCGAGGTCCTGCTCCGCTGGAAGCGCAGCGGGTTCCGCGAATCATACGGCCGCCCGCCAAGCCCCGACGACCTGATCGTGCCCTCTCGCCGCGGAAAATGCCGCGTTAGCGGCACTACGCATCAGAACCTCCAACGCGACTGTCGTGCCCTGGGCATCCCGGGCCGGCGCGTGCACGATACGCGCCACACGTTTATCTCGCTGACGCGCCGCGATGGCGCCCGGAAGGAAATCCTCGAACGCATCACCCACAACGCCAGAGGTGACATTGTCGACCGCTACACGACGTTCGATTGGGAGCCTCTCTGCGAAGCGGTCGCGTGTTTGCGCCTCTCCCTGACCGACCAGGCCTAGTTCGGCTCCGACCCGGGCGGAGGATTCGGTACGACGCGAAAGGTCCGCTCATCCTGGCCCGCGACTACACGCGCCTGGCGGTAGCCGAGCGGGAGATGCAGAAACCCGTTGCCGTCCGCGTCACCGGTAAACCCGAGCCGCTGCCAACGGTTCACGTCTGCCCCCGACGCGGTCCGAATCACGGCCATCTCGCATCCCTGTCCAAGCGTGTCACAGAGCCGCCGCACCAGCGCGAGGTCGACATTGCTCTCCTCCCAACCTGGCGCCACCTCGACCTCGCTCACGTACAGAAGGTCGCTGCCCGCGCCCTCGGTGAACTGCTCCCGAAACCAGTCCTCCTCAAAGAAGGGGGCGTAGAGCGCCTCGAGCTCCGCGCCGTCGGCGTCGAGCACATCGTGCAGCCGCTCGCCTACGTCGGCGGCCATCCCGACATGGACCCGAGCAACCCGCGCCCGCGCAGCGACGGCCCCTTGCTCGCCATCGAGCTCCTCGACGACCCGCACCCGAATCCAGGTCACGAGCCCCTGGTCGGCACTGGGCTCCCCCAGAGACAGCTCTGCTTCGACAATCGCCTTCACGGCGCCGGAACCTCCCGCACGCCGCACCCGCCGTCAACGCGCCGCAGCCAATGCCCCCGGCCGCGCAGCGCCGTTTCGGCGCCGTCCACCGCCGCCCCGTTGCTCGAGCGCCATCAAGACCCCAACCCACGGCAAAGCCGGATCCCCGGCATGACTTTTGTCGAAGGGGATCCGACCCAATCCCCGGCTGCAAAAGGCATGCGGGGGGACCGTGCCCCAACCCCAGAAGCCCGACCAAACCCAGTCGGAATCCCCAGAAACAACGAGCGTCTATGTCGCGCAGTATGACGCGCGAAAAAACACCCCCAGAAATCCAGGCCTTTTCTTGCGGAGAGGGCGGGATTCTCACGGGCTTCGCCCGTGAAGGCCTTCCTGGCGAATCCGACTCCAAGCAGCTCGGCTCGAGTCGCCGCAAGCCAATGGGCAGCCGGTCTCCGCGGGCTCGCCGCGGAGACCTCCGAGGCACTCTGGCACCTGCAGCTCGCCGCAAGTCGCTCCCAAACCGATGGGCAGCCGGTTCGAACCCGCAGTCGCTGCAGCCCGACCGTGCTCCGCTCATCGACGCTAGGCAGGTCTGGTTCGAATCCCCGCCCTGGACTCTGCAAGCCGCTGGACCGCCCCAATCGGATCCAGGCTTTCATTTCAGCGGAGAGGGCGGGATTCGAACCCCCAAAAAGCTTGGTGTTTTGGGGGATTTGTCGGTGTTTTTGTGGATCGCCGGGTGGATGGGGGTGGTGAAAAACGTTGGGAAAGTAGGGTCGCGGTGCAGGGTATGATGCACGTCATACGCGGCTCGCCTTGTGGAGCGCTCAGTGGCTTTGAAACGACTTGCGCCCGTCACGCTGCTTGCAGCTCGGGAGCTTTGGGGTCCCGTGTTCAAGCTTCGCGCCGGGCGCCGGACAGGCTACCCTTTCCGCTGGCTTCGGCCAGCTGCATCGTGCACGTCTCAGCCGGCGCAACTGAAGGTAGGATCAAGCCTTGTGCCCCTCATACCAACCCGAAAGATCGCGTAGGTTACATCCCTAATGGGGCTATCTTAGTTACCCGCTACGGGATCCGAATCACTAACCGTCATCGGCGCTAGCGCAGCCCCACGGTAGCAGGCGTAGGCCGGTCGCAATGAGGTTCGCAGCTCAGGAACTAGTCCCAAAACAAGCGAGTGGGGGCCCGAAAACTGCCGCGTTCGCGGCAGTTTGTCGGACCCGATCTGCGAGCGCACCGATGCGGTCCGGTGGGTAGCCGGTTGAGGCCGTTGGTTGTGGTTTGAGGGGGAAGGAAGCTCCGAG
>JBNKVS010000122.1:0-19557 GCA_050299315.1 Polyangiaceae bacterium
ATTCCTTTACCACCCTTCGCTTGGCGTTCGCCCGCGCACTGACCGCCTGGCTACCTCGCTGCCCCGGCTGTCAGCAAATCCGCCGTTCACCCATCCGACTCGCGGCGTTTACGTGACGCAAGTCTTCGACAGTAGTACTAGACAGGTCGAATCGATTTTTCGCTTTTGTTCAACGAACGCGATGAGCGTTTCACGCACTGCGCGAGCGTATGTCTCTGGAGCGGACAAGGCGACGGCATGCAATGCGTGGAGTCCACCGATGCGTTCAACGTCGGTACCTTCTGACCCGCCGAAGAGACGCAAAGCCTCCGAGAAATGAGAAAGCGCTTGCTGTTTTTGCGCGGTAGCGACGTCCTGCTCGCGATGGTCGTTGCGCTTGATCCACAGTAGGATCAGGCATGGGGCCGCGGCCAAACCTGAAAGCACTGTCCACGGGGGATTCTTCTGCGCTACCAAGTAGAGGATCCCCAGGTCGTTCGTGTACCCGAAAAGCAATCCGACAGTTGCCAGCGCGAAGCCAAGCCCGAGCATAGCCATCGCGATGACGTACTTCGTCATCTTGCGAACTGCGCGCTCTCTTGGACTTGGGGAGGCTGGTCTTCCCTCGCTGTCAAAGGGATAGGGAAGACGACCACCAATAATCGCTATCCCCACACCGCAAATGAGGACAGTGGCGAACGCCCGGACCATGTACCCAAGTGGAGGCCATGTTCCATCGAGAACTCTTCGACAGAGCAGACCAATCAGCAATAGGAGCAGCAAAACCACCACTATCCGGAGCCGCGACATGAAGTACGCCCGCAGTCGTCGAGGCATCTTGGGTAACACGTCATCCAGAACGGATGAGGTCGCGGTATTAAGAGGGCTCGGGGTGAAGACGGGGGAGGGGACGCTGTAGGTTAGGGTATACCAACGCAGCAGTTCCTTGATTCTTGCGCGATTTGGAGCAAAAGCAGAGCATACCGCTTTGGTCTGTCGAACGTCTTGGCGCTCACCTGCGAGGTCCCGAGCAAAGCGAGGGCCTCGCCAGGTGCAGCGGCCAAGTTCGACAGCGCCAATCCGCAAGAGTCCAGCGAGCGGCCATCAATGCGTCGTCGTCGGCCTCTCGCGCCTATCGTCGTATCGGTGTCCGCACAGACTCTACCGCGAGTCCTGCGTGAGTTGAGGACCATGACGACCGCCGCACGGCCGCACGAGGAGAGGTCGACCTTGCTTATAGAGCATGCTCGCCCGACAGTTCCTGACCAGAGCAGGCCGCAGAAGGGAGAAAACCCCGGAAACGCTGCTGCAAAACCCTCCCCTCCGACGGCCCTGGCCATTGGGCCGCAGCGAAACGAAGCGGCCGCCTACCGGTCTGTGGAACGCCAAGCTATTCTTGTGAGCATGAGTTCGGTGCCCATCGACATCCCTGAGGCAACGCTCGTGGCACTGAAGCTCGACGCCGAGGGCGCCGCAGCGCAGCTTCGCATGGCCGCCGCAATGAAACTCTTCGAGCTCGGTCGGTTGTCATCGGGCGCCGCTGCTGAATTGGCGGGTGTTCCTCGGGTCGCCTTCCTGGCAAAGCTCGCCGAATTTGGAGTAGACACCTTCGCGCAGACCGAGCTCGACCTCGCGAGCGACTTTGCCCATGCGTGAGGTCGTTACCAATACGTCGCCACTTCTGTACCTCCATCAGCTGGGCAAGCTCGAACTCCTCGGGGCGCTATATTCGAAGGTGCTGGTGCCGAAGAGCGTTGTCGATGAACTCGACGCTGGCAGGGCACTCGGACACGACGTTCCCCGGGTGGACGAGTTGCCCTGGACACGAGTCGTGTCATCGCCGACCGTTGCGCTACTCGCGCTGGCGACGGACCTGGGCCGGGGTGAAAGCGAGGCGATCGCCATCGCACACGAGCGCCAAGCCCTACTCATCTTGGATGACGGCCTCGCCCGTCGTCACGCCAGCCTCCTCCGCATCACCCTGACCGGAACACTTGGTGTTCTTCTCAAGGCGAAGACCTCCGGCCATATTTCCCGAGTAGAGCCACTCGTGACGAGACTGTCCGAGCTCGGCTTCCACCTTTCTGCGCGGACTCGAGATGCGGTGCTGAAGCTGGCGAACGAGACATCCATCTGACAGTCTGAGCCTGCTCGGAGTGACTTCGTCTGTCGAACTCCAATTAGACCTACTTACGCCCTAACAAAAACCAGGCACCCCACGCCGCCTTCCCCCCGTCATCATCCCAGCAGTGGAATCCATTGGAGCGGCAGGGTCGGTCTCGGATCCGCTCCAATGCGCCGTCTTGGGCGGCGGCGCTCGGCGTCGTGGGTACGTTCTTCGCAGCCTTTCGCGCGCGCGGTTCCTGGCGACGGGGGGGCCGACCCAGGGGGTGGCGGATCTGCCCAATCCCCGGCCTTTTTGAAGTCTGCACCGGGGCACGAGGTGTCGGGCGTCGCCGGCGCTCGCCGGGTTTCGCCGGGGGCGAAGGGCGCGTGGCTCGGGGTCGTTTGGGAGAGGGAGGGGGTGGCACGGTGGCTGCTGAGCACCGAGCGTGAACCTGGCGGGAATCGGCTCCGCAGCGAGCGGAGGTGTGTGGCGGAGGGCCGAGCCGTGCCGGCTCGCGTGCTGCGGTGGTAGACCGTCGCGATGGCTGATGGCTTCCCTGCTCTACGGCTCGGGTCTGCGCGTGCTGGCGTGCTGGCGTGTCTGACGTTGCGCGTGAAGGACGTGGATCGGGATCGGCGCCAACGGGTCGTGCGCCGAGGCAAGGGGCAGAGGGATCGAGTGACGCTGCTGCCAACGTCCCTGCTGCGGCCGCTGGAGCGGCACCTCGTTCGAGTGCGCGAGCAGCACGCGGCGGACATGGCCGACCGCCCGCGAGCGCGAGCGCGAGACCGAGCACGCCGGAGACGCGCCCGCGAGGACCGGCGAGGCCGACGGGAGAGCCCACCCGCGCGCGACTTTCGCCCGAGGCGCGCACGAGCGCCGCGAACGGCCCGGGGGCGGTCGTCGGCTCGCGGTCAGAGTCTCCGGGCAGCGGCTGGGCTCCGAGGCAAGGTTCCGCCCCAAGGTTCCGCCCCAAGGTTCCGCCGCGGGGCCCGACCGGGGGCGCCGATCGGTCCACGCGCGGCCGCCGATCGGTTCACGCGCGGCCGCCCCTCGGGGTAGCATCGGCGTTTCTTTCATTTCACGAGGAGCTCTCATGTCCAGCGATTCCGCCCTGACTCGCCGCCGCTTGCTACACCTCGGGGGCGCCGCCTCCGCCGCCGTCGCGGCCTCTCCGCTCTTCGCCGGCCAGGCCCGGGCCGGCGAGGCCCGGGCCGCCGCGCCCGCGCCCCAGGTGCCGCGCCGCACCCTCGGCAAGACGGGGAAGCAGATCCCGATCCTCCTGCTCGGCGGGGGCACGGGCTTCGACCCCAAGTTCGACCCGAAGATCGCCCAGGCGCTGCGCTACGGCGTGGACTACGTGGACGCGGCGCGGGTCTACGCCGGGGGCACCTGCGAGGCCCACGCGGCCAAGACGCTCGGGCGCCTGGGGCAGCTCGACAAGGTGTGGATCACCAGCAAGTCCCACGATCACGACGCGGAGGGCTTCGAGCGCAGTCTGGAAGAGAGCCTGAAGCAGCTGGGTCGCAAGTGGGTGGACATGTACTATCTGCACGGCATCGAGGACCCGGCCGTGCTGAGCGACAAGCAGCTGCTCGCGACCGTCGAGCGCGCGAAGAAGCAAGGCAAGATCAAGTTCTTCGGCTTCTCCTGCCACGACGGCACGGTCGCCGAGCTGCTGCAGAAGGCCGCCGGCGTCGAGGCGGTGGACTCGATCATGTTCCGCTACAACTTCCGCACCTACGGCGACAAGGAGCTCAACCACGCGATGGACGCAGCGGCCAAGGCCAACATCGGCCTGATCGCGATGAAGACGCAGGGCGCCGAGGCCAGCTTCCGGAGCGCTTGGAAGAAGTTCGAGCAGACGGGCAAGTGGACCAAGCACCAGGCCGTGCTCAAGGCCGTGTGGGCGGATGCGCGCATCACCGCCGCGGTCAGCCACATGGATAGCCTCGAGAAGCTGCAGCAGAACATCGCGGCCGCGCTCGATCGGCAGTCGCTCGGAGCCCTGGACCGAGCGGCTCTGCATCGCTACGCCCGGGCCACCCGGAGCCAGGCCTGCGACGGCTGTGGCCAGCGCTGCGGCCCGGCGGCGGCGGCCCCGGTGAACATCGCCACCACCCTGCGCTGCGTGATGTATCACGACGTGTACGGGGACGCCGCCAAGGCCCAGCGGGTGTTTTCCTCGCTGCCCGCCGAAGCGCGCCGCTTCGAGGGCGCGGATTTCGAGGCGGCGCAGCGCGCCTGCCCCCACGGAGTGGATATCGCGGCCCACATGCGGCGAGCGGCCCAGCTCTTCGCGGCGGGCACACCGAGCCAGCGGCGGGCTTGATCCGGGCCGGGTCGCGCTCGCGGCCGCGCGCCTTCCCGGGCCGCCGCGCGGGGGGGGGGGGCGGCTGGGCGCGCACCCTCGCGGCAACCCCGCGGCAGCCCCGCGGCAGCCCTCGCGGGGCGGCCCGTCGCTTCCCGTCCGGAGCGCCGCGGCGGCCCGCGCCGCTCACCCCTCGAGCGCCTGCCGAAACGGTGTGGCGAAGTCGCCTTCGGCGCGGAGCCGGATGAGGATGGCGTGCAGCCCCGTCTGCAGCCGCTGCTGCCAGATCCATTGCGGCGGAACCGCCATCTTGCGGGCGTTCGGCTGGGTGGCGCGCGCGAACTCGAAGCTCTTCTTCAGAAACTCCGGCGTGAAGCGATAGGGCTGGGAGCGATAGGGCTGCGAGAGATAGGGCGAGAGCTCGTGGCGCAGCAGGGCCCAGTGGTAGTCGTAGTCGTAGCCCCGGTCGCGCCCCACGAGGCCCGCCGCCCGCAGCGCCTGCGGGAAGGCTGGCTCGTCGCCCTCGAGCACGATCCGGGTCAGCCGCCGTTGGGCCTCGAGGTAGTCGGCGTCGAAGGCGCGCACACAGCCGAAATCCAGGAAGCTGATCGGGCCGCCCGGCTCGAGGTCGAAGAGGTAGTTGCCGGGGTGCGGGTCCGCGTTGAGGCGGCCCAGCTGCCAGAGGGAGTGATAGGCAAACCGAGTGAGCGTGAGCGCGACCTCGTTTCGGCGCGCCGCCGAGGCCTCGAGCAGGGCGTAGAAGTCGGCTCCGTCGCACCACTCGGTGGTGAGCACGGTCCGGCACGTGCGCTCGTCGATCACCGGCGGGATGCGCACGAGCGGGTCGCCCTCGAAGGCCGAGGCGAAGAACGTCTGGCTGCCCGCCTCGGCGAGGTAGTCGCACTCTTCGACGACCCGCGCGCGCAGCTCCTCGACGATCGCCTGGCCATCCACGGCCGAAAGGAGCGAAGCCAGCCCCGCCAAGGCCCCGATGCGCTGGAAATCGCCCTGCAACGTCGCGGCGATCCCCGGGTACTGCACTTTCACGGCCACCGCTCGCCCCCGGTGGACCGCTCGATACACCTGCCCGACGGACGCCGCAGCCACGGGCTCGGTATCGAACTGCTCGAACAGCTCCTCCACCCGACCGCCGAGCCCCTGCTCCAGGACCTCGCGCAGCGCATCCCAGGCCACGGCCGTGGCCCCGTGCTGCAGCCCCCGAAGCGCGCCGAGCGTCGAATCCGGCAGCACGCCGTCGAAGTACGAGAGGATCTGCCCCACCTTCATGGCCATCCCCTTCATCGAGTCGAGCTCGCGCGCCAGCGCCTCGCCCAGCCGGGCGTCCACCGCAGTACCCGCCTCGCCGGAGAGGCCCACCACGCGCCGCGCAGCCAAGCGCGCCGCGCTCGAGGCCACCTTGCCCGTGGACCAGAGCCGCCCGAGCCCCTGCTTGAACCCCGGGATTTTCTCCGACATGGCGCCTCTTCGAGCGCACCGCCGCAGCGGGCGCGGCGGCAGCATGGCGCCGCCGAACGCCCCCCGCAACCGGCGACTGGCGGGCCGCGGGCCGCGGGCCGCGGAATGTGCCCCGCGGCGGCGCGCCGAGCCCCTTCGCGGCCGCGCGGGGCCGAGCGCCGGGCGGAAGGCAGCGGAAGGCGACGGGAGCGGTCCCGCCGAAGTTCCCTGGCTTTTGCCGGCCCGCAGCGCCTGCGCCCGCCGCGCACGCGCCCGGCGCGCAGCCGCCGCGTCGCCGGCCCGTGCCCCGCCGGCGCGGGCGGCTATACTGCGGATCCATGCGAGCGAAGAGACGGGGAACGGGTTGGCTGGTGAGCCTCGTCGCCTCGGCGTGGGTGGCGGCCCTCGCAGGGCCCGCTCACGCCTGCGGCGGCTGCTTCGGGCCGCCGGGGTCGAATGCCCCCGTGGTCGCGCACCGCATGGCCTTCGCGGTCTCTCCCGAAGGCACCGTGCTGTGGGATCAGTTCCGCTACGCCGGCGCGCCGGAGGAGTTCTCCTGGGTGCTGCCCGTCGCCCCCGGCGCGTACCTGGAGGCGGCGCACGAGGCCTTCTTCGCGGCCCTCGACGCGCCGACCCAGGCCTTCGTGCAGGCGCCCGCGTACACCTGCGCCTCCGCCGACCGCTCTTCCGGTTGCGGCACCGACGACGACCGCGCCTCCGCGCTGGCGGAGACCGGAGGCTTCGGTCCCTCCGTCACCGTGCTGCGCGAAGAAACCGTGGGTCCGTACGAGACGGTCACCCTGCGCGCAGCCTCCGGCGGCTCGCTCACCGAGTGGCTCGACCAGCAGGGCTACGTCGTGCCCGAAGGCATCGGGCCCGTCATCTCCGACTACGTCGCCGAAGGGGCCGACTTCATCGCGCTCAAGCTGCGCCCCGGCGCCGCCGTGCAGCAGATGACGCCCGTGCGCGTCGTCACCCCCGAAGGGCCTCCCGTCCTGCCGCTGCGCATGGTCGCCGCCGGCGCCGCCGACGTGGTGGACATCGTGCTCTACGTCATCGCCGACAGTCGGCAGACGATGCCCGACCTGTTGCCCGTCGAGATCCCGGTGGAAAAGCTCGAGTACCGGGTCGTCGCCGGGCAGTCCAACTATCTCGCGGTGCGCGAGAGCCTGCTCGGCCGCGAAGGCTCGACCAAGCTGCTGACCGCCTACGCCGACAGCGGCCTGCTGTCCGCCGAGGGCAGCGGCTCGTTCGCCACGGCGGGGGGTCGAAACGTGGGCAGCGCCGCGGAGCTGTACTTCGCCGAGGGCGTCGAGGCGGCGCTCGAAGGCGACCTCGACTGTTGGTACGGGCCGAATCCGAGCTGCGAGCAGCAGCTTCTCGACTGCGAGGCGGCCTTCGAGGCGCTGGGCCGCGACGCCCGCGTGGCCCCCTGCCCCGCCGGCGGCGAGTGCCCCGAGCCGGGCCCCCGACAAGTCGCCGAGAGCGCTCTGGCTTGCGGAGCGCTCGACGATCTCGCCGTCGCCCTGCGCGGGCTGCGGCCGAGCGAGGCCTGGGTCACCCGGCTCGAGATGCGCATGCCGCGCGAGTCGCTCACGCTCGACTGCGCCGTCGAGCCCGCGCCCACCCAGCAGCGCGTGTCGGGTCGCTACGTCGCCGCCACGGTCAGCGATCTGCCCTGCGAGCCCGCCGTCTTCGGCTCGAACCTCAGCGGTCGCCGCCCCCCGCCGGTCGGGGCGGCCCTGGCGCTGTCGGGCCTCGGCCTGCTACTGCTGCGGCGGCGGAAGCCCCGCCGTGCCCCGCGCCGCGCGACGTCCGGCGGCCGCCGCCTCGACCGCACGCGGCGCGGGCGGCAGCCGTGAAGCCTCGATCGGCCTGCCTGACCCTCGCGCTCGCGAACGCGTTCCCCGCGCAGGCCGCCGCCGCGCAAGCCGCTGCCTCGCAAGCCGCTGCCTCGCAGGCCGCCGCCGCGCAGGCCGCCGCCGCACGCTCCCCCGCGCAGAGCGCGCCGCGCGCCGCCCGCGGGGGCACCGCTTCGGGCCGCCACCCGCGCAAGCCGTGGCTGGTGAAGGGGTCGAGCCGCGGCGAGCCCGACCGCGGCGCCGCCGCCCCGCTCGCGACGCCCGAAGAAGTCGCCGAGCCGGCGACCGGGGAGGGCTGGCTCGCCGCCTCCTTTCGGCTCGGCACGGGGGCGTACTTCGCGCGCGCCGGCAGCGACGCCGACGAGCGACGCCTTTCGGGCACGCCCCTCGGCGGCGTGGCCTTCGTCGGCGCCAAGCTCGATCCCCGCGCCGCCCTCGGCCTGACGCTGACCTGGCACAGCGTCTTCGCCGTCGCGGTGCGCGACGAAGTGGAAAACGGCGACGAGCCTCGGCTGCGTCGCGGTCTGCGCCAGCGCTCCCTGGGCCTCGGCCTCGCCTGGCGCGCCCAGCCCGGCCCCGGCTGGGCGGGCCTCGCCTCGCTCGGCTTCGGGCAGATCGTCGTGCCGAAGCCCGAGACGGCCCGCCCCTTCGGCTTGCAGAGCCACCTCTCGGTCGGCCACGACTGGAGCCTCGGCGCGCGCTGGTTGCTCGGCTTGTGCGCGGACCTCACGCTCGCCCGCATGAACGTCGACGAAGGCGCCGGGCCCCGCGGCGTGTCCTCGCTGATCCCGGCGCTCAGCGTCTCCGCCACGTACGATTGAGCCGCGTCGCGGCCGGCCGCGCGCAGGCGCCCCCGCGGGGCCCGAGCGCGCCGCGGGCCCCCGCCGCGGGCTTTCGCTCGGCGAGCCCAGAGAGCTCGCGCGCCGCCGTCCGGGCGAGGGGCCCCCGCGCCAGGGCACGGCGCTCGAGGCCCGCGAGGCAGCGGCGCTCGAGGCCCGCGAGGCGGCGGGCGCCGGGTCGGCCCGGGGCCTGTCTTCACTCTGCGGTGAAGCGGTGAATCATCCGGTTGCGGAAGCTCTGGCCGGGGGCGAGGAGGACCTGGCTCCGCCAGCCAGGGACGTTGATGGCGTTGGGGAAGCGCTGGGTTTCGAGGCAGAAGCCGCTGTGTTGGACGTATCGGGCCCCCTTCCCCGTGATGGATCCGTCGAGGAAGTTGCCGGTGTAGAACTGGACGCCCGGCGCGTCGCCCTCGAGGGTCATCACCCGCCCGGACTTCGGATCCCGGGCGCGCGCGACCAGTCGCATGGAGGCCGGCTCGCCGTCGACGACCCAGTTGTGGTCGAACCCGACGGGGTCGCCCCCGGCGGCCGCGAGGTCTTTTCCAATCCGCTTCGACGCCGTGAAGTCGAAGGGCGTGCCGGCGACGGGCGCGACCGTCCCGTCCGGCACGGGTGCGGCGTTCTCCACCGGCGCGACGGGCGTGTACTGCGAGGCGGAGAGCATCAGCTCCTGATCCAGAACGGTCCCCGAATCGAACCCGGCGAGGTTCCAGTAGCCGTGATGGACCATATTGACGATCGTCGGCTCGTCCGTCGTCGCTTGCAGGGTCACGTCGAAGCTGTCGTCGTGGGTCAGCGTGTAGCGCACGGTCGCCGTGACCGCGCCCGGGAAGCCCTGCTCTCCATCCGCCGAGACGTACGTGAAAACGACCGAGGGCCCCTCGGGCGTCTCCTCCGGCTCGGCCTCCCACACCACCTTGTCCCAACCCCGGGTGCCGCCGTGCAGCGTGTGGGGGCCATCGTTGGCGGGGAGCGTGAAGGTTCTGCCGTCGAGCTCGAACTGCGCGTTGGCGATGCGGTTCGCGACGCGCCCGGCGGTGGCGCCAAAGTAGGGCGTCGCCGCCAGGTAGCCCTGCAGGCTCTCGTAGCCCAGCACGATGTCGGCGAGCTTGCCGTCGCGGTCGGGCACGTGCAGCTCCGTGACGATGGTCCCGTAGTTGGTGGCCTTCAGCAGCAGGCCCCGGGCGTTTCGCAACGTGTAGAGGCTCACCGCTCGGCCATCGACCTCTCCAAAGGCTTCTTCGGTGATGCCACCTGGCTGCGAAGCCGCCTGGGCCGCGGACCCGGCGGGCTCCGCCGGCGCCGGAGTGCCCGCCGAACAAGCGCTAACAAACGCAAACATCACGATTGGCGAAATGACTCGGCCGACCTCTTCCCGTACCACCAGCACACCCTTCCCTACGAATCGGCAGAACCTGCTCTCGAGCAATCCTACCCGCTGTCGCCCCAACCTCGCCACCCAGCTCCGCTTCTCCCGGCCCACCGAGCCAAAAGGGCCCCGGGGGGCCGCTTCGGCGGCAGCGGCGTCGCCCCGGCGGCCGCGACGGCTCGGAATCCTCGGGCCGTCGGACCGACGGCGCGCCCCGGCGGCGCCGAGGGGGCGGAAGGTCCGGCAAAACCGGCCGCGGGGCATTGCGCCGGGCCGCGGTCGCTGAAACTCTGTGGCTCAGGGGGCGCCGTGCCCCACAAAAGGAAGCCAATGAAAGGTAGCCCTGGGTTCGTGATTGCCTGTGCCCCCGCCTGCGCGTTGGGGTTTGCTTTTGCGGCCGTATCCACTTCCGATTTCGTCGCCCACCTGGATCGCCAGGTGCACGGCGTGCACTGCTCGTTCTTACCCGGCCTCGCGGCGGCCGATTACAGCGGCAACAGCGGCTGCCACGCCACGCTGATGAGCCCGTACTCGTCGGTCCTTCGCGAGGAGCTGTGGGGCGGCGTCCCCATCGCGCTGCCCGGCATGGCCGTGTTTGCGTTTCTCTTCGCCTGGTGCGTCTGGCTGCTGCTGTACGGCCGCGCGGGCCAGAGCCGCGCCACCGGGTTTCTCTTCCTGGGCTCCCTGGTCCCCCTGCTCTCTTCGATGGCGATGGGCTATCTCTCGCTCGTCGAGTTGGACGCCGCCTGCAAGTCCTGCATCGGCATCTACATCGCGAGCGCGCTGACGAGCGCGTGCGCGTTCGGGGCGTGGCTTCGGGCTCGTTCGGCGGCGCGCCAGCAGCAGTGGAGCAACGAGCTCGGAGCCGCCCCGCGGCCCCCGCTTTCGTATGCGGCCCTGGCCGGAGCGTTCGTCCTCGGCGCGCTCTCGGTGGCCTTCTCGGTCGGGGCCTACGCGGCCTCGGTCCCCGACTTTTCCAGCTACGTGGGCGCATGCGGCGAGCTGCAGGCAACGGGCTCGGGCGTCACCGTGGGCTACGGCCCCCAGCGGGGGCGGCCGACGCTGCTCGAGGTGATGGACCCGCTGTGCCCTTCGTGCCGCAGCTTCGAGGCGCGCTTCGAAAGCTCGAAGGCGGCGGACCGCGTGGACCGCCAGCTCCTGCTATTTCCCCTGGACCAGGCGTGCAACTGGATGATCGATCACTCGATTCACCCCGGCGCGTGCAGCATCAGCGAGGCCGTGCTGTGTGCGGACGACCCCGCGCCCGTGCTCGCCTGGGCATTCGAGAAGCAGCGCGAGATCATGGCCGCGGCGGAGAAGCACCCGGCCGCGGCCGAGGCGATGGCGAAAGCGCGGTTTCCGACCCTCGCTGCCTGCATCGGGAGCGCCCAGGCCGAGGCGCGCCTCAATCAGTCGCTGCGCTTCGCCGTGAAGAACCAGTTGCAGGTGCTCACCCCCCAAGTTTTCGTCGAGGGCGTGCGATTGTGCGGAGAGGACACGGATCTCGGCCTGGATTTCGCGCTCGCTCGATTGATCGAAAGAGTGCAGAGCCAGCCGAGCGTCCGCGACGATCTGGCGCCCCGTCGTCGGGAAAGCGCGCGCCGGGAGGAGGGCTTGGCCCTCCGCACCCCACCCGGCGCGTCGAGCGGATCGCGAGGCGCCGAATCGAAGCCCGAGGGCAGCGGGCGCGCCGCTCGCTCGGCGGCCCTCGCCGCCCAAATTCGGCGAGAAGCCGTCCTCCAGGCGAGCCGGGGGAACCGGGCGGCTTCGAACGCGCCGAGCCCCGAGCCGCCCGCGCCCGCGCGGCGAGCCGCCCCCGAGCCGGCCGAAGGCGCGCCCGAACCAGCCGGCTCGGCGGCGCCGAAACCGAGCGCCGAACGCTCCCCGAGCCGGCCGCCGAAGTCGCAAGCGCCCGAGGCGGAAACGCCCGAGGCGGAAACGCCCGAGGCGCCACCGGAGCCCCCCGCAGGGGGCGCGCACCAGCCGGCAGGGGAGCCATGAGCGCCAAAGGGATCTCGTCGATCGGGCTGGGCGCGCTGCTGCTCGGCTTGCCCGCCCTGCTGAGCACCACCTGGGTCGACCGGGCCGCCCAGCGGCTGGAGCGAGCCGAGGCGGAGGCCGCCGAGGCCCCGGCCGTCGCGATCGCCTCCCAGGCGAACGAGGAGTATTGCACCCCGCGGCTGCAGAAGGTCCTGCGGCGCGTATTGACGAGCTGCGGCCTGATCCAGGGCGCCTCCGGGCGCGGCTGCGAGCCGGTGGACGCCCAGAAAATCGCGACCATGAGCGGGGAGGACTTCAACGCCCTCTTCATTCCCATGAAGGAGCGGGGCAGCATCATTCAATTCCCCCAGAGCTCCTTCGATTTGGACGAGAGCGACATCGCCGCGGTCGAGAGAACCTTCGCCGATCGCAAGGGGGCGAGCTACTTCTTCGTCGTGGCGCGGGCCTCGCCGGAGGGCTCGGTGGAGGCCAACCGAGAGCTCTCCCGAGCGCGCGCCGAGGCCGTGCTGTCCCATCTGAAGGAGAAGTTTCACGATCCGGATCTGGAAGATCAGGTTGGCCTGCTCTGGCTGGGCGAAGAATTCGCCCAGCTCGACCCGAGCTTCTGCCAGTGGCCTCGCAGCGGCGAGGAGCTCGAGTGCCAACCGGAAGACCTGAATCGCAGCGCGTTCATCACCTGGGTCGACTGCACCCTCTGAGGCCCCCGGCGAAACCATGAGCCACTGCAAGCCCGCCGCGCTCCTGGCCCTGCTGGCCGCCGCCGCCTGCGACGCGAGCGCAGGCGGCGCCCCCGCGCCCGCTCCGCCTCGCTTCGAAGCCGTCACCGTGAAGAAAACCCCCCTCGCCGAGGAGCTGGCCGGCTTCTGCGACGCGCAGCCCGGCGGCCCCCTCGTCCTGCCCGGGGTCGCCGGCCTCCCTCCCTCGCGGGGCGGGCCGCGCTGGGTCAACGTCTGGGCCACCTGGTGCAAGTCCTGCATCGAGGAGCTGCCCATGATCGAGCGCTGGCGCCGGCAGCGCAGCGCCGAGGTCATCTATCTATCGGCCGACGAAGACGCCGAAGCGCTGGCTCGATTCCGCGCCGAGCACCCCGATCTCCCGCTCGACGCGGCCCTCGAGGAGCCCGAGAAGCTCGCGGAGTGGATGCAGAGCTTGGGGCTCGACGCCGGGGCGGGCCTTCCCTTGCACCTGTTCGTCTCCTCGCGGGGGCGGCTGCGCTGCGCCCGCGCCGCGGCCATCGCCGAGCGCCATCTGCCGATCGTCGCGCGCCTGCTCGACTGAAGCACCGGCAGGGCCCGAGCGGGCGACCTCGATCGGGCTTTCCCTCTCGGCGCGAGCCGCTCGGTCTCGACTCAAGCACCGGCGGGGCCCGAGCGGGCGACCTCGATCGGGCCTTCCCTCTCGGCGCGAGCCGCTCGGTGCAAAGCGCTGCCGGCCTTTCGTGCCGTCCTCCAGCCGCAGCGGGTGCCGGACGAGCGGCGCCTAGGGCCGCCCAGGGGCGCGTCCGAAGGTCCGAAGGATGCCCCCCCCCGTGCGCCCCTCCTTGCCGGCGCCCCCTCGCGTGCCGCGGCCCCAAAAACGCCTGCGGGCGCCCCAAAGAGAGGCGCCCGCGCAAACCACGAGCCCGCGGGGAGGCCGCCTGGGGCGCCCCGGGTACTCCGCGGCTCAGCGCATCGACGACAGGTCGATGACCTCCACACCGCGCTGGCCCAGCGCGCAGTAGGCGGCGGACTCGCCCACCTCCAGCGAGGAGCAGCCCCAGCCGGGAATGTCGTGCGTGAGGCGGACCGGCTCGGTGGGCACCGAGGTGTCCACCACCAGCACGCGGTTGCTATCGATCGAGAAGGCGCGGTCGCCCCGGGCCATCAGCTGCCCCCACCACCAGTAGGGGCGCTCCCCCAGCGGCGTGGTGGGCAGGCGCTGGAAGCTGCCGTCGACGATGCGCAGCGTCTCCAAGCTGGCGTTGCCGCTGCTGATCTCGGCGTTGCTACCCGTCGCGGGGCGGTCTTCGACGGCGGTGTAGAACACCCGGCTGTCGCTGACGGCGAAGTTCTGCACGGTGCGGTCCCCGTCGAGCAGGAGCTGGCTCTTGCGCACGGCGCGATCGCCCTCGAGGACGAGCGCGTTGAGGCTGCGGCGAACGTGGCGGCACTGCTGCCCGTCGAACCACCAGCTTTGGCCGAGCTGTCGGCAGCCTTCCCCGTCGTCGCCGGGAGCCGACTCGTTGTGGTGGTCGATGGTGACGATCTGGCCGCTCTCGGCCTCGAAGTGCACGACGCTGCCCGGCACGTTGACGGAGGGCAACAGCACCGGGTTGGCCGGGTCGCTCAGGTCGAGGCGATCCATGAAGTAGCGCACCCGGTCGCTGCCGTCGTCGAGCGGCTCCGAGTGGTTGCTGACGATCAGGTCACCATCGGAGATCGTCGAGCCGGCGCCGTAGCCACCGTACCAGCCCCAACCCATGTCCATCGTGCACCCGGCAACGGCGTAGCCCCAGCCGTAGCCGGCGACCGGGCGCGGCACCTCGAACTGCGAAGCCACGACGGGTGCAGCCGGGTTGCTCAGGTCGATGATGTCGTACTCGAAGCGCGGGCGCTGACGATTGCCGTCGGACCCGTAGTAGTAGTAGCCGGTGGCTCGGCCGACGAGCAGCGTGTTCTCCGTCCGGGTGATGCCAGCGAAGTAGGCATTGTCGTCATTGCGGACCGGGTCGACATCGAAGCTGCCGACGGCGCGCGGCGCGCTCCGATCGGAGAGATCGATCACGTAGAAGGTGAGGCGCTGCTCGTAGGTGTACGACCCATCGGCGCGCTCGTCGTAGTGGTACGTGTAGCGCGGCACGTAGGCGTAATCCCCCTGGGTGAAGACCTCCCCGCCCCAGTTGGTGCCGCCCCCGCAGGTCCAGGCGTTCTCCCCGAACAGCTCGCTCAGGTCGATCTCGGCCTCGGGCGCAGCCTCCGCGGCTCGGCTCAGAGGCGTCATCTCGAGGGTCGTCTGCCCCGTCCACCAGTCGTTGCCGAAGCGCATCAAGTGATCGTCCACCACCCGCACCGTGCTGACGTTGCGGGCCACGTCGAGCGTGTCCACCGCGACCGGCGCGTCGCGGTCCGAGATGTCGAAGGTCTGCACGGCGTTGTCCCCGATGCCGAACAGGTGGTCGCGATGCAACAGGGCCCGCCGAGCGGTGCCGACCTGCGGAGCCGAGCCCCGAACGGTGAGCGCGTCCCCCGCGTAATCGACCAGCTGAATACCGCTGCCGTACTCGTAGCTGCAGTCGACCTCGTCGTACTGCCCGCCGCTGTAAGGCACCAAAATCAAGCCCTCGTCCTCGAGAATCGAAAAGGCCTTGTGCACGCGGTCCTGATCTTCCGCGAAGGAGCCCCAGTCGCCCCCGAACTCGGCCCGGTCGAGCAGGGTGGGCGTCTCGAGCTCGCTCACGTCGAACAGGCTCACGTTGAGCGAGCCGACCTCGCTGCCGTTGTCGAAGCCCAGAGCCAACAGGCGATCGCCCCGCGGCTCCATGTGGTACACCCAGCCGGGCATCTCCAGCTCGCCCACCTGGCGGGGCGCGTCCGGGTCGCTCAGGTCGAACGTGAACAGCGGGTCGATCCGCTCGAAGGTGATCGCGTAGGCGCGGTTGCCATCGAAGCGCACGCTCTGCAGGGCTTCCGCGCGGGGCAGCACCATGGTCAGGCTCGCCGCCTGCTGGATGTCGCTGGCGGAAGCGACCCGGAAGGTCTCCACCACGGGCGGCGTCGAAGTGCCCCAGCCGTCGGGCTGGCTGATCACGCGCAGCACCCCGTCGTACTCGTCCATCTGCCAGCGGTTCTGGATCTGCCCCGCGATCGGGACCTCCGCGCCGGCCTCCAGATCGCCGTCGGGGTCGCTGATGTCGACCACCTGAATCGACCCGGTTTGGCTGTCGCGATCGCGCGTCCACTGCCAGCCGGAGATGTACACGCGCTCGGTGGTCACCGAGATGCTGCGCTGCCCGATGTAGGAATCCTCGGGAGAAGCGAAGCGCAGCTGGTCGACGGGCAAGAGCTCCGTGGCCGTGGCGACGTTGAAGGAGCTGACGGTCACGTTGGGCGAATTGGTCTCACAGCGCCAGCACCAGCCATTTTCCGTCGTGACCAGGTACAGCACGTCGCCCACGCGGCGAGAGTCCGAGATGGAGCCGGGCACCTCGCGGTCCGCGAGCAACGTGATGGCGGCCGGGTCGCGCGCGTCGATGGCCTGCATGCGGCTGGTCTGCTCCCAGCGGCAGCCCTGCGCGTCATCACACACGTAGCTCGACCAGCCGTTGAACATCGCGTACACGATGCCGTCCTCGACGTACATCTCGAAGGGCGTCGCGGCGGAGCGATACACACCCTGCAGGCGCAGGTTCTCGGGGTCGGAGACATCGACCACCGAAAGGCCGCTGAACTGGGACAGCGCGTACAAGCGATCGCCGTCGAGCTGCAAGATGTCCGCCTCGGCGATGGCCCGCTCGGCGCCGCCCCCGCCCGGCTCCGAGGCGTCCACAGCCACCGCGCTCTCCCCACTCGCCCCCCCGGCGGCTGGAGAGGACGCGTCCCCGCCGGGCAAGTCGGAAACGAAGCTCGACTCCCCGTCACCCGTCACCGTCACCAGCTCGTCGGTGGGCTCGTCCACCATGGTGTCGGACAGCGGTGGGTCGGGTGTGACCTGGGCCGGATCGGAGCCGGAACAGGCGGCGAACAGGGCGCCCAAGGCGACCAAGTGGAACGAGCGAGCGCGGAAGCGAATCGAAGCAGTAGAAGTGGACGACATACCCGGCACATGTGCAAGTGCTGGGCCAATGCCCGTGGCGCACCGAGCGAAGCCCCCGCGCCCTCCAACAAAGTCCAAGAAATCATAGCAATAACTGGAACCTTCCGGCATTCCACCACCCGTCGGGACGGCCCCGAGAAGACCGCTCGGACGACACCTGTGGCACAGTCTGGCCCAGCCTCCCTCCTCCGCGATCGCTGGCTCAACTCCCGGCCCCACGGCCCCACGACCCCCCACGTCCCGAGCGCCGAGCGCGTTTCGCGGCCCGAACGGACCCGACCCAGCCCACCGCACGCCAACGAACCAACCCGCTCCCGCCCACCGCACGCCAACGAACCGACCCGCTCCCGCCCACCGCAACGAACCGACCCGCTCCCGCCCACCGCGCGCCACCGAGCGGAACCGGTCCTGCCCACCGCACGCCACCAACCGGACCCGCTCCCCGAGCCCGTGCGCCGATCCGCAAGGCCCCATCCCCCCGGACCCCAGCCCACCGGACCCCAGCCCACCGGACCCCAGCCCACCGGACCCCAGCCCACCGGACCCCAGCCCACCGCACGCCTACGAACCAACCGGACCCCAGCGCCACCGCACACCACCGGGCGGAACTGCTCCCGCCCACCGCGCGCCACCGAGCGGAACCGGTCAAGCCGACCGCACGCCACCACCAGACCCGCCCCCCGAGCCCGTGCGCCGATCCGCAAGGCCCCATCCCCCCCGCACCCCAGCCCACCGCACGCCTACGAACCAACCGGACCCCAGCGCCACCGCACACCACCGGGCGGAACTGGTCCTGCCCACCGCACGCCACCGGTCCTGCCCACCGCACGCCACCAACCGGACCCGCTCCCCGAGCCCGTGCGCCGATCCGCAAGGCCCCATCCCCCCCGCACCCCGAGGCCCTCCGGGCGACAGTGAATGCGGAACCCGTATGCGAATCCCGTATGCAAAATCCGTATACGAATCCCGTATACGAATCCCGTATGCGAATCCCGTATGCGAATCCCGTATGCGAATCCCGTATACGAATCCCGTATACGAATCCCGTATGCGAATCCCGTATGCGAATCCCGTATGCGAATCCCGTATGCGAATCCCGTATGCAAATTCCGTATACGCATCCCGTATGCGAATCCCGTATGCGGGGAACTGGAGTCGTGGAGTTGCCCCCAGCGTCCGCGCGTCCGCCCACGGCCCGGCGCCAAGCGCCGGGTGCCCCCCGATCCGGCGGACGCCGGATGGGGCCACCAGCCCACTGCACGCCCTCCGCCCGCCGAGTGCCCGTCCGACGCCCCCGGCTCCTCGCGAGTTTCCCCGCTCGGGGGCGCGAGGGCCACGGCGCGGATGGGCCTGCGCCCCGCGCCCGGTCCCTTCAGGGTGGCCTGGCGAGTGGAGCGGGGCTCGATCAACCTGCGCTGCGTGGCCAGGACGCGTCTTCCAGCACGAAACGCAGCTCGGAGTGGCCCGGGGTGGTCTTCGCGAGCTCGGTGCGCTCGAAGCCCAGCCGCTCGACGAGGGCGATCGATGCGCGGTGGCGAACGTCGATTTCCGCCACGGCCCGGCGAACGCGAAGGGTCGAGAGCAGGAGGTCCAGCAGGGCCGACACGGCCTCACGCGCGTAGCCCCTTCCCCAAAACGGGGGCGCCAGGACGTAGGCGACCAGCGCGGTGGCGTCGGCGAGGATCGTGGCTTGGGTGTAGCCGAGGGGCCGCTCCGTGTCGGAATCGATCACAATCCATGTCAGCCAGCGCTCGGTGCGGTCGGGGCTGACGCCGCCCGCTAGGAAGCGGTAGTACCGAGTCAGCTGCGCGAGCGAGGGCGGCCCGCCCTCGAGGAAGCGGTAGATGGCCGGATCGCGCAGCACGGCGACCATCCGCGCCGCATGGTGCTCGCAGACGGGCTCGGCCCGCAGCCGCTCGGAGTGAAATGGCGGCCTCGGGTCTCGCGCCGACTCAGCCACGCCCCTCTCCAGACAGCGGGGCTGATGCGGGTCTCGGAGCCCGCCGCCAATCAGCCACGCCCCTCTCCAGACAGCGGGGCTGATGCGGGTCTCGGAGCCCGCCGCCAATCAGCCATGCCCCTCTCCAGACAGCGGGGCTGATGCGGGTCTCGCATCCCGCCGCCAATCAGCCACGCCCCTCTCCAGGCAGCGGGGCTGATGCGGATCTCGGATCCCGCCGCCAATCAGCCGTGCCCCTCTCCAGGCAGCGGGGCTGGTGGGAGTCTCGGATCCCGCCGCGAATTCAGCCATGCCCCTCTCCAGGCGGCGGGCTGGCGGGGCAGCGTCGCGCGGGGCAACTAGCGCTCACGGCCCCCGCGGACTGGGCAGCCCGCGCCGGCGTGCGGTGCCTGGGCGATCGGGTCGGGGGAACCCGGCCGCGCCCGATCGAGGGCCCGCGCGATGTCTCGTCGCGAAGGCGCGCGGGCGCCGCCCGGGTAGACGCGGCAGCAGTCCTCCGCCGACGGAGCGAGGCCGGCCACGTCTCGACCGTCGACCAGCACCGTGGGCGAGCCATATCCGCGCGCGTGCGCCGGGGCCCCGGGCGAGCCGATCACGACTTCCCTCCAGGCGGGTTCCAGCCCCAGCAGCTCGAACGCGCACCGCAGCGCCTCGCGGGCCAGCTCGACGTTCGGACAACCCGGCTCGAAAACGAGATCGACGTCCACCCCGAAGCATAGCCCGGCTCGGCCGATGTGCCGCGAACCTCCTCCTGGCTCGGCTGGCTCGGCTGGCTCGGCTGGCTCGGCTGGCTCGGCTGGCTCGGCTGGCTCGGCTGGCTCGGCTGGCTCGGCTGGCTCGGCTGGCTCGGCTGGCTCGGCTGGCTCGGCTGGCTCGGCTGGCT
>JBNKVS010000123.1:0-4282 GCA_050299315.1 Polyangiaceae bacterium
GGCCCTCCCGCTGAAAACCTCCTCCAGCACGAAGAGCCACCCCCGCGAGCCGTTGGCTCGAGCGGAACCACCTCTTTGACCCGCGACGACTTCTGCCAGCACCATGGCCCCGCGGTTCGCTCGTACATGGAACACCGGTACGGCGCCAGACTCACGTCTTTTCGCCCGTGCAACGTCCTGCCGTTGACCTGCGGGGCCAAGGTAAGGCCTCATCCAGCACGGGGCGAAGCCCCACTAAACGGGGCCGCGACGCGGCCCACGACAACGAGCCCCGCACGAAGCAACCACCCCGCCCAACCCCGTCAGGTCCAACGGCTTGTTGGACGGCGACCACTCGCAGAAGTGTTCTCAAGCCAAGATGCTCAAGGTTTCCCGCACCACTTCGATGGTCTCCGCGAAAACTTGGGGTCGCTCCTCTGGTCTGTTCAGAAAGTCCATCTGGCTCACCAGGTCGACGAGCCTGGACAGTTGCAGCCATTCGGCGGGCAACGTGCCTCCTGAAGCACGGTAGCCCTCTACGAAGGCCTCGCGAAAGCCAACGGGGAGGGCCTGGCCGGCACGCAGAAAGTTGCCGATGTCAAACAGACAAGGCCCCGCAAAACTGAACTCCCAGTCGAGGACTGCAGCGACAGACCAAGTCGAACGACGCTTGCGAAGTATCAGGTTCGAGCGCTTGAAGTCGCCGTGGACCAGGCAGTACTGGCCGTCCACCATGCGAAGCCTCGGCGCGTGACTCTCCACGGTCCGCCAAATCTCGTCGCGAAGCGCTTCGCTCATGCGTTTCCCAGCTCGTCCTCGGTACAGCTTGTCGTGGACGTCATGCTCGATGAACGTCGACGGAGGACCGTAACGCTCCGCGAGCTTCAGCTCTGCGTCGAAGCTACCGCAGTCAGGAAACGGTCGCTCTGCAAGGCATGCGAGAACCTGACCGCAGGCAGTCGCGATCTCGTTAAGCTCTGCAGTCGGCAAGCTCTCGAAAAGGTCCGCAAGAAGCGTACCTTCCACGAAGTCCCAGACGGAGCACGGATAACCAACGATGCCTACGTCGAGGCAAGTATGCCGAAGAGCTGGGACGGGGACCTTCGCTCCGGGGCTGGACTCCAGATAACGCATGAGCGCTGCCTCCCGGGAAGCCGCCGAACCCTCCCGTGTGTGCACGCGCAGAACAAACTCCTGCGATATTCCTTCCAGTCCAAACCGAATGTTGGTGTTCGCGAGTCCACTGGGGATGACCTCAGCTGTCGCCAGCACCTGACCCGGGAAAACTACTTCCACCAGGGCCTGCAGCTGGTTGCGGCTGACATTTGCGTGCTCGGGCCGCTCCCATCCCTTCTCCATGGCCTCCTCAGAGGTAGTCGAGACTGCGCCCAATCCGCAAGGTGCCTCGCCCGTCCAACGACCGGCGATAACTCGCAAGTGCGCGACCGCCCGAAGGGAGGGAGCGCGGTTGTCGAGTTCATCGTCCTGGTTATGCGGCCGCGCCTGAGCGAGCGGCGCGAAGACACAACCTATCTGAGCGCCGGGTGCTGACCCGAGAGGCCAAGACGACTGCCCTGAGCCTCGGGCAACTCGTCATGAAACATTCTGCGGCCAAATCAAGGAACGATCACGCGCAACGACTAAGGGACTCCAGGACCGGGCCCCACTATCCGGGGCATCGGTGAGACTCCGGACTCATACTGTTTTACGGCGTTCAGTGCAGCGAGCAAAGCATCCCTCTGAAACTCGTTGTCTATTCCTCCGTATTCTTGCTCAGCTCGTTCGAAACGTTCCTGTGCTTCCTTCGCCAAACCTGCCGCCTTCTCGCTGAAACCCCACATCTGATAGGTCTGCCCGTTCGTTGTACGCGCGAGATTATCGGCACCGGCAACTAGCTTGATCGCCTCTGTAAACAGCTCTCGGCCTTCTTCGCGTCGTCTCTGCTGAAACACAAACGCGGCATAGCTCCGCGTAGCCATGGCACGGTCGTACATGTTTTCGCATCGCTCCACTGCTCTCTTGTAGAATGTCTCGGCGACCGGATAGTTGCCAGTGTTCGCATACGCAACGGCAATCGCGTTCAGCTCGGGTGGCGAAACCAGTTCGGGCATGCGATCGGCGAGATACCGCGCCTGCTGAAGGAGAAGTGCGTTTTGAGTATTGAGAATGGCGGAGGCGTTCTGAACATACATCATGTTCTCTGGAGCCTTGAAGAGCTTCGCATTCTCAAGGCCAAGATCTGCGATCTTCTCTAGCACGGACGTTAGCTGGACCCGTAGGGTCCTCGTGCCTTCCTCGCTATCCCTGATGGTGGTGCCGACGGCCGTCGCGAGCGAGATTAGGACGGCCGCGCCACTCATGCTGAAACTGACGATGTCTTTCTTCTCCACGCTCCTAGCCCCTTGCAGCGAGTGATTGTGCCTTCCAGCGGCAAGGGTGTGCGTCCCCGTAGCCGCAGTTAACTGACATTCACGTTACCTGAAGTTGGCCCGACGCACCACGGCGTTCATGTCGGAGTCAAGTCGAGGCACAACCTGTGCGGCAGCGTCGAAGGCGCAGACCGCTCTGTCCTGAGTTCTACACAGGCCACTAGCGACCTTCAGGTCACGGTAGAAATTCGTGGGCCCCGGGGGCCGCCGCCCCTTGGCCGCACATGACCAGCGAGCTTGCGGCAGGTTGCTCTGGTCCAGAAAAGGCGGCCCCTCCCGAGAATTTGTGGGTGCGTAGTCCAGGATTCGTTCCGCACGAGCGTCTCGTGACCGGATAGGCCTCCTCGGGCGGAACGCTGCTCGCCGCAACAGGGGAGCGGGAGCTCCCCGCCGCAGCCGAGCGTAGAAGGCGAGCAGGGTCGAGTTCCTCAGGAAGGATGCATTGTGCGAACGTGGTGGTCGCTAACGCCGATCCCCCACCCCCGATGCGAGTTCCGTCTATCCCACGTCAGGTTCATCCGTTACCGGATTTTGTCTATGGCCCCGTGGACCTTCGTGGCCGGGACGAGCGGCCGGCATTTCGAGTGAAGCTGAGACCGCGAATGTCAGTAAACCGGTCTGTAGCGGCGGCGGCAAGAAGGGGGCGGGCGAAGGAACGACCGCTTGCCCGAGCGGTATCATGCCATGCACTGGTGCCTGGCCATCCGGGACACGAAGATGCAGCTGCGCTTTAATGGCATATTCGACGGACGTCGCCACCCGGATGTGCTGGGTGCGCACAAGGTGAGATGTCACCCGCCGGATGCAGCGGATGGCTGCACGCGACCACGTCAAACTGGTGGCATGGCCCAGTTCCGTAAGGGCCAAAGCAAGCATGCCCGCAAGGTATTCGGTCCATCGCGTGCGCCTGATGTAGGCACGGACCGATGTCGCCATCGGCATGTGCCGGGTGGGTACACGCTACAATTTCTTCCGTACAGGTCGGCTGCGGTGGCGGTCGGTCCCGGTTTGGCGACGACGGAAATCCTCCGCCTCCGCAGTTCGAGAATCCTGTTCGAATCGCAGGAATTCTTAGGTCGGCTCCAGGATGCGAAGCCGACGGGAATGCCATTAGTGCCCCAACTGCCGCTTCTAAAGAGGTCGGTGAGATCCCGCCACGAGCAATAGCACACCCCGCCCAGGCATCGGCGCGCAGCTCTCTGGACCAGCTCGAGTCAAACCACGGCAGTTTCGGCTGATGCAGGTCGATGTGATGCCCCAGTTCATGAGCGAGGACGCCGAACACCGCTCCCGTTCCAAAGCGCCTATCCAATAGCTCGAAAAACCCGGGTGAATAGGAGACCAGGCTGCTCGTGCCAGACACCACGCGCGTCAGGGCGTTGCCAGCTGTTGGATTTCGTAGCAGGTCAACGTTCCCACATCCCCCAGGGCATAGCGCGCGATATACGTCTCGCGATATCGCGACCGCGCGCGGAGTTGCCGGCGCATCGAGAGTTGGGTCATATGAACCGCCCGATAATCCAAGCTGGCAGACAATCTCTGGTGCTTGCGCCCGACCGGAGACACTCACCGCGACTAGAATCATGAGCGCTGACACTCCGCCGACGAATCTCACATTTCCCTCCCTCAAACATCACCCGAAAGGTACAAGCGTGTCCCTGGAAACGGCCTGCGTCAACTATCGTACGTCTCTCCACCCTAGGTGGGATGCCCCGAGCCAGTTGGGCCTGCATAACGACTGAAATTCACCTGCGGGTGCCGCGCGACGACCTCCACTCGACGCCGGGCGAAGCCCAAAGAACAGCAGGCCGCGAAGCGGCCTTCCCCCTGAAGCCCCCACAGCCAGCAAGAAACCTTGCACAGCCCGTCAGGTG
>JBNKVS010000124.1:0-58784 GCA_050299315.1 Polyangiaceae bacterium
CGTGAGAAATCCGGGCTAGCCGCCCCGCAAAACGCCCGCCGAGCGGGCGTCTCTCGCGCGTCGATTCGTCGCGTCAACCGCCCCGACTCGCCGCTCTCGGGTTTGGGCATCTACGACGCCGCTCGAGGGCTGCGGGCGACGGCTCTCATTCGGCCGACGCCGGCTCGAGCAGCAGGCAGCGCGCTCGGCCCGGCCCCACCCGGCGCAGCTCGGGGACTTGCCTCGAGCAGCGGGGCTCGGCGATCGGGCAGCGCGTGTGGAACCGGCAGCCGCTGGGCGGAGCGAGCGGGGAGGGAACGTCCCCCGCCAAGGGGCGCGGACGGGCGGGGCGGCCTTCGCCCGGGGACACCTCGGGAACCGCCGCCAGCAGCGCTTTCGTGTAGGGATGCTGCGGCGCAACAAACAGCTGGGTCGCGTCGGCTTCTTCCACGACCTGGCCGAGGTACATGACGAGCACGCGGTGCGCCAGGTGGCGCACCACCGCCAGGTCGTGCGTGATGAACAGGTAGGCGAGGCCGAGCCGATCCTGCAGCTCGACGAGCAGGTTCAAGATCTGCGCCTGAATGGAGACGTCCAGCGCCGAGACGGCTTCATCCAGGATCAGCGCCTTGGGCCGAAGCGCCAGCGCGCGGGCGATGCACACCCTCTGGCGCTGACCCCCCGAAAGCTCGTGTGGGTAGCGATCCATCATGGCCCGATGAATGCCGACCTCCTCCATCAGGCGGGCCACCGAGGCTCGCCGCTCCGGCGCTTTCTGCCGCGTGTGGACCACGAGGGGCTCTCCAATCAGCTGCTGCACGGACATGCGCGGGTTGAGGCTTGCGTCCGGATCCTGAAAGATCATCTGCAGGTGTTGGGAGAGCATCCGCCGCGAGCGCTGATCTCGCCCGATGGGGCTGCCTTCGAAGCACACGGCGCCCCGATCGGCGGCCTCGATGCCCACGATCGCGCGCGCCAGCGTCGACTTGCCGCAGCCCGATTCTCCGACCACGGCCAAGGTCTCCCCGGCGTGCAACGCCAGAGCCGCGCCCGTGACGGCCTGAACGAGGCCCGCCTGCGTGCGGAAGGTGACGTGCAAACCTTCGACCGTGAGCAGCGCCTCGGCTCCCTGCGTCATTCGACCCCCTCGACGCGGAGGGTGCGCTCGGAGGCCGCCGCCAGCTCGGCGGCGGAGAAGTGGCACCGGGACGCGCGAGCCCGAGACAGTTGCCGCAGCGCCGGCTCGCTGGCTTCGCACGGGGCCTGCCGATAGCGGCAGCGCGGCGCGAACGTACAGGCCGAAAATGGTCCCCGGTCGAGCCTCGGCGGCAACCCGCCGAGCGCGCGAAGCGCGCTGCGCTGCTTTGCTTCTCCGCCGGGCAGGCTCTCGAGCAGGGCTCGCGTATAGGGGTGGGCTGGCTCGCGGAAGAGCTGCGCGCTGGGCGCGCTCTCGACGACGCGCCCGGCGTACATCACCACGACCCGATCGCAGGTGCTGGCGACCACGCCGAGGTCGTGCGTGATGAGCAGGATGGACAGCTCGCGCTGCTTCTGCAGCGAGGCGAGCAGGTCCAGAATCTGGGCCTGGATCGTCACGTCGAGCGCCGTGGTGGGCTCGTCCGCGACCAAGAGCGAGGGCTCGCACAGAAGAGCCATCGCGATCATCACGCGCTGCCGCATGCCTCCGCTCAGCTCGTGGGGGAATTGTTTGGCCCGTTGCTCCGGCGCCGGAACACTCACCTGCCGCAACAGGTCGACTGCGCGCTGCCAGGCCTCGGCTTTGCGCATCTCGAGGTGCAGAACGAGCACCTCCGCCAGCTGCTCGCCCACCGTCAGATAGGGGTTGAGACTGGTCATCGGGTCCTGAAAGATCATCGAGATATCGCGGCCCCGCAGCTTGCGCATCTCCCGCTCCGGCAGGTGGGCCAGCTCGCGCCCCCGGAACCGGATGCTCCCCGCCACGACCTGCCCGTGGGGCTTCGGCAAGAGCCCCAGGATGCTCATCGCGGTGGCGCTCTTGCCGCAGCCCGACTCCCCGACGACCCCCACGACCTCGCCCCGGAAAATCTCGAAGCTGACTCCGTCCACGGCGCGCACCTGCCCGTGCTCGGTGGAAAACTCGGTCGAAAGCCCCTCGAGTGCGAGCAACGGCTCGGTGGCAGCCGCCGCGGGCTCACCTCGGCCCGGCGACGTCACGAGGTGGCCTCGGCGCGGGCCGCGGGCGCGACGGCGGGGGGCTTCTTTCGGCTCGGCAGCGCGCGCATCTTGGGGTCGAAGGCGTCGCGTAGGCCGTCGCCCAAGTAGTTCAGGCTGAGCAGCGTCAGCGCCAACAGCATGCTCGGCCAAAGCAGCAACCACCAAAAGGACCGAATCGGGTTGATGACGTTCACGGCTTCGGAGACGAGCTGCCCCCACGAGAGCTTCACGCCCAAGCCGAGAAACGACAGGAACGACTCGAGGATGATGACCTGGGGTACCGTGAGCGTGGCGTACACGAGGACCACGCCCGTGATGTTGGGCAAGATGTGCCGGGCCACGACGCGCACGTGCGAGGCGCCCAGCAGCTGGGCGGCGAGCACGAACTCGCGGCGCCGGAGGTTGAGCACCTGCCCCCGCACGACCCGCGCCATCGTGAGCCACTGCACGAAGCCGAGCGCGACGAAGACCGGCAGAGCCTCGCCACGCGCCGTCTCCGAGAACATCAACATGATCAGGATGACGACGAACATGTACGGGATGCCGTAGAGGAAATCGACCAAGCGAGTCGCCACTTCGTCGACTCGCCCTCCGGCGTAGCCGGCGGTGGCACCGACGGCGACTCCGATGGTGACGGAGGCCAGCGTCGCCACCAGCCCGACGAGCAGGGAGGTCTGCCCGCCGACGAGCACCCGGGCCAGGCAATCCCGGCCCAGGCTGTCGGTGCCGAACCAATGGGCGGCCGAAGGCGGCTGGTGGCGGTGGCTCGGCTCCACGGCCCACGGCTCGAGCCCGAGCAGGACCGGCAACACGAAGCAGCACAGCGTGATGCCGAGCAACATGGCCGCGCCGAGCATCGCGAATCGGTTGCGCAGCAGCCGGCGCAGCGCGAGCTGCCCGGGGCTCAGCCCTTCGCGGGGCAGCTCGCTCACCCGAGCCCCCGAACGCGCGGATCGAGCCAGCCGTAGGCCAGATCCACCAGGAGATTGAACAAGGTCACGAACGTGGAGTAGAAGATGGCGGTGCCCAGCACCACAGCGTAATCTCGATTGATCGCGCCGCGCACGAACCACTGGCCCATCCCCGGTACCCCAAAGAGTGTCTCCACGACGAACGAGCCGGTGAGGATCCCGGCTGCGGCCGGCCCGAGGAAGGAGACGACCGGGAGCAGCGCGCCTTTGAGCGCGTGGGAAAGAACGACCTGGTGCTCCGGAAGCCCCTTGGCCCGGGCGGTACGGATGAAGTTTTGCTGCATCACTTCGATCGTGCCCGTTCTGGCCAAGCGGGCGATGAAGGCGGCATAAGGGAGCGCCAAGGTGATGGCGGGCATCAGGAGGTGGCGCATCGACCCCCAGCCCGCGACGGGCAACCAGCCTAGCTTCAGCGCAAACAAGCTCACGAGCAAAGCGCCGATGACGAAGTTGGGCAGCGAGATGCCGAACAGCGCCAGGCCCATGCTGCCGTAATCCGAGGCGGAGCCCGGGCGCAGCCCCGCACGGATTCCCAGCGCGAGCCCCATCGCAACGGCCAGCGTGAGGGCGACGATGCCGAGCGAGAGGCTCACCGGCAGGGCCGGGCCGAGCAGCGCCTCCACCGTGCGCCCCTGCACCTTGACCGAAGGCCCCAGGCTGCCATCCAAAAGGAGCCGCCGCATGTAGATCTGGAAGAATTCGATCGGCCCCTCGGGCACACCGTACTGAGCGCGCAGGGCCGCTTCGACTTGGGGCGCGGCGACTCGCTCCTCGGCGAACGGATTGCCCGGCGCCAGGTACATCAGCAGCGTCGTGATGAATACGAGGTATACGAGGGAGGGCACCAGGAAGGTGATCCGGCGCAGTACGGGAAGCGAGACCCGCTGCCGCGCGCCGGCCGCGCCGAGAGCCGCCAGGCTGCCGGCCAGCCAGGCGCCGAGCAGCGGCCGCAGCAGCACGAAGCAAAACAGCGCGAGCAGCGCGGGCCCGGTGCTGCGAATCGCTCGGGGAGTCAGCCAGGCCAGGGAAACGAGCAGCGAGAGGCCCCCCACGACGCCTGCCGCCGCGGCCAGCCCGGTGGCGAACGACAGCGCGCCCACCGCCGCTGCGGCCGCGAGCGCGGCCCACGACCAGGCGGGGACCACTCCGCCGCGGCCCGTCCTCTTCGACTCGTAGCCGGGGGCTCCGCTCATCGCTGCATCCAGAGCTCGCGGATCGGAAAGATCCCCTGCAGGTTGGGGCCCATCGTGCCGTCCGGAAGCCGCAGCTCGGTGTGATGGCCACGCAGCTTGGGAGAGCGCAAGCCGGTGTTCGTGTAGAAGTAAACGGGAAGAATCGGTAGCTCTTCTTCGATCAACAACTCCTCGGCCTGCGCAAGGAGATCCAGCCGCGCGCGGTGCAACAGCTCGCGGCGCTCGACTGGGCTCTGGCTGGCGCGGCGCGCGCGCAGGCTCTCGGCCACGGCGCTGGCGTCCGGCAATTGCTCGAGCAGGCGATCCGGGTCGGCCGCAAAGCTCGGCATGTTCGCCGCCGCGCGGATGATCGCGTCGTAGAGCGGGGAGCTGAACCCCGTCTCGTTGTTGCCGCCATTGGTGACCCACATGTCCAGGAACGTGTTGGGGTCGACGTAGTCGCCAATCCACGCGGCTCGCGCCAGGTCGTACTCTCCGGTGCGTACGGTCGCCAGGTACGACTGCCACTCTTGGTTGTAGGGCGTGACCTCGACGCCGAGGTTTTCCTGGAGCTGAGCGGCCACGAGCTCGGCGATTTGGCGGTGATCGTCGCGCGTGTTGAACACGATGCCGAGCTTGGGAAAACCCTGGCCGCCGGGAAAGCCCGCTTCGGCGAGCAAGCGCCTCGCCTCGGCCACGTTCGTCTCCAGGGTCGTCTTCGGAGGGGAATAGCCCGGAATTCCGGGAGGCACGAACCCCGTGGCCGGCAGCTCGCCCGCGGCCAGCACGTCGCGCACGATCACCTCGCGATCGATGGCGAGCGCCAGGGCGCGCCGCACGCGGCGGTCGTCGAGCGGCGGGCGCCGCGTGTTGAAACGGTAGAAGTACACGACCAGAGCGGCCGTCGCGTAGAAGTCGCTGCGGCCCTTCAGCTCGCCGACCAGGTCCCTCGGGTAATCGCGCGGCACCCAGTCGACCTCGCCGGTCAGGTAGAGGTTGAGGTTGGTCGTCAGGTTGTCCGAGGAAAGGGCGTCGATGGTCTCGGCCTTCACGTCGGCGCGCCCCCAGTAAGACGGGCTCTTGCGCAGCCGGATGCGGTCGTTGACCAGCCAGCGCTCGACCCCGTAAGCCCCGTTCGTGACGAGCGTGCCGGGCAGAAACCAGTTCGGGCCCACGGCTTCGACCACGTGTTTGGGCACCGGCAGCCCGGTGTAGAAGGAGAGCAGCGGGAGGAAGTACGGAGTGGGCGCCTCGAGCGTGATCTCGAGCGTGTACGGGTCCGGCGCGACGAGGCCCACCGTTTTCCCGAACTGCTCGCGCATGGCTTCGGCGGCGGCCCGCAGGCGCGCGCGCTCGGGCTCGATCGCGGCCACCAGCCCCCGAAGATCCTCGTTCGACAGCGCGCCCGGCGCCGAATCGAGATGCCGGCGCACGCGCGGGTCGGGGCAAAATTGGAGGCTGTCGTAGATCGGCTGCTCGGCGAGCAGCCTTTCCCACTCGCGCTGCGAAAGCTCTGCCCCGCCGGCCTTCGCGGCGGCGGCCTCGAGAGCCGCCTCGACGGACCCGAGCGCCTCGGCGTGTGCGTCGAAGGTGTTCAGGGCTCGCGCGCCCTCGATGGGGTAGAGCATATAGGCGTACTGTGCCGCCACGGCGGGGTCCAACATGCGTCGCCAGCTGAAAATGAAGTCCTGTGCGGTGACCGGCGCACCGTCGCTCCAGAGCGCTTCGCGGCGCAGGTGAAACGTGTAGCGCCTGCCGTCCTCCGAGACCTCCCAGCTTTTGGCGACGCCGGGGATGGGCGCGAGCGTCTCCGGGTCGTAGCGCGTCAACCCTTCGAACAAGGCGAGGGCGATTCGGCCGCCGGGTTGCCCCGTGATCACGTTGGGGTCGATGGACTTGGGCTCGCCGCCGTTGAGAAAGCGCACGTCCGCGCGGTCTCGACTCGACGCCGAGAGCGTGACGCCGGCCAGCAACAGGGCTGCCAGCAGGGTCCCCACGAGGCCGACGATCGTTCTGTACATGCCTGGAAACAGTACTGCGGCGGCCCGTATTCGAACAACCGCTAGCAAGTTGCCGGAAAATCGAACAACTGGCCGGGCTAAACCTGAGGACGGCGTGGTGCTTGGCCGTCGCAATTGTCGATGACTCTCGCTACGCCGCGGTGGGTCGACGACCGCCCGCGGCTGTGCCACCAAGAGGGCGTGAACGCCGGCTCGGCCGCGTAACTTGGTGGTCGACAAAGCCGAGAGTACCCTGTCCTCGATACTCGTACGCCCAGCGCTCCGTGCTCTTCGCTAGTTTCGACTTCCTCCTTTTTTTCCTTCCGGTGCTCCTCGCGTACTGGGCTCTCGCGCGCCATCCCGCGGCGCGATGGGGCCTGCTGCTGGTCGCCAGCTACTTCTTCTACTGCGCGAGCGCCAAGCCGCTCTCCGGCGAGCCGCCCACGCCGTGGTACTTCGTCGGCCTGCTCGTACTTTCGACGCTGGTGGACTACTGCGCCGGGCTGTTCATCGCCTGGCGACCACCGCGTTCGTTCTCCGCCGCCGTCGCTTTCACGATGAGCATCTCGGTGAATCTCGGCCTGCTCGGCTACTTCAAGTACAGCGGATTCGTGCTCGAAGTGGCCCGCTCCCTGACCGAGCTGGTCGGGGTGGACGCCGCGCTGCCGATGTTCCGCACCGCGCTGCCCATCGGAATCAGCTTCTACACGTTTCAGAGCCTGAGCTACACGATCGACGTCTGGCGCGGCCAGCTCCGACCAGAACGCAATTTCCTGCGCTTCGCTCTGTTCGTGTCTTTTTTTCCGCAGCTCGTGGCTGGCCCCATCGTGCGGGCCGCGGATTTTCTACCCCAGCTCCGCGCCCGGCTGAAGGTGGACATCGAGGATGTGAACTTCGCGGTGTTTCGCATCTGCAAGGGTCTGCTCAAGAAGGTGGTGCTCGGCGACCTGATCGCGTCCCGTTTCACGGACATCGTGTTCTCGACGCCCGACAAGTACTCCTCCGTGGAAAACTTGCTCGCGCTGTACGCCTTCACCCTGCAGATCTACGCGGATTTCTCCGGGTACTCGGACATCGCCATCGGAGCCGCTCGCTTGCTCGGGTTCGAGCTGCCCGAGAACTTCGATCGCCCCTACCAAGCCCGCGACATCGGAGAGTTCTGGCGGCGCTGGCACATGACGCTCTCCACGTGGTTGCGGGACTACGTATTCTTCCCTTTGGGAGGCAGCCGAGTCGGGCCTACACGCACCTACGTCAACCTCTGGATCACCATGTTCCTGGTGGGGATGTGGCACGGCGCCAGCTGGAACTTCGTGATCTACAGCAACCTGCACGCCGTCGCGATGGTCTACAGCCGCTTCAACCAGCGCATGGCCGCTCGCAAAGAGGCCATCTACGGGCTGATGGCCCTGATTTTCTCGCTCATGCTGGGCGCCGCCGGCGTGGCGTTGGGCCTGGTGTTGGATTTGGGCCCCGAGGGAGCGCTCACCCTGGGCACGGTGGCGTTCGGGGCCACGGTGATCAACGGCCTCTTGCCGATCGCTCGCGGGTCACTGGTGTGGGGGGTCGTGCACGTTGCCATGACCTTCCACTTCAGCGTTCTCTCGCGCGTGTTCTTCCGAGCCGATTCACTGGGCCAGGCCAGTCGAATGGTGCGCAAGCTCGTCGAGTGGGACGGCCTGGGCGTTCGGGCGGGGCTGTTTCAGCTCGATTTGGTCACCTCTCTCGCCGAGCGATTGGGGCTTTCCCAGGGGCCTCTTTCCTGGGTTTCCCAGTGGGCGCTCCTGATCCTCATCGCGGCGGGAACCGCGTACCACTTCGCGCCCACGCGCTGGACGGAGTCGCTCGGAATACGCGCGGTTCGCCTTCTGCCGGCACCTGCCCTGGCCGTCGGCTTGGCATCTTGTATGTTGGTAATCTCTCAGCTGCTCGCGGGCCCTCGAGCCAACATTTACTTCTCGTTTTGAGATTTCGTCCGCTGCAGTGTTCAGTACCTCCGTGCAAGAACTAGAACCCGAGGCCATTCGCTCCGTGGCCACGCTCACCCGGCGCGCGCGCCGGCGTTTGTTGGCGGCGGGGCTCTCGCTCGTGGCGATCGTAGCGCTGTCCTACGTGGTCCCGGGCCTCGAGGACTTGCGGCCGGCGAAGCCCGAGGAGGACTACGTTCCATTTTGGAACATTCTCGGTCGGACGAAGGCTTCCGAGGAGCGGCTGCGCAGGGAGCTGGCGGGGTTCGAAGCGCTCGCGCTGGCCGCCGAGCGGGAATCCGCGCAGGGGCTCTCGGACGTCGCGGGGCGGCTCGGCGCGGACCACCGCGAAGGAGACACCGGCTCCGAGTCCGGGAGCGCTCCCGCCGATACCGTGGCGGCGGCGCGCTTCGAGCCCCCCCCGGTGTTTCCTCCCTATGCCGGCCACCCCGACGACGAGGCCTCGGTGGCGGAGCCGATCGAGTGGCCTCGGCGGCTGGAGCACTATTTCGGTCAGCTGACCCTGGTGGACATGGGAGTGCCGGGAGCCATCGCACGGGCAGGCCAGTGGGGGGATTCCGTGCTCGGCGGCGACGGGCTCACCCACGTGCTTCGCTCCAAGCTCCAGAGCCGCTTCGGGGACGCGGGGCACGGGTTTCACGCGCTGAGCAAGTACGGCGTCGGCTATCGGCACCGCGGGGTCTACTACAAAGGCGACCGCTGGCGTTCGTGCGAGATCATCTTCAAGTGCCGCCGCGACGGCCGCTACGGTTACGCCGGGGTGAGCAGTGGCTCTACCGGGGGCGGGTGGAGTCGCTGGCGCACGGCTCGCGACGGCGTGGGCTCGAGCGTTTCGCGCTTCGAGATCTGGTACCAGAAGGGGCCACGAGGTGGGCTGCTGCAGGTGAACGTGGACGGCGATCAGGTCACGACCCTCGATACGCGCGCGGAGCGGCCCTCGGATGCCGTCTTCACCATCGAGATGGAAGACGGCGCGCACTCGCTGCAGGTGCGCGCCGCTGGTCGCGGAGAGGTACGCGGCTATGGCGTGGTGCTGGAGCGGGAGGGGCCGGGAGTCGTGTGGGACGAGCTCTCCCTGATCGGGAGCTTCACGCAGCGGCTCGATTACCAGGAGCCGGACCACCTCGCCTGGCAGCTCGAGCGGCGCGAGGTGGATCTGATGGTGTTCATGTTCGGCGGGAACGACGTGCAGCGCGATTTCGACGATCCGGAGCGAGGCATGGAGCCCTACGAGCGGGAGTACGAGCGCGTGATCTCGAAGTTCCGCCGCGGTCGGCCGCGAGCGGATTGCCTGGTGATGTCGCTGATCGACCACGGCGAGCGGGTCGGAAAGAACATCGTGACCAGGCCCGTGGTGCCGCGCCTGGTGAGTGCCCAGCGCCGAGTTGCCGAGCAGATGGGCTGCGCATTCTTCAACACGTTTCGAGCCATGGGTGGCCGCGACTCGATCGGTCGTTGGTACCACGCCCGCCCGCAGCTCGGCGCCGGGGATTTCTCCCACCCGACGGCGGCCGGTCAGGGGGTGATTGCCAATCTCGTTTACCGCGCCCTGATGAAGGAATACGCCGCGTTTCGCCGGCGCAGCGAGGGGGAGCTGCTACCGCCGCTCGGCGGCTACGACCCGCCCGAGCGCAACCTCTGAGGCGCGCCGCTGGCTTCGTCGGCTTTCCCCGCGCCCGGATCGTGGGGGAGTGACCGCGCGATCGCGGTGAGCCACGCGGCGGCGAGGCGGCCCCGGGGAGCCCCTGCGGCCGCTCACAGCTTGCGCGATTCCGACGGGGTCGAGGGATCCACGGTCGAGGCCGAGGACAGCTGCCGCTCGGAAACGACACGCTTGTGCGCGGGCACGTTGCGATCGTCGTACGCCCGCATCAAGGCGTCTCCGAGGCTCATGCCCATCAGCACGTAGCCTCGCTTCGTCAGGTGGATGTGATCCCCGGCGCCCATTTGGGGCCGAGCGCGCGTCCACTCGTGCATCGAGCCAGCCCCGCCCATGAAGGCATAGGTGTCCCAGAAGCCGCAGTCGAAGCGCTCGGCGATACTTCGCTGGGCCTCGATGATCTTGAGGAGCCGCGGCCGCGGCACCCAGTTGGCCCCGCGCCCCTTCGGGAAATCGCCCGGCCCGATCAGCACGCAGCTCGACTCGGGAAGCGCGTTGCGCATGCGGCGCAGCACTTCTGCCAGCCGCCGCCGGTACCTGGGCATCGCTTCGCCGCGATCGGTCGTTTCGTTCGTCCCGTAGGCAAACATCACGAGGTCGGGGGAGCGCATGCGCAAGTGCTCCGTCCAGAGCTGCTGATCCCACAGCAGCATGTTCGCCGCGCGCGTCCCGCGAATGCCCAAGGTGTCGACCACGATGCCGGCCTCGTCCCGCTCGGCGGCGAGCCCGAACAAGCGCACCGGGCCGGACGTGGTTCTGAGCTTCACGTCGTGGAAGCCCAGGGGCCTCTCGAAGTGGTAGTAGCGAGCCGTGATGCTCTTGGAGCGCCCCGAGAGGAGGGCCAGGCTTTCGCCATCCACTCGGACCTCGAGGTCGCCGCCCCGAGGTTGCGAAGCGTAGAATAGGTCGAACTGGCTCGACTGCAAGTCCACGTCCTCGTCGGAGGGCTCCACGCGCGTGTAGCCTCCCGGGCGGGAGATGCCGACGGAGCCCGCCAGGCCCAGAGGGCCGCGGCGCGGCCTCTTTCGCTGCTGGGCGTAGCGCACCTGCATCGCGGAGTTCTTCACTTCATAGCCTAGACGTCGAGCCCAGCTCTTTTGCAGGCCTACCGGGATGAAGCCTACACCGCCGTTGCCGAAGCGGCTCTGGAGGTAGTAACGCAGGTAGCCCGAATAGATGTCGGCTTGCGTGTGCGAGGCGCCGTATGCCGCGACCCGGACCTTCTGGCCATGGGGGTTGTTCTTCAGGTCGTCGAGGGCCTGGTGGAAGTGGGTGAGCGCCGACTCGTTCTCGATCGGCACGTACTCGCCGAGGGCGTTGCCGTTGTTGACGGGGCGCTCGTGTTTGCCCCTGGGGGGCGGCCCGACGCGGCCATAGCGATCTTCGATGATCCGCGCCGCGCCGAGGATGCGGGCTTGCGCGCGGGCGCGCAGCCACAGCAGCTCCTCGCTGTACACGGGGGCCAACTGGCCCGGGGACGCCTTCGACGTGGCCGCCGTGGCCCCTTCCGAGGCGCCGCCCTGACCGGCTTCGGGCGCGTCGTCCACGCCAGGCGGCTTTGCCAGGTGGGCCTCGGCGCCTTCCTCCTCGGACCAAGTGACGCTTTCGTCCGCTACGGGCGACAGCTGCGGGCTCGGGTCGCCGAACGCATCCCACAGCGCAGCACAGAACGCCACACAGGATGCCAAGCAAATGACCCTTGGCAGCTGTCGCTGTAGAGACGCCACCAACTTGATAAAGCGTGCCCTGAGACCGATGTCAAAGAACTTGCCTCGCACACCAGAGTCGACGGCGTGCGACAAGGAAAGTTTTAGCTTGGTCGCCCGGATAGGCCCACCTGCCTGGCGAGCGGGACGGTCCGCGCCCGGGGGGAGGGTGCGAGGGGGTCGGCCACGCGCCTCGGGCGTGCGCCGGAGTCGTCGTCCCACCTCGGTTCGGGGGAGCGCCCCACGGAGCCCTCGCCGCGGGAGTGGTGGTGCATCAGTGGTGCACATCTTTCGCATCGAGACGGGCGCGAAGTGCGTCCGGCCCCGGTGCGGTCCGGCACGCCGCGGGCCCGGAGCGCCCCTCGAGCCCGCTGAGCGCGAGTTGCCCGCGCGGACGTCGAGACCCGGTCGGCAGTCGAAGGGGGGCCGCCGACCGCGCCCCACGACGGTTCCGCACCCTGCCGGTCGGCAGCGCGGGGGGCGTGCCGCGGGGGCCGGAGCGCTTTTCCCGGCGCGGGGCCTGGCTGCTCGGCGGTCGCGGTGTGGAGTGACCTTGACAAGGGGCCGCGAACCTTTGCAAGCGAAGGGGCATGCTCGCCGAGCTTTTCTCCGAAGAACTGGTTCGACACGCGCGGCGTCTGTGTCGAAGCTATCGAGGCTGGACCGGCACGGAGCTGCTGGGTTTCGCGCCCGCCGGGCTCGAATCGAAGCAGCTCGCCCGGGCCGTCTTCGAGGCGCCCGTGGGGATTGTTTCCCACGGAGGCGGTGAGGATCCGCTTTTCGACTACGGCAACCAGGCGGCGCTCGATCTCTTCGAGTGCGATTTGGGTGAGCTCCTTCGGCTTCGGTCCCGCGAGTCGGCGGCGCCAGGAGACCGAGCCGAGCGAGCGGCGCTGATGGCTCGCGTTCGCGAGCAGGGCTTCGCCGAAGATTATTCGGGGGTTCGAGTCAGCCGGCGAGGCCGCCGCTTCCGCCTCGACCGCGCCACGGTATTCAACGTGCTGGACGAGTCGGGTGAGCGCTGCGGGCAAGCCGCCGCGATCTTCGATTGGACGCGCCTCGGCACCTGAGGAAAGCGCGCCGGGCGGTGCACCCGAGTTTGGTACGGCCGTCGGGTGAGGGGGCCCACCGACCGCTCGCCGCTTCCTCGCAGCGGGTGAGGGCCGCCGCCACGGCGAGAAACGCGCGGCGGGTCGAGGTCGCACCCGCTCAGGACCCCGTTCGCTTGCGGGACTCCTTCTTCTGCACCTCGGCCTTCCTCACCGGGCGCGGGCTGACCTCGTCATCGGATTTCTCGGCGTCTTCCCGGGCGGCAGCGCCTGGGCCCGCGCCTTGCTGAGCTTCACTCAAGCTTTGCTTGAGGGCCTCGAAGAGGTCCACCACCTGCGCCTTGGGTACCTCGGGTGCTGCGTGAATTTCCTGCCCTCGAACCTTCTTTTCCACGGCGGCCAAGACGCGGGCCGCATACGTGTCTTCGTAGCGGGCGGGGTCGAAAGCTTCCGAGCTCAGCTCGTGGATCAGCTTGAGCGCCAGATCGCGCTCGACCTCCTTGAAGTCGAAGGTGGCCCCGGTGTCCACCTCTTCGAAGGAACGGACCTCGTTGGGGTAAAAAAGCTGATGCAGCAGCAAGCCATCCTTGTACGGGCGCAACAGAACGAGCTGCTCCTTGCCCCGGGCGGCCCAGCGCCCCACGGCCACCTTTCCGGACTGCTGCATGGATTCCGTCAGCAGTCGGTAGGCCTTGTCTCCGCCCTTGTCCGGGCCGAGGTAGTACGTCTTCTCGACCTGAAGCAGGTCCACCGTCGTCAGGGGTACGAATTCCACGATGTCGAGGCTCGTGGAGCGCTGTGTTTCCAGCGCGGAGAGCTCCTCGTTGGAGAAGATGACGTACTGCCCCTTGGCGTACTCGTAGCCCTTGACGAGGCTGCCGCGGTCGACGACCTCTCCGGACTCCGCGGCGATGTATTGCTGCCTGACGCGCCCCTTCGTGTCCGGATCGAGCATGTTGAACCGGACCTGCTGCGAGGAGGTTGCGGTGAACAACTTCACGGGGATGGCGACCAGGCCGAAGGATATGGTCGCGGAAGCAATGGACCGGGCAGGCATGGTACCATGCTACTGGACGGCGCGACGGTTGACGAAAAGTTCTGCACACGACCTCACGAGGTATCGCGGCAAGCGAAACCCGGTGACGACGAACGAGCCCTTCGGGGCTGAACGAACTCTCAGCGCTCGGGAGACGTGGCGGGGGGTGTTCGTGGTGCACCAGCACGGGGCGCGCCGGCTCCATTTCGATCTGCGAATGGAGCGGAAAGGAGCGCTTTCCAGCTTCGCCGTACCGAGGGGACCCAGTTTGGACCCGCGGGACAAGCGGCTCGCGGTGCAAACGGAGGACCATCCGCTCGAGTACCTCGAGTTCGAGGACGTGATCCCGGAGGGGAACTACGGTGCGGGTCCCATGATCGTCTGGGACAGCGGCACGGTCGTATACCTGGAGAAGTGTGCCGAAGCAGGCGAGGAAACGGGCAAGCTGGATTTCCTCCTGTTCGGCCACAAGCTGAGGGGCCGCTTCGCCCTGGTCCGTACCGGTAAGCCGGACGCCGCTCCGGTTCGGCAGAAACAACCGCGGCAATGGCTGCTCCTGAAGAAGCCCGACGACCACGCCCGCACCGAGGCCGAAGGGGAAGACATCACGCAGCGGGAGCCTCACAGCGTGCTGAGCGGACTGACGCTGCACGAAGTCGGAGCGCGCGCGGGCGTGGCCGAGCGGCTCCTCTCGATCGCGGAGGCGGCCGGCGGGCGACCCCTCGGCGAAGGGGACCGGCAGAGCCCGCGAGCGCCGATGCTCTGCTCGCGAACGGGGGCAGGCCCGGCGGAGAAGGGGCGCTTGTACGAGCTGAAGCTCGACGGGGTTCGCATCATTGCCGAGCGGGACGGGGACGCCGTCAGCCTGCGCTACCGCAGCGGGCGGGTGGCGACGCCCAGTTACCCGGAGGTCGTCTCGGCGCTGCGTAGCCTCGTCGTGAGCCGCTGCGTTCTGGACGGAGAGATCGTGACGTTCGACGAGGCGGGGCGGCCCTCCTTCGAGCTCTTGGCGCCGCGCATTCACGCACGGCAGGCCATCGACGTGGAGCGGGCCAAGCTCGAGCGCCCCGTGCAGTTCGTCGCCTTCGATATGCTGCAGCTCGGCCCCTTCGAGCTGGGCCACCTGCCGCTCGTCGAGCGCAAGCGGGTGCTGGCAGCCTTGCTGCCCGGGCGCGGCCGCATCTGGGCGCTCGATCACCTGCTCGACGACGGGCGACCGCTGCTCGAGTGGTGTCGCCGCAGGGGGCTGGAAGGCATCGTGGCCAAGCTCGCCGATGGGGCCTACCACCCGGGCCCGCGCAGGACGCGCGACTGGGTGAAGATCAAGTGCGGCCGGCAGGACGAATTCGTGGTCGTGGGCTGGGTTGCCGGCAGAAACTCGCGCGAGGGCTTCGGCGCGCTCGAGCTGGGGAGCTTCGACGGGCAGCGCTGGGTGTATCGGGGCCGTGTCGGGAGTGGCTTCAGTGAGCGAGCCCTGGGCGAGCTGTGGCGGCGGTTGGGGGAGCTGCGCGTCGAGGAGGACTACTGCGCCGGGGAGCCAATCCCGACGAGTCGGCCGCGGTTCTTCGCCGCACCGCGCCTCGTCGTCAGCGTGAGCTACCTCGAGTGGACGCGAGAGGGGCGGCTTCGGATGGCCGTCTTCCAGGGCCTCCGCGACGACCTGGAGCCGCTGGACTGCCGCGTGCAGCCGCCGAGCCGCTACGCCGAGGCCTCGGTGGGTGGTGCAGAAGAGGCGGAGGCCTCGCTGGGCGGTGGCGGCGAGAGCGAGACCCTCGAGCTGGCGGGCGCGCAGCCCGCGGCCCGAGTCGACGGCGCGGGCGGCGGTGTCTCCTCGCGGGGGAAGCTGAGCAACCTCGACAAGATCTTCTGGCACGACGAAGGCTTCACCAAAGGCGACCTGCTGGACTACTACGCCGCCATCTCGGACGCGCTGCTACCCTATCTGCGGGATCGCCCCGTGATGCTCGTGCGCTATCCTGATGGGGTCTCCGGAAAGAGCTTTTATCAATGGAACATCCCGCAGGGGACACCCGAGTGGGTGCGCACGCTCTCGCTGCGCGACCCCGAGCGCGACGGCAAGCGAGTGGAGAGCTTTTTGATCGACGGCGCCGACGCCCTGCTGCACGTCATCAACCTGGGCTGCATCCCGGTGCACGTGTTGGCGTGCCGGCAGCCCGAGCTCGAACACTGCGATTTTCTCACGATCGACCTCGACTTGGGCGAGCAGCCCTTCTCCGAGGCAGTTCGCCTGATGCTCTCCCTACGCGAGCTGCTCGCCGAGCTCGGGCTCGCGGGCTACCCGAAGACCTCCGGGCAGACGGGTCTCCACGTGCTGATCCCCCTGGGGCCCGGCGTGCCGTTCGCTTCCGCCAAGGCGATGGTGGAGCTCATTGGCCGAATTCTCCAGGCGCGCCACCCCAAGGTGTCCACGATGTTGCGGCGGGTTTCCGAGCGCCAGGGTCGCATCTACATCGACACGGGGCAAACGGGGCGCTCGCGAACCATCGTGGCTCCCTACTCGGTGCGCGCGTTTCCGGGGGCGACCGTCTCGACGCCGCTGTATTGGGAAGAGGTCCACATGGCGCTCGACCCGCGGCGCTGGACGATGTTCAGCGTGCCCAGCCGCGTTGCCCAGCGGGGCGACCCCCTGCAGGGGCTCCTGGACGAGCGGCCCGACATCTCGGGCTGCCTCGCCCGCATGGAGGGGCTGCTCGATGAAGTGGGTTGACCCGAAGCCGCCCCGCGCACGGGGCTACATCGCGCGGCCGATGGCTCTCGGTTCGCTCACTCGAAGCAGGTGTCAATCAGCTCCGCGGCAGACTTGGCCTGCTTGGCGCACTCGAGGGAGCCCTCGGTGATTCGCCGGCCGACGCAGGACGTGAGCGCTCGTTCTCGGAGCGCCTCTTGGGTCGCCTCGACCTCCGCCGCGATGTCCGCGGTGGGGGCCCGCGACTTCAGCTCCAGCTCCACGACGCGCCGGACGATCGTCTCGCAGTCGGCCACGGTGGCCTTGCGGCCGCAAGCCGCGAGGAGCAACCCGGCCGCCAACGAGACGCGCCACGCGGCGCCCGCACCGCTCGACGAAGCCAGGGCCGGTCCTCGGATCGCTGTTTCGCGGAGGCCGGGCGGCCCGGGTCTTCGCCGCCGCGTGGCCAGGACTTTTCCAATCGGCGAAACCACAGGCCTGCGTGTAGCAGTCCGCGGCGTTTCCCGCAAAGGGGGGCGCTTCGTCGGGTCCGCGGGCGAGCCCAGGAGCCGATCCTGGCTGGCGGCGGCACCCAGCCCTTGCGGTGGCTCTCGAGCCGGCCGTACCCGATCTTTCTTGGAGCTCCGTCCGCTTTTGTTGGCCGCTCGTCGTCAGCCCGGGAAGGATATCCGAGGGTCGGCCGAAAACTGGACGGCTGTGCAGTGGAAATTAAGGTACAACCCGTGAAGCGTCCCAGCGGAATCAGCGCCGAAGAGCTCGGCCCCGAGCTTTTTCTGCGCAAGGCGACGCAGGCCAGCTCTTCTCGGCTGCGCGCCAAGTATGCGACGCGCGGCCTGTCGTTCGACGGGGCCGACCGCACCACCCGCGCGATGCTGCTGCGGCAGCTGTACCTCTCCCACATGGAAGCCGAGCGCTTTCCCGAGGCGCTCGAGGCAGCTCGGCAGGCAGCCGAGCTGTCGGTGCTCGTGGATGTCGCGCGGCAGGACATCGCGCGCGCGCACTTGGGGCTGGGGGACGAGCTGTCGGCCATTGCCGAGCTGCGCCGTGCCGCGCGCCTGTCCCCCGCTTCCCGGCGCTCCTTTCACCTGTGGACGCTCGGCTCCGTCTTGTACCTGCGCGGGGACGCCGTCGAGGCCGTGATATCGCTCGAGAAGGCGCTGCGCTGGGGGACGGGGGCCCGCCCCCTCTACCGCGCTCAGCTCGGCTTGGCCCGCCTCGCCGCCGGGCAGCAACCGGGCTCGCTCACGCGTCTGCGCGACGAGCTGCGGTCCGCTCCGTGCGGCCAGGGCTACGGGCAATTCGTTCTCGGCGAGCTGTGCGAGAAGCTCGGCAAGCCGCAAGACGCGAAGGACTACCTCGAGTCGTTCGTGGCGGGCACGCTCGCGGGTCGAAAGGCGCTGCAGATCGGGCTGCGGGGCGAGCTGGCCCGCGCCCAGGCGATATTGAAGCGGCTTTGAATCAGCGCGTCGGCCGACGACCGGTCGTTTCGTCGTCGCCCGGCCGTGGAGAGCGGCTTCGGGCAGCGCCGCCCCGATTCCCGATGGTGATACGTTTCGCGCGACCGCTACGGTCGACCCGGTACGCTGGAGAAGCCGACCCCCCACGGGGGGCGAGGCCTCTGCGCGTTCGACGCGGACCTACGGGCTCGGCGTCGATTTCTCGGTCCGATCTCTCGCGCTTCATCCACTGTCCCACCAAACTCATCGAGGAGGAATCTCCGTTGGCTCACACCACCGTCGTGGTCCCCACCTTCAAGCGCCCCGACATGTTGGCGCGTTGTTTGCGAAGCTGTTTCGATTTCACGTTGCCCCGAGGGCTCGGCGTGGACGTGGTGGTCGTCGACAACTCACCGGAAGCCGAGGCCCGGGCTCAGGTGCGAGCCCTCGCCGCCGAGGCGGGTGGGCTGAAAATCCGCTACGCGCACGAGGCGGTGCCGGGGATCTCGGCGGCGCGCAACCGGGGCCTGTCGATGTGCGAGGGGGAGTACGTCGCCTTTCTGGACGACGACGAGGAGGCGACGCCCGATTGGATCGCGCAGCTCCACGAGGCCCGCGAGCGCCACCAGGCCGACGTCGTGTTCGGCCGGGTCGAAGTGCAGATCCCGCAGGGCGGGGAGTGGGCGGCCGACATGCTCCAGGCCTCGTTCGGCCGCCGCTTCGAGCTGGCCGAGGGGGTCGTGCCGACGCGGTTCGAGTCCCGTCTCGGCACGGGCAACTCCCTGTTTTCGTCGCGCTGGCTGAGCGGCGCCAGCACGTTTGCTGAGCACCTCGGGTTGGTCGGCGGCGAAGACACCATGCTGATCGCGGGGTTGATCCAACGCGGCGCCCGGCTCGTTTGGGCACCGGCGGCGGTCGTGGCCGAGTACGTGCTCCCCGAGCGGGTGTGCCTGCAGTACCTGGCAGAGCGTCGGTTCGGCTCGGGCCAGTGGAGCACGCGGCGTCAGCTGCGCGGGCCCCTGGGCTTGGGCAAAGCCGGGGGGTGGATGCTGCTCGGAGCGGGGCAGGCCGCCCTCGGCAGCGGGCGAGCGGCGCTCAGCGCGCTATCGGGAAGCGACTCCCGGGCTCACCTGTGCGACGCTGCCGCTGGTCTGGGCAAGGTGCTGTGGTTTTCGCCGTTTCAACTCGCCCGCTACCGTCGCCCCTCCAAGGAGAAGTCCGCTTGAACCTCGCTGCCGCCCCCCTTCGCCGAGCCGCCGCCGACTTGACCTCGCGCGTCGCTTTCCACGGCGTGCGCCGTTGGTGCCGGCTTCGGCCTTTCAGTCGCCGCGGCCTGCCTGCCGGAACGCGCGCCGTATCCATCACGTTCGACGACTTTCCGGCCTCGGCGGTCGAGGTCGGTGGCGCGCTGGTTGCCGAGGCGGGCGGCGCGGCTACGTACTATTGCTGCCTCTCTTTGCTCGGGCGCAGCGATGGTTTCGAGCTGCGGCACATCGACCAGTTGCGCGAGATGGGCCACGAGCTCGCCTGCCACAGCTTCGACCATCCCAATCTGCTGTTCGAGCCCGACTGGCGCATCGTGGCCAGCGTCGAAGAGAACGCACGCGCGCTCGCACGCCTCGGGCGCGGTCAGCTGGCTCCGCACTTCGCGTTTCCCTACGGAATGTTTCGGCCCGCCACGCGGGGCCTGTTGGGCAAGCGGTTTCACTCCTTGCGCACGATTCATCCCGGCGCGCACTTCGGCCAGGTGGACTTGATGAGCCTCAATTCGACGCCGCTGCTTCGCGACACGAAGATGGATCGCATCGAGGCGCAGCTTCGGGCCGTGGCCGAAGCCGGAGGTTGGCTCACGCTGTTCACCCACGAGATCGATCCGTCCCCGACCCCCTACGGGACGACGCCCGCGGCCCTGGCGCGCGTCGTGACGCTCTGCAAGCAGCTCGGGCTCGAGCTGTGCTCCGTGGGTCAAATGGTGGAGCGCCTCGGCTGATCCGGGGGCGCTACGGGGGCGAGCTGTAGATCCACATCGGCTCGGTGCTGCTCGCTCGACGAAAGCCCAGCTTCTCGTAGAACTCGGGAGCGCCGCGGTCCGCGAGCAGCACTTGTTGGTGGAAGTGCTCGTAGGGGCGTCGCAATCGCAGCATCAGCTGCTTGCCGATGCCGCGGCGCTGGTGTTGCGGGTGTACCAGCAGGTGGGGGTAGTACACCACGAGGTGGCCGTCGGAGATGGCATTGCCGAGGCCGACGACGTGGCCGTCGTACCAGGCGCTGATGAGCGAATGGGAGGAGGCGAGCCCCGCCATCAGCTCGTCGGGGCGCTGGGCTGCCGACCAGCGGTTGGCGCGGTACAGCTCCAGCACGTCCGGGCGAGGGAGGTGCCGAACGTCGCGGTATTCGACGCGAAGGGGCAACGCGGGCATGGGGAGGGGAGCCGCCGGAGCCTCCGGCGGCGACGGCCGTGGTGTACTCCCAAGTCGGGTCGAAACGCGTTTCAAATCGGTGGAAAAAACACCGGGCCGAGGTCCGGCGTGGTAGGCGGCGTGCTTCTGAATATGCTTAATGAAGAAGACCCCCATGACCCCCGCCTCCTCCGCGCAGACCCGTCAGTTTCGGGGCTTCCTGCGCGCGCGGCGGCGGCTGTGGGGCGGGCTCCTGGCGTTGGCTCCGATCGGGGCCGCGGCCCGCCTGCTCGGCCCCGACAGCTCGTGGGTCGGCGCGGCGTGGCTCGCCGGCTGCGCAGCGCTGATGGGTCCGCCCTTCTCCTACCTCCTGGGCTTTCGCTGCCCGCGCTGCCGTCGCACCTATCTGGCGACGGGCAGAGCCACGGATTTTCTCGGGTTGGGGCGGATTCTTTGGTCGCGCCGCTGCGGCGTGTGCGCGCTGCCCGTGCCGCGCGCCAAACCCCGATGAGCGGGGGGCGTCGTGAGGGCAGGGCGATGGGGCCGACGCGGCACGGCCGCAGCGCGGGGCGGCCGGGGCCTCTGGCCTCGCCGGGGCTCCGCCGCCGGCCGCCCCTTTCGGGGCTCCGGGGGCCGGCCCCCAGCGGGGCTGGGTGGTCGAGCCTATTCGTGGATTTGCTCGGCGAGGTAGTTCTCTTTCCCCACCTCGGAGATCAGGTGCAGCTGCGCCTCGTGCCAGTCGATGGATTCCTCCTCGTCCTTGAGGATGCGCTCGAGAAGGGCGCGCGTGCCGTTGTCGGCCGCGTCGCGACACAGCTTGATGCCGGCGTTGAGCCGCTGCACCGCGCTCAGCTCCAGCGCGAGGTCGAGCTCGTGCTGTTCCACTGGATTTTCGCCGACGCCGACGGGGCTGAGCCGCTGCATGTTCGGAACCCCATCCAGGAAGAGAATTCGCTCGATGACGTCGTCGGCGTGGCGCATCTCCTCGATGGATTCCCCTCGTTTGTGCTTGGCCAGCGCCGGGTAGCCCCAGTTCTCGAGCATCTTGTAATGTATGAAATATTGGTTCACGGCGGTGAGCTCGGCCGTGAGGATGTCGTTGAGCGCGTCGATGACGCCCGCGTCGCCTTTCATAGGGGAACGCCTCCAGACTTGGGGTGGGACCTGGGAGGGTACCGACCCCTGCGCAGCAGTCTAGCCAAAATTTGACCTGCTGACTGAACGAGGCCGTCACTCTCATTATCAGCCTTCTTGGCATCGTAACCTATTGGATATTCAAGAGACTCCAGTCGACCCGCGTTTTTTAATTGAAAGTGAGTATCAACACGCTATCTTCCCTGCCGTTACTGGATTTGGCCTCCGCAAGTCGCGGTTAGAAAACATGATTGTCTGTCATTGTAAGGGCGTGACCGACCGCGAGATTCGCCGGGCGGTCCGAAATGGGGCTGATGGGGTCGTTGCGATTGCGGCGGCCTGTGGGGCGGGATCCTGCTGTGGGGGCTGTCGGCCGAGAGTTCGTCGGATTGCCGAGGCCGAGGGCCAAGTGGGCGCTCGGCCGAGCATGTTGCCGGTGCTCCAGGCGGCGATTCTCGGCGGGTGAGGTAGGTGCCCTGGGGGGCGAGCGGCGCTCCCTGCGTCGGTCGTTGCCGGTGCGCGCGTGGGTGGCGGCGCGCCGCGGCACGGGGGCTGCGCCGGCCATGCTCCGGCGGCGGCAGCCGGCCGAAGGGAGCCCGTGTCGGGGGCCCCAAAAGGTAGGTCGCAATCCGCTGTTGGCTGTGGCCGTATCCTCGCGGCGAAGTAATCTCCCGCTCGATCATGCCTGAGCTGCAGCGCACGTACTCCCCGATCGACGGTCGCCTCTACGTCGAGCGCCCCCTCGCAACGGCCGACGAGCTCGCCGACATCCTGGCCGCGACCCGCGGCGCCCAGCGGCAACTCGCGAAGATGCCCCTGGCAGAGCGCTGCGCGGCAGCCCGCGCGTTCGCGGAGGGGATGTGCCGAGAGAGCGCGCAGGCGGCCGAGGAGATCACCTACCAAATGGGTCGGCCTCTTTCGCAGTCTCCCGGGGAGATACGCGGCACGATCGAGCGTACCTTGGCGATGGCGGCGGTCGCGCCCGAAGCCCTCGCGCCCGTCGTGCCCTCCGCAAAGCCGGGCTTCGAGCGTTCGATCACGCGCGAGCCGCTCGGCGTGGTGCTGGTGTTGGCCCCCTGGAACTACCCGCTGCTCACCGCGGTCAACGCCGTGATTCCCGCCCTGCTCTGTGGAAACGCAGTCATCCTCAAGCACTCGGACCAGACCCCGCTGTGTTCCGAGCGCTTTGCCAGCGCCCTCGCTTCCGTGGGGTTGCCCTCCGGGTCGGTGCACTCGATCGTGGCCGACCACGCAACGGTCGGGGCGTTGATTCGCCGCCGGGCCGTCGATTACGTCGCATTCACCGGGTCCGTCGCGGGGGGCGATGCCATCTCCCGGGCCAGCGGTGAGGCGCGCGTCGGGCTCGGGTTGGAGCTCGGCGGCAAGGATGCCGCCTACGTTTGCTCCGATGCCGAGCTCGCGCGGGCGGTCGAGGGCCTCGTCGACGGGGCCTTCTTCAATTCCGGGCAGAGCTGTTGCGGGGTCGAGCGCATCTACGTGGCGCGTGACCGATACGACCAATTCGTGAACGACTTCGTGCAGCGAACCCTCGACTACGAGCTGGGCAACCCGCTCGAGCCGGGAGTGACGCTGGGGCCACTCGTGCGCCAGAAGGCGGCCGACCACGTCCGCCGGCAGATCGCCGAGGCCGTGGCGGGGGGAGCCAAAGCGCTGGTCGATGAGCGGCTATTCCCCGCCAGTGACCCGAGCACGCCGTATCTGGCGCCTCAGGTGTTGGTCGACGTGCGCGAGTCCATGGCCGTGCAGCGCGAGGAATCGTTCGGCCCGGTCGTGACGATCTCTCCGGTGGCCTCGGAGGAAGAAGCCATCGCGCGGATCAACGACAGCCGCTATGGATTGACGGCTTCGTTGTGGACCAGCGACGTGCAGCGAGCCAGGCGGCTGGCCCCCCGCCTCGAAGTCGGCACCGTGTTCATGAACCGCTGCGACTACCTCGATCCCGAGCTCGCGTGGGCGGGCGTGAAGGACTCGGGGCGGGGCTGTACCCTCTCCAAGCTGGGCTTCGAAGCACTCACGAGACCGAAGTCGCTACATTTTCGGCTCGGGTAGGGCGCCGCCCTCGAGGCGCGGGCCCCCCCGTGAGCGGGCCCGTGGCCCCGCGATGGCTCGTCCGACCGGCCATGCCGAGCGGCTCGCACACGCCCGACCCGGACTGCCCTGCGCTCCGTGCGGGATGCCGCGCTCGGATCGACGCGCGAGCCGCCAGCTCCGGGCACCCGTTCGGGGCGCTACGGCTCACCGGGAGCAAGCGCCCGACGATGGGCGGCCTGGCGGCGCACTGGCGCCGCTCACGAGTGCCCCGGACTGGTACACTCGCCGCACGACCGCACGCTGAGGACTCCCCCCGCCCTGAGCATTGGCAACGCCGAGCGCACGGCACCCTTCGGCGTGCCCCCGAATCGGTGCGCGCTCGGGCGACCGAGCGGCCCGCACTCGATCAATCGATGATGCGCTCGCGCTTGCGACGACGACGCGCGGCCTCGGCGATCTTCTTACGCTTCTTGATGGACGGCTTCATGTAGTGCCGCCGCTTCTTGAGCTCGCGCAGGAGACCCTCCGCGGCCAGTTTGCGCTTGAGATGCTTGATGGCCCGTTCCACCCCTTTGCCGTCCACGACGACCTGGAGGGGCTTACATTGTACTGCTTCGCTAGGATTCGCCAAGGGACCGGGACCTTGACAGACAACGCCCCGCAAGGAAACCGGGAAAATGAGGGCTCTTCCTGATTTTCTCGCAGGCTGTGCTCCCGCCTGCGAGGACCTCCCCGGGGTGCTGGTCGGTCGTTCCCTCATGCCGCGACGTCCGACGCGTCCGCCCCCCGTAGCCGGGCGACCAGCGGATCGTTCGGGAGCTTCAACCAAATCAGCCGGGTCGCCGCCACCACCCCGACGGGCAGCAGCGCGACGCCCAGCACGGGCAGCCAGAAGAGGCAAACGAAGGGCACGCCGAACGAGAGCAGGCGGGCCTTGTTGCGCCACACGAGCTGGCGGCGCTCGGCGAGCGGGACGCCGCGCAGCCCCAGGGGGTAGTCGATCAGGCTCCAGGTGATTCCGACGGCCAAGAAGAGCCCCCCGACCAGAGTCGTGAAGGGAGCCAGCAGCGGAAGCATCAACCCGAGCAGCCACAGCACCGAGTTAGCTCCCAGGGTGACCAGCAGGGTGAAGGCTTGCACGCGCCAGCCGAGCACCAGGGATGCTACGAAGCTCGGCCCGGGGCGCCGAGGCACACCGAGATCCTGCTCGACGAGCCGCACGAGGTGCTCCAGCGCGGGCCCGCTGACCAGGGGTGTGAGCGCGAGGCAGACGGTGACGGATGCGTATCCGACGACGAGTGCGCTCACCCAGCGGGCGATCGCCCACAGCCATTCGTTGTCGCCCCACGCGGTCGCCAGGGAATTGGCCACCCACGGGCTCACGCGGCTGATCGTGAGCCACGCGGCGAGCAGACCCATCGCGAGCGCGATGAACACGGGGGCAAGCGCCGCCGGCCAGGCGCGGGGGGTGCGCCGCAGGTACCGGACCGACTCCACGAGGGTCAAACCTCCGCCGCCAGGGCGACCGCTTGCTTGCTGCACGCCGGATCCCTACGCTCCCGGGAAAGGTCTGCCTGCCCGCCAGCTCCCCCGCAGCGACGCCCGCCGCCGAGGGGCGCGTGGGGCGCGCTTGCTCACGTTCATCCGGGCTGCCTCGTTCGGCTCGCCTGCCTGCTCGGCGCGACCTGCACGCAGATTTCTAGATCATCTCGACGCCGAGCGCGAGGGCTTCTCCGCCGCCGATGCACAGCGTGGCGATGCCGCGCGTTTCGCCCCGGCGCCGTAGCGCGGCCACCAGGGTTGCCACGATGCGCGCCCCCGAGGCACCGATCGGGTGCCCGAGAGCCACGGCGCCGCCCGCCACGTTCACGCGCGCCGGATCGAGGTCGAGCTCTCGCGTGCAGGCCATCGTGACGCAAGCGAAGGCTTCGTTGATCTCCCACAGATCCACGGAGCTCGCGGACCACCCCAGCTTGGAGAGCAGCTTGCGGCCGGCCTCGGCCGGCGCCGTCGTGAACCACTCGGGCTCCTGGGCATGGCCCGCCCAACCGCAGATCCGCGCCAGCGCGGGCTGGCCGGCCTCGACCCTCGACTTTCCGACCAGGACCAGAGCGGCGGCCCCGTCGTTGACGCTCGAGGCGTTTCCCGCCGTGATGGTGCCGTCCGCCTGGAATGCTGGGCGGAGCTCCGGGAGCTTGTCGAGCTTGCCGCGGCCAGGCTCTTCGTCCAACCGCATCTGCAGCGCGGGACCCTTGCGCTGCGGCACGGCCACCGAGCAAATCTCCGCCTCGAAGTCGCCCGCCTGCTGGGCGCCGAGCGCGCGCCGATAACTCTCGATGGCGAAGTGGTCCTGCGCCTGGCGATCCAACTCGTACTTCTTTGCACACTTCTCGCCGGCCGAGCCCATGTGGAAATCGCCGTAGGGATCCCACAGCCCGTCGAGGATCATCCCGTCTTCGAGCTTGTCGTGCCCCATGCGCAGGCCGCTGCGCGCCCCGCGCAGGTAGTAGGGGGCGTTGGACATCGATTCCATGCCGCCGGCCACTACGACATCGAGCTCGGCGAGCGCGATGCGCCGTGCGCCATCGAGGATCGCCTGCATTCCCGAGCCGCACACCTTGCTCACCGTGACGGCCGGCACGCTCTTGGGCAGCCCCGCTCCGAGCGCGGCCTGGCGCGCGGGGGCCTGGCCGATCCCCGCCGAAAGCACGTTGCCCATCAGCACCTCTCGCACCGCTGCGGGCTCGACTCCTGCGCGCTCGACGGCCGCGGCGATTGCGGCCGCACCGAGCTGGGGTGCCGTCCGGCTCGAGAGGCCCCCGAGGAAGGCGCCGATCGGGGTGCGGGCAACGCTGGCAATGTAGGCGACGGGCGGTTTCATGGAGGCTCCTGTGGGGAAAATGCTCGCGCAGCGGGCCGCAACCGTGAGCCGGCCCAAAAAAGCGAAGTCTACTCCAGAAGGGTCAGGAGGTCTTCCCGAGTCAAGCCGCCGGCCTGGCTCGCGTCTCCGAGCGCGGCGTCCGCGATCGATCGCTTCTTCTCCTGCAGCGCGAGGATCCGTTCCTCCACCGTATCTTGTGCCACCAGGCGGTGGACGAACACGGGGCGCTCCTGCCCGATTCGGTGAGCGCGGTCGGCAGCTTGGTCCTCCACGGCCGGATTCCACCACAGGTCCATCAAGAACACGTGGTCGGCGGCGGTGAGGTTCAGCCCGGTGCCCCCAGCCATCAGGCTGAGCAGAAAGACGGGAGGGCCGTCGGCGGCCTGGAAGCCGTCAACCACCGCTTGGCGATCCCGAGTCGACCCGTCGAGCCGCACGAAGGGCAGCCCGGCGGCCCGCAGCTGCGGCTCGATCAGGTCGAGCAGAGCCGTCCACTGGGAGAACACCAGGCTCTTGTGGCCTTCGGCCGTGACTTGTTCGAGCGCCGAGCAGAGCTCCTCGACCTTGCTCGAGCGCTCGGCGCTCTGCCCTGGCACGAGCGCGCTGTGGCAGGCGGCCTGGCGCAGCCGGAGCAGCGCCTCCAGCGCTCTGAGCACGCTGCCGCCCGCGTGCAGCTGCTGTACGATTTCTTTCTGGGTGGCGGCCCGGATGGCGTCGTACACGGCCCGCTCGTCGTCGTCGAGCGTACAGGGGATCGTGATGTCGGAGCGCGGAGGCAGCTCGCGTGCGACCTCGCTCTTGAGCCGCCGCAGCAAGAAGGGGCGGATCTTGCGGCGCAGCCGCTCGGCGGCCTCCGGCCGCCCCTCGGCGATCGGGCTCTCGTACTCGTCGCGAAAATACTGCCGGGACCCGAGCAGCCCGGGGTTGGTGAAGTGCATCAGGCTCCACAGCTCTTCCAGTCGGTTCTCGACCGGAGTCCCGCTGAGGGTGACCCGGAACGGCGAGTGCAGGCGAAAGGCGGCTCTCGCCACCTGGCTGTCCGGGTTCTTGATGGCTTGGGCTTCGTCGAGCACCACCGTCGACCAGGGCTCGGCGCACAGCACGTCCTGGTCGAGGCGCAATACGGCGTAGGTGGTCAGCGTCACGTCCGCCGAGGTGTCGAGCTCGCGGCGCGGCCCGTGGTACGTATGCACGCGCAGGTTCGGTCGGAAGCGCGCGGCCTCCTTTGCCCAGTTCGAGAGCACGCTGCGCGGGCAAATCACCAGCGTCTTGCCCGCCACCGAGCACAGTGCCTGCAGCGTTTTGCCGAGCCCCATGTCGTCTGCCAGCATGGCCCCCAGCTCGGCGTCGCGCAGAAAGCAGAGCCAATCCACGCCGCGCGCCTGGTAGTCTCTCAGCTCCGCGGTGAGCCCTGAAGGCCGGGGCGCGCGGGGGATCGAGTCGAAGCCCTCGATGAGCGGAGCGAGCCTCTCGAGCTCCTCCGGCTGGGCCAGCCCCAGGGCTGCGCAGAGCTCCCCGAGAGCCGGCAGCGCATGGGCGGGGAGCTTGTCGCCGCCCGCGGCCTGCTTGGCGCCGAGCAGCTCCGACACTCGGTGCCCATGCCGATCGAGCCAGCGCTTCGGCAGTGGCGCCCAGCCTCCCTCGGCCAGGGGAACCAACTCCGACCCGGCGCGCCAGGCGGAGAGCACGGCTTGTGCGCTGGCCGTGTGCGGCCCGGAGGCGTCGCTCGACTGGAAGCTCATGGAAAGCGAGCCCGCTTCGTAGCTGACCAGGGCCTCGAGGTCATCGCGTCGGATGAAGCGGTCCGTGGCGCGGCCCCGGATCTCCCCCTGCCAGGAGTCGAGCCGCGCCGCGAGCGCGCCGGCGGGGTCGCCGCTGACGATCGCTCGACTGCCCAGGCTCAAGGTGAGCTGCTCGAAGAGCTTGCGAGCCAGACCGCGCTCGGCTTCCTTGTTGCGCACCGGGACGTCCCCCGAGATGTGGACGAGCTGGTCGCCGTCCACGCGCGCGCCCTGGCCGTACCACAAGGTCGGCAAGACGCTGAGTGTGTTGCCTTCTTGCTGCACATCCAGAACCAATCGAGGTTTCAAAGTGCGCGTGAGCTTGGGGAGACGTTTGGTGCGCACCTCCACGGGCAACCGCTTCATCAGCTCGGGCAGCACTTCGGTGACCAGCACGCTCACGCTCTTCGGGCCGAAGTGCCGCTCGCTGGGCAGCCGCTCCAGGCTCTCGCCGGTGAGGTCCGTCTCCGCCAGCACCCGTAGGGTCGAGCCAGCCCGCACGACCCCGGGAACCACGACGGAGGTCACGCTCGGGTCCCTTTCGATGGCCACGACGAAGCCCCGATCCGCGTCGCGCACGTGCGCGATGGGCTTGAGCGGCGTCGATTCGATGTCGACCGCCTCGCCGTCGAGCGTCACGTGCGGAGTGCCCGCCAGGGTGAGCAGCACCCCCTTGGCGGCGTCGGCGAGCAGCTGCCCGTGCAGCCGTTGCCCCATCAGGCGGTCGATGGCGATGTCGCCTTGGCTCGGGGTGAGCCGGTGTGGATCGCGCGGGCTGGCGACCAGGCTGCTCAGGCTGCGAGGGAGCAGAGCCGAGCTGCCGTCGACGCCGACGACGAAGCGCTCGAGCACGAGGTGGTCGCGCACCTTCTTGAACCGATACTCCAGCCGCGCCCCCGAACGCTCGCTCTGCGCCAGGGGCGTGCCCTCCGCATGCGAGCGCCGAACGGCGATGATCGCAGCGGCCACGTGCTCGCAGCAGGGCGCCTTGCTCTCGCAGTCGCAATCCCACTCCTCGTCCTCCGGGTAGATCATCACGGTGGGGGCCACCGCACGCTGGGGGACGCGGACCCGGCAGACGAGCTCTTCGGCGCTCTCGGACACGCCGGCGACGGCCGAGGCGCGCACCAGCTGCACGCCTTTCGACCAGGTGCTGGGAGAGCAGGATTTGCGGATTTCCTTGAACACGTCGTCTGTGTCGACCGTCACGATGCCGCCTCGATAGCAGTCGCCGGAGTCGTCTCGCAAGCTGCCCGGGCCTGGGGGCCCGTGACCTCGCGCCGTCGGCTCATGGGTGCGCGTTCGGCCAAGTAGCCTCGGGCTTGGCGAAATGCCGTCCCCGGACTATGGAAGGAGCCGAGGCTCGACGACGAGCTCACGCAGCGGCGTGAACCGCGCGAAGCCCGCCCTCCGTTCGGGGGGAGGGCGACAAAGCCCCCTCAGCCCCGGAAGTGAATTCCGGGGCTTTCACCCCGAAACGGTCGCCTTCGGCTCCACTGGGTTTCCAGGGGGCTTTGCGAAAGCCCCCTCAGCTCCGGAAGTGAATTCCGGGGCTTTCACCCCGAAACGGTCGCCTTCGGCTCCACTGGCCCACAAAACAAGCGCTCGCTCGAGGTTAGTCGTTGTTTGGGGTCTAGGTGACGAGATCGAATGAAGCAAATGGCGCCACGGTCGATCGATGGCAGCGCTCGTCCGCGTCGAGGCAAGGCGGGCGAGCGCGTTCGTCGCTTGCGTCGGGCGCGGGCTCGGTGCGATCCGAGCGACATCAGGGCGGCGCCGGGGGAGACGTGATGGGCCGAGCGAGGCGTCTGGCGGCCTGGCTCGCGCTGGCGGGCGCGGGGGCCTGCGCGAGGGAGTCGGCAGGGCTCCTCACGCCGAGCGCCTACGACCCGGGCGCTCGGGAGGCGCTGCGGCTGGCGAGTGGGCCTTCTTGCCTCGCCCGGCTCGAGCGGCTGGGCATCGAGCACCGGCGTTTGCGCCGTCTGCGAGGCGTCGCGACGCCCGTCGTGGTGACCGGGCGCATCGGAGGGATTCGCTACGCCAAGTTGGGTCGCTCGAGCTTGACGTGTGACTGCCGGCTGGTCCTGGCGCTGCATCGCGCCTCCGAGGTGCTGCGGGGGTTCGGCGTTTCGGAGGTCCAGCACTCCGGGGCCTACGCGTATCGCCGAACCCGGTCGGGCCGGCTGAGTCTGCACGCCCGCGGCCTGGCGCTCGACGCGCATCGTTTTCTCGTGGCGGGCGAGGTCGTCAGCGTTGTCCGGAGCTTTCGAAGGGGGCTGGGCAGCGGCTGCGACGCCGGGGCACCGCCGCTCAATCGGATGGCCTGTGACTTGCGCCAGCTCGGCCTGTTTCGCGAGCTCATCACCCCGGACCACGATGCCGATCACCGCGATCATTTCCATCTCGGCATCGCGCCGCCCGCGGGCGGCTCGCGGCCGGTCGCGGCGACGCCCGGCCGATCTCGATGAGCCTCCGCCCTGCAGGTGGCTTCGCGAGGGGTGACCCCGGCCGCATAGCCCGGCCTTCTTTCTCGCTCACAGCGTTTCTCTACATTGGTTCCCATCCCCTTTCGTGGATGGGAACTAGCCCGGATTCCTCACCACCGCAGGACCGAGGGTGCGAGGAGGAAGCGGATTTTCGGTCCAGATGCCCGCCGGGCGCGCGCAGGCAGACTGGCTGTCTGCCCCGCACGCGCTGGCGGGCCGCTGGGCGAAAAGACACGACTCACCGCACCCTCGAGACCAGGTCGTGCGAAATCCGGGCTAGAGCTTGGCTGCGGCGAGGTTGGCGAGCGGGCTGCGCTCTCCCTTCTGCAAAACGATGTGGCCGACGAGATCCTCGCCGTGCAGTCGGTTGGCCGCGATCGTCAGCCCGTTCGTCGCCGCATCGACGTAGGGGTTGTCGATCTGGAAAGGGTCGCCCGTCAGAACGATCTTCGTGCCCTCGGCGCACCGCGTGACGATTGTCTTGACCTCGTGGGGCGTGAGGTTCTGGGCCTCGTCCACGATCACGTACTGCTGGGGAAGGCTGCGGCCGCGAATGTACGTGAGGGGCTCGATCTCGATCACGCCGCTGGTCATCATCTCGTCGAGATCCGGCAGCCCCTTGCGCTTGCCGCCGCTGAGCAGCAGAAACTCGAGGTTGTCGAAGATGGGCTTCATCCAGGGCCCCATCTTTTCGTCGATGTCGCCCGGGAGATACCCGAGATCTTTCCCCAGGGGGATCAACGGGCGGCTCACCAAAAGCCGCGTGTAGGCGCCCGCGTGGACGCAGCGCTTGAGCCCCGCCGCAAGCGCGAGCAGGGTTTTTCCCGTCCCCGCGGCGCCCACGAGCGTGACCAGGCGGACCGTGTCGTCCAGCAGGAGATCCAGTGCGAAGGTTTGCTCGCGGTTTCGCGGGCGCACGCCCATGATGCCTTCCGGAGGCACCGAGACGCGACGAACCAATCCCTTGCCCACGCATCGGCCCAGCGCCGTGCGCTTCTCGTCGTCGGCGCTCTTGAGCATCACGCAGACGTTCGGGTAGAGCCGATTGTCCTCTACCTGCAGCTCGCCGCTTGCGAAGAAACTGGTGAGATCCGGCTGGGTCAGCTCCACCACGCCGGGGTTGAGCGTGTCCGGTCGCACCGCTTGGTTTTGGTAGTTGGCGCTGCGCAACCCGAGCGCATCGGCGCGGATGCGCAGGTTGATGTCCATCGTGACGAAGATGGTGGGCTTTTCTCGGTTGGCGTCCCGTATCTCGACCGCCACTTGCAGGATGGCGTTGTCCGCGGAGCTCGGATTCAGTGCCGAGCGCAGCTCCGCCCGGCGCGCGGGAAGAAACACGCGCAGACTCCCCCCCGTGCCCACCGCCACTCCGTGCGAGAGGGAGCCGTTCGAACCGCGCAGCGAGTCGATCTGTCGCGCTACCTCGCGCGCGTTGCGGCCTCGCTCACTCGTATCTCGCTTGAATCGATCGATCTCCTCGATCACGTAGATCGGCACGATGAGGTCGTTGTCCTCGAACTTGAAGATGGCTTGCGGGTCGTGAAGGAGAACGTTTGTGTCGAGAATGAATGTCTTGCGCATGAAGGACTTCTTGGCCGAAGGCGACCTTACCCGGCGCTGGGGGGCGCCTCAACCGCTACCCGCTTGCGCTTACGCGTGGGCGCGCGGCGCAGAGTGTGTGCGGTGTCGCACGCTCGCGGAGCCCACGGCGCGCGCCGCGCGGCGAGCGTGGCAAGGCGGGTCCCGCCGGCGCCGACCGGCTCGCCCGGGGCGGCGGTACCCGGAAAAAGCCCGCAAATGAGCGGGACGGGCGGATTGCGGGGCGCTCGCCCGGCCGTGGGCAGGCGCTTTGGCGCTCGCGCGGCGGGTGCCGCCCTTTCGACCTGCTTCCTCGTCGACTCGCCGCGACGCGCGAGCCGATCGCCGTTGCAGAAATTGTGTGGGCGCAAACCCTTCCGCTCACTTCGGCGTCGAGGGCGGCGGCTGGACCTGGCGGATGCGCGGGCGCCGGCGCCGGCGCTGGACCGTCGGCGGCGCCGCGGGCGGTGGGGCAGGGCGGGCCGCCGAGCCCGCCGGCCGCACTTCCGGCGGGGCCATGCCGGGGCAGCGCCGGAGGCTGTCCCGCATCTGCTCGCACGACGGCGCTCGACCGGCGTCGCGGCTCCCCGTCACCCCCGGCACGACGTCGTCCCAGCGTATGGTCAGCGAGGTCCCCAGGCCCAAGGCGGAGGCCTCGCCCAGCCCGATGGTGACGTGGAGGTTGATGTCGACCGCTCGCCCGAGGTGGACCTCCGTCGAGAGCCCCAGGCGTTTGCCCATCCCGCGCTCGGTCCGAAGCTGCAGCGCCTCCTCGGCGATGTCTTCCACTTCGTCGCGCGTCAGCGTCCCGTCGCTGGCCGCTTCGATCGCCTCGTCGGTCGACACTTCCTCCAGGCTGGTGTCGAGGTTGAGCCCGGGCGACAGCTCTCCCCAAGGGGTCAGGGTCACGAGCGGCGAGGGAGACCAGGGAAAGCCGACGCCAAGCACGAGCGGAACGGAGAGGTAGTTCCTCTCGAGGGCGACGAGCAACGTCGGGACACCGCCTACGTAGATGCCCAGGCTGGTTTCGGGGAGTCCGGACGCATGGCGCTCGCTCAGGGGAATGGTGAAGAGCGCGACGCCGCCGGCGGAGACGCCGCGGGCGCGCGGTGCTTCCTCGTCGGGCTCGCGATAGGTCAGATAGTGCAGCCCGAACTGCGCGCTGAGCAGCGAGCTGGTCGAGCTGAAGTTGGCGTTGTAGCTCAGGGCTCGAAAGCTCCCGTCGCCGCTGGCTTGCCCGCTGAGCCCGAACACGACGCTCGACGCTCGCGGATCCCACGTGGAGATGGCCGGAGCGTGGGTGTTCGGGCGAGCGCTGGCGGGAAGGGCGAGGGCTGCCGCGGCGAGGCTCGTGACCCCCGCCAGGGCGAGCACCGGACGGCGCGAGGGCGCGGCCGAAGCGAAGCGCCTCGTCGTCACAGGCCGATCTGCTCCCTCACCGGTAGCGCATCGCGGTAGTCCTGTTTCTGCGCCTGGTAGGTGAGAAACTCGCCGAGCAAGCCCAGCGATGCGAACTGGGCCCCGAGCACCATGAGCAGCACCCCGAGCAGCAACAGGGGGCGGCCCCCGATGCCGTTGCCCAGAAGCCAGAGCACGGCCAGGTACGAGTTGATGACGAGCCCCATCGCGCCCAGCCCGAGCCCGAGCAGGCCGAAGAGGTGCATCGGGCGGCGCGAGTAGCGAATCAAGAAGAGCACGCTCACCAGATCGAAGAAGCCGCGGAGAACGCGCTCCAGGCCGTAACGCGAGCGCCCGTACTGCCGGCTGTGGTGATTGATCGGGATCTCGCAGGTGCGAAACCCCTGGGCAGCAGCCAGGGCCGGAATGAAGCGGAAGAGGTCACCGTAGATGGGGATCGTCTCGATGACCTCGCGCCGATAGGCTTTGAAGCCACAATTCATGTCGTGCAGCTTCACCCGCGTCAGGCAGCTCACGGTCGTGTTGAACAGCCGCGAGAGCAGGCGACGGTTGAGGGGATCACGGCGCTTGACTTTCCAGCCCACGACCACGTCGTAGCCCTCGTCCACCTTCTCGAGAAAGCTCGGGAGATCCGCCGGGTCGTCTTGCAGGTCCGCGTCCATCATCACGAGCGTGGGGGCGCTGGCCGCCTTGAAGCCCGCGCGCAGCGCCATGGCCTTGCCGAAGTTGCTTCTGAGCCGGACGCCGCGCACGGCGGGGTTTTCCCGGTGCAGCCGCTCGATGACCTGCCAGGTGTCGTCGGTGCTCCCGTCGTCTACGAAGATCAGCTCGTAGCGCAGGTGCGGGCCGAGGTGCTCCCCGACGCGACGGGCGAGCTCCGGCAGCGACTGCGCTTCGTTGAGCCCCGGCACCACCACCGAGATATCCGGAGCCGGCACCCGCTCGGCGCTGGCCTTCGAGCTCGACTCGCCGATCGAGCCGTCCGGCGGCGGTGCCGAGGAGGGACGCGAGCCGACAGCCGGTGTGGGCGGCAGGGGGGAGCGGCGGGCCGCCACGGGCCGGGGCGGCACCGACGAGCTGCGTGCCCCGGCGGGGCGCGGCGGCGCGGGGCGCGCCTCGGCCGCGGCCGGCGGCGCGGGGCGGGCCTCGGCCGTGGCCGGCTGCGTGGGCCCGGCGCCGGAGCCCGCTGGGGATTTGAGCAAGGAACGATCCGTCACGGTGCCAGAAGGTGCGCATGCCGACACCCGAAAGGCGGCGGAGCACTCGCTGAGCAACCGCTACACCGGCCGCTCGAGCGGCTTCAGCATCATACCGGCCGCTCAGAGGCGGCTCTAGCACGGGGCGGCCGGGGGGCGCCAGCCGTCTTCGGAATCGGGGCCTTGGCGGGCCTTGCGCGCGGAACGGGGTGCTCGGCCGCCCAGCGTTCGATCGACCGACGCTCGGGCTCGGACAGGCCAAACGCGTCGAATACGAAGCCGTCGAGCGCGGCGCGATCGTCGGCGCCGAGGCCGCGGTTGCGCGCGCTCAGCCGCCTCGACAGCGCGCACAGCCCGGCGGCGTGCGGACCCTCGGGGAATGCGGGAAGCCGCCGGAGGTGCCCGATCTTGAGTTGGGGCATGCCCTGGCGGGCGTCGCGGTGGCTGCTGAAGTGCCACCAGCGCGCCAGCGCCGAGTTCAGATAGGCCACCGTCAAGTCCGCGGGGTACCCGCCTCGGGCGAAGCCCGCCAGGATCGAGTTGCGAAACGCCTCGCCGCTGCTGCGGGCCGCGATCGGGAACCGAGCGGTCTGGCGGATCCAGACGGCCACCTCCTGCCACTGCGAGGTCGGCCGCAGCCGACCGGACAGCTCCGAGGCGGCCACGAACAGGCGGTTGGGTCGCCTTTCGAACTCGGAGATGTCCGCGCCCTCGAACAGGGCCTGATGGTGTGGGGAGGGTGGTGAGCCGCCCGCGGTGAGCAGGGCGCCCTGGTCGCCGCGCGTCGTCTGGTAGCCTCGCTCGCCGAAGAGATCGGGAGGGCAGCGAGGCAGGGCCCGCAGGCGCTCCAACAGCGCCTCCTCGAGCCGGCTCGCCGCGGGTGATCGAAGGGGCCAGGTCGCCGCGCCGCCCGGCGCCGGCGCGCTGCAGCGAGTCGAAAGGAGCGCCATCGACGGTTGGAACACGCCCTCGAAGGCGCCGTCGCCCCAATCTGGTAGCTCCGGATCGACGGCGCAGAGCCGGTCGTGGGCGGCTCGGGTCGGGCCGTAGCCATCCAGGTCGGCGACGGACGTGGGCAATACGAACCCGAGGCGCCCCCCAGGTCGCAGCAGCGTCGCGCCACGGTGCACGAAGACTCCGTGCAGCGTGCGATAGCGACGGAAGGAGGGGCTCGTTGCCGCGTAGTATGTCGCGAGCTCTCGGTCGAGGGGCTGTGCGGCGCGCCCGACGAAGGCGACCCAGGGCGGGTTGCCGATCACGGCGTCGAACCCGCCGGGCTGGCGCGAGAAGATCTCCGAAAAATGGGCGAGCCAATCGAAGGCGGGCCCCCGCGCTCGCTCCGCGAGCTGGGCTCGCAGATCCGCCTCCGCGGCGTCGCTGTGCGGCCCGCGCCCCACCACCGAGTTGCCGTGGCGGAGCCGCTCGCGGATGCCGCTCGCGATGTCTGTCGCCGGCCCACAGCAGCGCTGCAGGCAGAGCTGAGCCACAGCGACGGCGAGGGGGTCTTCGTCCACCCCGAAGAGCACGGACCGACAGACCAAAGCGCATGCCCGCTCCGTGGGATCACTCGCGCCCGATCGTTCCTCTCGCTGGGCCTGCTGCAGCTCCCGCGCGAGAAACAGGCAGGCCGAGACGAGCATCGCGCCGGCGCCCATGGCGGGATCGCAGAGGCGAAGCTGCAACAGGTGCTCGCTTCGAGGCCGGGGGAGTCGCTCCACGAGCGGCCCCAGGGCGGCGGCCACCACTTGCTCACACAGGGCCCAGGGTGTGTAGTGCGCCCCCCCGCGCCGGCGGGCGACCCCTGGCTCGAGCACCCAGCAGCCCGCCCCGCGCGCGGCGTCGCCGGCTTGGCAGTGGGGCAGCAGAGCGGCCCACACCTCGAGCAGCGAGCGGGCCTTCGACAGCGACTGGGCCAGCTCTCGCGCCGTGCGCCCCCCGAGCTGCAGCTCGTCGGCCGCCAGCTTGCCCCGCTGCTCGGGCTGCGCGGCGAGGATCGGCTCCGCTTCGATCCAGCGCCCGGAGAGGCGTCCGCGCCTCGCCGAAAAGCGCAGCTGCCGGGCGGAGGTGGCGAGCAGCAGTTGATGCAGCTCCCCGAGCTGTTCGACCCACCCGACCGCGCCGTCGGCAGCGTGGGCGCGGAAGCCGCGCACGAACGCGTGCAGGGCGGGCTGCGGCTGCGAGCTGGCGCCACGCAGCACTCGCGCCGCTCTGGGATCGACCTCTGGCAACCACCCGGAGTCGCCCCGCTCACACCACTGCCACAGGTGGGAGAAGCAGAGGCGCTCGCCGTGCGCGACCAGCACCGCCTCCAGAGAACGGTCGTTGCACAGCGCGCCGCGAGCGAGCGCCAGCGCGGCGGTTTGCAGTGCCGCCTGCAGGCTTTCGGCGCTGCAGCGGCAGCTCGGGCCCAGCCCCTCCACCACCTCCTCGAGCGCGCGGAGCAGCGGTCGACGCCATGGCGCATGCAAGCCGCCTCCGCTCACGTCCCGACGCTCGCTTCCACCTCGAGGTCCCGCTCGGCGCCCGCCAACCGCCGAGCCCGATCCGGCCAGGATGGACCGCCCGCGCCGGGCTCCGGCGGCCGCTCGATCCGGGTGCCGCCCGCCACCCGCGCGGCCTTCCGTCTGGCAGGCTCCCTCGGCAAACGGGCCAACCCCGAGGCGGAATGCTTCAGATCCAAGGCGCGCACCCCCGGGGGGCCACCCGCACGGGCTCGATTCTCACTCCTCTTTTCGAGCGGGCGCCTCGCCGCGCTTGGGGGTGCCCGCGATGAGCACCGCCGGGATCAGGCCGATCGATACGATCAGGAAGCTTACGATGGCGATCAGGTTGACGACGGGATCTTGCACGAGCCGAATGGTACCGCGGCGGGACCGGCGAGCAAACGAAATCCAGGCGGCTGGCCCCGCGGGCCTCCGGCCCAAGCCCGGCGCCGAGGCTTTCGCGCGAAAACGGGCTGCGTGGCGCGGAGGCCGGCCGCCTCGGGCGCCGCCTTGGCCGATTGCCGCCATCCTGTGCTATAGGCTCGACCCTCCCTCCGCGCTGGAAGCAATCTCATGTTGGACGAAGTCATCAGCGATCTCGAAGAGGCCATCTCCAAGGCGCAATCCGCGCTGAAGCGTGATTTGGCGAAGCTGCGCACGGGGCGGGCGAATGCCGGAATGCTGGACAGCGTGCGCGTGGACTACTACGGCCAGCTGACGCCGATCGCGCAAATGGCGACCGTCGCCGTGCCCGAGCCGCGAATGCTGACCGTCAAGCCGTGGGACAAGGAGCAGATGAAGGCCCTCGAGCGGGCCCTGCGCGAGAGCGACTTGGGTCTCAATCCGCAGGTCGACGGGCAGCTGATTCGCGTTCCGATTCCCCCGCTGACGGAAGAGCGGCGGCGGGATCTGGTCAAGGTTGCCAAGAAAACGGCGGAAGACACGAAGGTTGCGATCCGGCGTGCGCGCCATGAGGCCAACGACATGTTGGCCGACCTGAAAAAGGAAGGCGGGGCCAGTGAGGACGACGTGGAACGCGCCAAGAAGCGCGTGGACGAGGTGGTTTCGGCTGCCGGAACCGTGGTGGACGGGATTCTCCAAGCCAAGGAGAAGGACATCCTCGAAATCTGAGCGCGGCCGGGGCGGCCCCTTGCTGGGCGGCCCCTTGCTGGCCAGCCCCTCGCGGGGCAGTGGCTCCGACGGCGGTCCCTCGGGAAGCAGTCGGGCCGGAGCTTCGAAGTCCGAAGCGGGTCGCAGAAAGGCAGCACCGCCCTGTCCGTTTGCTTCGCTACGAGCCGGGGCTGGGGGCTGCGAGGCGCTTCGAGCTCGGCGTGGCCCCCGCCTGGTTCGGGCGTCGGCGCGCCTCAGGCGGCGCTCCTGGTCGGCGGGGGCGCCGTACCGCATTCGGTCAGCTTCGGCCTCGGCGGCGAGCGCGGCAGGGCGAGCCCGATCGTCGGTCCCGACCCGAGTTGGGTCGTTTCTCCGGGCGTGTCTTCCCCCATCGACTCCCCCCGTCCGCTCGCTTCCGCTCGAGTTGCAAGAGCCGAGCCCGACACTCGGCGCCCATCGGCGAGTGGTCTGGGGGGGCGGCACCGGCTCCCCGCGGGCGTCGGCGCTCCTCGCGGCGGCCGCGTGTCGTATTGACAAGGGGGAGTAAGGGTGATTTCTTTTCATGGCGGCGTCGTCGGGCGCCGTTTGTGTTTTGCAGGGCACAGTGTCACAGCGAGATCACTTACCGGCTGAGGGGCTGAAAGCGTGTGGGACAGGCCGTACGGACGTAGGCCTGCAGAGGGACCACAACGAAGACAGCTTCGCCGTGCTGCCCGAATACGAGCTCTTCATCGTCGCGGACGGTATGGGAGGGCACCAAGCTGGAGACGTCGCGAGCAAGCTGGCTTCCGAGTCGATATCGGACTTCTTCCAGCGCACCGCCGGCGAGGAGTCGACTTGGCCGTTTCATTTCGACTCGGCCCTCTCGGAGGGGGAAAACCGGCTGCTGACGGCGATACGCCTCGCCAACCGTCAGATCTACGAGCGCAGCATGAAGTCGCGGGACCTGCGCGGGATGGGAACGACCGTCGTGGGCGCCCTGTTCGATGCGGAGGCGCGGCGAATGTACGTCGGGCACGTGGGCGACAGCCGGGCCTACTGCATCCGGGACGGGAAGATATCCCAGCTCACTCGCGATCACTCGCTCGTCAACGATTACCTCAAGGTCATGCCGGACATGCCCGAGGAGCAGCGCAACGAGCTGCCGAAGAACGTGATCACCCGTGCGCTCGGGATGCAGGACAACGTCGAGGTCGACCTGCTCGCTCATGATAGCCAGGAGGGAGACACTTTCGTGCTCTGTTCCGACGGGCTCAGTGGCATGATCACCGACAAGGAGATCCTCGACATCACCGTGGCCCACGCCGACCTCGGTCAGGTGTGTCGGGAGCTCACCACGCTCGCCAACGAGCACGGCGGTGAGGACAACATCACCGCCGTGGTCGTGAGAATCGAGAGCCGTGCGACGCCGGAGGGCCCGCCGCCCTCGTCGGGCGAGAAGCCCAACGGCGCTTCCTCCGCGACCAACCTCAAGGCGACGAGGTAGGGCCCGGCCGGGGGCCTCGCGGCTGCTGCCGCTCGACGGCGGGCGACTGGCTCTGACCTCCCACGGGGGGAAGGTCGGGGGCTACCCTTGCTCCGTGAGCCTCGTGTGGGGTATTGCTGCCACGCGTCGAAGAACGGGTGGGCAGCGCGGGACCCTGAGAAGGTTGGCGGGCGGTGGAACGCAGCCACGAGATGGCCGGGCCGGTGGGGAAGCACTCCGATGCCGGAGAGCCATGGAAACGCGAGTCCGGATTGGCTCGGATGTCTCACGACCGATTCCCGATGCTGCGGGTGTCTCTTCGCGCGGCCGAGCCCGTCGCGCCCGACGGCACCCAAGCTCGCGCGCCAGACCCTCTCTGCGCCGGAGAGAGCCATCGCCTCCACGCCATCGGCCTCGCGGTCGCGAGCAGCCCGGCTCAGCGGGCGCAGTTTTCGAAGATCACGGCGCCCGAGCCGTTGCAGACCAACCCTTCGGTGCGCGGGTCCGCCAACGCCGGGCACGTCAGCGCGCTGATCCAGATGGCGCCCTCGAGAACTCGACCGACCTGCGCCGTGCAGTCGTCCTGCTCGAGGGGGGTCGTCGCGTTGCTCAGCGCCAACGTGACCTCGAGCTCTCCAGAAGCGTCCTCGGCGGCGGGCAGCCTACCGGACCCGCTGAAGTTGCGGATGGGGCCGTTGACCAACCGGAAATCCACGTCGAAATTACCACTGCCATCTGCGGCTAGTGCAACGCGGCACTCGACCCGGGCTCCATCGTCCCCGTCCACCAGGCGATTGTCCTCGGTCGGACCGTCTCCGCGGGTTGCCGTCCCGCGGGCGTCGCTGCCTTCGGGCAGGCCGTAGCTGTCCAACACCAGGCAGCTCCCCTCGGTCGTCCCCGTGAGCCCGAGAAAGACCACCGCCTGGGGGGGGGGAGATTTCTCGTCGCCGCACGCAGCGAAGACCGACAGCGCCGCTGCCATGCTGGGGAGCCCCCATCGGCGCAGCGCGATGCCGTGCGGCCGCGGGCCGCCCCCCTTCCAGGCTGCCGCCCCCTTCGCCTCCGCGTGCTCGGGAAGGCCCCCTCGGGCATGCAACGAGGAGATCGGGTGACGAGACCCGGAGCCATGGTTGGTCATGTACCGCCTCCCGCGGAGCGTTCGCTTTCCGCGGAACAAGTAAGAGTGCAAGTCGGAGATTTGGGGTGAGTGACGGGAATTGAACCCGCGACAACTGAAGCCACAATCCAGTGCTCTACCACTGAGCTACACCCACCGTAACGTGATCAGGCCTAGAGGCCTACCGAATCGTTTGACAGACAGCTATCACACTCCTGGGTGGCCAGCAAAGCGGCGTTTGTCGCAGCGAATCTTTCTCCTGGGCCCCATGGTGGTCGCCCGGTCGAGGCTGTGGGTGGGCGCCTTCGGGGGGCGAGGCGCCGTCGATGTACGGGAACGCCGCTTCACCGTCGTGAAAGGTCGGCCGTAGGGCGGTAGAGGCTGCCTGCCTTCGGGAGCCCGTGGAAGGGGTTCGAACCATGCGCTGGAAGATTATCGCCGCCAACTCCGTGATCGTCATCCTCACGGGTCTGATCAGCTTCGTGTTGCTTCGAGATTCCCTGGTGCACGTCCTGGCCAACCGCAGCGAGCGACGCGCAGAGGCGGAGCGCGCGGTGGGATCGGCCGTCACCCGGCTGGAGCTCGACAGCCTGCGCCTCGAGCGCTGGCTCTCTTCCGCCGCCGCCGAGCCCTCTGTGCGCGCGGTTTTCGAGAGCGGCACACACCAGGCTCGGGCCGACAACGCCACCGTCGAGGCCAACCGCCTACACGAGGCCTTGGCGAAAAATCGCTCGCTTTCGGCGAGTGGGATCTCGCTGGTTCTGCTCGTCGACTCCCGGGGAGTGAGCCTCGGGCGCAACAACTCCAACCAGATGCGCGGCGAGGACATCGCGCACAGCTATCCCTCGCTCCGAGAAGCTCTGCGCAGGGGCGGCACGACCAGCCGGCTGTGGCTCAATCCCCAACGCCAGGAGCAGCTGTTGGTGAGCTATGCACCCGTTCGGGGCGAGGGGGGGGAGGTCGTCGGCGTCCTCGTGGCGGGCAGCCCACTCAACGACGAGCGCCTCAGCCGCCTCAGCCGCCAGACGAGCGGGCGTTCGCTGACCGTGGCTGCCTCGAAGAAAGATGGCTCCGTCGAGGTCGTCGCCGAGGGGACGCACGCTGGGGACCGCGACGCGTTCGCGGCCATGCGCAGGCCTTCCGTCCTCAACGACGCCCGCGAGAGCCTCGCGAGTGGACACATCGTGTTTCACGACTCGGACAAGGTCTTCGCGGCCGAGCCGATCCGCGGCTACGCCAGCTCGGGCGTGTTCCTCGTGGTCGGCATGGATCGCTCGCTCGTGCCGAGTGTGTCCGGGCTGCTGTGGCCTCTGGCCGGCGTGTGCGCCCTCGGGATCGCGCTCGTCGTCGCGGTCGGCAGCTTCCTCGGCAACTACATCTCGCAGCCGATTTCCGAGCTGGAAGAGGGCCTGCTTTCGATCATCAACGGCCGGACCAATCATCGGTTCGAGCTCGAGCATCCGGAGCTCGGGGGCCTGGTTTCGCGAATCAACTCGCTATTGAACGCTCTCATGGGGGTCCCCGAGACCGACGAGTCCGGTCGAACATCCAGCCCTCCCGGAGCGCAGTACCGAGAAGCCGAGGGTCCCTGACGCGGAACTCCCCGCGCAGCCCACGGTTTTTGCTCGGCGGGGCCGGGGCGTCCGGCACTGGGCCCGCCGGGCGACGCCTCCGCACCATCGTGTTCCCATGCCCGGCATTGGCGGCACGCTCGTGCGGATTGTCGAGGCAGCCGTTGCCGGAAGGCCACTGGCGCACTACTACCGGCGACGACATCCCGACGGTTCGTCGGGAGCAACAGGAGCCGGCAGCGCGACGACGATATGGGACTACTTGATCTTTTCCGCAAGAAGGACGACGACCAGCGGCCTGCCAAGGCAGTCAGTCCGCGCGAGATGGCGCGTCTCACGCGCCTGGTATCGAACAAGATGGCGCAGAACTACGATCGGCAGGACGCCATCCACGCCCTGGGCGAGATGGCGAACGCGGACGCTGCGAAGGCACTGCTCAAGCGCTTCGACTTCAGCATGGAACCCTCCATCACCGATCAAGACGAGAAGGAAGCGACGATGCAGGGCATCGCTGCGGCGGGTGAAGCTGCGCTCGAGCCGATCCGGGCGTATTGCATCCGTGCGGAGAGCTTGATCTGGCCGCTGAAGGTGCTGCGGCAGATCGTGAGCGACGGCGACATGGCCGAAGAGCTCCTCACGCTCCTGGACCAGTTCGACACCGAATACGTGCGCAATCCCGAGCCGAAGGTGCAGCTGATCAGTCTTCTCGAGGAGTACAAGTCGGCGGAGGTGCGCGAGGCCGTCGAGCCCTTCCTGCAGGACGTGAACGAAGCCGTGCGCTTCACGGCCACCGGTACCATCTTCGCGATTGCTCAGGCCGAGAGCACCGAAGCTCTCGTGGACGCGCTGGCGGAGGAGGAATCCCTGCGCGTCAAGAATCGCATCGCGCGCGGGCTCGCGCAGGCGGGCTGGGAAATCGATGAGCAGCTATCCAAGCGGTGCGCCGACGCGCTGCCGCCCGGCTACGCCCTCGCAGGCAACGTCGTCGTCCAGCAGTGACCGCTGCGAAGTCCGTGTGAGCCCGAAAGGGCGGGGCCCGGCTGCCACGGCAAGTTCCAGACAGGCGCGCGCCCGCCATGGTGGCAAAGCCCCGGGGCCAGCGCATGCGCGCGCCGACGCGGAAACGGGGCCCTTGCCGGGCCGCCCTATTCGCTGACCTGGTAGTCCACCGGCAGGGAGATGCCGAACGAGATGGAGAGCATCTGGTTCAGCTTGAGGTCCCGATCGTCCCCGTCCACGTTGTTGTCCGGAAACGCGTCGTCCGGTCCCGAGCCGTGGTTGTCGAAGCCACCCGTGTTGCGCCTGAACGGCGTGGCTCGCCACTCGAACCCGAACGAAGCCCAGCTGCTCAAGTAGAAGGTGAACCCCAACCCGAACGTCGGCGCAATCGTGATGCGGTCCTCCTTGGTGAAGCTCACCGCGCTCGGCACGGCGATTGGTTGGCCTTCGGCATCCAGATCCTGGGAGAGAGCTTCGGAGCTGCAGCCTCCTGTGGAGAGCGATCCCGTGCCCGCACACTCCGCGCGCTCGCTGACGCCGACGATGGCGGGCCCGCCGAAAAAGTAGAGGTCCGAATCCACGTAAAGGCTCTGAAAGAGCGCGATTTTTCCACGAAACGGCACCAACTTCAGCTGCGGGGCGGCGATCCATTCGATGCTCCCGAGTTGCTGCTCGAAATCCTGACCGACGTTGAGCGAGGTGAGCCGATTGTAGATCGAGGGCTGCTCATTCTGGGCGCGATTCGCCGCGTTCTCATTGGCTCGGATCTGGCTCTGTTGCTGAATCCGCTCCACGAGACCCGCCGGGCTCTGCGCAAAGCTGGGGCTGATGCCACCCCAGACGCCGATGGCAAAGGAATCCGTGATGTTGTAGCTGAGCCGCGCACCGAGGATCGCCTGGCGGAGGTACTCGTCGAGCAGCGTGAAGCTCGCCGTGGGCGCGAACTCGAAGCGCGCTTTCCGGTACAGGCGGAGCTTGCGCACCGAGCCGGCGCCGGCGAGTGGCCCCGTTAGCAGAATCTCTTGTGCCTCGACCGGCTGCGGCGCTCCCAGCAGGATCGTCAGCGCCGCGGCCGCGCCGAGGGCCGCCGCCGCGCGCGGCGGCGAGCTCGTGCCTCGGGCATCCGAGAGCCGCTGCTGGTTCGGACGCCGGCGACCCGCTCCGGACGCACACCCACTCCATGGCAGCGAGCCCTCTGCAGGCCCGTCTGCGCGCGTCGACGCGGTGAAATGCGCTCCAATTCGATTCAGCATCCGCATGATTCGCGCAACCCGATTCCTTCGGGGTATCGGACCCTGTGCTCGCGGGGTATCCGCGGCCTCGATCGCTACGCTGCCCTGATTCATTCGATCTTGATCCGTTCGACCTTGATCCATCCGGCCTTGATCCATCCGACCCTGGTCGGTTCGACCCCGAGCCATCCAGCGACTCTTTTCGACCCGCTCGTGGCTCCCATGGCCGTGCCTCGCGTGGCTATGCCTCATTTGGGCAACCGATATTCGAAAGAGAAGGGGAAGAAGATTGCGATGCCGAGCTGGGCCTGGACGTTGTTCGTGAGCTGCTTCTCGTCCGTCCACGTGGCGGGATCCTGCTCCGAGCCGGACACGATTTCGGTGTTCTCCAGCTCGTCGTTGAAGATGTAGTCGCGAACCTCGAGCGTGACCGCCAGCCATCGGTTGAAGAAGATGTGCAGTCCCAAACCTGCGTTGAAGGCGATCTTGGTTTCCCAATCGAAGCCGCGGTTGTCGGGGTCGATCACCGGAATGGGGCGCGTGCTGACGGCACCTACTCCGCCTACTACGTATGCGTCGTACTGGAAGATGAAATCGCCGAAGCCAGAGTACTTTCCGAGCATCGGCGTATAGGTGAAGTTCAAATTCGCGTTCCACTGGTACTCGGTGAGCGGAACACTGACGCGCGCCGAGCGCCGCGTCTGGAAGTTGAACTCCGAAGTCGAGTTCAGGCCTTGGTAGAAGTTGCCGGAGAGGCCAGCCGCCAAGACGTTGGTGATCCAGAAGTTCAGCGCCAGGCCAGGGCCGGAGTGCCCGACGAACTGATCATTGAGCGGGACCTGCCAATACGGCTGAATCTCCAGGCGTGAACGGCGCAGCACGAACAGCTGCTGCACGGCGAACACCCGCTCGCGGATGTCTCGAGCGGCCTCCGTGTCGAAGTCCAGGCGGGGGCATGCGTCGGGATCGATTTCGCAGATGCCGCCGAGGCCCGAGTCGTCCTCGGCTTCGTCCTCCAGCCCGGTGCCCTCCTCTTCGACGCCCGCTTCCTCGTCGAACTCTTCCTCGAACCCCCCCTCTTCAGCTTCCTCGTCCTGACCAAAGGAGGCTCCCGGCGCGGAGTAGACCGCGCTAGCAACCAGGAAAGCGACGCCGATCTTCTTCATCAATGCCTCTTTTAAGGTACGACGCCCTCTACGGCGCGTCGCCGGTACTCCAGCGCGCCGTGGTTGTTGGAGCGCACAACTTGTTGAGAGCAATCACTCGCACGCGAGCGCAAGCTTCGCCGGCCCGAGTCATTGCTCCGCGCGTCGTCATACTATGGAAATTCCTGGACAAATCGGGCAATGCCGACAGCGGGCGCGACTATATCACGCTAAATTTCGGACGAGCAACAAGGAATCGGGTGCGGTAAGCCGCGTGGCTGGTTGCTCGGCAACCATCTGCATTCCGAAGCCGTTAGTACCCCTTGGACGTCGAAGGGTGGCCGCGCCGTGACACTTTCCGACGCATTGCGTGCAGGGGAAGGGCGACGGGACCACGCAGGGCGCTTCGCAGCAGCAGCGGCGCACGGTCGACGCCGCGCGCTCGCCCTCGGTGGGTGACGCGCAGCGACAGCCGCGGTGCGCTGCAGCGAGGGTGCCCCGGTGGCGGGCATTCCGCGGCAAGAGTGAGGCTCGCGATTTTCGGAGCGCGGTTGCGACGAAGCGACCCGCGGAGGATGTCCCTTCGAGCATACCGACGTGGCGGGCGCCTTCGCGCCGCCGCCAGAGGCTCGCGGCCGGCGAGGCGCGCTCGAGCCGAACGCCGCTAGCGTCCGCGCTGAGGCACGGCACGTCGGGCCGGCACTGTGGCGGGATCGGAGTGGCTTCGGCCGAGGTTCCCCCGAGATGCCGAGAAGGGAGCCGGCGGATGCGGGGCGCCAGAAGCGGTCGCCGCGGCTTGGACGGGCGCTGGCGGGGCCACCCATTCGGGGCGGGCTTGCACCCGCCGCTCCCGCCCGCGCGGCTCAGCTCACCCGCTCCTCGCCGAGCAGCGCGTCCACGAACCGAGCCGAGTGGAATTCGTGCAGGTCTTCCGGACCTTCGCCGAGGCCGACGAAGCGCACCGGCACGCGCAGCGAATCCGTGATTCCCAGCACGACGCCCCCCTTGGCCGTTCCGTCCAGCTTGGTCAGCACAATCCCGGTCAAATCGAGCGCTTCCTTGAACTCTTTGGCCTGCGCCACGGCGTTTTGGCCATTGGTCGAATCCAGCACCAGGAAGATCTCCTGAGGCGCGCCGTTGAGCGCCTTGCCGGCGCTGCGCGCGATCTTCTGCATTTCGATCATCAGGTTCGACTTCGTGTGCAGGCGCCCCGCCGTGTCGGCCAGCACGAAGTCAGCGCCAAGCTCCTGCGCTTTCTTCACCGCTTCGAAGACGACGCTGCCCGGATCGGCGCCATCCTTGCCGTGCACGACCTCGCAGCCCACCCGCTGGCCCCATATCTTGAGTTGCTGAACGGCCGCGGCACGAAACGTGTCCCCCGCGGCGAGCACACACGATCTTCCTTCGGACTTCAGCTGCGTGGCGAGCTTGCCGATGGTCGTCGTCTTCCCGGACCCGTTGACGCCGACGAACAGCGCCACCGTCGGCCTTCCTTTGGGCTGTAGCCCGGCGGTGCCGCCCAGCTCGAGCATGCTCCGGGCCTCTTCTCGCAGCGCGCTCCAGACGGCCGCGCCGTCCGCCAGCGATCCATCCTTCAGACGCCCTTTGAGCCGCTCCAAGATGGCTTGGGTCGTGCCGACGCCCACATCGGAAGTGAGCAGCACCTCTTCGATTTCTTCGACCAGGCTCTCGTCGATCGTGCGCTCCTGCCCGAACAGCGACTTCAGCTTGCCGAACAGGCCTCCGCTATCTCTGGAGCGGGCCAAGCCTCGGCGAAGAGTCGACACGTCGGGGCCGCGTGCCGCCGCCGGGGCGGGCGCTGCCTCCGCGCCGTCCGAAGCCTCCTCGGGCTCCGATCCATCCGCCGGCGCGGCGCCATCCGCTTCCTCCCTGCGCTTGGGGAGCTTGGAGCTTCTTTCGGGCGCGCCCTCCTTTCGGGCTCCCCGGGGCTCGGGCGGAGCCTTTCCGGGTAAGGATTTGCGAGGCTGTTCGGGGGCGGCCGTGCTGCCCGCGCCTTTGCCTCGCAGCAAAACGAAGTACGCGATGAGGGCGGCGACGACCGCGACGAGTAGGATTTCCATGGCTCGGAGAGCGCGAACTATTAATCGCGTGCGATCGCCCGTCAACGGTTGGGTGGTGCTTGCTCATGCGCGTCGAGGCTCGGTAGCGCTTCGAGCAGCGAGCGCGTTGCCTGCTCGCTGGGCTCCACGGCCCCGTATGCCGCCGCTTCGACTGCCCCGGCCCACTGGGCAACGTTCGACGCTCCGCGGCCGGTGGCCGCCGAGCGCAGCTGCGCGGGCGTGGGCTCCTTCGGGAGGGTCTTCCATATCGGCTTGCGATGGGCGGCCCACTCGCTGAGCCGATCCAACAGCTCCCGTCGACGTGTCGGCAGGTGGATCGTGAGCCGCCCGGTGGGCGGGACGGCTGTGCGATGGCGACTTCGGTGTGGCGCGCGTACGGTGAGTGTCACGATCGAAGGTGGTGCCTCGTCGACCTGCGCGCGAAACGAGCCGTCGGCGCTCGTTTCTACGCGCAGCTCCGCTCCGCTCGGCAGTTCGAAGCAAAGCTGCGCGCCAGCGATTGGCGCCGCGTCGTGCGCATCGATGACGCGGCCGCGCCAGCCGGGCTCGCCGCTGGGGGAGGCGACGACGCTCGCTCGAGCGGCGAGGGGGCGCGCCGGCTTGCGGGTCTCCCGAGCGGGCGCGCCTGGCGGCTTCTTGCGAGCCGCCGGGAGCCACGCGTAGCCGGCGAAGGCCAGCGCCACGAGCCAGGGCCACGGGCCCGACCGCGCCGGGGGGGTCTGCGGCACGACCTCGGCCTCGCGCTCGGGCACCCACCACGGGTCTTCGGGCAGAAAGACGATGGTGAAGGGCTCCTCCGCGCTTTCGGCCACCGGCCGTGGAGCGCGCAACGCGGCCGCGCCGTCCGTCAGGGGCCTGCGGTCGAGCAGGCGCTCGCCGTGAAACAACGCGACGTCGCCTTTCGGCGTGGCGGCGACGGGCGCCGTGGCGCGCACGCTCACGATCCGTTCGTCGCCGCGGCGCTCGGTGGAGAGCACCTCCAGGTGGACGCGAGCCGACACCAGCGCCACCGCCTGCGCTTCGGCGCCGCCCGTGGCTTGCCCTGGCTCCACCCGGGCCACGAAGCGGCCCGGACCGACCTCGCCGAGATCCGAAAGGTCGAACGAGAAGTCGAGCTCGCCCTCTCCCGCGGCCAGGGCCTGCGCGCCGAGCGTGTGCGAGCGCCCGTTGAGGCGCAGCGCCAAGCCGACCTCGCCCGCGCCCGCTCCCGAGGTCAGCAGGCTCACCACCTGCGGGCCACCGCCCGCGAAAACCACGAGGGTCGGATCGCGAAACTGTAGGTTGGTCGATGGTGGCGTCGGCTGCAGAGGTACGTGGCGGTGCGCTGCGAGCCACGGGCCGCGACCCTCGAACTGCAGCACCACGGACTCCTCTGCGCCGGGCTCGATCTCGACGCAGTAGCGGCCCTCCGCGTCCGTGGTCGGCCGACGAGGCTCGCCGGAGCACGAGCGCACGCGTGTGCCGGGTGCGTACACTCCAATCCGGGCGTCGCCGACCGGCGCCCGGGCATCGTCGAGCAGAAGCCCCGAGATGCGCACGGACTCCTCTTCTCGCACCACCTCGTCGATGAGGAACTCGGGCTGCGAGACGACTCTCAAACGTTGCGCCGCCAGGGCGCCTTCGCACACTGTGAGCGCGCCGACCAAACCCAGAGCTCGGCTCACTCGAGCAGCCCTCTTCGAAGGGAAACCCGCGCGCCAGCGAAATGGCACGGCCGCTTCGGCGCCGCGGCAGCGCTCCCCCCCGGGGGGCTGGCCCCGCGGCGAGCGGGGAGCGGCAGCCAGGTCACGCAGGAGGCCGCCCCGAGCGGAAAAGGGCGTCGCCCCGGGCGGCCGCCGGACGTTTGGCTGGCCCTCCGCGACCGGCCGCAATCGCCACGAGGCCGCCCGTTTCCGATCCGCCGCGGAGGCGGTGGGGCGCCTCGACCACGCCGGCGAGGGCTCGCTCTCCTCTAAACCCCGGCGGCGACCATCCGTTCCTTTTGGCTGGAGCCCCGGGCAGATCGAGCTGGCCACCTCCGTATTGAATTCAGGTGCGACAGATCGAGCGAGCTCCAATCCGCTTTGCATACAGCAGGCAGCGCCGCGGTGCAATCGGCCTGCTGATCACGCTGCTGGCGCTGCTCTGGGCGGGCAGCGGCCTCGCTGCCCATCGCGTCGAGCGGCTCGCCCAGGAACTGCGGGCCAGCAAGGATTTCCGCGTCCGCACCCAAGCGGCGCTGGCGCTCGGAGCCTCCGGCCAACAAGGCGCCGTCGTCCCGCTGTGCGCCGGGCTCCGTGACGAGAATCGCACCGTGCGAGCGGCCTCGGCCGCGGCCCTCGGCAAGCTGGGGCTCGGGGGCGTGGGATGCGTCAAACAAGCGCTGAAGCGCGAAAAGCAGGCCAACGTGCGGCGGGTGCTCACGAAGGTGCTGCGCCGCCTCCAGGGGTCGACGCGGCGGGAGATCGGACCCACCACGAAGTATTACGTAGCCATCGGCCCGACGACGAACAAGAGCCCGGGTGCGGATGCCACGATCGACGAGATGGTGCGCAGCGCGCTCGAGCGTGAGCTTGCCCGAGAGCAGACGCTCGCGGTGGCCCCACCCGACGAGAGCCAGGCGCAGGCGGAGGCTCTGCTGAAGAAGCACGCGAGCGTTTCCCCGATCTTCATCTGGCCGAAGCTCTCGGCGGACAACAAAGGCTCGACCCTCAAGTTCAAACTGAGCTTCACGCTCTTCACCTACCCGGACAAGGCCTTCAAAGGATCGATGGCCCAGAAGCTCTCGATGCAGGGGGCGCAGTGCAGCGACATCAGCGCGCTGCGTGAGCTTATCGAAGCCGCTGCGCCTCGGATTGTCTCCAAGTTCTTGTCCCATGTGGAGCAGTTCAAATGAACGGCGTTTCAGCAGACCCTGCGTGCAATAGTAAGGAGCGAGCGGCCAGGCCGTCGAGGACAGCAAATGGGTAGAGAGAGTCTGACCACCACCTCGCGAGCCGGGTCCCCGCGCAGGCAGCGACGGATGCGCAACCTGCTGCTCGATCGGCAATTTCAGCTGAAGTACTCCGCGTACCTCGTCTCGATCGCTCTTTTTCTCAGCGTTTCGCTGGGTTACATCCTCTGGCGCACCGGGCATTCGCTGGTCGAGCGCAGCCGCGATTCCGTTTCCCTCGGCGAGGGCATCGTCGAGCGGGGCCAGCAGTTGTTGGCCGAGAGCGACAAGGTCAGTCGCGTCGTTCGCATGAACATCGCCGATGCCTACGGGGGGGATCCGGCTCTGATGGACGTATTCCAGGCCGAGGCGCAGAAGCACGATGCGATGCTGGCTGACAGCCAGCAAGAGCTCGAGCGAAACACCCGGGCTCTGCGCGCCCAGGCGCTGCGCATCGAGCGAGAGTACCTGTTCTTCAGCTACGTAATCGGGGGAGCGCTGGTGCTCTTGGTGGTCGGAGTGGGCCTGGCCGGCGTGGTCGTCACGCACCGCGTAGCGGGCCCCATCTTCAAGATGAAGCGTCTGCTCGGGGCGCTGGCCAAGGGCCACTTCCGCGTCGTGGCGCGCCTTCGCAAGGGGGACGAGCTGCGGGATTTCTTCCAGGCGTTCAACCAGGCGGCCCAGGAGCTGAGCGCTCGCCAGGAGGAGGAGATTCAGGAAATCAACGCCGTCATCGACCTGCTGCAGAGAGACCAGGACGGCGAGCGGCTGGAGAAGGCTCGCAAGCGGCTGATGGAGCTGCGCAATGCCATGAAAATTTCCCTGACGACCACCCCGCCCTTCGACTGAGCGGCGGCATCGGCGGCCGCGGCGTTGAAACGCCCGGGGGCTTCGCTGTAGTACGGGGGCATGCCCTTCGATGCCTCCGAGAGTCGTTACGAAACCATGCACTACGCCCGCTGTGGCCGCAGCGGGCTGAAGCTTCCCCGCATCGCCCTCGGGCTCTGGCACAATTTCGCCGGAGTGGACGTGCACGAAACGTCCCGGGCAATGTTGTGTGCCGCGTTCGACCAGGGCATCACCCACTTCGATCTCGCGAACAACTACGGTCCCCCCGCGGGCTCGGCCGAGGAAACCCTCGGCCGCGTGCTGCGCTCGGACCTCGCGCCCTATCGAGACGAGCTAATCATCTCCACGAAGGCGGGTTACGGCATGTGGCCCGGGCCGTACGGGGATTTCGGGTCCCGCAAGTACCTCGTGTCGAGCCTCGACCAGAGCTTGCGGCGAATGGGGCTCGACTACGTGGACATCTTTTACCACCATCGGCCCGATCCCGAGACGCCGCTCGAGGAGACGATGGGGGCGCTCGACCATGCGGTGCGGAGCGGGAAGGCGCTGTACGTGGGGATCTCGAACTACGACCACGAGCAGACGCGGCGCGCTTCGGAAATCCTGCGCGGCTTGGGCACCCCTTGCCTCATCCACCAGCCCTCGTACAGCATGTTCAATCGCTGGGTGGAGCCGCATCTGCTGGGGGAGCTCGAGAGCCAGGGCGTGGGGTGCATCGTCTTCTCGCCGCTGGCGCAGGGGCTGCTCACGGACAAGTACCTGAAGGACATCCCCGGAGACTCTCGCGCCGCCAAGGCCCACGGCTTCCTGAAAGCGAGCCAGATCAACTCGGAGAGCCTGGACAAGATTCAGCGGCTGAACGCGATCGCCCAGGCGCGGGGGCAAACGCTCGCTCAGATGGCGCTGGCTTGGGTCTTGCGCAAGCCGGTCGTCACCTCCGCTTTGATTGGGGCCAGTCGCGTGAGCCAGGTGAGCGACTGTGTGGGGGCCCTGCAGCGCCTCGATTTTTCCCCGGACGAGCTGAGCCAGATCGACTCGATCTGCGGCGCCTGAGCTCGCCGCAGCGCCGCAGCCGAAGTGGGCCGGGGCGCTCGGCGGGCCGCCCTGGGGTTTGCGTCGCCCCGCGGGGGTTGCGCACCGATGCGGGGTCTGCGTTGCGCCGTGGCGTTCGCGCCGCGCGGCCGCGTCGCCCCGGTGCCCGCGATACCCGGGTACCGCGGAGGTCCCCCCGCCGGAGGGGCCCAGGTGGTGGTGGCGATTCGCCTCGGGCCGGCCTCGGGATTGGCCGCCCCCGAATGCCCTCGCTTGCGGCGGCGGCCGCCGCAGCGCGCGCTCGACCCCGCCGCGGCGCCCGTGGCAGAGCTCTCACCGCCCCGAAAAAACCCCGCGTGCAGGAACGTTACGCAATCGCTTGACAGGTGTCGGTATCGAGGGATACCTACGCGTCCAAACGCTTTCGCCACCTTAGCTCAGTTGGTAGAGCAACGCATTCGTAATGCGTAGGTCTCCGGTTCGAGTCCGGAAGGTGGCTCCGTCCGGCGCGACGCTCGATTCTCCGCTCACGCCCTTGGTCTCAGGTACGCTTCTGCTGCAGGACACTCGCCGCACGGCCCAATTCGTCCTACCCGACATCATGGCTTCTCAACTTGCGAAAAAGACCTGTATTCCCTGCCGCGGTGGAGTGCCCGCCCTCAAGATGGACGTGGCGACCAAGTTGCTGGAGGAATTGGACGGGTGGAGCTTCGAGCAGGGCCACCTGGTCAAGACGTACAATTTCGAAGATTTCGCCGCTGCGCTCGCGTTCGTGAATCACATTGGAGAGATCGCGGAGCAGCAGGGGCACCACCCGGACATCTACCTGACGTGGGGGAAGGTGAGCGTCGAGATCTGGACGCACAAGATCGACGGACTGACCGAGAGCGACTTCATCTTGGCAGCCAAGTTCGACGCGAGCCCTGAGGAGCTGGCGGCGGCCGAGGCCTGCGCCCCCGAGGAGTAGCCCGGTCCGTCGATGCGGCCGCACCGCTTCGGCGGCGCTCCTGCCGCGGCGCTCGCTGCCGCCGGCAAATGCCCTGCGGCAAGGGTCCCGCTGGCAGCTCCGGCCGGCAGCCCCCCCGCAGGCGCTATTCGGTTGGTTCGAGGGCTGCGCGGTCGAGCGTGACGCGGATCGGGCAGTGGTCGGAGCCGCGAACCGTCGCGTGGATGGCCGCTTCCCGAAGGTGAGGCAGGGCGCCCGGGGACAGCAGCGCGTAGTCCAGCCGCCAGCCGATGTTCTTCTCGCGAACGCCGAAGCGCTGGCTCCACCACGTGTAGTGGCCGGGCAGCCCCGGGTGTGCGTGGCGAAAGCTATCGACCCACCCCAGCTCGATCCAACGGGAGAGCTCGGCTCGCTCTTCCGGGAGAAAGCCGCTGGTCTTTCCGTTTTGCTTCGGGCGCGCGAGATCGATTTCTTCCCGAGCGGTGTTGAAATCCCCCACGACGACGATGGGCTCCCCGCGCTCGAAGGCTGGCTGGAGTCGCTCCTGCAAGCGCCGGTAGTAATCGAGCTTGAAAGGCACTCGACCGTTGTCGCGATCCTTGCCATTGCCGTTGGGAAAGTAGCTGTTGACCAGCCAGAGCGCACCAAAGCGAGCGAGCTGCAGGCGGCCCTCCGCGTCGATGGCCTCACATCCGAGGTCGGTGTGAAGCTCGTCGGGCTCTCGTAGAGAGAGCAAGCCCACCCCGCTGTAGCCCTTGCGCCGCGCACAGGAGAAGTGGCTTCTGTAGCGCCGGAGGCGCTGGATCTCCGCGGGAATGTCGCCCTGGCTCGCGCGTACCTCCTGCAGCGCGACGATGTCGCCTCGGCTTCGCCGCAGCCACTGCATGAAGCCCTGTCGCACCGCGGCGCGCAGTCCGTTGACGTTCCAGGAGTAGATGGTGAGCGTTTCACTCATGGCGAAGGCGCTCGCCGAAAGGGAACGTGCACCGCCGCCGCGCCTGCTTCGACCCGGCGCCCAGCAGCGGCTCTGGCGGATGGCCTCTCCCGGCGCCGGGGCTCGCCCCCGCTCTGCCGGTGGCCGGCGGCGGGCGCGCTGGGCGACGGGCGGGCGCTGCGGCGCCTACCTGGTTTGCATCGAAAACTCGCTTTGCTCATCACCCTCGGTCCTGCGGTCGCGATGGATCCGGGTTATCGTTGCGCTCGTGCTCAGCTACGAGGAAAAGTGCCGCCTGGTGGCGGAGCTGATCGCCGACGTGCGGCAAGAGCTGGCAGCCGCCACGGCGGCTCAGCAGGCGACGCAGCAGGGGGCTACCCACGAGGAGAGCCGGCCCGAGAACGACAAGGACACGCGGGCCACGGAATCCTCTTACCTGGCGCGCGGTCAGGCGCGCCGCGTCGCCGAGCTGGCGGAAGCGCTCGCGTCCTTGTCGGCGATGCCGATCCGCCGATTCGGCCCGGATGAGCCGGTCGCGCTGTCGGCCTGGGTCGAGGTCGAAAGCGAGCAGGGGACCCGCGGGTACCTGCTGGCACCCGCCGGGGGCGGCGCACGCATCGAGTGCGGGGGCCACACCGTTTCGGTGCTCACCCCCGCCTCGCCCCTCGGCAGAGCCCTGTTGGGGCAGCGGGCAGGCGCTAGCGTGGAGCTGCGCAAGCCGTCGGGAAATGTCGAGCTGGAGTTGCTTCGCGTGCTTTGAGGTTCCGCGCATCTGCCGCCAGCGCGGAGCAGCCTGCTGCGGGGCTGGCCTATTCCTGGACCGTGACTTTGATCATCTCCACGGGGGTTGCCGGGCGATCCCCCGGGCCCGTCTTCACTTTGCCGATCGCGGCGACCACGTCCAGCCCCTCGGTGACCTTGCCGAAGACGGGGTGCTTGGACTGGCCCGGGGAGAACCAATCCAGGTAGGGGTTGTGCACCGTGTTGATGAAGAATTGGCTGCTGCCGCTGTTGGGGCCGGCATTCGCCATCGATAGGGTGCCGGGCTCGTTGGAAAGCTTCGCGCTCTCCAGGTGCTCGTCGGCGATGTTGCCCTTGGGGCTGCCGCCCGTGCCGGCCCGGGGAGATTTCGGATCTTTGCTGTATGGACAGCCGAACTGAATCATGAAGTTGTCGATCACGCGGTGGAAGTGCAGCCCGTCGTAGAAGCCGCTCTTGGCCAGCTCCACGAAGTTGCCCGCCGTGATGGGCATCTTGTCCACGAAGAGCTCGACAGTGAACTTGCCGAGGCTGGTTTCACATACAGCTGTTGGATTTGCCATGGCCGAGCGTTATCACAAGGGTGACCCGAGCGCGAGGGGGCGCAGCCTGATCGGCAGCGGGGCATCGGGGCCGATGTCAGCCCGAGGCGGTCTCACCATGTCCGGGCAGCGTCGCGGGCGGCGGGCAGGAGCGAGGAATCAGCCCTCGAGGTCCGCCACCAACGGGTAGTGGTCCGAGGCGCTCTGCGCCGCCTCGCTCTCCCAGCGTCGGCAGCTCGCCGGGCCGCTGGCAGCCACGGCGTTGGCCAAGATGTAGTCGATGCGCACCTGATAGTCGGCGTGCCCGGCGCGCAGGGGGGTTTGGCACGTTGCGGCGGGAACGCCGCCGCCGGCGGCCGCCAAGTCCACCAAGCCGCAGCGGGCCAGGTAGGAAAGCGCGCGGGTGTCCAGCTGCCCCGTGTCGGCGCGCAGGTGGCGCGCGCGGCGCCGCGCTGGCCATCGCTCCAGGGGGGGAGGGGGATCGAGCGGGCTCAGCGAGTTGAGGTCGCCGAGCACGAAGCAGGGCTGATCGTCGCGCACGAAGCGCAGCAGCTGCGCGCATTCGTGCAAGCGGGCCTCCCCGCTGAATGGGCAAAGGTGTGCAGAGAGGAATGTCATCGGAGCGCCTCGCAGCTCGACGCGGCAGGCAAGCAGGGCGTGGTGCATCTCTTCGTCGAGCGCGTGGGCCTGGAGCAGGGTCGCCTCGCGAAAGAACAGCGCGACGTGGAAACCGGAGCTGGCCCGCGCCAGGACGCCGCGCATCGCCAGCTGGCGTTCCAGCCAGAACAGCGACCGGCCGCCGTCGGCCTCGAATCCGTTGCACTCCTGCAGCGCGAGAACGTCCGGGTGAGCCTCGTCAATCACCGCTCGCAGCGCCTCGAGGCGCTGCGGCCCCGAAACGCAGCGGCCCCCGGTATACAGGTTGTAGGTCATCAAGCGCACGGGCGGGCCTCCGCTCCCGGCCAACGCCGAAGACGCTCGCCGTCAGCCGCCCGGGCCGAGGGCTGCTTTCGACCGACTCGTCGCCGCAGGCTGCGTCGATCGACTCCGCACTCGACCACATCCCACATCCCGCGTCTCAGGGGCCGGCTGCCTCGGCCTCAAAGCACCCAAGGCTGCGTGAACAAGTGGCTCATCTTCATGCGAGCAAGCTGCTCGGCCATGGCGCTGCCGGGAGGTTGCGCTTCGAATCGGTCCGCGGCATCCAAGACCTTGGGAACGACGTGCACGTCCCCGACGGTATTGAGGAACACCCCCGGTACGCCGAGCAACCAGTGCACGGCCAGGTCGATCTCCGCTTGCTCTTCCAGCGGCTCGTACCACGTGGCGCGGTTCTGTTGCCGCTCGCCCCACGGCGCCCGGACGACCGCTTTGATCGTCTGCACCGCGACCTTCCTTTCGCTGCAGGCCGACAGCAGCTTCTGCGCGTCGGCGAAGTACTCGGCGTGCGTCGAAAGGATGTAGCTCAGGGGGAAAAGAACCGAATCGAACGCAAAGGCATCCAGCGCCCGCAGGTGGGCCGAGGGGGCAGCCAACCCGTGGCCGGTGACTCCGATGAACCGTACGAGCCCCTCCTGCCGCGCTTCGATGGCGGCCTCGAGGGCTCCGCCGGGACCCATCGCCGTTTGCCACTGGGTGGGCTCCACGAGGTTGTGCAGCTGGATGAGGTCGACCCGATCGACGTTCAGCCGCTCGAGCGAGCGCCGAATCTGGTCGCGCGCCCCCTGGTAGGTGCGCTCCCCCGTCTTGGTCGCCAAGAAAAAGTCCTGGCCGTGGCGCTTGATCCACGAGCCGATTCGCAGCTCCGAGTCGCCGTAGCTGGCGGCGGTGTCGACGTGATTCACCCCGTGCTGCAGCGCCAGAGCCAGCGCAGGGTCTGCCTGCTCCTGCGTCACCGCGCCGAACGCGGCCGCTCCCAGAATCGTCCGGGCGCTCACCTGGCCGGTCGCGCCGAATGGTATCCTCTCGATCATGGGCCGAGCCTACACGGCTGCCCGCCCGTGTCGACCCGATCGCCGCCGAGGCCGCGGCCCTGCTGCACAGCCGGCGCCTTCCGCCTCGTGCCGCGCCGTGCCGTGCGCGTTGCAGCGTTCCGCGCCTCGAGCCGGCCGAGCTCGGGGATCTCCTTTCGCCCGGCAGGCTCGCCAGGCCGGGGGGGCTCGGGCGCCGCGCCTCGCCCCCGGTGAAGGTTTCCCCCCAACGCGGACCGTGACACGCTTGGCGGCGTGCCAATCGTGAAGAGTTTTCGGGGGGTGCACCCCGTGGTCGCGGAAACGGCGTATCTCGCGGACTCCGCGACGCTGATCGGAGCCGTGCAGATCGCCGAGGAAGCCAGTGTGTGGTTCGGTGCCGTGCTGCGCGGGGACGTCGGCAAGATCGTGGTGGGCCCGCGCACCAACATTCAAGACAACGCGTGCCTGCACATGACCCACACCGTTTCGGACACGGTTCTCGGCTCGGACGTGATCGTCGGCCACAACGCGGTACTGCACGGCGCTCTGGTGGGCGACGGAGCGCTGATCGGCATTGGCAGCATCGTGATGGACAACGCCCGCATCGGGGCGGGCGCCTGGGTGGCCGCGGGCAGTGTGGTGCCCCCGGGGATGGAGGTTCCGGAGGGGGTCCTCGTCCGCGGCAGCCCCGCGCGCGTGGCTCGACCCGTGCGCGAGCAAGAGCGCGTCTGGGCGGCCGGGGCGGTGCGGCGGTACCTCGATCTGGCCGCGGCCTATCGCTGAGGGGCCTCGCGGCAGCCGTTCGCGGCCGGGCCGTTCGGCCGCGAACG